>NZ_JAAGLT010000001.1 GCF_010548275.1 Streptomyces sp. SID12488
TGCACACTGCAACTTCACTACTGCTGCCCGGCAGTTCGTGTCTGCCAGGCCCTGCTGTCTCTCTGGGCTACGAGAGAAACCATAACCAGACCCACCACCGAATGTCTACTCCGGTCGACATAGATTTTCGCGCGTACCGACATCCGAGTGGAAGACCCCTGCGCCTACTCGGCGATCGTCGGCGCGGCCCGTGAGTGGGCTCCTCCGGCGGCGCTCCCGGGGCGTGGCAGGATGGCCTTGTGTCTACCAACGTATTCTTCGACATCACCATCGACGGCGACTCTGCGGGCCGCATCGTCTTCAAGCTGTACGACGACGTCGTTCCCAAAACCACGCAGAACTTCCGTGAGCTGGCCACCGGCCAGCACGGCTTCGGGTACGAGGGCTCCGGCTTCCACCGCGTCATCCCTGACTTCATGCTCCAGGGTGGCGACTTCACCCGTGGCGACGGCACGGGCGGCAAGAGCATCTACGGCGAGAAGTTCGCCGACGAGAACTTCAAGCTCAAGCACGACAAGCCGTTCCTGCTGTCCATGGCGAACGCCGGCCGGAACACCAACGGCTCGCAGTTCTTCATCACCACCATTCTCACTCCGTGGCTCGACAACAAGCACGTCGTCTTCGGCGAGGTCGTCGAGGGCCAGGACCTGGTCACGAAGATCGAGTCCCTGGGCTCCCAGTCCGGTACCACCCGCGCGAAGATCGTCATCGCATCCTCGGGCGTCGTGGGCGAGTAACACCCATCCTGACGAGGTCCGCCAGGCCGCCCGTGGCCGGCTGCCGCAGCCTTCGGTCTGCAGCGGCCGGCCACGCGTTCTTTCAGGACACGGACGACCCCTCCGACCCCTTCGCCGCCCGCCGCGCCGATCCCCGGCCGCGTGCGTGCTGCCCGTGAACGCACCCTGGGCCGCCGCGTCGAGCGCCTCGTCCGTAGGGGCCGCCAAGCCTGGTACGGGTTCCGGGATGACGAGTATCGACCCTGGACGACTGCTCGTCGGCAGGGAACGACTCCGCAACCAGGTCGGGCCGGACGGGTGGCAACTCGAGTCCGCAGGACCGGAACGGCAGTAACCTACAGTTAACTGTCCATGGAAGATAATTCTTCGGAAGATGAGTGATGGCTGACGCCGACCTGAAGCTGCTGTACCGGGAGCTGGTCTCGCTGGAGATCGAGCTGTGGGACGGCATCGAGGGGCGTTTGAGGGCGGAGTACGACCTGCCGTTGACCTCGTTCGAGGTGCTGCACCTGCTACTGCAGCAGCCCGGGCGGCGGATCCAGGACATCGCGGAGAAGTTCTCGATCACGGTGGGTGGCACGAGCAAGGTGGTCGATCGCCTTGAGGCGGCGGGCCTGTGTGAGCGGCGGGCCAATCCGAACGACCGCCGTTCCTCGATCGTCGAACTGACGCCCGAGGGGCGGAAGCTGGTGGACGGGGCGCTGAAGGTCTTCGAGGAGGAGTTGGAACTGCGTATCGGGTCGGTGATTCCCGAGCAGTCCGTACGCGAGGTGACCGCGGCCCTCAGCACGCTGCGGGCGGCCGGACGCGCCCTGGACGCGGAGCGGAAGGCGGCCTCGCAGACGCCGGTGCCGACCATGCGGGCGCCGAAGCAGCCCGGCCGACCGGCATCGTGAGCCGAGACGGCTCGGCAATGCCCGTGGGCTGATGGGCCGGGGCCGGACGAACACAAAGCCCGGCCCCGGCCCATCGGCCCCGCGATTCAGTCGGCGATACCGGCGAAGGCGATGACTTTGCCGATGTGGCACCGGACGAGGAGGTTGCCGGGGCCGCCGTTGCGTGCGGCGTACTCCTCGGTGCGGCCTTCGCCCATGTACCGGGCGCCCAGGAGGCCGCCCCAGCGCAGCATGCCGTCCGGGTCCTCGGAGATCGTCGCGCGGCCCTGGAGGAGTACGAACGCGTACGGGGGCCGGTCCTCGTCGACGCAGAGGGCGAACCGTCCGTCGCGGGCGAGGTTGCGGCCCTTGACCCCGTTCTTCTCGGTGGTGAGCACGATGTCGTCGCCGTCGAGGAGGAACCAGACCGGTGTGACGTGCGGGCTGCCGTCGGCGCGGGCGGTGGACAGCTTGCCGGTGCGGGTGCCGTGCGTGACGAACGCCCGCCACTGCTGCTCGGTCATCTTCCGCATGCGGGTGCCTTTCGTGTACGTACGGATCGGCTCGTGGGTGTCCGGGGCCGAGTCGGCCCCGGACACCGCGGGCTCTAGCCCCAGAAGGTGTCTTCGGCGGCCGGGTCGGCCGAGAAGAGCCACATCTCGGCGATCTTGCCGTTCTCGATCCGCAGGAGGTCGACGCCGTCCATGCCCAACGACGCGTCACCGCGGCGGCCGGTGAAGTGGATGGTGGCGGTGACCAGGTCTCCGTTGCCCATGAGGCTGTGGATCTTGTCGATGGCGAAGGAGCCCTGGCTGGTCTCCATCATGCTGCCGAGCATCTGGAAGACGGCGCCCTGGCCCTTGTGTTCGCCGGAGAACTGGTTGGCGCCGGGCTGGTGCCAGACGATGTCGGCGTCGAGGAGTTCACCGAGAGCGGCCATGTCTCCGGTCTGGACGGCCTGGAAGTAGGTGCGGGCGATGTCGATGTTCGCGCTGGTCATGTCGTTTGCTCCTGGGTTCTTGTGTGGGGGGTGGGTGGCTGTCGGGCGAAGTCGAGGCGGTCGTCGAGGGCAAGGCCGGCTTCGGTGAAAGCGGCCTCGATCTCGTTTCGGCCTTACCTGGAGTGGGCCCAGCTGTCGAAGTGGGCGGGGACGACCCGGCGGGCGCCGAGTATCTGTGCGGCCTCGGCACCCTGGGCGCTGTCGAGGGCGAGCAGAGCGCCTTCGAAGGCGCAGGCCATGCGGGCGCCGCCGAGGTCGCGTGGCGGGCCCACGCGGCCGGTCAGGGGGCGGGTGCGGAGAAGACGCCGAAGTGGTTGCCGGCCGTGTCCCGCAGCCGGGCGAAGGTGAAGCCCGCGGAGTCCGAGACCGGCTCCATGAGCACCTCGGCGCCCAGTTCGCCGGCGCGCCCGACGGTCGCGGTGACGTCCCGGACGAGGACGTAGAAGATCGCGTAGTTGGGGAACCTGCCCTCCGACTCCCACACGCCACCCGCAGGCTGCTGGGCACCGGGCGGCATCACCGAGTGGTAGGTGACGCCCGGGGTGTCGGTGTTGAGGACGAAGTTCCAGTCGAAGAGCTCGCCGTAGAACTCCTTGGCCTTCTCCGGCTGGTCGGTGCCGAACTCGAACCAGGCGACCGAGTTGAAGGCGGGAACGGTCATGACACTCACTCCTTGGCAGTCCCATGTCGGGACAGACGTAACTCTCCAGGGCGCGCTTGATCCGGAGGGTGCTTGCCGCGCTCCGCCGGAACGGCCCACGGGGCCCGCCTGCCGGAGGCGGGCGACCAAGGCCCTCGATCAGCCGCCCACCCAGCAAACCATTTAGATTCCATGGAATCAACTTCCAGGGATTATTGTTCCATGCGATACAGATTCGGCCGCCCCAGCCACCTCACCCCGCACACAGCACGGGAACGAGGCCGACCCCGGCGCGGGCGGGCCTGCCAGGCGGCGCGCACCACACCGGGCCGCTCGATCACGCCGGAGCCCTCCGCCCGGAAGCTCCCGGAAAGCAAATACTTGGCTAGCCACATGTTTGCTGTTAGGTTATTTATGTGTCTAGCCACCTAAGTGGGTGGCGACACGAGAGGAGTCGTCATGAAAGCCATCCTGTTCGACCGTTTCGGTGGCACGGAAGTGCTGCGCGAGGCGGACATCGAGATCCCGCAGCCCGGCCCCGGGCAGATCCGCGTCCGCGTCAAGGCAGCCGGGCTGAACGCGCTGGACGGCAAGATCCGCTCCGGGGCAATGGAGGCCGTGTTCCCCACGCCGCTGCCCGCCGTCCCCGGTGGCGAGCTCGCGGGCGTGGTGGACGCCCTGGGTGAGGGCGTGCGGAATGTGCGGGTGGGTGACGAGGTGCTGGGCTGGTCGGACACCGGCTCGTACGCCGAGTACGCGCTGGCCACCACCGTGGCCCCCAAGCCCGCCGGCCTCGACTGGCAGCACGCCGCCGCGCTGCCGACAGCGGGCGCGACGGCCGAGCGGGTCCTCGACCTGCTCGGCGTCGCCGCCGGGGAGACCGTACTGATGCACGGCGCGGCCGGAGCGGTCGGAACCCTGGCGGTCCAGCTCGCCACGGCCCGCGGAGCGCGCGTCATCGGCACCGCCGGCCCCGCCAACCAGGAGTACCTCACCGCGCTCGGCGCCACCGCGACCCTCTACGGCGAGGGCCTGGTCGAGCGGGTCCGGGCGCTCGCCCCCGACGGCGTGGACGCGGTGTTCGACCTGGCCGGGAAGGGAGCCCTTGAGGACTCCATCACCCTGCGCGGCGGCACCGACCGCATCGTCACCATCGCCGACTTCAGCGCGTACCAGCTCGGCATCACCTTCTCAAGCGCTCCCAGGGAACGCTCCGCCGCCGACCTGGCCGCACTGGCCCAGGACGCCGCGTCCGGCAAGGTCGTCACCACCGTCACCGCCTACCCGCTCGACCAGGCCGCCACGGCCCAGCAGGTCAGCGACGCCGGGCATGTCCGGGGCAAGCTCGTCCTCACCGTCGGCTGATCACGCCGGCCACTCCTCGCGCCACGCCCTCCCGCCTTCCCGATCACCACCTGTTCATCACCGCACCGAAGGACCATTCATGCTGCACTCCCTGTGGACACCGACCACCGTCGGTGACATCTCCCTCCCGCACCGCCTGGTCATGGCCCCCATGACCCGTGACCGCTCCACGCCTGAAGGCGTACCGACCGAGCTGAACGCCGAGTACTACGCCCAGCGGGCCTCGCACGCGCTCATCATCACCGAGGGAACCCAGCCCTCCGCCGACGGGCAGGGATACCTCCTCACCCCCGGAATCCACAATGACGAGCAGATCGCAGGGTGGCGCAAGGTCACCGACGCCGTGCACGCCGCCGACGGCCGCATCGTCATCCAGCTGATGCACACCGGACGCATCGCCCACCCCGACAACACCCCCCACGGGCGCCGGCCGGTCGCCCCTTCGGCGATCCGGCCGCAGGGCGCGATGTTCACCGCGTCCGGGCCCCAGGAGATGCCCACGCCCCGTGCTCTGTCGACGCACGAGGTCGCGGCGACCGTCGACGACT
Source organism: Streptomyces sp. SID12488 (assembly GCF_010548275.1). Taxonomy (GTDB): domain Bacteria; phylum Actinomycetota; class Actinomycetes; order Streptomycetales; family Streptomycetaceae; genus Streptomyces. The sequence continues at coordinate 5,166 of NZ_JAAGLT010000001.1, forward strand.
TCCGCCGCGCCGCAGCGGCTGCCGTGTCGGCAGGCGCCGACGGCGTGGAGATCCACGCCGCCAACGGCTACCTGGTGCACCAGTTCCTGTCCGACAACACCAACCAGCGCACCGACCGCTACGGCGGTTCCCTCGACAACCGCATCCGCTTCGCCGTCGAGGTGGCCGCTGCCGTGGCCGACGAGATCGGCGCCGACCGCACCGGGCTGCGGGTCTCCCCCGGCAACCCCTACAACGACATCGCCGAGTCCGACACCGCCGAGCTGTATCCGGCGCTCATGCGTGCCCTCAGCCCGCTCGGCCTCGCCTACCTACACGTCCTCCACGCCGGCGACGACGCGCTGCTGGGCACCCTGCGCGCGCTGTGGCCGACCAAACTGATCCTCAACCGGGCCGGCACCGACCTGCCCACCCGCGCGAAGGACATCGACCACGGCACGGCCGACCTCGTCTCCGTCGGCGCCCTCGCGCTGGCCAACCCCGACCTGGTGGAGCGGCTACGCTCTGACGCGCCGCTGAACACCCCCGACCCGGCGACCTTCTACGGCGGCGGAGTGGCCGGCTACACCGACTACCCCACCCACTCCGTCTGAGGAACCGCATCATGGCCGCTCCCACACCCCGCATCCCCACGACGGCCAGCGAGGGGCCGATGAGCTACGCGATCTTCCAGCTCGCCCGCGCTCACCGCGCCCGCGCCGCCGCCATACTCCGCGAGATGGATCTGCATCCTGGACAGGAACTGCTCCTGATGCACCTCCTTGACCGGGACGGCCAGACCCAGTCCGAGCTGCTCGAAAGCGTCGGCCTTGACCACTCCACCGTCTCCAAGTCCCTACGCCGCATGCAGGACGCCGGCCTGCTCATCCGCGAGCCGGCCGGACACGACCGGCGCGTCATGGTCATCCACCTGACCGACAAGGGCCATGCCATGCGCGAGCCCCTGGCAGCAATGTGGCGGGCCCTGGAGGAGACCTCCGCGCTGAACCTGTCGGTGCAGCAGGCGGAGTCCTTCGTCCACACCGCCTACGCCATCGCCGACGCGATCAACGGCCGCGCCGTTCCGCGGGAAGAGTCCGAGTAACTCCCCTCGGCCCGCACCCCGGTTCCGGCGTGGAGGGCGCTTCATTACCGGCGTTCTCGCGAAGCGGACAGTGCTCCAGCGCACTCGGCTCACGAAGACCCGTGCTGGGCTGACCGCCTCGACCTGCGGAGGAAGCCTCACTGCCTCCTATACTCCTGGCGTGTTTGATAGGTCCGACTTCTTCCACGTTTCGTCCGTGCTCAATCGGCGGTCGATCGCACAGCATGGCCTCGACTGGACCCGGATGGGCGCCGCGCGGGGAATCGCCGGCAGTCGCCGCCCTGAGGTGGAGGGGATCTTCGTCTGCCGGGGCGAGGAGACAGCGGAGTTCTTCCTTCAGATCAACAACACCGGTGGGCCGGTTGATCTCTGGTCCGTGGACGGCATCGATGAGGGGTTGCTCCTCGACAACGGCAACGGATTCGCCTACCTGCCCGACCGCGTAGCAGCCGCGCAAGTCCGCCTCGTGCGATCAGACGTTCCTCCGCAGCCTGGTTTTTGACTTCGCGCGGCGGTACGGCTGGGGGGGCAGGCCCACGCGGAATCTGGCTGCGAGCTCGGCGAAGGTGTGGTCGCAGCGCGGAGGTGGACAGATGCGGCCCGGCTGGGTGGGCGATGACTCGGGCTCCAGGCGGAGAAAGCCACCCGTCTCCGACCGGACCGGCGGCTCGCCCTGTGAGAACCGTCCGTCCCGGTTCACCGACGCAGCGGTTACGACGATCAACAGGAGAGAATGATATGTGAGGGGAATGTAAAGACGCGGGGGGCAACTATGGGAGCGGACAGGGTAGTTGGGGACAGCGGGAACGGGGCTCCGTTGCTGGGCCGCTCCGTCGAACTGGCCCGGTTCGACGCGCTGCTCGACCGTGCGGCAGACGACGCGCGCGGCACGGCACGGGGCGAGGAGCTCCGTGACAGCGGCCGTTCCCGGCTCGTCGACATCACCGGTGAGGCCGGCATCGGCAAGAGCCGGCTGCTCGGCGAGGTCTGCGCGCGGGCGCGCCGACGCGGTATGACGGTACTGCGCGGCAGAGCCACGGAGTACGAGCGGCAGGTGCCGTTCCAGGTGTTCACCGACGCGCTCGCCCACCTCGACCCGCACGCTCTGGACGGCTTCCAGGAGACCGACGCGGTGACGCCCCTTCTCCAGCGGAGCGGCGCGGTCGACCGTTTCGAACTGCACCGGTCCACGGCCGTCCTGCTCGCCCGGCTCGCCGCCCCGTCCGGGCTGCTGCTGGCCCTCGACGACCTGCACTGGGCGGACCCGGCGTCACTGGAGTTACTGGACCATCTCGTACGCCATCCCGTGCACGCCCCCGTCGTCCTGGCCGTGACACGCCGTGACCGCCAGAGTCCCGAGTCCCTCGCCGCCAGGCTCACCCGGGAACTCGACACCGGCACGGTCGTCAGACTCGGTCTGAGACCGCTGAGCGCACGCGACTGCGCCGAACTGGCCGGCCCCGGCCTGCCGCCCGCCGAGACCGCCGAGCTGTACGCCGCGAGCGAGGGCAACCCGTTCTACTTCCTGACCCTCCTCCAGGCCCATCGCGGAAGTACGTCGCCCGAGTCATCGGCGCCGCCCGGACTCGGCACCCTGCTGCTGGACGAACTGACCGTGCTCGCCCCCTCCCGGCGCGGCATCGTGGACGCCGTGGCCGTACTGGGCGAGCACGCCACCCCGGCGATGGTGAGCCGGGTGACCGGCCGCTCCGGCACCGCGTTCACCGCCGACGTCCACGCTCTCACCCGACGCGACCTGTTGCGCTCCGCCCCGCAGGGCCTGCTGACCCTGCGGCATCCGGTCGTGCGAACCCTTGTGCACGAAAGCACACCCTTCTTGAGGCGCGTCGAGATGCACCGGCTCGCCGCGCAGGAACTGGCCCGCGCAGGTGCCTCCGCCGCCGTGCGGGCCCACCATGTGGCACAGTCGCTGACCGCCTGGGACCCGGCAGCGGTGGCCGTACTCGACGAGGCCGCCGCCCGAACCGCCCGAACGGCCCCGGCGAGTTGCGCCCACTGGCTCGATGTGGCGCTCCGTCACCTTCCGCACACTCCCGAACACACCGCCCGGCGGCGCGAGTTGGTCCTGAGGCGGGCCCGCGCCCTGGCCGCGTGCGGTGGCCTGCGCGAGAGCCGCGACCTGCTCCAGGAGCTGATCGCCACCCCGCGGCGGTCACCCGGTGGCCCGGCCACCGGCGAGAACAAGGGCTTCGGCGAGCACCAAGACCGCCTCAGAGTGCGCGCGGTCGTCCTGTGCGCGCTGGTGGAGCGTCATCTGGGGCGCTGCACGGAGGCAGTCGCGCTGTTGCGCCGCGAGCTGGCTCGCGACCCCGCCCCGGCCGACGTCGTCCGGCTCGGCCTGGAGCTGGGTTCGGCCGCGCCCCAGGACAGCGACACCTCGTACGCCCAGGTACGCACCGAGGTCGAGGTGGCGCTCACGGCGGCCCGGTCCATGGGGGACGAGGTCGGGGAGGCGGGCGTCCTCGCTGTCGCCGCCCTGGGAGAGGCGTACGAGGGCAACATGACCGCCGCGCACGGATTCGCCCGGCAGGCCGCCGCCCTGGTCGACTCCCTGCCCGACAACGACCTCACCGCGCTGTGCGAACCACTGGCCCGGCTCGGCTGGGCGGAGGCCTTCCTGGAGCACTACCCGGACGCGGAGCGGCATGCGGAGCGCGGCCTCGACATCGCCCGCCGCAGCGGCCAGCTCTATGTCGTGCCCCATCTGCTGCTGTGCCTGTCCCATGTCCGGGTCCAGACCTGCCGGATCTCCTCGGCGCTGGAACTCGCCGACCAGGCCGAGGACATCGCCCGCGGGATCGGCAGCGACCAGTTGCTCGCGTTCGTACTGGCGAGCAAGGCCGCGGCACTCGTCACCGCCTGCCCGCCGGGCGATCCGCGCCCTCTCGCCGTCGCCGAGGAGGCGGTGGCCGCGGCCGGTACCGGGGTCGACTGGTGGGCCTCCACCGCCTGGTGCATCTTCGGTTGGGCCGCGCTCATGGCCGGCGACCCGGTCCGGGCCCGGGACGCGATGCTCCATGCGGGCGGCCCCGAACTGCAGCGGATCCAGCCCTCGCTGCGGCCTCTCTACCTGGAGATCCTGGTCACGTCCGCACTGGTGACGGGCAGGCCCGAGGAGGCCCGTGGCTGGGCCGAGCGGGCGCGCAAGGAGGCGGAACAACTGGGTCTGCCGATGCAGCGGTCGTCCGCGCTGCGCAGCGCCGCCCATCTGCCGCTGGCGCAGGGGGACACGGCAGCGGCGGCGGACCTGTTCGCGGAGGCCGCGGCGGAGAGCGCCCGCTGCGGCGCGGTCTTCTGGGAGGCCCACTCCCTGTTGCTCGGCGCCCCGCTGGAAGCGGCGGCGGGCCACGGCCGGGACGGCACGCGCGCCTGGCTCAGGGGGCGCCGGCTCGCCGAGGCGGGCGGCAGCGGAATGCTGGTCGGCCTCGCCGACGCCACCCGTCCGCCCGGTGGCGGCTCCGAGGCTCCGTACGGTTCCCCGGACCGCGCCGAACTCACCCAGCTGCTGGCCACCCTGACCGCCCGGGAGCTGGAGATAGCCGAACTGGTGGCGCAGGGGCTCACCAGCCAGGCCATCGCGGACCGGCTCTACGTCAGCCGGCGTACCGTCGAGACCCATGTCTCCCGCGCCTTCCGCAAGACCGGGGTCTCCTCACGTACCGCCCTGGCCACGCTGATGGCCCGCCGCCGCACCGGGAGCCGTTTCGGGGACGCCCGCGCGGAGCAGGACTGAGCCCGGTCCGGGAGCCGTCGGCGGTGATCGGTGAGCCTCCGCGAACCGGCCACCGCCGTCTCGGCCGGGAAGCCGCCTACCTGACGTCGACGAAGTCGGCGGGCGCCGTCGCGGGGCCGGTCGTGGTGGTGCCGGCGAAGACGAAGCGGTAGAAGCCGTCGGAGCCGGCCTTGGTGGTGGTGCTCAAGGTGCCGGTGCGGCTGGTCTTGACCGTCTTGAGGGTGGTGAAGGTGCTGCCGCCCTTCTTGCGGAACTGCAGCTTCACCGGCTGGGTCGCGTATCCCGTGGTCTTGCCCGTGCTCCAGTCGGCGCGGGTCAGCTTGCCGGTGACCGTGATGGTCCTGCCCCTCTTCACCGGCTCCGGGGAAGCGTTGGCGGTCAGCGCGGCGGCACGCTTGATGCTGCTCCTGGCGACGTCGTCGTCGATACTGATGTTCAGGTAGAGATCGAAGGAGCCCAGGAAGAGCTTCCAGGGCCCCGCGGTGCCGTTGCCGTCCTTGAAGTCGACCGCGGGGTCGATGGTGAAGACCGCCTTGCAGCTGTAGCTGTAGCCGCCCTCGACCGTCGTCTCCGTGCAGACGGGATCGTCGTCCGTCCCCAGGGCGCCGGTGATGGTGTCCGTGCTCGAACTGTCGGTGCCCTGCCACAGGAACGCCTGGGTGAGGGCCAGGCCCTCCTCGTCGAAGGCGGTGAACGTGACGGGAACGGCCTTCTTGCCCTTTACGCCGAGAACGATGTCCTTGCCCTTGTTGACGACCCCGTCCTTGAAGGTGGTGGCGCCCAGCGCGTCCTTCGGCTGGACGCTCCCCGAGGCGAAGGCTCTGAGATCCGTCGCCGCCCCAGCGTGCGACGCTCCCTGGGCGGCGCCCGGAAGAACGAGCGCCGAGAGTACGGCGGCGCCGGCAAGGACGGTGGTCGCAGTGTGTGTACGCATGTGATTCCCCCAAGGTAAAGTCGGGCAGTCCTGTCGAACTGGGCTCGCGGCAGGGCCCGTTGATGTGGTGAAGAGGTCGGTGCACGCCTGGATCCCGTGGAAGGGGCTCAGGGCGTGGGAGAGCTGAGGATGTCGTCGAGGTCGAAGCTGTAGTCGGGCGTCGGATAGAGGTCTGTCGGGTAGAGGTCAGTCGGGTAGTAGTCCGTCGGCAGGGAGCCCGGTACGGGTACATCGGCCGGGTCGGCGGTGGGCTTGCCGTCCGGGCTGCACACCTGCGGTGCCGAGGGCTCGGACAGTTCGTAGTCGGCGACCCGCTTCGACCGGAAGTCCACCGTGGCGCGACCCCAGGCGTCGTCCTCGCCGCCGACCGGGACTTCCTTGGGCAGTTCCTTGCTCGTCAGCGGCTTGCCCACGGTGATCGAGAGGAGGGCTCCCTCGCAGGGGCTGCGGTCCGTCGCGTAGAGGGACGTGGGCAGGGTGATCTTCCGCTCGACGCCCGCGTCCACCTGGAGTTCGACGCGTTTCCCCCGGCGGATGTCGAAGTAGTAGTCGGGTCGCGTCCCGTCCGAGAGGCGTTCGCCGTCGGCGCCGTTCGCGACTCCGTACACCAGCTTCCAGAACTCGACCTGCACGGTGATCTTCCGGCAGAGCGGTCCGTTGTACCCCGGCAGGCTGACAACCTCCACCTCGTCGCTCCCGTAGTTCTCCTTGGGCGTGTCGACGAAGCGCCCGACCCAGTCCGCGGACTCCTCGGCCGTCCACCCCTTGTTGTCGTAGCAACCGGACGCCCCGGTCGGATACGGAGGAGTGAGAGAGGGGGTGGGCGAAGGGCTCGGCGACTCGGACAGCCCCGTCGCGCTCTCGGACGGTTCCCCGGAAAGGGAGGTGCCGTGGGCGCTCGAACAACCCCCGGTGAACAGGACGACCACGGCGAGGGCCGCGACGACGGGCCCGACGGACCCGTTCCGCCCGGGTATGCGCCTCGGTACGTACCTCATCGGTCGAACCAGTTCCTGGCTTCCGCGGAGCTGAAGCCCCGCAGCACGACGAGGGCCAGGACGATGCCCGGGAGAACCGAGACGCCGCTCTGGAACAGGCCCACCACACCGCTCAGCAGAACCAGCGACTCGATGACGATGACCGTGACACGTATCCCGTTCGACCGCTTGTCCGCGAACACGCCGCACAACAGAAGCGCCCCGGCGATCACCAGCGTCAGCACCGCCAGGAACCGGAGCATCCCGGATCCTTCGTCCTGACCGTGGTCCGCCGCGTCGTTCATCAGGGCCAGAGACAGGAATCCCACCACCAGGTTCAGCACGCCCTGGATCCATACCCCCACCAACGCCAGCCTGACGCTCCTAGGCATTTGTGCTTTCACACTCGATGTCGTCATGAACGCAAGAAAACGGCACACATGTCAGGAACACGTCGGTAGGAGTACGTACTCCATGTACGTACGTGCCATCGCCGCCCGGCCGCCGCGATCTCCTCCGCCGTCGCTTCGAGAGTGACCCGGCGTCGTCGCATCGGCGCCGTGACCTGCCGATTTCAGGTTTTCCGCAGGTACACCGAAGCCCGGAGCGCCACGATGGCGTCTGCCTGGCCGCCGACACCGTCGTGGGGCGGCCGACCGACTGAGGGGGACAATCATGCCGATCCAGAAAGCCGCCGTCCCCCGTCACACCACAACCGGCGTTCCCGACGCCCAGGTCACCGTCCACCCCGTCACCACGGACGACGGACTCGGCCTCCAACTGACCCGTTTCCGCCGGGCGGAGTGCGACGACGTCGTACTCCTCGTACACGGACTGACCGCGTCCAGCGACCTGTTCATCATGCCCGAGCACCGGAATCTGGCGACCTGCCTCCTCGACGACGGTTTCACGGACGTATGGACGCTCGACATGCGAATGAGCAACCGCTTCCCGTACAACACGGAACCGCACGCGCACACCCTCGACGACATCGCCCTGTACGACTACCCGGCCGCGCTCACCGAACTGCGCCGGCATGTCGGCGAACGGCGGGTGCACGTCGTGGCGCACTGTCTCGGGTCGATGACCTTCCTCATGAGCCTGTACGCCGGTGCCGTACGGGACGTCACCAGCGTCGTCACCAGCGCGGTCGGCCTGCTGATGCGCGTACCGGCCTGGTCGCGCTGGAAGCTGGCGTACGGCCCCGCACTCGTCGAGGGCGCGCTCGGGCTGTCCCAGCTCGACCCCCGGGGCGGCGACGCGGCCTGGTTCAGCCGGACGGGGTTGTTCGCCCGCCTGGTGTCGCTGGCACACCCGGAGTGCGACAACCCGGCCTGCCACATGGTGAGTTTCATGTGGGGCACCGGCTGGCCCGCGCTCTACAGCCACGACAGGCTCGACCCCGTCACCCACGACCGCGTCGCGGACCTGCTCGGCCCTGTCGGGCTGGGCTACCACCGGCACATCGGCAGGATCGTACGGGCGGGTCGTGCCGTGAAGTACGACGACACCGAGCCGCGTCACACGCACCTCCCGGACGACTACCTCGCGGCGGCGGCCAAGGGCGGCCCACCGGTGCTGTTCCTGACCGGCGAGCACAACCGCGTCTTCGGGGACTCCGTCGTCCAGGAGCACGAGGAGATGTCGCGCGAGACCGCCGACCCCGACCGCTACGAACTGTTCGTCGCCCCCGGCTACGGCTACGTGGACACGATCATCGGCCGGGACGCGCACCGGGACGTGTTCCCGCACCTCCTCGATTTCCTCCACCGAAGGGCTGTGTGAGATGCGGGAGTTGCCTGCGGACACCCCGTCCGAACACGTCGGCACCGTCGTCGTCGGCTCGGGGTTCGGCGGCTCCGTGGCCGCGTACCGGCTGGCCGCGGCCGGACAGCGGGTGGTCCTGCTGGAACGCGGACGCGCCTACCCGCCCGGCGGCTTCGCCCGTTCCCCGGCCGAACTCGGCCGTGCGTTCTGGGACCCGCGGGCAGGCCTGCAAGGCCTGTTCGACGTGTGGAGTTTCCGCGCCTTCGACTCCGTCGTCGCCAGCGGACTGGGCGGCGGATCGCTCATCTACGCGAGCGTGCTGCTGCGCAAGGACGAACGCTGGTTCGTCGACGAACAGCCGCTGCCCGGCGGCGGCTACGAGGCCTGGCCCGTCGGCCGAGCCGAACTCGACCCGCACTACGACGAGGTCGAGCGGATGCTCCGCCCGGTCCCGTACCCGCTCGACCGCCCCGGCTACACGGACACACCCCGGGCGCACGCGATGCGTGAAGCGGCCGAACGGCTGGGCCTGACGGCGGAACGGCCGCCGCTCGCGATCAGTTTCGCCCCACGGCCGGGCGCCGACCCCGAGCCCGGACTGCCGATGGCCGACACCGGCCAGGGCAACCTGCACGGTGTCGGTCGCCGTACCTGCCGCCTGTGCGGTGAGTGCAACCTCGGCTGCAACGACGGTGCCAAGAACAGCCTCGACCACACCTATCTGTCGGCGGCACGGCGGCACGGTGCCGAACTGCGCACCGGGCACGAGGTGCGCGCGGTGCGGGCACTCGCACGAGGCCGATACGCGGTGGACTACGTCAGACACGGAACACACGGACCGAATGGCGAAGGGGGAGGGGAAAGGGGTGATCCGGACGGCCGCGGGGACGGAGGAGGCGTGTCCGGATCACCCCTCCCCTACGGATCGCCCCGTACCTCCCGAACACTCCACACCATCAGCTGCGACCGTCTGGTCCTCGCCGCCGGCACCTACAACACGGTCTCGCTGCTGCTGCGTTCCCGCCGGAACCTGCCCGGTCTGAGCCCGGCGATCGGCAGCCGGTTCTCGACGAACGGCGACCACCTCGCGTTCGTGCTCCGGGCCAGGCGGGGCGACGAGCCCCGGCCGATGCGTCCCAGCCGCGGTCCGGTCATCACCAGCTCCATCCGGCTGCCCGACGAACTGGACGGCGTACCGGGCGCGGGGCGCGGAGGGTACATCCAGGACGCGGGATACCCGGGTTTCGTGGAGTGGCTCGTCGAAGGCGCCCACGCACCGCAGGGAGTCTCCCGGGCGGCCCGCTTCCTGGCCGGGAGGCTGCGCGACCGGATCTCCCGCGCCCCGGACCCCAGCCTCTCGGGCGCGTTCGCCGAGCTTCTCGGCGACGGCGCGTTCACCGGTACGTCCCTGCCGCTGCTCGCGATGGGCCGAGATGTGCCGGACGGCGAACTGCGCATGCGTGGCGGCCGGTTGGACAGCACCTGGACGGTACAGGGCGGCAGCGCGGCCCAGTTCGAGCGGACGCGCACACTCATGCGGCAGATCGCCGGCGCGCTCGGCGGCGGATACGCCGACCATCCGCTCTGGCACCGGGACCGCGTCCTCACGGTGCACCCGCTGGGCGGCGCCCCCATCGGCCGGCACCCCGGCACCGGGGTCTGCGATCCGTACGGCGAGGTCTTCGGCCACCCGGGCCTGTACGTCGCGGACGGGGCGGCGATGCCCGGCCCGGTGGGCCCCAACCCTGCCCTCACCATCGCGGCCCTGGCCGACCGAATGTGCACCCGCCTGCTGGAGGAGCGCCGGCCTGCCACTCCAAAGGCGGTCGCGCACCGCACGTATCCCCGTCGCACCTCGCTCCAGTTCACGGAGGAACTGCGCGGACGCTACGCACCCGGTGCGGACGGGTCCCGGGCCGAACCGTTCGCGTTCCGGCTCACTGTCACGGCCGACGACGTGGACGCCTTCCTGGACGAACCGGACCATGAGGCGCGCGCGGACGGCTGGATCGACAGCCCCTCCTTCGGAGGGCGCCGCCCCGTCCTGCACGGCAGCGTCCGCCTGTTCGCGGACGGCCTCGGCACGATGCGCTACCGGCTCCACTTCACCGACGCCGACGGTCGCCCACGCACCTTCGCCGGCCGCAAGGACCTGGTGCCCGGCGCCCCGGCCCGCCTGTGGACCGACACGACCAGGCTGGCCTTCCGCGTCCTGAACGGACACGTCCACGAACCGGGCGGGACCGACGCCGAGACACTGGGCACGGGGACGGCGGATCTCGGCGCCACCGATCTCGCCCGCCTGCTCACCACGTTCCGCACAACAGGCCCGCACGGCACCGCGGCACTCACTCGCTTCGGCCGCTTCTTCGCCGGCGAACTCTGGAACACCTACGCCCTGCGGCGCCCCTGAGAAACTCGCTCGTGCTGTTGGGGAACCTCATGTGCCGGGTGTCGTACCAGCTGTCGGAGGCGGGGTCGGGACGGCGATTCGGTGGTGTTCGTGATCAGCCAATTCGGACAGGGCAAGGGTCCCACAGCTATCCGACAGGGCTTTCGCCTGTGCCACCTCGACGAGTGCTTCGGCCTGGCGGCCGGAGGCGGACAGTGCGGTACCGGCGGTCAGCCGGGCCACGGCCTCGTTGAGGGGCATCCGGGCCGCGCGGAACTCGTCAGCGGCCCGGCACGCGGTGGGACCCGCCGCCGGGTTCTGCCGGGCGAGTTGTACCTCGGCGCGAGCCTGCAACGCGAAGCCGCGACAGCCGGGCGGCAGGCCGGGCCCAGCGGCAGCGGCTGCTCGGTCGGCCCACCTCTCGGCAGCTGTCACGTCACCCAGGGCCAGCTCCGCGACAGCCAGCAGGCGGAACCACATCGCGCGGACCGGGGCTTCGAAGCCGAGCAGGTGCGGGCCGCCGCCCGCTTCGAGGATCTTGCTGACACAGCCCTCCGGGTCGCCGTTGAGCAGCAGCGTCTGGCCGAGCATCCCGACCATCGCCGACCGGTGCGCGCCCGGTGCGGGGCCGGCCGAAGACAGTGACTCCTCACAGATCTTCAGTGCTCCGACGAAGTCACCCCGCCACATCAGGACCGCCGCGTTCACCACCTCGGCCAACGAGCGCGGCTCGCCGCTGCCGACGAGTGACGCCGCCTCCAGTGCGTCGTCGGCGTAGGCCGCCGCCTCGTCCAGGCGTCCGAGCCACATGTAGGCGTAGGCGGAGGCGGCGAAGAGATCGGCGAGCACGAGGCTCTGGCCGGTGCGGCGGGACACTTCCAGGCCTCGGTGGAGATGGCGCAGTGCGGGGTCGTAGCGTCCGTGCAGCATCTCCGTCCAGCCCGTCATGACGAGCGTGTCCATCTGCCCGGCCAGTTCCTGGTCGTCGGTGTCGTCGAGCACTTCCACCACGGGGTCGAGGTGGTCGGCCGCCCTGGCGTCGCCCGCGAAGGTGTGTGCCAGGGCCAGGAGAGCGCGGACCGCGGTGGTCTGCGTCGGGTCGCCGACACGTTCCGCCGAACGCAACGCGCGTTCGCCCCATTCGATCGCCGTGGAGAAGTCGTTCCTGCGAAGCGCCACCACTGCGACGCCCCACTCCAAAGTGGCGGTCTCAGGCTGCGGTTGGCCCTCGTGGTCCGCCAACTCCCGCAGCAGCAGAGCCGTGGCCTCTTCGTACCGGCCGAGTGCCCACTCCATGGTGGCTCGTAGGGCGGTGACCCGGGCACGTCGGCCCCGGTCCCCCGCGGGCAGGAGGGTGGCGGCCGTGCGCAGGACGTCGCGGCTTTCCAGCAGTCGTCCGGCCATGCCCAGCGCATCGGCCTGCTGGAGCCACAGTTCGGGCCGCAGCCGACTCCGCTCGCCGAGCAACCGCAGGGCTTCCTGTGTCCAGTGCGCGGCGGTGGCCGGTGCGATCGTCATCACCTGACGGGCGGCCCGCACAAGTACGTCGACGGACTGCTCGTCTCCCACGCGCGCCGAACGCTGAACGTGCGACGCCTGGGCGGTCAGCGGTGCGCCGTGCAGCGCCAGGCCGTGCGCGGCCCGGGTGTGTGCCTCGATCCGCCAGCCGGCGCCCGCCCCCTGGTACACCGCTGCCCGCACCAGCGGGTGGCGGAACCGGAACTGGCGCGTGGAGCCGACCTGGCGTACGAGGTCCCGCTCCGCGATCTCGTCCAGGGCGGCAAGGGCCTGTGCCTCACCGGTCCGGGCCACGAATGCCACCATGTCGGCTTCGAAAGAGTCGCCGAGTACCGCGGCCGCCTGTGTACAGGCCCTCGCGGTGGCCGACAGACCTCCCAGCTCCTCCAGCAGTGCGGCACGCACCGATCGCGGCAGATCGTCGGCGACAGGTGCCCCGTCGGCCGGAACCACCGGCGGGCTTTCGTTCCCGGCGCTTCGGGCCAGCGCCTCCAGGTAGAACGGATTGCCGCCGCTGGCCTCGTACAGCCGTCGGAAACGCCGGTGGTCCGGCCTGGCCCCGCACAGTTCCGCTCCCTCGGCCGGGGACAGCGGCCCCAGCTCGACCCTGGCCACTCTTCCCTCCGTTCCCGCCCGCGCCAGCGCCGCGGTCAGCCGCGGCGAGGCCTGCCGGGGACGGTAGGCGACGGCGAGCAGCAGCGGTGTCCTCGGCGGATGCCGTACCAGATGGTCGATCAGCTCGGCTGTGCCGTCATCCGTCCACTGCAGATCGTCCAGGCTGAGCACGAGCCCGCCGTCGGCACTCAGCGTCTCCAGCAGCGTTCGCACCGCCCGGTGGAGCCAGTACCGTTCGACCGTCACCGGATCCGGCCCGGCCGGGAACCGGTCACAGAGCGCGGGGAAGACCGTACTCAGCAGGGCGAACGCGCCGGGCGGTGCCCCGTCGTGACCGAGCCGGAGGAAGTCCGCACTGCCGAGGTGGTCGTCCAGGGCGTCCACGAACGCACCGTACGGAGCCCGGTCGAACTCCACGCTACGGCCGGCCAGGGACACGAAACCGCGCTGTCTCGCGCGCTCGCCCAGCTCGCCGAGCAGCCGTGTCTTTCCGATACCCGGCTCCCCGACCACCTCGACCACCCCTGGCGCACCGGCCAGGGCATCCTCGATCGCACCGTCAACTCCGCTGCCCGCCCGACCAGGTGGCCCCCCGTCCGGGGACGCCGCGGTGTCGGCGGGCCGGCCAGGTCGGCACCGTCCCGTGGAGTGCCATCCGGCGGAGGTACGGGTAACGGGCGCGGTACGAGAGCGGGTGCGGATCTCGGAGCACGCCCGGCGGCTGGGACGTCCAGTGCGGGATCGGCGGTGAGGATCTGCTGGTGCAGTTGGCGAAGCGGGAGGCTGGGGTCACAGCCGAGTTCTTCGGCCAACAGCAGCCGGATCTGCTGGTAGTGGTTGAGGGCATCGGCCGGGCGCCCGCAGCGGTACAGGGCGAGGATGAACTGACCGGCCATCCGTTCGTCCAGTGGGTGTATCTCCACCCGGGCGGACAATTCGGCCAACAGTCCGCTGTGGTGACCGGTACGGAGCCGAACGTCGGTGTGCTCCAGTTCGGCCGCGATCCGTTCCTGGTCGACCGCGTCGCGGAGGGCGTTGATCCAAGGGGTGTCCAGACCCGCGAAAGCGTTTCCTCGCCAGAGGCCGAGTGCCTGCCCGAACAGGGTTGCCGCTTGCTCGTCCTGCTTGTTCCGCACGGCCGCCCGGGCCCGTGCGGCAACGTCACGGAAACGATGCAGATCCACTGCGGTCGCCTCGACGTCGAGGACATAACCACCGGATCGCCGGACGATACCCGCCCCCTCGGCGATGGCCAAAGCCTGCCGCAGACGGGAGAGGTAGCCGTAGAGCGTGTTCCGGACCCGCTGCGGATGACGGTCGGCCCAGACGCGCTCGACAAGCTGGTCCACCGAAACCACCTGGTTGGCGTCCACCAGCAGCACCGCGAGGACACACCGCTGCCGGGCGTGACCCAGATCGACGATTCGGCCGTCCACCCGCGCCTCGACATTGCCGAGCAAAGCGAACTCAACCGTCACAGCACGCCCCCGAGTCTCAAGTTCCCACCCTGGCATAGCACCTTCGACCAGCCCATTCAACGTTTGTCCAAGATTCACCGACGTTCGGCGGCGCACCTTGGTCCAGGACAGGAACAGCGCGACACACGACGGTCTCGACGAGCGGGCAGTCATCCCCCTTCAGGTCCCGCGCCTTCGCCGCGCCATGGCTCGTCCGACTGCCTGCCATACCTACTGCGTCGGCAACGACGGCGTGCTGCCCGGCGGAATCCCGCCGCGACCGGCACGCCCACGTCATCCACACCCACAGACAGGGGACACCCATGAGCTCACGATCCTCTGGGCGGACGGCGCCATCGAATCGGACGGCACCGCGTTCGATTCCGCGGACATCGACGGTGTCTTCGGATCAAACACCAAGGCCGCGACGGCGGACTGGCAGAGCGCCTTCGGCGGCAGCGGTGACGGGACCGGGGTGGCCGGCGACGACACCTTCAGAGCGGCGGGCAAGGGGCTGGAGGACCAGGACGGCAACGGGGCCGTCGACCACTTCGACGGCTCCAGGTACACGGTCAACATCACCCGCGACAGCAGTGGCCGGTACAACTTCTACGACGGCGACGGCAACGCGCGACTCGCCGGCTACGACTACCGCACCTGCAGCTGACCCCGCGCGCCGGGGGCTGAGCGCACCATGCCCGTCCTCCCCCGGGAAGGACGGGCCCACCCCGGCGTCGGCGCGGCCGACGTGACCCGCGAGCGGAATGCAACGAGCCCGGCCATTCGTCCGTGAGGAGCTTCGCATGGCGACCGCCTCCGAGGCGGAGGGCCTGGCGGCCGGGCTGATCCGGAGCCGCCACGCCCTTGGACGAGCCTGATGTCGCAGCTTTCCGGGCGCTCCCGCACGACGGAACCATCACCCTCGTGTGCGAGAGCCGTAACAGTCCTTGTGGAAGGCGTGAATCCGAAGCCAGGGTCAGCATCCTGTCAAGACCGATCCCAGTACGTCAGCAGCCACGGGGGCTCATGATGCGCATTTTCCGCAGGACCACCCACACCCGGACGCTTGGCGCCCTTGGCCTCACCGCCGCCGCACTCCTGACCGCCACGGCCTGCCAGGCGAGCGACGACAAGGCCGACGCCACCTCGCCGCCGAAGTCCTTCACTTCCCCTTCCGTCTCCGCGTCCACGCCGGTTGTCCCCTCGACCTCCGCGCCGTCCTCTGGCGAGACTTCCACGCCGGGCCGTCCGGGCGAGGCCGCGGCCGACCCCACGGGCATCGACGGCAACTGCCCCGACGACTACACCGACGTCAAGGTGGAGTGGGCCGTGCCACCCACGAAGGACGACTCGAAGCTCCTGCTGACCGTCACCAACACCAGCACCGAGCCGTGCAAGCTGCGGACCTATCCGGTCCTCCGCCTGGAGGACGGCGACGGCCGTCTCGTGGCGGTCTTCGAGAACTCCAAGCCGCAGACGGAGGTGACTCTCGCACCCGGCAAGGAGGCGTACGCGGGTCTGCTCCTGCGCCAGAGCAACGACGACGTGAGCACCCTCGTGAAGAACTTGGCGCTCGCCCCGCACGGTCAGAGCCCCGACACCAACACGGGCGAGGGTGCACTCCTGGAGCTGCCGAAGGGCGGCGTGCGCGTGGACGACAAGGCCCGCGTGACGTATTGGAACAGCAGTTCGGAGGCCGCCGTGTCGCCGCTGTTCGCCCACTGACGGGGCCGCCAGACGCCGACTGCCCCCGCGGCCTGCCACCGCGCTCGAGGGGCCCGGGGATTCCATGGCCCCTCGCAAGCAGTCACACGGTCAGCTCTCGACCCGGCCCGTGCCGGCCGGGTCGACCCGGCCACCTCCCCGTCGGATCAGACCGTGAACTCCCGGATCACCACGTTCCGGAACACCGCCTGCCCGCCGATCGTGAACAGCGCCAGCGCGGTGTCGGACGGGTCGGGGAAGGCCTCGGTCGAGTGCACGTACCGGCCGTCGCCGACGAACATCTCGACGGACGTACGGTCGACGAGGATCCGCAGGTCGACCGTGCCGGCGGACAGGTCGAACGGCGTGCGGCTCTCCTGCCAGCGGCCGGAGGTGTCGGGGCTCACGGTGTAACCGCGGTTCACGAAGGCGTAGTCGCCGTAGACTCCCGCGTCGATGTGCCGCCCGCCGTCCGACGAACGCCGCAACTGGAGCCCTGCGCCGGCCAGTTGGTCCCAGGTGATGTCACAGGTCAGCTCGTACGCGGTACCCGTGTAGTCGAGCAGTCGCGTGCCGCTGACCGTGATGTCGCCGAGGTCCACCGTGCGCGACACATGGTCGTCCAGGGCCGCCACCGGCTGGGACGCCAGGTAGTACGTACCCGACGACGCCTGCTTCAGCCGCACCTCGCGGACGATCGAGTCGGTGCCGTTGAAGCCGTCGCACTCCATCGTGGGCGTGGTGTTCGCGTAGTCCCAGTGGTTCATCCAGCCGATCGCATACCGCGCGTCAGGGTCCAGGGCCCCGCTCGCGTCACGCTTGTCGAAGGTGACCGCCGCGTACCAGTCCCAGCCGTGGTCCAGCCAATGGGGATCGGACGCGTCGGCGGTGAAGGCCGTACCGTCGAAGGAACCCGTCCAGTACGCGAACGTGCTCGGCAGCCCGGAGCCCTTGCCGTTCGCGCTGACGCCCAGCACCCACTTCCAGGTCCCGTCGTCCGCCCTGATCCGGAACAGGTCGGGGCACTCCAGGACGCCGATGCCGCCCTTGATGAAGCCACCGACGTACGTCCACGCCTTGAGGTCGGTGGAGTGGTGGAAGCCCACTTTGTCGTTCTCGGCGAGCGCCATCACCCACCGCCCGCGCTCCTCGTCGCGGATCACCTTGGGGTCGCGGAAGTCCCGTACGCCGGGGTTGGCGAGGACCGGGGCGGTGCCGTGGTTCGTGAAGGTGCGGCCGTCGTCCGTCGAGTAGTACAGGTACTGGGCCTGGGTGACCTCGTCGGGAGCCATGGTGGCGATGACGATCACCGCGCCCGCGCCGAAGCCCGCTGTGTCGTCCGTGTCGACCACCGCCGAGCCGGACCAGACATCGCCGTTGGGAGTCGTGTCCTTCGGCACGGCGATGCCCCGGTCGGTGAAGGAGACGAGGTCGGTGCTGGTGGCCAGGCGCCAGGCGGTGCCGGCCGTCGTGCCGCCCGTCGAGTAGTGGGGGTTGTAGAGGTAGTAGTAGTGGTACTCGCCGTCGATCCAGACCGGGCGCTGCGGGTCGTTCATCCACTGGTCGGGGACCGTGAAGTGGTACTCGGCGCGGTAGCTGCCCGTGCACGCGGCCGTCGCCACGCGGGCCGCCGCCACCGCCGGTCTCACGAGGTCCGGCAGCAGAACACCGGCGGCACCGACGGCCGAGGCCGTCAGCAGCGACCGCCTGGACAGTGTCTCCCCTGTCTCCCCTGGGCCGAGCGAACTCCTCTTCATGCCACGCATCGTGCGGCTCCCTTCCCCGACATCGTCGTCGGGACGCGGCTCTTGTTCACCGGAACCGTAGACCTAACTCGTTAAAGGTCAAGCCCTCGCGCACCGGCCGTTCGTCACTTCCCATCCGCACTTCCCATCCGCGCACGTCCCTTGACAGAGCCGCAGCGGGGTTCTCATCATCATGAAATCAACCTTTGGCTAACACGAGTTAGGCTCGCCGATGACCGACTCGCTCCTCTCCCGACGGGCCCTGATGCGCTACGGCGCGTACGGCGCCGGAGCCGCCGCTCTGGCCGGTGTCGCGGCCGAATGGGACCGCCTCACCGCCGCCGACATCCCCGGTCGCGACGACGGCTCGCTCGTCATCGCCACCCTGGGCTCCGCCTTCGACCCCGAGGCCCAGCGTGCCCTGCGCGACGGCTTCCGTGAGGTCCACCCCGACATCAGGATCCGCGTCAACCCCGTACAGGCCTACGACTGGTCGGACTTCTTCTCCAAGATCCTCACCCAGATCGCCGCGGGCACGGCACCCGACCTCGTGTACGTCGCCACCGAGGGCGTGCAGCTCTTCGCCCAGCGGCTCGGCGTACCGCTGGACAGGTGGGCGAAGCGGGACGCGGCCGAGCTGCGCACGTACTTCTCCGATGTCCATCCCTCGCTGGTCGAGTCGATGATGTACGAGGGGAGCCTCTACCAGCTGCCGGTCGAGTTCAACGCGGCCGACATGTACCTCAACAGCCAGGTCCTCGAACGCGCGGGTGCCGACCTCCCCGACGACGACTGGACCCACGACGACTTCACCACGCTGCTGCGAGCGATGAAACGCAGCAACGGCGACCATTTCACCCCGTACTTCTGGACCAACCGGCTGTGGGGCGGAGTGGTCCCCTGGCTCTTCGCCAACGACACCAACCTCCTCACCGAGTCCAGGGCCCCCGGCGGCGACTGGCTCTGGAACTCCTTCTATCCCGAGGCACAGCGGCGCGGCCGGGGCGGCGGCTACCGGTGGACGACACCCCTGGCCGACTCCGACCGCGTCGCGGAGGTCTACGACTACCTCTCCTCCCTCGTCCAGGAGGACCTGTGCACCCGGCCGGAGGGCGGCGACGGCCGCAACCTCGTCGGCGTCTTCTCCACCGGCCGCGTCGGTGTCACGCCCGCGGGCGGCTTCTGGGCGGGCGGCCTGCACCAGGCGGGCATGAAACCCGCCGACTACGACGTGCGGTACTTCCCCCGCTGGCGTACCCGGCGTCACCAGTTCGGCGCCGCCGGGTACGCGATGCTGCGCACGTCGACGATGCGGGACGAGGCCTGGGAGTTCATCAAGTACACCGCCCGCAAGGACGTGATGACCCAGCTCTTCGCGGCCAACCAGACCACTCCGGCCCGCCGCTCCATGGTCGACGAGGCCCGCTACCGGGAGACAGGACCGGCCCACTGGCAGGTCTTCTACGACACCCTCGACAAGATCCCCACCACGGGCCCGATCCCGGCCCCGCCGCAGGTCAACGAGGTCGAGCAGCTGCTGATCAAGCACACCGGAACCGCCCTTTCGAGCCCTGGCGCGGTGCGTCCCGCGCTGCGCCGGCTGCAGGGGGACCTGGAGAAGGCCATGGAGCGTGAACTGTGACGAACACCGAGATCAGGCCCGTGGGGCCGGAGCCCGCCCGCACCCGCAGGAACCGCGGGACCGGTCGGACCCGTAAGGCATCCGAGTCCACGGCCACGGCCACCACCACCATCCGCACCCGGGGCACCCGCCTCCTCGCCCTGCTGTTCCTCGCGCCCACCGTCGTCGGCATCGTCGTCTTCACGGTCGTACCGATCGTCGGCTCGGTCGTCCTCAGCCTCTTCCAGTGGGACGTGATCGACGACCCGCGGTGGGCCGGAGCGGCCAACTACCGGGAGATCCTGACCGATTCGACGGTCCTCGTCTCCTTCCGCAACACGCTCGTCTTCATGGTGCTCGCGGTCGCGCTCCAGCTGCTGATCGCGCTCGTGCTGGCCATCGCGGTGAACGGCCGGATGCCCAAGTGGCTGCGATCCGTGTTCCGTTCGGCGTTCTTCTTCCCGCTGGTGCTGTCCGCCGCGTCCATCTCGGTGGTGATGAAGTACCTGTTCAACCAGGACTTCGGCCCCGTGAACTGGCTGCTGGGCACGGTCGGTATCCCCTCGGTCCCCTGGCTGACCTCGGAGAACGGGGCGATGGCGGCCGTGGTACTGGCATACGTCTGGCAGCAGTTCGGTTTCTCGTTCCTGCTGTTCGTCGGTGGCCTGAACAACATCCCGAAGGAAGTGCACGAGGCGGCTTCGCTGGACGGCGCGAGCGGGGTGCGCAAACACCTCGCCATCACCCTGCCACTGCTGTCGCCCACACTGCTGGTGGCGTCCGTGGTCGGCATCATCAACGCCCTCCAGGTATTCGAGCAGCCGTACGTCCTCACGGCGGGCGGTCCCGGCGACTCGACGCGCACGGTCGTGATGGTCATCTACGAGACGGCCTTCGAGCAGCTCCGCTTCGGCGAGGCGTCCGCCGTGGGCGTCCTGCTCTTCGCCCTGATCATGGCGGTCACCGCACTCCAGTTCCGGCTCAGCCGGCGTTACGTCCACTACCAGTGAGCCGGGTGAGTCAGATGAGTACGAGTTCCCTCTCGGGTTCGGCATCGGGTTCGATGCCAGGTCAGATGCCAGGTCGCCGCACGAGCCCCACCGCGTCACGCGTACGGCACGGCCTGGCGCCCTGGGGCCGGATCGCGGGCCTGGCGCTGTGCGCCCTGTTGACGCTCGGCCCGGTCATCTGGACGGTGTCGACGTCACTGCGCACGCCTGCGGAGTCCTTCGACCTGCCGCCGAGGATCATCCCCACGGACCCCACCGTCGACGCCTACCGCGGGGTCTTCGACCAGATCGACGTCTGGCTGTACGCACTGAACTCCACCCTGGTGACCGCGCTGGTCGCGGCCGGCCAGATGATCACCGCGGGCCTGGCGGGCTATGGCTTCGCCCGCCTCGAATTCCGCTTCAAGAAGCCGCTGTTCGCGCTGGTCCTGGCCACGATGATGGTGCCGTTGCAGGTCACGATGGTCCCGGTCTTCCTGGAACTGAAGACGATGGGTCTGACCGACACCCTGCTCGGCCTCATCGTCCCGGCCTTCCCGTCGGCCTTCGGCACCTTCCTGATGCGCCAGTACTTCCTGGGCATGCCGAAGGACCTGGGCGAGGCGGCGATGATCGACGGCGCAGGTCCGTGGCGCGTCTTCCGGTCGGTGTACGCCCCCTTGGCGGCCCCCGGTCTCGCCATCGTCGGCGTGCTGGCCTTCAACTACCACTGGAACGAGTTCTTCCGGCCGCTGATCCTCGAAACCTCCACCGAGAACCTCACGCTGCCCCTGGGCCTGGTCTCCCTCCAGGGCAACCTCGGCACCGGCTCGATCTCCGTCGTCCTCGCCGGAGTCGTCCTCTCCATGATCCCCGCCGTCGTCGTGTTCGTCGTCGGCCAGCGCCCTCTGCGCGAGGGCATCACATCCGCAGGAGTCAGTCGTTGAGTTCCCTGAGCCGGTCGACCGACGCCAACAGCCCGCGTTTCAGGGTCCGCCCGCCGGCCAACTGGATGAACGACCCGAACGGCCCGTTCCGTTGGGGCGATCGGTACCACCTCTTCTACCAGTACAACCCCGACGCCCCCGTGCACACGAACGTTCACTGGGGCCACGCCTCCAGCCCCGACCTCGCCCACTGGGACGACCACGGCATCGCCCTGCGCCCCACGCCCGACGGCCCGGACGAGGCGGGTTGCTGGTCCGGCTGCGTGGTGGACGACGGTGGTGTACCGACAGCGGTGTACTCCGGGATCGACCACGGCCACCGGGGCCTGAGCACGATCTGTCTCGCCGTGACCGAGGACGACAGCCTCCGGAAATGGAAGCAACTGCCGGTACCGGTGGTCGCCGGCCCACCAGCCGGCCTGGACGTGACGATGTTCCGGGACCCTTTCGTCTTCCGCTTCGCCGGACGCCGCTGGGCGCTGATGGGCGCCGGCCACGCCGACGGCACCCCGTCCGTCCTGGTGTACGACTGCGAGGACCTGCACGACTGGCGGTTCGCCGGGGTCCTGCTGGACGGCCGGGACCCGGCGGCGACCCGCGCCTTCGGCAACCGGGCGATCGGCTGGGAGTGCCCGCAGTTGTGGGCGACCCCCCGGGGCGACTGGGTGCTGGCGGTGGCCCTGTGGGACGGCGACCCGCTGAGCACCGCGTACGTCACGGGCCGTCTGGTGGAGCGGGCGGACGGTGCACCGAGGTTCGTGGCCGGTACGGGCGGCGGCCCGCTGGACCTCGGCCGTGACTTCTACGCCCCTGCCGTCCTCCAGGACACGGAGTCCGGCCGCGCCCTGCTCTGGGGCTGGTCCTGGGAGTCACGCCCGCCCGAGGAGGTGGACCGCGCGGGCTGGTCCGGCGTCCTCACGGCACCCCGGGTGATGGACACCCACGAGGACGGCACGCTACGGGTCGTACCGGCTCCGGAGCTCGAACTACTGCGGGCGGCCGTCCCGTTCACGGCCGCACCAGGACCGCACCGGTCACTCCCCCTCGCGTACGACCTGCTGGTGACCGCCCGTTCGGCGGCGACGTTAAGTCTGCTGCGGGCCGCGTCCGGGGCCGAACTGACCGTGCGACTCGATCCGGCGTCCGGCAGAGTGACCCTGGACCGCACGGCCTGGCCACGCTCCCGCCCGGACGGCACGGCCCCCCTGGTCCTGCCGACCCCGCCGGGCGAGACCCTCACCGTACGGATCCTCGTGGACGGCTCCCTGCTGGAACTGTTCGCGGGTGACCGGGCGACGGCCACGGAACGGGTGTACCGACGGGACGACGACATCGCGGAGCTGACCGTGTCGGGGACGGACGTCGAGGTCACGGGCTGGGAGCTGGTCCCACCGAACCCCGCGTGACGACGGGGCACTCCAGCCGCCGGGTGGTGACCGGCGGCGCGGTCCCGCTGTCGATGGCGTCCAGGAGCAGGCGGACGGCCGTCTCTCCCATCGCGCGATGGGGCAGAGCGACCGTGGTGAGGGGCGGGCTGAGGAAAGCCGCCATGTGTTCCTGGTCGTCATATCCGACGACGGACAGCTCGGCGGGCACGTCGAGGCCCAGGCGCGCGGCGGCGTGGAGGACGCCCGCGGCGACCCGGTCGTTGTAACAGACGATCCCCGTGGGGCGCCGGTAGGCGGGAACACCGTCCAGCAGCCGCAACGCTCCCTCGTACCCGGCGGAGATCTCCCCTCCCGTGCGCACGACCCAGTCCTTCCCAGCCGTCAGCCCCACCGTCCGCAGCGCGTCCCGGAAGCCGCGCAGCCGTTCCGCGGTCGCGATGTCGTCCAGACCGCCCACCAGGGCGACGCGGCGGTGGCCCGCGTCGAGAAGGACACGCGCGGCGCTGCGGCCACCGGCCCGCTCGGCGGGGATGACGGCCGGGAGGGAGCCGTCCTCGGGGAGGCAGTTGGCGAGCACGGCGAACGTATGGTGCAGCCCTTGCGGGACTCGGGCGCGGCGCAACGACAGCGCGGCGTAGATGATCCCGTCGACCCTCCGGTCGAGCAGTTCGGCGACAGCCGCGTCCTCGGCGCCCGGGTCCTGCCCGGAGTCGACGGTGAGCACCAGGTGCTCACTGCTCCACGCCATGTCCATGGCCCCGCGCAGCAGCCGCCCGGCGAACGGCGAGGTGGCGATCTCGTCCGTGACCAGACCGATCACGGCGGTACGACGCCGGCGCAGGCCACGGGCGACCGCGTTCGGCCGGTAGCCGAGCTGTTCCGCCGCCTTGCGGATCTTCTCCTGCGTCTTGGTGGAGAGGTTGCCCTGGGCACGCCCGTTGAAGACGAAGGACACGGCCGTGTGTGACACCCCGGCAAGCCGGGCGACATCCCGCGAGGTCGCCCGCTCGGCCCCGCCACCCCGCGTCTTCTCGACCCCGCCCATGCCTCGTCCCCGCCGACTTTGCCTGATCAGCCAAAGCCTACCCGCGGGAGATGTCGCGGAGCCCGCCGCCGCAGACCGATATGGGACACCGGGGTGGAACAGCCGCTGCCCCCGGCACGCCGGGGTGCAGGTCGCCGTGCGACTGTGGACGTCCGACCGCCGTCCTGCGGGGCTGTCCGCAGCAGGGCCGCCGCCCTGGAGGAGTACGAACGCGTACGGGGGCCGGTCCTCGTCGACGCAGAGGGCGAACCGTCCGTCGCGGGCGAGGTTGCGGCAGCCCGGCCGACCAGCTTCGTGAGCCGAGACGGCTCTGCGGTGCCCGGGGGTCGATCGGCCGGGCACGATGCTGCTCAGCTCGGCCACCGACCCCTACCAGGGCCACCAGACGAAGGACCGGTTCACGCGCGGCATCCTGCGCGAACTGAAAGCCGTCGAGCAGCAGCCCCTCGATGAGATCGGCGAACACCTCCCGCGGCTCCGGCCCGGCGAACAGATGCCCGAACCCACCCGTAGGACAGCCAGTCGAACCGAGGCGGGCGATACGGATGAGTATCGACATCGCCGTATGCGCCGGCTACGCCCCCTTCTACTTCAATGCGCCGTGACTAGCGGGCTCCAACTGCTCCCGCTCGCGTGCAAGGGGGTCCACAGTCAGTGGCCTCGGTATTCATACGGATCGGGCGCCATCGACGCACAGCATAGTTATGCCACGCACGGCGAGATCCCGGCAGCAGTAGGCGTCGACAGCGGCAACCGCGAGAGCATCTCGCCTGGCAGGCAGGTCGAATATGAGCTGGAATCCTGGATTCAACGCACCCTACCCCGTCCTGCAATACGCGAGTTGGGGTTCCCGGCTGAAGGCCCGGATAGCCGATTCAGTGTTTTCGATCATAGCCTCCCCCGTGTCGACTCTCATTTTGACCATCATCGCCCAGAATGCGAGCCACTCGATCGTCAGGGTGATCGGATGGTGGGGGTTGGTAGCCAATATTGGCGGACTCTTCAAAATGGCCTACGAGGTCGGCAAGACTGGCCAGACACGTGGCAGGCGCATGGCGCACATCCGGGTTGTAGACGCTGACACCTTTCAACCCATAGGTTTCAGCCGATCACTCCTGCGCCTGATGGCGCAATTAATCGATGGCTGTTCCATAATCGGCGCATTTCGACCTCTATGGAACAGCAAGCGGCAAACCTATGCCGATCTGATCTCTCGGTCCATCGTTGTTGTCGCCTGGTAGCGCGGTACGAAGCCGCCTTGGGTAGCGGCTTCGTACCGCCGGACCAGCGGGCGTGGCGGCAGGACGAACTCGTCCGGTGCTTTGGCGTTGACAACTATGGGTGATCACACTGGTCTCGGCGTTCAGGGGCTGGCGGGACCTCCTGCTCGGACCCGAAGCATGACCGAACTCAGGAAGTTGCTGAACAGCAACGCGCCATTGCGCCGTGCTCGGCGACCTGCGGACGTGATTCCGGCGTTCTGGTCGACGCCGATCCCCCGCACCGTCGACCGGATTCGGGCAGGGAGCGGCAGCCATGGTGAACGCTCATCGACGTGGGGAAGGGGCGTGGGGGCGTGGCATCCGAGGACTACGCGGTTCTCAGGGCGAGGGCGCTGCTCGCCGTTTCTCGGTGGACGCAACAGGATTACGCCGACGCGGTGCGGGCGCACGACGAGTTGGAGGAGCCCGGCAAGGAAATGTCGACGGTCGAGGCGCACGAACTGCGTAAGCGGTTCCGGACACTGCCTGAGTCGATGCCCGGGACCGGTGTTGTCGACGGCGCGAGGCGGGCGATGTTCGCAGGCGGCCACCTGGACCGGCCCTCCGGACCGGCGCGTCGGATGTACAGCTTGGCTTATCTGGCCCTGGTCCGCTTCGATCAGGCCCTCACGGGCAACCGGCAGTGCCTCGATGCGGCGATCTCCCTGTGGCGTAGCTGCCTGGAGGCATGGGAAGCAGCGGGCGAAGCCGAGCGGTCGGCGTTCGGCACCGAGATCCACTCGGTCGACTTCTCTCTCGCCGCGGCGCTGGGCACGCGCTACAAACTGAACCGTGAATTCCTGGTGCACCCCGATCCTCCCGTGCGCCCGGACACCGTCAGGGCCGACCTGGAGGCGGCCTTCCGGGCCGTCGAGCGGGGAACCGCCCGGCTGCAGTCTCACGGAGGCGGCTCGAATCCGCAGCTCCAGGCAGTCAAGGCCCACCTCGTGTCCTTGAAGTACGCCGATATGCCTGCCGGCCCCGCCTCACGCTCCGAAATGTGCGCCGCGATCGCCGAGTTGGACGAAATCCCCTACGCCCCACCGGGTGACACGACAGGGGCGCGCTCGACTTGGCTCGGCACCCGGATCCTCCTCGCCCACGCCCTCAGCGGACCCGGAGCACGAATCAGTGATCTGCGCCGGGCCGAGGAGGTGCTGCTGGGGTTTCTCGATGCTCCGGATCTCACCGAGGAGTCGCTGATCGCGGCCGCGCAGTTGAGTCTGGCCACGGCACGGATGCTCCTCGCCGACAGCACCGGCGACGAACGGTACAGGCCACTCGCCCAGGACGCATTCGAGCACTCCTATCTGACAGGCGCGCGCAGCAATCTGCGTACGGCCTGGGACGCGGCGACCCAACAGGCGGGGTGGGCGCGCCGGGACGGTCATCGTCTGGAGGCAGCCCGGGCCTATGCCGCCGCGTTCCGCGTGCTCCCCGTGCTCACACACACCCAGATCACCCGCGCGGACAAGGAGTCGGCCCTGGCGATGGCTGCCGACGTGCTGCCGATGTGCGCGAGGGAGTTGGCGAACTCGTCCGCCGTCGAGGACAGGATCGAGGCCGTGCTCGCCCTGGAGGGAGCCCGTGGCGTCCTGCTGGCCGAAGGGCTCGGCCTGCGCGCAGGGTCTGTCGCCGGCCGGACCGCCCCGCGACCCTCTTCGGCCGTCGAGGGCGGCGCCCGGACGGCACAGGCCATCGCGGACCTCACTCGTGAGCTGGACGGGCTCCGGCGGCAGGAACTCGCCCGTCCGCCGGGTACGGAGTGGAAGGGCGCGGCACGCATGGCCGCATGTCAGCGGCAGTTAGCCCTGGTGCACGCCCGAAGCCGGGACGGATCCGACGAGGCGGCCTCTCCCGACTGGCAGGAGATCGTCACGCTCGCCGGGGACGCCCCCCTGGTGTATCTCACTGTGTCCAGGGACGGCGGCGCGGCTCTCGTGGTGACCGGCGAAGAATGCCGAAGGACCGGTCCGGTACCGGTGGACCTGCCGGCGCTCACCGTGGATGTCGTCAAGAGACTGCTCGACAGACTGCACGAAGCCGAAGTCCTCCAGGACCGGCAGAAGTCCCCGAAGTACGGTAGGACGCGCGGGCAGTTGGCCAGAGACGTGGTCAACGACCTCTGGGCACAGGTGATGCAGCCGATCGCCAACGTGCTCGCGGACTGTGAACGGGCCGTCCTTCTGCCAGGAGGACTGCTGGGCATGCTGCCCCTCCACGCGGCCGGCACATGTGCCTCGAAGCGGGTCGACAAATGGCGGTTCCTCCTTGAGACGACCGCTCTCTCCTATGCCCCGCACGCCGCTGCGCTGCGCAGTGCGGCGCACAGCCGGCAGGCGATCACCCGGCTCACCTTTGTTCACCCCGCCCCGACCCCGGCTCATGGAGCGAGCCCGCCTCCCCTGAACGTGGCGGCGGAGTTGAGCGGCGTCAAATCTGCTCGTCCCACCGGTGTCACGATGACGGAGATCGAACCCGAGGAGGTCTCCAGGGCGCGCCTACTCGATGCGTTGCGGACCACTGACGTCCTGCACTTCACCGGACACGGAGACGTGAACAGCAGCAATCCACTCGGCAGCGGCCTGCACCTCGGTGGTGACGCCCGGCTGAAGGTACGCGACCTTTTGGCCGCACACGAGGTGCGTGCCATGTTCGCCGTGCTCTCGGCCTGCGGCACCGCTGTGACGGGCGACGCTCTGCCCGACGAGGTGGTGGGACTGCCGGCCGCGCTCATCCAGGCCGGTCTGCGCGGGATTGTCGCCACGCAGTGGATGTGCTTCGACGACTTCACGGCTCCGCTCATGACGGAGTTCTACCGATGCTGGCTCGGCGGCGCCCATCCCTCGGTGGCACTCGCACGTGCGCAGGCCACCGTCCTGCGCCAGGGCCTCCTGGTCAATCCGTTCGCCTGGGCCACCTTCGCGTACACCGGTGCCTGACGAGGCCCCGGTCCTGAAGCGCCAGCGACCGGCACGACGGGGCAGTACCGCTACCGTCGGTCATCGGTGTCCGGATCCGTCGTGGCGTCCCCCTCTCCTGGCGGGACCGGCGCCGGAGACACTTCCATAGCCCCTTGCGGAGGCGGACGCATCTGGTCCGTAGTGAGCATCACGCGCCCGTGCGAGCGGCCGGCGCCGCCTCCCAGCGTCTCGGTCGGGTCGGACTCGTCGTCCAACGCTTTCACCTGTTCTGGTTCGGCCGGCGTCATGTCCGGCGGTTCGGGCACTTCGGGCTGATCCGTGGTCATCCCCACATCACCTCGATATAGGTGATCTCCTCCCGGGAGATCAGAAGGCCGATATTGCGCAGTACCGGTCGCCCGTCGGCGCCACGCCGGAAGCTTCCGTCCGGCAGTGCCTCCGCGGTGTCGCAGAGGTAGAGGTCATGCGGCTGCGGGTACGCCGAGGCACGGGAGTCGAGCCGTCCACGCGCGTCACGGGCGAAGACCCCCAGAATCCAGCCGTTGGTCCCACCATCGGTGTCCCGCAACCTGATCCGGAGCCACAGCGCGGAATCATGGCCGAACAGGGCGTCCCAGGCCAGCGGTTCGGGTGTCTGCCCGTTGACGATCCGTGCCCAGCGGCGCCTCCTGCGGAACGCACTGCCGACGGCGAACCCCGCCAAGAGCGGCACGACGACGTACGGGAGCGGCAGCCACCACCAGGCCCACGGCACCGGAGGCTGCGTCAACCGCCCCGACTCCCAGACACGCAGATACGCCCACACAGTGAGCGGAGCCAACGCCAGATGGAACAGAGCCGCAGTCGCAGCCACCCGCATAACACGGTCGGCCAGCCCGGCCCGGACGACAGCCGTCTCGCGTTCCACCGCGAAGAGGTAGAGAGCCCCCGGCAGTAGGGCAATCATGGCCACCGCGGCAGCCTCGAATGTGCTCACCCTCACCCCCGGTGGACATCGCTGTCGTTCCGTCTGCTTGCCAAGAAGGCTGCCCTCTCCACTCGACTGCAACCGCTGGACTCAGACGGATTCCACTTGTCCGCCACAGACACTGGACCGGAGCGATGTCCCTGATAAGCCACGGACGCCGCCCCTGTCCTCGACTCTCTTCCGACCGTAGGAAAATTACGCATGCGGATCCGGAACGCGGCAGCCAGCGCGGCGCGTCGGCGATTTCAATCGTAGTTGCGCCAGGAATCGCCAGCCGACAATTTGACCGCATTAGGCGGAACCGCGTGGACCAGCTGTTCGAGGTGCCATCTCCATAATCGAACGTGTCAGGGAGCAGCACATGTTGGGTTTTCTCTTCGCCGGCTATCTGGCTCTTGTTGGCCGACCACTCGAAGCCGTCAACGACCGTCTCCAACCGATACCGCCACCACCGAACCCTGCCCTGGGCCGAGCACAAGCGGCGCGGTCGGTGTTCGGCATGCTGACCCTGGCGTCGCTGCTGCAGACTCCTTCCTACAAGGCTCGCTTGGAGATGCTCAGGTCATGACATTCGAGAATCTCCCACCCGCGGAGCAGATCCGTTACTGCCGAGACAAACTCGCGCGCCTCGACGAACTCGAGACGCAGGTACGTAGCATGCCGAGCACCCAGCAGAACCGCGAAACCCTGCGTGACCTGGCAACCGCCCGTGGCGGGTACATCAAGGCGCTGAAGCGGCTCGAGAATCCTTCGCTGTGGCAACGGACCAACCGGTGGGTCAACGAGTGGGCGGCCGAGGACCGGGCGAAGGAGGCCGCGCGGAAACGTCAGCGCGGATGCACGAGCTGCAATGGCACAGGCCAAGTCACAGGCGCCGGGAACTGGTTCGAGAGCTGCCGGTCCTGCGACGGCACCGGAGAGTACCGGGAGTACCTCTGAGCGACACCAGGTTTCCGAAGCATGCCCGCCGGCATGATCTCCAGCACTTCATGCGCACACCACCGGAAGATCACCCCAGCTGGAACATTGGACGCAGAGTTCACGCACTTGGGGTCCAGGCGCACGCTACAAGCAACGCGGGCACAGCCCATGAGAACTGCCCAGCACTCAGAGCAAACACCGTTGCAGTACCAGGGCAGTGACCTTGGGCATCGATCATCGAGAGGCCAACAGACCGGCAACGTCAACCGGCTCCAGAAGATCAGGCTCGTACGTCCCGCTGCTGAACTTCCTTGAGCACTCCGGCCACCGTCGCGAAGTCGTTGTCCACATGGAGAACGGTGTGCCCGTGGTGTACGGCTGTCGCGCACACCAACAGATCGATCGCTCCAGCCGCCCGATGCCGGCCCCGCTGGGTCAGTTTGTACTGGGCGGTGTCGATCCAACGCCAGGCGTTCTTCGGAACCGGAGAGAGCAAGCAGAGCGCGTCCAGTTCCTCTGCGAGCTCATCCCGATGGGACGGACTGGTTGCCGAGTAAAGAAATTCGGCACGCGTCGGCTCGCAGAGGTGGAACACCCCGGCGGCAATGTGTCCCTCCCAGGGACGCAACGCACCTGGGGTGCGAAACAGGTGCCACAGAGCCGAGGTGTCCACCAGATACGTGATCACTCGAAGGCCTCGCGTCGCGCATGCTTCTCCGCGTCATGCGCCGCCGCGGCCTGCTCGAACTCACCACGCGCACCCCGCGCGGCCAACTTCTCAGCAGCCTCAAGCCGCTTGATCCGCGCCACGTAGTCCCGAAGGGCCCCGTTGACGGTCTCCTTCTTCGTCGTGACACCCATCAGCCGCATGGCCTCGGCCAGCGCCTCGTCGTCGAGATCAATCTGGGTGACGGACATCGGACACCTCCAACGTCCACGATGTATGTACCCACGATACATCACCAACATCGAGCGCGGTCATCGATCACAAACAGACCACGCGAGGGAGGCGCACCGGCGGGACCTCAGGTCGCCCTCGTATGCCCGGCGGCGCCACGAGAGGAGGACGAGGAGCACACAAGTGTCGCCTGGTGACCATCAGGTGACCGCCACTCACCGGGCGCTTTGTCGGATCCCAGGAAACGATGGCAGACGTCACCGCTCGCGACCAGCCGCCGACAGGCCGCGCGAAACACCCGAACCGCGCTGGAAGGACACGTCATGACCGTCACCGCGCCCAAGGCTCCGACCGCGCCAGGGGTGCGGTCCTGGTGGGGAATCCCGTACGCCACCGCCGAGCGATACCGCCACCCCGTAGTCGCGGATTTCGATCCGGACCGCCCCTATGACCGTAAGGGCGTCGTCTCTGTCCAGCCCGACAGCGGCGACTGGCTCGAAGCGGACAGCGGGATGGGCGAGGACTGCCTGAACCTGAACGTATGGGCCCCCGAGCAGCCGTCCGGCACGGCGCTGCCGGTGGCGGTGTACATCCATGGCGGCGGATTCGAGTACGGCGCGAACACACAGATCACCTCGAACGCCGCCCCTCTCGGCGCGACGGGGCGCGTGGTGAGCGTGTCGGTCAACTACCGGCTCGGCGCCCTGGGCGCGCTCTCGCTCTCGCAGTACGGCGGGCAACTCGCCGAGGCAAGCAACCTCTTCCTCCAGGACGTCATCGCCGCGCTCACCTGGATCCAGCGGAACATCGCCCGCTTCGGCGGCGATCCCGACAACGTCACCGTCTACGGCCACAGTGCCGGCGCCTATACCACCTTCGGGCTGCTCGGCGCCGCCTCCGCCAACGGCCTGTACCGGCGACTGGCCGGGTTCTCCGGCGGGCCCGCCCGCAGCGTCCCGGCCTGGTGGGCCGAGGAGCTCGCGCACCGGTTCGTCACCGAACTCGGCGTGGCGGACAACCCGGAGAAGCTGCTCGACCTCGACGCGGTCTCCCTGAGGGACGCCCTGCGCAAGGTCGCCCCGACGGACCTCGGAGTCCGCGGCGGGGTGGACAACAAGGCCACCGGCGTCGTCCTGGACATCGGGCAGCCGGGCGCGGTGGTGCACGCCCATCCCATGGACGTCCTCGCCTCGGGCGCGCACCGCAATGTCGACGTGCTGCTGAGCATGGCGAGTGACGACATGGGTTGGTGGGTGGCGAACGATCTCGACCGTTTCGACCCGCACACCCTCGACCGCATCGTCGACGAGGTCGCGGGGTGGCGTATTTCCCGCTCCCTCGCGAAGAAGATCGTCGACGCCCACGACCAGGGCGGCTGTACCCCGGCCGAGGTCCGCGCCGCGGTTATGGCGGACTACCTCTTCGCGCTCCCGGCTGTCCGCGGCGCCCTGGCGCACGCCGCCGCGGGTGGCAACGCCCATCTCCTGATGATCGGGCCCGCCGAGGGCGCGCCCGCCGTGCACGGCACCGAGATGTACGCCCTGGTCGGCCAGGAACAGCCGGGTCGCAGCGCCGAGCAGGCCGAGCGGGACACGCATATCCGCGACATCGTCCTCGACTTCGCCACTGGCGAGCAGTCCCGTCCGTGGCCCGCCGTCGCGGACAAACCCACCTCGGGAAGCGTCGGCAACCCGCCCTTCGAGGCCACCGCCCACTACCAGCAGGCCCTCGACCTGTGGGAGGGCATCGACCGCCCCTGACGGTCATCGGGCCATACGGAACACCGCATCAGGGGGCGAACAGAGTAAGGAATTCGACATGAGCCGATCGACAGCAGCCGGCGACAGTGCACCGGCGACGATGCGGGCCGTCGTCGTCACCCGGCCCGGCGGCCTCGACGCACTGGAGATCAAGGACGTACCGGTGCCCCTACGCAAGCCCGGCTGGGTGCGGATCAAGGTGAAGGCGTTCGGCGTCAACGAGTCCGAGGTCACCACCCGCAGGGGCGAGTCCGACGCGGAGGTCACCTACCCGCGTGTGCCCGGCATCGAGGGCGTCGGCGTGGTCGATGAGGCCGACGAGGACGGCGGGCTGCGGCCGGGACAGCAGGTGGCCACGATGATGGGCGGCATGGGCCGCTCGTACGACGGCGCGTACGCCCAGTACGTGACCGTCCCCGCGGCACAGGTCGTCCCATTCGAGACCAGCCTGCCGTGGGAGGTCGTCGGTGCGCTGCCGGAGATGTTCCAGACCGCCTACGGCTCCCTCACCACCGGCCTGGACCTCAAGGCGGGGCAGACGCTGCTGATCCGCGGCGGCACCTCCACGGTCGGGCTGAGCGCGGCCACGATCGCGAAGGATCTCGGAGCTACCGTGCTGTCCACGACCCGCAGCCCGGAGAAGGCCGGGGAACTGCGGGCCGCGGGCGTCGACCATCCCCTCGTCGACAACGGCACGATCGCCGACCAGGTGAGCGAGCTGATGCCGGACGGCGTCGACGCCGCACTGGAGCTGGTGGGCTGCTCGGTCCTCTCCGACACCCTCAACACCGTCCGCCGGCACGGCACGGTCTGCTTCACCGGAGCCCTGGCGGGCCAGTGGACGATCCCCGATTTCACCCCGTTCATGATCCCCAACGGGGTGCGGCTGACGTCCTACGGCGGTCAGGCCGCCGACCTCCCGGCCGACGTCTTCGGCCACCAGCTCCGGGCCATCGCCGAAGGGCGCCTCAACGTCCCGGTCGCGAAGGTCTACCACGGCCTGGAACAGGTCCGTGACGCCCAGGCCGACGTCGAGTCCGGCACCACGCCGGGCAAGCACGTCGTCGTCCTGGGCGACTGAGACCTGGGCAACTGGGACTTGGGCGACTGAGAAACGACAACCAACCACCCCTGAAGGCAGAACCCGTATGAGAATCCGACTGACCGCCGGAGAAAGCGTCCTCAATGCAACCCTCGACGACAACGCGACGGCACTCGACTTCGCCTCACTGCTTCCGCTGACGCTGCAGATGAACGACCTGTTCAAGCGCGAGAAGTACGGTCACCTGCCCCGGTCTCTCGCCGTAGGAGGCGAACCGCGGTCCAGCTACGAGATCGGCAACATCGTCTACTGGTCACCCGGTCCCGACATCGCCGTCTTCTATGACCACGACGGACAGTCCATCCCCGACCCCGGCATCATCGTCCTCGGCGAGATCGACTCGGGGGCCGATGCTTTCAAGAAGTACGACGGCACGGTCGACGTCACCATCGAGGCCGTCGACTGAGGTCCAGCCGGAAACCACCGAGATCGTCAACCTTGAACAGGAGGGGTCGTGGCCTCGTCGGCCGCGAAGGTGGCCGGGGTGAGGCCGGTGCGGTCGCGGAAGAAGCGGCCGAAGTTCGCGGGGTCGGTGAAGCCGAGGTGGGCGGCCACGGTCCGGGCGTCCCACCGGGCATCTCCCAGCAGGCGCCGGGCTTCCAGGAGGCGCCGCTCGTCGATGAGTTCGCGTACTCCTTTGCCGGTGGCGTCCCGGGCGGCACGGCTGAGGGTGCGGACCGAGCAGCCGAGCAGCTCGGCGTAGTCCGCGGCTTGGTGCAGCTCGCGGAAGTGCAGCTCCAAGACGTCCAGGAAACGTCCGTACCTGTCGGCGCGGCCCGTGCCGGCTGTGGTCGTGCCGGTGGGGGCGATGCCCGGGGAGTTGGCCAGGCGCAGCAGCAGCGATTCGAGCAGGCTGCGCCGCAGGGCGTGGTGGACGCCGAGGGGGCGGCGCCCCAGTGCGCGGTGTTCGTCCAGGAGCTGGAGTGCCGTCTGCTGGAGCCAGGCGGTGTCGTCGGGGTGCGGGCTGAGCACGGCAGGGGCCTCGTGCGCGGTGAGCGGGGCCAGGAGGCGGGCGAGGTCGGGCCGCAGCACGTCCGGTTCGAACAGGATGAACGGGCCGCGGGCCGCGCCGGGCGGATGCCAGCACTGCGCGTGCCCGGGACGCACCCACAGCCACTGGCCGGGGGCGACGTTCCGCGTGACGTGGTCGACGTCGTGCCGCAGCTCACCCTCGGTGACCAGGATCAGGTAGTGGAAGGTGGCGCGGCCCGGACGGGGCGGGTTCCACGGCCAGTCGTCGTGCTGGGCGAAGAATTCCTCGACGGTACTGACCTCGAGGCCGTACGGAGTACCGACCGGGGGCTGGAAACCGTACAGCGGAACCGCAGCTGGTCCGGCCTGCCCGCTCGGCCTGCCCCGCCCGGAGTGTCGCTTGTCGACCATCACGTGTCCGCAGCCTACCCCCCTTCCCGTCGGCTTCGACGGAAGGATGGGACGTGCCACCGCGCACGCGCGGCGCGCCCTCCGCCCCCTTCGATGCCCCAGTCCGTCACCACCTGAGAAGGCTCACCACCCATGAACGGATCGGCCCTGCACAAGACCGCCGCCGACTGCGCGAAGGAACTCCCCGGAGCCCAGCTGGAGCACCCCTTCGGCCCCGACTGGGAGGTCTACAAGGTACGCGGCAAGGTGTTCATGCTGATGACCGAAGTCCCGGGGCGTCCCGTCGTGATCCTCAAGGCGGACCCCGGCGAGGCCCACGCCCTGCGGGAGCAGTACAGCCACATCACCCCCGGCTACCACATGAACAAGAAGCACTGGATCACCCTGGAGAGCGGAGAAGGCGTCGACAAGGAGCTCGTCGGGGAGCTCGTCACCGACTCCTACCGTCTCGTCGTCGCCCATCTGCCCAGGGCCGAGCGGCCCGTCGACCCGCACACCTACGGCACCGGCACGCGGGCGGCCCGGTGAACGCGGCCGGTGACCGGCCCCAGGACATCGCCCGCCAGGCGACCCTGGCCCTGCCCGGCGTCAGCCACGGCTACCCCTTCACCCCGGGACTCGACGTGTACAAGGTCGCGGGCAAGGTGTTCCTGATCGTCACCGACGACCCGGACGATCAGATCATCACGGTCAAGTGCGAACCCGAACACGCCCGCGCTCACGTACGCGGCCACGCCTCGATCACGCAGGGCCGCTATCTCGACAAACGCCACTGGATCTCGCTCGGGCCCTGACCCGGCATCACCGAGCGGCTGGTCACCGCCGCGGTCGAGGATTCCTACAACCTGGTCGCCGAGCGGCTGCCGCGACACGACCGCCCCGGTACCGGATGAGCCCCGCTACCTGTTCCTATCCTTGCGTCCCGAACGCGTCCCGAACGCGTCCCGAACGCGTCCCGAACGCGTCCCGAACGCGTCCAAGATGGACGGCCTCAAGCATCGTGCGGCCGTTGCCGCCGGCTCGGAAAGGCGTCTCGGCCCCACCCGCAGCGGATTCCCCTTCCGACGCACAGCGCCACGAAGGCAACGCCGCCTCCCCCGCAGCCAACGGGGAGAACGTGCCGAAAGCCGAGACACATGCGGGGAAAACGAGGAGCAGCCAGCATGAGTGATCACCCGCCGGCCGAATTGCATGCGGCGGTGCAGGGTGACATTCCGCGTCAGACAGCTTCGCCGACAAGGAGGCCCAGCAGGACGATGTCGAGCGCGTCTGTGAGTCGCTGGTGGAGGTCGAAAGGGGCTGGTTCCTCTCGGATCCAGCGCAGGATTGCCGTGAAGTAGCAGGCGGCCAGCAGTTGTCCGGCCTGGTCGCAGTCGACGTCCGCCCTGATCTCCCCGAGCTGCTGCCCCTGTTCGACGATCCTGGCGAGTTCGATCTCCAGGGACGGGTCCTGGAGGAGGCGGCCGTACCGCGCGGAGGCGTCCATCAGGACGGTTGTCTCGGCGCGGGAGGCAGCGTTGAGGTCGGCCATCTCCTTCAGGTAGCGGCGCAGCCGGTCGCCGACAGGCAGGTCTTCGGCGTGCTGGGAGCCGAGGATCTCGTTGACGAGGGCGCGGCGGCGGGCTCCCCATTCTTCGAGGAACCCGACCTTCTGTGAGAAGTGGTTGAAGACGGTGGCCCGGGCGACGTCGGCGGTTTCGGCGATCTGGTCCATGGTCGTCGCCTCGTACCCCTGGGCGACGAACAAGTGCAGCGCCGCAGCGTAGAGCCGGTCGCGCACCTGCTGTCGCTTGCGTTCCCGGCGTCCGGCGGGCGGTGCTGCGGGCGTGGACACCAATTCGCCTCCTGCCTCCGGGATCTTCATGGCCGTCAGTACAGCACATGGCCGCAGGGGTATTGACGCCACCCCACCACCTTCTTAGATTAGCGGCCATTGATGGACCTCAGTCCATCAATGTACTTAAGTCTCGCCATCTGGTGCGGGGCAAGAACAGGAGGCAGTGTGGCTTCCGTGACATTCCGGACAGGCTGTGTCGAGCTCGGACACGGCTGTTACGCCTGGATCGCGGGCGAGTCCGGATGGGGCATGAGCAACGCCGGGCTGATCACCGGCCGGGGCGAGTCACTGCTCGTCGACACCCTCTACGACCTGCAGCTGACCAAGAACATGCTCGACGCGCTGACGCCGCTGAGCGCCACCGCGCCGATCGCCACCGTGGTCAACACTCATGGCAACGGCGACCACTGGTTCGGCAACCAGCTCGTGGCCCACGCCGAGATCATCGCGGCCCGCGGGTCCGTGGCGGACATGCGTCAGGTGGGTCCGGCCGAGATGCTGGCGCTGACCGGTATGGACAGCCCCGCCGGACACTTCGCGCGACGGATCTTCGGCCGCTTCGACTACACCGGCATCGAACCCGCCCTCCCGAACCGGATCTTCGACGGCGAGACGATCCTGGACATCGGCGGCACCGAGGTCCGCCTCATCGACGTGGGCCCCGCGCACAGCGCCGGGGACACGATCGTGCACGTGCCGCGGGCCCGGACCGTCTACACCGGCGACATCGTCTTCGCCGGGGCGGCGCCGGTCGTCTGGCACGGCCCCTTCACCCGCTGGCTCGCCGCCTGCGATCTGCTGCTGGGCCTCGACGCGGACATCGTCGTGCCCGGCCACGGCCCCGTCACCACCAAGCAGACGGTCCGTGAGATCCGCGACTACCTCGAACACGTCCATGAGCAGGCCACCGCCCGCTTCACCGCCGGAATGCCGGCCATGGACGCGGCCCGCGACATCCGCCTCGGCCGCTTCGTCGACCTGCACGAGAGCGAACGCCTCGCCGTCAACGTGCACACCGTCTACCGGGAGCTCGACCCCACCCTGCCCCCACTCGACGGCCCCGGGCTGTTCGGCTGCATGGCCGAGCTCTGCCCCCGCGTCTGACGACGCCCCGCCCGCCCCCGCCTGACGAGGCCCCACCCCCTCGCGACCGGCGCACCGCCCCTCCCCATGCGCCCAACTCCCCGCCGTCCCCCGGGCCGTACGTCCCGCCAACCTTCCAAGGAGGAGACATGGTCTCCACCCCTGCCTACGACCCACCCTCCGCCCCGTCGTCCGATGCCGCACCGGCCGCTGCGGCACGCCACACCGGCACGATCATCGCCGCCTGTCTGGCCGTCTGCCTGGCCCAGATCGGCCTGGTCCTGCCCGCCGCGATCAACGGCGTCATGCAGCGCACGCTCCAGACATCAGGCGGAGAACTGACCTGGATCAGTGACGCCTTCCTGGTGCCCGCCGCCGTCCTCGCGCTGACCTTCGGCGTCGTGGGCGACCTGTACGGCCGTAAGAAACTGGTGGTCGGCGCGGCGCTGCTGTCCGCCGTCGGCTATCTGGTGTCCGCCACCTCCGACTCGGCAGCCCAGCTGATCACCGGTCAGGCGATCTCCGGCATCGGAGCCGCCGCGCTCTTCCCCGCCTCCCTGTCGATGATCATCGCCGGCACGCCGACACCGGCCGCGCGAGCCAAGGGGCTGGCCTCCTGGACCACGGCCCTGTCGCTGGGTGCCCTGATCGCCCCGCTGATGTCCGGCGGGATCGTCGAGCACGTCTCCTTCCAGTGGGCGTTCGGCGTGACCGGAGTGCTCGCCGTGATCACCGCGGTGGGTGCCTGGCTGCTGGCCACCGAGTCCAGCGCCCCCGAAGGTCGCTCGCTCGACTGGCCGGGCCAGATCACCATCGCCGTGGCCATGCTCACTCTCCTGTACGGCATCATCCAAGGCCCCTCCGACGGCTGGGGCTCGGCACCCGTCGTCGCGTCCTTCGTCGCCTTCGCCGTGTTCATCGTCGCGTTCGTGCTGCTGGAGAACCGCAGCGCGGCCCCGATGCTGCGCCTGGAACTGTTCCGCATTCCGGCCTTCGCCGCGTCGGCCGCGATGGCGGTGATCGGCATGTTCGGCTTCCTCGGCGGCGCGTACGACCTGAGCATCCGCCTGGGCGTCATCCAGCACCAGAGCCCCTTCCAGGCCGCGGTGCCCTTCGTGATCGTCCAAGGCATCACCCCGTTCATCTGGCCGCTGCTGGTCCGCCTGCTGCACCGCGTCGGCCCCGGCCCCATGCTCGTCACCGGGTTCGTCTCACTGGCCGTCGCCCAACTGTGGCTGCGGGCGGTGCCGATCGACGAGACCGGCCTGGTGCCCCTGCTCGGGCCGCTGGTGCTCAACGGTGTCGGCTTCGGTCTGGTCGTCGCCGCCCTCACCGCCGCCGCCGTCAACGTCGTACCTCCCACCCTGACCGGCATGGCCAGCGCCACCACCAGCCTGGTCCGCGACCTCGGCCAGACCCTCGGCCCGGCGATCGTCGGCGCCGTCGCCCTCGGCATGGCCACAAGTCAGCTCACCGGCGGCCTCGCCGACGCGGGCCTGACCCCCAAGGAGCACGGCATCGCCTCCGCCGTCCTGCACGAGGGCGGCCCGATCGCCCTGCACACCGCCGACCTCGGCCCGCTCAGCGCCAAGCTCGCCCCGTACACCACGGACGCCCTGGCCCACGGCTACAGCAACGGACTGATCCTCACCGCCGCCGCCTGTACGGCCGCCGCTGTGATCGCCGCCGTCTTCGTCGGCTTCCGGCCCAGCAGCACGCGGCCGGCCGAGGCGGCGGGGAGCCCGGCATGAGGTTCGCGACCTTCGTCCACGACGGGAAACGGCAGCCGGGGACCGTCGCCGGCGACCAGGTCCACCCGTTCGAACACCCCGTCGAACTGCTGGATCTGGTCATGGAGGGCGAGCAGTCCCTGCGCGGGGCGGGCGAACGCGCCCTGACCGGCTCCCTGCCGCTGCCCCTGGCCGACGTACGGCTGCTGCCGCCGCTGCGACCGCCGACCGTACGCGACTACATGACCTTCGAGAGCCATGTCGCGGGCATCGCCCAGGGATACGGCGACACCGTCCCCGACGAGTGGTACGAAGCCCCCGCGTTCTACTTCACCAACCCGTACGCGGTGATCGGCGCCCACGACGACGTGCCGGTACCGCCGGGTTCCGTACGCTTCGACTTCGAACTCGAAGTGGCCGCCGTCATCGGCAAGGCCGGCCGGGACCTGACCCCCGAGCAGGCACACGACCACATCCTCGGCTACACGATCCTCAACGACTGGTCCGCCCGCGACCTCCAGGGCCGCGAGATGAAGGTCAAACTCGGCCCGGCCAAGGGCAAGGACACCGCCACCACCCTCGGCCCCTGGCTCGTCACCGCCGACGAACTCGAACCCCACCGCAACCCGGAAGGCTTCCTCGACCTCGCCCTGACCGTCCAGGTCAACGACGAGACCGTCGGCCAGGACCGACTGGCCAACATGGCCTGGACGTTCGAGGAGATGGCGGCGTACGCCTCCCGCGGCACCTGGATCCGCCCCGGCGACGTCCTGGGCTCCGGCACCTGCGGCAACGGCGGCTGCCTGGCCGAACTCTGGGGCCGCAACGGCCTCTTCGAACCCCCGCCGCTGGCCCCCGGCGACATCGTCACCATGACGGTCGAGGGCATCGGCACCATCAGCAACACCGTCGTCGAGGGCGTCGCCCCAACCCGTCTGCCATCAGCCCGCCGCAGGGGATGACCCCCGTACTCGTCGTGGGGGCGGGCCGGAACAACGGCCCGCCCCCACCCGACGCCTCCGCCCCCTGAACAACCCGCCTCTGGCAAACCCCGGTGCCCGACACAGTGCCCGGCACCGGGAGAAAGGCATGAACAACGTGGACAAGGTCATGGCCTCGGCCGCCGACGCGGTCGCCGACATACCGGAAGGAGCGTCGCTGGCGGTGGGCGGCTTCGGGCTGTGCGGCATCCCCAGCGTCCTCATCCACGCCCTGTACGCGCAGGGCGCCGGAGGCCTGCGTGTGGTCTCCAACAACTGCGGCGTGGACGGCCAGGGGCTCGGCATCCTGCTGGCGGCCGGCCGCATCGCCCGGGTGACCGGCTCCTACGTGGGCGAGAACAAGGAGTTCGCCCGCCAGTACCTCGCCGGTGAACTGGAAGTGGAGCTCACCCCGCAGGGCACCCTCGCCGAACGGCTGCGGGCCGGAGGCACCGGCATCCCCGCCTTCTACACCCCGGCCGGGGTCGGCACCCAGGTCGCCGAGGGCGGACTGCCCTGGCGCTACGGCCCCGACGGCGCCGTGGCAGCGGCCTCCCCGCCCAAGGAGACACGCACATTCCGCGGCCGGACGTACGTCCTGGAGGAGGCCATCACCACCGGCTTCGCCCTCGTACGGGCCGCCCGCGGCGACCGGCACGGCAACCTCGTCTTCCACCACAGCGCCGCCAACTTCAACCCCCTCGCGGCCATGGCCGGCCGGATCACCATCGCCGAGGTCGAGGAACTCGTCGAACCCGGCGCCATCGGCCCCGACGCCGTCCACCTGCCCGGCATCTACGTCGACCGGATCGTGGGCCCCGTCCCCGCCGACGACAAGGGCATCGAGAAGCGCACCGTCCGCACGCGTGAGGAGCGGCACTGATGGCCTGGACCCGCGACCAGATGGCGGCCCGCGCCGCCGAGGAGCTGCCTGACGGCTCCTACGTCAACCTGGGCATCGGACTGCCCACCCTCATCCCGGGCCACCTCCCGCCCGGCGTCCATGTGGTGCTGCACTCGGAGAACGGCATCCTGGGCACCGGCCCCTACCCGTACGACGACGAGGTCGACCCCGACCTGATCAACGCGGGCAAGGAGACCGTCACCGTGCTGCCCGGCGCCGCGTTCTTCGACTCGGCACAGTCCTTCGGGATGATCCGCGGCGGCCGCATCGACGTCGCCGTGCTGGGCGGCATGCAGGTCTCCGCGGCCGGTGACCTCGCCAACTGGACCGTACCCGGCAAGATGATCAAGGGTATGGGCGGTGCCATGGATCTCGTGCACGGCGCCCGCAAGGTCATCGTCCTCATGGAACACACCGCCAGGGACGGCACACCGAAGATCGTCAACGAATGCACCCTCCCGCTGACCGGCCGGGCCTGCGTCCACCGCATCATCACCGACCTCGCCGTCCTCGACATCACGGCCGACGGCCTGTCCCTGGTCGAACTCGCCCCCGGAGTGGCCCTCTCGGGCGTCCGCGAACGTACGGGCCCACCGATCCCGGCGCCTGCCTGGACCTGAGCCCCTCGACCGCGTAAAGCGGAGGCCGACCCGCCGCCTGGCCAGGGGGTCGGCTCCCCAGGCAGCCGCGAGCGCCTCCCTCATACGGCACCGGAAACCGGCAGGTCGAAACGGAGGCTGCCGTGGGGATCGTCCCGCGCGTCCACGGCCTCAGGGACAGCCACGAGACCCGAGGCCGGGTGACGGCCACTTGCGATTCCCCGCGTCCTGCGAGCGTCCCGAATTCGACGTCCAGTCGGTCACACTGAGCATATTCAGTGACTTCCCGGGCTGTGGGTGCCCGCGCATCCATGCAGGTCAGGCCAGTTCGAACTGCCGCGGACGGCGACGCTGTTCAATCCATGAGCAGCGGATCCGGTCCGTCCAGGCGAAGTTGACGCCCCGACACCCAAAAACAAACGTTTCAGCAGGTCAGAGCCTGCGCAGGTGGGGCGGGTGGGACTCGAACCCACGGCCGACGGATTATGAGTCCGCTGCTCTAACCGGCTGAGCTACCGCCCCATTACGGCGCGTCGCGCACATTTGTGCGCGCCGTCTGCCGCAGCATAGCCGCTCATACGATCTCCTGCTTCGGATGGTCGACTTCGTATGACCATGAGGACCTCGACGCGACTCGAGCGGTTCCCCCGGGCATGAAAAAGGACCCCAACGGGGTCCTCGTTCAAGCGCTCTCCCGACTGGACTCGAACCAGTAACCTGCCGGTTAACAGCCGGCTGCTCTGCCAATTGAGCTACGGAAGATCGAAGCTCCCCCGACTGGACTTGAACCAGTAACCTGCCGATTAACAGTCGGCTGCTCTGCCAATTGAGCTACAGGGGATTGCCTCGTTGCATCGATCGTGACTCCCTGGGTATTCGCCAGGGGGCGTGCGGTCGCTGCGACACATACATTAGCGCAAGCAGGGGGGTGCTCCGCCAATCGGTTCCGCGTGGCTCGCGCGCGGTGCCCCTCGTTCACCGGCCGTCGTCCGCCCCACGCCTCACTCACATCCGTCACGCACCACGCACCCATCACCACGCAGCACTCACCACTCGATACTCCACACTCGTCAAGGAAAGGTGGCCGTCATGCGCTACCGGCTCACGTTCGTCGCCGGACTGGCCCTGGGTTACGTGCTGGGCACACGGGCCGGGCGGGAGCGTTACGAGCAGTTGAAGAAGTCCGCCCGCCGGATCTCGCAGAACCCCGCCGTCCGCAACACCGCCGAGTCGGCCGCGCTGCAGGGGCGGGAGTTCGCCGGCAAGGCGCTCCACACCGTGAGCGAGAAGGTCGGGGACCGGGTGCCCGACTCCGTGGCCGGCCGGGTGCGCTCCCTGCGTGAGCGCAACGCCACGGGAGGTGGCGGGGACGACTGGGGCACAAGTAACACCTGAGTGTCAGGGTGTCGGCATGGACACATCTGCGGCGCCCGCACGCCCCTGGTCACCGACAACGCCCAGGTCACCCCTGACGGAGCATCGACCCGGCGCGTTCACCTCTCCGCGTACGGCAGAATTTTCGCCATGGGGATAGTCGCCGGGTTGGACAGTTCGCCCGATTTCACTCGTATCGTCGTCTGCGACGCGGACACGGGGTCCGTGCTGCGGCAGGGCT
The DNA here is from genome assembly GCF_010548275.1 of Streptomyces sp. SID12488. GTDB lineage: Bacteria > Actinomycetota > Actinomycetes > Streptomycetales > Streptomycetaceae > Streptomyces. The sequence continues at coordinate 49,068 of NZ_JAAGLT010000001.1, forward strand.
ATGCGCCGCATCCGATGGAAGGTGTCGAGGGCGGGGGCAGCGGGCGGCCTTCCGATGTCGATCCGCAGGCCTGGCTGCTCTCCCTCGGTGAGGCGGCCGGCGGCGGGCTGCTCGAGGGCGTGCAGGCCATCGGGGTGTCCGCACAGCAGAACGCGCTCGTGCCGGTCGACGCGCAGGGCAACACCGTACGACCGGCGATGGTCGGTGGGGACAAACGAGCGCAGGTCGCCGCGGCCGATCTGATCGACGCGCTCGGCGGGCGTGAGGCGTGGGCGCAGGCCGTGGGGTGTGTGCCGCAGGCCGGGCAGCCGGTGACCAAGCTGCGATGGCTGGCGCGGAACGAGCCGGAGGCGGCGCAGCGCACGGCCATGCTGATGCAGGCGCACGACTGGCTGGTGTGGCAGTTGCTCGGACGGCCCGTACGGCGGACCACCGACCGGGGCGGGGCCTCGGGGACCGGGTACTGGTCGGCCGCCATGGGGGCCTATCGCGGTGACCTCGTCGAGCTCGCGCTCGGGCGTCAGGCGATGCTGCCCGAGGTGCTCGGCCCGTCCGACGCCGCCGGTACGACGCCCGAGGGGCTGCTGATCTCCGCCGGGACCGGGGAGACCATGGCCGCCGCATTCGGGCTCGGGCTGGGGCTCGGGGATGTCGTGGTGTCACTCGGGGCTTCCGGGTCCGTGATGGCCGTACATCCCGAGGCGCTCTTCGACTCGACCGGGATGATCACCTCACTGGCCGACGCGACCGGGCTGCATCTGCCCGTCGTCACGACGCTGAACGCCGTACGGACGCTGCGGGGGACGGCTGAGTTGCTGGGGCTCGGGGATCTGGAGACTCTGTCCGACCTCGCGATGAAGTCGACTCCCGGTGCGCACGGGCTGGTCATGCTGCCCTATCTGGAGGGTGAGCGGACGCCCAATCTGCCGCACACCGCCGGGACGCTCGCCGGGCTGCGGCGGGAGTCCATGAAGGCCGAGCATCTGGCGCGGGCCGCCTTCGAGGGGATGCTGTGCGGGCTCGCGGACGCGCTGGATGTGCTGCGGGGGCGTGGGGTGGATGTACAGCGGGTGTTCCTGCTCGGGTCCGCCGCCGAGCTGCCCGCCGTGCAGGCGTCGGCGCCGCCGCTGTTCGGGGCGCAGGTCGTCGTGCCGCAGCCCGCGGACTACGCGGCCATCGGCGCGGCACGGCAGGCCGCCTGGGCGCTCGGGGTGTCGCAGGGCACGCTCGATCCGCGTACTCCGCCGGCCTGGCAGGGTGCCGCCGCGCAGGTACTGGATCCCGGTGAGGAGCTGGCGGTGGGGCAGGCGGTGCGGCAGCAGTACGTGTCCGTGCGGGAGCAGACGCATCCTGGGGCATTTCGCAGCTGAGGGGCGCGAGTCGTTCCTCGCGTCGGCGGTTCTTGGTCCGCTGTTGGATTAATCGGTTGAAGTAACACGGGTGGAGTGTCAGACGATGGGTGCGTGGGGCACTCCCCATCGTCCGTCACGGACAAACCGCCGACTCCGAGAGATTCAGCGTGCTCATACAACTTCTGCGCACTTATCTGAAGCCCTACAAGAAACCCATCGCTCTGCTTGTGCTGCTCCAGCTCCTGCAGACCTGCGCCACCCTCTACCTGCCCACGCTCAACGCGGACATCATCGACAAGGGTGTGGTGAAGGGCGACACCGGCTACATCCTGGTCTCCGGGGCCGTGATGATCGGTATCTCGCTGGTGCAGGTCTTCTGCAACATCGGTGCCGTGTACTACGGCGCCCGTACGGCGTCGGCGCTCGGCCGGGACGTACGCGCCGCCGTCTTCGACCGTGTTCAGTCGTTCTCGGCGCGCGAGGTCGGACAGTTCGGCGCGCCCTCGCTGATCACCCGTACGACCAATGACGTCCAGCAGGTGCAGATGCTCGCGCTGATGACGTTCACGCTGATGGTGTCGGCGCCGATCATGTGCGTGGGCGGCATCGTGCTCGCGCTGGGCCTGGATGTGCCGCTGTCGGGCGTGCTGATCGCCGTCGTGCCGGTGCTGGGCATCTGCGTGACGTTGATCGTGCGGCGGCTGCGGCCTCTGTTCCGGACCATGCAGGTACGGCTCGACACCGTCAACCGGGTGCTGCGTGAGCAGATCACCGGCAACCGGGTCATCCGCGCCTTCGTGCGGGACGAGTACGAGAAGGACCGGTTCGGGAAGGCGAACCACAGCCTGACCGAGGTGTCGCTGGGCACCGGGCGGCTGCTCGCGATGATGTTCCCGATCGTGATGACCGTCGTCAACGTGTCGTCGATCGCCGTCGTGTGGTTCGGTGCGCATCGCATCGACAGCGGCGGGATGGAGATCGGTGCGCTGACCGCGTTCCTCGCCTATCTGATGCAGATCGTGATGTCCGTGATGATGGCCACCTTCATGTTCATGATGGTGCCGCGCGCGGAGGTGTGCGCCGAGCGCATCGAGGAGGTTCTCGGGACGTCGAGCAGTGTGGTGCCGCCCTCCGCTCCCGTCGTCGAGCTGCGGCGGCACGGGCATCTGGAGATCCGGGGAGCCGGGTTCCGCTATCCGGGCGCCGAGGAGCCGGTGCTGAGGTCCGTCGATCTGGTGGCTCGGCCCGGTGAGGTGACCGCGGTGATCGGGTCCACGGGCAGTGGGAAGTCGACACTGCTGGGGCTCGTACCGCGACTGTTCGACGCGACCGACGGGGAGGTGCTCGTCGACGGCGTGGACGTGGCCACCGTGGAGCCGAAGTTGCTGGCCAGGACGGTGGGGCTGGTGCCGCAGAAGCCGTATCTGTTCGCGGGAACCGTGGCGAGCAATCTTCGCTACGGCAATCCGGACGCCACGGACGAGGAGTTGTGGCGGGCGCTGGAGGTGGCGCAGGGCAAGGGGTTCGTCGAGCGGTTGGAGGGCGGGCTCGACGCGCCGATCGCACAGGGCGGTACGAATGTGTCGGGCGGTCAGCGGCAGCGGCTCGCGATCGCGCGGACGCTGGTGCAGCGGCCCGAGATCTATCTCTTCGACGACTCCTTCTCCGCGCTCGACTACGCCACGGACGCGGCCCTGCGGGCGGCGCTCGCGCGCGAGACCGCCGAGGCGACCGTCGTGATCGTCGCCCAGCGGGTGTCCACGATCAGGGAGGCCGACCGGATCATCGTCCTGGACGAGGGCCGGGTCGTCGGCACCGGCAGCCACCACGAACTGATGGCGGCCAACCAGACCTATCGGGAGATCGTGCTCTCCCAGCTCACGGAAGCGGAGGCTGCCTGATGGCCGGGCCCATGGGGCGCATGATGGCCGGAGGCGGCCCCGACCAGCACTCGCTGGACTTCAAGGAGTCCGGCAAACGGCTCCTCTCCCATTTCAGGCCCGAACGGGCCACGATGTACGTGATGCTGTGCGCGGTGTTCGTGAGCGTGGGCCTGTCGGTGGTGGGCCCGAAGATCCTGGGGCGGGCGACCGACCTGGTCTTCTCCGGCATCATCGGACGGCAGTTCGAAAGCGGCGCTTCGAAGGCCGAAGTCCTCGCCGCCATGCGCAAGCAGGGTCGCAACGGCATGGCCGACATGCTCTCCGGTACGGACTTCACACCGGGCAAGGGGATCGACTTCGACGCGGTGGGCGAGGTGCTGGGGCTCGCCCTGGTGGTGTTCGTGTTCGCCGGGCTGCTGATGCTGGTCGCCACGCGGCTGGTGAACCGGGCGGTCAACCGGACCGTCTACCGGATGCGCGAGGACCTGCAGGCGAAGCTGTCGCGGCTGCCGCTGTCGTACTTCGACAAGCGCCAGCGCGGTGAGGTGCTGTCCCGCGCGACGAACGACATCGACAACATCGGGCAGACGCTCCAGCAGTCGATGGGGCAGCTCATCAACTCGCTGCTGACGATCATCGGCGTGCTGGCGATGATGTTCTGGGTGTCATGGCTGCTGGCGCTGGTCGCGCTGGTGACCGTACCGCTGTCGTTCTTCATCGCCACGCGTGTCGGCAAGCGGTCGCAGCCGCACTTCGTGCAGCAGTGGCGGACCACCGGCAAGCTGAACGCCCACATCGAGGAGATGTACACCGGGCACACCCTCGTGAAGGTGTTCGGGCGGCAGGACGAGTCGGCGCAGCAGTTCGCCGAGCAGAACGACGCCCTGTACGAGGCCGGGTTCAAGGCCCAGTTCAACAGCGGCATCATGCAGCCGCTGATGATGTTCGTGTCGAACATCAACTACGTGCTGGTGGCCGTGGTCGGCGGGCTGCGGGTCGCTTCGGGCGCGCTGTCGATCGGTGACGTGCAGGCCTTCATCCAGTACTCGCGGCAGTTCTCGATGCCTCTGACGCAGGTCGCGTCGATGGCGAACCTGGTGCAGTCCGGTGTGGCCTCGGCCGAGCGGATCTTCGAACTGCTGGACGCGGATGAGCAGCAGGCCGATCCGGTTCCGGCGCTGCGGCCCGACGAGTTGCGCGGGCTGGTCTCGCTGGAGCACGTGTCGTTCCGGTACGAGCCGGAGAAGCCGCTGATCGAGGATCTCTCGCTGACAGTGGAACCCGGGCACACGGTCGCGATCGTCGGGCCCACGGGGGCGGGGAAGACCACTCTGGTCAATCTGCTGATGCGGTTCTACGAGGTTTCCGGCGGGCGGATCACCCTCGACGGGGTGGACATCGCTGCCATGTCCCGGGACGAACTCCGGGCCGGTATAGGGATGGTGCTCCAGGACACCTGGCTGTTCGGCGGGACCATCGCGGAGAACATCGCGTACGGGGCCGCGCGTGAGCGTGAGGTGACGCGCGGGGAGATCGAGGAGGCGGCGCGGGCCGCGCACGCGGACCGTTTCATCCGTACGTTGCCGGACGGGTACGACACCGTGATCGACGACGAGGGGACGGGGGTGAGCGCCGGTGAGAAACAGCTCATCACGATCGCGCGGGCGTTCCTGTCCGATCCGGTGATCCTGGTGCTCGACGAGGCGACGAGTTCCGTGGACACCCGGACGGAGGTTCTCATCCAGAAGGCGATGGCCAAACTGGCGCACGGGCGGACGTCGTTCGTGATCGCGCACCGGCTGTCGACGATCCGGGACGCGGACACGATCCTGGTGATGGAGAACGGGGCGATCGTCGAACAGGGCGCGCACGGGGAGCTGTTGGAGGCCGACGGGGCCTATGCGCGGTTGTACAAGGCGCAGTTCGCGGAGGCGGTTGCCGAGGTGGATTAGCGGGGTACCGGGTTAGCAGAGATCCCCAAGGGGGCTGAATTTCAGCCCCCTTGGGGATTCTGGGTACGTGGGGAGTTCAGTCCAGGTAACCCCGCAGCTGGTCCGCGAAGGCGTGGTCCCTCAGTTTGTTCAGGGTCTTGGACTCGATCTGGCGGATGCGCTCCCGGGTGACGCCGAAGATCCGGCCGATCTCCTCCAGCGTGCGCGGGCGCCCGTCCGCCAGGCCGTAGCGCAGCTGGACGACCTTCCGCTCCCGCTCCCCCAGCGTCGACAGGACCGCCTCCAGGTGTTCCCGCAGCAGCAGGAACGCCGCCGACTCGACCGGCGACGCGGCGTCCCCGTCCTCGATGAGGTCACCGAGCGCGACGTCGTCCTCCTCGCCCACCGGTGCGTGCAGCGACACCGGTTCCTGGGCCAGGCGCAGCACCTCGCTGACGCGCTCGGGCAGGAGGTCCAGCTGGGCGGCGACCTCCTCGGGGGTCGGCTCGTAGCCGCGCTCCTGGAGCATCCGGCGCTGGACGCGGACGACCCGGTTGATCAGCTCGACCACGTGGACGGGCACGCGGATCGTCCGGGCCTGGTCGGCGAGGGCGCGGGACATGGCCTGGCGGATCCACCAGGTCGCGTACGTCGAGAACTTGTAGCCGCGCGCGTAGTCGAACTTCTCGACGGCGCGGATCAGGCCCAGGTTCCCCTCCTGGACGAGGTCGAGCATCGTCAGGCCGCGGCCGACGTACCGTTTCGCCACCGACACCACCAGGCGCAGGTTCGCCTCGATGAGGCGGCGCTTGGCCATCCGGCCCATGACGACCAGCTTGTCCAGGTCGAGGGCCAACTGGCTGTCCAGGTCGTGGGCGAGACGCAGTTTCTCCTCGGCGAACAGGCCGGCCTCGACCCGGCGGGCGAGGTCGACCTCCTCGACGGCGGTGAGCAGCGGAATGCGGCCGATCTCGCGCAGATACTGGCGGAACAGGTCGGAGGAGGGCCCGCTGGTGTCGGCGCGGGCGGGGGCCCGGGCGCGGAGCCGTTGGGCCGGCTCGACGGGATCGATCGGTTCGATGGGCTCGACGGGATCGATCGGTTCCGCCGTCTCCACCTCGTCCGCCGGGGGTTCGTCCCGTTCGGGCGGGCCGTCGGGCTCGGCCGTCTCGGGGTGGTGCGTGGCGCGGCTCTGCGGCGGCACGGCCGCGATGACCTCGACGACGTCAGTGACGTCCGCGGTGCCGGTCTCGGCGCCGGGCTTCGTCGCGGCGGTACCGCTGTCGGTCTGGGCGAGGGTCTGGGTCTGCACGGGGGCGACCTCCAGGATGATCGCTGCTGAGGCGTACGGCAGCGGTACTCGGGGGGCGGAGTGGGCGGCCTCACCGCTGTCCGTCCCGTACGCGTTGACCGGAATCGCGGGGGTGTCGGACCCGTTGGGGACGGGTCGGCCGCGCTCCGAGGACTCAGGCACCGGGACCCAGTGTGGCGTACGGCACATCGCCGCCACGAGGGGCGTGCGACGACTTTCTGGGTTCGGTCCGTGACGGCGTGGTTACCGTCGCCGCAAACTCGAGTGCCCGTTCGGGGTCCGACCTGGCACGATCGGCGCGTGTCCGGTTCTCTTCGCTCAACTCACGTGTACGAAACGCATGTCACCGTCCGCTGCGAAACCTCCGCCGAGGCGGAACGGCTGGACCGCTGGGCGGCGGCGAGCGGTCTCAAGCTGACGCACATCGTCCTCGCCCGTGGCCGGATGCCGGTTCAGCCGATGCTCACCCTCACGGGTTCCGCGTCGTACGCCGAGGAATCGGGCCGCGCGCGGGACGTCGCGGCGCTGCTGCGGGTGGACGGATTCGAACCGGTGCGGGTCAAGATCGAGTCGTCGCCGTGGGCGCCCGAGGTGCCTCGTGAACCAGGCGCGGACGAGCGGTACTTCGAGCACCACGTGAAGCTGCGGCTGCCCGTGGACGCGGATCTCGACGCCCTGGCCGCGCAGGTCGTCCCGTACGGCGCGCATCTGTCGTGGAACGCCCGTCGGGTGGCGCGAGGCGGCCGGTGGACCGAGCGGTTCGTGACGCAGCGGTGCCGGGGCGTGGACGCGACGGGGGCGGGACGGGCCCTGGACCGGCTGCTGGCGGTGCTGCGGGGGCACGCAGCGGTCGGGGGCGGACGGACGGGGGCCGAAGTGATCGGCGTGGAGCGGGAGTTCGTGCTGTACGACAGTGACCTGTCCGTCGACGACGGATGGATCGAGGAGAGCGGAGGCGCAGTCATGGCGGCGCCGGAGGTGTGGAGATGAGCAACAAGAGGTCGTGGCGGAAACCGATGCGGGCAGGCGTCGACGCGCCCAAGGTCGCCCTGGACGACAGGACCCGGGAGAATCAGGGGCTGCCCCTCACCCTGCGTACCGTGCCGGGTAAAGACGTGGTGCAGCGGCTGGTCTTCGAGCCGGCGCTGAAGCAGCACCCCAACGCCTTCCGGGCGGCCGATCCCGGCTTCGCCGACCCGGCCCGGGGTGAGGCCTGGCGGGCCACGCGGCGCCGGGCGCTGGAGCTGGTGCTCGACGCGATCGCCGGGTCCGAGTGGGCCGGGTCGCTGGTGCTGCGCGGGAGCGTGCTGATGGCGGCGTGGTTCGGCGAAGCCGCCCGTGAGCCCGGTGACCTGGACTTCGTCGTCGTACCGGACACCTTTTCGATCAGTGACGCACGTGCGGGCCAGCTGCTCGCCGGGATCGCGGCGGCGGCCGAGGCCCGGGGCGACGGCGAGGTGGGGTTCTCCGCGCGCGCGGCGGTGGTCGAGGACATCTGGACCTACGACCGGGTCCCGGGCCGCCGTATGGTGCTGCCCTGGTCCGCGCCGGAGCTGCCCGGGGGCCATGTGCAGCTCGACTTCGTCTTCAACGAGCGGCTCGCCGAGCCGCCGGTGCCGGTGGAGCTGCCGGGCGGCGCGTCGGTCGAGGCGGCGACTCCCGCGCTGTCGCTGGCCTGGAAGCTGATGTGGCTGATCAACGACATGTACGCGCAGGGCAAGGACCTGTACGACGCCGTGCTCCTGGCCGAGCGGTATCCGCTCCCCCACGAGCTGCTGAACGAGGTGTTCCGGCTCTCCGGCGAGTGGCCGCACCACGACCGTGAGCACATCCTGCTCGCGGACGTGGTGCAGGCGGTGGGGTACGTCGAGTGGGATCACTTCGTCATGGAGTACCCGCAACTCGCGGGGAGGGAGCGGGAGTTCGTGGACCGGTTGGTGCGGGCGGTGACGCCGACGTTCGAGGGGCGGTGACGCCGGGGCCTGCGCGGAGATCTGCTCGGAGGCCTGCTCAGAGCGCTGCCGCGCCACGCTCCCGCAGTGCCTGGTCGTACTGCTGGAGTACCCACAACTCGTTCTGCACGGCGGCCAGTTCGGCCGGGTCGCCGTGGGTGGCCAGGCGGGTGTGGGTGACCTGGACCTCCTGGATCCGGCGTTCCACCGCTCTGCGGCGGACCATGACCAACTGGTCGCTCGCGTACACGTCGTCGACCGTCTTGCGCATGATCGCCTCGACGGCCAGCTCCGTCACCATGGCGCGGACCGTGTTGTCCGGGGCCACCTCGCGGACGCGGACCAGGTACTCCTGGGGGTCCTGGGCGCCGTACTCCACACCGCCCACCTCCATGATCGCCTGACGTACGGCCGCGTAGGGGGCGGCCGTGAACTCGTCGAGGCCGTAGGCGTCGAAGGCCGGGGAGACCAGGTCGGGCCGCTGGAGCGCGAGTTTGAGGAGTTCGCGTTCGGTGGCGTAGACCGGGTTGCGGAGGTTCAGGGCGGGGCCGGAGGGGCCGCCGGGCCTGGACGAGGTCGTCTCGTACGGCTGGGACTGGCGCTGCCCGCCGGTGGGGGCCGGGCCCTTGCCGCCGCGGTCGCGGGCCCAACGGGCCAGCTGGGCAACCCTCTTGACGACGAACTGGGTGTCCAGGATGCCGAGCATGCCGGCGAGCTGGACCGCGACCTCGTGCTGTGCGCCGCTGTTCTTGATGCGGGCCACGATCGGGGCGGCCTCGTCCAGCGCCGCCGCGCGGCCCGCCGGGGTCTCCAGGTCGTAGCGGACGGCGATCTGGCGCAGGGCGAACTCGAAGAGCGGGGTGCGGGGTTCGGCCAGGTCGGCGACGGCCTGGTCGCCCTTCGCGAGGCGCAGGTCGCACGGGTCCATGCCGTCGGGCGCGATCGCGATGTAGGTCTCGGCGGCGAACTTCTGGTCGTCCTCGAAGGCGCGCAGTGCCGCCTTCTGTCCGGCCGCGTCGCCGTCGAAGGTGAAGATCACGCGGGCCGAGCCGTTGTCCATCAACAGCCGCCGGAGGATCTTGATGTGATCGGTGCCGAAGGCGGTGCCGCAGGTCGCGATCGCCGTCGTCACGCCGGCCAGGTGGCAGGCCATGACGTCCGTGTAGCCCTCGACGACGACAGCGCGGCTCGACTTCGCGATGTCCTTCTTGGCGAGGTCGATGCCGTACAGGACCTGGGACTTCCGGTAGATCGCCGTGTCGGGGGTGTTGAGGTACTTGGGGCCGTTGTCCTCCTCGTACAGCTTTCGCGCGCCGAAGCCGACGACCTCGCCGCCGATGTCTCGGATCGGCCACATCAGGCGGCCCCGGAAGCGGTCGATGGGACCGCGGCGGCCTTCCTGGGAGATGCCGGACAGCAGGAGTTCCTTGTCCGAGAAGCCCTTGCCGCGGAGGTAGCGGGTGAGGTGGTCCCAGCCCTGGGGGCTGTAGCCGACGGAGAAGTGTTCGGCGGCCGACTGGTCGAAGCCCCGTTCCGCCAGGAACTTGCGGCCCGCGTCCGCCTCGGAGCTGGTGGCCAGCTGTTCCACGTACCACTGCGCGGCGATCTTGTGGGCCTCGACCAGGCGGATGCGCTCGCCGCGCTGGCCCGCGGGGTTGTAGCCGCCCTCCTCGTACCGCAGGGTGATGCCGGCCTGGGCGGCCAGCCGCTCGACCACCTCGGAGAAGGAGAGGTGGTCGACCTTCATCACGAACGTGATGGTGTCGCCGCCCTCCTGGCAGCCGAAGCAGTGGAAAAGTCCCTTGCTCGGGCTGACCTGGAAGGACGGTGACTTCTCGTCGTGGAAGGGGCACAGGCCCTTGAGGTTGCCGCCGCCCGCGTTGCGCAGCTGGAGGTACTCGGACACGACGGCGTCGATCGGGACCGCGTCCCGAACCGCCTTCACGTCCTCTTCGTTGATCCTTCCGGCCACGCAGTGAGTCTACGGGGGCGGGCCGACAGTGCCGTGACAGTCGCGGGCGGTATCACGGCTACGGGACGAGGCTGTCCAGTGGTACGTGCGGGTCGGCCAGGGCCTCCGTGTCCACCTGGGACCGGGAGCGGATGAGCTGCTGGACGGGCTCTGTGACGTCCCACACGTTCACGTTCATCCCGGCCAGCACCCGGTTCTCCTTCACCCAGAAGGCGATGAACTCGCGCTTGCCCGCGTCTCCCCGGATCACCACCTGGTCGTACGAGCCCGGGGGCGCCCAGCCCGAGTACTCCATGCCCATGTCGTACTGGTCGGAGAAGAAATAGGGGACGCGGTCGTACGTCGATTCGCGGCCCAGCATCGCGCGGGCCGCCGCCGGGCCGCCGTTGAGGGCGTTGGCCCAGTGTTCGACGCGCAGCCTGGTGTCGAACAGGGCGTGGTGGAAGGCGGCCACGTCACCGGCCGCGTAGATGTCGGGGTCGGAGGTGCGCAGGCGTTCGTCGACCGCGATGCCGCCGCCGTACGCGCGGTCGGCGAGGGTGAGGCCGGCCGCCTCCGCCAGTGCCGTGCGTGGTGCGGCTCCGATGGCCGCGAGGACGTCGTGGGCCGGGTGCTCCTCGCCGTCGTCCGTACGGGCCGCGAGGACCATGCCGTCCTGGCCGACGATCTCCGTCAGACGGGCGCCGAAGTGGAAACGGACGCCGTGCTCGCGGTGCAGCTCGGCGAAGAGGTTGCCCAGCTCGGGGCCGAGCACCGAGTGCAGCGGGGTCGACGACGGCTCGACGACGGTCACCTCGGCGCCGTACTCCCGTGCCGCCGCCGCGACCTCCAGGCCGATCCAGCCGGCGCCGGCGATCACGAGGTGGCCGTTGTCCCGGCCCAGCGCGGCCAGGACGCCCTTGAGGCGCTCGGCGTGCGCGAGGCGGCGCAGATGGTGGACACCGGCCAGGTCCGTCCCGGGGATGTCCAGGCGGCGAGGTTCGGCGCCGGTGGCGATGAGCAGTTTGTCGTAGTGGACGAGGGTGCCGTCGTCGCCGAACCGGACCGTCTTCGCCGTACGGTCGATGGCGTCGACGGTCTGGCCGAGGTGGAGTTCGATGTCGTTGCGCGCGTACCAAGCCGGCTCGTGGACGAAGACGCTGTCGCGTTCCTCTTTACCGAGGAGGTAGCCCTTGGAGAGCGGGGGCCGCTCGTACGGGTGGTCGCGTTCGTCGCAGATCAGTATCACGCGGCCCGTGAAGCCCTCCGTCCGGAGCGTCTCGGCCGCCTTGGCGCCGGCCAGTCCGCCTCCGACGATGACGAATGTCTGATCCGCGTCGACCACTTCATGCCTCCTCGTAAGAACGGGTGCCACGTTGCTGCTCGTGCCGCGTGTTACTCGTGCCTTGTTGTACGGGTGCCCCCTGGGGAGCGTCCCGCACGGAGCGTGATGGGGGAAGAGGGTGTGGCCCGATCAGGCCACGCAGGGTCACATTTGTGTCATATGCGGTTCATACAGGACCATATAGAGGTCACGCGGGAATCACATAGGGTCCGCACAGAGGCTGCACGCAGGTCATATGCCGCCCTTCAGGTGCGCGTGCAGCGAACGCGCCGACGCGTCCGTGAGGGACGCGATCTGGTCGACGATCACCCGCTTGCGCGCACGGTCGTCCGCCGCCTCGTCGAACAGCGCGCGGAACTGGGGGTCCAGGCCGTCCGGGGCGCGGGCGGTGAGTGCCTCGGCGAGCTCGGCGACGACGACGCGCTGGTCGGCGCGGATCAGTTCCTGTTCGGCGCGCTGCATCACGTACCGGTCGGCGACCGCCTTCAGGACCGCGCACTCCAGCCGGGCCTCGCGCGGGACGACCAGTTCCGCCGCGTACCGCGTGAGCCGGCCGTTTCCGTACGCCGCGCGCGTGGCGCCCTCCGCGGCCAGGCAGAAGCGGCCGATGAGCTGGCTGGTGGCGTCCTTCAGCCGGGCCTGGGCGACGGCCGTACCGTCGTAGCCGTGCGGCCACCACTCCTGGTCGAGGAGACGGTCGAGGGCCTCGGCGAGCTCGGCGGGGTCGGTGTCCGCGGCCACGTAGCGGCCGGTGGCGACCCGGAAGATCTCCTGGCGCTCGGGCTCGGCGTGCAGGCAGTTGGGGTCGATGTGACCGGCGTGCAGACCGTCCTCGACGTCGTGCACCGAGTACGCCACGTCGTCCGCCCAGTCCATGACCTGGGCCTCGAAGGTCGTCCGGGTCCCGGGGGCGCCCTGGCGGACCCAGTCGAAGACCGGTCGGTCGTCGTCGTAGACGCCGAACTTCGGGGAGGCCGGGTCGGTGGGGTGCGCGCCACGCGGCCAGGGGTACTTGGTCGCGGCGTCGAGGGTGGCCCGGGTGAGGTTGAGGCCCACGCTGACGAGGTCGCCTGTGGTCCCGGATCCGCCGGTGATTCCCGGTCCGCCCGCGCTCTCGAGACGTTCGCTGCGCACGAAGCGTTTCGGTTCGATCCGGGTGAGGAGCCGGAGGGACTGGGCGTTGCCCTCGAAGCCGCCGCAGTCCGCCGCGAACTCGTTGAGCGCCTGTTCGCCGTTGTGCCCGAAGGGCGGGTGGCCCAGGTCGTGCGAGAGACAGGCCGCCTCGACGAGGTCGGGGTCGCAGCCGAGGGCGGCGCCCAGTTCGCGGCCGACCTGGGCGCATTCCAGGGAGTGCGTGAGGCGGGTGCGGGGGCTGGCGTCCCAGACCCGGCTGCGGGTGCCGGGCGTGACCACCTGGGTCTTGCCGGCCAGCCGTCGCAGCGCGGAGGAGTGCAGTACGCGGGCGCGGTCGCGCTGGAAGGCGGTGCGGCCTGGGCGTTTGTCGGGTTCGGCGGCCCAGCGCGCGGCTGCCGCCGGGGCGTAGCCGGTGGGGGTGGGGTCATTCTCCGGGGGTTGGGGGGTGGGGGTCGTGTTGGTGCGTGTGCCTTCCATGGTTCGACAGTAAGGGCAGGTACTGACAATTTGGGCGTGAGTGTGCGCCTGCGCGTCTGCCGGGGGCTGTTTCGTTGGCGGGTGCGGCTCCGTTGTGGCTTGTCGCGCCCACGCGGCGGAGCCGCAAATCGATACAGCCCCGCGCCCCTATACGGCCGGCGCCAGTTCTCGGGTCAGGGATGTTGCGGGGGCCGCTACCGTCTCGTCGTAGCGGTGGAGGATCAGGTGGGCCATTGACGGGTGGGCGCCCAGGGGGGCCGCGGCGATCCAGGGGGCGGCCTCGGCGCACTCCGTGGCGAAGCGGCCCGGGGCGGTGAAGTACGAGGCCACGGCGACCCGGTGGCGGCCTCGGGCGGCCAGGGCGCGTACGGCTGCGGGGACGGTCGGCGCGGCGGTGGTCGCGTACGCCGGTACGACGGGCACGCCCAGGCGTTCGGCGAGGAGCTGGGCGGTGCGGCGGGTGTCGACGTCCGAGTCGGGGTCCCGGGAACCCGCGGCGGCAAGGACGACCGCGCTCGACCGGCGCTGCTCGTCGGTCATCCGGGTGCGCCAGCCGGCCTCGACAAGGCGGGCGTGCAGGGTGTCCACGAGCAGGCGGTGCGGGCCGAGCGGGGCGGCCACGCGCGTGCGTGCCTTTGCCGCCGCGGCCATCTCCGGGATGTCCTGCTTGACGTGGTAGCCGCGGCTGAGCAGCAGCGGTACGAGGACGGCCTCGGCCGTGCCCAGTCCCGCGAGCGTGTCCGGGAGCAGGGGTGCGTTCAGCTCGATGTGCCCCAGGTGCACGGGCAGGTCGGGGCGCAGTGCGCGGACACGTTCGGCGAGCGCGCCGACGGTGCTCAGGGCGCGCGGGTCGCGGCTGCCGTGGCCCACGAGGACGAGTGCGGGCGGGGCGGGGTGACGGCTGCCGTCGAGCGAGATGAGGCTGAGCTGGCTGCCGAGCTGGCTGGTGATCCGGTCCATGATGTGCGCCGTACTGTCGAGGTGGGCGCCTCCGGGCGGCCGGGGGCTCTGCGGGTGCTGTGCGGACTCGTCGTAAGAACGGGGCGACGGCGTCATGTACCGATCGTGACGGTACGAGGTTGCCACGCCGTTGCGGCTTGGTCACGGGTCTTTTCCGGGGGTTCACGGTGGGGGCAAGGGGTGTGTGAGTTTGCCTGACCTGCGGCTTCCTGGGGCCGAGTGAAGCTGGTCACGTCGAGGGCGGCGAACCGGGGCGGTGCCGGGGGCGTCTTCCTTGATCGAAGGCCACCGTGGGCCGCCGAAGGCCACCTGGGAGGGACCCGTCCGATGAGCAGTCCGAAGGCGCGTGGATCGTGGGCGTCTTTGGCGTCTTTGCGTTCGCGGGTGCGTCTGCCTCGTACTCGGGCCGGGCAGCGGCGGGCCGTGCAGGTCGTGATGGCGCTGTGCGTGCTGGCCTTGTTGCCGGCCACGTGGATGTTCGTCGCCACGGGTGACCGGCTGCGCGATGTGTCGGACGCGCCGCGTACCGACGTCGCCGTCGTCTTCGGCGCCGGGTTGTGGGGCGGGGAGCCGTCTCCGTACCTCGCGCACCGGTTGGACGCGGCGGCGAAACTGTACCGGGCGGGGCGGGTGAAGGTGGTGCTCGTCACCGGGGACAACAGCCGCGAGGACTACGACGAGCCGGATGCGATGCGGGCGTATCTGACGCGGCACGGGGTGCCCGACGGGCGGATCGTGAGTGACTACGCCGGGTTCGACACCTGGGACTCGTGTGTCCGGGCGAAGAAGATATTCGGGGTCGACCGGGCGGTGCTGATCAGCCAGGGGTTCCATATCCGTCGTGCTGTCGCGTTGTGCGAGGCGGTGGGGGTGGAGTCGTACGGCGTCGGGGTCGAGGCCAAGCATGATGTGACGTGGTACTACGGCGGTGTGCGGGAGATCTTCGCGGCGGGCAAGGCGGCGATGGACGCGGTGTTCAAGCCTGATCCGCGGTTCCTGGGGCCGGTGGAGGTAGGGGTTCAGCGGGCGTTGCGGGAGAACGGGGAGTGAGAACCTCACCGGCGGCATCGCTCTCCCGGGAGGTCCCCGTGCCTGGTGTGTAACGGGGGGCGTTCCGGGGTGTAACACCGGCGCCGCACGCTGGGCGGTATGGAGAACTCCGTGACGCCCACGCACTGCCCGTACTGCGCCCTGCAGTGCGGTATGAACCTCACGCCGGCAGCAGGCGGGGGCGTCACGGTCACCGAGCGCGTCGATTTCCCGGTCAACCGGGGCGCCCTGTGCGGCAAGGGGCGCACCGCACCCGCCCTGCTGTCACCGGCGCTGCGGCTGACCGAGCCGCTCGTCCGGCGTGACGGGGTTCTCGTGCCCGCCTCCTGGGAGGAGGCGCTGGACCGGGTCGCCGAGGGACTGACCCGCACGCGTACGGAGCATGGCCCGGACGCGTGCGGTGTCTTCGGCGGGGGTGGGCTGACGAACGAGAAGGCCTACGCGCTGGGGAAGTTCGCGCGGGTCGTTCTCGGGACCTCGCAGATCGACTACAACGGGCGTTTCTGCATGTCGTCCGCCGCCGCTGCCGGGAACAAGGCCTTCGGGATGGACCGGGGGCTGCCCTTCCCGATGGAGGACATTCCCAAGACCGGGTGCGTCATCCTCGTCGGCTCCAATCTCGCAGAGACGATGCCGCCCGCCCTCCGCTATCTCACCGAACTCAGGGAGAACGGGGGAACGTTGATCGTCATCGATCCGCGTCGGACCCGTACCGCCGAGCAGGCCGATCTGCATCTCGCGCCGCGTCCCGGCACCGATCTCGCCCTCGCCCTGGGCCTGTTGCACCTGGTCGTGTCCCAGGGGCGCACCGACGAGGCGTTCATCGAGGAGCGGACGAGCGGCTGGGAGGAGACCCGGGCGGCGGCGATGGCCCACTGGCCGGAGTACGTGGAGCGGATCACCGGGGTGCCCGTGCCGCAGCTCCGGGAGGCCGTGCGGATGTTCTGCGAGCCGGCCAACGCGATGGTGCTCACCGCGCGTGGACCCGAGCAGCAGTCCAAGGGGACCGACACGGTGAGCGCGTGGATCAACCTGTGCCTGGCTACCGGGCGTTCGGGGCGGCCGTACTCCGGATACGGGTGTCTGACCGGGCAGGGCAACGGGCAGGGCGGGCGGGAACACGGCCAGAAGGCCGACCAGTTGCCCGGCTACCGCAAACTGACCGACCCGGAGGCGCGGCGCCATGTGGCCGGCGTGTGGGGCGTCGACCCGGACTCGTTGCCCGGACCCGGGCTGAGCGCGTACGAGCTCCTCGACGCGCTGGGCTCCGACATCCACTCCCTGCTGCTGATGGGGTCCAACCCGGTGGTGTCCGCGCCTCGCGCCGGGCACATCCAACAGCGCCTGGAATCCCTGGACTTCCTCGCCGTCGCGGATGTCGTGCTGTCCGAGACGGCCGCGCTTGCCGATGTCGTCCTGCCCGTGACCCAGTGGGCGGAGGAGACCGGTACGACCACCAATCTGGAAGGCCGGGTGCTGCTGCGCCGGCAGGCCGTCGCTCCCCCGGACGGGGTCCGCAGCGATCTGTACGTTCTGCATCAACTCGCCGCGCGCGCAGGGGTGGAGAAGGGGTTTCCGGTCGACCCCGAGGAGGTCTTCGAGGAGTTGCGCCGGGCCAGCGCGGGCGGGATCGCCGACTACTCGGGGATCACCTACCGGCGGCTCGCCGAGGAGAACGGCGTCTTCTGGCCCTGCCCGGCGCAGGACGACCAGTCGGACGAGCAGCAGCACGATCCGCGGCACCCGCAACGACACGAGCACGGGCACGACGACCAGGCGTTGGCAGCGCCGCATCCCGGTTCCCCCCGACTGTTCCTCGACCGATTCGCGACCGAGGACGGGCGGGCCCGGTTCGCGCCGGTGACGTACCGGCCGATCGCCGAGGAGCCGGACGCCGAGTACCCGGTGCTGCTGACCACCGGACGGGTCGTGGCCCAGTACCAGTCCGGGGCCCAGACCCGGCGGGTCGACGAGCTGAACGCCGCCGCGCCCGGGCCGTTCGTGGAGCTGCATCCCCGGCTGGCCGCGCGGCTGGGAGCCGAGGAAGGGGATGTCATCGCCGTCGTGTCCCGGCGCGGGCGGGCGGTGGCGCCGGCGCGGATCACGACCTCGATCCGCCCCGACACCGTCTTCATGCCCTTCCACTGGCCGGGCGAGGGCCGGGCCAACACGCTGACGAATCCGGCGCTCGACCCGACCTCACGGATGCCGGAGTTCAAGGCGTGCGCGGTACGGCTGGAGACCGTACGCCCTTGAGGGGAAGGCGAGTTGGGGTACGCAGTACTACCAGGTGACCGGGAGGGTGCGTACGCCGTGGACCGCGCGGCCCTCGTGGGCGTTCACCTCGGCCGGGGCCGTCAGTCGTAGGCCCGGCAGGCGGCGGAACAGGGTGGGCAGGGCGATCTGGAGTTCGGCGCGGGCGAGGGACTGGCCGAGGCAGTTGTGCAGGCCGTGGCTGAACGTCAGGTGGTGCTGGGTCTCCCGGGTGATGTCGAAGGTGTCCGGGTCCGTGAACACGCTGGGGTCCCGGTTGGCGGCCTGGAGCGCGACGACGACACCTTCTCCGGCCCGTACGGTGACGCCGCCGATCTCCACGTCCTGCGTGGCGATGCGCCGCATCCCGACGTGAACGACCGTGAGATAGCGCAGGAGTTCCTCGACTGCTCCTGGCACCAGCTCCGGATCGGCCTGCAGCTCCGCCAGTTGGGCGGGGTGGGACAGCAGAGTCACCACGCCGAGCGACAGCATGCTCGCCGTCGTCTCGTGCCCCGCGATGAGCAGCATCACGGCAAGTCCGGCCGCCTCGGGGGCGGTTGCCTCCCCGGTGGCCACCCGTTCGGCCGTGAGCCTGCTCAGCAGGTCGTCGCCGGGGTCGGCGGTCTTGGCGGCTAGCAGCTCCATGAGGTACCCGAACAGCGCTCCCCAGCCCGCCCGCATCGCCTCGGGCCCGTCGGTCACCGTGGCGAACGCGGCGGCGTGGCGATGGATGAACTCCCGGTCCGCGTAGGGCACTCCGAGGAGTTCGCAGATGACGAGCAGCGGCAGCGGCAGGGTGAATTGCTCCACGAGATCGGCGTCGGGCCCCTTGGCCACCAGGTCGTCGATGAGGCGGTCGGTCAACTGCTGGATGGACGGGCGCAGTTCTTCGGCGCGTCGGAAGGTGAAGTCCGGGATCAGCATCCGGCGCAGCCGGGTGTGCTCGGGCGCGTCCATGGCGAAGAGCTGGCCGGGGGTGGGTGGTGGCGGGGTCGGCTGGAGGCCGGGGAATCCCTCCCGGCGGTTCTCGGCCCTGAAGCGGGCGTCCGCCAGGACGGCACGGGCGTCCTCGTGCCGGGTGACCAGCCAGGGGGTGTTGCCGCCCCAGAGCGCGATACGGCTGATCCGGCCCTGCTCACGCAGCGGCGTGAACTCGGCGGGCGGGTCGAGCAGGGCGGTGCGCCGCATGGGCAGCGGGGGGAACGTGGTCTCGGACATGGTCGGTGTCTCCGCGTGGTGGGGGGCGGGGGCGTGGTCGGTTCCTGCGGCACGGTCGGTACCCAGGCGCAGGCGGTGTGCCTGGGTACCGGCCGGTGCCAAGGCACGGTCGGGTGCCTAGGCTTGGTCGGGTGCCTAGGCTTGGTCGGTGGGCGGGGTTGCGGACAGGCCGGCGAGTTTCAGGAGCAGGCCCTTGACGTCGGTGGCGGCGATGGCCTCGCTGCTGTGCTCCGGTTCCGAGCACAGCAGTACAGGGCCGTGGTCGGGGTCGCCCGGGAGGCGGCCGTGGCTGCCGCGGACGCCCGAGGGGTCCAGCGGGACTGTCTGCATGCGGTAGCGGAACCCCAGCTTTTTGCGGGCGAGTTGACCGGCCGCATGCAGTTTCACCGACGGGTTGGTGTCGTCCCACAGCAGTTCGGCGGGGTCGTAGCCGGGCTTGCGGTGGATCTCGACCTGGCGGGCGAAGTCGGGGGCGCGGTCGTCGTCGAGCCAGTAGTAGTACGTGAACCAGGCGTCGGCGTCCGCCACCGCGACCAGCTCTCCCGAACGCTCGTGGTCCAGGCCCTGGACCGCCTTGCCCATCTCGCCCAACACCTGTTCCACACCGTCGAGTTCCCCGAGGATCTTGGCGACCTCGCGTACGTCGGCCGGGTCCCGGACGTAGACGTGCGCCACCTGGTGGTCGGCGACGGCGAAGGCGCGGGAGGTCCAGGGGTCGAGGTACTCCATGCCGTCCTGGGTGTACACCTCCAGCAGTCCGGCCCGGCGCAGGGCCCGGTTGATGTCCACGGGGCGGGAGACCGGGGTGATGCCGTACTCGCTCAGCGCCACCACAGTGGCGCCGGCGGCGAGGAAGTGGTCGATCAACGGGCGCAGGGCGTCGTCGAGTTGGCGGGCTGCGCGGATCGACGCGTCGGACTGCGGGCCGGAGCGCTGGGGTTCGTAGTCCATCTCCGGGATGTAGACCAGGGTCAGGTCGGGGTCGTGTTCGTCGAAGATCTGGCGGGCGGCGCCCAGGATCCACTGGGTGGAGGGCATGCCGGCGTTCGGGCCCCAGTAGGTGAACAGGGGGAAGGGGCCGAGGCGTTCGGTGAGTTCGTCGTGCAGGGAGGGCGGCCAGGTGTAGCAGTCGGGTTCCTTGCGGCCGTCGGAGTAGTAGATCGGGCGCGGGGTCACCGTCCAGTCGACGTCGGCGCCCATGGCGTACCACCAGCAGATGTTGGCGACCGTGTAGCCGGGGAGCCGCTTTCGGGCCGCGTCCCAGATCTTCTCGCCGCCGACGAGGGCGTTGTGCTGCCGCCAGAGGAGTACCTCACCGAGGTCGCGGAAGTACCAGCCGTTGGCCACCGCGCCGTGCGTGGAGGGGAGTTCGCCGGTGAGGAAGGTCGACTGGGCGGTGCAGGTGACGGCGGGGAGCGTGGTGCCGAGGGTGGCCCGGAATCCGCGGTCGCCGAGGGCGGCGACGGCGGGCATGTGGCGCAGGAGGGCGGGGGTGAGACCGACGATGTCAAGGACGACGAGTCGGTTGCTGTTCGGGGTTTCGGTCATGAGGGGTTCCTTGCGGCCGGTCATGAGTGGTCTTCTTTGAGGCCCAGGCCGGTCAACCGGTCGCGGGCCCAGGTGAGTTCGGCGGCTATGCCGGCGGCGAGGTCGGCGGGCGGGCGGGGCAGGACGGACCAGGTGTAGGTCTCGACCTCGATGTGGTCGCAGACGGCGCTCGGGCCGCCGAGAAGTCCGGCGAGGACGGTGGTGAGTTGGTCGGCGGTGGTGCGGAGGGGTGGTTCCGGCTCGGCGTGCAGCGGGGCGTGGAAGTGTGTGCGCCAGGGTCTGTCGACGCCGGCCGCCGGAAGCCCGCCGCCGTCCAGGGCGTCCGGCAGGTCGTCCACGCCGACCACCGTGCCGTCGTCGTTGACCGTTCGCGCCTGGTGCAGGAACCGTCGTTCGGCCAGTTCGCGCAGGGCTGTGCGGGCGCGCGGGTCGGTCGGGTCGGGGGCCTCGACCGCGCAGGACGCCTGGAGCTTGACGATCGGCAGACCCGCGTCGGCGAGCCGTCCGAGGGCCTCGCCGGGCTCCTCGAACTGGACGGCGAGATGGCAGGCGTCCAGACAGACGCCGAGATAGTCGCGGTCCACGTCGGCGAACTCCCGCACCGCCTGGGTGGTGGTCTCCACGACGCACCCCGGTTCCGGTTCGAAGCCGACTCGGATACGGCGGCCGGTGTCCGACTCCAACTCTGCCAACCCTGAGGCCAGTTGGTCCAGGGCGCGGCGGGCGGTGTCCGCGCGCTCCGTCGGCCAGGGGGTGCGCCAGGCGAGCGGGAGGGTGGAGACGCTGCCGCGTCGGGCGTCGTCGGGGAGGAGGGCGGCGAGGACGCGGGCGCAGTCGAGGGTGTAGTCGAGGCGGGCCGGGTCGGCCCAGTCCGGGAGGTAGACGTCCTTCTTGACGACCTCCCGGTGGAACCCCTCGTACGGGAAGGCGTTGAGGGTGACGGTCTCCAGGCCGCGCGCCGCGAGTTCGCGCTTGAGTGTCGTCAACGCCCTTTCGTCGGCGGCGAGTTCGGTGACGGCGGTGCGGGCCAGCCAGAGGCCGATCCCGAGCCTGCCGACGCCGAGCCGTTGCCGTACGGGTTCGGCGTGGGCGCCGAGCTGGGCGATGACCCCGGCGAGGTCCTCGGCCTGGTGGACGTTGCTGCAGTACGCGAGGTGGACGGGGGTGCCGTCGGGGTGGAGAAAGCGCACGGTCGGTTCACTCTCCCCCGCGCCGGATGGAGTTGCCCTCGAACGACGAGGCCTCGTCGGGCTTCGGCTCACCGTCCGTGTCGTCCAGGTCGAGGCGCCCGCTCTGGCCGTAGAAGGCGACGGGGTTGCGCCACAGGACGCGGTCGACGTCGTCGTCCGTGAAGCCGTCGGCGAGCATGGCGTCACCGGTCTTGCGGGTTTTCAGGGGGTCCGAACTGCCCCAGTCCGCCGCCGAGTTGATCAGCACGCGGTCAAGGCCGTGCTCCTGGAGGATGCGGACCATCCGGTCCTCGCTCATCTTCGTCTTCGGGTAGACGGAGAACCCGGCCCAGCAGCCGCTGTCGAGGACCATGCCGACCGTCAGCTCGTTCAGGTGGTCCAGGACGACGAGTTCGGGGGCGATGCCCGACTCACGTACGACGTCCAGGGTGCGCCTGGTCCCGGCCACCTTGTCGCGGTGCGGGGTGTGGACGAGGGCGGGCAGGCCGTGTTCGACGGCGAGTTGGAGCTGACGGGCGAGCACCTCGTCCTCCGCCTTGGTCATCGAGTCGTAGCCGATCTCGCCGACGGCGACGACCCGGTCCTTGGCGAGGTAGCGGGGCAGTTCGTCGAGGACGGGGAGGCAGCGCGGGTCGTTGGCCTCCTTCGGGTTGAGGGCGATCGTGCAGAAGTGCTGGATACCGAACTGGGCTGCCCGGTAGGGCTCCCAGCCGAGCAGCGAGTCGAAGTAGTCGTAGAAGGTGTCGGGCGAGGTGCGGGGCTGGCCGAGCCAGAAGGCGGGCTCGACGACGGCCCGGACTCCGGCCTCGTACATCGCCTCGTAGTCGTCGGTGGTGCGGGAGGACATGTGGATGTGGGGGTCGAAGATGCGCATGATCACCCGGTTTCGTCGGTGCCGGAGGTGGGGGCGGCGGAAGTGGTGAAGGGGTGTACGAGGGGGGCGATGTCCTCGGGTATGGGGCGTCCGGCCGCCGTCCGCTCGTGGGCGAAGTCGCCGAGCATGCCGGCGAGTTCGGCGTCGGCACGGTCGTCGAGTCCGGCGACTCGGGCGAGCGGGATCTCGCAGAACACGCACTTCAGGACGGCCTGGCGGTACTCGTCGGCCGGCAGGTGGGCCGCCGCGTACGGGCCGAGGGCGGCCTCGATCAGCGTGTTGTCGTTACCGCGCAGGGTCTGGCGTACGAGGTCCAGGAACCGGCCGGTCCCCTCCCGGTCGAGCTGTGGCAACGCCCTTAGGACGGCCCGCTGTTCGGCGGGGTCGCCGTAGCGGTGCAGCGCTGCCACCTCGTCGGCGAGGGCCTTGTCGCGCAGGGGCAGCGCGGCGAGGAGCAGCACGCGGGCCGCTTCGTCGACGGTCCGGCCGTCGGGCAGCGGGGCGCGTCCGCAGTGGCGGCGGACAGCCGGGAAGAGGGTGCGGATCGTGGTGGGGGCGGCGGCGACCTCGGCCAGGGCGGTGTCGAGCCAGGCGCGGGCTTCGGGGGTGAGGGGCAGGGGGGATGTATCGGAAAGCGGCATGGCGCGGTTCCAGAAAGGGAGTTGGAGAGGAAGAAAAAAGGGGGCGCGGCAGAGGTTGGAGAGCGCCGGAAATAGGGATCGCGACGCGAAATTCTCGTGAACGAATGGTGGGGCGGCAGGCTCAGGAGGCGAGCAGGCTCCGGGCCTCGGCTCGGCACAGGAACTCCAGGGAGCTGCGGGCGATGTCGGGGGCGTCCAGAGCGCCGCCCTGGATCTCGACGGACACCAGGCCGCGATGGCCGAGGTCGGTCAGCGCCGCCAGTACCGGCGGGAAGTCGATCTCACCGGCGCCGAACTCCAGATGCCGGTGGACGCCGCGGACCATGTCCTCGATCTGGACGTTCAGCAGGTGCGGCGCGGCCAGGTCGACACAGTCGAGCAGCGTCGGCTCCTCCACGCAGTGGGCGTGTCCGATGTCCAGGGTGACGCCGAACAGTTCGTGCCCGCCGACCAGTTCGCGCAGTCTCAGGCACTTCGCGACCGTGTCGACGAACATGTGCGGCTCGGGTTCGAAGGCCAGCGCGACCCCGTATGCCTCCGCCGTTTCCAGCGCGGCACCGACGCCTGCGGCCAGCCGCCGCCATGCCTCTGTCTCCGGGATGTCGTCCGGGGCCGGTCCGCTGCACAACTGGACGCTGGGCGAGCCGAGTTCCGCGGCGATGCGTACGGCACGCCGCAACAGGTCGACGCGGCGTTCCGGTTGGCCTGACATCAGCGTCGGCTGATGCTTGCCCCAGGGGTCGAGGAAGTAGGGCGCTCCGGTCTCGACCGTGACGGTCAGCCCGAGCCGCGTCAACTGCTGTCGGACGCGGTCGACCTGGCGGTCCAGGTCGTCGGCGTACGGGTCGAGGTGGTTGTGGTCGAGGGTGAGGGCCACGCCGTCGTAGCCGAGGTCGGCAAGGATGCCGAGGACGTCGGAGAGGCGGTGGTGGGTGAACCCGTTGGTGCCGTAGCCGAATCTCAGGCCCATGGCCCGCCCTCCGTCACGTAGTTCACGAGAGGGCTCGACGCACAGCTCGAAGTAGATCTCGAAGCAGGGCTCATGGCATTGCTCATGTCGGGGACACCCGCCTCGCCAGGCGCTGCGCCACCGGGTGCAGGGCACCCAGGAGTGCGGCGGCGACGGGTGCTCCGGCGCGCGCCGTGAGCGCCGCCTGCAGGGGGACCATGGCGAGGATGCCCGCCCCCACCGCACGCCGTACGGAACTCGCTCCTGGATCGCGTACGGCCCGCGCCTGGGCCCAGCCGTACGTCCCCAGGTAGGCGAGAACTCCGGCGGAGGCAACGGCTGTTCGGGCGACCTCCGCCCGGGGCAGGGAGCGCCGGGGCGGGAGAACGGCCGGGAGTACGGAAGGCAGCACCGTCGACAGCGCCGTGGCCGACGACACGGCGAGCGTCGTGGCCGGCAGCCGCGAGGGCGCGCCGGAGATCTCGTGGCGGCTGAGGGCGGTGATCGTGTAGGTGTGCACCCCGGTGAGGAGGGCGGGGACGGCGCCTCGAGCGAGCGCGCCTGCCGTGCCACCCCCACCGGCGTGCCACGGGGGGTTGCCGCCGCCGGCCACCGCGCCCGCCAGTACGTCGAGCGCACGCGCGCCCGCCATCGCCGCCGGGCCGGCCGGAGTCGACTTCAACTTCAGGTCGTACGCCCATATGAGGGCTGTCAGCGGCAGGGCGACGGCGAGTCCGCGTCGGCCGCCCGACACGGCGGCGAGACCGAGGCCCGCGCCGGTCAGGCTGGTTGCGACGGCCAGCGCGGTCCGGCGCGGCACCCGGCCGGAGGGCACCGGACGGGCGGGCCGCTCGACCGAGTCGACGGCTGCGTCGGCGTAGTCGTTGAGGGCCATGCCGGCCCAGTAGAGACAGACGGAGGACGCCATCGCGCCGGCCGTCCGGGGACCGAGAGGACGGCCCGCCGCGGTCGCGCCCGCCAGGATGTCGCCGGGGACGCTCAGCGCGGCCGGGGCTCTGACAAGGCTCACCAGATCCGAAAGTGGGGGTAGTTGAAAATTGGTGTGCTGCAGGGGTTGTCGGGAACCGGCGGGGGGAAATGATTTCCGGTCACTCATGTGCCAATCATTACTGAAGATTGTTGAAAGCTAATGCTCTTGCCCCATGTTGCTTCTTGTGAGGAACGCGACAACTGGACCTTGTTGACATTTCCTTCGTGTGACTATTTCACCGTCTTCAGTAACGCGCCCGCCAGTCCCCGCCCTTGATCAGCCTCCCGTGCGCCCGCATCCGTGCGGCGACGATCGGGCCGGCGACGTACACCCAGGCACGTACGGCGCCCCCATCGGCGTCGAGGGTCACCTGCCGCGCCACCCGCTCGTACAGGCTGTGCGGGTCACCCGGTACGCACTCCTCCAACTCGTCCAGTTCGGCCAGCAGTTCGTCGTAGGCATCCGGCAGCGCCACGACCAGCTCCCCGTGCACGACTCCGCCGGGTTCCGTCACGGCGTACGGGTAGCCGGGCCCGTCGTACAGCACCGCGTCCGCGAGCCGTCCCGGCCGCTCCGACTGCGTACGGCCGCGCAGGAAGTGGTCGTGGTTGGGCTCGCCTGGACGGAGGGTGCCGTAGACGAAGAACGGGAGTCTCACGTGTCGGTCTCGCATTCGTGAGGGCGGGGCTCATGAGGCGGGGCTGATGAGGGCGGGGACGGGGTTCGTGGGGATGGGGAAACGATTCTCGCCACAAGTCGAGGTGAAAGTGCATGCGCTCTGGACACGACATGTCATGAACCCTTAAATCTGAGCGATCCCCACCGTCTTCACCCCCAAGGAGACCGATGACCTCCCGTCTCGCCGCGGCCGGTACAGCCGCCACCACCGCCGTCCTGCTGGCCGCCGCACTCTCCCCCAGCGCAGGCGCGGCCGACAGACCGACCCGCGACACCGCCATCAGGAACTCGGTCACAGCGCTCGTGGACCAGGCCGCCCAGCTGGGCCTGACCTCCGTACAGGGCACCACAGTCCGGGATGTCGTCATCGACAAGGACGGCAGTCAGCACGTCCGCTATGACCGCACGTACCGCCAACTCCCGGTGCTCGGCGGCGACTTCGTCGTCCATCTGGCGCCGAGTGGCACCTACCGGAGCGCGAGCCGTGCCACGACCCGCCCGATATCCCTGTCCACGATCAGCCCGTCGGTGTCGGCCCCGAAGGCAGCCGACCTGGCGGCCTCGGCGCTGCGCGCGGCGAACCGGGGCGAGGCGCTGAAGAAGACAACCTCCAAGCCGCAGCTGGTGGTTGACGCCCTGCACGGCGCCCCCAGACTCGCCTGGCAGACAAACGCGGTGGCCCTGGACTCGGTCGGCAACCCCGTCGCCCGGACCGTGCTGACCGACGCGCGCACGGGCGCCCAGATCGACGCCTGGGACAGCATCGAGACGGCGACGGGCGACGGCCGGTCCCTGTACGGCGGCACAGTCCCGCTGGAGACGACGGTCTCCGGATCGACGTACCAGCTGAAGGACCCTACGCGCGGCAACACGTACACGGGCGACGCCGCCAACGGCACTGACCTGTGCATCTTCGGTATCTGCATCGTCCGCGCCCCTGCCACGCTCTTCACGGACGCGGACAACCACTGGGGCACGGGTGTGACAACGGACCGCTCCTCGGCGGCGGTTGACGCGCAGTACGGCACCGACGAGACCTGGGACTACTACAAGGACACGTTCGGGCGCAGCGGCATCAAGGGCAACGGGGTCGGCTCGTACAACCGCGTGCACTACGGCAACAGCTACAACAACGCCTTCTGGGACAACAGTTGCTTCTGCATGACGTACGGCGACGGTGACGGGACGACGTTCGGTCCGCTGGTCTCACTGGACGTGGCCGGCCACGAGATGACGCACGGCGTGACGTCGTCGACGGCCAACCTGACGTACTCGGGCGAGCCGGGCGGTCTCAACGAGGCGACGTCCGACATCTTCGGCACGTTGGTGGAGTTCAACGCGGCCAACTCCACCGACCTCGGTGACTACTTGATCGGCGAGAAGATCGTCAAGCCGGGCTTCGGCCGGTCGGCGCTTCGCTACATGGACCAGCCGTCGAAGGACAACAACTCGGCCAACTGCTGGAGTTCGGGCGTCGGGAACCTGGACGTGCACTACTCCTCGGGCGTGGCGAACCACTTCGCGTACCTGCTGGCGGAGGGCAGCGGCGCCAAGATACTCAACGGCGTCAGCTACAACTCCCCCACGTGCAACAACTCGACGGTCGCGGGCATCGGCCGGGCCAAGCTGGGCGCGATCTGGTACAAGGCGCTGACCACGTACATGACGTCGTCGACGAACTACGCGGGCGCGCGCACCGCCACGCTGAACGCGGCGCGTGATCTGTACGGGACGAGCAGCACGGAGTACGCGGCGGTCGGCGCCGCCTGGAGTGCGGTGTCGGTGGGCTGATCCGGAGATCGGAGACGTGCCGCTGGTGGCCATCCCGGGAATTTCGCCGGGGTGGCCACCGGGTCGCGTGCTGACTCGGGCAAGTGGCATACGTATGGTTGACCTTGGGCCTTAAGTTGAACCCTGCACCAACGCGTCCGCTGCGACCGAGGAGACGATGCCGGCATGCCTGAACCCGAACAGAGGATCGATACCTCGGTACCGCATTCCGCCCGCATCTGGAACTACTGGCTCGGCGGCAAGGACAACTACCCCGTCGACGAGGCGGCCGGCGACGCGTACACCGCGGTCTTCCCCGGCATCGTCACGATCGCGCGCAGCAGCCGCGCGTTCCTGGGCCGTACGATCCGCCATCTGGCCGGAGAGGCGGGCATCCGCCAGTTCCTGGACGTCGGCACGGGCCTGCCGACGGTGGACAACACGCACGAGGTGGCCCAGTCGGTCGCTCCCGACGCACGCATCGTGTACGTGGACCACGACCCGCTGGTCCTGACCCACGCCCGAGCGCTCCTCACGTCGACTCCCGAGGGGGCGACGGACTATGTCGACGCCGAGCTGTACGACACGGACCGCATCCTGGAGGCGGCGGCCAGGACGCTCGACCTCTCCCGCCCGACAGCCCTGATCCTGAGCGGCATCCTGGGTCACGTGGCGGACCACGAGGTGGCGTGCGGAATCGTCCGCGACCTGATGGCGGGCCTGCCGTCGGGCAGTTACCTGTCGTTGAACGAGGGCTCGCGGGGTACGGATCCGGCTTACGAGGCAGCGCAGGACGCCTACAACGAGACGGGCGCGGTGCCGTATTTCCTGCGGCCGGTGGACCAGATCGAGGCGTACTTCGAGGGGCTCGAACTGGTCGCGCCCGGGGTGGTCTCGGTGCCGCTGTGGCGGCCGGAGCCGAGCGCGTCCGGGGTGGCGGCGCCGGCTATCGGGCAGCATGGGGGGCTGGGGCGGAAGCCCTGACCGGATCGATCGCCCTCCAGCACCGAGCCGGGGTTCGGTACTGGTGGTGCGATCGTGGAGTCCGGCGATGGTCAGGGCACGGGTGAGGGGGCGCGCCGCGGTGTGTTCGGCGGTGGTCGGTGGGCAGGTGCCCACGGGACGCGGAACTTCGATGAGCAAGTGGTTCTCAGGTCTTCCTGTTCCGCGCCCCTGCTCAGTGCCCTTGCTCAGCGCCGACCCGGCGAGAACTACTTGCGGACTCGGCCCCACGGCTTGAAGACCGAGAGCACCATCGCGAAACTCAGGAACACCATGGCGGTGGCGCCGAGGAACGCGACGAACCAGATGTCCCGCAACGGTTGTTCGCCCGAGGCGAGTTCGGTGATCGGACCCAGGAACGCCAGCAGCATCACACAGGCGATGACGTTGAGGACCAGTTTCACCGCGACCCACCGGTAGCGAACGAGTCCCCACTTGGTCGCCAGCCCCAGCAGGACACCCGTGACAAGGCAGACCACCCCCGCCACGAGAGCCGACAGCAGTAGCGGAACGACGAAGAAGTCCGCCAGTGCCCGGTATACGGCGGTGCGGTCGTCGCCCGCGCGTACCCAGCCGATCGCCACCATGACGGTGGCGATGACATCTATGCCGATCCAGGCTCCCGCCGACACGACATGCGTGACCAGGATGCTCTTGCGCAGCCGGGCCGAGATGCGCCAGCGGACCAGGTTCCCCCGTGCCGGCGGGGTGGTTCGGGGTGTGGTGAGGGTACTCATGGTCGTCCTTGTCCGCGGAGTGCGTGGGGTACGGGTCAGGTGCGGCGGTCGATCGGTCGATCAACCGCGGGGGGACCTGTGGAAGTGGCTGAGGCCGTCTGACGGGCCACCACGGAAGGTGGATCCGGACTCCCCTCAGGCGTTGAGTACTTCCAGCGCGGCGGCGTGCACACCCGGCGCGGCGGCGAGGTAGCTCTGGCCGGCCAGTTCCCACGGTTTGCCCTCGAAATCGGTGACGACGCCGCCGGCCTCCTGGACAAGGAGCACACCTGCCGCGTGGGACCGGACGTTGTCGAACTGCCAGTGCAGGTCCATCCGGCCTGCGGCGACTTGGGCGAGATGTTGGGTCACCGGTACGGAGATCCGCACATAAAGGGCGGCGTTCGTCATCGCGCTGAAGGCGGAGCCCATCCGCTTGGCGAGCTCGGGGTCATGACCCGGCTTGGCCTGGCCGGTCCCGGCCAGTGCGCCGTCCAACGACGTCTTGACCGAGACCCGCAGCCGTACACCGTTGAGAAACGCCCCGCCGCCCTCGGTCGCGGTGAACATCTCGTCCAGGGCCGGGAAGTAGACCACCGCCAGCACCGGGCGGCCGTCACGGACGAGGCTCACGCCGATGTTCCAGTCGGGCATGCCGTGCACGGCGTTGACGTTGCCACCGACCGGGTCGATGAGCCACCACTCGCCCATGGCCAGCGGTCCCGATCCGTGTTCGTCGTTGAGCCAGCCCGCGCTCGGCAGGGCCTCGGTCAACGCCGGGCGCAACGTGTCGACAACGGCCGCGTCATTGGCCTGGAGGTTCGCGAGCAGTTCGGAGAGCCCGGGCTGACGGGACTCGGTGGAATAGCGCGTCATCATCCGGGCGCCGGCGTGGCGGACGGCGGCGACGGTGGCGGCAAGCAGTTCCTGACTCATGGGACGCTCCTGGAGTTGATCGAAATGAATCTATGTCTTGTTAAGATTTACTCTTATGCAATTGGACTTGAATCTGCTGACCGTGCTGAACGCCCTGCTCGAAGAAGGCAGCGTGATGGGCGCGGCCGAGCGGCTGCACCTGTCCTCGCCTGCGGTCAGCCGCACCCTCGGCCGGCTTCGTACCGTCACCGGGGACGACATCCTGGTGCGCACCGGCCACTCGATGACCCCCACCCCGTACGCGCTGTCGGTACGGGAGGACGTGCACCGGCTGGTCAGGCAAGCGCAGGAAGTGCTCTCGCCGACCCGCGAGTTGGACCTGGCCGAACTGGATCGCACCTTCACGATCCAGTGTCACGACGCGGCAGCCGCGTCACTGGTACCGGTACTGGTCGAGAGGATCCAGCAGCGGGCTTCCGGGGTGCAGTTGCGGGTGCTGGCGGAGAACTCCGTCGACACCGACGACCTGCGACACGGCCGCGTCGATCTGGAAATCGGCGGCGGGAGGCCCCGTCTGCCCGAGTTCCGGTCCGAGCCGCTCGGTGACGATCGGCTCGTCGTGGCGATGCGCGCGGGCCACCCCTGTGCCGCCGGACTCGACCTGGCGTCCTACGCGGCGCAGCCACATGTGGTGATCTCCCGGCGTGGCCGCCTCACCGCCCCGATCGACGAGATGCTGGCCGCCGAAGGCCTGCGGCGCCGGGTGGTCGCGGCGGTGGCAACGGTGTCCGCCGCTCTGCAGATCGCCGCCCGCGGCGACGCACTGGTCACCTGCACGGCGATCCTCGGCCGCCCGCTCATCGAGGCGTTCGGGCTCCTCGCCCGGCCGATGCCGATCGAGTCCCCGGCAGCGACGATCAGTTGCAACTGGCACCAGCGCTACGATTCCGACCCCGCCCACGCCTGGCTCCGCGAGCAGGTCCGGGCGTCGTTCGAGGAGATCGCCGCCGGCTGACCACTCCCCTGCTCCTCTACTCCCCTACTCCGCCAACGGCAGGGCCACGGCACCGGGAAAGCCGGGCGCCTCGGCTTCGTCGAGCATCGCCGCGGCGACGGTTTCCCGGCTGACCTTCGCACCGAGGTCGAAGGGAGGCCCGGCCTCCAGACCGACCGTGCGCCGACGGGGGCTTTCCGCCCCGTCAGCGAGCATCCCGGCGTGGAAGACCGTGCCTCCGGCCGCGAGAACGGTGCCGTCGGCTTCGACCTTGTCCGCGAGCCGGTCGCCCAGCACCTTGGCGAGCACGCCCGCACCCTCCCCCGCCGCTTCGGCCGACTTGCCCGTGCCGTAGGCACCGAGCCAGATGACGCGCCGCGGGCCGGCGGCGACGACGGCCCGGGCGCCGGTCAGGAGAATCCCGGCCCGGTCCGTGCCGAGCGCGGAAAGGACCACGGAATCCCCGTCCACGACGGCGGCGATACTGGCCGCGTCGTTCACGTCGCCCGCCACCTTCCGCAGGTTCGGGGAGTCGGGCAGGGCGATCCGCTCGGGATCACGCGCGATGGCGGTCACGGTGTGACCACGTCGTAGCGCCTGTCGGGTGAGGGCGATTCCGGTCCG
This sequence comes from Streptomyces sp. SID12488, assembly GCF_010548275.1. Lineage (GTDB taxonomy): Bacteria > Actinomycetota > Actinomycetes > Streptomycetales > Streptomycetaceae > Streptomyces. Next base: position 80,742 of record NZ_JAAGLT010000001.1, read on the forward strand.
GCCGGAGGCCGCGAGGACGGTGAGGTTCATGCCGAGAACGCTAGGGAGTTCAACACTTAACATCAAGTGCAAGTATCTGACTTGATGAGTTACCCAAACGCAATCGGCTGCGCGGCGCTCGCCCTGACCGACGGCCGACGGCGCCGCAAGCTGAGATTCTTCAGGGCAACGTCGATCGGGCCCCCGCTGAAACGCGGTCCATTACGGCGCGCCGAAGACGGCTACTGCGGCTCGGCGCGCCGCAATGGCGGGCTCAGCCCTGCTTGGGTGCTGCCTGCTGGACGACCTCGAAGGACCAGAGCGTCGACCCGGACGCGGCGGGCTTGGGCTGCTCCCCGCCCGGGGACGCGGGGCGGTGCGCCGACTGCATCGGGCCCGCCATCCAGGCCTGGAAGTCCTCTTCGCTGCGCCACCGCGTGTACACCAGGTAGCTGTCGGTGCCCTCGACCGGCCGCAGCAGCTCGAACCACTCGAACCCGTCCGACCCCTCGACAGCACCGACCCGCGACGCGAACCGCTTCTCCAGCACCTCGCGCTGCTCTTCGGGAACGGTGAGTACGTTGATCTTTACGATGCTCATGAAACCCATCTTGCCGCAGGGTGTCGCTGACGGTTTCGTGCGGGGGCGGTGGCGGATACAGGGGCAGCGGCAGTGACAGGCAGAGGGTGCGATTCCTGCTGGTTCGTCGCCTGATCCGCGCCGCGTACGACGTCCAGCTCGCACCAGACGAGCTTGCCGACGGTCAGTTCGGTCACGCCCCAGCGGTCGGCGACGGCATCGACGATCAGCAGTCCCCGTCCGAACATCTCGTCGGGCGTGGCTTTGCGTTGGCGTGGCAGTAACTCACCTCGCGGGTCGGAGACGCCGACTCGCACGGCGCGGTCCGTGAGGGCGAGCTCGACCCGGAAGAGACGGTCGCGGAGACACCCGTGCAGTACGGCGTTTCCGCCGAGCTCGGAGACCAACAGGGCGGTGTCGGGGGCGAGTTCGGGGTGCCCCCAGTGGGTGAGGAGACGGTGGGCTCGGTGACGGGCGAGGGTGACGCTCTTGGGGAGGGGCGTGTAGTCGAGGCGGTCGTATCGGAGGGGGTCTTCCTTGGTCATGGGGGTCGCTTTCGGGCAGGGGGGAGCTGCGCCGTGGATTAACTGGCGCCACTCTGCGGTCGGTTCGTCACCGACGGTAGAGACGGCTCGATGAGTCCGCAAGTTACTCTCGGAGGAATTCCTCCGATCGAGTTTGCGATGCCTTGTGACAGCACGTCAGACTGGCCGCGCACAAACGCCAGGAGGAGCACCGACGTGACCGCACGCCAGCCGACGCAGGGCTACAGCACATCCACCGTCCTGGGACGCCGACTCGGCGGCGAACTCACGAAGTTGCGCATAGCAGCCGGCCTCAACCAGACCCAGGCGGGCAAGGCACTCACCGCGTCCACGACCAAGGTCGCGAAGATGGAGGGCGGTTGGGTTCCCGTTCGCGACCCGGACATCCGGGCGCTGTGCGAGTTGTATGGGGTCCATGACCTCAAGACCGTGGGCGGCCTGTTGGAGCTGGCGAGGATCGACCGCGAGCGACGCAAGGCAAGCGGCTGGTGGGACGACTACGTCACGCTCGGCACCATGCAGGAGTACGTTGCACTGGAGAACGCGGCAACGACCATCAGGGCATGGCAGCCCGCCTACATCCCTGGCCTACTGCAAACACCCGAATACGTACGCGCGTTGAGAGCCACTCAGGTCAGCGCCTCGCGAGCAGCCGAACGCAGGGACCCCGACGAGGAGTTCATTGCCTCACGGCTCGCGCGGCAGCAGCGTCTGACCCATGAACCACCGCTCAGGCTAAGGGTGGTGCTCTACGAAGCCGTGCTGCGCAACTTTCCCGGCGGAGTCGAAACGGCCCGTGGACAACTCGACCATCTGGCGAAGATGACCGACCGGCAGAACGTCATCATCCAGGTCTTCCCGTTCGGCGGGGGTACACACCAAGGCCTGAACGGCGCGTTCAACATCATCTCCTTCGCCGAACCGGGAGCCATGGATGTCGTCTACTCCGAAGCCGCCTTCGGGCAGACGTGGGTCGAGGGCGGAGAAGGAGCCACAGCCCACCATGAACTGTTCGAGCTGATCTCTGCTCGCTCGCTGAACGAACGAGAATCCCTTCGCTTTCTCCACAACCTCAGCAAGGAACTCTGAGCCGTGCCCGATTTCCAGTACCTCAAGTCCAGCTACAGCGACGCCAAGGACGAGTGCGTCGAGGTAGCCACCAACATCCCCGCCACCATCGCGATACGCGACTCCAAGACCCCGACGAGCCCGTCCCTCCGCCTCCACCCCACCGCCTGGGAGACGTTCCAAGCCGCCGTCGCAGACGACCGAATTCGTTAACTGTCCTCGCAGGCACTGGTCTTGAACTCCGCCACCGGGACGGTGACCACGGATTCGGCGCCCTCGTAGCGGACCATTCCCGATGTGAGCCCGTCCCGGTCGGTCAGGGTGAAGTCGACGCTGCTTGCCGACGACGAGTTGTCCTTGGTCCAGCCGTAGAGCGTGTAACTGGTCTTGGCCGTGAGCGGTTTGAGAGATGTGGTCGCGGTCCAGTCGGCGGCGGGCGCGTCGAGGGTCCAGGTGGCGAGGCCGGACTTGAGGGGCCGGGCTGCGGTCCATGAACCGACGGTCACCTCGCTGTCGGCGTCGCCGCCGTCCACGTAGAGCGTCGCACCGTCGATGTGATGTCCGCAGACCATGATGACGCCGACCAGCTGACCGCCGTCGGTCACCGAGATGCCGGTGACGGCGTCAACGGCAGTCGTGCACCCCGAGGTTGTGGCCAGGGCGACGCAGGCAGCGGAAGCGGCGACGATGCGCCGGACCAACAGCCACGAAACTGTCGACTTCACAGCGCCCCCTGACCCGGGGTCGCTATTCGTACCCCTGTACACCGGATGGTAGGGACGATCCGAGTCGAACCGCGTCGCCGCCGCCGACCCGTTGCGGGCTCGTTGCGGCCCTGTGGCCGGAGGACCCGAGGACCCGAGGACCCGAGGACCCGAGGACCCGAGTGTCCTCCGTACCGAAAGGCTGTGTCCGGCTACGCGGTGGGCGGATCCCGCCGCGTAGCCGGACGCAGTTCGTCAGTGGCTGGACAGCATGTGCAGCACGTCGGCGTACTGGCCGCGAGCCTCGGCGAATCGCAGGGGCTCGACCGCCTTGACGAGGATCTCGTTCGGTCGGTCGTTGGAGCCGAGGATGTCCATGACCTCGTCGAGGAAGGCGTCGAGGGGCATGGCGTTGTCCGACTCCTCCTGTCCCATCAAGGCGGTGCGCACCGCCGGGGGCACCAGTTCCAGGACCTCGATGGCCGTGTCGGCCAGCTGGACGCGCAGGCTTTCGGTGAAGGAGTGGATGGCGGCCTTGGTCGCGTTGTAGGTCGGGGCGATCGGCAGGGGGACGAATGCCAGCCCGGAGGAGACTGTCATGATCGTCGCCTGCGGCCGGGTGGCGAGGTGCTCGGTCAGGGCTGCGATGAGGCGGACGGGGCCGAGGAAGTTGGTTGCCACGGTCGCTTCCGCCGTGGCGAGGAAGCCACTGTTGTGCAGGTCCTCCGGCAGCATGATGCCGGCCATCGCGACCAGGACGTTCAGGTCGGGAAAGCGTTGCACCAGTTGCGCGGTGACGTCCTGGACGGCGACCGGGTCGGTGGTGTCGAGCACGACGGACTCGACGCCGGGGTTCTCCGCGACGATCTGCGCCAGCCTGTCCTCGCGGCGTCCGGAGACGATGACCCGGTTGCCTGCCGTGTGCAGCCGCAGCGCGAGGCCGAGGCCGATGCCGGAGGTCGCTCCGGCGACGAGGACGGTGTTGCCTGTGGGATTCATGGGGTTTCTCCGGCTGCGGTTGGTGGTGAGGTGAGGTGAAGGGTCAGTGGAGGGAGGGGAGGTCGGCCTGCCAGTCGGCGGGCGTCATGACGCAGCCGGCCAGGTCGTGGCCGTGCGTCGAGTGCGGCAAGGTCGGGAAGGGACACGCTGGGTGAAGGAGTTCCCGGCGCCCTTCCCGGTCGTGGCGGAACGCGTTGCGCCGTCGCGGAGTGCGTTGTCGCGTCTTCGCGGAACGCGTTGCGTCGTTCCACAACGACCAGTGGACGGCACCCGGCCGCGCGGATGAAGGGCCCGCTCAACCACTGACTCGCAGTCAGTGGTTGAGGCCGCTCGCGGCTGCGACGATGGCGGTGTACGGCGGCCCCGACCGGAGTCCGGACCGCACGTGACCTCTGGAGGGAGGCCCATGGAGCAGACGGTGGACCGCGCGTCGCTGGGCGCCTTCCTGCGTGCCCGGCGGGAGGCGCTGCAACCGGAGGATGTGGGACTGCGCCGCGGATCGCGTCGGCGTGCCAGCGGGCTGCGACGGGAGGAAGTGGCCGAACTGTGCGACATGTCGGCCGACTACTTCGCCCGCCTGGAACGTGGCAGCGGGCCGCAGCCCTCACAGCAGATGGCGGCAGCCATCGCCCGTGGGCTGCGCTTCACCCCGGACGAGCGCGATCACCTGTTTCTCCTGTGCGGGCACCGCACACCGAGTCGGCACCTGCACACCGAGCACGTCAACCCAGGGCTGATGCGCATCCTGGACCGGCTGCAGGACACCCCGGCACAGGTCATGGGTCCCCTCGGCGAGACACTGCTGCAGACGCCTCCTGCCGTGGCCCTGCTCGGCGAACAGACCCACTACACCGGGGAAGCCCGCAGTGCCTCCTACCGCTGGTTCACCGATCCGACCGCCCGCAGGCTGTACCTCCCCGACGACCACCGTCTCAGCAGCCGTGTGCACGTCGCGATCCTGCGGGCAGCGTCCACGCGAGAAGGGCCCCGGTCGCAGGCCGCCCGTCTCGTGGCGATCCTGCTGCGCCAAAGCACGGAGTTCGCGTCGCTGTGGGACCAGCAGGAGGTCGGCCTGTCCTGGAGCCACGCCAAACGGTTTGTCCACCCCCAGGTCGGGCGTCTCGACCTGTTCTGCCAGAACCTGCATGATCCCGACCAGTCGCAGTCCCTGCTCGTCTTCACCGCGACGCCCGGCACCGACAGCTACGACAAGCTGGCCCTGCTGAACGTCCTCGGCGCGGACAGTTTCCCTACCGGCTGACGCCCATGGGGGCGGCGAAAGCAGGTCCGTTGGTCAGCCGCTCATAAATCGCACCCCTGAATGAGCCACGCCATTTCCTATGCGGCGCCGGGACCGTCGAGGAAGCGAAGCAGTACGGCGGCCTCCGCGCGGAGTCGCGCGGCCCGGTCGGCGTGCGCGGGTGCGGTCAACTGCGCCGCGACGTCCAGCCGTTCGGCGACCTCTGCGCGTACGACATCCTCCGCGTCGCGCTCGCTCAGTTCGCGCCGCGCCGCTTCGGTGGTGCCGGCGCCGACCGGTGACAACTCAAGGGCCACCCCGCGGAGTTCGGCTTCGCCCACGGGCACCGCCTCCGCGTTGTCCAGTGCACCGAGTGTTGCCCGCAGGGCGCTCACCGCGACCTTGTCACGGGCGCGCATCGCTTCCGGAAGTGCCTGCCGCATACGAAGACGTAAAGACATGCAGGTGACCTTATGGCGGCGTTCCCTGGACCCACAACGCCGGCTGGACCTTGGCCTTGGCCTTGAAGAGCCCGTTCACCCGCCCCGGGAGCTCTTCACGGGCTTCACGCCGGTGATTCTGTGACGGTCGTCAGGAACCCGCGAATGTACCCGGCCACTGTGTCCAGGTGGCTTTCGAGGAGGAAGTGTCCACCTCCGGGAACCAGGTGGATCTCCGCGTCCGGCAGGTCCCTTGCGAAGGCGCGTGCTCCGTCCGGGCCGAAGATCTCGTCGCCCGCGCCCCAGACCGCGAGGAGAGGAACCTGGCGTTCCCGGAAGTAGGCGTGCACCTGGGGGTAGAGCGGTGGATTGCTGGCGTAGTCGCGAAACAGCGCGAGTTGCACGAGGTCGAGGCCCGGCCGGTTGACCTCGCGGTGGTCGGCGGCCCAGGTGTCGGGGTCGACCAGCTCGGGCCGGTCCACTCCGTTCAGGTACTGCCAGCGGATGGCGTCGAGGGAGAGGGCGGCGCGGGCGGCGGGTTCGGTCTCGGGGCCCGGATTCTCGCAGTACGCCCATACGTGCTTCCAGAAATCCGGTACGAAGCCGTCCTTGTAGGCGTTGCCGTTCTGCGTGATCACCGCGGTGACCGCGTCCGGCGTGCGCAGGGCCAGCCGCCAGCCGATGGGCGCGCCGTAGTCCTGGACGTACACGGCGTAGCGGGTGATGTCGAGCTGGGCCAGGAGGGCTTCGGTGACGTCGGTCAGGGAGTCGAAGGTGTAGGTGAACGCGTCCACGGGCGGGACGTCGGAGTTGCCGAAGCCCAGGTGGTCGGGGGCGATGACGTGGAATCGATCGGCCAGCGCCGGAATCAGGTGACGGAACATGCGCGAGCTGGAGGGGAATCCGTGCAGGAGTACGAGCGTGGGCGCCTCGCGGGATCCTGCCTCGCGGTAGAAGACGCGATGTCCCCGCACGGTCGCGTACTGGTGGCGGACCTCAACCATGACTAACCCCTTCAACATCTTTTGATGGTTACCTGTCGTCGTCGTTCAGTAGACCGCCTCTGGAGTAACCTGTCAAACCACTTGATGGAGTTAGATGGGAGGCAGGGTTCGTGCTGAACGACCAAGCCCTGATGCAGGCCCTCAACAGCACCCCCGTTGCGGATGGCCGACGCCAGGACCTGTGGCGTGACGACCACGAGGTGGACAGGTGGGCGCGGGAGCACGGGGGTCTCGGCGGCGACGAGGAGCGCGGGTGGCTGCGCACCACCCGGGACGCGCTCCAGGCGGTGGAGACGGGCACGGCGGCGGAGCCCCGTCTGAGCCGGGTCCTCGCGGGCGTTCACAAGGTCCCGCAGCCCAGCGCGTCGGGCATCGAGTGGCACTTGGAGGTGCCACCGGAGCGCAGGCTCGCCGTCGAACTCGTGCTCGCGTGGGCGGACGTGAAAGAGCGCATGCCCGGCCGTCTGCGACCGTGCGAGAACCCCGACTGCCGCCTCTTCCTTCTGGACCGCAGTCGCGCCAACACCGCACGGTGGTGCTCGATGAAGACCTGCGGGAACCGGCTCAAGGCCCGCCGACACCAGGCCCGGACACGGGAGGAGCCCTCACGGCCCGAGTAAGAGCGCCGGCGAGTCGGGTCCCCGTGCGCGCTACCCCCCGTACGCCCGAGTCGCCCGTCCCTCCCTCAACGTCCGTCCCCACCAAACCACTTGGCCCAGCATCGTCATCGCCGCCGCGTCCGGTCCCGACGGGTCCCTCAGTTGCCCCTCCTCGTCGAACGACGCGCCCGCGTTGTGGAACGACACCGTGTCCCGGACCGTCGTCGCGTGGAGTTCCGCGAAGACCTGGCGGAGGTGTTCGACCGCGCGGAGGCCTCCCGAGACTCCGCCGTACGAGACGAAGGCGACCGGCTTGGCCTGCCACTCCGTGTAGTGCCAGTCGATGAGGTTCTTGAGGCCGGCCGGGTAGGAGTGGTTGTACTCGGGGGTCAGGACGATGAACGCGTCCGCCGACGCCAGCTTCGGGGTGACCGTCGCCAGCTGGGCCTTCGCGTCCTCGTCGGTCGCGAACGTCGTCGGGAGTGCCGTGGCCGCGACGTCCACGACCTCCGCCACCAGGTCGTCGCGCTTCGCCATCCGGTTCAGCAGCCAGTCGGCCACCACCGGCCCGAAACGGCCCTCCCGGTTGCTCCCGACGACGACGGTCACCCGTACGGGCTCGACAGAGTCGCTGCGTTCACTGGATTCAGTGTGTGTCTGCATGCGGTACAGCCTCATACCTCAAGCTTCCTTGAGGTCAAGCCCTTCATTCGCCTCCGCCCCGGTCACCCGTTCACACCCCCGGTCCCCATCCATCCGGTTCTTTTCGCGACACGCCAGTCGTACGTCGATGACCTGCCCGAATGTCGACGCGCCGGTCGTTTCCCGCAGCCTCCGGCCACCCGTTCACCGTATTTCTGACGGGTCCTCAGAGAGCGCGTCCGGGTCCCTGCCACTTACCTCGGTACCAGACCACCCCGTTCGCGAGCTCTCGGAGGAGCAAGCCCGATGCGACGTACCGCCGCCGCCCGTCTGCTGACCGGTACCGCGCTCGCCGTCGCCCTCGCCGGGCCCGCTCACGCGGGCACCGGCGGTTCCCTTGAGGTGTACCCGGCGACCGTCACCCCCGGCTCCCAGGTCACCGTCAACACCACGGCCTGCGGAGCGGGCGGTACCGCCGCCGGGGATGCCAGTGCGGTGGGCGCCGGGGCCTTCGTTCTCGCGCCCGGGACGCACAAGGAGGTCGCCGTCGGGCGGTTCCGGGTGCCGCCGGGCGCGCAGCCGGGGACGTACGAGATCGTCGCCCAGTGTGACGGGCACGGGAAAGGGAACGGTCGGCGGGTCAGTGGCGATCTGGTTGTCACGCTCACCTCGACCCGGCCGCCCGTGCGTCCCCCGGTGCAGCCCAGGGGGAGTGTGAAGACGGGGGTCGGTGGCGCGCTCGGTCCCGACCCCGTGCGGACCGCGGCCGGCGTGGCGGCTCTCGCCGTCGCCGCCGCGGGCGGTACCTGGCTCCTGCATCGCCGGGCGAGAGGCGACAGGATCTGACGGACGTCCTCCGCCGTCCGTCCGCCGGTACCGCACGTCCCCTCCCCTCCGGGCCCGACGCCCCTCGTGGCCCGGAGGGGGGCCAGGACAAACCATCAGAAACACAGGAATGAAAAGGGACACAAGAGCACAAGGACGCAAGGACACAAGGCACTTCAGGGTGAGACATCAGGGTGGAACAGGGGCGTCCAGGAGGTCGGAGGTCCTCGTGCGCAGATTCACCAATCTCGTCATAGCCGTCGCCACCGTCACCGCCCTCTGCTCCGGCGCCTGGCTGGTGCGCAGCGGCGGCGAGACCCATGCCCCGCCGCAGCCGTCCGCCGCCCAGGCCCGAACGCGGCCCACCCACCCGGAGTCCGCCGTACCGGTGTCCCCCGCACTCCCGGCCTCCCCGCCCCTCCGCATCCGCATCCCCGACATCCGCGTGGACGCCCCGCTGATGGGCCTCGGCCTCACCCCCACCGGCAGCCTGGACGTACCGCCCGCCGAGCGTGAGGACCTGGCCGGCTGGTACGAGGCCGGTACGGCGCCCGGCGAGACGGGCACCGCCATCGTTGCCGGGCATGTCGACAACGCCGACGGGCCCTCCGTCTTCTACCGCCTCGGCGCCCTGGAGAAGGGCGGCGCGATCGAGGTCGAGCGGCTCGACGGGAGCACCGCTCGCTTCACCGTCGACGCCGTCGAGGTGTACGACAAGGACCACTTCCCGGACGAGAAGGTGTACGGCGCCGCGCCCCGCCCCGAGCTGCGCGTCATCACCTGCGGCGGCGGCTACTCACCCCGGACCGGGTACGAGGGCAACGTGGTTGTCTTCGCCCACCTCAGCGGCAGCGACCGCCACCCATCGGGCACCGCTTGAGCACCCGTTGGGCACCGCCCGAGCGCCACTACGCCAGCCACTGCTGGTACGCCAGATTCGCCACCAGCGTGAACACCACCACCAGCAGCACCACCCGTACGAACCCGCTCCCCTTCTTCAGTGCCGTATGCGCCCCCACCATCCCCCCGGCCAGGTTGAACGCGGCCAGGAGCGCGCCCAGCTGCCAGTACACCGTGCCCTGCCAGGCGAAGATCGCGAGGGCGCCCGCGTTGGTGCAGCAGTTGACGATCTTGGCGGTGGCGGAGGCGGTCACCAGGTCGAGGTGGAGCAGCGCGGTCAGCGCGAGGACGAGGAACGTGCCCGTGCCGGGGCCGATGAGGCCGTCGTAGAAGCCGATGCCCAGACCCGCGAGTCCGATCGCGGCCAGGACGCGGCGCGCGGAGACCGGGGTGGTCGCCGGAGCCGTACCGAAGGCGGGCTTGAAGATCACGAAGGCGCCCACGCCGAGCAGGACGACCATGATGACCGGCTTCAGCGTGTCCGTGCTCATGCCTGCCGCGACGAACGCCCCGGCCGTCGAGCCGGCGACCGCCGCCAGCCCGATGCGTACCGCCAGACGTACGTCCACCGGCGCCTTGCGTGTATACGTCACTGCCGCGCCCGTGGTGCCGACGATCGCCATGGCCTTGTTGGTGCCGAGCGCGTACTGCGCCACCGAGGACGTGTCCGGGAGCCCCAGCAGCAGTACGGGCATCATGAGCAGGCCGCCGCCGCCCACGACGGCGTCGATCCAGCCGGCCGCGAGGGCGGCGACACAGAGGGCGACGATCATGGGCAGCGATATGTCGGGCATGATCGCGATTTTAGGTGGCGCATCCGCAGGCCCAGGACACGGGGAAGCTTCCGGCCGGGACCCGCACCTCACAGCCGCCCGCCTCGCCCCTCCGGAACCCTCACACCCTCTTCCGGCTTCCGCTGAGGGAAGCGTGCCTCCCGGGAAACAGACGTGATGCCGCCGGGTAACACCGGCAACGCACGCTGCAGTACATGACCTCGAATACGCGTGTGGTGGTGATCGGCGCCGGGCTCGCGGGCGTCCGGCTCGCCCGGCGGCTCGGCGAGCTCGGCCTGTCCGCGTCGGACGTCGTGCTCGTCGGCGAGGAGGAGCACCGCCCGTACAACAGGGTGCTGCTCGCCGAGGTTCTCGCCGGGCGGTACGGCCCCGACGTGATCGCCCTGCCGACGCCGGACCGGCTGGTCCGGGCCCGCGCCGAGCACATCGACCGCGCCGACCGGACCGTGCACTGCTCCGACGGGTCGGTGATCGCATACGACACGCTGGTGCTGGCGACGGGCTCCAACCCCGTACTCCCGCCCCTGCGTGGGCTGTTCACCGCGGATCACGAACTCCCCTCGGGCGTCCACGCGTTCCGCACGATGGACGACTGTCTCGGGCTGTCCAAGGACGTACGTCCGGGGGCGCGGGTCGTCGTCATCGGTGGCGGGCTCCTCGGTGTGTCCGCCGCCCGCGCCCTCGCCGTACGCGGGGCGCAGGTCGTTCTCGCCCAACAGGCCGAACGGCTGATGGAACGCCAACTAGACCCGGGCGCCTCGGCGTTGGTGTTGCGGCACCTCACCGATCTGGGTGTCGAGGTGCACACCGAGTGCCGCGTACGGAACGTGCGCTGCGTGGGCGGCAGGGTCCGCTCGGTCGAACTGGCCGACCACTACGCTCTCGACGCCGACCTCGTCGTACTGGCCTGCGGAGTCCACCCCCGGGTAGGGCTCGCGCGTGACGCGGGACTCGCCGTGCACAAGGGCATCCTCGTCGACGACGAACTGCGTACCTCCGACCCGCACATCCGGGCCCTCGGGGACTGCGCACAGCACCAGGGAACGATCTACGGGCTTGCCACCCCCGCCCTCGAACAGGCCGAAGTCCTGGCCGAGTTGATTGCGAGCGAGTCGGGCGAGCCGGGCGCGTCGGGTGATTCCGGCGCCCGTTACACCGGCACCCGTGCCCTCACCCGGCTCACCCTCACCGACTTCACCGCCGACACCGGCAACCCCTTCGATCTCGCCGCCTTCGGCGAGCCGACCCCCCGCCCCGGCGACGACGTCATCCAGCTCGCCGACGCCACCCGGGGCACGTATCGCAAGGTCGTCGTCCGCGACGACCGGCTGGTCGGCGGGGTGCTCGTCGGCGAACTCGGCACCGTCGGCGCCCTCGCGCGCGCCTGGGAGGGAGCAGAGCCGCTCCCCACTGACGGCGGCCCGTTGCTCCACCTGCTCACCAACGATGGAGGCTCCTAATGACCGCCGCTGATGGGGCCACCCCCACGACCACCCCCACGATCGTCCTCGTCGGCCACGGAATGGTCGGCCAGCGCTTCCTCGAAGCCCTCGCCGAGCGCAACCTGACCGCCGCGCACCGCGTGGTCGTGCTGTGCGAGGAGCCGCGTCCGGCATACGACCGCGTGGCGCTGACCTCGTACTTCTCGGGCAAGACGCCCGAGGACCTCTCGATGACCGACATGGCGTTCATCGAGAAGGAGGGCATCGAGCTGCACATCGGCGACCCGGCGGAGACCATCGACCGCGAGGCGAAGCGGGTGACCTCCCGCTCGGGTCTGGTCGTCGACTACGACGTCCTGGTCCTCGCCACCGGCTCCTACCCCTTCGTGCCGCCGGTCCCCAACAAGGACGCCAAGGGCTGCTTCGTCTACCGCACCATCGAGGACCTCCTCGCGATCGAGGAGTACGCGAGTACCCGTACGACCGGTGCCGTGGTCGGCGGTGGTCTGCTCGGACTAGAGGCGGCCGGCGCGCTGAAGGGTCTCGGACTCACCTCCCACATCGTCGAGTTCGCGCCGCGTCTGATGCCGGTGCAGGTCGACGACGGCGGCGGCGCGGCCCTGCTGCGCACCATCGAGGACATGGGCCTGTCCGTCCACACGGGCGTCGGCACCCAGGAGATCGTCGTCGACGAGGACGGCGCGGTCACCGGCATGAAGCTGTCCGACGGTTCCGAACTCGCCGCCGACCTGGTGGTGTTCAGCGCCGGTGTCCGGCCGAGGGACCAACTCGCCCGGGACTGCGGCCTTTCCGTCGGCGAGCGGGGCGGCATCGCGGTCGACGAGCGGTGCCGTACGGTCAACGACCCGCACGTCTTCGCGATCGGCGAGTGCGCGCTGGCCTCCGACGGCCGGGTGTACGGCCTGGTCGCCCCCGGTTACGAGCAGGCGGAGACCGCCGCCGCCGCCATCGCCGCGGACGAGGCCGAGCAGTTGACGTTCACCGGCGCCGACCTCTCCACCAAGCTGAAGCTGCTCGGCGTCGACGTGGCGTCCTTCGGCGACGCGCACGGCGCCACCGAGGACTGCCTGGACGTCGTCTACTCCGACTCCCGCTCGGGTCTGTACAAGAAGCTCGTCATCGGCCGCGACGGCACCCTGCTCGGCGGCATCCTCGTCGGCGACGCGGAGGCCTACGGCACCCTGCGCGCGTTCACCGGTACGGTCCCGCCGGTCTCCCCCGAGTCCCTTGTGCTCCCGGCCGGTGCCGGCGGCCAGGTCCAGCTCGGCCCGACCGCGTTGCCGGACAGCGCGATCATCTGCTCCTGCAACAACGTCACCAAGGGCACGATCCGTGGCGCGGTCACCGAGCACAACTGCACCACCGTGCCCGAGGTCAAGAAGTGCACGAAGGCCGGTACGACGTGCGGCAGTTGCGTCAAGGTCCTCGGCCAGCTCGTCACCGCCGAGCTGGAGGCGAGCGGTGTCGTCGTCGACAAGGGCCTGTGCGGCTGCTTCTCGCAGACCCGCGAGGAGCTGTACGAGATCGTCCTCGCCCTGCGCGTCAACACCTACCAGGACCTGCTCGACCGCTACGGCCGCGACAACGCCAGGGGCGGTGACGGCTGCGACGTCTGCAAGCCGGCGGTCGCCTCGATCATCGCCTCCCTCGCCCCGACCATCGGCGCGAGCGGCTACGTCCTCGACGGCGAGCAGGCGGCACTGCAGGAGACCAACGACCACTTCCTCGCCAACCTGCAGAAGAACGGCTCGTACTCGGTCGTCCCGCGCATCCCCGGCGGTGAGATCACCCCGGAGGGCCTGATCGTCATCGGCGAGATCGCCCGCGACTTCGGCCTCTACACGAAGATCACCGGCGGTCAGCGGATCGACATGTTCGGCGCGCGCGTCGAACAACTCCCGCTGATCTGGACCCGGTTGGTGGACGCCGGCTTCGAGTCCGGGCACGCCTACGGCAAGTCCCTCCGCACGGTGAAGTCCTGCGTCGGTCAGACCTGGTGCCGTTACGGCGTCCAGGACTCGGTCCGGATGGCGATCGACCTGGAGTTGCGCTACCGGGGCCTCAGGTCGCCGCACAAGCTGAAGTCGGCGGTGTCGGGCTGTGCGCGTGAGTGCGCCGAGGCCCAGTCCAAGGACTTCGGCATCATCGCCACCTCGGGCGGCTGGAACCTGTACGTCGGCGGCAACGGCGGCGCCACTCCGCGCCACGCGGACCTGCTGGCCCAGGATCTGAACGACGCCGAACTGATCAAGCTGATCGACCGGTTCCTGATGTTCTACATCCGCACGGCGGACCGGCTGGAGCGTACGTCGACCTGGCTGGAGCGGATCCCCGGCGGCCTGGACCACGTACGGGACGTGGTCGTGGAGGACTCCCTCGGTATCTGCGAGGAGCTGGAGTCGCTGATGACCGCGCATGTCGCCCACTACCGCGACGAGTGGGCCGACACCATCAACGACCCCGAGAAACTCGCCCGGTTCGTGTCCTTCGTGAACGCGCCGGACACCCCCGACCCGGTCGTCGGCTTCGTCCCCGAGCGCGACCAGATCAAGCCCGACCTGCCGCTGCTGTCCATCGGCCTGCGCCCCGCCGATGACGTCCTGGAAGGAAGCGCCCAGCGATGACCCTGGCACCCGAGACGACCGACCTGAAGATCCAACTTCGCCTCGCCGACAGCGCCGACAGCGCCGACGACTGGTTCACGGTCTGCGACCTGAGCCTCCTGCTGCCAGGCCGCGGCGTGGCGGCCCTGCTGCCCGACGGCCGGCAGGCGGCCATCTTCCGCGACCGCGCGGGCAGTCTCTACGCCATCGACAACCGTGACCCGTTCGGCGGCGCGGCGGTCCTCTCCCGCGGCCTGACCGGCACCCACCAGGGCCGCCCGTACGTCGCCTCCCCGCTCCTGAAGCAGCGCTTCGACCTGGAGTCGGGCCGCTGCCTCGACGACGAGACGGTGGCCGTGCAGGCGTACGAGGTGCGCGCCGCCGCCTGACCCACCCCCGACCGATGCTGCTCGTGAGCGGCGCCCCAGCCCACTACCGGCCGGGGCGCCGCTCACGTTCTTCATGACTTCAGGCCCTCGTACGTCACCCCGGTGAGCTGCTCGGAGGCGACCCAAAGCCGGTCCCCCGCACGGTCGTTGAGCGTCCAGGAAGCCCGCCAGGACTTGGCGGGCGAGCCACGCCAGCCCAGGAAGGACGGCCCGACGAACGCGTCGGGCCGTACGTCCGGTGCGGTGGCCGCGTAGAGCGTGGGCAGGGCGCCCGCCTCGGCGGACTGGGCGAAGACCCGGTTGCCGAACTCCATGAACCGCTCGGCACCCTTGCGGCCCTGCATCTTCGGCGCGGCCGTCTGGAGGTTGGTGGCGGCGTACCCGGGGTGCGCGGCGGCGACCACGACCCCGGAACGGGTCGCGGCCAGCTTGCGCGCCAGCTCGTGGGTGAAGAGCAGGTTGGCCGTCTTGGAACGCCCGTACGCGGTCCAACGCCGGTATTTGCACTCGCTGTTGAGGTCGTCGATGTCGATGTTGCCGAGTGCGTGGGCACCGCTGGAGAGGTTCACGATCCGGGCGCCGGGCGTGCCGAGCAGGGTCGGGAACAGCAGCCCGGTGAGCGCGAAGTGCCCGAGGTGGTTGACCCCGAACTGCGTCTCGAACCCGTCCGCCGTCGTCCCGTACGGCAGCGCCATCACACCCGCGTTGTTGACGAGGAGATCGAGCCGCTCGTACGGAAGCTCGTCCGCGAACTCCCGTACGGAGCCCAGGTCTCCGAGGTCGAGCGGCCAGAACTCGGCGATGGCGTCCGGCACTTCGGCCAGCAGCCGCCCGACCGCCTCGTTCCCGCGTGCCTCGCTCCGGCACGCGAGCACCACCCGCGCCCCCTTGCGCGCCAACTCCCGCGCGGTGACGTACCCGAGACCACTGTTGGCACCGGTGACGACGGCGATGCGACCGCTCTGGTCGGGGATGTCCTGCGTGTTCCAGCCCGGCATGTTCGGGTTACCTCCATGAGCGACGAGTCCGGCGGTTCCGGCGGACACGGGTACGCGTCCGGACGCGTACCCGGATACGTGTCCGGATCCGGATACGCGTCCCAGGCTGCGCCGGATCGGCCCTCATGGCCAGTTCCAGGCTCTGGTTCTGTATCTGCATCGGCACGTCAGGGCTTGCGGCCCACTCCACAGTAGGCGTCGACGGACGCGGCGGAACCGGCCGGGCCCCGGAGGTCAGGGCGCCACTCGGGTACCTGGACCACGCCCGGCTCCACCAGGTCGAGGCCGTCGAAGAAGGCGGCGATCTCCGCGACGCTCCGCACGTAGTACGGCACGGCGCCGCTCGCGTTGTAGGCCTTCGACGCGGCGATCATGCCCTCGCTGGTGGCGGTGGAGTCGCTGACCACCAGATGGCTGCCCGACGGCAGGCCCGCCATCAGCCGGCTCACCAGGTCACGCGCCTGGTCGTGGTCGGCGACGTGGCCGAGCGTGTTGAGGATCATCAGGGCGACCGGCCGGGAGAGGTCGAGGGTGTCGGCCGCCGCTTCGAGGATGGCCTCGGGGGTGTACAGATCGGCGTTCAGATAGACGGTCCGGCCCTCGGGGGTGCTGCCGAGCAGGGCGTCCGCGTGGGCGAGCACGACGGGGTCGTTGTCGACGTACACGATCCGGGCGTCCGGGGCGGCGCGCTGTGCGACCTCGTGGGTGTTGTCGGCGGTCGGCAGCCCGGTGCCGACGTCCAGGAACTGACGTACGCCCTGCTCGTCGGCCAGGTAGCGGACGGCGCGTCCCAGGAAGTGCCGGCTGGTGACGGCGACATCGACGAGACCGGGGAAGATCCCCTTGATCTGGTCCCCGATCTCCCGGTCGACCTCGTAGTTGTCCTTGCCGCCGACGAAGTAGTTCCAGAAGCGGGCCGAGTGCGGCTTGGAGGTGTCGATGTGCGCTCGTGCCCGTGCGCCGGTGCCGGTGCCGGTGCTGACCGAGGGGATGGGTTCGACCGAAGGGGTGGGGTCGTCGTCTAACACAGCAGAGCCTCCTGTGACGTGATGGTGATCATCAGGCACCAACGTAGGTGAACTCGCTTTCTCCACAACAGAGTTGTGAAGATCCGCGCCCACGCACCGCAGGGTTCCGGCCATCCGGCGCCGACTGCTCGTAGGCATGCGCGTCGGGGTCAGTCGCCACCGGTGGGGCCCGGATACTCCATGCGGGAGAGCCACGCCGTCAGCAGCGTTTCGAGCGCCGAGGCCTCGGCGGGCGGCAGGAGATCCAGCAGCCGCCGCTCGTTGCGCGTGTGGTCGGTGAACGCCCGGTCGATGAGTTCCCGTCCGGGTCCGGTGAGGGCGGTCACGTGCGTGCTGTTCGGCACGGTACTCGCCGGCGAAGTACTGACAAACCAGCAACTGTGCGGCCTGGCCCTGGTGCTGGCGGGCGTCACCCTCGGGCGCCCAGGCGTGCCGACGCACACGTGGACCGCGATGCCGACCGACATTCCGAACGACATGTCGACAATCCGGCACCCGACCACCTCGCGGTACGGCAACGAACGACCGCCAAGGCTACATCGCGCGTACATGACAATTCCATTCCGCCGCCCTAGGGTCCCAGACGTCACCGCACGCCACACGCCACCCCCTTTGGACCCTTGGAGCGAGAGTGGACGCACGAGTGAACGCACACATGGAACGCCGCACCCTTCTGCGCGCCGCCGTCATCGGCGGCTCGGCTGCCGTCTTCGGCGGCACCCTGTGGCGCGGCGCCGCCCACGCGGCCCCCGCCCAGCCGGGCACCGGCCCGTACGGAGCCCTCGCCGCGCCCGACGCCAACGGCATCAGACTCCCCGCCGGCTTCACCAGCCGGGTCGTCGCCCGCTCGGGCCAGACGGTCACCGGAACGTCGTACACCTGGCACAACGCCCCTGACGGCGGGGCCTGTTACGCCGACGGCACGGGCTGGATCTATGTCTCCAACTCGGAGATCAACCCGTCGGGCGGTGCGAGCGCGGTGAAGTTCTCGTCGACGGGCGCCATCACCTCCGCGTACCGCATCCTGTCGGGCACGCGCCAGAACTGCGCGGGTGGACGCACCCCTTGGAACACGTGGCTGTCCTGCGAGGAGGTGTCGCTGGGGTACGTCTACGAGACGGACCCGTGGGGCACGAACGCGGCGACGCAGCGCCCCGCGATGGGCCGCTTCAAGCACGAGGCGGCGGCAGCGGACCCGGTCCGCAAGGTCGTCTACCTGACGGAGGACGAGACGAACGGCCGCTTCTACCGCTTCGTTCCCACGACTTGGGGCAACCTGGCGGCAGGCACCCTCCAGGTTCTGGTGGCCGGCACGGCGACCTCGGGCTCCTACACCTGGACGACGATCCCCGACCCGGACGGCTCCCCGACCACCACGCGCACCCAGGTCTCCGGCTCCAAGTCCTTCAACGGCGGCGAGGGTTGCTACTACGCCGACGACAAGGTCTGGTTCACCACCAAGGGCGACAACAGGGTCTGGCAGCTCAACCTGCTGACGAACACTTACGAGTTGGCGTACGACGACTCCCTGGTCACCTCGGGCACGGCCCCGCTGACCGGCGTCGACAACATCACCGGCACGTCATCGGGCGACCTGTTCGTGGCGGAGGACGGCGGCAACATGGAGATCTGCCTGATCACTCCGGACGACCTGGTCGCCCCGTTCCTGCGCATCGACGGCCAGTCGGGCTCGGAGATCACGGGCCCGGCGTTCTCCCCCAACGGCAGCCGCCTGTACTTCTCCAGCCAGCGCGGCACGAGCGGCAGCTCCTCGGGCGGGATCACGTACGAGGTGACGGGCCCGTTCCGCTCGTAGGCGTAAGCACCGCCGCCGTACGTCCGTACGCCCGTACTGCGCACCGGCGTCGATGTCAGTGGTGCGCAGTACGTTGCGGTGATGGGCGTATACGTGGTCGATGTCGGTGCGGAGGAGTGGTTCGGTGAGGACGAGGACGAGGGTGGGCGCGCGAAGATCGCCTCGGGCCTGAACGCGGAGCTGGTCCGACGAGGCCTGCCCCGGTACGACTCCGTACCCGCGGCAGCGGAATTCGTCCGCGGCTCGGGCCGGTCCTTCGAGGAGAAACTGGTCCCGTCCATGAACAGCTTCCTCACGCTGTGCGGGGCGCATCTCTCGGAGGCGGAAACGGATCTGCTCTGCGGCTGGAACGTCCTGGTGCCGGTGTCCCTGGAGGAGGAGATCGAGCTGCGGGTCGGGTCCTCGTACTCCGACTCGACGGTGATCGTGGGCGCCCCGCAAGTCCTGGCAGTCGCCGAGAAGTTGGCGGCGGCGGTCGAACTGCCGCCCGAGGCCCCGGAGATGTGCGACAACCTGGACCTGACCAGCTGGTTCCTGGACGGCGAGGCGAGGGAACTGTCAGAGGCCCGACCGGGGCCGTGGGGCGAAGATCTGGACGCCGCCTTCTATGTCGCCCTGTACCTGCGCGCGGCACAGCACTCGCTCAGACGGGGGTGTCCGATGGTGTACTCCTGACGATTCCTTCGGGTCAGTCCTTGCAGTCGGGGGCGACACGGTCGACCAGCCGGGTCCCCAGGTCTGCCCCGGCGCAGCCGTACGCGCGGGCGCGGCAGCGCGATCCACCGCCTCACGAGGTCAGCGGGACCGTCGGCGATTGCCGGGCCGGACGATTCACTGTTGCGGAAGCCCGCAGAGGTGGTGGCCGAGGACGAGGTGGGCGGGGATGAGCGTGAGCCAGAACCACATGGCCGCGTCCGTGCTGACGAAGGCCAGGGGAATGGACAGGCCGAAGATCAGAACGCTGGAACCGAGTTGGGCGGTGAAGCGGCGGCGGGCCGCCGCGCCGGAGGACGCGGGCGAGGGGTGCACTTCGCGTTGCGTGAGCAGCAGCAGGGTCGCGTGCACCGCGTGGATCGCGGCCATGGCACCCGCGTAGAGGGCGACGGCTTCGGGCTGGGAGGCGTACGCGGCCAGGAGCGCGGTGGGGAAGGGCGACAGGGCGACCAGGCCGAGGCCGAGGAGGATCAGCCGGGTGACCAGGGCCGTCTCGATGGGCAGTGCGGTGAGAATGCGGCGGTGATCACGCCAGAACCCGGCGATGAGGGCGAAGCTGAGGACGAAGGCACCGAGGTTGGGAAGCGCGTCGCCCAGGGCACGGTGGAACGCGGCGTCTTCCAGATGCGCGGGAACGGCCACGTTGATGACCAGCAGTGTCATCGCGATGGCGTAGACGCCGTCGGACAGAACGATCAAGCGTGCCGTGCCCGGGTCGTTCTCGTGCGAGTGCGTCTCTGCCACTGGCTTCGTCATGTCGACGACAGTAGGGCGCTCACTGGACGGTCGGGGCGAGTCACGCCCCACCTCTGCAGGGGATCAGGAACAGCGCGGCCCGATTGGTCTGATCAAGGGGAAAGCGCGCGAGCACCTGCTTGCCGTCCGGTGTCGCGGTCAGCGACCCACGGAAGTTGGCCCCAGTCGTCCGCAACCGCACGCTGGGCTGCGAACGTACGAGAACACCCCTGCCCTGTTCGCTGATCAGCAGACCGTCCGCCTTGAGCAGGGACAATGCCTTGCGCACCGTAACCCGGGTCGTGCCGTACTGATCCTTGAGTTCGTTCTCCGACTTCAGCTTCTCGCCCGGAACCAGTTTCCCCGTGGCGATCGCCGCCCGCAGGTCGTCGGCGATCCGGCGGTACGGAGGAAGATCTCGGTCCGGCATCTACGTCACCTCGGGTTCGGCTGTACCGGGCAAGGCTATGCAAACGCCCACCCGCTCCACCGCTCGACCCGAATGGCAACCACGGGACCCTGAGGAGGAGAGCCCCGGTACTGGTCGTACTTGTCACGCAGCAACTCCACCGCACGGTGCCGCTCTTGGCCGTCCTCCAGCACTTCCCCGCGACCATCGGCACGAGCCCACCACAGGGTCGACCAGTCCTCGGCGTAGTGGTCGACCAGGACCGTAACCGAGGAATTCTCCCGAATGTTGCTGAGCCTCCGCAGCTGCCACGTGCTCTTGGGCTTGTGGTCCACCGCGAAGTACACGACGTCGCCCAGGACGGCGAAGGTCACCGGCACTGCGTGGGGCACCCCATTGGCATCGGCCGTCGCCAGCCGTGCGACAGGCGAACCCACGAAGCGTTCCCGGGCGACGAACGGGGAGATTTTCATGCACTCCACGGTAGAGGGCGGCACTCCCCGCACAGGGGTGCCGCCCTCTTTCGTGCTCCGGAACCGCTGCCGTGTCGCTGAGGGTCGGGGTGACAGGGCGACGGTTCCGGCGTCTTCAGGGCCCTTCAGGGCCTCCTGGAGCCGTTGGTGCTCCTGGCGCGCCCCCTACCGGTGATCGCTCCCCGCCGAGGACGAAGCCGCCCGCCCCGCCTCCAGCCGGGCCACCGGGATCCGGAACGGTGAGCAGCTGACGTAGTCCAGGCCGACCTCGTGGAAGAAGTGGACCGACTCCGGGTCGCCGCCGTGTTCGCCGCACACGCCCAGTTTCAGGTCGGGGCGGGTCGCGCGGCCCGCCTCGACCGCCAGCTTGACCAGCGCGCCGACGCCGTCACGGTCGATCGTCTCGAACGGGGAGACTCCGAAGATGCCCTTCTCCAGGTACGCCGTGAAGAACGAGGCCTCCACGTCGTCCCGGCTGAAGCCCCACACCGTCTGCGTCAGGTCGTTCGTGCCGAAGCTGAAGAACTCCGCCGCCTCGGCGATCTGGCCGGCCGTGAGCGCGGCCCGCGGCAGCTCGATCATCGTGCCGATCGCGAGCTTCAACTGCATACCTGTCGCCGCCTCGACCTCGGCGATGACCTGGTCGGCCTCGTCGCGCACGATCTCCAGCTCCTGGACGGTGCCCACCAGCGGGATCATGATCTCGGCGCGCGGGTCGCCCTTGGCGTTCTTGCGCTCGGCGACCGCCTCCGCGATCGCCCGTACCTGCATGGTGAACAGGCCGGGGATCACCAGGCCAAGACGTACGCCCCGCAGGCCCAGCATCGGGTTCTGCTCGTGCAGCCGGTGCACCGCCTGGAGCAGGCGCAGGTCGTTCTCGTGCGGGTCCTTGCGGGACTCGGCGAGGGCGACGCGTACCGACAACTCCGTGATGTCCGGCAGGAATTCGTGCAGCGGCGGGTCGAGGAGACGGACCGTCACCGGGAGGCCGTCCATCGCCGAGAACAGTTCGACGAAGTCCTGCTTCTGGAGCGGGAGAAGCGCCTTCAGGGACTCCTCGCGCTCGACGTCCGTGTCGGCCAGGATCAGGCGTTCCACCAGCTCGCGCCGGTCACCGAGGAACATGTGCTCCGTACGGCAGAGGCCGATGCCCTGGGCGCCGAACCGCCGCGCCCGCATCGCGTCCTCGGCGTTGTCCGCGTTGGCCCGGACACGCAGGCGACGCTTCCTGTCCGCGAAGGCCATGATCCGGTGGACCGCCTCGACCAGTTCGTCGGCGTCGTGGGCGCCCGCGTGCATCCGGCCCTCGAAGTACTCCACCACCGGGGACGGGACCACCGGGACCTCGCCCAGGTACACCTTGCCGCTCGAACCGTCGATGGAGATGAGGTCGCCCTCCTCCACGACGTGACCGCCGGGGACCGTCATCCGGCGGCGTTTGGTGTCGACCTCCAGCTCCTCCGCGCCGCACACGCACGTCTTGCCCATGCCACGTGCCACAACGGCCGCGTGGGACGTCTTGCCGCCACGGCTGGTCAGGATGCCCTCGGCCGCGATCATCCCGTCGAGGTCGTCGGGGTTGGTCTCCCTGCGCACCAGGATGACCTTCTCGCCCGAACGCGACCACTTCACCGCGGTGTACGAGTCGAACACCGCCTTGCCGACCGCCGCACCCGGCGACGCCGCGATGCCCCGGCCGACCTGCTTGACCTTCGCCTCGTCGTCGAAGCGCGGGAACATCAGCTGGGCCAACTGGGCGCCGGTGACGCGCTGGAGCGCCTCCGCCTCGTCGATGAGGCCCTGGTCGACGAGCTGCGTGGCGATGCGGAAGGCCGCGCCCGCCGTGCGCTTGCCGACGCGCGTCTGGAGCATCCACAACTGGCCGCGCTCGATGGTGAACTCGATGTCGCAGAGATCCTTGTAGTGGTTCTCCAGGGTCCCCATGATCTGCATCAGCTGGTCGTACGACTTCTTGTCGATCTGCTCCAGCTCCGCGAGCGGGACCGTGTTGCGGATGCCCGCCACGACGTCCTCGCCCTGCGCGTTCTGCAGGTAGTCGCCGTACACGCCCGCGTGGCCGCTGGCCGGGTCGCGGGTGAACGCGACGCCCGTGCCCGAGTCGGGACCCAGGTTGCCGAAGACCATCGAGCAGATGTTGACCGCCGTGCCGAGGTCGCCCGGGATGCGCTCCTGGCGGCGGTAGAGCTTCGCGCGGTCCGTGTTCCAGGAGTCGAAGACCGCGTGGATCGCGAGGTCCATCTGCTCGCGCGGGTCCTGCGGGAAGTCGCGGCCCGCCTCGGTCTTGACGATCTTCTTGAACCTGGTGACCAGCTTCTTGAGGTCCGCGGCCTCCAACTCCGTGTCGACCGCGACCTTCTTGGCCTTCTTCGCCGCGTCCAGCGCGTCCTCGAACAGCTCGCCCTCGACGCCGAGGACCGTCTTGCCGAACATCTGGATGAGGCGGCGGTAGGAGTCCCACGCGAAGCGCTCGTCGCCGGACTGCTTGGCGAGGCCCTGGACCGACTTGTCGGAGAGGCCGATGTTCAGCACCGTGTCCATCATGCCGGGCATCGAGAACTTCGCCCCGGAACGGACGGACACGAGGAGGGGGTCGTCGGCCTGGCCGAGCTTCTTGCCCATAGCCGTTTCGAGAGCCGTGAGGTGCGCGCTCACCTCGTCACGCAGTGCCGCCGGCTCGTCGCCGCTGTCGAGGTACGTCTTGCAGGCCTCGGTGGTGATCGTGAAACCCGGAGGCACCGGAAGGCCCAGGTTGGTCATCTCGGCGAGGTTGGCACCCTTACCGCCGAGAAGGTCCTTGAGGTCCCTGTTGCCCTCGGTGAAGTCGTAGACGAACTTCACGTCCTCAACACTGTTGGCCGGCCGAGCTACGTGGGGATCTTTGTTTTCCGACACGGGTCCCAACTCCTTGAGGACGCGGTGGCTGCCCTGACGGCCAGGAACATACCCAGATCGAAGGCGTCTGGGTACGTCCACTTGCGCGTCATGTGCCTGTAACCAGCCGTCAGCCAGTAGATCCAAAGTCGCAGCTTGCAAGCTGTGCGAGCGGCGTGTTTTCACTTCTTGAAGGCAACCATGACCTCATGCCCATTTTGTCGCTCAAGTGAGCGGATCGCGACACGTCTGAGTTCTATCGATGAACGATCAAAGGGTGGCACTGAGTGCCACCCTTTGAGAAGTGCAGTCGCCCGCGATCTGCTCATCTGAGCGCAACCCCTATCAAGGGTGGCGAGAATCACGCACACACGGGCACCGGAATTTCACCATGCGGACGCCGACAAGAGAGGGAAACACCCTTGTCACAAGGTCACACCCCGAGCGCAGCCAACCGCTCCTCCACCCGCTCCGGCGCGTACAGGTACTCCACGACCATCGCCCCGGCCCCCACCAGCCCCGCCCGCTCCCCCAGCCTCGACGTCACCACGTCCAGATGAGCGGTCGAGCGCGGCAGCGCCCGCTGGTAGAGGAGTTCCCGTACGCCGGTCAGGAACGGTGTGCCGGCCAGGTCGCCCGCGATCATCAGCACGCCGGGGTTGAGCAGCGTCACCACCGTCGCCAGTACGTCCCCCACGCTCCGGCCCGCCTCCCGCGCGAGCGCGAGCGCCCCCGGGTGCCCGGCGGCGAGCAGGTCCCGCACGTCCGAGCCCGACGCCGCCGGCACCCCGGTCTCGGCGAGCCGGCGGGCGACGGCGCCACCGCTCGCGATGGCCGCCAGGCAGCCGTACGACCCGCACCGGCACAGCGTCTCGGCGCCCTGCGGGACGCGGATGTGCCCGATGTCCCCGGCGCCGCCGTCGATGCCCCGGAACACCGAACCGCCGACCACCACGCCCGCGCCGATGCCCGTCGAGACCTTGACCAGGACGAAGGCCGAGCAGTCGGGGTAGCCGGTGCGCTGTTCGCCGTACGCCATGAGGTTGGCGTCGTTGTCGACCAGTACCGGGACCCTCGCGGCGGCTGGCTCGTCCGTGTGTTCGGCGAAGGCGCGGGCGAGACGGGCTCTGATGTCGTAGCCGTCCCAGCCGGGCATGATCGGCGGCTGGACGACTCGACCGGAGTCCATGTCGACCGGGCCCGGTACCGCGAGGCCGATGCCGCAGACCTCGGACGGGCGGTGGCCGGCTTTCGTCAGGAGTTCCGCGAACCAGCGGCCGAGTTCGCCGAGTACGGCTTCGGGGCCGTCGTCGACGGCCAGCGTGCCCGAGTGTTCCGCGAGAAGTTCACCCGTGAGGGTGAGAACGGCGGCGCGGGCGTGACGGGTGTCGAGGTCCGCGGCGAGGACGACGGCGTGCGCGTCGTCGAACTCCAGGGTGATCGACGGGCGACCGCCGAGCGGTGAGTCGACCGGGCCCGAGGCGCCCTCGCGCAGCCAGCCCGCGCGGAACAGCCGGTCCAGCCGGTGGCCGACCGTCGCGCGTGAGAGACCCGTCACCTGTTGCAGGGCACCGCGAGTCGTGGCGCGTCCACTGCGTACCAGTTCGAGCAGATCGCCGGCGCTCGCCTGAGCACGACCACTCATGCGCACCCCCTTGTGTTTCTCAAGCCTGCATTACATATTGAGTTATGCGTGTTAAATAGACGTAACTCTATGGTGGCCCAACCGAACCGGTCGGGCCGAACGTCTTCGGGGAGCCCCGAGTGGATCGCACTGCCCAGCTGACCTCCCGTGCCCGCACCACGGGTCGCTCCTTCGTATACGAAGCGGACGTTACGACACATGGCCGGCGCACCCTGCACATCAGGGCGGCCGAGGTGCTGGAGGGCAACTGGACCGGCACCTCGACGGTGCCCTCGCGCGGCCTGTATCCGCACCAGTGGTCCTGGGACTCCGCGTTCATCGCGATCGGCCTGCGTCATCTGTCGCCCCTGCGCGCGCAGACCGAGCTGGAGACGCTGCTCTCGGCCCAGTGGGGCGACGGGCGGATCCCGCACATCGTCTTCAACCCTTCCGTCCCGCTCGACGCGTACTTCCCGAGCCCCGACTTCTGGCGCTCCTCGACCGCGGGGCGCGCTGCGGGCGCCCCGCGCACCGTACAGACGTCCGGCATCGTGCAGCCACCGGTGCACGCGCTGGCCGTCTGGCTGGTGCACCAGGCCGACCCCGGGCTGTCCCGGTCGCGCGGCTTCCTCGCCCGCGCCTACCCGGCACTCGCCGCCTGGCACCGCTATCTGCTGCACCGCCGCGACCTGGGCGGGGGCGGCCTCGCGTCGGTCGTGCACCCCTGGGAACAGGGTATGGACAACAGCCCTTGCTGGGACGCCCCGTTGAGCCGCGTCACCCCGGCTCCGGCCCGCTCCTTCCGCCGCGCCGACCTCGACCACGGAGCCGCCGAGGACCGGCCGACCGACCTGGACTACGGGCGGTACGTGCGGCTGGCCACGGACTACCGGGACGCCGGATATACGGACGGTACCGGCGAGTTCGCCGTCGAGGACCCCTCCTTCAACGCGCTGCTGATCGCGTCGGAGCACGCGCTGGCCCGTATCGCCCGCGAGCTGGGCGCCACGGGGACGGCCCGGCACGCCCGCGCGGAACGCCTGACGGCGGCCCTGGTGGAGCGGCTGTGGGACCCGGCGGAGGGGATGTTCTTCTGCCGGGATGTGCGGGACGGTGCTCTCATCCCCGAACGCAGCGTCTCCGGGCTCATCCCGCTCCTCCTGCCCACGCTCCCCCGGGACATCGCCGCCACCCTCGTGCGTACCGCGTGCGGGCCGCACTTCGAGGTCGGCGGCGCCGCCCGCCTCGTCCCGTCCTACGACCTGCTCGGCGAGGCCTTCGACCCGCACCGCTACTGGCGCGGGCCGGCCTGGTTCAACACGGGGTGGCTGGTGGAGCGCGGGCTGCGGCAGCACGGCGAGCAGGCGCACGCCGACGGGCTGCGCACGGCGCTGCTGGAGACCGCCGACACCACGGAGTTCGCGGAGTACGTGGACCCGTACACCGGCGAGGCCTGTGGGGCGCTCGGCTTCGGCTGGACCGCCGCCCTCACCCTCGACCTGCTCCACCAACAGCCCTTCGGCGACAGCGACATCAACACCGTATTCGGCATGAGTGACGTAAGTGGCATCAGTGATGTAAGTGGCATGAGTGGCATGGATGACAAGGGAGGCGAACGGGCATGACGGACCGGCATCATCTGCTCGTGCACGGCGGGACGTTCGCGGCAGTGGGCGACGGCGGGGACATCAGCGGCGTACGCGGGAGCAGCCAGCCCGACGGGTTATTCGTACGCGACGCACGGCACTTGAGCCGCTGGCAGCTCACCGTCGACGGCGCCGTGCCCGAGACGCTCAGCCCGGTCGCCGACGGGGACACCGCGCGCTGTGTCCTCGTACCGCGCGGGGGCCGTCAGGAGCCGCCCGCCTACACGCTCTTCCGTGAACAGGCCGTCGCGGACGGCGCGTTCGTCGAGTCGCTGCGGGTGACCAGCAACCGTCCGGTGCCGGTGACGGTCCGGATCGCGGTCACCGCCGACGCCGACTTCACCGACCAGTTCGAGCTGCGCTCCGACTACCGGACGTACGTCAAGTCCGGCGCCGTCCGGGGGCGTGAAGTGCTCGACGACGGCGTCGAGTTCAGCTACCGGCGCGGTGAGTGGCTGTCCTGTACGACGGTCACCGCCGAGCCCGCCCCCGACGGTGTCGAGGAGACCGGCACCGGCGCCCGGCGCCTCGTCTGGACCCTGGAGCTGGAACCGCACGGTTCGGCGGAACTGGCCCTGCGCGTCGCCGCTCGCCCCCACGGTGCGGCCAGGGAGCCACTGGTCCCCGCCTCTCCCGCGGCCGCCACTGATCAACTCCTCGCTCTGGAAGGGGAGTTCGTCGAAGGCATCGCCTTCCCCACCGGCTGGCCGGAACTGGCGGCGGCCTGCGCACGCGGCCTCTCCGACCTGGCGTCGATGCAGGTCCCCGCGACCGGGCCCGACGGTGAGGAACTGCGCGTACCGGCCGCCGGTGCACCCTGGTTCCTCACCCTCCTCGGTCGCGACGCGCTCCTCACCTCCCTCTTCGCCCTCCCCTACCGTCCCCAACTCGCCGCCGCCACCCTCCCGGCACTCGCCGCGACCCAGGCGACCGAGGTCGGCCCCGACTCCGTGGCCCAGCCGGGCAAGATCGTGCACGAGGTGCGGCACGGCGAGCTGGCGCACTTCGGGCAGGTGCCGTACGGCCGTTACTACGGCTCGGTCGACGCGACACCCCTCTTCCTGGTACTCCTCGGGGCGTACGTCGAGCAGACCGGCGACACGGCTCTGGCGCGCCGTCTGGAGGCCAACGCCCGTGCGGCGATCGGCTGGATGCTGGACCACGGCGGCCTGACGTCCCGTGGCTATCTGGTCTACCGGGCCGACCAGGGCGGCCTCGCCAACCAGAACTGGAAGGACTCCCCCGGCGCCATCTGCTCGGCCGACGGCACCCGCGCGAGCGGCCCGGTGATGGCGGCGGGGGCCCAGGGCTACGCGTACGACGCCCTGCGCCGTACCGCCCAACTCTCCCGCACGGTATGGGGCGACGAGGTGTACGCGGCTCTCCTCGAACAGGCGGCGGCCGACCTCCGGGACCGTTTCCAGCGGGACTTCTGGATGCCCCAGCACTCCTTCCCGGCCCTCGCGCTCGACGGCGAGGGCAAGCAGGTCGACGCGCTGGCCTCCGACGCGGGCCATCTGCTCTGGTCGGGGCTGCTCGACAAGGAGTACGGCGAGAAGGTCGGCCGGCGTCTGGTCGAGCCGGACTTCTTCTCCGGCTGGGGCGTACGGACGCTGGCGTCGGGCCAGGCCGCCTACCATCCCCTCTCCTACCACCGGGGCTCGGTCTGGCCGCACGACAACGCCCTGATCACGTTGGGCCTCTCCCGGTACGGCCTGCACGACGAGGCCCGTACGGTCGCCCACGCCCTCGTCGACGCGGCGACCGCCACCGGCCACCGCCTCCCCGAGGTCCTCGCCGGTTACGGCCGCGACACCCACGGTGAACCGGTGCCCTACCCGCACGCGTGCGTACGTGAATCCCGGTCGGCGGCGGCACCGTTGGCGCTGCTCACGGCGGTCGGGGGCGCCTGAGGGGACGTACGGCGAGGGGTGTGGCCGGTCGGGCTTGGTGAGGCGTTTGCCCGGTGTTTGCCGGGTGCTTGGGGGCGAAGGCTGAACGGAGGCTGAGGGCCCGCCGTACGGGATGGTGGCGGACCTCGGCTCCCGCGCCGGGTCCGCCGCCTCCTGCACGGGCTACACGGAAGGACCCTCGGGGTGCCTCTGTTCACGCGCATGACCCCATCGACGGACGCCACCACGGACGCCACCACCGAGGCACCTTCGGCCGAGACCCCATCCCCTGAGACGGACAACAGCGCCACGGAGGCTCAGGCGGTCACTGAAGCAACCGATGCCACCGACGGAGTCGACGCCGACACGGACGCCAACTCCGACGCCGACGCCGACGCCGAGAAAACCCCCAAGCCCGACTGGCGCACCCGTCGTCCCACCGCCGCCCGGAACCTCAGCTGGGCGATCACCGCCCTCTCCGCGCTCCTCGTTCTCGTCGCCCTGCAGTTGCCGGCCACCGCCGACCAGCTCAGGCTCTCGGAGTTCCTGCGGCTCCCGGCGGAGGCGATCGTCGCGGCCGTCGTGCTGCTCGCGATGCCGCGCCGGCCGCGAGTGATCACGGCGGCGTCCATGGGCGTCTTCCTCGGCGCGCTGACCGTGGTGAACCTGCTGGACATGGGATACGTCGAGTTCCTGGGCCGGCACTTCAACGTGATGGTCGACTGGGCGCTGCTGGGCGACGCGCAGTCGTACCTCACGGACTCCATAGGCACGGTGGGTTCGATCGTCACCACCATCGGGGTCATCGTGCTCGTGCTGCTCCTGCTCGTCGGGACAGGGCTCGCAACCGTGCGGCTCAGCAACCTGCTCGCTCGCCACAACGCCGGCGCCACCAAGGCGACGCTCATCGCCGGCACCGTCTGGATCACTTCCATGTCCCTCGGCCTCACGAACTTCGCCGGGGCGCCGATGGCCTCGAACCACGCCACCGCGATCGTCGAGGCGCATGTGCAACGGGTGGGCGACACCATTCGCGACGAGGCCGTGTTCAGGAAGCTGGCGAAGAACGACCCGTTCGCGAAGACGCCCCCTGACCAGCTGGTGCCGGACCTGCGCGGCAAGGACGTCATCTTCACGTTCATCGAGAGCTACGGCCGCAGCGCGATCGAGGACCCGATCATGTCGCCCGGTGTAGACAAGACACTCGCCGACCAGACCCAGGCCCTGACCGATGCCGGATTCGCCGCGAAGAGCGGCTGGCTGACCTCGGCGACGTACGGCGGCAGCAGCTGGCTCGGCCACTCCACGTTCCTGTCGGGCCTGTGGATCAGCACCCAGCAGCGCTACCGCACCCTCGTCGACAGCGACCGCCTCACCCTCCCCGAGGTGTTCCGGCGCACCGGCGACTACCGGGTCGTCGGCGTGATGCCGGGCGTGCAGAAGAGCTGGCCCGAGGCGAAGTTCTACGGCCTGGAGAAGAACTACGCGGCGAAGGATCTCGGGTACAAGGGACCGAAGTTCAGCTGGTCGACCATGCCGGACCAGTACACGCTGGAGGCCTACCAGCGCCTGGAGCACGGCAGGAAGCAGGCCAAGCCGCTGATGTCGGAGATCATCCTGACGTCGAGCCACCAGCCCTGGGCGCCGCTTCCCAAGACGGTCCCGCAGGACGAACTCGGCGACGGCACGGTGTTCAACGCGATCCAGAAGGCCGGCAAGGACCCGAAGGACGTCCTCTACAACGGCCCCGAGGCCAAGGCGGAGTACGGCAAGTCGATCCAGTACTCGGTCACCAGCCTCATCGACTGGCTGACCCGGTACGGCACCGACAACACCGTCCTCGTCTTCCTCGGCGACCACCAGCCCATGTCCCGGGTCAGCGGCAGCAACGCCAGCCGTGACGTGCCGGTGTCGGTCGTGGCCAAGGACCCGAAGATCCTCGACAAGATCGCCGACTGGAACTGGACGGACGGCCTGCGCCCCGCCCACGACGCCCCCGTCTGGAAGATGGACGCGTTCCGCGACAAATTCCTCACGGCATACGGCTCGACCCCGCACCCGTAAACGCCCGAAGGGGCGTGAAGGGGCGCGGGGCTGTATCGATGTGCGGCTCCGCCGCGTGGGCGCGACCAGCCACAACGGACCCGCAGCCGAACAACTCACCCCCCGGACGTGTCCAACTCCGCGTCCTCGCTCACGCCCGCGCAGTCGTACGGGTCCTTCAGCCAGCCCTCCGGCAACACCACCCGGTTGTTGCCGGACGTACGCCCACGGGGCCCGTCGGCGCCGAGCGGCCAGGCCTGGTCGAGGTCCAACTCGTCGAGGCCGGAACGGAGTTCCTCCAGGGACGACGTGATCGCGAGACGCTTGCGCATCTCCGAGCCAACCGCGAAGCCCTTCAGGTACCAGGCGACGTGCTTGCGGAAGTCGATGACCCCGCGGGGCTCGTCCCCGATCCACTCACCGAGCAGCGTGGCGTGCCGGACCATGATGTCGGCGACCTCGCGGAGGGACGGGCGCGCGATGGCCTCCGTACGCCCCTCGAAGGCCGCCACCAGGTCGGCGAACAGCCACGGCCGACCGAGGCAGCCACGGCCGACCACGACTCCGTCGCACCCGGTCTCCCGGACCATCCGCAGCGCGTCCTCGGCCGACCAGATGTCGCCGTTGCCGAGGACGGGGATCTCCGGCACATGCTCCTTGAGGCGGGCGATGGCTTCCCAGTCCGCGGTGCCGCCGTAGTGCTGGGCGGCGGTGCGGCCGTGCAGGGCGATGGCTGTCACGCCCTCCTCGACCGCGATACGGCCGGCGTCGAGGTAGGTGATGTGGTCGTCGTCGATGCCCTTGCGCATCTTCATCGTGACGGGGATGTCCCCGGCGCCGGACACCGCCTCGCGCAGGATCGCGCGCAGCAGGTGCCGCTTGTACGGGAGGGCCGAGCCGCCGCCCTTCCTCGTCACCTTCGGGACGGGGCAGCCGAAGTTGAGGTCGATGTGGTCGGCGCGGTCCTCCTCCGCGATCATGCGGACGGCCTTGCCGACTGTCGCCGGGTCGACGCCGTACAGCTGGATCGAGCGCGGCTTCTCGGTCGCGTCGAAATGGATCAGCTGCATGGTCTTCTCGTTGCGCTCGACCAGCGCCCGGGTCGTGATCATCTCGCTGACGAACAGACCCTTGCCGCCACTGAACTCCCGGCACAGGGTGCGGAAGGGCGCGTTCGTGATCCCGGCCATGGGCGCGAGGACGACAGGCGGCTGCACGGTGTGCGGGCCGATCCGGAGGAGACTTGCGGGGGCGGTCACGGGCGTGGACATCGGGCCATTCTCGCGCACCGAACGGAGTACAGCCAAAGTCGTTAGTTAGCCGTACTATGGACCGCATGTCCGAGCTGAGTTCCCGCCGCCGCATGCTGGTGCTCGCGATCTGCTGCATGAGCCTGCTGATCGTGAGCCTCGACGTCACCGTGCTCAACGTCGCGCTGCCCTCCATGGAGAGAGACCTGGGCGCGAGCGTGGCCGGTATGCAGTGGGCGCTCGACGCGTACACGCTGGTGCTGGCGTCGCTGCTGATGCTGGCGGGGTCGACCGCCGACCGGATCGGCCGCCGCCGGGTCTTCCTGACGGGGCTGGTGCTGTTCACGCTCGGCTCGGTGCTCTGTTCGCTCGCCCCGAGTCTCGACTGGCTCATCGTGTTCCGCATGATCCAGGCGATCGGCGGCTCGATGCTCAACCCGGTCGCCATGTCGATCATCACCAACACGTTCACCGACCCGCGCGAGCGGGCCAGGGCCATCGGGGTGTGGGGCGGGGTCGTCGGCATCTCCATGGCCGCCGGCCCGATCATCGGCGGCCTGCTCGTGGACACCGTCGGCTGGCGCTCGATCTTCTGGATCAACCTGCCGGTGGGCCTCGCCGCGCTCCTGCTGACCTGGCGGTACGTCCCCGAGTCCCGGGCGCCGAAGGCCCGCCGCCCGGACCCGGTCGGCCAGGTCCTGGTCATCGCACTGCTCGGCTCGCTGACGTACGCGATCATCGAGGCCCCCGGTTCGCCGGTCACGCACACGCTCGCCTTCGGGGCGGTCGCCCTGGCCGCGCTGCTCGGGCTGCTGTACTACGAGCGTCGGCGCACCGAACCTCTCATCGACCTGCGGTTCTTCCGGTCAGTGCCGTTCAGCGGGGCGACCGTGATCGCGGTCAGCGCGTTCGCGGCGCTGAGCGGGTTCCTGTTCCTGTCGACGCTGTACCTGCAGAACGTGCGGGGGCTGTCCGCGCTGGACGCGGGTCTGTGGATGCTGCCGATGGCGGTGATGTGCTTCGTGTGCGCGCCGATCTCGGGGCGGCTGGTCGGCAGCCGGGGTCCACGGTTCTCGCTGCTCATGGCAGGGGTCGCGATGACGGCGAGCGGGGTCCTGTTCGCCGGGTTCGACGCGGAGTCGTCGAACGCGACGCTGGTCATCGGGTACTTCGTGTTCGGCCTCGGCTTCGGCTTCGTCAACGCGCCCATCACCAACACGGCCGTCTCGGGCATGCCCCGCTCCCAGGCCGGAGTGGCCGCAGCAGTTGCCTCCACGAGCCGCCAGACCGGCGGCACGCTGGGGGTCGCGGTGATCGGCGCGGTGCTGGCGTCGGGGATCGGGGCGGGCCCGTACAAGGAGGTGTTCGCCGCTGCGGCGCGGCCCGGCTGGTGGATCATCGCGGGCTGCGGTCTGGCCGTTCTGGTCCTGGGCGCCGTCACGACCGGCGGCTGGGCCCGGCGGACGGCGGAGCGGGCGGCGGGGCGCTTGGAGGACGGAGAGGGCGCTTCGCGTGAGGACGGGAGCGAGGGCAAGGACGGGGATGCGGGCGTGCGGGGCGCCGCGGGGGCACGCACCGCGGGGTGAGTCGTCGCCGCGACACATCGCGGTGCCGGAGGGTGCCGCACACGCCCGGCAACCCTCAGCCACCTCCCTCGACCCCTCTCCCAGCCCACTCACCCCTTTCCCGACCAGCCCCGCCCCGCCTCAGCCTCCGCTGTCAACTCCCCACTCGCCGGCCAAGACCATCGCGTACAGCTTCTCCAGGCGTTCGCGCGTGTCCTCGTCCGTCGGGACCAGTGTCACCAGGCGGGTGCCCAGTTCCGGGGCGAGCCAGAGGTCGGTGTGGTCGACGGTGAGCAGGCCGACGTACGGATTGCGGAACTGCTTGGTCTTGCCGCGGGCGCTGATCACCTCGTACCGCTCCCAGATCGCGCAGAACTCCGGGGACTGCGTGCGCAGCCGCTTCAGCATCAACTTCCAGGCGGGGTCGCCGAGATGGGCGGTCTGCTGAACCCGGAGCTTGGCCGCCATCATGCGCATCGTCTCTTCGAGCAGGACGACCGACGAGCGCCACTCCTCGTTCGTGTAGACGAGCAGCATGAGGTTTCGGTCCTCGGGTGGTACGGCGTCCAGGTCGCCCATGAGACGGCTGTACGTGCGGTTGTACGCCTGGATGTCGTACCGGCTGTTCTGGATGCAGGCCGGGATGGGGTCGAGGGCGCGCAGGAGTTCGCGCAGGGCCGGGGTGATCGTCGGGCAGCTCGCGGCGGGGGTGGGATCGACGGCTCCGGCCAGCTGGAAGAGGTGGGCGCGTTCGCTCGCGTCGAGGAGGAGGGTGCGGGCGAGGGCGTCGAGCACCTGTTCGGAGACCTGGATCGCGCGCGCCTGTTCGAGCCAGGTGTACCAGGTGACGCCCACCGCTGAGAGCTGGGCGACCTCCTCACGGCGCAGGCCCGGTGTACGGCGGCGCCGGCCGCGCGGAAGGCCGACCTGCTCGGGGGTGATGCGCTCGCGGCGGCTGCGCAGGAAGACGGCGAGTTCGTGGCGCCGGATCTCCGAGCCGCGCCCGCCGGGCCGCTCCCGCTCCCGCTCCCGTTGAGCCGTGGATTCCTGGGCGGTGGCGATGCTCGTCGTGGTCACGGTTCCCACTTTCCCTCCCCTTCCCATCTCTTCGGACCCTGTTTCCAGGTACTCCTACTACCAGGATAAAGACACTCTGGTACCACCCTCGGGAGGAGGCAGATGCTGTCCGATGTGACCGAAACCAGCACCTCACCCACCGCCGCTGTCCGTTCTCCGGCCGGGCCACCCGTACTCGGCGGGCTCGGGCTGTTCACCGTGCTCCTCGGCGCGGCCCTCCCTCTCATCGACTTCTTCATCGTCAACGTCGCCCTGCCCACCATCGGCCGGGACCTCTCGGCGAGCGAGGCCGTCCTCGAACTGGTGGTCGCCGGATACGGGGTCTCGTACGCCGTCCTGCTCGTCCTCGGTGGGCGGCTCGGCGACCTCTTCGGCAGGCGCCGGCTGTTCCTGGGCGGTATGGCGGCCTTCGCCGTCACCTCGCTGGCCTGCGGTCTGGCACCTACCGCCTGGACCCTGGTGGCGGCCCGGATCGCACAGGGCGCGGCGTCGGCCGCGATGCTGCCGCAGGTGCTCGCCACGATCCAGTCGGCGACGGCCGGCCCGCGCCGCGCGAGGGCGATGGGCCTGTACGGCGCGACGGCCGGACTCTCGATGGTGGCGGGCCAGATCCTCGGCGGCGTACTCGTGGCCGCCGACATAGCGGGCACGGGCTGGCGCTCGGTGTTCCTGGTGAACGTACCGGTGGTGCTCCTCGGGCTGATCCTTGCCGCCCGGTCGGTCCCGGAGACCCGCTCGCAGCACCCCGAACCGGTGGACGTCCCCGGCACGCTCCTTCTCGGGGTCTCCCTGATCACGCTGCTGGCCCCGCTCACCGAGGGCCGGGCGTCGGGCTGGCCGCTGTGGACGTGGCTGTCGCTGGCCGCGTTCCCGTTCGCCGCGTGGGCGTTCCTCGCGATCGAGCGCGGCGCGGACCGCAAGGGCCGCACGCCCCTCGTGCCGCCGACCCTCTTCGCGCTGACGTCGCTGCGCCGGGGCCTGCTGATGATCGTGCCGTTCGCGATCGGTTTCAGCGGCTTCATGTTCGTGATCGCGGTGGCCCTGCAACGGGGCGCGGGCCTGGGTCCGGTGCGGGCGGGGCTGGCGCTGGCCCCGATGGCGGTGACGTTCTTCGCCGTCTCCCTCGCCGGGCCGCGTCTGGTCGCCCGGTACGGCACCCGGGTCGTCACGGTCGGCGGCCTGATCCAGGGGGTGGGCGTGGCTCTCATCACCGTCGCGGTGTGGCGTTCCTGGCCGGACCTGGGGCTGGTGGAGCTGCTGCCGGGTGCGGCTGTCGCGGGTGCGGGACAGGCGCTCCAGCTCCCTGTTCTCTTCCGGATCATCCTCTCGGAGGTCGAGCCGGCCCGGGCGGGTGTCGGCAGCGGTGTCATGGTCACGACCCAGCAGGCCGCCCTGGCGCTGGGTGTGGCGACCCTGGGCACGCTGTTCCTCTCCCTGGCCCCGGGAATGGGCATGCGGGATGCGTTGGTCACGACGCTGGTGGTGCAGGTGGGTGGTATCGCGCTGACGACGCTTCTCAGCCTGCGGCTGCCGCGGAAGATCGGGTGAGCGCTTTGGCCTCCGGCCCGGTGCGGTTGGGAGCTCGGGGCACTCGGCTCGCTTCTGGGTGCGGGTGCGCTGTGGCTGGTCTCGCAGTTCCCCGCGCCCCTGACCGGGGCCGGGAGGGCCCCTGCGGGGCTGCCCCCGGCCCCGTCTCCGCGCCCGGCCCCGCCCGCAGCCCGCCACGAGCACCAGCACCAGCCTTACCCCCTCCTCCTCCTTCACTCCGTGCGCAAGGCCGTTGCCGTACGCACTTTCGCCGCCCAGCCTGCCGGGAGCAGGGCGCCCAGTAGCGCGATGGCGATGCCTGCCAGGCCCAGGAGCAGTAGCTGCCAGGGGTCGTACACGTCGAGGACCGACGGTGGTAGCTCGGTGCCCGCCGCATGGCCCATCACCGGGAGTACGAAGCCGTGGAGTGCGAATCCGGCCGGTACGCCGATCAGGCCGCCGAGGACACCGATCCCGGCCACCGAGGCGAGGACGAGGCTGACGGTCTGGCGTGGTGACATGCCGAGCGCCTTGCAGACGCCGAGGTCGTGGACGCGCTCCCTGGTGTCCAGGACGACGGAGTTGAGGACGCCGAGGCCGGCCACGGAGACCAGCATGAGGGTGAGGAGTGCCGCCATCGACTCCAGGATGATGATGAAGTTGTCGTTCTCGGAGGCGGCGTTGGCCATGGCGTCACCGCCCAGCGGCCGCACCACCGCGGCGAGCTTCGTGGCGTACTCGAAGGGAGAGACGCCCGGCTTCACCTCGACGAGGAACATCCGGGGCTGGGCCGTGGGGAAGTCGGCGATGTTCCCGTGGATCTGCAGGCCGCCGTCCGACGTGTCGAAGGCCTCGCCGACGATCCGCAGGGTCCGGGTGGCCCCGTCGTAGGTCACCCGCACCGTGTCACCGAGCTCCGTGCCGGTCCGTTCCAGGAAACCCGAGCCCACCACGGCCTGCCCGGCACCGTCGAGCCAGTGCCCGGAGTTCATCTCGTAGCTGCCGGCTCGGGAGTCCCCCTGGTAGAGGCTGACCGGTACCGAGCCGGTGATCCCGGCCACGGCGGCGTCGCTCCGGGTCATGGCGTAGTACGAGGCGGTGCCTTTCTGCGCCTCGATGGCAGCGCGGATGCGGGCCGGATCGGCGGCCGGGGCCTCGGACCCGCCCTCTGCCTGCACGGGTCCGCCGGGGGCGGGCCCCGGTCCGCCGCCGCCGAACACGGTGACCGCGGCGCTCTCCTCGGGATCGGCCGTGGCGCCGACCGCCGTCAGGGACGCGGTCAGCCCCACCGCGAAAGTCGCCGCGACGGTGCCGAAGGCCACCGCGAGCAGCATCGCGACCATGCGGACAGGGTGCGCGAAGGGGCTCGCGAGGCCGTATGTCACCGCCCTGGGCAGCGGTAGCCGTCCCGCCACCCGGTGCGCCCACTGGCCGCGTCCGGGGCGCGGGGCCCGGCCCACGGCGATGGCCTCGACCGTGCTCAGCCGCCCGGCGCGCAGCGCGGGCACCAGCGCGGCGAGCCCGACGACCAGCAGCGCGGCGGCCGGCACCACGACGTCCACCCACCACGTCACGCTGAGCGTGGCGGTGCCGTACGCCTGCTCGGTGTCGTCGAGGAGGGGTACGGCCAGCAGGTTGCCGAGGACGACACCGAGCCCGATGCCGACGGCGGCCGGGATCAACGCCTGGGCCACATAGGCGCGTACGACCTCGCGCGGGGTGAAGCCGATGGCCTTGAGGATGCCGATCCTGCGCAGACTCGAACCGACCGCGCCGCTGGTGACACTGCCGACGATGATCACCGACATCACGATGCCGAGGACACCGAAGGCGACGAGGAAGGGGATGGTCGGCGCCGCGCCCTGGTCGGCGTCACGCTTGGTCTCCAGATAGGACTGGCTGCCCAGCAGTGCACCGGACGGCACGGCCGCGGCGAGCTGCTTGCGGTCGGCGGTGAGTTGTTTCTCCGTGCCGGCCGAGTCGAAGCGGTACAGCATCTGGCTCGTGAGCGGAGTCTCCTTCGACGCCAGCGCCCTGGCCTGGGCGGGGGTCGTCCAGACGTCGGCGGTCCTGCTGACCGACAGGGCGAAGCCGACGATCGTCAGAGTGGGGCTGCCGGCGGCGTCCGAGGCCTGGAGTGTGGAGCCGAGCCCGAGATCGGGTCCCGAGAACGACGAGTTCAGCACGATCTCGCCCGGCTTCGCCGCCCACCGGCCGGACTTGAGGTCCAGATCGTCCACGTCGGCCTGCGGACCGGACCGTCCGACGAGCGTCAGCGTCGGCAGATGGCCGCCCCTCGAGTCCACCGGCCGAATCGTCGTGACGGGGTACGGTCCCGCGCTCGCGGTGACGCCTGTCTCCTCCCCCGTGGCCACGAGCTGCGCCGTACTCGCTCTGCCCGGATCGAACTGGACGGTCAGATGGGCGCCGTGCTGCTGCGCGAAGGCGTGGTCGAAGGGCGCGTTCGAGGCGACGATCAGCGACCCGGCGACCACCGCCGAGGCCACGGCCATCATCGTGGCGACGGCGATCACCACGGTCTGCACCCGGCGCCGCCCCACCCCGGACCGTACGACCCTGCCCAGCGCACCACCCATGCCCATGCTCATGCCGAAGCGGTTCAACGGGCCGCCCCCGCCCGGGTGTCGAGGGCGAGGTGGCCGTCGACGAGCTGGATGGTCCGGCTCGCGCACGCCTCGGCGAGTGCCAGGTCGTGCGTGACCAGCACGATGGTCTGCCCGCCTCGGTGCAGCTCGACCAGCAGCTCCCGTACGTCCTCGCCCGAGGCGGTGTCGAGGGCGCCGGTCGGCTCGTCGGCGAGCAGCAGGGCGGGGCGGTTGACCAGGGCCCTGGCTACCGCGACCCGCTGGCGTTCGCCGCCGGAGAGCCGGCCCGGATAGGCGCGGGCGTGCTTCTGGATGCCGAGCACCTCCATGAGTTCCCCGGCTCGGGCCGCCGTCTCGCGCCGTGCGGTGCCGGTCAGTTGGGCGGGGAGCTGGATGTTGTCGGTGACGGTGAGATCGTCGAGCAGGTTGAAGAACTGGAAGACCATGCCGATCTGTTCGCGGCGGAACCGGGCCAGCGCGTGCTCGGTCAGGCCGTCGAGCCTCCGGCCGGCCACGGACACAGTGCCCTCGGTCGCCCGGTCCAAGCCCGCGACGAGGTTCAGCAGGGTGGACTTGCCGCTGCCGGAGGGGCCGGTCACGGCGAGCGCCTCGCCCTGTTCGACGGTGAGCGTGAGGGGCCCGAGCGCGGGCCTGCCCGCGCTGTCGTAGCGCTTGGCCACGTCCTCCAGTTGGATCACCTGAGTCATGAACTCGCCTGTCCCTACGGTTGGTTCGAGCGGGAAGTTGTCGGACTCGGTGAACGTAGGGCCGGGCGCCGTCGCGGCGCGTCGGCCGCGGCACCGACGTCCGACCCTCCCCGCGGAGGACCCGGCCGTGGGGTCATCCCTGCGAAGTAGGCCTGAGGAACGGCTTGTCGGGCCGTTCGGCGCGGAGGGGCGCGGGGCGGGGCGACCGGCCGCACAATGTGCCGATGGAGACGACGCCGATGGAAACGACGCCGGTGGGGGCGCCGGTGGGGGCGGAGTACCGGCATCGGCGCTCATGGCTCTGGCGTCAGCAACTGCGGGACGCGCTGCGGCCGGAGCCCAAGCCCGCTCCGCTGTCCCGACGGGCGGTACTCGTCGATCTGGCGCTGGCGGTCGTCCTGACCGTCGTCGCGCTGATCGTCGCGGCGAGCTATCCCGGCGACGGCCCGGTGCGCTTCTTCCCGAAGACCGTTTACGAGAGCGGCGGCGTGAGCGTGCGTGTGCCGGGGGCCGAGGTCATGCAGCCGAGCCCGCCGCCCGTCCCGCCGGTCCCGCCCGAACCCCGTCCAGGGTTCGTGGAGGAGGACGCCCCGCTCGCGCCCTGGCCCCTGGTCGTCCTGTCGGCGCTGCCGCTGCTGGCAAGGCGCCGGTATCCGCTGGCGGTGTTCGGGGTGGTACTGGGCGCCGCTGTGACCATCGGTGACGAAGCCTCCTGGATCACCGTGCTGACCTGCGTCATCGGCGCCTACAGCGCGGTCATGCACAGCCGTTACCGGGTGGGCGCCATCGCCGCGATGGTCGTCGGCGCCGTGCTGGCCGGCCTCGCATTCCAGCGGGCGGAGCCCCTGCTCCCCGGCTGGTCGAGTCCCGGGGTCGTGCTGTTGATCGCCGGGGTGCTGGCCGGCCTGGTCCGTTTCTGGCGGCGACGGCTCGCGGTCGGCCGGGACCGGTTCACGCGGTTGCAGCGGACCCAGGAGGAGGCCATGCGGCGGGCCGTGGCGGAGGAACGCGCGCGAATCGCCGCCGAGTTGCACGACGTCGTGA
Source organism: Streptomyces sp. SID12488 (assembly GCF_010548275.1). GTDB lineage: Bacteria > Actinomycetota > Actinomycetes > Streptomycetales > Streptomycetaceae > Streptomyces. The sequence goes on from NZ_JAAGLT010000001.1 coordinate 121,562, forward strand.
CCCACAATGTGAGCGTGATGGTGATCCAGGCCGGCGCGGCACGCAAGGTGATGGACACGGCGCCCGACCGGTCGAAGGAGGCGCTGCTCGCCGTAGAGGCCGGGGGCCGGGCCGCGATGGCCGAACTCCGGCATGTGATGGGCCTGTTGGCCGCCCCGGACACCGGTGGCCCGCAGGAGACTCCCGCCGACGGCCTTGAGCCGCAGCCCGGTCTGGACCGGCTCGACGCCCTGACGGAGCGGGTGCGCGGCGCCGGGACCCCGGTCGTCGTCGCCGTGTCGCTGCCGCCCGCCCCCTTGCCGCCCGGGGTGGACCTGACGGCGTACCGCGTGGTCCAGGAGGCGCTGACCAACACGATCAGGCACGCGCCCGGCGCCAAGGCCTCCGTCCTGATCGGCTGGACCGACGACTGCCTCCAGATCGAGGTCGGCAACACGCGCGGGACCACCGGAGCCGCAGGAACCACCGGAACCACGGGAACCACGGGAGCCACCGGAACCACCGGAACCACCGGAACCACCGGAACCGGCAACGGCCGCGGTCTGATCGGACTGCGTGAACGGCTCGCGGTCTACGGCGGCGACCTGACCGCCGGTCCGACCCTCGCCGGCGGCTACCGCATCACGGCCAGAGTCCCGTGGCGGACCCCGTGACCCACAACCAGCCACCTCTCCGCGCCGTCATCGCCGACGACCAGGCGCTGGTCCGCACGGGCTTCGGGATGATCCTGGCCGCCGACGGCATCGAGGTGACCGCCGAGGCCGCCGACGGGGCCGAGGCGGTGGCCGCCGTGCGCCGTACCCGGCCCGATGTGGTCCTGATGGACATCCGGATGCCGGGCATGGACGGTATCGAGGCCACGCGGCGGATCCTCGCCGACGACGCCCCGGAGGCCGGGGGAACCCGCGTCGTCATCCTCACCACCTACGACCTCGACCACTACGTCTACGCAGCCCTGACCGCCGGCGCCTGCGGTTTCCTCCTCAAGGACGTCACCCCCGAGCACCTGGTCGCCTCCGTACGCCTGGTCCAGGCCGGCGACGCCCTGCTCGCCCCCGCGATCACCCGCCGCCTGATCGAACGCTTCGCCCACCGCCAGGAACCCCCGAAAGCTCCCGCCCGCCACGCCGACCTGTCGGGTCTGACACCCCGTGAGCTGGAGGTCCTGCGCCTGATGGCGACGGGCCTGAGCAACGCCGAGTTGGCGGAACGGCTGTTCCTGAGCCCCACCACGGTCAAGACGCACGTCGGCCGCATCCTGTCGAAACTGGAGCTGCGCGACCGGGTCCAAGCGGTCGTACTGGCCTACGAGACGGGCCTGATCGCCCCCGGTACCGAGCCCTGAGCGTCCATGACGTATCAGACGCATCAACTGTCAACTCTTCACACAGCCGCCCCCTGTTGATGTTGCTCTTGCTGCACACTCACACCTGCACGCATCCCCTGGACAGCGGAGAGGTCATGTTGCAGACCAACACGAGCAAGGTGAGCCGCTGGGACCAGCACGGGCGGGAGCACATAGTCCACGTCACGCGCACCGGGGCGCAGCGCCTCATGAGCTGTGACACGTGCGGCTGGCGCAAGAAGGTGCAGTTCCTGCCCTGGCTGAAGGCGGAGGAACACCTCGCCGAGGAGCATCAGGCAACGGTGGACCCAACGGCGGGCTAGAACGTCAAGTGGCCCCGGAGTCAATGGACTCCGGGGCCACTCTCAGCTTTCACCCGTCCGACGCTTGAGGACTCCGGGGCCACCCTCAGCCCGTCCGGGCGTTTGAGGGCTCCGGGCCACCCTCAGCCCGTCCGGCGTTTGAGGACGAGGCCGTTCAGGCCGAAGCGGGGGCCTGGGGGCGGCAGCCCCCAGAACAGCAGGGCATCAGGCCTAGCAGCCGATCAGACGCTGAGCCAAGTACCCCTCGATCTGGTCCAGCGACACGCGCTCCTGCTTCATCGTGTCCCGCTCGCGAACCGTCACCGCGTTGTCGTCCAGCGTGTCGAAGTCGACCGTGACGCAGAACGGCGTACCGATCTCGTCCTGGCGGCGGTAACGGCGGCCGATCGCGCCCGCGTCGTCGAACTCGATGTTCCAGTTCTGGCGCAGGGCGGTGGCAAGTCCCTTGGCCTTCGGGGACAGTTCGGGGTTGCGGGACAGCGGCAGGACCGCGACCTTGACCGGCGCCAGGCGCGGGTCGAGGCGAAGCACCGTGCGCTTCTCCATCTTGCCCTTGGCGTTGGGCGCCTCGTCCTCGAAGTACGCATCGAGCAGGAACGCCAGCATCGCGCGGCCGACACCGGCCGCGGGCTCGATGACGAACGGCGTGTAGCGCTCGCCGGCCTCCTGGTCGAAGAAGGAGAGGTCCTGGCCGGAGGCCTTGGAGTGGGCCGTGAGGTCGTAGTCGGTGCGGTTGGCGACGCCCTCCAGCTCACCCCACTCGTTGCCGCCGAACTGGAAGCGGTACTCGATGTCGGCGGTGCGCTTGGAGTAGTGCGAGAGCTTCTCGGCCGGGTGGTCGAACCAGCGCATGTTCTCCTCGCGGAGACCGAGGCCGGTGTACCAGTTCCAGCGCTCCGCCATCCAGTACTCCTGCCACTTCTCGTCCTCGCCCGGCTTGACGAAGAACTCCATCTCCATCTGCTCGAACTCGCGGGTGCGGAAGATGAAGTTGCCGGGCGTGATCTCGTTGCGGAACGACTTGCCCATCTGGGCGATGCCGAACGGCGGCTTGCGGCGCGAAGTGGTCTGCACCTGGGAGAAGTTGGTGAAGATGCCCTGGGCGGTCTCGGGGCGCAGGTAGGCGACCGAGCCGGAGTCCTGGGTCGGGCCGAGGTGCGTCGACAGCAGACCCGAGAACTGCTTGGGCTCGGTGAACTGGCCCTTGTTGCCGCAGTTGGGGCAGTTGATGTCCGCGAGGCCGTTCTCCGGGAGGCGGTGATGCTTCGCCTCGTAGGCCTCCTCCAGGTGGTCGGCGCGGTAGCGCTTGTGACAGGAGGTGCACTCGGTGAGCGGGTCGGAGAAGGTGGCGACGTGACCGGACGCCACCCAGACCTCGGAGGCCAGGATGACGGACGAGTCGATACCGACGACGTCCTCGCGCGACGTCACCATGTAGCGCCACCACTGACGCTTGAGGTTCTCCTTGAGCTCGACACCCAGCGGTCCGTAGTCCCAGGCGGCCTTCTGGCCGCCGTAGATCTCGCTGCAGGGGAATACGAAGCCTCGGCGCTTGCTCAGGCTGACGATGGTGTCGATCTTGTCGGCGGCCACGGTGCTCTCTTCATTACGACGATTTACGACGACGGGCGATGAAGCGGACGCGCTCCGGACGGGCGGAAGCGGGCGCGCTTCAGAGCGAATGCTTCAGGTTACCGGCGGGGCCCGCCCCCCAATCAAATCGGTTCCGGCCACGGGCCTTGCGAGGGCCTCGTCCGCACCCCGTTTCGCGCCCCGTTTCGCGCTCCGATCCGCGCCCCAAAAGCCCCCTTGTTGACAATCGTTTCCAGAATCATTGAAAATGACTGTCATGAACGTACGACGACTCATATCGGGCACCGCGATCGCGGCGGCCACCGCGCTCGGCCTCGGCGCCCTGTCCGCCTGTTCCTCGGATTCGAGCGCCGCCGACCGGAACATCACCGGGCAGCTCGACGTCGTGGCGTCGTTCTATCCGATGCAGTACCTCGCCGAGCAGATAGGCGGCAGGCATGTCTCCATCAGCACGCTGACCGAGCCCGGCCAGGAGCCGCACGACCTGGAGATCAGCGCCAAGCAGACCGTCGACCTGCAGAAGGCCGACGCGGTCCTGTACCTCAAGGGCCTCCAGCCCGCCGTCGACGAGGCGGTGTCGCAGTCCGAGGCGAAGACGAAGATCGACGCGGCGACCCTCACCACCCTTGAGAAGCACGGCAGCACCACGCACAGCCACGAGGGTGAGGAAGCCCACTCCGAGGAGTCCGGGGCGTCCGACGAGGATGCCTCCGCCCTCGATCCGCACGTCTGGCTCGACCCGGTGAAGTACGCCGAGATCGCCGACGGTGTGTCCGCCGCCTTCCAGAAGGCCGACCCGACCAACGCGGCGGAATACAGGAAGAACACCGAGGCGTTGACCGCGAAGCTGACCTCGCTCAACACCGCGTTCGAGGACGGCCTGAAGAACACCAGGACCAAGGTGTTCTTCACCAACCACGCGGCCTTCGGCTACCTCGCCGAGCGCTACGGCCTGACCCAGGAAGCCATCGCCGGTGTGGACCCGGAGAGCGAGCCGAGTGCCGCGCGGATGAAGGAGCTCCAGCAGGAGGCGAAGACGGACGGAGTGACCACCGTCTTCTACGAGACACTGGTCTCCGACAAGACCGCGAAGACCCTCGCCGAGGACGCGAACCTCACGACGGACGTCCTGGATCCGCTCGAGGGCATCACCGAGAAGTCCCGGGGCGACGACTACATCGCGGTCATGGAGTCCAACCTCAAGGCGCTGCGGACGGCTCTGGGCGCCAAATGAGCGATGAATGAGCCGTAAATGAGCGGTAGTTGATGATCGTTACGGAGGATGCAGGCATGGGCGAGCCCGTCATTTCGCTGCGCGGTGTACGCGCCGAACTGGGCACTCGCCCGGTCCTGCGGGGGATCGACCTCACCGTGGGCCGCGGTGAGGTCGTCGCGCTGCTCGGCGCCAACGGCTCGGGCAAGTCGACCGCGATCCGCACGGTCATCGGCCAGGTACCGGTCAGCGCGGGCGAGATCGAGCTGTTCGGCGTCCCCCGCCGCCGGTTCAACGACTGGCGGCGCGTGGGCTACGTACCGCAGCGGACGACCGCGGCCGGTGGCGTACCCGCGACGATCACGGAGATCGTCGCGTCGGGCCGGCTCTCGCGTGCCCGCTTCGGCGTGCTGCGCAAGGCCGACCACGAGGCCGTTCAGCGGGCCATCGACCTTGTCGGGCTGGCGGACCGAGCCAAGGACTCGGTGAACGCGCTGTCCGGCGGCCAGCACCAGCGCGTACTGATCGCCCGGGCCCTCGCCTCCGAACCCGAGCTGCTGATCATGGACGAGCCGATGGCGGGCGTCGACCTGGCGAGTCAGGAGGTGCTGGCTCGGACGCTGCGGGAGCAGGTCGCGGCCGGTACGACGGTGCTGCTCGTGCTCCACGAACTCGGGCCGCTGGAACCGCTGATCGACCGGGCGGTGGTGCTCCGCGACGGTTGTGTGACGCACGACGGGCCGCCCCCCAAGGCGGTCGGACAGCATGCCCTGCCCGGCCACGACCACGTACACCCGCACGCGGCTCACGACGCCGAACCGATCCGGACGGGACTGCTGAGCTGATGGAATTCCTCGACTACGCCTTCATGCAGCGGGCCCTGCTCGCCGCGGTACTCGTCGGCATCACGGCCCCGGCGATCGGCATCTACCTGGTCCAGCGGCGCCAGGCGCTGATGGGCGACGGTATCGGCCATGTCGCGATGACGGGCGTCGGCCTCGGCTTCCTGCTGAACACCTCACCGGTGTGGATGGCGACGGGCGTCTCCGTCGTCGGCGCGGTGCTGATGGAGCTCATCCGCTGGTACGGCAGGACGCGCGGCGACATCGCCCTCGCGATGCTGTTCTACGGCGGTATGGCCGGCGGCGTGATGTTCATCAACCTCGCGCCGACGGGCTCGAACGCCAACCTGACCTCGTACCTGTTCGGGTCGCTGTCGACGGTCAGCGAATCCGACGTGACCGCGATCTGTGTGCTCGCGGCCTTCGTGGTCCTGGTCACCATCGGTCTGCGCCGGCAGCTCTTCGCGGTCAGCCAGGACGAGGAGTTCGCCCGGGTGACGGGCCTGCCGGTCCGGGCCCTCAACCTCCTCACGGCGATCACAGCGGCGATCACGGTGACTGTCGCGATGCGGGTGGTGGGATTGCTGCTGGTCAGCGCCCTGATGGTGGTCCCGGTGGCCGCCGCCCAGCAGCTCAGCCGGAGCTTCGCGGCCACGTTCGCCATCGCGGTGGCGATCGGCGTGTCCGTGACGATCGGCGGCACGGTGACCTCGTACTACCAGGATGTCCCGCCCGGTGCGACGATCGTACTGCTGACCATCGGCGCGTTCGTCGTGCTGACCGCGCTGGCGACACCGGTGGCCCGCCGCCGGGCCCGTGCGGCGGCTGCCACGCGGACGGCCGGGGATCCGGCGGAGTGTGTGATTCCGGCCAGCCGGGAAGCCGCCGGCAAGGCGGGCGTCTGACCGCGCACAGTCCGGGCTGGCACAATGGCCCGGCAAGCGCAGACGTGAGGAGAACAACGGTGACGACGGCCGGCCCGCCCGTTAAGGGACGATCCACCCGCCAGCGTGCCGCTGTGGCGGCGGCGCTGGACGAGGTCGACGAGTTTCGCAGTGCCCAGGACCTCCACGACATGCTCAAGCACAAGGGCGACTCGGTGGGGCTGACGACCGTCTACCGCACGCTGCAGTCCCTGGCGGACGCGGGTGAGGTGGATGTCCTGCGGACGTCCGACGGGGAGTCGGTCTACCGGCGCTGCTCGACCGGCGACCATCACCATCACCTTGTCTGCCGGGTGTGCGGCAAGGCGGTGGAGGTCGAGGGGCCGGCCGTGGAGACGTGGGCGGAGGCGATCGCTGTGGAGCACGGGTTCGTGAACGTGGCTCATACGGTGGAGATCTTCGGTACCTGTGCGGAGTGCTCTGCGGTTGGGCGGTAAGTGGTTCGGTTCCGTTCGGTGCGTTGTCGGGTGCGGGTGCGTTGTGGCTGGTCGCGCCGTTCCCCGCGCCCCTATGGGGGCGCGCCACCCTCACGTCCGATAGCTTCTCGCCGTGGGTGATGTCAGGGAGAAGGACGGTCAGCTGAGTGGTGCCTCGCTCGGGGTGCCGTTTCGGTGGTTGTGGGGGGCCTATGCCAGCAGTCTGGCCGGGACCTGGCTCGCGTTCGACTCGTTTCCGTTGATCGCGGTTCTTGTGCTGCATGTGGGGCCCGCCCAGGTGTCGTTGCTGGCGGCGGCCGGGCTGGCTGTCGGGGCGGTGGTGGCGGTGCCGCTCGGGCCCTGGGTGGAGTTCCGGCGCAAGCGGCCGGTGATGGTCGCGATGGATCTCGTGCGGTGCGGGGCACTGCTCAGCATCCCCGCCGCCTACGCGCTCGGCGCGCTCTCCTTCGGGCAGCTCGTGGTGGTGGCGATCATCGTCGCCGCCGCCGACATCACCTTCACCGCCGCCAGTGGGGCGTATCTGAAAGGGCTGCTGCCGCCCTCCCAACTCCTCGTCGCCAACGGTCGGTTCGAGTCCACGATGTGGACGGCGAGTGTGCTCGGGCCGCCGCTGGGCGGGGCCGCCATCGCGCTGCTCGGGCCGGTGACCACCGTCGTCGCGAACGCGGTGAGCTTTCTGCTGTCGGCGGCCGGTATCCGGGCGATCGGCGGGCAGCCGGAGGCTCGTCCCGACGGGAAACGGCAGGTGCGGGTACGCGCCGGTGATCTGGTCGGCGGGTGGCGGTTCATCCTGGCCGATCCGGTACTGCGGCCCCTGTTCCTCAACACCGTGCTGGTCAGCGGGCTGATCATGGCGACGGCACCGCTCGTCGCCGTCCTCATGCTCGGCCGCTTCGGCTTCGCGCCCTGGCAGTACGCCCTCGCCTTCGCCGTGCCCTGCGTCGGCGGCCTCGTCGGTTCACGCCTGTCCCGGCCGCTCGTGGCGCGGTACGGCCAGCGCGGGATCATGCTCACCTTCGGGACGCTGCGGGTCTGCTGGCCGGTCGGGATGGTGTTCCTGCACGGCGGCACGACAGGGCTCGTCCTCGTGATGGTCGTCCAGTTCGGGCTGATCACCAGCATGGGCGTGTTCAACCCGGTGTACGCGACCTACCGGCTCCAGCACACCCCGGCGGACCGGGTCGCCCGCACCCTCTCCGCCTGGTCGGTGTCCAGCAAGCTGACCGTCGCCGCGCTGACGGCACTGTGGGGGCTGCTGGCGGCGCTCACCACGCCCCTGACCGCCGTCGGGGCCGCCGGTGTCCTGATCCTCGCGACTCCGCTGCTGCTGCCCCGTACCTAGCCCCGCACCCAGCCCTCTGAACCTGGAGGCGCGTACAGGGATAACCCTCGACCTCTTATTTTTTGCTGACATGCACTCCTCAATGCTGCCACTCTTCCGGCAGTCACCCCCCACGTCTCAAGCACATCACGCACTGCTCAGCTCATCCCGGGCCGCACACCCCCGTTCGCCCGGTTCTGTTTCCGGCCGCAGAAGGCGCGGCCGTCGCAGGAGGAGTCTCGAGTGAGACGAAAGTCCAGCAACACCCCCCACAGATCCGGCCGCACCAGCAAGGCCACCGCGGCCGGCGCCCGGCTCGCCCTCGCCACTCTCCTGGCCGTCGGCGTACAGACGGTCCCCGCCGCCGCCAAGCCCGCGCCCCCGGCCCCCAGTCCGCTGCGCGCCGGCGCCCTCCAGGCGAAGCTCACCCCCGCCCAGCGCACGGCGCTGATCAAGACCGCGGCGCAGCGAACGACGCAGACCGCCGGCACCCTGGGTCTCGGCGCCAAGGAGAAGCTGGTCGTCAAGGACGTCAGCAAGGACGCCGACGGCACCGTCCACACCCGCTACGAGCGCACCTACGCCGGTCTGCCGGTCCTCGGCGGCGACCTCGTCGTGCACACCCCGCCCGCCTCCAAGGCCTCGGGCACGGTGAGCAGCACGTTCAACTCGCGGCGGGCGATCTCGGTCGCGTCCACGACCCCCACGTACGCCAAGTCGGCCGCCGAGACGAAGGCGCTCGGCGCGGCCAAGGCGCTGGACGCGGAGAAGGCCACCACCGACAGCGCCCGCAAGGTGATCTGGGCGGGCAACGGTACGCCGAAGCTGGCCTGGGAGACGGTGATCGGCGGTCTCCAGGACGACGGTACGCCGAGCCAGCTGCACGTCATCACGGACGCTCAGACCGGCGCGAAGCTGTACCAGTTCCAGGCGATCAAGACCGGCACCGGCAACAGCCAGTACAGCGGCACGGTCACCATCGGGACCACGCTGTCCGGTTCGACGTACCAGCTGAACGACACGACACGCGGCACCCACAAGACGTACAGCCTCAACAACGGCACGTCGGGCACCGGCACCCTGATGACGGACGCCGACGACACCTGGGGCACCGGGGCCGGGTCCAACACCCAGACCGCCGGCGTCGACGCCCACTACGGCGCCCAGACGACGTGGGACTTCTACAAGAACACGTTCGGGCGCAGCGGCATCAAGAACGACGGTGTGGCCGCCTACTCGCGCGTGCACTACAGCACGGCGTACGTGAACGCGTTCTGGGACGACGACTGCTTCTGCATGACGTACGGCGACGGCACGAGCAGCACGCACGCGCTCACCTCGCTGGACGTGGCCGGGCACGAGATGACACACGGTGTCACGTCCAACACCGCGGGCCTCAACTACACCGGTGAATCAGGCGGGTTGAACGAGGCGACCTCCGACATCTTCGGTACCGGTGTCGAGTTCTACGCGAACAACTCCACCGACGTCGGTGACTACCTCATCGGCGAGAAGATCGACATCAACGGCGACGGCACGCCGCTGCGTTACATGGACAAGCCGAGCAAGGACGGCGGCTCGGCGGACAGTTGGTACTCGGGCGTCGGCAACCTCGACGTGCACTACTCCTCGGGTCCGGCGAACCACATGTTCTACCTGCTGTCCGAGGGCAGCGGCTCCAAGACCATCAACGGCGTCACCTACAACAGTTCGACCTCCGACGGTGTCGCCGTCGCGGGCATCGGCCGGGCCGCCGCGCTGCAGATCTGGTACAAGGCGCTGACGACGTACATGACGTCCAGCACCACGTACGCCCAGGCCCGCACCGCAGCGCTGAACGCCGCCTCGTCGCTCTACGGCGCCAGCTCCACCCAGTACGCCGGGGTCGGCAACGCCTTCGCCGGTATCAACGTCGGCGCCCACATCTCCGTGCCGACCACGGGTGTCTCGGTCACCAACCCGGGCAGCCAGTCGTCCACGGTCGGTACCGCGGTCAGCCTGGCGATCACGGCCAGCAGCACCAACAGCGGCACGCTGACCTACTCGGCGACCGGTCTGCCGACCGGCCTGTCGATCAGCAGCTCGACGGGCGCCATCTCCGGCACGCCGACCACCGCGGGCACCTACAGCAGCGTGGTCACGGTGACCGACAGCACGGGCGCCACCGGTACGGCGTCCTTCACCTGGACGGTCAGCGCGACCGGCGGCGGCTCCTGCACCTCGGCACAACTGCTGGGCAACCCGGGCTTCGAGTCCGGCAACACCACCTGGACGGCGTCCAGCGGTGTCATCACCACCTCCAGCAGCCAGGCGGCCCGCACCGGCTCCTACAAGGCCTGGCTGGACGGCTACGGCGCGACCCACACCGACACGCTCTCCCAGTCGGTGACGATCCCGAGCGGTTGCACGGGCACCAAGCTCACCTTCTACGTCCACATCGACACGGCCGAGACCACCACCAGCTCGCAGTACGACAAGCTGACGGTCACCGCTGGTTCGACCACCCTCGCGACCTACTCCAACCTGAACGCGGCCAGCGGCTACGTCCTGAAGACGATCAGCCTCTCGGCCTACGCGGGCACTACGGTCGCGCTCAAGTTCACGGGCGTCGAGGACTCGTCGCTCCAGACGAGCTTCGTGATCGACGACACGGCGGTCACGACCAGCTGACCTGACCAACGCCCACCGACCACCCCCCCACGGGTACGACAGCGGCCCCCGGCGCCTGGAAAGGCGCCGGGGGCCGCTGCATTGCCCTGAGAATCCCTCAGAACTCCGGGTTGCCCTTCATGTCCCGCTGCATTTCCAGCAGTTGCTCATTCGGGACCGCGCCGCCGAACCGCCGGTCACGGGAGGCGAATTCGACGCAGGCGCGCCACAGGTCGCGGCGGTCGAAGTCGGGCCAGAGCACGTCCTGGAACACCATTTCGGCGTAACTCGACTGCCAGATCAAGTAGTTGGAGGTGCGCTGTTCCCCACTGGGACGAAGGAAAAGGTCGACGTCCGGCATGTCCGGGTAGTAGAGGTACTTCTGGATGGTCTTCTCGGAGACCTTGTCTGGGTCGAGCTTTCCGGCGGCGACATCACGAGCCATCGCCTTGGCCGCGTCGGCGAGTTCGGCCCGACCGCCGTAATTGACGCAGAAGTAGAGCGTCATGGCGTCGTTGGTCTTGGTCTGCTCCTGGGCGATCTGGAGTTCCTGAACGACGGACTTCCACATCTTGGGCATACGCCCGACCCACCGGATCCGGATACCGAGTTCGTTCATCTCGTCGCGCCGGCGCCGGATGACGTCACGGTTGAAGTTCATGAGGAAGCGGACCTCTTCCGGGGACCGCTTCCAGTTCTCGGTGGAGAAGGCGTAGAGGGAGAGATTCTTGACGCCGAGTTCCAGGCATCCCTTGAGAACATCGAGGACGACGCCTTCGCCGACCTTGTGCCCCTCCGTGCGCGGCAGCCCGCGCTCCTTGGCCCACCGCCCGTTGCCGTCCATGACGCACGCCACATGGTTCGGTACGAGCTCGCCGGGGAGCTTCGGCGCGGTGGCGCCGGAGGGGTGCGGTTCCGGCGTCTTGTACTCGCGGCGCCGGCTCCCCAGGATTCCGCGTACGGCCATGCGCTTCTCGTCTCCTTGTTACGTACTTTTACTGCTTCGGCTTGCTTCTGCTGCTTCTACTGCTAGTTCTTCTCTACGTAGCGCAGGGAGCGCAGCCCGCGCTCCAGGTGCCAGTGCAGGTAGGCGGACACCAGTCCGCTCCCCTCTCTGACATGACGCGGCTCACACGCGTCCGCGGTCGCCCAGTCGCCGGTCAGTAGCGCGGCGAGCAGTTCGAGGGCCTGGGGAGAGGGTACGACGCTGCCGGCCACCCGGCAGTCGGCGCAGACGGAGCCTCCGGCGGACACCGAGAAGAACCGGTTCGGGCCGGCCATCCCGCACCGCGCGCAGTCGCTGAAGGTGGGCGCGTACCCGTTGACGGCGAGGGAGCGCAGAAGGAACGCGTCGAGGATGAGGTGGGGCTCGTGCTCGGCGCGGGCGAGGGTGCGCAGGCCGCCGACGAGCAGCAGGTACTGCTGCACGGCGGGCTCGCCCTCGTGGTCGGTGAACCGTTCTGCCGTCTCCAGCATGGCCGTCCCGGCGGTGTACCGGGCGTAGTCGGTGACGATCCCGCTGCCGTACGGAGCGATGGTCTCGCTCTGCGTGCACAGCGGCAGCCCGCGCCCGACCAGCTCGCTCCCCCGCGAGAAGAACTGCACGTCGACGTGGGAGAACGGTTCGAGCCGGGCCCCGAACTTGGACTTGGTCCGCCGCACCCCCCGGGCCACGGCCCGTACGCGCCCGTGACCGCGCGTGAGCAGCGTGATGATCCGGTCGGCCTCACCCAGCTTCTGGGTACGCAGCACGACACCGTCGTCACGGAACAGGCTCATGGGGTCATTGTCGCCTACGTACGAGTGATCGATCCCCTCCGCCAGGCCCCCGCAGGGGACCCTCAGGGAACCTCGCCGCGGCTGCGGGCGTTCGCGTACGCCGTGGCCGCGCTGAGGCGTTCCGCCGGGGTGGCGGGCCGGAGAGCGTCCGGGGCCGCGTCCCATTCCCTGCCGCCGCCGTACGACCTGAGCTGGACGTAGGGCCCCTCGTGCCCCATGACGATCCCCACCTTCGTGGTGCGGGTGTCCATGACGTACGAGCCGACCTCCGGCCGCCCCGGCCTTCCCGACTTCGCCGGCCTTACGTCGTTCATCGCAGCGCCGCCGCGATCCGGGCCGCCGTCTCGACGTTGCAGCGCCCCAATTCGATGAGCGGACAGGGCGCTTCCCGGGCCACACTCACCGCGTCCAATCGGAGCGACGGCAGAGTAATCCCGGCGTTTTTCAACGCCATCCGCAATTCCTTCACAATTTCCTCCGCTTCTTCGACACAGGCCGCCGAGTGTGCCGCCTGCCGTGCCGTCTTTCGTGCCGCCACCGTGCTCCCCTGATCAATCGAGTTTCACTCTTCGCACTTCTACGATGACGTGCTGTGCCTACACTCGGAAGGCTCTGGGCGCAGCAACGGCGGTGCAGTCGAAGGGGGTTCGGTTCGGTTATGGCCAATGGTTCACAGCGGCAGGCGGCTTGGGAGTTCTTCGGGACGGAGTTGAAGCGGCGGCGGGAGGAGGCCGGATTAACCCAGGTGGAGTTGGGGGCGATGGTCTTTGTCTCCGGGGGCTACATCGGGCAGTTCGAACAGGCCATTCGGAAGCCGCAGTTGGATGTGGCGATCCGGATTGACGAGGTACTGCAAACCGACGGTATTTTCGAGCGCACGTGGCGCAAGCTCATCGACGACAAGCGGTACGCAGATTACTTCGCGAAGGTTGTGGAGCTTGAGCAGACGGCGACGAAGATCGCCACGTTCGCCCCGACGCTCGTGCCCGGCCTGTTGCAGACCGCCCGCTACACGCGGGCAGTGACGTTGGCGAGCAACCCGTTCGCCACCGATGCCTACATCGAGGAAAAGATCGCGGCTCGCATCGACCGGGCACGAATCCTGAACGACGCTACAAGGCCCGAGTATTGGGCGATCCTGCACGAGCACGTGCTGCGCATTCCGGTCGGCAGCGCGGCCGAGATGGCCGAGCAGTTGGAGCACATTCTGGAGCTGGCGCGACAGCAGAAGGTGCTGGTGCAGGTGCTGCCGATCGCTGTTGGGGCGTACCCCCTCATGGGCCGAATGGTGCAGCTCATGGAGTTCGAGGACGCGCCGCCAACCGCCTATACAGAGGCCGTGTATTCGGGGAACCTGCTCGACGATCCGGCCCTGGTTAAGCGGGTGCAGGGGGCATACGATCTGCTCAGGGCCGCCGCACTGCCGCCGGAGGCGTCCCTCGCCCTGATCAAGTCGGCGGCGGAGGACCACAGACGATGCGCGCGTACGACCTGAGCACTGCCAAGTGGCGCAAAAGCACCTTCAGCGACGACAACGGCGGCGAATGTGTCGAGGTCGCGTACGACTTCGTGGGCGCCGCCCGCTGGCGTAAGAGCACGTACAGCGACGACAACGGCGGGAGTTGCGTCGAAGTAGCCGACGGAGTCCCCGGCATCGTGCCCGTCCGGGACAGCAAGGTCTTGGACGGACCGGTGCTGCTCCTCGGGGCCGATGCCTGGGCGGAGTTCGTCGGCGCCGTCGCCTGAGGTCAAAGAACAGCAGGCCGGTACCAGTACTGGTACCGGCCTGCTGTCAGGCGGTGAATCGGTCAGGCAGTGATCCGGTCAGGGAGTGAGCTGCCAGCGCTGGATGTATCCGACGTCGATCGACGCACGGTCCTGCACGCGCAGCTTCCACGTGCCGGTGATGGGTTGGGCCGAGGCGTCGATCGTGAAGGTCTGGTCGACGTTGTCGGCGGAGCCGCCGCTCCGGTTGAGGAGCGAGTAGACGGTGCCGTTGGGTCCGACCAGGTCGACGGTCAGGTCACCGCGGTACGTGTGGACGATGTTGACGTAGACCGAGGTGGTGGCGGAGGCGTTGCCGTCGCGGCCCTCGATGGTGATCGGGGACTCCACGGCGCCGGCGTTGTCAGGGATGTCGACGCGGGTGGAGGTGGCGTAGATGTACGCGATCCGCCAGGTGAAGGTGTCCGTGAGGGACGCGCCCGTGCCGTCGGTGACCGTGACGGCGACGTCGCTGTCACCGAGGGTGGTCGGCGTCCCGGAGATCAGACCGCTCGGGCTGAGGGTCAGGCCGTCGGGCAGGCCGGTGGCCTCGTAGGTCAGCTCCGAACCGGAGTTGGTGGTGTAGGCATCCACCTGAAGGCTGACCGCCTGGCCGACGCCGCTGGTCTGGTCGGCGATCGGGGCGACGTTGACGCCGAGGGCTATCCGGTTGCCGACGTTGATGGCGGCCCAGGCGTCGGCGACGGCGAGGTAGGTGGGGCTGTAGGCGCCGAACAGGTCACCGGCCGCCTGGAGGGTGGCGGTGCGGGCGCCCGCGTAGTTGGTCGACGAGGTCATGTACGTCGTCAGCGCCCGGTACCAGACGGCGGCGGCGTTCTCGATGCCGATGCCGGTGACGGCCGTACCGTCGAAGGTCGGGCTGTTGTAGGCGACGCCGTTGACGGTCTTGGCGCCGCTGCCCTCGGAGAGCAGGTAGAAGAAGTGGTTCGCGGGGCCCGAGGAGTAGTGGACGTCGACGTTGCCCAGGCTGGAGCTCCAACTGTCGAGGGAGGAGCCGTCCTTCGAGGGCTTGTCCATGTAACGCAGCGGAGTGCCGTTGCCGTTGATGTCGATCTTCTCGCCGACGAGGTAGTCACCGGGGTCGGCGGCGAGGTTCGAGTGGAACTCGACGGCCGCGGCGAAGATGTCGGAGGTCGCCTCGTTGAGACCGCCGGACTCACCCGCGTAGGTGAGGTTGGCGGTGGCGGCGGTGACGCCGTGGCTCATCTCGTGGGCGGCCACGTCGAGGGAGGTCAGCGGGTGCGTGTTGCCCGAGCCGTCGCCGTAGGTCATGCAGAAGCAGCTGTCCTGCCAGAAGGCGTTGATGTAGCTGCTGCCGTAGTGGGCCCGGCTGTAGGCGGCGACACCGTCGTTGCGGATGCCGTTGCGGCCGTACACGTCCTTGTAGTAGTCCCAGGTGGCTGCGGCGCCGAAGGCCACGTCGACACCGGCGGTCTGGCGGTTGGACGGCAGACCGTTGCCCCAGACATCGTTGTCGTCCGTGAAGAGGGTGCCGGTGCCGGAGGTGCCCTGGTTCAGGTCGTACGTCTTGTGCCCGGCGCGGGCGCCGTCGGTGAGCTGGTACGTCGATCCCGAGAGGGTGCTGCCGAGGGGAACCGTGCCGACGTACTGGCCGGTGCCTTCGCCGGTGTGCACCTTCTCGGCGGCGAGGATCTGCTTGCCCGTGCTCGCGTCGGTGACCACCTGTAGCTCACTGGGCGTGCCGTCCGGCTGGACACCCTCGACCACAGTCTCCCAGGCCAGGACGGGCTTGGAGTCGCCGGCCCAGACGACGAGGCGGGGCGCGCGCTCGGTCTCGGTGCCGGTGACGTCGGCGCCCTTCGCCGCCGCGAGGGCCTTGCCGTTGGCGTTGGCCGCGGAGAGCTTCGGGCTGAGGGACGGCAGCGTGAGGGTCGCCGCGCTCGCCTTGGAAACGGTGGTGCGGTTGCTCTTGAGGTGAACGACCAGGTCGCCGCCGAGGACGGGCAGTCCCGCGTAGGTGCGTTCGTAGCGGGTGTGGACGGTGCCGTCGGCGTCCTGGACGACATCCTTGACGACGAGCTTCTCCTGCGCGCCGAGGGCGAGTTGACGGGCCGTGGAGCCGGCCGCGGTCTGCGCGCTCTTGATCAGTGAGGCGCGGCGGGCCGCCGACAGGGGCGTCGCGGCGGCTCCTGCGCGAGGCACGGCGGTGATCTTGGCCGGGCCCGGGTCGGCCGGGGCCGCGGTCGCGGTGCCGGCGGGAGCCCCGAGGGCGAGCAGGGTCCCGATGGTGGTCAGCGCGAGAGCGGTGGTGGCGCTTCTGCGCCGGAGGATGGGGCGGTGTCGCCGGGGCAACGGGTTCTCCTTCTGTGCGACGGCCGGTCCGTGGTGGGGACCGACGTGGGGGCGGACCGACGGGATGAGGCCGGTCCGGAGCGCTGCACGGCAGGCGGGTGAAAGGAGGTGGGGGGTGAGTGGGGGATGCTCCGCATGATGCGGGTGTGAAGGAATGGTGAACTTCGGCAGCAGCGTGGCACCGCGTGCCTCGCTTTGTCATGAGACTGCCAAAACAACGGCTTGAAATGGTCATGTCCAGCTGGGGATCCGTCACGCTGGGCACATTTTTCGGCCACGGGAACGGCCCTCTTCATCCCGCTGCTCACACCGAACCATTCCGGACAACCTGCAGCACCAGGGCACCGGGAGCGCCCGGAGCACGCACAGCGCACTTCCGAAGCTTCCAAAAGCGGAGATCGCGCGGTTAGGCTCCCCCGGCGCGCGCATGGGGCGCGAACGCATGGGGTGGGGGACATCCGAGGTGGGGGACATGACCAACGACATCGACGTACCCAGATCCGCCGAGCCAACTGGGGCAGGTGGAGCGGCTGGAGCGAGTGGAACAGCTGGAACGGGTGGACCGGCCCGACCCGAGAAGGGCATGAGTGAGGGCGCGCAGGTCGTATCGGCACTGCTAGTGGTCGCATGCCTCGCGGGGGGCTTCTGGGTGATGGCGAAGTACGAGCCCGATCCCAAGGACAGCCCGCCCGCCTCCTGTTCCCGCTCGGACGACGACGTGCCACTGTCGAAGCCCGTCTCCGGTGTGCAACTGTGCAAAGCGCTGAATCGCCCCGACCTGGCGACGCTCCTCGGCACACCCGACGACCGCACGTGGAGCGCCTCCAGCAACGAAGCCACGTCCAGCGACAAGCAGGACGTCATGTCGACCGACCCCGAGGCCACCGTCCAACTGGAGGGCTACTCGGTGAAGCTGACGGAGGCCGAGGACATCACGGTCGCCGACATAGCCGACTCCGAATTCCTGTCCGTGCCGGGAGAGCGGAAAACGGTCCTGGGCCACCCGGCGTTCCTCTACACGGGCCAGACCTTCGGCATCGTCTTCAAGGACGGAAAGGGCACCTCCGGCCCCGGCGGCATCTCCCGCAACCTCTTGGTCGCCAAGGACCCCAAGGACGGCGGCGGTTCGTACGAGATCTCCATCTGGCGCCAGGACGACCTGCCCCCCGACGGCACGGCACTGCTCTGGGTCGCCGAGCAGGTGCTGCCGACGGTGCCGGGCTGGCCGGCGGCCTGAGTTCAGACACCGCCGCCTGTCAGCAGAGCCCGCGCCACTTTGCGGAACTCGGCGAGCAGGCGGCTGCGGTCGTCCGCCCGGGTGGCGAGGACGACATGGCTCGGGTCGATGCCGTGCAGCGGGATCGTGGTGAGGTCGGGGCGGAGCCGATCCATGCCCAGACCCCCCGGAACGATGGCCACCGCCTGTCCGGCGGCGATGAGTTCGAACTTGTCTTCCAGCGCCCGGACGAGCGGACCCTCCGGTGCCCGGCTGCCGTCCGGACGCGGATCGATACGCCAGAAGGCGTTCCAGGCCGCGTCCTCCCGCACCCGGGGCAACGGCTCGTCAGCGATGTCGTCAAGGGTGACGGACTCCTTGCCGACGAGACGGTGATCGAGCGGGACGACCAGGACCCGGGCTTCCTCGTAGAGGACGGTCACCTCCAACTCGTGCGCGGCAAGGGGGAGTCGGGCGATCACGGCGTCGACCCGATGGTCGAGCAGCGCGGTGCGGGGTTCGTCCCAGTCGAGGTGCAGGGCTCGTACGTCGGCGTCCGGATGCCGGCGCCGCAGCTCCCGTACGGCCGGGGTGACGATCAGGTTGGACGTGTAGCCGACGACCAGACGGCTGGGCTCCGCGGCGGCGCGGGTCCGGGAGGCGGCCCGGGTGGCCGTTCGGAGCAGCGCCCTGGCATGCGGCAGGAAGACCTCACCGGCCTCGGTGAGACGGCTGCCCTGCGGGGTGCGGTCCAGCAGACGAGCACCCAACTCCTTCTCCAGACGCCGAATCTGCCGACTCAGGGACGGCTGGGCGATGCGCAGGGCTTCGGCGGCACGGCCGAAGTGCAGGTGCTCGGCGACCACGGTGAAGTACCGCACGAGCCGCAGATCGAGATCGGGGCCCCCCGGGTCACTCAAGTCACCCAAGTCGGCCGAGTCGCCTGGCGGCGGTGCGGACGGCAAATCGGTCATGTGGCCAGCGTAACCACGTGGTTGGGGACCTGACCATCGTACAAACACTCTGAGCTGCCGTGATGCCTGATCCGCATTGCCCGATCCGGAACAGGTCTTGGACGCGGAACGGACCCCGCACGCACGCTGAAGGCACACCGGCCGCCGTCAACAGGCCGATATGCAAGGGGATTTCATCATGCGTGTGTTCGTCACCGGGGCGAGTGGGTTCGTCGGGTCCGTCGTCGTACGGGAGTTGCTCGGCGCGGGTCACGAGGTGGTCGGGATGGTCCGCTCGGACGGGGCCGCCGCGTCGTTGAAGGAGGCCGGTGCCGAGGTCCACCGGGGTGACCTGGACGACCTCGACAGTCTGCGGGCCGGGGCTGCGGCCTCGGAGGGTGTGGTCCACACCGCGTACGTCCATGACTTCCGCGATTTCGCGGAGGCCGCGCGGACCGACCTGCGGGCGGTGGAGACGCTGGGCGAGGCGCTGGTGGACTCAGGCCGGCCTCTCCTCATCTGCTCGGGCACCGCCTTCTCGCCGGGGGCGATGGCAACGGAGGACAACCCGGGCGATCCCGAGAGGCCCCACATGTTCCGGCTCGCCTCCGAGGCGGCCGTGATGCGGTTCGCGGAGCGCGGGGTGCGGGCGTCGGTCGTACGGCTGCCGCCGTCCGTGCACGGCGAGGGGGACGGCGGTTTCGTACCGCGGCTCGTCGACATCGCCCGTGCCAAGGGCGTCTCGGCCTACCCGGGCGACGGCACCAACCGCTGGGCCGCCGCCCACCGTCTCGACGTGGCCCGGCTGTTCCGGCTGGCCCTGGAGTCGGCGCCGGCGGGGACCCGGCTGCACGGGATCGCCGAGGAGGGCGTTCCGGTGCGTGAGATCGCCGAGGCCATCGGGCGGGGACTGGGGGTGCCGGTGACGTCGGTTCCGCACGCGGAGACGAACGACCACTTCGGGTGGCTGGGCAACTTCTTCGCCCTCGACCTTCCGGCGTCGAGTGCGGTGACCCGGGAGCGGCTGGGGTGGCGCCCTGTGGAGGGCGAACTGCTGACGGACCTGGCGGCGGGTCACTACTTCGGCTCCGCCGGGGGAGGTACGGGCGTTTCGTGAGCGCCCGGTTTATCGCCCCCGCCGCCCCTACCCGTCCCGTACTCGGGGGCTCCGCCCCCGAACCCCCGCTCCTCAAACGCCGGAGGGGCTGGATCTTTCAGCCCGTCCGGCGTTTGAGGACGAGGCCCCTTCAGGGCCGAAGCGGGGGTCTGGGGGCGCAGCCCTCAGGAACAGGATGGGACGGGTAGGGGCGGCGGGGGCGAAAAAGTCAGCCGGACCCCAACACCTGGGCCAGCCGGGCGCCCAGGGCAGGCGCGATCGCCTCCGCATACGCGTCGGCGACATGGCTGTCGTCGCGGTAGACGACCGTGTTGCCGACCAGCACAGGACAGTCGCCCCCGGCCGTGCACAGCCAGGGGGTCGGGTCGATCACCGTCGCTCCGGACAACCTCGCCGCGTCCGTCGACGCCGTTCGACGGGACTCGTCCTGGATCGCCTCCGGCAGACGGCTGGCGCACCGGTCCAGCTGGAGGGAGTACATCGCGGCACAGTCGACCGCGTCCGACTTCGGCCACGGAGTGTCGAGCAGCGCGACCACCTTCGCACCGGAGGCTCCCAGCGCGTCGTACGTGGTGCGGAAACCGCCCGTCCACTGCTGGACGAGGTCGGGCTCCGGATACATCGGGTCGCCCGCGTCCGAGGAGGAGACGATCACCATCGCCGGGCGCAGCGCCGTGATCCTCGTGATCGCCCTGGCCCGCCAGGTGTCGCAGGCCGTGTACGGGCCGCCGAGGCGGCGCAGGGTGACCTTGGCCGCCTTGCACGACGCCTTCGTCAGCGACACCAGCTTCCAACCCCGCTCCTTGGCAAGGCGGTTGAGCGCCGGGAACCACTGGGCCGCGTGGGAGTCGCCGAAGAGGACGACGACCTTGCGTGAGGCCGGGTCCCCGTACTCGCACGGCGGGGTGCTCGTGCTGTCGTACGCCACATGGCAGCCGTCCCGATAGACCGCCGACCGCGCCGACTTGATCTCGGGGAGGGGTGGGGCGAGGTTGCTGGGCAGCCTCGTCCCCGACGTCTCCAGGAGCTGGCGCAGCCGTAGTTGCGGGTCCGGTGCGGTGGCCATCGCCTGCCTCAGCGAAGGCGTGGGTCGGCCCGAGTCGATCGCGGGCGGGAACGCGTACGCCGTCGCGGCGATCAGGGCCACACCCACCGACAACCCGGCCCCGAGCCGCAGCGCGCGCCCCGGGCGGCCCCGGAACGCCGTGTGGAAGCGGACCGGGTTCTCCACCAGTCGCAGAGTCGCCCAGGCCAGGACCAGGGCGACCGCGCAGAGCAGCAGCGCGATCCGGACACTGGACGTCCCGGGGAGCCTGCCCATCATCGCGGGGCCTATGACCAGCAGCGGCCAGTGCCACAGGTACCAGCCGTACGACAGGCCACCCAGCCAGACCAACGGCCGCCTGGACAGGAGCAGTTGGGCGCCGTACCGAGAGGGTGCGCAACCGCCGGCCAGGACCAGGACCGACCCGAGCACCGGCAGGAGCGCGTAGTACCCGGGGAACGGGGTGTCGTTGTCGTAGAGGGTCGCTGAGACGGCTATGCAGGCCAGGCCCGCCCAGCTCATCGGCGCCGCCAACCCGGGCGGCAGCCCGCGAAGTCGCTCGGCGGACAGGGCCAGCAGCGCGCCTGCGCCCAGTTCCCAGAACCGGGTGTGCGAACCGAAGTACGCCCAGGACGGTGCGTCCTGCGTCACGGCGACGCTCAGCCCGAACGACAGCAGGCAGAGCACGGCGAGCGGCACCGCCAGAAGTCCGCGGCGTCGGCGCGCGAGCCGCCAGCTCAGCAGGAGGAGCAGCGGCCAGAGCAGATAGAACTGCTCCTCCACAGCCAGCGACCAGAAGTGCTGGAAGGGGGATGGCGGGCTCCCCTCCGCCAAGTAGTCCGTACCGCTCGCCGCCAGCCGGAGGTTCACCGCGTAGAGCGCGCTGCTCAGCGCGTCCCCGGCGTACTCCTCGAAGCGGGCCCTCGACAGGAACACCCAGGAACCGGCGAGGGTGGCCACGACGACGAGCGTCGACGCGGGGAGGAGACGGAGTGCGCGGCGGGCGTAGAACCTGCGGATCGACAGTCCATCGCCGGCGGCCAACTCCCTCACCAGCAAGGAGGTGATGAGGAAGCCCGACATGACGAAGAAGACGTCGACACCGACATAGCCCCCGCCGAAACTGCCCACGCCGGCATGTCCGAGGACGACGAGCGACACGGCCACGGCACGCAGCCCCTGGATGTCGAGCCGTAGCCCGGGGCTCTCCGCCGGTGTCGTCGCCTTCATGTCCATGTTCACGTTCATCAGAGACGGTCGCCTCACCCGAACGGTTGTGGCCTAAACCATCTGATCATCTAAAATTTTCTTCCATCCCCAACCGGCAGCCCCGAAATGACCGGTCCGACGGGTTTGCTACGCTCGCGGCGCGTCCCATGGGGGAAGTCCGGTGAGACTCCGGCGCTGACCCGCAACGGTATGTACGCCTTCCTGTCCGGCCGTTCAGCTACTTGGCTGCTCGGCAGGGCGTTGGCGTGCGAGCCCGATCACCCACGGTGCGCGTGCCCCTGTGACTGCTCGCCGCGGACTGCGAGCCGAGGCGAAGGACCGCCGACGTGCGCCGAATACCCGTCCTACCGCTGGCCGCCTGGCTGGTTGTGCTCCTGTTGCTCTCCCTGCTGTGCGGGGTCGGGCTGGGGGCGTCCGGGATCGGCTGGGGGCAGGTGTTCCGGTTCCTGTGGGACGGAGTCACCGGCGGCACCATCCGCGCCGACGACCTCGCCGCCTACACCATCGTCTGGGAGCTGCGGCTGCCCAGGGTGGTACTCGCCGCCGTGGTCGGGGCGGGGCTCGCGGCCGTCGGGGTGGCCGTGCAGGCCATGGTGCGCAACGCGCTCGCCGATCCGTTCGTCCTCGGGATCTCGTCCGGCGCTGCCGTGGGGGCCAACGCCGTGATTCTGCTGGGGGCGTTCGCCGGGCTCGGGGTGTGGGCGCTGTCCGTGTCCGCCTTCGTCTCCGCGCTCGCCGCCATGGTGCTCGTCTACGCCGTTGCCCGGTCCGCCGCTCATGGGCTCACCCCGCTGCGGCTGATCCTCACCGGGACCGCGCTGGCGTACGGCTTCGAGGCCGTCACCACCGTGATGGTGTTCGGGGCCGCCCGGGGCGAGGCGGCCAGGTCGGCGATGATGTGGCTGCTCGGGAGTCTGGGCGGGGCCACCTGGGCGCAGGTGCCGATCGCCGCCGTGACCGTCCTCGCCGGGTGGGCGTGGCTGGCCCGGCGCGCGGAGTCGCTCAACGCGCTCGCTATGGGGGACGAGACCGCCGCCGCCCTCGGGGTCCAACCGGCCCGGTTGCGACGGGAGCTGTTCCTGGTGACCGCCGCCGTGACCGGCACCGTCGTCGCCGTCAGCGGGGCCATCGGCTTCGTCGGGCTCATGGTCCCGCATGTCGTACGGATGCTCGTGGGCGCCGATCACCGGCGGGTGCTGGCGGTCGCGCCGCTCGCCGGGGCCGTACTGCTGGTGTGGGCCGACGTGCTCTCCCGGCTGCTGCTCGCGCCGGCCGAACTGCCCGTCGGGGTGATCACCGCCGTGGTCGGCGTACCGGCGTTCCTGCTGCTGATGCGGCGCGGCGGCTACGCGTTCGGGGGGCGGTGAAGGCATGCGGCTCGATGTGGAGGGCGTGTCGGTCGACGCGGGGGCCGTCCGGCTCGTCGAGGACATCACGATGCGGGTGGACAGCGGGGCCTTCGTGGGGCTCGTCGGGCCCAACGGGAGCGGAAAGTCCACCCTGTTGCGGTGCGTGTACCGGGCGCTGCGGCCGACGGGGGGTGCGGTGCGGCTGGACGACGTCGACGTGCACGGCATGGAACCCCGGGCCGCCGCCCGGGTGCTCGCCGCGCTGCCCCAGGAGTCGTCCGCCGAGTTCGACTTCACCGTCGCCGAGGTGGTCGCGATGGGACGGCTGCCGCATCGGGGGCGTACGGCGGCCGGGGACCGGGACATCTGCGCCGCCGCCATGGAGCGCACCGGCGTCGCGCATCTCGCCGACCGCGGGTTCCTCGCTCTCTCCGGCGGCGAGAAGCAACGCGTGCTCATTGCCAGGGCGTTGGCCCAGCAACCGCGCGTCCTCGTCCTCGACGAGCCCACCAACCACCTGGACATCGCCCACCAGTTGGACGTCCTGTCCCTGGTCAGGTCCAGCGGCCTGACCGCGCTGTCCGCTCTGCACGACCTCAACCTCGCCGCCGCCCACTGCGATCTGCTGTACGTCATCGCCGGAGGCCGGGTCGTCGCGTCGGGCCCGCCGCACGACGTGCTCCAACCCGAGCTGCTGGCCGAGGTGTTCGGGGTGCGCGCGCATCCCGTACGCCATCCGGAGACGGGTGCCGTGCAGTTGCTCTTCGACCTGCTTCCCAAGCCGTCCTAAGAACCTGAGAACCTCAGAACCCGAGGAACTACCCCCATGCACAAGCCAGTTGTCTCCACCGTGCTCATGTCCGTGCTCATGTCCGTGCTCGTCAGCGGGTGCGGCGCCAGCGTCGAGAAGGCGTCGGCGAAGGCGTCGTCCGCTGCCGTCACCCTCACCAACTGCGGTCGCAAGGTGACCTACGACAAGGTTCCCGAGCGAGTCGTCACGAACGATGTCGGGATCACCGAGCTGATGTTCGCGCTCGGCCTGGAGGACCGGATGGCCGGGTTCGCCATGCCCGACGACAAGGGTGATCTGACCGGCGTGCCCTGGAAGGACGGCTACGACAAGGTGAAGTGGCTGTCCAAGCAGCAGCTCACCAAGGAGAACGTCCTGGACGCTCGCGGCGACTGGGTGTTCGCCGGCTGGAACTACGGTTTCCGCGACGACAACGGCTTCACCCCGGACGCGCTGACGAAGCTCGGCATCCCCTCGTACATCCTCACCGAGTCCTGCCGCAACGGCCGCACGAAGACCTCACGCGGCATCATGCCGCCCCTGGACGCCCTCTACACCGACCTCACCAACCTCGGAAAGCTCTTCGGCGTCGAACAGCGCGCGGCCACCCTGATCGCGGGCTTCAGGAAGCAGGTCGCGGCGGTGGCGGCGAAGGCTCCGACGGGGGCCGAGCGTCCGAAGGTGTTCCTGTACGACAGCGGCACGGACTCGCCCTTCACCTCCGGGCGGTACGCCGCTCCCGAGGAGATCATCAGCAAGGCCGGCGGCGTCAACGTGATGCACGACCTCGACGACTCCTGGACGACGGTGGGCTGGGAGACGGTCGTCGAGCGCGACCCCGACGTCATCGTCATCTGTGACTACGGGGACGTCAGCGCGGAGCAGAAGCGCAAGTTCCTGCTGTCGTACGCCCCACTGAGGAACGTCTCCGCCGTCAAGCACAAGCGCGTCTTCGTCCTCGACTACGTGGACCTCGTCGAGAGCCCGCGCAATCCTTCGGCGATCGCGCGGCTGGGTGCCTACCTGCGCTCGGTGGCTGACACCAGTCCCGCCTCATAGGCGATGATCACGAGCACTTTCGGCGCGAACGGGGGTCTGAGGGCGCAGCCCCCCAGCCCCCCACCTACCCACACGCATACCGCCGCGCCAACGCACGGAACGCCTCCTTCGGCTCCCAGTGCCACGGCGAACTCGGGTCACCGGGGCGGTCCTTGACGGCCTTCTCGATGCCGTAGCTCGCCATGTCGATGTCGTAGAGGGGGTTGTCGGAGCGGTGTTCGGCGTCGGCGGTCCCGAACTCGAAGGCCATCGCCGCGTACAGGCCCATGGACTCGAAGACGTCCAACAGGTCGACGAGATAGGCCGCCTGGGCTCGCTCGCTGCGTACAAGGTCGCCCTTGATCTCCTGCGGCACCTTGTCGTAGTCGACGACGTTCCAGCCCATGCCGCCTGCCTGCGGCGCCCCCTCGTACGTACAGGTACCGAACTCGGTGATGGCAAGGGGCTTGCCCCAGCGCAGGTAGCGCCTCAACTCCCGCACGTAGTCGGCACTGTTGGGGTAGTACGAGTAGTAGTCGATGCCGATGACGTCGAAGAGGTTCCAGTCGACCTTGTCGTCCTGGGCGGCGGCGTAGCTCAGCCGCCCGTGGAAGACCGACCGCCCGACGGCCGCCGCCTTCGCGGTGAACCGGTCGAGCCGACGCTGCATCTTCTCCCAGTCCACCGTGCCGTTGAGCAGGTTCTCGATCCGGTCCAGGACGGTGTCACCGGGGATGATGCCGGGCACGAACAGCCAGAACTCGCAGCCCACGCTGAACTCGACGCTCGCCCCCTGCCGCCGCAGCCGTTCCGCGTGCCGCCCGGTCTCCGCGAGGTGTTCGAGGATGTCCCGTTCCGGAACGTCCCCGAGGGTGGGCTGCAGCCAGACGTGCATGCCGCGTTCGGCGACCTCGGAGACGGTGGCGTTCAGCCGCTCGACCCCGTCGCCGGTGACCTCGACGGTGTCGGCGTGCAGGCCGTCGCGGATCGTGCGGATGTCGGCGCGCATACGGGCGGGGCTGAAGCCGGTGGCGGGAGTCTCGCCGTCGACGAGCGTGTAGACGACGCCCCGGTGGGTCAGGCCACTCCCCTGACCGGGGCGCGTAGTTGCCACGGCAGGCCGCTCCGTCGCCCGCGCCCCGCCTGCCGGAAGCAGCGCTCCGGTGAGCCCGACGGCCGCACTACCGGCCAGAAACCGCGCCCGGCTGACCCCACGGACCCTTTTGACCCCGCTGATCCCTGTGCTCTTGGTCTTCTCCATGCCTTCACTGTGCCGAGGCCGAAAGCACCGCGCCGTCCCCCGAAGGTCTACGGCACCGCAACCAAGGTATGAGGAGAGGACGTCGATCACTACGGAGATCGTCACCTGCCCCGACCAAAGGAGAGCCGAGATCTTGGGCCCGACAACGACCCCCACGAAGACCGCCACGAAGACCGCCACGAAGTTCAGGCCGACCCGCCGCACCCTCCTCACCACCGGAGCCGCGACCGCCGCGACCCTGCTGGCACCGGCCGCCCCCGCGCACGCCTCAACCACCGACCCCGACGTCACCGCCCGCCTGCACGCCCTGGAGACTCAACACGGCGCCAGCGTGGGCGTGTTCGCGCACAATCTCGGCACGAGGAAGACGATCCGGCACCGCGCCGACGAACGTTTCCCGGTCTGCTCGCTCTTCAAGACCCTCGCGGCGGCGGCCGTACTGCGCGACTTGGACCGTGTCGGCGAGGTCCTGTCCAAGCGCGTGCACTACACGACCGACGACCTGGTCGACGGCTCGAAGCAGACCGAGGAACACCTGGCCGAGGGCATGACGGTGGCCGAACTCGCCGACGCGGCAATCCGGTTCAGCGACAACACGGCCGGCAACCTGCTCCTGCGCGAACTGGGCGGCCCCGGCGCGATCACCCGCTTCGCCCGCTCCCTCGGCGACCGGGCGACCCGCCTCGATCGCTG
The DNA here is from genome assembly GCF_010548275.1 of Streptomyces sp. SID12488. Taxonomy (GTDB): domain Bacteria; phylum Actinomycetota; class Actinomycetes; order Streptomycetales; family Streptomycetaceae; genus Streptomyces. The sequence continues at coordinate 148,798 of NZ_JAAGLT010000001.1, forward strand.
GGAGACCGAGCTCAACTCGGCGGAGCCGTGGCGGATCACGGACACGACGACGCCGTACGCGATCGGCCGCACCTACGCCCGTCTGGTCCTCGGCGACGCACTGAACCGCCCGGACCGCGAACTCCTCACCCACTGGCTGCTGAACAACACGACCAGCGGCAACCGTTTCCGCCTGACCCTGCCCCCGACCTGGACGATCGCCGACAAGACGGGCGCCGGCTCCTACGGCACGAACAACAACGTGGGCATCGCCTGGACACAGGACGGCACCCCGATCATCCTGGCCGTCCAGACGACAAAGCCCGACCGGGACGCCGCCGCGGACCATCCGCTGGTGGCGGAGACGGCACGGGTGCTGGGGGAGGCGCTGGGCTGAGGGAGCCGGTCCCGCAAGCCCGTACCCCTCACGCATCCGACTCCACCTCACCCGAACCGACGGACGTACCGCCGCTGCCAAGGCGTCTCCACCGCATGCCGGTCGTAGTGGGCGCGCACGTAGGCCACCGCCTCCCCCGCCGGCACTCCGTCCAGCACCGCCAGACACGCCAGTGCCGTCCCCGTACGTCCCCGTCCGCCGCCGCAGGCGACCTCCACCCGCTCGCCCACCGCCCGTTCCCACACCTCGGCCAGGGCCGCGCGGGCGTCCCCGTGGTCCTTGGGGAGGCGGAAGTCGGGCCAGTGGAGCCAGCGGAACTCCCAGGGAACCTCGGGAGGTCGACTGCCGAGGAGGTAGACGGCGTACGAGGGGACGGGCGCCGCCGGGTCGAGGGGGTGGCACAGGCCGCGTCCCCTGATCAGGCGGCCGGACGGCAGTCGCAGCACACCCGCGTCCCCCTCGCCCCAACGCCCGTCGGCCCGATCGTCCACCCGCTCGCCCATCCGTGAATCCCCCTGCTTGTCCATCCGCACATTCGAACGCGGTCCCGAAACCAGGGCAACCGATTCCGGGGAAACGGTGGTCTGGTGGGCGAGGGGGTACTTGATGCAGGCCGAACAAGAGGCCCAGTTCGATGAGTTCGTCAGAGCGCGGTGGTCCCATCTGGTGCGCACCGCGTATCTGCTGACCGGCGACGCCCATCACGCCGAGGACCTGACGCAGACGGCACTGGCTAAGGCGTACCGCTCCTGGCGTCGGGTCTCGCGCACCGACAATCCGGAGGCGTACGTCCGTCGGATGCTGGTCAGTTGCAACAGTGACCGGTTCCGCAAGCGGCGGGTGCGGGAGGCACTGACCGACGCCCCGCCCGATGTGGTGGGCCACGACGAGGCCGTCTCATGGGCCGGCGAACGCAACGCACTCCTCGGCGCACTCGCCCAACTCCCGCCCAAGCAGAGGGCGGTGGTGGTCCTACGCTACTGGGAGGACCTGTCCGAGAGCGAGGTCGCCGACACCCTCGGCTGCTCCCAGGGCACGGTCAAGAGCCAGGCGTACAAAGGGCTGGCGAAGTTGCGTACGTATCCGGGGCTGGCACAGGTCGTGGGCCGCCCCGAGCCCAGTCACGCGCCACACGCGCCACGCATTCGGGAAGGCATCCGGTGAACGGGGAACAGCAGCCGGAACAACGCGGCAAGTTCGGCCGGTTGGGGCCCTCAGGGACTCCGGACCAGGCACAAGAAGCAGGCCGGCACGTGGGGAACGAGCAGCACGGGAAGGACTTCGAGGCACAGGTGCGCGAACTGATGGCGGAGGACGCCTACACCATCCGGCCCTCGTCGGCGCCGTATCCGGCGATCCGCCGCCAGGGCACGACCGAGCGTCGGCGGCGGGTGGCAGCGGCCGGCGCGGTCCTGGTCGCGCTGGCGGCGGCGCCCGTGGCTGCGTACGCGCTGAACGGCAACGGCGGGGACGGCAGCGTGAACACGGCAGCGCCACTGCCGTCGGCCGACGCTTCACCGGGGACGACACCAACTCCCGTTCAGTCGAAGCCCGTTGGCCCGGCCGGACCGGCGACGCCGGGGCAACTGCTCGACGGGATCACGCTGGCTCAGGCTTCGGACGGGCTGGAGAAGTGCATCGCCCTTGACCACAAGCACCAGGAGGACCTCCCCCCCGAGACGCGGACGACCGATCTGGGCGACGCCGACGACTACCGGATCATCCTGGCTCTGAACAGCACCGGTGACTCCAACGCACCCGGCGACGGCATCTACGTCGTCGCCGTCAGACAGCAGGCGAACCAGCAGCAGACCCGGGTGATCTGCGACATCGTGGACGGCAAGGCGGACGGCATCAACACCAGTGGTGAGGGCCTCGAGTTGGACAACGGCGGCCCGGCGATGGCCGACATGAACGCCGGCAAGCTCTACCAACAGTCGTACATCGACAAGGGCAACTGGAAGCTACCGTTCCGCTGGGGCACCATCGGCCGGTTCGAGTCCAACGTGGCCCGCGTGGCCGTCTCGTACGGCGGCAGCACCAGTGAAGCCGCCCTGGACCACGGCTGGTTCGTAGCCTCCGGCACCCTGAACAAGCAGGTCACCCTGGCTCCGCATGTCAAGGGGTACGACAACACCGGCAAGGTCGTCTATGACTCGGACAACGACTCCATGTACGAGAAGACGCTGCCGTAGGCCGGGCCGCGACGGGGAAGTCACAGGGGCGCCGTACAGGGGTCGGCGCCCCCTGGCACGTACCGGCGTGCCGGCCTACCGGCGTACCCGCACCCCGCACCCCGCACCCCGCACCCCGCACCCGCTCAGCCCACTCCCCGTGACTCCTGCGCCGCCCGTGCCTCGATCCCGCGGAAGTGCACCGTCAGCGCGCGCTGCGCGCTCTCCACGTCGTGGGCGCGCAACGCCGTCACGATGTCCCGGTGCCTGCGGGCCGTCAGCTCCGGCTCCGGGTCGTCGTGCCAGCCGCGGGCGCCCGAGACACGGCGGAACACCGTCCAGAAGGCGCCGAGCAGCTGCGGCACGAGGGCGTTGCCGAGGGGGCCGTACAGGGCCTCATGGAATTCGCGATCCAGTTCGGGGAAGCGCCGGCCCGTGCGCCCCGCCTCCTCCATCCGGGTGACCACGGCCTCCAGCCGGTCCAGTTCCGCGTCGGACAGCACGGCCGCGACCCGCCGGATGAGCCCCTCCTCCAGCACCTCCCTGACCTGGAGTATCTCGGCGAGCGCGGCACCGTCCCCGTCATGCCGGGCGAGAGTACGGAACGTCAGTCCGTCAACCAGCGGCGTCAACGACGCCTGTCCGACGTACGTCCCGTAGCCGTGCCTGATCTCCACGATGTCGAGGGCCTGGAGCGCCTTGAGGGCCTCGCGGACGGAGTTGCGGCTGACCCCGAGGGTCGCCATCAGCTCGACCTCGGTGGGCAGCGGTGCTCCCGCCCGGAGTTTGCGGTCGAGGATCAGCTGCATGACCTCGCGCTGGACCTGGCCGCTCACCCGCCGCTCGGGCCGGCGTCGCTTCCCGGACTCCTGAGACATGCGGCGCATCGTACGCTCGCCGGACATCCCACGTCCCACCTCCAGGCATATCAAAATCCAACTACGCGGAATTCGCCGCACCTTGGTCGAATTTCATATCGTCATTGGTCGCACCTTTGGCAGATACGCCATTCGTGTGCGATCTCTTGACCGGCCCCACTACCCCTCTTATGGTCACGCTGCCCCCTATGACGTAGGACGTCGTATCTCCTCACCTTTTCGGACCCCACCCCGCTGGAGGAATCGTGCGCGACGTAACCCGCTACGTGACCCACGACGTGACTCGCGACGTATCGACCGCCGCCCCGCACCGCCGGTCGTTCCTGAAGTACACCGGCGCGCTGGGTGCCGCCGCCGCCATTTCCTCCTCCCTGTCGGCCTGTTCGTCCGGGCCGGAGTCGACGAACGACACCGGGGGCGGCACCGGGGGCGCGAACAGCACGCTCACGGCCGTGATCGGCTACGGCAACGACGGCAGCTGGGACCCCACGCAGACGGCCTCCGCCTTCTCCATGGCCGCCAACAACCACATCTACGAGGGCCTGCTCGACACCGACCCGATCTCCCGCGAGCCGTACCCCGCGCTCGCCACAGCGGTCCCCAGGGATCTCAGCAGCACCTCGTGGAAGTTCACGTTGCGGGCCGGGGCGACCTTCCACGACGGAAAGCCGGTCACCGCCGACGACGTGGTCTTCGTATTCGATCGAATCCTCGATCCGAACACGCAGACACTCGCCAAGGGGTTTTTCGCCAGTTGGCTGAAAGAAGTGAAAAAGGTCGACGCGCAGAATGTCGAGCTGGTGCTGAAGTTCCCCTTCCCGGAGGGGATTTCCCGGCTCACCCTGGCGAAGATCATGCCGAAGCACGTCTTCTCCCAGCCGGGCGGCTGGGACGACGCGATCAAGGGAAAGGCGATCGGCTCGGGACCGTACCGCCAGACCGCGCACCACCCGAAGTCGAACACGACGTTCGAGGCTTTCGCCGCCTACAACGGGCCGCGCAAAGCGGCGTTCAAGAAGATGAACTGGATGACGATAGTGGATGCCGCGCCCCGCGTCGCCAAGATCTCGGGGTCCAGTGCCGGCGCGCAGATCGCCGACAACATCCCGTACGCCAACATCCAGCAGCTCAAGAGCGGGGGGATGGACGTCCAGGGCGGGGCGGGGATGAACAACCTGTTCCTGATGTTCAACACCAAGCACAAGCCCTTCGACGACGTCCGGGTCCGCCAGGCCCTGCACTACGCCATCGACACGGAGAAGATGGTGCAGGTGGCTCTCAAGGGCCACGGCAAGCCGTCCTCGTCCTTCCTCAACGAGGCCAACCCCAGCTACCGGCGGGCGAAGTCGGTCTACGACTACGACCCGGAGAAGGCGAAGGCGCTCCTGAAGGAGGCCGGGGTCAGCGGGCTGAAGATCGAGATCCTGTCGGTGAACGTCAGCTGGATCGTCGACTGCCTGCCCACCATCAAGGCGTCCTGGGACGCGATCGGCGTCGAGACGACCCTCAACCCGCAGGAAACCACAGCGGTGTTCACGAAGATGGACCAGAAGCAGGACTACCAGGTCGTGTCGGCGGCCTCGAACCCCAACCAGTTCGGCCTCGACGCGGACCTGATCATGCACTACAACTACGGTCCGCAGAACCTCTGGATGGGCTACGCCCGTTGGGCCGACAGCGCCGTGGCCAAGCAGCTCTTCAAGGACATGGACCGGGCGACTCAGGAGGCGGTCCCGGAGAAGAAGAAGCAGATGATCCAGGACTACATCGACGTCGTCGCCGAGGAGGCCGTGCTCTATCCGGTCGTCCACAACGAGCTGATGACCGCCTGGGACCCGAAGAAGCTTGCCGGTATAAGGGCACAGCCGTATCCGGGCATCAACCTCCTCCAGGCCAAGTGGGTCTGACCACCGCGGCTCTGACCACCGCCAAATACCGCTAGCTGTACGGGAGTTCGTACGTGGTCGCCATCGCCAGGATCCTGGCCCGCAGGATCGTCCTGCTCGTCCCGCTGATGCTCGGCATCGTGCTGTTCGTGTTCCTCGTCATGCGGTTCTCGGACGTCGACCCGGCCTCCGCGTTCTTCCAGGGCGCCAACCCGACCCCGCAGCAACTGCACGACTTCCGCGAACAGAACGGCCTGCTCGATCCGTTCCTCGTCCGCTACTTCCACTTCATCGGCGACCTGCTCCACGGTGACATGGGCATCAGCGCGCTCACCCGCGCGCCGGTGCTCGACCAGGTCACCACCGCCCTCCCGCTCACCCTCCAACTCACCTTCCTGGGCCTGGCCATCGCGGTGGTCCTGTCCTTGCTGGGCGGCGTCACGGCGGCCATCTACCGGGACCGCCTCCCCGACCAGATCATCCGCGTCGTGTCGCTGACGGGTGTCGCGGCGCCGGGCTTCTGGCTGGCGCTGCTGATGATCCAGTACCTTGCCGTCGACCTGGGCTGGTTCCCGACCGGCGGCTACATCAACCCGGCCGACTCCTTCACCGGCTGGCTGAAGACGATGACACTCCCGGCCTTCGCCCTCTCCCTCCCGGTCGCCGCGCAGCTCACGCGCATCGTCCGTACGGCGGTGGTCGAGGAGTTGGACAAGGACTACGTCCGTACGGCGATCGGCAGCGGCCTGCCGCCGAGGGTGGTGGTGGGCCGCAACGTGCTGCGCAACGCGCTCATCAACCCGCTCACGGTCCTGGGCCTGCGCGTCGGTTACCTGCTCGGCGGCGCGGTCGTCATCGAGACGATCTTCTCGCTGCCCGGGATGGGCAAGCTGATGATCGACGCCGTGAAGAACGGCGACCCGGCGGTCGTCCAGGGAGTGGTCCTGACGACGGCGACCGGTTTCGTGGTCGTGAACCTGGTCATCGACATCCTCTATCTCCTGGTCAACCCACGCTTGAGGGACGCGGCCTGATGTTCATGATGTTCGAACGGGGGCGCCTGGCCGCCCTCCTGTCCCGCCCGGGCATCCGCCTGCGCGGGTGGCGCCGGCTCCCGGTCATCTCCCGGGTCGCGGTCTGCTTCCTGGCGCTGGTGGTGTTCGTGGCCGTCTTCGCCCCTCTCGTCTCCCCCGACGACCCCCTGGACCAACAGCCCCTGACCGGCGGCACGGGAGCCCCCTCCGCGGCGCACTGGATGGGCCAGGACAGCCTGGGCCGCGACATCATGAGCCGCCTGATCTACGGCGCCCGCTGGTCCCTCGCCATCGGCCTCGGCGCCACCGCGCTCGCCCTGACGGTGGGCGCGCTGATCGGCGCGATCGCGGCGACATCGCGCAAGGCGGTCGACGAGACGCTGATGCGCTGCCTGGACGTCGTGATGGCGTTCCCGGGCATCGCGCTGGCCGCCGTGCTCGTCGCGGTCTTCGGCGGCGGCATCACGGTCCTGATCTGCGCGATCGCCTTCCTGTTCACCCCACCGGTGGCGCGGGTGGTGCGGGCGAACGTCCTCGACCAGTACGGCGAGGACTACGTGACGGCGGAACGGGTGATCGGCGCCCGCACGCCCCACATCGTTCTTCGGCACGTGGCGATCAACTGCGCGGCTCCCGTGCTGGTGTTCTGCACGGTGCAGGTGGCCGAGGCGATCGTCTTCGAGGCGTCGCTGTCGTTCATCGGCGCGGGCGTACGGCCGCCGGACCCGTCCTGGGGAAGCGTCATCGCGGACGGCAAGAACATGGTCCTGACGGGCGGTTGGTGGGCGACGGTCTTCCCCGGCCTCCTGATGCTGATCACGGTGTTGTCGTTGAACGTCCTCTCGGAGGGCGTGTCGGACGCCTGGGCGGCACCGGCGGCCCGGGACGTGAAGGTACGGGAGGACGAGGACCCCCTGGAGGCCCCCGAGCCGGGGACGGGCAAGGTCCTGGCCCTGCCGGGCCTGACGGAGGCGGCAGCGCGCCTGCGCGCGAGGGCACGCCCGGTCCCCACGGGCCAACCGGTGCTGGCGGTCGAGAACTTGACGATCGGTTTCGCCGCGCGCCACTCAGGTGTGAATATCGTCGACGGCATCAGTTTCGAGGTGCACCCGGGCGAAGTCCTGGGCCTGGTGGGCGAGTCGGGCTGCGGCAAGTCGCTGACGGCGCTGACGGTGATGGGTCTGGAGCCGAAGGGCGCCCGGGTCACCGGCCAGGTCCGCTTCAACCAGCGGAACCTGCTGACGGAACCGATGCGCGTACGCCGCAGGCTGCTGGGCCACGAGATGGCCATGATCTACCAGGACGCCCTGTCGTCCCTGAACCCGGCGATGACGATCCGCTCCCAGCTCAAGCAGGTCGTACGCCGAGGAGGCCACCGCACCCCGGAGGAGCTGCTGGGCCTGGTGGGCCTGGACCCCGGCCGCACCCTCCGCAGCTACCCGCACGAACTGTCGGGCGGCCAGCGTCAGCGGGTCCTGATCGCGATGGCCCTGTCCCGGGACCCGAAGCTGATCGTCGCGGACGAACCGACCACCGCCCTGGACGTCACGGTCCAGGCCCAGATCATCGAGCTGCTGCTGCGCCTGCGCGCGGAGCTGGACTTCGCCCTGATCCTGGTCTCGCACGACCTGGCCCTGGTGGCGGACGTGACCGACCGGGTGGTCGTGATGTACGGCGGCCAGATCGTCGAAACGGGAGTGACGGCGGACCTGGTCGGGTCCCCGTCCCACCACTACACCCGGGGTCTGCTGGGCAGCGTGCTGTCCCTGGAGTCGGCGGCGGTCCGCATGACCCAGATCAAGGGAACGGTCCCCTCCCCCGCCGACTTCCCCAAGGGCTGCCGGTTCGCGGACCGTTGCCCGATGGCGACGGAGGTGTGCCGTACGACGGCCCCCGATCTCCTGGGCAACCGGACCCACTTGGCGGCCTGCCACCACCCGGCGATCGACCTGGCGACGCCGGAGCCGACGGGAAGCGAGACCGTGAAGTGAGCACCAGTACAGCCGTGTCGACCACGACTCCGTTGGTGGAACTGTCGGACACGCACGTGGTCCACAAGGCCCGCAGCGGCGGCCTGTTCACCCGTGACCGCGTGTACGCCCTGACAGGTGCCGACTTCACGGTCGCGCCCGGCGAAACGGTCGGTGTGGTGGGCGAGTCTGGCTGCGGCAAGTCGACACTGGCGAAGGTGCTGGTGGGCGTGCAGCCGCCGACGTCGGGACAAGTGTCGTTCCGCGGCGACGACTTGTGGACGATGAAGGCGGCGGAGCGCAGGTCGGCCATCGGAACGGGCACCGGCATGATCTTCCAGGACCCCTCGACGGCATTGAACCGCCGCCTGACGGTCCGCCAGATTCTCCGTGACCCGCTGGACGTGCACAGGCGAGGTACGACGAGGGAACGCGACGAACGCGTAAGGGAGTTGATGGGCCTGGTAGGCCTGCCTCGCGCCCTGGCGGACGGCCTCCCGGGCCAGCTGTCAGGCGGCCAACGCCAACGGGTGGCTATCGCGCGGGCGTTGGCACTGAGCCCCGACCTGGTGGTGGCGGACGAGCCGACGAGCGCGCTGGACGTGTCGGTCCGCGCCCAGATCCTGAACCTCCTCCTGGACCTGAAGGAGCGGCTGGGCCTGGCCCTCGTCTTCGTCTCGCACGACATCCAGACGGTACGGCGGATGAGCGACCGGGTGATCACGATGTACCTGGGCCGGATCGTGGAGGAGTCCCCGGCGGACGAGGTGACCGACGGGGCGCGTCACCCGTACACCCGAGCACTGTTCTCGGCGACGCCGGGCCTGCTGGACCCGATCGACCCGATCCCGCTGGTCGGCCCGGTCCCGTCGGCGACGCATCCCCCGTCCGGCTGCCCGTTCCGCACACGCTGCTGGAAGGCGACCGAGGTGTGCGCGGAGGCGATGCCGGAGTTCACGGCCGCGTCAATCCCGGGTCACCGGTTCCGTTGCCACCACCCTGTGGAGGAGGGCCGGGCGACGCGGGACCTGGTCGCCCAGGCAGTCGCCGCCGTGCCCGACGTACCCACGAAGCCTGTGGCCGACGCCCCCGACACCACCTCCTCCGTACAGCCGCACGGCCCGAAAGACCCCAGGGAGCCCTGATGACCTTCCCCACCCCGCTGACCGGTGTCGTCCCTCCCGTCTGCACTCCGCTGACACCGGACCGCGAGGTGGACGTACGCTCGCTCGTCAGGCTGGTCGACCACCTGGTGGAGGCGGGCGTGAACGGCCTGTTCGTGCTCGGTTCGTCATCGGAGGCGGCGTATCTGACGGACGATCAGCGCAGGCTGGTGGTGGAGACGGTGGTGGGCCATGTCGCGGGCGCGCTGCCGGTCCTGGCGGGCGCGATCGACATGACGACCCCCCGGGTACTGGACCACGTACGGTCGGTCTCGGCGGCGGGCGCCGACGCGGTGGTGGTCACGGCCCCCTTCTACACCCGCACGCACCCCTCGGAGATCGCCCGTCACTTCCGCCTGGTGGCGTCGGGCAGTCCGGTCCCTGTCGTGGCGTACGACCTCCCGGCCTCCGTCCACAGCAAACTGCCCCCCGGCCTGGTCCTGGAACTGGCCGCCGACGGCGTCCTGGCCGGTCTGAAGGACTCCAGCGGCGACCTGGCGTCGTTCCGCGCGGTGGTGACAGGCGCGCGGGAACACCCCGGGATCGGCGGGTTCAGTGTCCTCACGGGGAGCGAGCTGCTCGTCGACTCGGCGCTGGCGCTTGGGGCGGACGGGGCGGTGCCCGGGCTCGCGAACGTCGACCCGCACGGATACGTACGGCTGGACCGTCTGTGCCGTGCGGGCGACTGGGAGCGGGCCCGGGCCGAGCAGGAACGGTTGTGTGGCCTGTTCGGCATGGTGGGAGCGGGGGATCCGGTGCGGATGGGGGGCAGCTCGGCGGGGCTGGGGGCGTTCAAGGCGGCGCTGTATCTGCGGGGGGTCATCGACTGCCCGGCTACCGCCGATCCGCAGATCCCCTTGTCGGAGGACGAGGTGGAGAGGGTGGGGAAGTTCTTGGCGGGGGCGGGGTTGTTGTAGCCCGCCCGGAACTGGACCACGGGGTGGGGCCTGCTGATCAGCAAGTTGTCAGTCGGCGCTTCCGACAAGGCCAACCCAACGCGTCTGCCAGCCGGTCACGCTCGTGAACCCGGCGGTCATTGCACATCGCGTGCGCCGTCCGGTATTGCCTTCATGTTCTCGATGAAGGCGGCGAAGGTGTTGGTCGGCATGTTCAGCATGCCGCGCCAGGGGGTCTTCGAGTCACGGACTGAGGCGACCTGGCCGCTGAAAGCGACTTCGACGCAGTCGCTCCCGGAACCGCCGCTGTACGAGGACTTGAACCAGCGGACGTCTCTGTTGGCTTCCTGGGCCGGTGGCATCATTGCTCCCTGCTCGCTGCGGCGGTGAATTCTCTGGCGAGCTCCGCGAGCAGGCTGTTCGTGTCCGAAGTGCTCAGCGCCTGGGACCGCAGATACTCGAAGACCACCCTATGCCGCTCCAACTCCGCCGCCTTCTCCAGGTACAGGGCTCCGCTGAGGTTGCTGAGATGTACGACGTCGAGTGACGGTTCGGGGCCCCGGATGATGATGAAACTGGTGCTTTCGGCGGCGTGGGCTCCGGCTGCGAAGGGCAGGATCTGCAGCGTGACATGCGGGGTCGTCGCCGCAGCACGCAAGTGCTCCAGCTGCTCTGCCATGATCTGGGGTGATCCAACGCGGCGCCGTACGACAGCTTCGTCCATGATCGCCCAGACGTGAGGCGGAGTCTCCCTCTTGAGGACCTCCTGCCGCTTCATCCGGACGTCCACCATCCGCTCGATCAGCTCGGCCTCGGCTCGCACTTCGGCGGCCTGGATCACAGCGGTCGCGTACTCAGGGGTCTGCAGTAGCCCAGGTACGTAGGTGTTGGCCCAGTGGCACTCTTCGACCGCCTCGTCCTCAAGCGTGAGCAGCGGCGTGATCCAGCCGGGGATAGCGTCGTTGTAACTCTTCCACCAGCCCTGCACCTTGGCGCTCTTGGCCATCGCCACGAGTGCGGCGCGTTCTTCGTCCGTGGTGCCGTAGGCGCGGCAGAGCGCGTCCACCACCAGCCACTTCACCGGCCCCCGGTTGGACTCGTACCGGTTCAGGGTTGCTCGGGAAACCCCGGCGGCCTCGCCGGCCACCTCCAGGGTCAGCCCCTTGAGGTCCCTCAACCGCTTGAGCTCGGCGCCGAGTTGGCGGCGCCTGGTGGTCGGTCCCACGGAAGTCCTCTCACTATGTGTCCGCGCCATTGTCGAGGCGCCCGTGTCGGTCATCAACCACGCTCACACGTGCAGGAGCGGAGCCGGGTCACCCACACGGGGGAATTTCAAGAGATGTTCTCCATGAGATTCTCATAAAGAGACGATCGGTGTCACACTCCAAGCCATGCGAGGAACGTCCCTTCGCTCCCCGTGTGCCGTTCGGCCGACCACGTCACAGGAGCCGCCATGCGACGACTGATCAGGAAACTCGCCGACTGGGCGCAGATTCTCGCGCCAGCGGGGCGCCATCGTGCGGTTTGCCTGCCGCTCCCGGGTCCACCACAGACGCTTCAGGTTCCCCGGCCCCGGAACGCCATCGCCGAAACCGTCCGAGCCTGGTACCAGCCCATCGACGGCGCCGCCACCGCACTCGTCCGCCCTTACCTCACCGCGTACGAGTGTGACGAGAGGGCTCATCTCCAGCGGCGGGGCCTCGACGCCCTCGGGCACACCACGTACGGCGTCGTCCCTGACCCTCAAGTCATCCACGGCCGATTGGGGGCAGTGTGACGGACCATGTCGTGGATCACGTACGACTGCTGCCCTGGACCGGCGTCAACGGCCAACCGAGTCTCCTCGTCTCGGGCGGCGACAGCCCTGTTGCCCGGATCGCCGACCGGGTCGAGGCCGTACAACTCGGCCTCGCGGACAGGCTCCTCGGTCGCGCACAGGAGGTGATCGCAACCCCAGAGTTGTCGATCAGTGAACTCGGCGTGTTGGCAACCCAGTTGACCGACGCGCTCCGAGACGCATTGCTCATTGCCCAGTGCCGGGGTGCTCGCCTCGGAGGAGCGACGTCCGGCGCTCCTCAGCTCTACGAGGACATCCATGACCTACTCGCACACGGTCCGGTCGGTCTCCACGCGCTCGCCGCGCTCTCACTCCCGGGCGCGGACCTCGCCTCTGCTGGGGTCGCCCGGCGCTGCGTACGGAGCATGGCCGAGTTGCAGGATCTCCCTTGCGACGCGGCGGACGATCTGGAAACGATCACTGGAGAGTTGGTGGCCAACGCCTTGGAACACAGCGACAGCCGAACCATCACGGTCGCGCTGACCCTAACCGCTGAAACGGCTACGGTCAGCGTGACCGACGAGGGCGAGGGGCACGGGCCGGTGGTACCCGCGCCGACGGGACCGAGTCCGGAGGAAGAGCGCGGGCGTGGGCTGCTGATCACTGACGTACTGGCAGCCCGGTGGGGAAGACGGCGGACAAACAAGGGCCTCACGGTGTGGGCCGAGGTTGTTACCGATGCCTCGGACCGTGTGGGATGAATCCCGCGATCACACTCGTTGCGGCACCGCCGCAGCCTATGTCTGAAGCTGAAGAGCCGCGTACGGGGCGGAGTTCACGTGCATTCCGCCCCGTACGGCTACTCAGACTGCTCAGCGGGGAGAAACCCGGCGGCGTCGGTCACGTCTGCCATGACGAGCTGGGCAACCGTGAGAGGTTTCGCGGCGGGAGCAACAGCCAGCCCTCGCTGACGAATCGCGGCCAAGTCAGATTCCGAGGATGTGAGTGATCCACAGAAACGGCTTCGAGTTGTTCGAGGAACCCCGGTAACCAACCTTGGTATACGACTGTGAGTCACCCCGTGTACACGAGGTCTGATCATGCCCGACACGGGCTCGGACCACTGCCACCAGACGCGGCCCGCGCGAGGTGCTCACCACCAGTGGGCCCCCGCTGTCGCCGTAACACACTGCCGTTCCTGGACCGGACGCGAACAGTGTGTGGTTGTTCGCGCGGAAGTCACGGATACTGACTTGAGCCCGCTTCAGGTACCCGCTGGACTGGCCAGCCGTCGCGGACACCCACCCGTATCCGTACGCCCGGGCCGCAGTTCCCTCACCCCACTCGCGCAGCACTCGGCTGTCGGCGAGGGCAAGGGGTGGCTTTGTCGATGCCGAACCGAGCTTTACCAGAGCAACGTCGCACAGCTCCCGGCTTCCTGAAGGGCAATAGCTGCTGTCATGCATCCGGAGGATACGGGCCACGGTACGTTTCTCACCTTGGCTGGAGGCAAGGCTCCCACGGCCGATGACTACGGTGCCTCTGAAATCCCTCACGCAATGCGCGGCTGTCAGAACCCACGTCCGCGTGATCAGTACGCCCGAGCAGTATGTGCGCTTCTCAACAGGCGTTCCGTTGTTCGGTTCGATGAAGGCGACCGCCCAGGGCTGTGACACTTTCTCTCCGCCGACAATCGCCTGTGCAGGCGGTCCTGAAGCGCAGGCAAGAAGTGCCAAGAAGGTAGCTACAAACGCACGTTTGATTCTCATGCCGGTCCCCTCGTAGAGTCACGTCCGTTAGACGTGACTCATTAACGACTGCTCGGTGATTTGAGATCATCGGGCCATTACCTGGGGATGAGTACCCTGTGATCGATTTTTAGCACGACCGAGTGAATGGCTGTCGCGGCGTCGACGGGGAGTAATTGTCAATACCTGTGGGTGCGTTGTCCGCCGGTCGCAGGGTCAGCGGGCAGGAGTCTGGTGACGCGGGGCCGGCTTGCGGGCCAGGATCTGAAGGCCCGCCGATGTGTTGCCGTTCATGGTGGTCACTGTGGCTCGTCGGGTGTCGATGGTCTCGAATCCGGCGAGCAGCGAGGTGAACCTGCCGCTCGGGTGGTGGCGGCACACTGCGCCGTCGCCGGTCTCGAACACGCCGTAGGTGCCGTAGTGCTCGGCGAACCTCGCGTAGCGGTCGCGGTTGCGCTGGTCGTTTTGGAGCAGCAGGTCGCTGAGGTAGAGCAGTGCGCCCGGCTTGAGCACGCGGTGCAGTTCGTCGATCAGCAGCCGTTGTGTGTCGTCGCTTGGGATGCAGGTCAGCACCGCGAAGAGCACGACCACGTCGATGCTCGCGTCCGGGCAGGCCAGTGTCGGTGGTGTGTCCAGCACCGCGAAGCGCATCGTGGGATGCAGGATGCGGGCCCGGGTGATCATCCCCGGTGAGGTGTCGACGCCGGAGAGGTTGTCAAAGCCCTGCTGTTCCAGGGCGTCCAGGGTTCGGCCGTAGCCGCAGCCGTAGTCGAGGATCGCGGCGCTTCGTTCGACGTCGTCGAGCCACGGTGTGTGCAGCGGGTGCGTGAATCGCTTCGTCGTCGCGGCGGCATCCCAGTAAGCGGTCTGGCTGTCGAGGTCGGACACGGCGGATGCCTCCATCGGCGTTTCGGGGTAGATGGTCACACTGCCGCCGTCGCGGGGCGTTCGACGAGATGGCCGCGTTCGAAGCGGGCTCCGGCGCGGACGAGGGCCACGAAGTGGGGCGCGTTGACCGCCCGCCAGCGCGCCTGGGCGGACTCGACGAGCTTGAAGACCACGGCAAGCGCGACGGCCGGGCGCCCTCGCGGACGATCTCGTCAATCAGGGAGCCGTGTGGTGTCGTTCCGTCTTCGTTGACTACCGTGAGCACGGGCGTGCCTTCCCCGCGACGGGGAGCACACGGCGGATGTGCAGTTGACGCTCTCCCTTGCCGAGATAAGCGCCTGCACTCGGCATTGCACCGCGCGGTCCTCCACGGTCACGGTCACCCCCTATCCACACTGCCCGGCGCCCAGGGACTGCCTGAACGGCATCGCCCTCAACCAAGTCCCACTACCCCCACCCGCCGAAACTCGATCGACTCGTACGTCCCCGCAGTCCCCGTCTCGTACAACACCCCCACCACCGCCCGATCCACCCGCACCAGGTCCGAGTAGGCCGCCCTCCGACTCGACAACGTCAACACCTTCTCGAACGTCTCTCCCCCGTCCCCGCTCCGCCAGACGGCCATCGACCGTCGCGCCGTGGGCTCGGAGGGACCCGAGAACAGCAACGCCTCCGACTCGCCCCGCAGTTGGAGCACGCTGCCCTGCACGATCGGGACGTCGTTCAGGGTCGGCTGGACGGTGTACGGGCGGTCCAGGGACTCCGCGCCGTCGCTCGAGTAGGAGTCGAGCCGGTTTCCGGGCATCAGGCCGTTCTGGTCCCGGGACGAGAAGTACAGGCGTCCGTCCTGGAGTTGGGCGGCGGTCGTCTCGTTGGCGTTCTCGATGCCGTCGTACGAGTCGTCCACGAAGCCCAGGTGCCAAGTGCGGCCGGCGTTGTCGCTGTAGATCGCGTGGCCGCCGTAGTACTTGGACTCCTGGCCGGTGTCGGGGGAACCTGTCGGCGGAGCCGCCGAGTGGTTGGCGGGGATCACGATCCGGCCCGTGTGGGGGCCCTTCGAGAGGTACACGGCGTGGCCCGGACCCGTCGCGTACCAGCGCCAGTTCGGGAGCTTCGTCCGGGCTGTGATGTCGCGCGGAGGTGTGAAGCGGCGGCCGTCGTTCGTGGCGGAACTGGTCTGGACGAAGACTCGGCGGCTCTGCTGCGGCGTCGCCTCGCCCCGCATGATCTGGGCCTCGGTCACCGCGCCGGAGTTGTACGACGTCACCAGCACGATGCGGCCCGTCCTGCCGTCCACCACCGGTGCCGGGTTGCCTCGTGTGTCACCGCGTCCGGCCGCGACCACCGACAGCGGGCCCCAGGTGCAGCCGCCGTCCGTGGAGCGGCGCAGGACCACGTCGATGTTGCCGCTGTCCCCGGCGCCGTTGTGTCTGCCCTCGGCGAAGGCCAGGAGGGTGCCCTTGCGGGTCGTGACGGTGGCGGGGATGCGGTAGGTGTCGTAGCCGCCCTTGCCCGCGACGTACGGAACGGACGAGGTGCAGGAGGCGCGGGTAGCTGCCTGAGACGTGGTCGCAGTCGTGAGGCCGGTGAGAGCCATCAGGGCCGCGCCGGTGGTCGCGGCGAGCAGGGTACGGCTCAGGGGCGTCATCGCTCTCCCTTGCGGAGTGGAGTGGGGGGACGAGGGGGCTACAGGGGGTGGCAGGGGATGACAGGAGGTGACAGTAACTCCGCTGATGGTTCGTCACCATGCATGGCGCGTACGGAACATACGTGCCCGCATGCCCACCCCACCCCTTTGCGCCACTCGCCCTCGGCTCCCCACCCCGCCCCCTTTGCGCCACTCGCCCCCGGCCCCTCGACGGCTCACCCCGCCCCCGGCGTCACCAACCCCGACTCGTACGCCACGATCACCAGTTGTGCCCGGTCCCGCGCGCCCAGCTTGCCCATGATCCGGCTGACGTGGGTCTTCGCGGTCAGTGGGCTCAGGCCCAGGGTGTCCGCGATCTCCGTGTTGTTGAGGCCCCGCGCAACCAGCCTCAGCACCCCGCGTTCCCGTTCCGACAGGTGTTCGGGGCCGCCCGTCGTCGGCGGCGCCTCGGCGTTGCGCAGCAGGCGGGCGATCAGACGGGCCGTGGGGCCCGGTGAGAGCAGGGCCTCGCCTGCCGCGACGGTGCGGATCGCGTCCAGGAGTTCCGCGGGCCGCGTGTCCTTGACCAGGAAGCCCGACGCGCCCGCGCGCAGCGCCTCCACCACGTGCTCGTCCGTGTCGTACGTCGTCAGGACCAGCACTTTCACGCCCGCCAGATCCTCGTCGGCGGCGATCAGCCGGGTCGCCTCGATGCCGTCGAGGTCGGGCATCCGCAGGTCCATGACGACCAGGTCGGCGCGGGCGCTGCGGGCCAGTTCGACGGCTTGGCGGCCCGTACCCGCCTGCCCGACCACCTCCATGCCCGGCGCCGACTCGACGAGCATCGCGAACGCCGCCCGTACGAGCGTCTGGTCGTCGGCCAGCAGTACGCGAATGGCTGTCATCCGGCCTCCTCCGCCTTCCGGTTCAGCGGCAGCGGCAGTACCGCGCTCACCGTGAATCCCCCGTTGTGCCCCGGTCCGGCGTCCAGTGTGCCGCCCACGCTGCGCGCCCGCTCCCGCATCCCCACCAGCCCGAAACCGCAGTCCGCGGGCGGGTCCCCGGCCTCCCCCACCCCGTCGTCCGTCACCTCGACGCGCAACGCGCCCTCACCCCCGTACAGCAGCACCCGTACCGTCAGATCCTCCCGTCCCCCGTGCCGTACGGCGTTCGTGAGCGCCTCCTGGACGATCCGGTAGGCCGCCGCGCCCACGGCCGGGGGCACCTCGTGCGCCCGTACCTCCAGTTCGACCTCGGCGCCCGCCGCCCGCGCGGTTTCCGCGAGGTCGGGCAGGCCGGCGATGCCGGGGAGCGGGCCCCGTCCCTCGGCGCCGCCCTGGCCCTCGCGCAGCACCTCCAGCGTCGTACGCAGCTCACCGCGTGCCGTTCGGCAGGTCTCGGCGATGTCGTCCAGGGCCTTGGCCACCGCCGTCCGGTCCAGGCGGTCCGGATCGGCGGCCAGGACGTGTGCGGCCACGGCGGTCTGGACGCCGACGAGTGTGATCGTGTGGGCCAGCAGGTCGTGCAGGTCGCGGGCGACGCGCAGGCGTTCCTCGGCGACGCGGCGGCGGGCCTCCTCCTCGCGGGTGCGTTCGGCCCGTTCGGCGCGCTCGACGATGGCCGAGACGTACTGGCGGTAGACACGGACGTCGATGCCGCAGAAGAGCACCGCGACGATCCAGCCGGAGGTCCCCAGCAGTTCGGCGGCCTGGTGCCTGCTCACCGTGAGCATCACGCTCAGGGCGATGCCGACGACCACGGCGCCGGTCACGATCGTGCGCAGCGGGCGGCCGGTGACGGCGACCGTGTACAGCGCGATGTACGAGGCCGCGGTCGGCGCGTTGTGGTTGTAGTCGAGCGCGTGGTACGGCACGGCTATCGCCACCACTGCCACGAGCACCAGCATCGGACGGCGCCGCCGCCACACGATCGGCACGCATGCGGCGAGCAGCAGCAGCCAGCCGAGCGCGTCCGGAGGGCCGCCCTCGTCGAGTACGTCCGGTCGGCTGCCTCCCTCGTCGGTGAACAGGGCGAGGAGCGTGGCGATCAGCGCGGCGGTCAGCGCCAGCAGCACGTCGTTGCGGAGGACGTGCGGGGCACTGCGGGGGTCGCGGGTGATCGCGGCCATGATCCGCTCGCCCCATCCAACAGGAGCCGTTCTTGCGGTGGTTGGCTGCACAGGGTCATCCTCCGTCAACGAGCGCCCCGCCGTCAGGGAGGGGCGCCCGCTCGTTCGTACGACGTAGGTCATACGGGTTCCGGCTGCCGTTCCGGTCGTACGGCGTCCGGGTCGGGCTTGCGGGACAGCGCGCCCGGCCACCACACCCGCCGGCCCAGTGCCACGCTCGCGCTCGTCACCAGGTACGTCCGGACGAGGAAGGTGTCCAGGAGCACGCCGACCGCGATCACGAAGCCCAGTTCGACGAGTTGGACGAGGCCCATGTTCGTCAGCACCGCGAAGGTCGCGGCGAGGACCAGACCGGCGGAGGCGATGACCCCGCCCGTCGTGCGCAGCGCGGTGAGAGCGGCCGCCGCCGGTTCCGCGCCCCGCAGGGACTCCTCACGCATCCGGTGCATGAGGAAGATGCCGTAGTCGACGCCGAGGGCGACCAGGAACACGAAGGACAGCAGGCCGAGTCCTGGGTCGGTGCCGTCGAAGCCGAACAGCGGGCCGAACACCAGTCCGCCGATGCCGAGCGAGGCTCCCCACACCGCGACGACGGCGACCACCAGCATCAGCGGTGCGACGAGCGAGCGCAGCAGCACGATCAGGATCAGCAGCACGGACAGCAGCACGATGGGTACGACGACCCACACGTCCCGCGCGTTGGTGTCGACCAGGTCGATCTGCTGGGCGCTCGGTCCGCCGACGTACGAACCCTTCAGGTCCTCCCGCAGCCTCTCGATGGTCGTGGTCTCGCCGGCCGACTGGGGCGCGTCCTTCGCGAAGACGGTGATCTCGGTCCAGCCGTCGCCGGTACGTTCCTTCCGCGCGTCGCTGATCCCGTCGGCGCCCCGGATCGTCGCGAGGGTCCGGTCGGCCTGCCCGGCCGGGGTGATGACGCTGATGGGCTGGCTGCCCCGGCCGGGATAGGCCTTGGCCAGGGACTCCATCGCGACGACCGAGTCCGGCTTGTCGACGAAGGCGTCCTCCTCCTTGCCCGGTCCGGGCAGGTTCAGTACCCCCAGAGCGAGCGCCCCGAGTAGGACCGCGCCGCTCGCCAGGACCACCAGTGGCCGGCGTCCGGCGGAGCTGCCCATCGCGGCGAACAGCGACAGCCGGCGCGTCTTGGGCGTGCTGCCGTATGCGGGCACGAGCGGCCAGAACACCCGGCGGCCCAGCAGCACCAGGATCGCGGGAAGCAGGGTGAGCATCGCGACCAGTGCGCACAGCACGCCCACCGCGCCCAACGGGCCCATGCTGCGGCTGGAGTTGAGGTCGGCGGCGAGCAGACACAGCAGCCCGGCGGCGACCGTGCCGGAGGAGGCGAGTACGGCGGGTCCGCAGCCGCGCAGGGCGGCCGCCATGGCGTCGTACGGCCGCTCGAAGCGCCGCAGTTCCTCGCGGTAGCGGGAGACGAGGAGGAGGGCGTAGTCCGTGCCGGCGCCGAAGACCAGGATCGTCATGATGCCCGAGCTCTGGCCCGAAATCGTCGTTCCGAAGGCCTGATTGAGGCCGTAGGCGACGCCCATCGACAGGAAGTCGGCGATACCGGCAACGACGAGCGGGACCAGCCACAGGACCGGGCTGCGGTAGATGAGGATCAGGAGCAGGGCGACCACGGCGACCGTGGTGTAGAGCAGCGGTCCGCCGAGCGAGTCGTAGACCTCGCCGGCATCGGTGGCCAGCGCCCCCGGCCCGCCGACCTCGACGCCCAACCCGCCCTCGCTGTGGGCGACTTCGCGCACGTCTTGGACGAGGGCGTCCCGTTTCTTCTCGTCGGTGCCGGGCTCGTTGCTGGTCACCGGGTACATGAGCGTGGTGCCGTCGGCGGACGGTACGCCCTGTGGGGTGGCCGTCAGGACGTGCTCGCCGGCGATCCGGCCGACCTGTTCGGCGGCCGTGGCTTTGTCGGCCGCGGTGAGTCCGCCGTCGCGGTGGTAGACGAGGACCAGTTGTGTGGTCTCGCCGCCGGGCAACCGGTCCTGGATCCGGGCGACTTGGGTCGAGTCGGCGTTCGCGGGCAGATAGTCGGTGATCCGGTCGTGCTGCACCTCGGAGAGCTTGGCCGCGAACGGCCCCACGATCGCGAGCACCCCGATCCACAGCCCGAGCACGAGCCAGGGCACGGCCCGCCTGCGTCGCGCGCCCTTCAGTGTCTTTTCGGCCCCTATGGACCCTTTGGCCCCCATGTCGAGGCCCTCCCCTCGTCCGGACATCTGGATGGATGACGCTCACCAGAATTCCGTCGCACGGGGGTGGATTCGTCGCGCGGGAGGGCGAGTTCGGCAGTACTACCCGGGGTGACCCTCAGGCCGTATTACTCCCCGGGGAGTACGCGACGCGGAACCGGAAGGCCCGAGAGCGGCCCGGGAGGAGCCCCGGAGAGACCTGGAGAGGCGCCTGGAGAGACCTAGGACGGCGTGCGCGCCGCCGCGGCCAGCAGCCGTGTCACGTCGTCCCCGCAGATCGTCAGCGCCGCGCCGACCGTCGCGAGGACGTCGCGTTCCGCCGGTGCGTACGGGCCGTCGGCCAGGGCGATGCGGGCGCCCTGGAGGAGAATCGATTCGCGGCCGGGGGCGGCCAGGTGCGGGGCCAGGGGGTCCAGGGCCTCATGGAGCTCTATGGCGAGACCGGGGCCGCACGGTGGGCCGAAGAGGCGGCCCGTGTCGGCGGCCAGGGCGTCCACCAGGGCCGCGAGCTGGTCCTCCGTACAGTCGTCGAAGCCCGCCGCGCGAACGCCCGTCACCGCCGTCTCCAGGGCGAGCCGGGCCTGGGTACCGCCGGCGGCGAGGACCGCGAGGGCGACCGTGTGGACCGCGTCGCGGAGCATCGCGGAGAAGCGGGTCGTGGTGGGGTGGTCGAGGACGTCCGTGCCGAAGTGGCTCTGACAGGCCGCGCATTCGACGACCGGGCCGGTCTCACCGCCCGGCAGAATCGGTACGCCGAGAAAGGTGAAGCGGCGACGGCCCGTCAGGCGCTGGTAGTTGCGGTCTCCGCCGCAACCGGGGCAGAAGAACTCGCCGTCCCCGACACCGGCCCAGACCGTACGCGAGCCCAGGACGCGTGCCGTCCGGCCTCCGCGCACGACTCGGCCGTCTCGTCGCTGTCCTGGGAGCACGTCGCACCTCCGGTAACTACCCCCAACTGCCTGCAGGGCGCGGGAGGTACCCCCACCGGCAACACCGCCGCGCTGGCGTGATGTTAGCCACTTTGTTGATGTGTAGTCAGTACCCAGGACCAGACCTGCCCATGACCGACCCTTGGTTTGGCCGGTAAACGACGGCCGCCCCGCCCGCCACGAAGGGCGGACGGGGCGGGAAACCAACCGGTCGGGTGAGTCAGCGACCCGCGCGGTTGACGGCGGAGACGACCGCCTTCAGTGAGGCGCGGGTCGTGTTGGCGTCGATGCCGATGCCCCACAGGACCTTGTCGCCGATGGCGACCTCGATGTAGGAGGCGGCCTGCGCGGAGGCGCCCTCGCTCATCGTGTGCTCGGTGTAGTCCAGGAGACGGGCATCGATGTCCAGCCCCTGCAGGGCCTGGAAGAACGCCGAGATCGGGCCGTTGCCCGTGCCCACCAGAGTGCGCTCGACGCCGTCGACCTCGGCCTCGACGGTGAGGGTGTCCACGCCGTCCTTGTCGGTGGTCGACTGGCCGGCGCTGACCTGGATCCGGCCCCAGGGGTTGTCGGGGTTCGGCAGGTACTCGTCCCGGAAGATCGTCCAGATGTCCTTCGGCGTGACCTCGCCGCCCTCGGCGTCCGTCTTGGCCTGGATCAGCTTCGAGAACTCGATCTGCATCCGGCGCGGCAGGTCCAGCTTGTGGTCGTTCTTCAGGACGTACGCGATACCGCCCTTGCCCGACTGGGAGTTGACCCGGATGACGGCCTCGTAGGACCGGCCGACGTCCTTCGGGTCGATCGGCAGGTACGGGACGGCCCACTCGATGTCGTCGACGGTGACGCCCTTCGCGGCGGCGTCGGCCTCCATGGCGTCGAAGCCCTTCTTGATGGCGTCCTGGTGGGAGCCGGAGAAGGACGTGTAGACCAGGTCGCCCACGTACGGGTGGCGCGGGTGGACCTCCATCTGGTTGCAGTACTCCCACGTACGACGGATCTCGTCGATGTTTGAGAAGTCGATCTGCGGGTCGACGCCCTGCGAGAACAGGTTCATGCCCAGGGTGACCAGGTCGACGTTGCCGGTGCGCTCGCCCTGGCCGAACAGACAGCCCTCGACACGGTCGGCGCCGGCCATCAGCGCCAGTTCGGCGGCGGCGACGGCCGTACCGCGGTCGTTGTGCGGGTGGATCGACAGGACGACGTGCTCGCGGCGGGTCAGGTTGCGGCCCATCCACTCGAAGCGGTCCGCGTGCGTCGACGGGGTCGAACGTTCCACCGTGGCAGGCAGGTTGAGGATGATCTCGCGGCCCGGGCCGGGCTGCCAGACGTCCATGACCGCCTCGCAGACCTCCAGCGCGAAGTCCAGCTCGGTGTCCGTGAAGATCTCCGGGCTGTACTGGTAGCCGAACTCCGTCTCGGGGCCCAGCAGCTTCTCGGCGTACTCCACGACCAGCCGCGTGCCGTCGACGGCGATCTGCTTGATCTGCTCCTTGGAGCCGCGGAAGACCACCCGGCGGAAGACAGGGGCTGTCGCGTTGTACAGGTGGACCGTGGCGCGCTTGGCGCCCTTCAGGGACTCGACGGTCCGCTCGATCAGGTCCTCACGGGCCTGGGTCAGTACGGAGATGGTGACGTCGTCCGGGATCGCGCCCGGCTCCTCGACGATCGACCGTACGAAGTCGAAGTCTGTCTGCCCGGAGGCCGGGAAGCCGACCTCGATCTCCTTGTAGCCCATCTTCACCAGCAGGTCGAACATCGCACGCTTGCGGGCCGGCGACATGGGGTCGATCAGGGACTGGTTACCGTCACGCAGATCGGTGGAGAGCCAGCGGGGGGCGACGGTGATCCGGTTTCCGGGCCAGGTGCGGTCGGGGATGTCGACCTGCTCGTACCGGCCGTACTTGTGGATCGGCATGGAACTGGGCTGCTGACGATTGGCGCTGTGGGCCATGATGCGTGGGCTCCTCGTGGTGTCCTGAAGGACGGCCGACGGCGCAACGCCAGACTCCGCGGGGAGGGGGTCGGCCTCTACTTACAGGCCCTCGCCGCGGCAGCTAAGGAGGAGCAGCCCGATACGCATGATGCTCCGCACTGTAGCCGAGCCGCGCCGGACGCGCGGACCTGTATCACTATGCGGGACCTTCAGTATGCGGGAGCGAGGGGACAAAAGGCGTAAAAAGTGCCCCATCCCACTCGGTCGCGGATCGACCACCAGCCGGTCACCACTCGCCGCTAACTCAGCGCATACCACTCCGTCACCGAACGGTGGGCTCCTTGTCCGGGTATTTCACCAATCATGGTTGCGGGTAGTGACAGCCGCATGACGCGGTGCAAGGGTGCCGGGCATGACGACAAACGGGGGCTCTGAGCCCGTCTTCTGCACGATCGTCCCACCACACATCCTCAACACACTCGCCCGTCACGAGGACCCGGCCGTCTCCGGCCCCGCACTGCGCACGCTGCTGCTCGACTCCCAGAAACGGACCGAGCGCCGCCTCACCGCCGAGTTCGGCCTGGCCGCCGTCCCGGCCGTGAAAGCACCATCCGACCAGCCGCTGCGCACCATCTACGACGCCGAGCACCGCACCACGCTGCCCGGCACAAAGGTGCGCGCCGAGGGCTCCGAGCCCGGCCAGGACGCCACCGTCAACCGTGCCTACGCCGGCCTCGGCGCCACCTTCGACCTCTACCTCAAGGCCTACCAGCGCCACTCGATCGACGGCGAAGGCCTGCCCCTCGACGCGACCGTCCACTACGACGAGAACTACAACAACGCCTTCTGGGACGGCAACCAGATGGTGTTCGGCGACGGCGACGGCGAGATCTTCGTCGACTTCACCAGCTCCATCGACGTCATCGGCCACGAACTGACCCACGGCGTGACCCAGCACACCGCGAACCTCACGTACTACGGCCAGCCCGGCGCCCTCAACGAGTCGATGTCGGACGTCTTCGGCTCGCTCATCAAGCAGTACTCGCTCGGCCAGACCGCCGCCGAAGCCGACTGGCTGATCGGCGCGGGCCTGCTCGCCCCGAGCGTCACCGGCACGGCCCTGCGCTCCATGAAGGAACCGGGCAGCGCGTACGACGACGACGTGCTCGGCAAGGACCCGCAGCCCGCGACCATGGACGGCTATGTCCGCACCGGCCGCGACAACGGCGGCGTCCACATCAACAGCGGCATCCCCAACCACGCCTTCTACATCGTCGCCACCACACTCGGCGGCAATGCGTGGGAGCGGGCCGGGCAGATCTGGTACGACGTGCTGACCGGCGGCGATCTGAAGAAGGACGCGTTCTTCGACGACTTCGCCCAGCTGACCGTCGCGACCGCGAACGAGCGCTACGGCGACGGCGAGGAACTCCAGTCCGTACTGAAGGCATGGGAGCGGGTCGGAGTGCCCATCACGCCCCGGCCACGCCTGTAGCCGTACGGGCCCGCCCGCACCGGCCGCACTCGTCATCAGACACCGGCATCAGACACCGGCGTCAGGGCACTCGTCACTCGTACTGGAACCGTTCTCGTACTAGACAGGGACCCATGCTTATTCAGGTGCGACGTACGGGCGGATTCGCGGGCATCGAGCGGTGCGCCGAGGTGGACACCTCGGGGCGGCCCGACGCCGCCGAGTGGCACGCCCTGGCCGATCAGGCGATCGCGTCCGGCGGGGGCACCCCGCCGGACGGCGTGCCGGACGGTTTCAGCTACGAGATCACGGTGGACGGCAAGACGGTGTACTGCGCCGATCCCCGGCTCACGGAAGAGCAGCGGAAGCTGATCTCAAGGGTGTTGAAAGAGGGGGCATAACGGGTGTCGCGGGTGTCGACGGGCAGGGTGTGATCGCATCGTCACCCTGGCCCGTTGACACCCGTTACCCCCGGTACCGATGATCCGGCGCATGGCGATCAACCCGATACCCCAGTTCCCGGCCGGCTTCCTGTGGGGTGTGTCCACCTCGGCGCACCAGATCGAGGGCGCGGCGGACCAGCGCGAACAGTCCGTGTGGGACACCTTCACGGCCGAGCCCGGACGTGTGAAGGACGGCTCGACGGCGGCGGTGGCCTGCGACCACTTCCACCGCTACCCCGAGGACGTGGCCCTGCTGGCCGGCCTCGGCGTGGACGCGTACCGCTTCTCCGTCTCCTGGCCCCGTGTGAACTCCCCCGGCGGCCTCGACTTCTACGACCGACTGGTGGACGAGCTGTGCGCGGCGGGCGTACGCCCCGTCCCGACCCTCTTCCACTGGGACCTGCCGGTGAGCCTCCAGGAGAAGGGTGGCTGGCTGGAGCGGGACACGGCGTCCAGGTTCGCCGAGTACGTGTCCGTCGTCGCCGAGCGGCTCGGCGACCGGGTGAACAAGTGGATCACACTCAACGAGCCCGCCGAACACACCCTGTTCGGGCACGCGTTGGGCGCGCACGCACCGGGCAAGCAGCTGATGTTCGACGCGCTTCCGGCCGCCCACCACCAACTCCTGGGCCACGGCCTGGCCGTACGGGCACTGCGCGCCGCCGGCGCCACGGACATCGGGATCGCCAACTCGCACGGACCGACCTGGCCGGCGTCGCAGGAGCAGGCGGACCTGGAGGCGGCCGGGTTCTACGACCTCCTCCTCAACCGGCTGTTCGCCGACCCGATCCTCCTGGGCGAATACCCGGACGGTCTGGGCGAGTTGATGCCGGGCGACGTGGCGGCCGACCTGAAGGTGATCGGCGAGCCGCTCGACTTCTACGGCGTCAACTACTACGCCCCGACGAAGGTGGGCGCGCCGCAGGGCGCCGACATCGAGTTCGGCGGCCTGACGATCCCGGCCGAACTCCCCTTCTCCGTCCAGGAGATCGAGGACGTCCCGGTGACGGACTTCGGCTGGCCCGTCGTACCCGAGGGCCTCACCGAGCTGCTCACCACCTTCCAGGACCGCTACGGGGACCGGCTGCCGCCCGTCGTCATCACCGAGAACGGCTGCTCGTACGAGGGGCTCGACGACCAGGACCGCATCGCCTACCTGGACGGTCATGTCCGGGCGCTGCACCGGGCGTTGGAGGCGGGCGTGGATGTGCGCGGCTACTTCGTGTGGTCGCTGCTGGACAACTTCGAATGGGCGGAGGGGTATGCGCGCCGGTTCGGCCTGGTCCACGTGGACCTCGCGGACCCCACCACTCTGACCCGGACGCCCAAGGCCTCGTACGGCTGGTTCAGGGACCTCCTCCAGGCGCAGAGAGACTGAGGATGACCGACATGTCCCGCTCGGCGAGTGCGCTCGCCGAGCCGGTGGAACGGGTCGGGCGAGGGTGGACGGCCTCGCTCTCGCTCGCCAACGGGGCGATCTGGGTGGGCTGGTTCGGGCCGCTGCAGATCCTTCTCGCCTCCCAGGCCGAGGACTTCGCGCCCGGCACCGGGATGTCCAAGGAGACCCTGCTGGCCTGGGTGGCGGGCGCGGGCGCCCTGGTGTCGCTCGCGGCGAACCCGTTCTTCGGCGCGCTGTCGGACCGTACGACATCGCGGTGGGGGCGCCGTACGCCGTGGATCGTGGCCGGCGCGGCGGGCGGCGCATTGTCGTTGCTGCTGCTGGCGGGGGCGAGTGGGCTGTGGACGATGGTGGCGGGGTGGTGCCTGGTCCAGCTGACCCTGAACGCGGCCTACGCCGCCATCACCGCCGCCGTCCCCGACCGTGTCCCCAAGCTTCAACGGGGTTCTGTGGGCGGCTGGTTGGGCGTCGCGCAGATCCTCGGTGTGGTCGGCGGGACGGGTCTGGCGACGGCGCTGGGCGGGGTGGGCGCGGGCTATGCGGCGTGCGCGGCTTTCACGCTGCTGGGCGTGCTGCCGTACGTCCTGCGGCACAAGGATCTGCGGCTGGCGGTCGAGGATCTGCCGGTGTGGTCCTGGCGGACCTTCCTGACCGGTTTCTGGCTGAGCCCGCGCCGCTATCCGGACCTGGGCTGGGCATGGCTGACCCGTTTCCTGATCAACCTGAGCAACGCGCTGACGCTGCTGTACCTCCTGTACTACCTGCGCGACCGCCTCGACTACTCCGACCCCGAGCAGGGCGTCCTGATCCTGACGGCGGTGTACAGCGTGATGCTGATGGCCACCGTCGTCGTCAGCGGGGCCTGGTCGGACCGGGTGTGCCGCCGCAAGCCGTTCGTGCTCTGGTCGGGCGTGCTCATGGCGGTGGCGACGGCGATGCTGGCCGCCTGGCAGACCTGGCCGGGGGCGATCGTCGCGTCGGCGGTCCTCGGTATCGGCTTCGGCGTCTTCACGTCTGTCGACTTCGCCCTGATGACGGACGTCCTCCCCACGGCGCTGGACCGCGGCAAGGACTTGGGCGTCATCAACGTGGCCAACGCCCTGCCCCAGGTGATGGCACCGGCCCTCGCGGCGCCGATCGTGACGTATCTGGGCGGATACCGGGTGCTGTATCTGGTGTCCGCGGTGATCGGGCTGGCGGGGGCGGTGCTGGTGGGGCGGATTCGGGGCGTGGACTGATGCGGGCGGATTGACGCGGGTGGGGCTACCAGTCGGGTCACTCCCGCGTCGAGGTAGTGACCGGCGACGCTCCGCAGGTTCCGCAGGTTCCGCAGGTTCCGCAGGTTCCGCAGGTTCCGCAGGTTCCGCAGGTTCCGCAGGTTCCGCAGCAGCATGCCGAAGTTGAACCGGTCGCCGGGAGGCGTGGGCCACGATTTGTCAGCCAGTCGAGGTCGGGCACGGCATGGGAGACACCCGCGTCAGCGAGAAGGCCGCCCACCGCCTCGGCAACGGTTGTCCTGCCCACGCCGACGGTGCCGTTGATCAGGAGAGTGCGCGCGCTCCGAGGACCGGCTGCGTGCATCCCGGCATCTACGTCGAGCAGCGCGGGCTCCCGGAGGCACACTTCAGGCACCCGCCAAACGGACCGGAAACGGGCGGGTGGGGGAGAGACGCGGCCTGTGCTGCGGCAGCGGCGCCCGTAGGACGCCGACCGAGACGAACCTGCCGTCAGAACCCCAGCTTCCGCAGCTGGCGAGGATCCCGCTGCCAGTCCTTCGCGACCTTCACATGCAGGTCCAGGAAGACCGGCGTACCCAGCAGCGCCTCGATCTGCTTGCGCGACTTGATGCCGACGTCCTTCAGGCGCTTGCCCTTCGGGCCGATGATGATGCCCTTCTGGCTGGGCCGCTCGATGTAGACGAACGCGTGGATGTCGAGGAGCGGCTTGTCGGCGGGGCGGTCCTCGCGGGGGATCATCTCCTCGACCACGACCGCGATCGAGTGGGGAAGCTCGTCGCGTACGCCCTCCAGCGCGGCCTCCCGGATCAGCTCCGCGATCATGACCTGTTCCGGCTCGTCCGTGAGGTCGCCCTCCGGGTAGAGCGGCGGGCCCTCGGGCAGCATCGGGACGAGCAGATCGGCCAGCAGGCCCACCTGCTGGTCGGCGACCGCCGAGACCGGCACGATCTCGGCCCACTCGAACCCGAGCTCACGGCCGAGCTGGTCGATCGCGATGAGCTGCTCGGCCAGCGCCCTGCCCTCGACCAGGTCGGTCTTCGTCACGATCGCGATCTTCGGCGTCTTCTTGATCGCCGCCAGTTCCTTCGCGATGAAACGGTCGCCGGGGCCGAGCTTCTCGTTCGCCGGGAGGCAGAAGCCGATGACGTCCACCTCGGCCCACGTCGTACGCACCACGTCGTTCAGGCGTTCGCCCAGCAGCGTGCGCGGCTTGTGCAGCCCCGGGGTGTCGACCAGGATCAGCTGCGCTTCCGGTCGGTGGACGATGCCCCGTACCGTGTGCCGCGTGGTCTGCGGCTGGTCCGCGGTGATCGCCACCTTCTGGCCGACCAGAGCGTTCGTGAGGGTGGACTTGCCCGCGTTGGGGCGGCCCACGAAGCAGGCGAAACCGGCGCGGTGCGCGGCCGATCCCTCCGACGGGACGGTCGGCTCGGTCGGCTCGGATGACGGGTTACGAACACTCATGGCGCCCATTGTCCCTGATCCATGGAGACCCATCGCACGCCGAGGCCCTCCACGGCCCTCCGACGGTCCTCGGCACACCGGCGCCGACCTTACGGAGGGACGCCGAAACGGCATACGATCACGGCATCCTGGGGCACGGATCCCCGGTCTCGTCCGCCGTCCACTCCTCCCACTCCTCCGCGCACAGACACACACAAAGGCCAAGAGCCAGTCTTGACATCCTCCCCCTCCTGAAGGAGGGGGATTCCTACGGCTCGCGCCGTGGGGTTTTCTGCTTCGTCGCCGACTGCCCGCCCGGAGTACTCCGTTGAGGTCTTACACCAGCTCCACAGACTGTCACCGAGAGCCCCTCGGCCAGAATGTTCTTCGCCGCGTTGACGTCCCGGTCGTGGGTCGTCCCGCAGTTGTCGCACCTCCAGGTACGGACGTTCAACGGCATCCTGCCCTGCAAGGTGCCGCAGTGGGAGCACAGCTTGGACGAGGGGAACCACCGGTCCACGGCGATCACCTCACGCCCGTACCAGCCTGCCTTGTACTCCAGCATGGACCGCATCTCGGTCCAGCTCGCGTCCGAGACGGCTCGGGCGAGCGAGTGGTTCTTGACCATGTTGCGTACGGTCAGGTCCTCGATCACGATCGTTTGGTTTTCACGAACGAGTCGGGTGGTCAGCTTGTGCAGGAAGTCCCGGCGCCGGTCGGAGATCCGGGCATGGACCTTGGCGGCCTTGCGCCGGGCCTTGGCCCGGTTGCTCCCGTCACCCTTGGCCTTACGAGAAAGGTCGCGCTGAGCCCTGGCGAGCCGGGCACGGTCCTTGCGCTCGAACTTCGGGTTGGTGACCTTCTCCCCGGTGGAGAGTGTCACCAGGCTGGTGACACCGGCGTCGATACCAACGCCCGTGTTGACCGGCGCGGGCATGGCCGGCCTGTCGTCGCACAGCATCGAGACGAACCAGCGTCCGGCCGCGTCCTGGGACACGGTCACGGTGGACGGTGCTACGCCCTCGGGGAGGGGCCGGGACCACACGATGTCCAGCGGATCGGCCATCTTCGCGAGAGTCAGCCTGCCGTCACGGAAACGGAAGCCGCTGGTGGTGTACTCGGCGGACTTCCGCGACTTCCTGCGGCTCTTGAACGTCGGGTACTTCGCCCGCCTGCCGAAAAAGTTGGTGAACGCCCCCTGCAAGTGCCGGAGCGTCTGCTGCAACGGGACCGACGACACCTCGGAGAGGTAGGCCAGCTCTCCGGTCTTCTTCCACTCGGTCAGCATCGCCGAGGTGGCGTTGTAGTTGACCCGCTCCTGACGCTGCGCCCACGCCTCACTACGGGCGGCCAGTGCCAGGTTGTAGACCTTCCGCACGCAGCCGAACGTGCGCGACAGCTCGGCTGCCTGCGCATCGGTCGGATGGAAGCGGTACTTGAACGCCCGCTTCACACGGTTCGCGGTCACGCTCACAAACTAATGCGACTACGGCTTAAGATCAAATCTGCGGGTCGGAGCACTTCGATCCGCCCTGGCGGCGAATCCCAGCCCGCTGCCCTGCTCCGCAGGAGCTGCGTTTCCTCCCCCGACTGAAGCCGGGGGTATCCACGAAGGAGATCCGATGAAGCTCATCACCGCGATCGTCAAGCCGTACCGCCTCGACGAGGTCAAGACCGCGCTCCAGGAGGTCGGCGTGCACGGTCTGACCGTGACCGAGGCCAGTGGGTACGGGCGTCAGCGCGGACACACCGAGGTGTACCGCGGCGCCGAGTACCAGGTCGACCTCGTCCCCAAGGTCCGTATCGAGGTCGTCGTCGACGACGCGGAAGCCGAGACCGCCATCGAGGCGATCGTCAAGGCCGCACGGACGGGGAAGATCGGGGACGGGAAGGTGTGGGCTCTTCCGGTGGAGACGGTGGTGCGGGTTCGGACGGGCGAGCGCGGTCCTGACGCGCTCTGAACCATCTGACCCCCAGTACGGACCCCACCGCGCCGAACACCACGACCACCACCGCCATGAGCCACGGCAGGGCGAAGAAGGACACGCTCGCCGACTCCCGGGTGTCCTTGGCGGACGCCGTCAACGTGACGTCTCCCCAGTCGAGTTGGGGTGCGTCGCTCCAGGGTTCGGTGAGCCGGACCCGTTGGCCGGGCAGCAGCTCGGAGGGGATCCTGGTGAGGTCGCGGGCGAGCAGCGTACGGCCGAACAGGCCCTGCGCCCGCACCTCCACCCGGGGGTCGAGGGTGACGTTCCCGGTGTTGTGGAGGGTGTAGGAGATCGTGGCGGTGCTGTCGCCGAGGCCGGGTACGAGGGGCTGGTGGTGGCTGATTCTGACCTTCTCGACGGCGATCGCGGAGACGGCCGGCCCGTTCACTCGCAGATAGACCCGCGCCCCGACCGCCCGCTGCACCCCGAGTGCCAGTGAGCCGTCGCCCGCGTCGATCCGTTCGTCGAGGGCGACCAACGCGCCCACGTGGTCGCCGGGTTCGGCCCGTTCGGGCACCCGGAGCGTGAAGGGAACGGTGACCGACTTGTGCGGGGGCACGGTGACCCGGGACTTCGCGGGCCGCGCCCAGGCGCCGACGCCGCGCTGTTTCTCCTTGAGGGTGCGTACCGCGAACCCGCCGTCGCGGACGGTGTTGTAGGCGTCGGCCGCGTACAGCCGGAAGGTGAGCGGCTTGCCGGTCTTGTTGGCGACGGTGACCTTGTCCTCGACCGTCGTGCCGGGATCGGCGGAGAGATAGAAGTACGGGCGCTGCGCCACGGCGGAGGCGAGGGGGAAGACCGACCAGCTGCCGTTGTCGGCGGCCCGGGCGGGGGCGGACGTCAGGAGTGACGTACCGAGCGCTGCCAGCAGGAACATGGGGAGCGCGAGAAGGACGTACGGCTTACGCATGGGTGCGGACCCCCACGGACGAGGTAGGTGGGCGGGCGGGTGCGCGCCCGGCCACCGGATGACCAACAGCTGTTCAGGTAATGGCTGTTCACGTGCAGGTTGTTCAGACGCAGGCTGTTCGGCTGAGCGTGTTCGGCTGAGCGTTGTCCGGATGGACGTCGCTCAGGTGAGGGTGAGGGTGAGAACGCCGGAGTAGGAACCCGGCGGGGTGAACGCCGGTACGTCCAGCGAGAGTCCGGCGTCGACGGTGAACTCACCACCGGTGACCGTGCCGTCGGGTGCGGAGGCCAGGGTGGCCCCCGTCCCGCCCACCACACCGGGGGAACCGGGCTGGCAGGTGCTGGGACTTCCGGCCTTGGTCGCGCAGGCCGGGGTCCAACTGAGCTTGCCGGCATCGATCTTGGCGCCGGGTCCGGTGAAGTCGGTGACCTTGCCTGTCAGGGACCAGCCCGCGGGTCCGCCGCGGAAGTCCTTGACGGTCACTGTCTGCAGCGAGCCCGTGGAAGGCCCGCCCTTGCCGAAGTCGACCGCCTTCAGCTGGACGGCGTCCCCGGCCTGAGTCATGGACAGGTCACCGGCCTTGACGGTGGTGGTGAGCTTCTGGCTGTTGTCGGGGATGGGCGTGTCGTCGATGACGACGTAGGCGGCCGGACCGGCACCCTTGGTGTCGCTCCACGAACTGCCCTCGTACGCCACGACTCCGGTCGTCGTCTTGTCGCTGACGGCGAGGGTGCCGCTGAAGGCGCCCTGGGAGTCGGCGGTCACGGTCGCGGTGTCGCCGGTCTGGGTGGCCCCGGACCGGCCGGCGAGTGTGACCGTGGCGCCGGGGGTGAAGTTGGCGCCGCTCACGGTGACGTTGGCCCCGGGTGCTCCGGAGGCCGAACCCAGCGTGATGGCACGGGTGTTGGTCTGGGTCCCGTCCGTTGCCGTGATCGTCTCGGAGACGGGCGCGGGCGGGGTGAGGACCGTGCACGGGGTGTCCAGCTCAAGGATGTAGCTGGTGTGGATGTTGTAGTCGCCGGGCGAGAGGGTGATCGCACCGGGCGCGGTGACCGTGAAGGTGCCGGTCATCTCGAAGGGCGGGAAGGCTCCCTTGCCGGGCACGGGGTCGTTCTTCTTGGGCCCCGCGACGGTGAAGTCGCCGCTCTGCGCTCCGCCCAGGGTGATCTTTCCGGTGGGCGTCATGATGTCGGCGGGCAGCGCGAGATCTGTGGGATTGCTGGCGGCAGGCTTGACCACCTTGTACTTCACGGTGACGGTGTCACCGACCTTGGGTGTGGTGTTGTCCACCGTGATCTGCGCGGTGGTGGTGCCGTCGATCGGCGGAAGGCCCGCGATCGGCGGTGGCACACAGTGCGTACCGAAGTCGACGGCGGCGGACGCCGCGGCGACTGCTCCGGCCGGGACGGCCAGCGCACCGCCCGCGGTGACCGCGAGTGCGGTCGCCCCGAGCAGTGCGGCCAGGCGTCGTCGTCTTCGACCGGTCGAACCCATGGATGCCGTGTTGGCCATGGTTGCCCCCTCTGAGGGATGCGGGCGCAGCGGCTCGTCTGCGCCGACAGGGGGCCATTGATGTGCAGGCCGTGTGAGATGTCAATGCAATCCGACCAAATAACGCGCGATCACAGCAAGTGAACTGACGATCCATCAGTTCACGGTGGCAAAGGCCGGCGCCGCCGTGGAGCGGGCGACGCCGGCCGTTTCGCCTGAGGTCGGTGCGGGGTGGCGGGCCGTCACTAGAAGACGAACGGTCCCGGTGACTGGTTTCCGGTCGGGGTACAGGTCACGGTGATGCCGAAGAGCACCATCTTGAGGGTGCCGCCACCCGCTTCGAGGCTGTCACCCGAGGCGACGGTGCCGGTCAGCGGGCCGACGGTGACCGTGGCACCGGTGGCCGTGGCCGGGTTCTTGGTCCCGGTGAAGGCCGTGGTACCGCCGGAGGCCTTCGCCAGGGTCAGCGTGGAGGCGATCGAGTCGGCGGCGAGAGGGAGTGGGGCGCTGATGTTCGAGCTGACGGTGATCGTGGCCGAGGTGCCGTCCTGTACGGCGGTGAGAGTTGTCGAACCACCGCCGAAGAAACCGCAGCTGTAGGTGATGGTCGCGGAGGTGGGGGTGACGGCCGTGGCGGCCGGCGCGAAGGCCAGACCGGCGACGGCGAGCGAGCCCGCCGCGAGTACCGCACCGATACCGAGCCGCCTGTGCGCGGGCCGGCGTACTGTCGTGCTTGTCATCGATCGGATTCCCTTCCCTGGTACGGGAATTGCCATGTGGGGAATTGCGATGTGGGGGGTACGGCGGCCGGGTGCGGTCAGCCGCGAGGCGGGTGCGGGGCGCCGCGCGGTGGAATCTGACGGTCCGTCGGAAGAGCGGGTTCCATTGAGGCGTGGGTTGCTCGCGATTGCAAGAGACGCTCTGCGAGTTCTTCCGGGGCGCCGCGAAAGTGGCCGAAGACCGACCCTCGTCCGGGCGCCCGGCATCACCTCACCCGGCGGACACCGTCACCCGCACCACACCGTCCGGCGCGGCCACGTGCACGGGGGTCGCGGGCCCACCCAGATCCCGTACGACCGCCAGGTCCGCGGCCGACACGCCCTCGGCACCAGTCACGACGGCCGCCGCCTCCAGCGACTTCGCCCCTGACGCCACCGCCATGGCCACCGCCGTCTGCAGCGCGCTCAGCTTCAGCGAGTCGAGGTCGACCGTGCCGGCGACATACGTACGTCCGGTCTCGTCCCGTACGGCTGCCCCCTCGGGGACGCCGTTGCGGGCCCGGGCGGAGCGGGCCAGGGTGACGATCTTGCGGTCCTCGGGATCGAGGTCGGGCGCGTTGCTGTCGGTCATGCCATGAGCATACTTACGCGGTTTGTCCCCTGCTGAGGCCACCTGAGGCTTCATGACACAAGGAAGTCACACAAGAACAGGTATCAGGTGCGGGCGATCAGGGCATGACCCAGGAACCGCGAGCCATGAGGAGGCGTTATGAACCGCCAGACCCGCATCCGCGTCATTCGTCGGCCCAGCGCTCCTTCGCCCCGCGACCTCCCCATCGACCGCAGGACGCCCTCGGGCCGCATCCTGCCGTACTAGGACCGAGCCGGTCATGGCCTGTCAGGGCCGGTCGAGCCGCAACCGCTCCGCGCGCGGCAGGCCGGCCACCACCAGGTCGTACGAGTCCTCGATCAGCTCCCGTACGAGCTGGTCGGGCAACTCCCCGTCCACCGTCACCGTGTTCCAGTGCCGTTTGTTCATGTGGTAACCGGGGATGATCAGCCCCGGCTGATCGGCACGCAGTCGGATCGCGTCCTCCGGGACGCACTTCAGGTTGACCCTCAGGGGCAGGTTGTCCGTCCAGGACAGGGCGAACATCTTGCCCAGCACCTTGAAGACCGAGATCTCCGGGCTGAACGGGAAGTCCTCCACAGCCGCGTTGAAGGACAGACAGAAGGCACGCAGTTCCTGCGGAGTCACCCGCCGCTCCCCTCTTTCTCCTTCTCGTCCTCCGGTGCCGCGGCGGTGTGGTCGATCGGCTCGACGAGCACCGTCACGATCTTGTTCCGGCGGCCGGCCGCGGTCTCCGCCGTGAGCCGCAGTTCGCGCCCGTCGGGCAGTTCGACGACGGCCGAGGCCCCGGCGATCGGTACGCGGCCCAGCGCCTTCGCCAGCAGCCCGCCCACCGTCTCGACGTCCTCGTCGTCGTACTCCTCAAGGCCGTACAGCTCGCCGAGGTCGGTGATGTCGAGGCGGGCGGTGACGCGGTGACGCTCGTCGCCCAGCTCCTCCACGGGCGGGAGTTCACGGTCGTACTCGTCGGTGATCTCGCCGACGATCTCCTCCAGGATGTCCTCGATGGTCACGATGCCGGCCGTGCCGCCGTACTCGTCGATGACGACAGCGACGTGGTTGCGGTCGCGCTGCATCTCGCGGAGCAGGTCACCGGCGTTCTTCGTGTCCGGTACGAAGGCGGCGGGCCGCATCGCGCTCGACACCAGCTCGCTCTCCGCGTCCCGGCTGATGTGCGTCTTGCGGACGAGGTCCTTCAGGTACACGATCCCGACGACGTCGTCCTCGCTCTCCCCGGTGACCGGAATGCGCGAGAACCCGGAGCGCAGCGCGAGGGTGAGCGCCTGCCGGATCGTCTTGTACCGCTCGATGACCACCAGGTCCGTACGCGGGACCATGACCTCGCGTACGAGGGTGTCGCCCAGCTCGAAGACGGAGTGCACCATGCGGCGCTCGTCGTCCTCGATCAGGGACTCCTTCTCGGCCAGGTCGACGAGCGCGCGCAGCTCCGCCTCGGAGGCGAACGGGCCGCGCCGGAAGCCCTTGCCGGGCGTGAGGGCATTGCCGATGAGGATGAGGAGGTAGGGGATCGGCCCCATGACACGGGCGAGCGGCAGCAGGACGTACGCGGCTGCCGTGGCCGTGTTGAGGGGGTGCTGACGCCCGATCGTGCGCGGCGAGACGCCGACGGCGACGTACGAGACGAGCACCATCACGCCGATGGCGACGGCGAGGGCCTGCCAGGTCCGGTCGAACTCCCGCAGGCAGGCATACGTGACGAGCGCGGCGGCGGCCATCTCGCAGACCACGCGCACCAGCAGAGCCACGTTGAGGTAGCGGGTCGGGTCGGCGGCGATCTGCGCGAGCTTGGCACTGCCGCGACGGCCACTGCGGACCGCCTCCTCGGCGCGGAAGCTGGAGACGCGCGCGAGGCCCGCCTCCGCGCAGGCGGCGAGCCAGGCGACGACGACCAGCGCTATGGCGCCGGTGACGAGTTGGGGGTTCATGAGGTGACCGTCGGAGCGGGCGACGGACCGGTCATCCCCCGCTCGCCGCGCCAGCCGTCGACGATGGCGGCCTGGAGGCCGAACATCTCGGCCTTCTCGTCCGGCTCCTCGTGGTCGTAACCGAGGAGGTGCAGCACGCCGTGGACGGTGAGGAGCTGGAGTTCCTCGTCCATGGAGTGCTGCGTCTCCGCCTCCTTGCCCTGCTTCTCGGCGACCTCGGGACAGAGCACGATGTCACCGAGAAGCCCCTGCGGCGGCTCGTCGTCGTCCTTCGACGGCGGGCGCAGCTCGTCCATCGGGAAGGACATGACGTCGGTCGGACCGGGCAGGTCCATCCACTGGATGTGCAACTGCTCCATGGCGTCGGCGTCCACGGCGATCACCGAGAGCTCGGAGAGCGGGTGGATGCGCATCCGCGCGAGCGCGTAGCGGGCGATGTCGAGGATCGCCTGCTCGTCGACCTCGGTTCCGGACTCGTTGTTGACGTCGATCGACATGGTGCTGGTTTGTCTACTTCCGCTTGTTACGGACGCCCTTGTGGGTGCCGTTCTCCGTACCGTTCTCGCTGTCGTACTTCTCGTACGCGTCGACGATACGGCCGACCAGCTTGTGCCGGACGACATCCTGGGAGGTGAGCCGCGAGAAGTGGACGTCGTCGAGGCCTTCGAGGATGTCCTGCACCTGCCGCAGACCCGACTTCGTCCCGGAGGGGAGGTCGACCTGCGTCACGTCACCCGTGACCACGATCTTCGACTCGAAGCCGAGGCGGGTGAGGAACATCTTCATCTGCTCGGCGGAGGTGTTCTGGGCCTCGTCCAGAATGATGAAAGCATCATTGAGGGTGCGACCCCGCATGTACGCCAGCGGCGCCACCTCGATCGTCCCCGCGGCCATCAGCTTCGGGATCGAGTCCGGGTCCAGCATGTCGTGCAGCGCGTCGTACAGCGGGCGCAGATACGGGTCGATCTTGTCGTAGAGCGTGCCGGGCAGGAAGCCCAGCCGCTCCCCCGCCTCCACCGCCGGGCGGGTCAGGATGATGCGGCTGACCTGCTTGGCCTGAAGCGCCTGCACGGCCTTCGCCATGGCGAGGTACGTCTTGCCGGTGCCCGCCGGGCCGATGCCGAAGACGATGGTGTGCTTGTCGATGGCGTCGACGTAGCGCTTCTGGTTGAGGGTCTTGGGGCGGATGGTGCGGCCCCGCGAGGACAGGATGTTCTGCGTGAGGACGTCGGCCGGGGTCTCCTGGCCGTCGCCCTCCCCGTTCCGGCTCGCTCTAAGCATGGCGATCGAGCGTTCCACTGCGTCCTCCGTCATCGGCTGTCCGGTGCGGAGCACCAGCATCATCTCGTCGAACAGCCGCTGGACGAGGGCGACATCGGCCGCTTCGCCAGTGGCGTTGACTTCATTGCCCCGGACATGGATGTCGACCGCCGGGAAGGCCTTTTCGATCACGCGCAGGAGGGAGTCGCCTGAACCCAGCAGGGACACCATGGGGTGGGCGGCCGGGACGGTGAACTGCGCTCGTGCCTGCCCCCGCGCAGGGGGCTGAGCTGTGGGTGTCTGAGTCATGGGCCGGCCGTTTAGGCCTGCACGACCTCCTCAATGAGGCTCGCTTACCACGTGGGTAGCCTTCCGATCCCAGCCTACGACGGTGCACTGACAACGCCGTAGGGCTTTTCGCTCACGGTCCGGTGTACACGGTCACGGTCCGGCGTCCGTGGCCATGTTCCTGGGTCCGGCGTCCGGCGTCCGACGTCCGACGTCCGACGTCCGACGTCCGGCAGGGTCAGGAGCCGGTGCTCACGCCGATCTGCCGAAGCCGATCGTCGGAACGGCCCGCCGCAGCGGCCAGGGGCGCGGCCTGGCGCTCCTGGGCACCAGGTCGGTCAGGAACGCGTACCGACGAAGCGCCGCCGGGTCCTGGTGCTCGTACGACTGGATCTCGCGCCACCAGGCCCCCACCTCTGACCAGCCGGGTGCGGAGAGGGAACCGCCGAAGTCCTGGACGGAGAGGGCGGCGGTGAGGCCGGCGAAGGCGAGGCGGTCGGCGAGCGGCCACTCGGCGAGGGTGCCGGTGACGAAGCCCGCGACGAAGACATCACCGGCGCCCGTCGGGTCGAGGGCCTCGACGGCGATGGCCGGCACCTCGGCCGTCTCCCCCGTCCGCCCGTCCACCGCGTACGCACCCTCCGCACCGAGGGTGACGACGGCGAGCGGCACGTGGTCGGTGAGGGCGCGGGCCGCTTTGCGGGGGCAATCGGTGCGGGTGTAGCGCATCGCCTCCTCGGCGTTGGGCAGGAACGCCTCGCAGTGCTCCAGGTCGGCGAGACCGGCGAGGTCCCAGCG
The DNA here is from genome assembly GCF_010548275.1 of Streptomyces sp. SID12488. GTDB lineage: Bacteria > Actinomycetota > Actinomycetes > Streptomycetales > Streptomycetaceae > Streptomyces. The sequence continues at coordinate 188,458 of NZ_JAAGLT010000001.1, forward strand.
GCCCGTGTCGTCCCAGCCGACGTCGCCGAAGATCCTGGCCCCCTTACGGGCGGCCTGGGCGATCCAGGGCGCGCGGACACCCGGGGTGAGGGAGGCGACGGCGGCCCGGGCGTGCGGCGGGCACTCCGGCGCCGGTTCCTCATGAGGCGGCTCGTGGCCGTGGGAGACCATCGTGCGCTCACCCTCGTACGCCATCGAGACGGTGACCGGGGAGTGCCAGCCGGGGACCGTGCGTGAGGTGGAGAGGTCGATGTGCTCGCCCTGTTCGAGGGCGTCCCAGCAGTACTCCCCGTAGTGGTCGTCGCCGAAGGCGGCGGCGAGGGAGGTCCGCAGGCCGAGCCGGGCGAGCGCGGTGGCCATGTTGGCGACCCCGCCGGGGCTGGACCCCATCCCGCGCGCCCAGGACTCGGTACCGCGCACGGGGGCGGAATCGAGCCCGGTGAAGATGATGTCGAGAAAGACGGTGCCCGTCAGGTAGACATCCCACGGCGGTTCGCCGGGCGTGCGCAGGGCGGCCAGGGGATCGACCTGGGCCTGACGGTAGGACGATCCCTCTCCGGTGGACGCGGTGGACGCGATCACGGTGCGCTCCCTGACGATGGTGCGGATCAGGCCAGTCTGCACCACACCACTGACAGCAGCCCGCCGCTTCCGCCCCGGAGTCTGCATGTGGCGCCTGGAGGGAGCACGCAGACCTCGAACTCGTACGCCCGAACTCCTACACCTCGAACTCGTACGCCTCCACCTCGGCGAGGTACCGCGCCCGGCGCTCCTCGTCGTGTTCCAGGAACGACGCCAGGAAGGAGTTCCGCGCGAGCTCCCGCAGCCGCTCCTCACCCAGGCCCAGGGCTTCCCGTACCGCCCCGAAGTTGTCGCCGGCGTATCCGCCGAAGTAGGCGGGGTCGTCGGAGTTGACCGTGCACAGGAGGCCCGCGTCGAGCATCGCGGGCAGCGGATGCCCGGCCAGGACATCGACGGCCCGCAACCGCACATTGGACAGCGGACACAGCGTCAGCGGTACCCGGTCCCGGACAAGCCGCGCGACCAGCTCCGGGTCCTCCATGCAGCGCAGCCCGTGGTCGATCCGCTCGACGCCAAGGACGTCGAGGGCCTCGGTGATGTACTCGGGCGGCCCCTCCTCCCCCGCGTGCGCCACGCGCCGCAGCCCCATGCCCGCGGCGGCCTGGTACACCTCGCGGAACTTCACCGGCGGATGCCCGACCTCGGCGGAGTCGAGCCCGACACCGGTGATCCGGTCGAGGTAGGGCTTGGCCGCCTCCAGCGTCTCCATCGCCGACTCGGCGGACTCGTCGCGCAGGAAGCACATGATGAGCTGCGTGGAGACACCGTGCGCCGCCTCGCTCTCCCCCAACGCCCGCCACAACCCGTCGACGACCGTCCCCATGTCCACGCCACGGGCGAGGTGGGCCTGCGGATCGAAGAAGATCTCCGCGTGCCGTACGCCCTGCGCGGCGGCCCGCGCGAGATAGGCGTTCGCGAGGTCCGCGAAGTCCTGCTCGGTGCGCAGGACGGCCATGAGCCCGTAGTACAGGTTCAGAAAGGACTGCAGGTCGTCGAAGAGATACGCCTTCCGCAGCTCGTCGGTGTCGGCGTACGGCAGCGAGACGCCGTTGCGCGCGGCGAGCGCGAAGGCCAGCTCGGGTTCGAGGGTGCCTTCGATGTGGAGGTGCAGTTCGGCTTTGGGGAGGGACATCAGGGACATCGAAGAATCGTACGACCGGTTTACCGCCGTTTAGGAACCGGCACCCTCAGCAGGTCGTGGGCGACGGTCAGCTCCCCCTCGTACCCCGCGGCCCGCGCCTGCCGCTCGAACTCGTCCGGGTCGGAGTAGCGCTGGCTGAAGTGGGTGAGGACGAGATGCCGTACGCCTGCGTCCCGGGCGACGGCCCCCGCCTGACCGGCAGTCAAGTGCCCGTGATCGGCGGCGAGTTGCTGATCCTCGTCGAGAAAGGTCGACTCGATGACGAGCAGGTCGCACCCCTCGGCGAGCGCGTGCACCCCGTCGCACAGCCGGGTGTCCATCACGAACGCGAACCGCTGTCCGCGCCGCAGCTCACTGACGTCGTCGAGGGTGACGGACCCGAGGGAGCCCTCCCGCTGGAGGCGGCCGACGTCCGGCCCCTTGATCCCGTGCTCGGCGAGCAGCTCCGGCAGCATGCGGCGCCCGTCGGGCTCGACGAGGAGATAGCCGTAGGACTCGACGGGGTGCGAGAGCTTGCGTGCCTCGAGCCGGTAACCGCCCGCCTCCGCCAGCACCCCGCCGTCCCCCGCCACCGGCTCCTGCCTGATCTGGACGGTCTCACGGTAGGCGGTGGCGTACCGCAGGCGGTCGAAGAACTTCTGGCCGGAGCGCGGGTAGTGCGCGGTCACCTCGTGCGGGACACGGTCGAGGTTGATGCGCTGGATGACTCCGGCGAGCCCGAGCGAGTGGTCCCCGTGGAAGTGCGTGACGCAGATCCGGTTGAGGTCGTGGGCGGCGACCCCGGCACGCAGCATCTGGCGCTGCGTGCCCTCGCCGGGATCGAAGAGGAGCCCCTCGCCGTCCCAGCGGAGCAGGTAGCCGTTGTGGTTGCGGTGCCGGGTGGGTACCTGGCTGGCGGTGCCGAGGACCACCAGTTCACGTGCGGACAAAGGAAGTTACCGACCTTGATTCGTTGTGCCGACCACTCCGGCTACTCCGACTACCCGGGCGGCCACTGCAGGCCGCGCCCGCCGAGGATGTGCGCGTGGGCGTGGAAGACGGTCTGGCCGGCGCCGCTGCCCGTGTTGAAGACGATGCGGTAGCTGTCCAGCTTCTCCTCGCCGGCGATCTCCCCGGCCTCGCGCAGCACATCGGCGGCGATGCCGGGTTCGGCGGCGGCGAGGGAGGCCGCGTCGGGGTGGTGGACCTTGGGGATCACCAGGATGTGCGTCGGCGCCTGGGGGTTGATGTCCCGGAAGGCGAGGGTCGTTTCGGTCTCCCGGACGATCGTCGCCGGGATGTGCCCCGCGATGATCTTGCAGAACAGACAGTCGTCCTGCGGTGCCCCGCTCTCGTCCGCGTCCTCGTCCCGCATGCGTGTGCCTCCTCGCGCCCGGCGATCAGTACGTGGGCATGGTATCGAGCGACTACGGCACCACGACTCGGCGGTCAGCCCTGTCCCTCTCCTTTCGATGTCCTCAACATGCAGATCACATGCCCTGGCCTACCCGCTACCGGATGCCCCCGCGTTCACTTCAACCGAAGCCGTACTGCACAGAAATAATCTCCGCGGCCACCACGGGGACATTGCCCGAACAGGCTCGCCGCCCTACGCAGCGAGGACCCGGTCAACGGAGAGAAGACATCCATTGACCGGGTCGTACCCGCAGGTGCCGATGTGGGTAGGTGCGGTATCGGTGGCGGTAAGTTCCCATTGTTCCGCTGACCCACCAGTCGACAAGCCAGCAGATAGAGTGCCTGCTAAGACCCCTTCCAGAAGGCGCGCTCTTCCAACCTCCCGAACCGCGCCTGCCCTGAGGAGAGGTCTACCAAAATCGGCCAGCAGTCCAGCAATTGGTGCTCGCCAGTGGTCAGGAATTGCGAAGAGTTGTACGGCGCGATAAGAACACCCTCCCTTACCCGTACTCTATTCCAGTCGATCGCCAGTTCGGGCTCGCTAAACTTTCGGCTTGCGTGCAGAAAATTCTCCGCGACCAAGCGACCCTGCTCTTCCGAAATCATCAATCTGTCCTCATGAACGAGTAGCTATCCCACGTGGACGCATGACCTGCGTTCCCAGATTGCCCATCCAGAAACGTCACTCTTCCATCAAGGTTAGTCACGTTGAACACGTGGCCACCATCGGAGTCCTTACCCCATACGATACCTCGGGCCCCAGGCCCAGCCTTTTGCATGTCGGTTACGATATTCGAAAAACTTCTGTTTCGAAACTTTCTGCCGTAGAAATCCTCAATCACCTTTTCGGAGCCACGCTCAAGCGTGGGGATAGCGTTCGAACGTGCCCCGTTGGCCATGAGCTGATCAAGCGAAACCACGCACGCTCGGCAATTCAGTTCGCCTCCGCCCGGGTTAATGAGAATCTTGAGTCCTGTTTCGGGAGCGTAGTATTTACCTCCCAGGATAGTGGAACGAGCCGCACTGTATCCACCGACGCCAACTGCGGCCCCGCCGCCAACTGCAAGACTTCCGCCGGATGCACCACCGGTTGCTATTTCTGCGATTTCCGCAGCGCATACCGGGGCTGTGGCCAGGCATCCCTCGGCCAGAACTGCAAGTACAGGGGCGGCGGCCACGACCACTGCCACGGCCCCGACGACGCCCAGCACGACCTTCTGCCAGGTCGCTAGCTTCCCTGTGTCTGGTAGGTCGTGGGCGTTCGGGTCGTAGTTAGGATTTGTCCCCATTGCCCAGCAGGACCGGCACTGCCACCCCTCCCGTTCCTGAGGTTTCGGGTCAGGTCCCTTCTTGAACACCACCTGCGCCGACTTGTGGCCCCCGTCCGTGCGAACCGTGACGGTCATGCTGCCGCTTCCGGTGCCGCCGCCCGCCTTCTGGTATTGGAAGGTCTGGGTGTAGGTCTGGGTGGAGTGGTAGACCCAGGTCCCGTTGGGGCCCATCGTCATGTAGTCGTGGTACCGGCCGCCGTTCCCGTCGCTGCACCCGCGCTCGCAGTCCGTAATGGGCCGCAGGCCGGTCGGGTCGGACAGGGTGACGGGGGTGTTGTTGGCGTAGGCGTAGCCGTTGAGGGACTCGTGGTCGTCAGGAGCGAGGACGGGGTCGACAGAGAGGAAGCGCCCGGCGGCCGGGTCGTATTCGCGGGCACCGACGTGGGTGAGTCCGGTGTCAGCGTCGGTGGGTTTACCGAGGAACCCCTTGTCGTCGGGCCAAGCCGAGGGGGTTACGCCGCGAGACTCGCCAAAGGGCTTGGTGTAGCGGCGGGTGACGGCCTGGGTGGTGGCATCCACGGTCATCGAGGCGGTGCCGTGATGGTCGTCGACCATCCAGGACAGACCGGACTCAGTACGGACGGCGGTGGCACCACCGGCCGGGTAGTAGCGCTGGGCGGTGAACTTCTTGGCGACCGTGTCGTAGTGGAGCTCCTGACCGCCCAGATAAAGGACGGTCTTGCCGGGGCCTCGACGGATAAGGAGTTCGCCGTTGGCATCGTAGAGATAGTCGGTGGTCTTGGTGCCTTCGGTGAGGCGGGTGAGCTCTCCCTCAATGTCCCAAGTGAGGATCTGCGCGGTACCGGTGCTGCCGTAGCGCTTGGTGGTGTTGCCTTGCTCGTCGTAGGTGTACGTCTTGACAGTGCCGCCGTCTACGGTGACGGAGGTCAGGGTGTGCGGCTGGCCGCCGCCGGTGGCGTTGACGGCCGGGTAACCGTATGCGGTCGCGGTGTCACCAGTAGCCTTGCGCTCAGTCTGGGTGTCGCGCAGGCCGCCGGGCTTGAAGGTCCAGCTAGTCCAGTACGGAGCCGGCCCGCCGAGGGCGCTCGCCGAGCGGGCGGTGGCGCAGTCGTTGGAAGACGGGGTCCAGGCTTCGGTCAGACGGCGGTAGCCGTCGTAGGCGAAGCACTGGGTGTCCTTGCCGTTGGCATTGTCAGTGATCGACTTGACGTTGCCAGAGATGTCGTAGATGTAGTCGACGTCGTTCGTGTAGCCGGTGTTGGTCTGATCGACGGTGTGGGTGTTGGTCAGCCGACGGGTGCCGTCCTCGTAGCGGTTGAGGATCTGGAGCTGCTTGGCGCCTGTGGAGGTACCCAGACGGGTTTCTTCGATCTCGCCGTACGGGGAGTAGCCGATGTTCTGAACGTAGTCGGTCATGCCGTCGGTTCCGGTGACCATGCCGAGGCTGTTGTAGCTGTTGGTCACGGTCTCGGCGGGAAGGCTAGCCACTGCCGGCATCGAGGTGGACTGGACGGTGCCGTCGATGTTGTAGGCGGTGGACGTAGTGAACGTCTGCGGTGCACCGCCGATGGCAACTAGGTCGTCGGTAGCGGCAATGCCGGTCCTGGTGCCCTTGGCACGGCCGAGGGTGTCGTAGCCAGTGACGATCTGGTAGTAGATCTTGCCGGTCGTGCCGCCGACATACCGGATCGAAGCAGTCGGCAACCCCTTGGCGAGCGAGTCGTAGGTGAACTTGGTCAGCTGGTGGGCATTGTCCTTCGCCCCGTCCCAGGTGCCGATCTTGCGGCCGAGCTCGTCGTAGTCGGTGATCAGTGTGCGGGACACGCCGTCGAGAGTTGCGGTAGCCGTCAGCGCCTGGTCGACGTCGTTGTAGGTGGTGTCGACTTTGCCCTTGTCGGGATCGGTGGAGGTGGTCTTGCGACCGCGCAGGTCGTAGCCGTACGTCCAGACCGCCCCGTCCGGTCCGGTCATCTTCTTGAGTTGGCCGCCGGGGGTGTAGTCGTACAGGGTGCGGGTGTAGTCGGTGCCGGTCGGGATCGGGCCGCCGTATTCACGGCGCTCGGTGATTCGGCCACGGGCATCGACCATCGTCAGGGTGCCGGTACCACCTGCGGCGGCGGTGACAGCAGTACGGTCGCCCTGCTCGTCCGTCTTGGTGCGCCACTTCTCCTGGTCGTAGACCCGGAAGATCGATTCGGTGGCGCGGCCAGCGGCGTCAAAGACCGTCTCGGCAGAAGCAGGGACGGAGCCTGGGAAAGTGTTGGCCAGGGTGCCCGAGGGCGCGCCATTGTCGTGGACCTGACTGTTAGAGATGTACGCCAGGCCGCGGTCGTCATAGAGGGTTTCGGAGATCACCCGGCCACCGTTCGGGGCGGGGGCCTGCTTCTGCCGGGACCGCAGCAGTCCGTCGAAGATCTCGTAGGAGCTGTTGTAGGTCTGTCCGTCGGCCTTGAGGGCGTCGGTGCGGACCCAGGTCTCCTTGTTGTCGTTGATGCTGTAGGCGTAGACGATGCTGGCAGCATCGCCGAGTCCTCGTGAGCGGTTCGGCATCCAGACCGACTGCAGGCGGCCGAGGGCGTCGAAGGACCACTCGGTGACGTTGCCGTTGGGGTCGGTGGTCTTGGTGGCCGTACCCCAGGCCGGATCCACCTCGGTGATGGAGGTGAAGAGCTTGGGGTCGGGGTCGACGGACGTCTTGGACGTCAGCGGTCCGTAGCCGGTGTCGTCGGGGACATAGGTCGTCGTAGCCGTGCGGTTAAGGGCGTTGGTCGCGGTGAGCGGTCGGCCCAGATTGTCGTAGGTGGAGCTGGACACCCGCTGGTAGACGGGGGTCTTGTCCACCGCGTTGTAATTGGATACTCGGTAGGACGCGGTGATCTCACCCTTGGTGGGCGCTACTCCGACCGCTTGGTCGTCGTAGGCCGTAGTGATGTCGGAGATGACGTTGTCGGGAATCACCGGGGTGGTCGCGCAGGGAACCGAGTAGGTCTCGGTGCGTGAGACCGTGTTCACCAGCCAGGCCGAGGTGTTGCGCGCGTAGCTGGTCCGCACGCACGACTCATCGCCTGTCTTGGCGGCGTCTCCGCTGTCCTCGACGGTCATCGGCATGCCGTACGTGGTGTCGTACGTGGTCTTCTGCTTGACCGTGCGAGTGCCGGTGGAGGTCTTGGTGCGGGTGGTGGTCTCGTCGGCCTGGACGATTCGGGACTCGGTGGTACCCCAGCTGTAGGTGTGACTGCCGGTCTTGTAGGACCAGGGAGTGTTGATGGTGCCGCTGAGCTCCTCGGCACCGTTGTAGATGATGGTCTCGCGGACGAAGCCGGCGTACTGGCGGGAGTCGTCGATGGCGGTACCGGTGGAGTCGGTGACCTTCTCCACCCGGGCGGTGCCGTCGAGTTCCTTCTCGCCGTTGAGGCCGCGCATGTAGAGCGTCGACTTCTTGCTGCGCGGGCCCTCGGAGTCCCCGGAAGTCTCCACGACCTTGCCGTAGCCGCGCCATTGCGACCAGGTGCGGTTGGACGGCTTGGTCAGACCTTCGTCGTCGGCGTAGGCCCAGCCGGCGCCGTCCTGGTAGTCGTAGTACTTCTCGCCTGTGTCGCCGTGACCGTAGGGGTCGTCCTGGAAGACGGAGGTGACCACGTACTTGTGGAACCAGTCGGTGACCGGGGTCGCCCCGGACTGGGACCACTTGACCGGGAAGCAGCGGCGGGTGTTCTTGTCGACCGCCGACGGCATGCTGGTGCCCCAGATGCAGTCGGGGTCGGAATAGTTGGCGGTGAGGGTGGAGCCGGTCTCGGACTTGATGGTGCGCACCCGCCACTTGATGTAGCGCAGGGTGTCCGGACCGCTGCCCTCGACGTGGTTGGGCATCTGGATGCCACCGAAGACGATCGGCGGCATGGCAGCCGTGGTGGTGTTGGCCTTGCCTGTGTTCTGGATGGACTTCAGCCACAAGCTCGCCGAAGAGGCGTCACCGGGGTCGGGGAAGCTCTGCTCCAGGTGCCAGGTGTCCACGTCCCGCTGGGTGGTTCCACTGCCGGTCCACACCGAGGTGGTGACGTCGGTGAGGCGCTTGCGAGTGAAGAAGGACGGGCCGATCTGGGTCGCGCACTTGGTGCTGGCCGCGCAGATCATGTCGAAGGGCACGTCGGGCCAGTTGGCCTTGGTGTCCGCAGTCAGGCTGGAGCAGCCGCCCGAGACGACGCAGCGTTCGGCGTAGGTGAAGCGGACCTGCTGTGCGGCGGGCTTAGCGTAGATCAGGTCGCTGCGCAGGCCGTAGTCGATGCGGTTGAGGTAGCCGCCCCGATAGTAGAGCGTGCCGTTGACGGTGGTGTCGGCGTTCTTGGAGTAGTAGTTCGGGTCCCTGGTGTACCAGTAGGTGGAAGCGTTGTCGTGGGTGTCCACGGCGTAGTCCAGGTTCCAGCGCCAGGCCTGGTTGCAGAACGAGTCGGCGAAGCCGGTCGACTTGTAGCAGGGCTCGCCGGAGTCGTCGCCGAAGACGGGGACGGTCCATACGGAGTTGGTGACCGGGTCGTCGGCGGCGGTGCCGTTGTCGCTCCAAGCGGGCATTCGGTGCTTGCCGAAGAAGTACTGGATGCCGGAGGCATCCGTGACCTTCCAGTACTCGGTGTTGTCGTCGCCGTTGCCGGTGGCGCCGGTCAGGTGCTCGACGCGGGTGCCGTCCTCGTTCTTCACCTTCCACGAACCACCGGACGCCTGCGACAGGGCCGCGGTGTCACAGGCCGCCTTGTCGGTGCAGGCGTTGACCAGCTCCACCGCCTTCCCGTTGAGGACCAGGGTGGCGTTGGCGTACTTCCAGCACAGATCTCCCTTGCCGGACTGGCCGTCATCCTTGCAGGAACCGTACTTGCGCTCGATATAGGACTCCGTGATCGAGAAGCCTTCGCCGATCACGGAGGTCTGATTGTTCTCGCCGGCCGTACGGCCGTCTACCGAGGCGGAGTTGTAGGAGATCGAAAGATTCGGTGCCGGACCGGCTGTGGCCGGGGGGACCCGCAGCGGGTAGTTCCATGTGAAGTCGCCCGTGCTACCGCCTGCCTCCCAAGTCGCGGTCGGGGACAGCGAGGTGGCGCTGTAGTCACCTCCGCCGCCCGAGCTGTCGGCCGCTGCTGCCAGCAGCATCGGGGTACCGGCTGCGAGGGTGCGGGCGGAGACGGTGCCCGTGAGTGTCTGAGACTGCGCGTCGTTCCCAGCGCCCGCCACTGGGCTTTGGGTGCGGCAGGACTTCTTCTCCGGGGTGGTCAGCGCACACGCCGGGAGTGTCACCAGGCGCAGGCGGGGGCCGAAGCTGCCTCCGTAGACGTCCTTGAAGGAGGAGTAGTCCAGGGAGACCCGGAGGTTGTCGGTGTCAGTCGGGGGCTTACCGGACGCAGCTCCCACCGGGTCGACGGTGAGCAGGACTCCGTTGACGCCCGCCTTCTTCGCGGTCGACTGGGAGTGGACGCCGAGCGCCACCTTCTCGGCCGGGCCGGTGGCCTTCGCTTCCCTCTTGCTCTTCGTCTGCTTGCCCACCGGGACAGCGGGCTCCTGAGCCATCGTTACGCCGAGCCCTCCGACGGTGGCGGCTGCCTCGCGGGTCGCAGTGACGTTGGCGGTGACCTTTCCGGCCTTCGGCCATGCGGCGTGCTTCAGCCGTTCACTGGTCGCGCGGGAGGCGGAGGCGGCCTTGTCCTTCGGAGCCTTGGACGTGCCGGGCTTGAGCACGCCCACCTTGTCAATTTTCGCCTCGGCCTGGTTCTCCAACTGCTTGCGGGCTGCCGGGGTTTGGGCCTGGGCGGCCAGGTCGTAGCCCGAGGGAACCACGACTTGGGGAAGGACGGAGAGGGAGACGACGAGCGCGCCACGGCCGAGCCAGCGCGACAGCAGAGGGCTCGGTCTCCGCATACGGGAGTGGGATGAGGCAGACACGGTGGGTTTTCCGTTTCCGGACGTGGGAGGTATCCCTGGCGGAATGGCTGAAGAGGTGGGGAGCCGACCGGTGTCCGGGCAGATGCCCGGACACCGGCGGTGGTCACTGCTCGGCGTTGTAGAGATCGCCGATCGTGCTGCCGTCCATCGCCCCTGCCCAGACCCGCACGTTGGCGATATGGCCGGGGAAGTAGCGGGAGGTGACGCCGTCGATCCGGCCACGTCCCACTTCGAACTTTCCTGCCCCCTGCCAGGGAGCGATGTAGGCACTGCCGTCCTCGCTGGCCACTCGGCCGCTGTCGACGTAGAGCAGGATCGCGCCGCGCTTCGTGGAGTCCGCGTCGTCGTCGCTGGCGTACTGCGCGTCGTACACGACGGTCAGCCGGACCCACGTGTTCTTCTGTGCGACGGACGAGTCCTGGGTGGTCCAGGTGGCTCCGGTGCCGTCCTTGCTGGGACGGCCGAACTTCCACCTGCCGTTGCTTTCTCCTGCTGGCTGCTCGTACCACAGTCCCCAGGAGGACTGGGTGGTTCCTGGCTGGCCGAAGACCTGGAGCGAGTAAGCCTTGGTGGTATCGGACAGCTTGGCGCCGTCGAGCCGTACCCAGGCCGTGGCGGTGAAGGAGCCCGTGTCATCGACCAGGGGTCCGTCGGTCGTGGCGTAGGAACTGGTCCCGTTCAGGCTCATCACCTGACGGGTGGGCAGTCCCAGGTCCGCGTTGTCGGCCGTATCCGGGTCGATGCCCAGAGTCGTGCCGTTCAGGGTCATGGGGCGGATGTATTCGGAACGGTCGCTGATCGTGGTGCCCTGAGCGCGGGTGGTGTCCGTGGCGTCCCAGTCTCCGAGCAGGGTAGTGATCGGGTCGCCTGCCGTGTCGTCGCTGATGTCCTCGTCTTCCAGGCGAGCATCCTGAACGACCTCGGAGTCGGCCAGGGCACGAGCCCAGACCTTCACCTCGTCAATGCGACCGCTGAAGTATTCGCCCCAGGTTGCGTCGTAACGCAGTCTGCCTACTTGGAGCGCCCCGTTCGCCTTCCAGGGGGTGCTGAACTTGACCGGCTCGCCCTGCGCTCGCCCGTTGACGTAGAGCTGAATGGTCTGGCCGGCAGCGTCGTAGACCCCGGTGAGATGGGTCCACGCGTTCAATACCGGCGGTTTGGTACCGATGGAGCGGGTGATCGTCGCGCTGCTGACGTCACTTCCGTGCCGGTTGAAAACCCAGGCGTTGTACGCCGTTGAGTAGTAGAGCTGGAAACCGGAAGCGTTCGTGCCCGCCTGGGACAGCGCCGTGTAGTTCCGCGAGGTGTCCCGCAGACGCACCCAGACCGAGGCGGAGAACGACTTCGAGGTGTCCAGGACGGCCGTCGCTGTCTGGGCAAAGCCCGTGGAGCCGTCAAAAGTCAGCGAGCGCGTTCCGCTCCGTTCCAGAAGTGAGTACCCGGCGCTAGGAGAGGCGGACGGAGTGAGTGGGTGCTGTGTCGCCGTTGTGCTGTCCGTGCCGTTGTTGTCCAGGTGCCAGATTCCGGTGGGCTTCTCCGCCCCATTGACCAGGAAGCTGTAGTAGCCGGTGAGTGAACTGTGTGCGGCGGCGTCGAATCCCCATACCTGGATGGTGTTCTCGCCGGCCTGGTCCGGAGTGATCGAGACCGCGGTAGCTGCACCCTTGGCCACGTTGATCGGGTTGGAGACAGCGCCACTGTTCAGGCGCCACTTGTACGACACGACGTCGGACTGGATACCGGCCGTGTTCGCGTTCGTGTCCGCCGGGGTGAAGGTGAACCTGCCCGCGGTGCCCACCGCTCCCGACGCCGGATTGGTTTCGGCAGGCGGGTAGAGACCGTCCGCGCTGGTCACGATGGGCGATGGCGGCCGGTCGGTGTCCACCCGGAAGTAGCACCAGGAGGACCAGGCCGAGTCCAGAACGCCGGTGCTACCCCGGTCCGACTTGAAGTACGCCTGGGTCTTCACGCGCATCCGATAATCGGTCTGCGGAGCCAGCGCGGAGGTCGGGGAGGCATCGCGTTTAGCATTGTCGGCCACCCACGCCTCACTGGGAGAAGCCGCAGACCAGGCGCGGCTGGACCCGTCCGCCTTCCACACCTCGAACGCCGCACGAAGCTGGGAGTTGGAGCCGTCCGCCGACTGCACGGTGGCGATCATCTTCGGCGTGGTGTCACTCGTGGCAAGCGGAAGCGCGGATGTGTTGCAGGCCTGGCCCGCGTTGCCCTGCTGGACACCGACCGTCGTCGGCTTGCCCGGATAGGAGATGTAGGTGACCGAAAGCTGGGCATCGTCCCGGAATCGCGCCCAGGAGGCGGCGTTCGACTCGTCGTGAGCGGTCAGGGAGAACGTGATGGCAGCTTTCTTCGCTTCCACGAACTCGCGGACCTTCAGGGTGAGGTTCTCGTCCGCCTCATCGGCCACGTTGTCGCTGAACCGTACCCAGTTCGCCGGCTGCGACGGGCTGCACAGCCCGCCACGGCCATAGGAGACATTGCGATCACCCATGAGGTCAGTGGCGGTCGGACGGCCCGACCAAGTGGTGGAGGAAGAGATGTCCTTGCTGACAAGGCTCAGGTCATACCAGCGCGCATCACACGTGAAGGTCCACGTCTGGTAGGCCGAGAACGTGACGTCAAGAACCTTCTTGCCGTAGAGCGAAGACAGCGGGTACTCGAAGTAGAGCCGCTGGGTGTACGGGGACGAAGCACAGAGATATCCGTCGTAGTTCGAGCAACGGCCGGTTCCCTTGTCGCCCTCCCACTCCCAGAACTTGTCCCCGTCGGAGGAGAGCGCGGTCCAGTCGCCCCGCACAACGCCCTTGGTCGGCGGATCCACGTACAGGGGATAGACGGTGTCCTCGCCTCGTAGGAGGGACAGGTCGGGCGCGAGTTCCAGGGTGCTGCCCTTGATCGCCAGCGCGACGTCGGCAGTCGTGTCTCCGGGCCCCGGTCCGGCCGCAGGGTCGTCCGGGCCGCCGTCTCCCCGTACCTCAGGGCTGGTGGTCACTGCGGCTGTGCGCATGCGCGTGACCGCAGGAGCTTCTCGTTGCACCGCGTCACCGGCGGAGTCCCACATGCGCCCGGCGGGGCCTTCGAAGACCTTGGCCCCGTTCTCGTCGCGTGCGACGAACCCTCCGTCAGGTCCCGGCGCAAGGGTCAAACCCTCGCCTTCGGTAGTGATCTTGAGGTTCGCCAACGCGGGATTGGCGGCGGCCTCAGCATTCTTGACAACCAGAACCTGGGTGAACCCTCTACTGACGGCGGTCAGCTTGAGGTCCACCCCAGGGAGCACATCAGCGTATGTCGCGACGCTGCCGTCGAGTTGGGGTTCCGGAAGCGCTGTCGGCCACCCGAAGGCCAGCTCACGCCCATGGTCGTCCAACGTGACCATGCCGCCGCCAGAACCGCCGCCGGAGAACTCGACCTCAGTCGCTGTGGACCGGGCCCTGATCTTGCCGTCTGCGGCGCGCACAAGGGTGGTGTCGATATCAGCCCAGGAACCGTCGCTTTGCTTCGCACGAACCGGCGCAGCACTCGACTCCTGGGTGAAAGTGCCGTCGGGATTCGCGAAAATCTGGGAGATCTCAGTAGTCGCCGAGGGGATCTCCACCCGCTCACCGGACGAGGCTGCCAACTCAGCGGCCTTGGACTCAGGAGAGGGCACTTCGGACGCCGCATCTGAGACAGCGGGCGCTTGCGCCATCGCCGATCCCCCCAGAGCCGGAACAGCCGCAGCAAGCGATACAACGACCACCGCTCCGCACACACTGTGACGTATTCGACGCCACCCCCCAGCCAACACAAACCCCACCCCGGTCTCATGCATTTTTCACAGACAAGGGGTGATCTTTATTTTTCATAAACCTCTACGTCAAGCAAGTGTGACCTTCACCACTCTTCACCTTTGGCCACATAAAGCGGCGGAAACGCCAGCTCGAGAAGCCACATCTCACATAACGGACTACGCCATCGCTTGAGAAAGTCAACGATTCCACAGCAGGGGCCTGGACGACACCCCCAGCCACCCAGGATCGGGGCGCTACAACACCTACTTCAGCAGGCGCAGGATGTGCGAAAGTGCGCCGCTGCGGTGCGTCCGACCCGGTCAACCCACGGTCTCGCTTCCCCCAGGCCCATCGGCGGACTGCACCACTCCTGGTTTCGCAATGACGAACACACCCTTGCCCTGGACACCCTGAACGATCCCCTCAGCCGCAAGCACTTCGATAGCCGACTTGCTGGTGCGTCGACTTACCGCCCCGCCCGTCTCCTCTTCCAACTCGTAGTGAGACGGGATGCGTCGGCCGACCGGGATGACGCCGTGTCGAATGCGCTCACGCAGGACGGATGCCAACTGCAAATACATCGGGGTGATGCTCTCCCGGTCGATCTCGATCATGGTTGGAGCGTAAGAGGTCAACTCAGGCCAGCATAGGTCGGGATATCACGAGTAGAGACGTACTAAGACGTACCAAGTTGGCGTACAGTCAGATGTCACCAGAAGACCCCGGCGAGTCGGTCAGGACCCCCGGGGGATGGCCACCAACCCTGGGAGGTTGACGACATGCGCGAGCGTAGCGCGGCTGTATTGATCGGGGTATTGATGCCCCTGTTGCGCTGGGTGCTCCCAGCCACCGGCAGGCGACGGCACACGACTCTGGAGTTCAACCGAACTCTCGCAACCAGCGAGAGCGCAAAAGATCATGCTCACCTGACAGCGCCGGTACCGGCCCAGCTCCAGTCGCCGTACAGCACGGACCTGGGAGCTCTGGACGGTTCGGCATCCCGTCTGTCACGGCCGTACCTGCCCGCGCTCAATGGCCAAGCCCCGGAGAGGGACGCAGCACTCCGCACCGCCCGGGTGCGGCCCTACTGGACGGCGAGAGAACGGCGGCGGCGCGTGCTGGTGCTGTCGGCCCACTTCCGTCTCGACCTCGACACCCTCAACATTCACACGGTCCCGGCCATGGGTGGGGTCCGATGACCGCGCCGCTGGCGGACACGGACACGTGCGGGATGCTCCGCTCCTCCCTGCTGTACCGCGCACCGATCTTCAGCGAGAGCGGCGCGTGCGTGCTCGCCAAGGGGCACACCGGGGATCACAGGGATGTGCGTGGCGGCACGTGGTACGTGATTCCGCTCTACCCCGCGACCGACGCCGAAAGGGAGACAGCCGAGTGAGCAACGCCCACGAACCAGCCTGGCCGTCGGAACCCCCTTACGTATCCGGCCCCTGCATCATCGGTCCTCACAACCGATGCCACGACGGCGAGCCCCGTGAGAGCGGTGTACCAGGACTGCGCTACCTGGTGTGCACCTGCATCTGTCACCGCCCCGATCTCACCCTGCCGAAGGGATCTGGCACGTGAACTCCGGTGACTGTGAATCGAGTTGCTTCCGTGTGCGCCGGAGAAAGCTGGAGACGGCTGCCTTCACCGCAGCGCTCATGACCGTGTGGGCCATGACGGTCTTCGTCGGTGTAACCACGATCGCCCGCCCCTAGCCCCTGCCCTTCGGGGTCCACCGGGCCAGAACTGCCCTCCCCGCGGCGTGACGCGGGGAGGGCAGTCTCGTACCAGCCCGGCTCCTCAACCCGAGGCGCCCTACAGCTCCGGCAACCCCGGAGCCGTCTTGGCCGCCCGCTCCCCCAGCGACTCCAGCGCCAGCCGGATCGCCTCGTCCAGCTGCACGTCCCGCCCGGCGGCATGGTCCTGCGGAGTCTGTACCACCTCCACATCCGGATCGACCCCGTGGTTCTCGACGCCCCACCCGTAACCCTCCAGCCAGAACGCGTACTTGGGCTGGGTGACGAGCGTCCCGTCGACGAGCCGGTACCGGTTGTCGATGCCGATCACCCCGCCCCACGTCCGCGTACCGACCACAGGACCGATCCCCAGCGCCTTGATCGCCGCGTTCACGATGTCCCCGTCCGAGCCCGAGAACTCGTTGGCGACGGCGACGACGGGCCCGCGCGGCGCGTCCTCCGGGTAGCTGTACGGCCGTAGCCCGCGCGGCAGGTTCCAGCCGACGATCCGTCGCGCCAGCTTCTCGACGACCAGCTGGGACGTGTGCCCGCCCCGGTTCTCCCGGACGTCGACGACCAGCCCCTCCTTCGCGACCTCGATCCGCAGGTCGCGGTGGATCTGGGCCCAGCCGGGCGCCTGCATGTCGGGCACGTGCAGATAGCCGAGCCGCCCGCCGGACTTCTCGGTGACGTACGCCCGCCGGTCGTTGACCCACGCGTGGTAGCGGAGCGGTTCCTCGTCCGCGAGGGGTACGACGACCACGTGCCGCGGATCGCCGCCGCCGGACGGCGAGATGGTCAGCTCGATGGGCTTGCCCGCCGTACCGACGAGCAGCGGGCCGGGTCCGGCGACCGGGTCGACGGGCTGTCCCGCGACCGCGACGATCGCGTCGCCCGGGCGTACCGCGACGCCGGGTGCGGCAAGCGGGGAGACGCCGTCGGGGTCGGAGGTCTCGGCGGGCAGGATGCGGTCGACGCGCCACAGGTGCGTGTCCTGGGGGCCGTCCCCGTGGCGGGAGATGTCTGCGCCGAGGAGGCCCTGCCGCTCGCCGTGACCGTGTCGGCCGCGCGGGGTGACGTAGGCGTGCGAGGTGCCCAACTCGCCCTGGACCTCCCAGAGAAGGTCGACGAGGTCGTCGTGGGTGGCGACGCGTTCGAGGATCGGCCGGTAGCGGTCGAGGACGCCGTTCCAGTCGGTGCCGCCCATGTCCGCACGCCAGAAGTTGTCGCGCATGATGCGGCCGTTCTCGTCGTACATCTGCCGCCACTCGACGGCCGGGTCGACGCTCTGCCGTACGCGCGACAGGTCGACGGTGATGTTCGTGTCGCTCTCGTCGTCGTTCGAGGCGCGCCGGTCGCTGGGTACGACCTTCAGCTTGCCGTCGGTCCACAGCAGGACGCGTTTGCCGTCGCCGCTGACGGCGAAGTGGTCGGCGTCCCCGGCGAGATGCTCGATGCGGTTCTGGGCGAGGTCGTACCGCTCCAGCTCGGTCTTCGGGTCGGGGTCGTCCGGGGTGGCCCGGGAGGTGCCGAGGACTCCGCGCACCGGGTGGCGCAGCCACAGGACGCCGTCCTTGGCGGCGCGCAGGTTGGAGTAGCGGGCGGCCTCGACGGGGAACGGCACGATGCGGTCGGCGAGCCCGTCGAGGTCGATGCGGGTGACCGGGGCGCCCTCGCTGTCCGGGGTCTCGTCCTTGTCCGGGGCCTCGAAGGGCCGCCCGTGCCGCTGCGGCCCGAAGGGCGAGGGCGTGGTCGCGGCGAGCGGGATGAGGTGCGGGCGCGAGCCGCCGACGAAGGCCAGGTCGAACACGTGCTCGTCGTAGACGGGGTCGAAGGACCGCGCCGACAGGAAGACGAGATGCTTGCCGTCGACGGTGAACGCGGGCGAGTAGTCCCGGAACCGGAGCGGCGTCGCCTCCGTCACCGACAGATCGGTGGTGTTGGCGAGCTTGAGCTGACGCAGCGGATTCGGCCCCGGGTGGGACCAGGCCAGCCAGGCGGAGTCGGGCGAGAAGACGAGCCCGGACACATCACCGTCGCCGCTGCGGTCGACCTCGCGCACCTCCCCCGACTCCCGCTCGACGAGCAGGACACGCCCGTCGTGGGAGGCGACGGCGGCCCGGCTGCCGTCGGGCGCCATGGCGAGGCCGAGGACGCGCCCGAGCTGTCCGGCGGCGAGCCGGCGGGGAGTGGTCCCCGGTGCGACACCGGTCGCCGGGGCGAACTCCAGCGCGTCGTCGCCCTCCGCGTCCGTCACCCACACGGCCCACTCCTCGCCGTCCACGCGGAAGGCTCGGGGCAGCCGGGCCCGTACGCCGTGCCCGGAGGCGAGGACACGGGCGGGACCGGACCGGTGGGTGACCCAGTGCACGGCCCCGCGCACCCCGATGGCGCTGCCGCGTCCGGTGTGGTCGGGGGCGCCGGACCCGAACCACCGGGAGGCGCTCACAGGATGGGGCTGGAGGTCGACGCGCTGCCCGCCGAGCCGGACGTCGAGCCGACGCGGCTCGGCCCCGTCCAGGTCGTCGAGGAGCCACAGTTCACCGGCGGAGGAGTAGACGACACGGCTGCCGTCGCTCGCGGCGTGCCGGGCGTAGAAGCCTCCCCCATTCTCGGCTTCGCTCGAACGGGAGGTGCCCCCACCCGGGGTGTGCCGTCGCAGGTCGGACCCGTCCGCCAGGGACGAGTACAGCGCCCCTACCCCTTCGTGGTCGGACAGGAAGGCGATGCGCTCCCCGACCCACACCGGGTATTCGAGGTTCCCGTCGAGGTCGGCATGCAGCCGTACGAACTCGCCGGCACCTTCCCCGTCGCGGACGTCCCGCTCGATCCACAACTTCCCCGCTGTGCCACCCCGATACCGCTTCCACCAGGCGGCCTCACGCCCCATCGGAGCGGAGAGGAGGACGGTCGCGGGACCGTGTGCGACATCGCCGACGGGCCCGTACGGCAGGACAGTCGCCGGACCGCCGTCGAGGGGCACGGCCCGGGCCCAGGAGCGGCGCAGGCTGGCCTGCCCCTGGGTGCTGATGGCGAGGACCCGTCCGTCCGGGGTCCAGCCGCGCACCTGGGTCCTCGAACTGCCCCAGTAGGTGAGCCGGTTGGTGGACCCGCCGTCGATCGGGGCGACATGCACCTCGGGTGCGCCGTCGCGGGTGGAGGTCCAGGCGAGGCGGGTGCCGTCCGGGGAGATACGGGGATGGTTCACCGGTACGTTGTCCGCGCTGACGCGCCAGGCCCGGCCGCCGTCGAGCGGGGCGACCCAGACGTCGTCCTCGGCGGTGAAGGCGACCAGGTCGCCGTGCAGATGCGGAAACCGGAGATACGCAGGCGAAGAGGGCTGAGTCACCCGATCACCCTAGGCAACGAGCCCGCCCCCGGACAGGGGTTTGGATCACTTCATCCACAACCCGCCAAAGACCCCGGCGCTCTGTTCACCCCGCTCATTTGCCCTCGACGGGCAGGCAGTTCGGGTTCTCCTGGCACCAGATGGTCCTCGTCACGGTGACGGTCACGGTCGGCGCGGGCTGTCCGTTGTCCGGCGGCTGCCAGGTGGCTGGCGTGGTGCGGGTCGGGGTGGCGGGCACGTCACAGTTGCCGAGGCCGCTGACGCGGAGCCACTGCCTGCCGTCGATCTTGACGGTGAGGTTCCCGCGTACGCACCTGCCGTTGACCGCGCGCGTCACCTTGCCTGCGACGGTGATGGCCTTGCCGTCCGTGGTCTTGCCCTCACAGTCGACGTCGGCGTAGGTGTTCTCGCTCGGCGAGGGCGAACTCCCGGACGCGGAAGACTTGTTGCCGTTGCCGCTGTTGCCGTTGTTGACCGATGCCGTGCAGGTGAGCCACTGGACGCCGACGTTCCGCCGCTCCAGCTCCTTCGTCATCGTCTGGTCGGTGGTGAGGGCCACGGTGGTCGAACCGAGCCCACCGGGATCACAGGCGACGACACCACCCGCGACGGCCAGCACGAGTCCGGCCACCGCGACCGCCCTGCGGCGCCCGCGCGGCCGAAGCCTGATCCGCCTCAAAGCCACCATGGAAGGGCAGCCTGCCACCGTCCCGCCCAACACGGAAGGGCGTATACGGACATGCGCGCGAGCAACTTCGCGAAGGGGCGCCGGAGGACGAACCCCCGTACGGAGGAACGAGATCAGGACCAGCGACCGGTACGGCCGAGCAGCAGCGCCGTCGCGGCGGTACCGGCGGTGGAGGTACGCAGCACACTGGCGCCGAGTCGGTACGCCTTCGCCCCCGCCTCCTCGAAGAGGGCCAACTCCTCGGGGGAGACGCCTCCTTCGGGGCCGACGACCAGCACGATCTCGCCGGCGGAGGGGAGTTGGGCGGTCGCGAGCGCGGCACTGCCGTACTCGCGGTCCTCGTGCAGTACGGCGGCGAAGTCGGCCCTGGCGAGCAGCGCGGCGACCTGCTTGCTCGACGCGGCGTCCGCGACCTCCGGGAAGCGCACCCGGCGGGACTGCTTGCCGGCTTCCCGGGCGGTGGCCCGCCACTTGGCGAGCGCCTTCAGTCCTCGGTCTCCCCGCCACTGTGTGACGCACCGTGAGGCGGCCCAGGGGACGATGGCGTCGACGCCGGTCTCGGTCATCGTCTCGACGGCCAACTCGCCCCGGTCGCCCTTGGGAAGAGCCTGGACCACGGTGATACGAGGAGACTCCTGAGCCTCCTCAACGACCGCCCCGAGTCGCAGAACCAACTGGTCCTTGCCCTCGGCGGCGACGACCTCGCCCTCCGCCCAGCGCCCGGCCCCGTCGGTGAGGACGACGGTCTCACCGGCCCGCATCCGCTTCACGGAGACGGCATGGCGCCCCTCGGGCCCGTCCAGGACGAACTGCCGGACGTCAGGGAGCTGCTCGACGACGAACACGGGCGCGGTCACGAGCTCGCACCCCCGCCCACCAACGCGGCCCGCGCGCCCTCGATCTCGTCCACCAGCACCCTCACCAGCTCCCCCGCCGGAAGCTCGCGAGCCATCCGGTGCCCCTGTCCCGCCCACAGCGCCATGCCCTGTGCGTCGCCGGACGCGGCGGCCTTCTTGCGGAGCGGCGAGGTGAGGTGGTGGACCTCGGGGTAGGCGGCGGGGGCGTACGGGCCGTGCTCGCGCAGGAAACGGTTCACCAGTCCCCGGGCGGGCCGGCCGGAGAACGCGCGTGTCAGCTCCGTACGGACGAAGAGGGGGTTGGTCAGCGCCTGCTTGTACACGGCGGGGGCGCCGGACTCCGGGGTGGCGAGGAAGGCGGTGCCGAGCTGGGCGGCGCTCGCGCCCGCGGCGAGGACGGCGGCGATCTGGCTGCCGCGCATGAGCCCGCCGGCGGCGACGAGGGGGAGGTCGACGCTCTCGCGGACCTGGGCGATGAGGGAGAGCAGCCCGATGGCGGAGCCGTCCGCCTCGGGGTTGTCACGATGGGTGCCCTGGTGACCACCGGCCTCGACACCCTGCACGATCACCGCGTCGGCCCCGGCCCGCTGCACGGCGAGGGCCTCCTCGACGGTGGTCGCGGTGACCAGGGTGAGGGTGCCGGCGCGGCGGAAGGAGTCCAGTACGTCGCTGCTGGGCACCCCGAAGTGGAAGGAGACGACCGGGACCGGGTTGTCGAGGAGTACGGCGAGCTTGGCGTCGTAGCCGTCGTCGCGTCCGCTGTCCGGGTCGCCGAGCTCGGTGTCGTACCAGGTGGCCTCACCGGCGAGCTGGTGGGCGTAGACCTTGACAGCAGCGGGGTCGGCGATCTCGGGCTGCGGCATGAAGAGGTTCACGCCGAACGGCCGCCCGGTGAGCCCACGCAACTTCTTGATCTCCTGGTACATCCCGTCCGCGGTCTTGTACCCGGCGGCGAGGAACCCGAGCCCGCCCGCCTCGGCGACGGCACCGGCGAGCTGCGGGACGGAGACGCCGCCCGCCATGGGGGCCTGCACGATCGGGTGAGGGAAGAGATCGGTCAGCGCGGAGGACGACATGACGGCATGTTGTCACGTCCCCACCACAAGTCCGAATCAGGCCCCTTCAGCGCGAAAGCGGGGTCCGGGGGCTCAGCCCCCGGACCCCGCCCTCCACCATCAGCGCCCGTTGAACGCGTCCTTCAACCGCGAGAACAACCCCTGCTGCCCAGGCTGGAACTGCCCCGTGGGCCGCTCCTCACCCCGCAGCTTCGCCAGCTCCCGCAGCAACCGCTCCTGTTCGGGATCAAGCTTCGAAGGAGTCATGACCTCGACATGCACCAGGAGGTCACCACGCCCACCGCCCCGAAGATGCGTAACCCCGCGGCCGTGCAGCGGAATCGACTGCCCGGACTGTGTGCCCGGACGGATGTCGACCTCCTCCAGCCCGTCCAGCGTCTCCAGGGGCACCTTCGTGCCCAGTGACGCCGCCGTCATCGGAAGGGTCACCGTGCAGTGCAGGTCGTCCCCGCGCCGCTGGAACTGCGCGTGCGGCAGCTCGTGGATCTCGACGTACAGGTCGCCGGCGGGACCACCACCGGGCCCCACCTCACCCTCACCGGCGAGCTGGATCCTCGTACCGTTGTCGACCCCCGCGGGAATCTTCACGGTCAGCGTCCGGCGCGACCGCACCCGCCCGTCACCGGCGCACTCGGGGCACGGCGTCGGAACGACGGTCCCGAACCCCTGGCACTGCGGACAGGGACGGGACGTCATGACCTGGCCCAGGAAGGACCGTGTCACCTGGGACACCTCACCCCGCCCGCGACACATGTCGCAGGTCTGGGCCGAGGTCCCCGGCGCAGCGCCCTCACCACTACAGGTGGCGCACACCACGGCCGTGTCGACCTGGATGTCCTTGGTGGTCCCGAAGGCGGCTTCGTCGAGCTCGATGTCGAGCCGGATCATCGCGTCCTGGCCGCGCCGCGTACGCGACCTCGGCCCCCGCTGGGACGCCGTTCCGAAGAACGCGTCCATGATGTCCGAGAAGTTCCCGAAGCCACCGGCTCCGAAGCCACCCGCACCGCCACCCGCCTGCGAGAGGGGGTCACCGCCGAGGTCGTAGACCTGCTTCTTCTGCGGGTCCGACAACACCTCGTACGCGGCGTTGATCTCCTTGAACCGCTCCTGCGTCTTCGGATCGGGGTTGACGTCCGGGTGCAGCTCGCGAGCGAGCCTCCTGAACGCCTTCTTGATCTCGTCCTGGGACGCGTCGCGGCGCACGCCGAGTACGGCGTAGTAGTCCGTGGCCACTTAAGACTCCGCCAGGATCTGTCCGACGTACCGTGCCACTGCGCGTACCGCTCCCATCGTTCCCGGGTAGTCCATGCGGGTCGGTCCGACCACGCCGAGCTTGGCTACTGCCTCGCCGCCCGAACCGTAGCCGACCGACACGACGGACGTGGAGTTGAGTCCCTCGTATTTGTTCTCGTGACCGATTCGTACGGTCATGCTCGAATCCCCGGCCTCACCAAGGAGTTTGAGAAGTACGACCTGTTCCTCCAGAGCTTCCAGTACCGGCCGGATAGTGAGGGGAAAGTCATGTCCGAAACGGGTCAGATTGGCGGTTCCGCCGATCATCAGCCGTTCCTCGGCCTCCTCGACGAGCGTCTCCAGCAGAGTGGAGAGCACCGTCGCGACCGTGCCCCGGTCCTCCGCGTCGAAGGCGTCCGGGAGGTCCTGCACAAGCTGCGGCACGTCCGCGAAGCGGCGGCCCGCGACCCGGCTGTTGAGCCGCGCGCGTAGATCCGCCAGAGACGTCTCCCCGAAGGGCGCAGGGCAGTCGATCATCCGCTGCTCCACGCGGCCGGTGTCCGTGATCAGCACGAGCATCACGCGCGCGGGAGCGAGCGAGAGCAGCTCCACGTGCCGCACGGTCGACCGGGTGAGCGACGGATACTGCACGACGGCGACCTGCCGCGTGAGCTGGGCGAGCAGCCGAACTGTCCGCCCGACCACATCATCGAGATCGACGGCGCCGTCCAGGAAGTTCTGGATGGCGCGCCGCTCGGGCGCCGTCATCGGCTTGACGCCGGCGAGCCTGTCGACGAAGAGCCGGTAGCCCTTCTCGGTCGGGATGCGCCCGGCGCTGGTGTGGGGCTGGGCGATGAAGCCCTCGTCCTCGAGCGCCGCCATGTCGTTGCGGACGGTCGCCGGCGAGACCCCGAGGTTGTGCCGCTCGGTGAGTGCCTTGGACCCGACCGGTTCCTCGGTGCCGACATAGTCCTGGACGATCGCGCGCAGCACTTCGAGCCTGCGTTCACTGAGCATCGCGCACACCTCCAGCTGCTGTCGTCCCCTGTTGCGCCTACCCGCCACCCGGTCTCCCGCCCGGGCCGTCATCGGCTCTTCGACTCCGCATTGGCCTTCCCTGGCACTCTTCGTGTGCGAGTGCCAGAGTTCCCCGGCCCAGTGTACGGCTGTCTGGTACACCCCCGGCAAGGGCGGCCCGTGCCGACCTGCCGACGTGTACCGACCTGTCCTGCGATGTCGTGTCCGGCTAGCGTCGCCGTATGAAGGTGACTTGGGAAGAGCCGAGGTGGGACGACCTGGGCTGGGAGCGCCTGGCGCCCGGGGTGGGCCGGTGCCGGCTCCCGGTCTGGGACTGCACTGTGGGGCTGGTGACCGGGCCGGGCGGCGCCCTGCTGATCGACTCGGGATCGAGCCTCGCGGAGGGCGCGAGACTGCGCCTGGAGGCTCAGGAACTCGCCGGCCGCCGTGTGGACTTCGTCGCACTCACGCATCCCCACTTCGATCACGTTTTCGGGGCGGCGGTGTTCGCGGGTGCGCATGTGTTCGCGGCGCCGGGCCCGAACGACGAATTCGGGGAAGTGGGGCGCGCGGCGTTGTGCGCGGACGCCGTACGCAACGGTCTGGACGCCCGTGCGGCGGAGGAGGCGGCGGACACCCTGGTGGTTCCGCATCAGCGGGTCCGGCGGAGTCTCACCGTCGAGCTGCACGCCGTCGAGCCGCACGACGGCCCGCAGGTCGTCGTCCTCAGTACCGTCGGCCCTGGCCACACCCGCAGCGACCTCGTGGCCGTCGTACCCGGTGACGACGACCCGACCGTCGTCTTCTGCGGCGACCTGGTCGAGGAGTCGGGCGAACCCCAGGCGGGCCCCGACGCCGTACCGTCGCACTGGCCGACGGCCCTCGACCGCCTCCTGGCCCTGGGCGGCGAGGACGCCCTGTACGTACCCGGCCACGGAGCGGTGGTGGACGCGGCGTTCGTCCGGTCCCAACGGGACGCCCTGGCACGCCGTTTCGGCGTGTCGCGAGAGCCGGTGACCTGACCGCACGGCCGCTTCTCCTATCGTCATCCGAATGCGCCAGTACTCTCCGGACCTGACCCCGCCGTGGAAGAAACCCAAGCCCGTACCGCAGGTCCCCGCGGACCCGGGCCTGGTGGTCGAGGAGCCAGGTACGGGCTTCTGCGGCGCGGTGATCCGCTGCGAGGCGGGCACGGTCACCCTGGAGGACCGCTTCGGCAAACACCGCGTGTTCCCGCTGGAGCCGGGCGGCTTCCTGCTGGAGGGCAAGGTGGTGACCCTCGTACGCTCCGCCGGGTCACCGTCGTCGACGGCGTCTTCCGGACGTCCGTCCCGTACCGCTTCCGGGTCGGTGGCGGTTCCCCAGGCCCGGGCACGGGTGGCCCGGGCGGGGCGGATCTATGTCGAGGGGCGTCACGACGCCGAGCTGGTCGAGAAGGTGTGGGGCGACGACCTGCGGGTCGAGGGCGTGGTCGTCGAGTACCTGGAGGGCATCGACGACCTCCCCGCGATCGTGGCCGAGTTCGCCCCTGGCCCGGACGCCCGCCTGGGCATCCTGGTGGACCACCTGGTGCCGGGCACCAAGGAGTTCCGGATCGCCCGGTCGGTGACGAGCGAACACGCGCTGGTGGTCGGGCACCCGTACATCGACGTGTGGGAGGCGGTGAAGCCGGCATCACTGGGCATCCCGGGCTGGCCCCGCATCCCGCACGGACAGGACTGGAAGACGGGGGTGTGCAGGGAGCTGGGCTGGCCGGAGAACACGGGCGCGGTGTGGCGGGCGATCCTGGCGAGGGTGGGTTCGTACCGGGACCTGGAACCCGAGCTCCTGGGCCGCGTGGAGGAACTGATCGACTTCGTCACGGCACCACCCTCCAGCCCGTCCGGCGCTTGAGGACGAGCGCGTTCAGCGCGAAGGGGGGTCTGGGGGCGCAGCCCCCAGGAACAGGATGGGACGGGTAAGGGCGGCGGGGGCGAGAAACCGCCCCTCAGTCCACCAGGTCCCGAACCACCGCATCCGCCAGCAACCGCCCCCGCAACGTCAACACAGCCCGCCCCTCCCCATAGGGCCCCGCCTCCAGCAACCCCTCCCCCAACGCCCGCCCCGCAGCCACCAGCCCAGCGGAGCGCAACAGCGCCAACGGCACACCCTCCCGCAGCCTCAGCTCCAGCAGAACCCGCTCCACCCGCCGGTCCTCCTCCGAGAGCACCTCACGCCCCGCCCCCGGCGACCGCCCCGCCGCCAGCGCCCCGGCATACGCCCCCGGGTGCTTCACGTTCCACCACCGCACGCCCCCCACATGGCTGTGCGCCCCGGGCCCCGCGCCCCACCAGTCGGCGCCACGCCAGTACAGCTCGTTGTGAAGGCACCGGGCAGCCACCGACGTAGCCCAGTTCGACACCTCGTACCACTCATAACCCGCCGCCCCCAGCACCTCGTCCGCGATCAGATACCGGTCAGCGTGCACGTCGTCGTCGGTCATCGGCACCTCGCCCCGGCGGATACGCCGAGCCAGCTGCGTACCCTCCTCCACGATCAACGCATAAGCACTCACATGATCCGGCCCGGCCCCGAGCACCGCCTCCAGCGAGGCCCGCCAGTCGTCGTCGGACTCCCCCGGGGTGCCGTAGATCAGGTCGAGGTTCACATGTTCGAACCCCACGGCCCGCGCCTCCGCGACACACGCCTCGGGACGCCCCGGTGTGTGCGTACGGTCCAGCACCTTCAGCACGTGCTGCTTCGCGCTCTGCATCCCGAACGAGATCCGGTTGAAGCCGCCCTCGCGCAGGGCGGCCAGATACCGCTCGTCCACCGACTCGGGATTCGCCTCCGTCGTCACCTCCGCGTCCGCCGCGAGGCCGAACTCGTCGCGGATCGACCGCAGCATCCGTACGAGATCGTCGGCGGCCAGCAGAGTCGGCGTACCGCCGCCGACGAACACCGTGCGGACCTGGCGCGGGTCGTCGCCCAGCACCTTCCGCGCCAGCCGTACCTCGTCGATCAGGGTGTCCGCGTAGTTGTCGCGGGAGGCCAGGACACCGCCCGTGCCGCGCAGCTCGGTCGCCGTGTAGGTGTTGAAGTCGCAGTAGCCGCAGCGGGTCGCGCAGTACGGGACGTGGAGATAGAACCCGAGGGGACGGTCCGCGGCCCCGGCGAGCGCGGGGGCGGGCAGGGCACCGTCTTCGGGGACGGGTTCGCCGTCGGGGAGTGCGGAGGGCATGTCCTCCATTGTCCAGCACCGGCGAGGCTGGCCCGCCCGACGGACCCGACGCCCTGCCCGACACCCCGGGCGCGGGTCACCCGCCGAGCGTTTCCGCCTGCAGCACCAGCAGCGCCAGATCGTCCTCCGGCGGCTTCTCCCCGAACTCGTGCACGAGTCGGCGGATGCGCTCGGCGATCAGCTCCGCGTTCAGGCCCGCGCAGCCGGCGAGGGCGTTCGCCAGGCCGTCGCCGTCGTCGAACTGGCGGGGCCCGCAGCGCCGCTCGGTCACGCCGTCGGTGACGCACAGCAGGCTGTCGCCGGGCCGCAGCTCGAAGCTCCCGCTCGTGTACGTCTCGTCCTCGACGACCCCGAGCAGCGTCTGCGGTTCGGCGGCCGTACGGACCTCACCGCTCGCCCGGAGCACCAGGGGCAGCGGATGCCCGGCGGAGGCGAGGGTGCAGCGCACACCTCCGTCGAAGGGCGCGAGTTCGCCGTAGAGGAGGGAGAGGAAGCGGGTCTGCGGCCCCTCGCCCGGCCGTACCGCACCCGTACCGGCGGAACCGGCGGAACCCACCGCCCCCAACGCCCCCACCGGTACGGCTGGACGCACGTCCGCCGCGACCAGCGCGCGGGCCGCCGCGTCCGCAGTCTCCGTGGCATCGTCGAGGAGCAGCTGGTTGAGGCGGTCGAGGACGTCGGCGACGCGGTAGCCCTCACGGGCGAGCAGCCGCAGCCAGGGGCGGGCGAGGCCGATCACCACGGCGGCTTCCGGCCCCTTGCCCTGGACGTCGCCGACGGCGAAGCACCAGCGGCCGTCGCCGGCCGGGAAGAGGTCGTAGAAGTCGCCGCTGGGCCCGCCCTTGTCGCAGGGTTCGTAGACGAGGGCGCTGCTGACACCGGGGATCTCGGCGACGGCGCCGGGCAGCAGCCCGCGCTGGAGGATGCGGCTGATGGTGGCCTGGCGGGCGTACTGGCGGGCGGCGCCGATGGCGAGCGCGACGCGGCGGCTGAGATCCTCGACCAGGCCGGTGACCTCGTCGGGGAAGCGGATCGTCCCGGCCCGCCCGATGACCAGCGTGCCGAGCGGCCGGCCGCCCGCGACCAGCCGGTAGGCGAGCGCGGAGCCGATCTCCCCGCGCCCACCGAGCGCCTCGCCGGGCCAGGGCACGGCGACCGGCCCGGTCCTGGTGGTGTCGGGCGGGCGCGGCGGGTCCTTCTCCAGGGCGCGGCGCAGCTCCTCGATACGGTCCTCGCTGCCGTGCCAGACCCGGGCGAGCCGCGGCCCCGGCCCGGTGTACCCCCCGTCCCCGCCTCCGCCTCCGTCGCCCCAGCTGCCGCGTCCCATGGACTCGTCCTCCAGCCACACCGCGCACCAGTCGGCGAGGCGTGGCACGAGGAGCTGTCCGGTGAGCGCGGCGACGAGGTCCTCGTCGAGCTGCCCGGCGAGCAGGTCGGAGGCCTCGGCGAGGAAGGAGAGGGCGCCGTGATTGAGCCACTCCTGGTCACCCGGGCCGCGCTGCGGCTCTGGGGCGAGGATCTCGGCGACCCGTAACCCGTGCCCGAGGGCCTGTGTGCCGGCGTACGGGTCGAGGTCGTCGTCGACCGTCATGCCTTCGGCGGGGAGTCGCGCCCAGACGGTCTTGATGCCGGTGCGGTAGGTGACACCCCAGGCCTCGGAGAGTACGGAGACGAGGCGAAGGCCACGCCCGTACTCCGGTATGTCGTACGGGAGTTCGACGCCGCCGTCCCGGGGCGCGCGGGAGGGATGGTGATCGGACACCTCGACGACGAGCGCGACACCGAGGCCCACCTCCTCGACTTCCCCCGCTCCCCTCTCCCCCTCCCCCGCCCTCTCCGCCTCCTCGCTCTCCTCCTCCGGTTGGTCCGGCGTCTCCAGGCGGCACTGCAGTTCCACGTCCGTCCCCGCGTGGACGACGGCGTTGGTGACGAGTTCGCTGACGACCACCATGGCGTCGCCGGTGAGCCGGTCGGACAGTGAGACGGCGCCGGGCAGGCCGAGCCGGGCCCATTCGGCGAGGGCGGCGCGTACGAGGCCACGGGCGGCGCCGGGAGCGAGGGGGCCGCCACCGAGCGTGGCGTGCATGACCGCACGCCGGTCCACGCCCTGCCGCGCGGGCGTGGCGGGCGCACGGGACGGCGCACGGGACACGGTCTCCCGTTGCGTCGGAATGACCCCCATGGGCAGCTCCCCGGGCAGTTCGTACGAATACACCTCAGTGGACGCGGACAGAGTGACAGACCGACCACGCCCATAAGCGCCGAGTTACGAAGTGAGCCGCATAAGCGAGAACAGTGCTCTGGAAGTGTTCAAAGACGGGCAGATTCCGGCAGCCGATCTGCGTCCACCGCTCGCCGCGACGACAGCGGCCCGGGACAACGACTTCGCGAAGGCGCACCTGACCGTGGACCGCGATCCGCACGTCAACTCCGAGGAACACCGCGTACGACGGAACCGGATCCGGCACGGCCGGCCCGCGCGAGACGGGCATGGAGGGGCTGCTCGGCGGACACGCCGAGGTGCGGGGCCTGTCGGGCAGTTGGCGGGATGCGACCGAAGCGGTCGACACGACGGCCGATGGCCGACGGCCCACAGGACCCCGACCGGATGGGTGCGGGCGCTACGGCGCCTGGTGGGCAGGGGTGCCTGCCCTGACGTCAGGGTCGCGGGGCTGTGACATTTGCGGCGCCGCCGCGGGGCGCGACCAGCCACAACGAACCCGCAGCCGCCAACAGCCCCCGCCACCCGAACCGTTTCCGCGCTACGCCTCGCGCGACCCCGCGTACATCTCATCGATCAGGTGCTTGTACTCCCGCTCGACAACCGGCCGCTTCAACTTGAGACTCGGCGTGATCTCCCCGTGCTCAACATCAAGATCACGCGGCAACAGCCGGAACTTCTTGATGGTCTGCCACCGCTGAAGCCCTCCGTTGAGTTCCTTGACGTACCCCTCGATGAGAGCCACCGTCCCCGGCGCGGCGACAACCTCCGCGTACGACTTCCCGTCGAGCCCGTTGTCCTTCGCCCAGCCCAGGATCGACGGCTCGTCGAGCGCGATGAGGGCCGTGCAGAAGTTCCGGTCGGCGCCGTGGACGAGGATGTTGGAGACGTACGGGCAGACCCCCTTGAACTGTCCCTCGACCTCGGCGGGCGCGATGTACTTGCCGCCGGACGTCTTGATGAGGTCCTTCTTGCGGTCGGTGATCCGCAGATAGCCGTCGGGCGACAGCTCACCGATGTCACCGGTGTGGAACCAGCCGTCGGACTCCAGCACCTCGGCGGTCTTCTCGGGCAGGCCGTGGTAGCCCTCCATGATGCCGGGCCCGCGCAGCAGGATCTCGCCGTCGTCCGCGATACGCACCTCCGTGCCGGGCAGCGGCTTGCCGACCGTGCCGGTGCGGTAGGCCTCGCCGGGGTTGACGAAGGAGGCGGCGGAGGACTCGGTGAGGCCGTAGCCCTCCAGGATGTGGATGCCGGCGCCGGAGAAGAAGAAGCCGATCTCGGGCGCGAGTGCGGCCGATCCGGAGACGCAGGCGCGCAGGTTGCCGCCGAAGGCCTCACGGATCTTGGCGAAGACGAGCGCGTCGGCGACCTTGTGCTTCGCGGCGAGGGCGAAGGGCGCGGAGGCGTTGCCGGTGCGCCGGAAGTTGTCCTGGGTGACCTTGGCGTACTCGCGGGCGACCCCGGATGCCCACTGGAAGATCTTGTACTTGGCGGCGCCACCGGCCCGTGCCTTGGCCGCGACCCCGTTGTAGACCTTCTCGAAGATGCGCGGCACGGCGGCCATGTACGTCGGCTGCACGGCCGGAAGGTTCTCGATGATCTTGTCAACGCGGCCGTCGACCGCGGTGACGTGCCCGACCTCGATCTGGCCGGACGTCAGCACCTTGCCGAACACGTGCGCGAGCGGCAGCCACAGGTACTGGACGTCGTCCGCGCCGACCAGCCCGGTCGCGGCGATCGCCTTCGCCATGTACGACCAGTTGTCGTGCGGCAGCCGGACCCCCTTGGGCCGGCCCGTCGTACCCGAGGTGTAGATAAGGGTCGCGAGCTGGTCCTTCGTGATGGCCCCGACCCGCTCCTTGATCAGGTCCGGGTTCTTCTCCAGGTACGCGGCACCGCGCTGCTCCAGCTCGGCGAGGGTGAGCACCCCCTCGCCCGACTCGACGCCGGCCGGGTCGATGACCACGACATGGGTGAGTTCGGGCAGCTCGGCGCGCTTCTCCTGCACCTTGGCGAGCTGGGTCACGTCCTCGGCGATCAGCACCTTGCTGCCGGAGTCGGAGAGGATGAACGCCGACTCGTCGGTGTTGGTCTGCGGATACACCGTGGTCGTGGCGGCGCCGGCGCACATGATGCCCAGGTCGCCCAGGATCCACTCGACGCGCGTCGCGGAGGCGAGCGCGACGCGCTGCTCCGGCTGTACGCCCAGTTCGATGAGGCCGGCGGCAATGGCGTAGACGCGTTCGGCGGTCTGCGCCCAGGTCAGCGACTTCCAGTCGTCGGGGCCCTCACCGGCGGCCGGGGGTACCGGGTAGCGGTAGGCCTCGGCGTCCGGCGTGGCGGCCACGCGGTCCAGGAAAAGACCGGCGACGGACGGCGGACGGTTCTCGATCAAGGTCTGTGTGTCGCTCACGACATCCTCCGGGGCCCGCGGCAGTGCGGCGGCTGGCTCATTTGCGGCTGTTGTTACTGCGTCTTCGTCTTCCCGGGGGACGACCCCCGGACCCCCAGCAGAAAAGCAGGTCAGCAGGGTGTGACCGACATGCACATCACGAGGCGAACCTGAGTGACTCGCGAGTAACTACCGAGCAGAGATCAGAGTAAGGCGCGACCGCCCGGCGCGTAAGGGGCGACGGCCTGTCACTTCGTACAGAGAGCGACTGATCGCTTCCTACCGGCCCGACGGTACGCACACGAAGGGGGCCCGCCGCGTTCTTACGCGACGAGCCCCCGTTCTACCGATGTTCTCCCGATTCCCACGGGCCGGTGTCGGCTACTTCTTGCCCTTGCCCGACCCCGCGTTCTCGTCGCTCGACAGAACGGCGATGAAGGCGTCCTGCGGAACCTCCACAGAGCCCACCATCTTCATCCGCTTCTTGCCCTCCTTCTGCTTCTCCAGCAGCTTCCGCTTACGCGAGATGTCACCGCCGTAGCACTTGGCGAGGACGTCCTTGCGGATCGCACGGATGGTCTCGCGGGCGATGACCCGCGACCCGATGGCCGCCTGGATGGGGATCTCGAAGGCCTGGCGCGGGATCAACTCACGCAGCTTGGCAACGAGCCGTACGCCGTACGCGTAGGCCGCGTCCTTGTGCGTGACGGCGGAGAAGGCGTCGACGCGGTCGCCGTGCAGCAGGATGTCGACCTTCACCAGCTGGGCGTCCTGCTCTCCGGTGGGCTCGTAGTCCAGGGAGGCGTAGCCGCGGGTCTTGGACTTCAGGTTGTCGAAGAAGTCGAAGACGATCTCGGCCAGGGGGAGCGTGTAACGGATCTCGACCCGGTCCTCGGAGAGGTAGTCCATGCCGAGAAGGGTGCCGCGGCGGGTCTGGCAGAGCTCCATGATCGAGCCGATGAACTCGCTGGGGGCGAGGACCGTGGCCCGGACGACCGGCTCGAAGACCTTGTCGATCTTGCCTTCGGGGAACTCGCTCGGGTTGGTGACCGTGTGCTCCTTCCCGTCCTCCATGATCACGCGGTAGACCACGTTGGGCGCGGTGGCGATGAGTTCGAGGTTGAACTCGCGCTCCAGGCGCTCACGGATGACGTCGAGGTGCAGCAGACCGAGGAAGCCGACGCGGAAGCCGAACCCGAGTGCCGCGGAGGTCTCCGGTTCGTAGACCAGGGCGGCGTCGTTGAGCTGGAGCTTGTCCAGCGCCTCGCGGAGGTCGGGGTAGTCCGAGCCGTCCAGCGGGTAGAGGCCCGAGAAGACCATCGGCTTGGGGTCCTTGTACCCGCCGAGGGCCTCAGTGGCGCCCTTCTCCTTGCTGGTGATCGTGTCACCGACCTTGGACTGACGGACGTCCTTCACGCCGGTGATGATGTAGCCCACCTCGCCGACGCCGATACCGTCGGCCGAGGTCATCTCGGGGGACGAGACGCCGATCTCGAGGAGCTCGTGGGTGGCGCCGGTCGACATCATCTTGATGCGCTCGCGCTTGTTGAGCTGCCCGTCGATGACGCGGACGTAGGTGACCACGCCCCGGTAGGAGTCGTAGACCGAGTCGAAGATCATCGCGCGGGCGGGCGCGTCCTTGACGCCGACCGGGGCCGGGACGTCGCGGACGACCCGGTTCAGGAGCGCGTCCACACCGATGCCGGTCTTCGCCGAGACCTTGAGCACGTCCTCGGGCTGGCAGCCGATGAGGTTGGCGAGTTCCTCGGAGAACTTCTCCGGCTGGGCGGCCGGCAGGTCGATCTTGTTCAGCACCGGGACGATGGTGAGCTCGTTCTCCATCGCCAGGTACAGGTTGGCGAGGGTCTGGGCCTCGATGCCCTGGGCGGCGTCGACGAGGAGGACGGTGCCCTCGCAGGCCGCGAGCGACCGCGACACCTCGTACGTGAAGTCGACGTGTCCCGGGGTGTCGATCATGTTCAGGATATGAGTCCTGCCCTGACCGTCCCCGTCGGTCGGGGCCCACGGCAGGCGCACCGCCTGGGACTTGATCGTGATGCCGCGCTCGCGCTCGATGTCCATGCGGTCGAGGTACTGGGCGCGCATCTGCCGCTGGTCGACCACTCCGGTCAGCTGGAGCATCCGGTCGGCGAGCGTGGACTTGCCGTGGTCGATGTGCGCGATGATGCAGAAGTTGCGGAGCAGCGCCGGGTCGGTACGGCTCGGCTCGGGCACATGGCTAGGGATCGCGGGCACGCAGGGTCCTGATTCTTGAGGCGTCCGCAGTGTCTGCGGTCTCGGGTCGGATCGATACGTAGGCTCCATGGTCCCACGGGCGGGGAGCAGGGACCGGTTTGGTCGGTTTCGCACGGTCCGGCCGAGTCCCCGACCGGGGGCCCGACAACCGGATTGGGCTGTCCGGAGGGCGACTGGTAGCCTGGATCGTTGTGTCTCATGCCCTCTCAGCAGGAGACACACGTGCGGTGAAACGCAGTGAAACAAAGAAGCAATCAAACGGCGTGTGAGGCATGCCCTCGTGCGCCTGAACCTGAAAAGGCTCATTCGTGGCGAACATCAAGTCCCAGATCAAGCGGATCAAGACCAACGAGAAGGCCCGGCTGCGCAACAAGGCCGTCAAGTCCTCCCTGAAGACCGCGGTCCGCAAGGCCCGCGAGGCCGCTGCCGCCGGTGACGTCGAGAAGGCCACCGAGGCTCAGCGCGCTGCCTCGCGTCAGCTCGACAAGGCCGTCGCGAAGGGCGTCATCCACAAGAACCAGGCCGCCAACAAGAAGTCGGCGCTTGCTTCCAAGGTTGCCTCGCTCCAGGGCTGAACCTCTCCTTCTTGATCTGACACACCGCCGGAAGGACCCAGCGGGCCCTCTCTCCCGCCCCCACCCGGCACACCGGCTCCACGCACGAACTGCGTTCGCCACGCGGGCGTGAAGCCAAGCAGAACGTTCTGCCCGAAGGCCCCGTCCACTGTCCTACCCCAGGACAGCGACGGGGCCTTCGGCATGAACGCGATCGCCGCCCATTCCAGCGCGGCCCGCATTTTCAGCCCGTCCGGCGATTGAGGACAAGGCCCCTTCAGGGCCGAAGCGGGGGTCTGGGGGCGCAGCCCCCAGGAACAGGATGGGACGGGTAGGGGCGGCGGCGAAGAAACCCCACCCCTCTACCCCCGCCCCCGAGACCGAGCAGCCCGAGCGATCACCACAACCGCCTTCTCCAACGCGTACTCAGGATCGTCCCCGCCCCCCTTCACCCCCGCGTCAGCCACAGCCACCGCCCGCAACGCCTCGGCAACCCCGTCCGGGGTCCACCCCCGCATCTGCTGCCGCACCCGATCGATCTTCCACGGCGGCATCCCCAGCTCCCGAGCGAGATCCGCCGGCCGCCCACCCCGCGCTGAGGACAGCTTCCCGATCGCCCGCACCCCCTGCGCGAGCGCGCTGGTGATCAGCACCGGCGCCACCCCGGTCGACAACGACCACCGCAACGCCTCCAGCGCCTCAGCCGCCCGCCCCTCGACAGCCCGGTCGGCGACCTCGAAGCTCGACGCCTCGGCCCGCCCCGTGTAGTACCGCCCGACCACGGCCCCGTCGATCGTCCCCTCGACATCCGCGACGAGCTGGGTCACCGCGGACGCCAGCTCCCGCAGATCACTCCCGATCGAGTCGACGAGGGCCTGGCACGCCTCAGGCGTGGCGGATCTCCCCGTCACCCGGAATTCCGACCGTACGAACGCCAGCCGATCCGCCGGCTTCGTCATCTTGGGACACGCCACCTCCCGCGCCCCCGCCTTGCGCGCCGCGTCGAGCAGTCCCTTGCCCTTGACTCCCCCCGCGTGCAGCAGCACGAGGGTGATCTCCTCGGCAGGCGCCCCGAAGTACGCCTTCACATCCTTGACCGTGTCGGCCGACAGATCATGCGCGTTGCGTACGACCACGACCTTGCGCTCCGAGAAGAGCGACGGACTGGTCAACTCGGCCAGCGTGCCCGGCTGCAACTGGTCCGAGGACAGGTCTCGGACGTCCGTGTCGGCGTCGGCGGCCCGGGCTGCGGCCACCACCTCCCGCACGGCACGGTCGAGCAGGAGGTCCTCCTGGCCCACGGCAAGCGTGACAGGGGCGAGAGGGTCGTCATGTGCGGTCTTCTTGGCCATCCCCGAAAGCATCCCACGAGCCACTGACAACGCCACCGCCCACCAAGCTCACCGAAGCCTCCGGCGGACAGCCACGGCCACGACCACGTCCGCGACGACGTCCACGACTACGGCTCCTCACGAATTACGGCTCCTCCCGCCATCCCTCCCACTCCCCCGCGAACTCGTCCAGCTCCGTCGGGTCCAGCCGCCCCGCCTCGTCCCGCAGCACCACAAGCCACTGCGCGTCCTCCGCGTCGTCCTCGCCGGCCAGCGCATCCCGCACGAGCCGCGGCTCCTCAGCAAGGCCGAACCGCTCACGCAGCGCCTCCACCACGTCCTCGGCGGCATCACGGTCGGGCAGCACCAGCACATGTCTCACATCGCTCACGGAGACATTTTCCGCTACCCCGAAGCCCGATCCGGCCGCCTCAGCCACCTCCGCCCCCAGGTGTCTCAGCCGCCCCCAGCCGATCCCCGAACCGTCGGCACACCGGACACCTCGACCCCGAACAGCTCCCGGTACACAGAGAGCACCTCGCTGTCCGCCCCCAGCTCCCTCACCTCCCGTTCCCCGCCCGGCGCTGTCACCGTGAGACTCCGGCCGCCGAGCGTGATCCTCCCTCCGTCCGCCGTGACCCGCGAACAGACCAGGGACTTCGTGAAGTGCGACTCCGGCGAGGTGCTGTGCCACCAGGCCCCGGCCACGAAATCCCCGAGCACACGGGGCCGCAGTTCCAGCCGGTACCGACGGCTGCCGTCCCGGACCACGTCCAGGTCACCCGAACCCGTGCCCGTGCCCGAGTTCCCGTCCACCCCGCCGCCTCGCACTCCCGCTGCGTCCGGCCCCGCCTCGACGATCCTGAACGTGCCGCCCGGATCCTCCTGCTCGCGCCGCTGCCCGATCGCCAGCGGGCAGTGACTGTGTGCCCCGAAGCCCACGTCGACCAGCCAGTCGCCGCCGTCCCCCGTCCGCACCCGCAGCGCGAGATGGTCGTAGGGAATCCCGAGCCGCTCCTCGTCGCCGTACACCCGCGCCGCGAGCAGCGTGACGTCGAAGCCCAGCGCCGTGAGCAACGCCCCGAAGACACCGTTCAGTTCGTAGCAGAACCCGCCTCGCCGGGCACCCACCACCTTGTCGAACAGCCGGTTCTCCTCCAGGACGATGTCCTCGCCGAGATGGATCGAGAGGTTCTCGAAGGGCACCGACACCAGGTGCCGCAGTTGCAGCTCGCGCAGTACGTCGAAGGTGGGCGACGCCGGGCGCTCGGCACCCAGCCGACGGAGGTAGGCATCAGCCTGTGCGGAGTCCATGTCCTCAGTCTCTCGCCACCCGCAGCTCCCCGCCCGCGCCGACAACCGCCAACGCCCCGTCCTCGTCCGTCCGCAGCACCACGGCACCCCCCTCCCTGAGCGCGGCCACCGTGCTGGGGGCGGGATGTCCATACGTGTTTCCGAAGACTCTCGACTAGTAGTTCTAGGAGAGGGCCCCCGTGGTCACATCGGTGCAGGTCAGAGACGCTGAGCAATCGACTCGCTCACCCGGGTACATGAACCCCCCCAACACCCTCCGTGGAGTCTCCGCGCTCCGTCTGTCCGTGCTCACCGACGAGACCACGAGCCCTGAGCGGCAGCGGGAAGCAAACCGATTTGCCGCCGCGCAACTCGGGATCGGCCTTGCCGACAGGGAAGCCGTTGACCTGGGTGTGAGCGCCAGCAAGACAACTCCCTTTGAACGTCCGGAACTTGGAGCGTGGCTCCGTCGGCCGGACGATTTCGACGCAATCCTTTTTTGGCGCTTTGATCGCGCTGTCCGGTCCATGGATGACATGCATGAACTAGCTAAATGGGCGCGCGAACACCGCAAGATGATCGTCTTCGCCGAAGGTCCCGGCGGACGACTCGTACTCGACTTCCGAAACCCGCTCGACCCCATGGCACAACTCATGGTCACGCTCTTCGCCTTCGCGGCTCAGATGGAATCACAATCCATTCGCGAGCGTGTTACGAGTGCTCAGGCAGCAATGCGTGTCATGCCGCTTCGGTGGCGCGGAAGCCGACCGCCTTACGGCTACATTCCCGCACCACTCGAAGGTGGCGGCTGGACACTCGTACAGGATCCAGAAGCCGTCGCAGTAATTGAGCGAATCATTCGCGAACTCATGGACGGCAAGACTGCCGCCGCCATTGCAACCGAACTCAACGAAGACGCGATCCCTTCCCCTCGTGACCATTGGAGTCTCCGAAAGGGCCGCAATACGGGCGGAAAGATCGGCGGGAGGGCAGGAGAGACAGTCACCCGAGAGCGTTTCGCATGGCGGCATGGAACGGTAAAGCAACTTCTCACATCGGAACGCATGCTTGGCTGGAAGGTGACCAGCGGCATGCCCGTGCGAGACAGTGAGGGTAAGCCAGTGATGGCTACGGCTGAACCGATTCTAACCCGCGAAGAATTCGACGTTATCGGCGCTCTCTTCGCCGAGCGGTCCGTTGATAACAAGAACACTGACCGCGTGGACACTGTGGCTCTCCTCCTTCGCGTCATTCTCTGCGATGGGTGCGGACAACGCATGTATCTGCACCGCCCTGCCAGCAGCAGCAAGAGCACAAGCAAGACGGAAACGTACAAGTGCGGCTCGTACACCCGAGGTCACCCCTGTGCGGCACGCGCAACCGTTAAACGACAGTGGGCCGACGAATACGTTGAGCGCGAATTCTTGCGCACCGTAGGGGCCCTCAGACTCACACAGACGAAGACGATTCCAGGCTATGACCCGCAACCGGAGATCGACGCTACGGCAGCAGAATATGAATCGCACATGAAATCCGAAGGAACACAGACTAACCCTGTCACTCAGACGATTTGGGAGAAGCGACGCGACGCACTCGACAAGCGAATTACGGAACTCATGGGTCGAGATAAAATGGAAGCCCGAACCGAAGTGACTCAGCTTGACCGCACCTTCGCGAACGAGTGGCACTCGGCGGACGACGCAGGAAAGCGCGAGATCCTTCTGACGGCTGGCGCGAAGCTCGAAGTCAAGAAAGCAAAGCGCGGGAAGTGCTTCCGACTTGACGAGAACCGAGTGAGCTTCACATTCACGGAATCCTTCTTCGCTGAGGCTGCCGACATAGCACTCGGCCTTGAGGTGGAGTTGAACGCCTAGACAAGATTTACAGGTTCCCAGACTGCAAAATTCATCGGACGCGCCAATCGCATAGCCCAAGACCCGAGCCCCGTCCGGAGAGATCCGGGCGGGGCTTTTGCATGCCGTGACTCAAGTGACGGAGGAAAAATCAGCGGCGCTCCCTGAACGGAGCGCTGACCTGCGGTAAGTGACGGAGTGACGATTGTGATCAATTTCTAGGATGTACTAAGGATTCTCTTAAGCATTCCGAAGTTGGCATCCGTTTCGTCACTTCGTCACAGCCCCGGATTTGAGCCCTACCAGGCAACCGACTCATGCCGCCTACGGACAGCAACCCTAGGAGACCCCCAGAGCCCGCCTGACGCGCAGGCAGCCCCTCCGTCTCACCACGGGCCCCTCTGGCACCTCACAGCCCCTCTCACGGCCCTCCGTGACCCCCGCATGGCACTCGCCCTGCAACAGCGGGGCGCGCACAGCGACCTGAGTCACAACCCACCTCCGACCCTCAAAGGTGGAATCGGGCAACCGACTCGCTAGATAGGCAATAGCCAAGGGCGCAGAGGAAAGCGTCTAGTAACGCCCTTTAGGCCGAGGCCAGGTTGCCGCCTTTGGTACCTGGCTTTCTTCGTTTCTGGACCGAGGGGCTTAACCATGCCACGCAAGGTCTCAGCTATCTCGTTTCCCTACCGGACATGCGCCGAATGCGAGCACAGTAAAGCGGCCAAGGACTTTCCGTATTCCTCGCTGGTCTGCCATCGCTGCATTGCAACTCAAGTGACTCAGGGTGTGCGTCGAGTTCACGCTGTTTCGCGCTTTCTCGGTGGTGAGTGCGTGTGACTTCGTCGAGCAAGGAATACGACCAAGTTCATGCGCTTCTTCGGAAGAACCGTGGACCGGCGAAGTTACATCAATGTGTTTGGAGCGGGGTTACCGCTGAGGAGTGGGCATTTGCTCACACGGATCCCAATCCGCTTGTGGACCCGAACGGGCTTCTGTACTCGCTCAACCTTAACCACTATGAGCCCATGACTCGCCGGGCGCACCGGACCTTTGACGCGCTTATGCGGCGCGGAGCTTCTCCCGAAGAGATTGCCGACGCTGCACGCAAGGCGTGGGAAAGAGAGCTTGACGTGAAGCGGGAGATTCACCGAAATCAGCGCGAGGAAGCGCGCGGTCATTGGCTTGCGTGGGTCAGTAATGCCCCGAGTCTGAAGACAGTAGAGATTCGACGCGTGCGCGTTATGTGATACCGGACCCGTCGCCTAATTCTCCCCGGGGGAACCGTCCACCCATTTCCCCCCTCAATCCGAGCGGGCGCACTCTCGATCGAAGGGAACTCCCATGACCTTTAACGCCAATTCTGCCGCCATGCACATTGAGGCTCGCGAGGAAGCTACACGGCGACTCTGGCAGCATGCAGAGACGTGGAAGGGGCGGGCGATGACTCCGACCGCCCGAGCCATTGAGTCTCGCCTTCTGGGTGAGATTGCTGAGCATGACGGCAAGGTTCGTCGGCTCGTCGAGAACGGTGCTGAGGCGGAGAGGATGAATGAGTTTCTGACTCTTACTGATGCCCCCGTAAAGCGGGATCTCGACAGTGTTCGTGTCGGCCGTATGACCGTGGCGGAGCTTCGTTCTGCGGAGTGGGTCACCGACACTTCCGACGGGCTGATTGAGACCGTCCTGAATGCCGGGGGATATGGATCTCGACTCCTGCCGCTGATCTCTACTCAGCCGTTCGGGAAGCTCCGGGGTCGGGTCGCCGTGCCGCCGCTTCTGACGGCTCATCTTCTCGGACGGAACGACCCTGACACTGCCGTTGAGAATCCTGTGACCGCCGGTCTTTTTGAAGCCGTGAAGCTCAGCGCCTTTGCAACGGCTGATCGTGACGAGATCACGGATCTCCCCATCATCGAGACGGCTACTGAAAACGGTCTGGCTGCCGCTGTGGGGGCTCGTGCAGACCACTTCCTTCTGAACGGTGGCACCACAACTGACGGCGAGTTTCAAGGACTTCTCAGCGGCGCGGTTGACACTTCTGTTTCGGCTGTCGACACTGCTGCTCTCTTCGACGCCGTTGCCCGGGTGCAGGATGCTGGGGCCGATGCGTCGGCAATCGTTGCGCGGCCTTCTGAGATTGCCGCGATCCTTTCGAGCGTGCCCGGCGACAAGCTCGACCGACTACCCGCACTGCTTTCGATCCCGGACCTCAACGACGGCAGCGTTGTTATGCCCGTCGGCAAAGTGCTCGTCGCGGATCTCCGATCCATATTTGCCGTCATCCGCAAAAAGCCGGAGTTCCATGCGTCGACTGAAGCGCCGGAGGTTCACGAAAGGGATCAGATCCTGATGGGCATGCGCGCCCGCATCGGTTCGCCAATCGTGGCGCGAGTGGGTCGTGTTCAGACTCTCACCAAGAGCGCGTGAAATGGCTTCTCTCAGGGACGTTCAGAAGCTCCGGGAAACCCTTCTCGACCGCATGGCCCAAAGGGGGCACCCGGGGCTTCTCCCGTGCGCTCTGAACAAGTGCACTGTCGACGGCAAGCCGGGATATCACGAGCCGTCCAGCGTCGAATTCGCTGAGCCATCTATTATTCGAGAGCGAAGCGGAGTGCTGATCGAGAACGTAAAAGACAAGCGGCTAGTCACCATCTGCCGTGACTGCATGGGGTGGATTCGAGGGGTTGAACTTTTCCGTGAATAGGTGCAGCGTCAGCGTCACGCACAAAGCAACGGATCAATTCGAGCCGGCTGAGCTTGACCGGATAATTGCGAAAAACGCTCGGCAACTCTTCATGGATATCCCGCTTATATCTGATGGGTGGGTATGCAAGCCCTGTATGGAATGGCTCAACATACGGAGGGCGCAACTCGTATGAGACTAGTAGCCAGGTTCCGCAACCGTGCACTCCGCAGAAACGTGACGCTCGTCGGTGTCTGTCAGCGGATTGCCCACTTCGGCAAGCGTGTCCCGATCGGTTGCCGAATTTGCAATTACAGCGGACCCGCGAAGCTCACGGCGGTCTACTGGAAGCCGGGACACAAACACGACGACGACGGTTGGTCGGTTGCTTGCGTCGGCTGCATCAGCGACAGCGGTATTCACGTCTTCCTGCCAATACCCGAAGGCGCCCGAATTGCTGAGGCACGGAAGCCGTACGAGATAGACCCGATCATCCTGGTGTGAGGCGGAGCGAATGAACGACGTACTTGAGCGCGCATATGCGATCGTCGAGCGGCATGCGGTCGTCCCGAAGGACGTTCGGCAGCGAGCCGAACTCTTCGCCGCACTGAATGCTCTTCGGCCGGTTGACGCTCACGCCGAAGAACCGGTCTATCCGTCCGAGTCGCAACACTCCAACCCACTCAATTGAGTGAGTTGGGGATAGGCCCCTTATCTTTCGGCGGGATAGGGGGCTTCACCAGTAGGGGGGTGGCTATGCGCACCCGGTGCCTTGACTGCCGGTCATGGGCCGAGCCCGGTAAGAGTAGATGCTATGAACACAGCGCTAGACAGGAAGCCGTGTGGAATGGCACGAGGAAGCTCAACAGGCAAGCGTGCTTGCTAGGCGGGACGAACGCGGCGGCACGCTTGCGCAAGGCTGTCGATAAGGCAGGCTTCGGCGTTTGCTCGAAGTGCGGGCTTGAGTATCCGGCTTCCGCCGTGGACGTTGACCACCGCACTGCATTGGGTCTCGGCGGAAAGGATGTGGAAGAGAACGTGCAAATCCTTTGCAAGCCGCATCACATCGAGAAGACCCGCGAGGATCGACGCCGAATGCGCTGAGGGTGGGGAGGCCGGTCAAAAGTTAGGAGCATTCGCTCTCAGCAATCCAGGTCCCAGCACGGAAAACACGTCCGTCCCGGACACGCCTTCCCGGGCTGTCCGCCAACTCGCAAGGAAGGAAAGGGAATCGAATGAAACGAAGATGCGCACATGCTCCGTGCGGTGTGCTGATTCCCGCTGACGCCGACCGGCGCACCCGGTACTGCGGCGACGCTCACCGTAAGGCGGCAGCACGCGCCCGCAAAGCAACTGACACGGCATCCAAGAGCCGCCCTGAGCCCGCCTCTGTGGACGCGCAGCGGTATCCGGCACTTCGGGCCGTGTGGGACGCGGTAGCGGCTCAGATCGTCGCCGAGGGCGTTACGGTCCCTGGTTCGTCCGGCGTGCCCGTGGCGCACCCGCTCTTGCGCTTCCTCGGACAACTCGACACGGCCCTGTCGGCGCACGAGAAGACGGCTGACCCTGCCGCTTCGGCTGACCCAATCGGCGCTGCCCGCGCGGCTGCCGTCGCCGCTCTGGAGGCGTACCGCCGTGGCGAGTGACGAACTCCGGGAAATCTGCTGCGAGTTGGCCGAACGGGAAGCTCCGGCGGATCACCCGTTGTGGCCCGTGTTCGCCGCGCTGTACCGGCTGGAAGTCGGCATCGACCCTGAGCCGCTCGACCTGTTCACGCTCGACTGCTGCCCCCGGCACTTCTGATTCTGCCCCCGTACCCGCTGCCGTCCCGGTGGCCGGTACGGGGCTTTCTGTTTTCTGATGGAACGTCAGATTTTGGCTCAGAGAGTACGGAGGGGCAC
This sequence comes from Streptomyces sp. SID12488, assembly GCF_010548275.1. Lineage (GTDB taxonomy): Bacteria > Actinomycetota > Actinomycetes > Streptomycetales > Streptomycetaceae > Streptomyces. The sequence goes on from NZ_JAAGLT010000001.1 coordinate 232,253, forward strand.
TGAGCAAGAGAGGCCCGCCCCGGGGCGCTCGACCAAAGCAGGGCCGGGGCGGGGGCTTCTATTCCTTCGGTGCGACCGTGGCATAGTCGACGAAGGTTCTCCGAAACCTCACATGCCCGGTATCGCGGGTGTGTTCTGCCATCCAATGAACGGCTTTCTCTTCGTCCACGTCGCCCGAAGATTCTCCGCAATCTGCCTCGTCACCGGACACGCATACGGCAACCCACGAGAGTTCGCCGGTCGGGTCTTGAGATACCTTGTACTCAACGAATCGGTATACCGCGCGGGTCATTCCTTAGCCTTCCTGGCGATCTCGAACCACACCGTTTTCCCGATCGCGTATTGCCCGTTCACTTTGCGGGCAGCAGTGCCCCAACGCGTTGCCACCATGGCAACTAGAGCCAGGCCCCGGCCTTCTTCGTCGCTCTCGCTGACGTGGCGCAGCGCTGGCAGCTCGTTAGAGGCGTCCGAGACCTCAATGCGTAGCATTTCCTCAGTGACCTCGAATACGGTCTCAATTTCACGCCCTGGGGACACGCGCGCATGTCGAATGGAGTTGGTGAGAAGCTCCGATAGCAGCAAAGTGCCAGAATCGATCAGATCCTCGGCATCCCAGCGCTGGAGGTATTTGCGCAACTGGGAGCGGGCAAGGCTGACGCACTTTGCGTGACGCGTCCAACTCCAGCGCATTACCTTTGGGGCCGGGGCTTCCTCCTGAATGGTCTTCACGTGCCATCCCCTCCGCCTGCTTTGGTCGTGTAACCAAGGTAAGGGGAGGTACGGACCGACCCGGCCAATATTTCCGTGGTCGGGTAAAGATCATGAACGGAAGAGGACTGCCCAATCGGACAGTCGTTCTCTCGCTGCATCCCCGAACAAGGCGTAGCCCTCGTACGTGTCGAACTCATCTAGGTATGCCCGCACGTCCCGGTGATCCCGGAACACCATTGCTCCCGTCTGGGTCTCAACTGTCGCTATCCGCTTGTCATAGACAGTGAAAGTATTCAGCGGACCAACCGGCATATGACCGCCCAGCGGGATAATCCCAAGTCGGATATTCGGCAGCAGGCTAATCGACGCCAAACGGTCGACTTGCATTGCCATCGCTGACGCAGGGAGAAACGGCCATCTGGCGGCCTGTTCAGTCAGAATGAACGTGAAGTGCTTCGATGTGTCATAAAGGATCGACTGTCGTTCCAGCTTCTTCGCAATGGCCTTGCTGTGGTCTCCGGAGATGTGGGCGAGACTCGCCCTCACATATTCGGGTGTCGCAAGTAGGCCGGTCACCATGGACAACAGGAAATACCGAAACTCTGTAGAGGATTGCTCGAACCCGGCTAGCTCGTTCTGTTTCTTTTCAAGGCCGGTGCGGCGCTGCGACCAAACGTCTTGCCATTCAGTATTAGCAGAACGAGTTAGCGCCACAACCTGAGCAACAAGTTCAGGTGGCGCATCCAAGGCTCTGAGGATCAGTTCAACGTCAACAAGGCTCGGTGTTAGCTTCGCCCCTTCAATGTTGCTGATCTTTGTCTGAGACATATTGCAGCGCTGAGCGAGCCGGGTCTGAGTGATCCCGACTCGCTTACGAAGCGTCTTAAGTGTGTCGGCTAGATCAGTCTTTGACTGGCCTAGCTCTTCCGGGTCATAGGTCAAGGCCCTTCACGTACTCCTCGAAGGGCACCGACTCGGCCAATGCGATGCGCTGGCATTCGATGAAGGGTGTTACGTCGCCCGCGTGCACTTCCCGGCTGATCTGCGTGCCGTCTGGCCCGTAATGCATGAGGACGACTTCTGATTTGTCGAACATCCAGAAATCCTGAACACCAGACAGCGGGTTAGCGCGCTCGGTCACGTCCATGATTCGGATGTCTTCGCCAGCCCACACGTGGGGCAGGTAGTACATGAACTCATAGCGGAGGTACGTGGAAAGCGGGCGGGTGACGATGTGTACGCGACCCTTGCTCTTGCCTTCTCGGCGTACCCGCTTCAGATCCTCGGTGTAGTCATTCGAGTGCGTGCGAGGGTCGATGCGCTCGCCAGCGAGAAAGACCCGGATCTCTTCTGCTTCTTGCGGAACGTTGTAAGCGGGCAAGGTCTCAAGTCGCCATGCCTCGCTCTGGAAGTCCCGGAATTTGGCTTGCCAGGCTTCACCATCCAAGAGCACGAACAGCCTCCCTGAGAACCGATTCGGGGATCTCCACGAGCCCTTCCCCGGCCGGGGGCTGGAAAGCGTCGGACACACCGCCCTGAACGATGATGGAGCCGTTTGCACTCCGGTAGACGTTCGGGCAGTCGTTCTGATTGCACTCACCGTTGCCACTGCCGGTAAGCCGGGTCAGTTCCTCGCGCGCCATGCTGAACCCCCTTGTGTCTGGCCCCTGTTGGAGCCGCTGAACACGACGGTAGAGGGGTCGGCCGTGGTCGTCCATGCGGCAACGCCAATATTTGCGTTGTCGGGTACTTGATCTTGCTTGCGCCGGTCGGCTGCCCCGTCCGTGCGTCTCCTATCCCCGTGGCGCACGGGCGGGGCTTTCTAGACTGCTCTGGTCAACGCTGGCTAAGAGCCATCCGCAACGCTTCCTCAAGCGCTCTTGCCGCCGGACCGTAAGCAGGTTCACTGAGCCGTTCTCCGCGAAGTTCCGCCACGCTGGCAACCTCCTTCACGGCACCCGCCAACTTCTCGATCAAAGAGCAGAGTTCCGCGCGTGAGACTTCCGGACGCTGTGCCATGGCTAACGCGTAGGCAGCATCGTTGCGCCCCACTTTGATGATGTGGGCTTCCGTACTGTCGGCAATTTGGTCCACTTCCCCGGACGTTGCGTACTCCGCCATGCCTCCGGGGCCGGTCCATGGTAGGCGCCGCAAGGGATCCTGTGTCTCAGCGCCGATAGGCTCAGCCATGCCGACTCCAATCAGTCGGTAAGCCCCGGTGCGGAAGCCTTCACCCTTCCCGCCGGGGCACTCTTTTTGACCTGCTCAGGTTACGCGAATACGCGGTTTCATGGTCGCGTAAGTAGCCGTTTTCGTGTCCGCTTCTCGCCGTTGAGTCGATGCGCTGACCAGGGCAGACGTGCTAGAACTGGAAGTCACGAGCCTTCGGGTTGTCCGCGCCGCAGGAGATGAGCGCCAGCCTCGGGGCCGCCGCCCGTATGAGGTCGGGGTCCTGATAGGCCGAACCATGGTGGGCGACCTTGAGGACGTCCACGGCACGCACCTGCGCAGCGGCCGGTGAGCTCAACAGCGCCCGCTGGGCCGGGGGTTCGAGGTCTCCGAGGAGCAGCAGGCGCAGCCCGGCCGACCGTACGAGCAGCGTGACACTGGCGTCGTTGGCCCCCTCCGGCTCGGGAGCGGGGGCCGGTCTCGGCCACAACACCTCCCAGTCGAGGTCGCCTGTCCGTCGCCGCTCCCCGGCGAGGGCCCTCGTCACCGGGATACGCCGGGACGCCGCCTCCCGGAGCACGAACTCGGCCTGGTCCTCGGGCTCCTCGAACCCCGTTGTCTCGATGGCGCCCACCGAGCGCCCGCGTAGTACGCCGGGCAGCCCCGCGACGTGGTCCGCGTGGGAGTGTTCTTCGCGCTCACCATGTCTCATGAGACATGGTGTCGATCACGGGCCAAGCGCTGGGCCTGGGAAGTTCTGTCGCTCGCGGGGCCCAGGGGAACAGCGCGCCTCAACAGCTGCCTGACACAGGCGAAGGCGAAGGTTCTCTGGGGGTTCGAAAGCTGTTGCGTGACGCTGCAAGCGTTCGTACGGGACGCGACTGGCGAACCGCGGCCCGCGACATGGGGCTGTTCATGCTCTGGCTCAAGTGGACGCCCGGCGACGGCGGACAGCACAGGACCGTGGTGCCGACGCCGGCCTCGGCGCCCCCGTCGACATCGACCAACTCCAGCGGCGCATCTCTATGCTCGAACAAGAACTCGCGGAGACGCGCAATGTTCTCGGCGAGCGGACCGAGGAACTCGCGGCGGCTCGGGGCGCCAACCGCGAGCTGGCCCGGGCCTTGAACTCAGACACGTCCAAACGAACATGACACCCGGCGGGGGCCTACAACGTCGGCCCCCGCCTCCCACAACGGTTCATCAACTAATCTTCAGAATCACCCAGCGAAAGCTGCCCTGGGAGCTGCTCCTGCGAATCAACTAGAAAGTCGTCGATAACAAAAGCCCGTGCAGCTTGCCGAAAGCTGGGCTTGAGCCCTGCCGCAGCTACTAGAAACCCTGCAACATCCGCCACTAGTTTCGCTGCCGTAGGCTGCGAGAACTTACCGAAAGCGTCACGAATGCTGAGCGGAGCACCAATCGTGAGAGAAAAATTCATCCACTCTGAATAGCGCATTGCCGCCGCGAACATGGACGGATTCCGGATCAGTCGACCGACGAGCTCCAAGAGCCCCGGGTACCAGTCTGGGAGAACACTTCCCAAAGAAGGGTCACTGCCAACGAGGTCACGCATCCGGACAGCTAGATGCTGCTTTTCCCTGAGACCAACCTGTCCACCAAACAGGTACGCTTGAAGATTCTGGTCCACATCTGAGATATGAGTAACTCGGACGTATTCAATGGCTTTGGCACAGGTTGCCAAATAGAGCCAAATGCAATCAAATAGAATGGCCAGGTGGCGCGGGTTATTCGGATTGAGGATGCTTCGCACATCAGCAAGATGGGCGACCATCTGGGTGACATTTCGGTATGGGTCGTAAACCCAGTAATCGAACTCCAGATACTCCATGAGCGGCTGGAGTCGAGTGTCAACTTGCCTACTCTTCTCCAGTTGCTGCGCGACCAAGGCGGGGTCAAATAGTTGCGCCAGAGGCCCCGTCCTGAAGTCGAACGGAACTCTGTGCAGTTTTTCCATCTCGTCGACATCGACAGGAAGCAACGCGCCAAGTTTCAACCGCGAGGCCAACTGTCGAGCCGAATCGGTGACTGCTTTGCTGCGCAGCATGTATGCCATGTCAGCTTCGAAGAAATCGGCGAGACCTCGAAGCCAGAACATCCTCTCGGTTGAACCCGACTTTGTTGTCTTGCAGTCGATGACCACACGTTGTGTCTGGAAGCCAGGACTGAAGGCGATACCGAGGACGTCTAGGTCGGTGTATGACTCGAAACCAGCGCTAGTTCTTCCGCCGCGAGATCGAACGGGGACATACGAGCGCATCTGGACGTCAACCCTGGTGGAGAAACCCATGCTCCATAGAAGGCGCCGACCAAGCGCCTTCAACTCCAGATCCAACTCACTCACAGTGATCCCCTTCCCATCAGCGCGTCCCAGAAGCCACGGTACTGGGTGGGACTGACATCCGGCCTCGCGCGCGTCCGAGACACCGTCTGAATTGGACGCAGGTACGAGGCATCCAGGTCAAGCAGTTGTCGCGTCTCAAGAGATGGAGTTCTGCCAGCCATCATCTCACCAGAAGCAATCAACTCGCGTGCGATTACCATCGCCTCACGATTATCTGGAGTGTCGACAAACACAGGCTGAACCCACGTGCCTCCGGGGTACGGGTCAGCACCAAATCGGATAACCCCAAGATTCCGCATCAAGGCGTACTGGCGTTCGTGGGAGCTGTGAGGTGCCAGCCTCCCCCTCGCCGGATCAAGCAACGCCGAGAGAATCGAGAGTGCACTTGCAACATTCGTGGAGCCACCGAACTGTTGGCCACACCTCACGCACGCCACAATTGCCAACGCTTTGTCCAGAACCGGCTTTCGCCCTGTGAGCAACTCCCGGTCCAAGGTGTAAGGAAGGACAGCAAATGCCATCTCTTTGCCGTCCGGCAGCGCGACCGATGGTGCAGAAATTAGCCCACGGGCGACAGCATCTGTGAGCATGGGATAGGCGCCTGCCGTAATGGGAAGGCCCTGATGCCCATGCAATTTCTCGAACTCGTCCTGCATCTGAGTGCTCCCGTGCTCCAGCAACAGGTCATTCAGAACTGACGGATTCTCGAATGCTGAGAAAGGGGAGTACAGAATGTCTCCGTCGAGCGTCGACTCAACCCTGAGAATGCTGGAATCCCGCCCCAGCATGACGATCTCGTCAGAATGTGAGTCGATTCCAACTTCCGAGACAAGCGACTCAACCGGAATCGGCCCTTTGGCGAGGCGTCGCACAACGGCGAGCATTTCCTCTTCGATCTGCCGGGGTCGGCTCTCTCGCCATGCCGCCCCAAGGTCTTCGTAGAGTGTCCGGTAGACAGGAACGTTCTCGGTGAGTCCGACGGGCTCACCTCGGCTGTTGCGGGCGAGATCGACAAAGCCTGCCGTCTCAAGGACCTCCAACACTTGCTCGAACGAGGACGGAGCCACGTCGAGCTCCCTGACCGCGATCACTTGCAGCGCGGACACGTCTTGGACCACTTCCCGCCCTCGGATCAGGGAAGCGACGTCCGCAGCACTGCCGACCAGCCGAGTCTTCGTCAGCGGCACCAGAGCCGGAGAGTGAGGGTCCATGTTGCGCAACCCCTGGTGAACATCCTGACTCCTGAGCCCAGCCTCATAGTTCTCCATCGAACCCCCTGCCACTCAGGCACTGATGCCGAAGCAAACTTAGCCTTCTAAGCCCCGCGCGGCGGAAGGCTGGCCCCTTGGTAGCGGCCCCGGGCTCCGCCCCGCCCGACAGCTAATTGTAGAGATCGCGCCGGAGTCACGCCCCGCAGAGAAGGTCGGACCCCCACGCTGCGCGCGCGGGGGCCCGGTAATGGTGGCTCAGGCCTTGTCGGGCCGGCCAGGGTGAATCAGGAACTCCGTCGGCTCGGTCAACCCGGTGTTGTACTCGTTGACGATGAGCTTTGCGAGGGGGGCAGAGCGGGAGGAGGAGCCGCCGCCGCCGACCGTGTTCGAGATGGACGACTCCTTCCACTGCGCGACCGTGATCGGCTTGCGCGTGCCGTGACCGGCAAGCTTCCCGCTAAGGCGGTCGAGCCGGGCGCCGGGGTTGCGGTCGAGGACCATCGCGACAGCGCGCAACATGATCCCCTCCCACGTCGCGGGGTTGCGGCCCCACGCGTCCTCTACGACCCGCAGCACCTGCGGGATCAGCGGGGAGCGCCCCTCGGAGAGGACTAGGGGGTAGGTGATGTTCCCGCTCTCGTCCCGTGCGGCGTGCTTCTCGTCCATCACCGCGAGGGCGGTGAGCGCCTGGACTGCGCCGATCTTGTTCGCCGAGGTGCTGCCCGAAATGCCGAGATCGCAGCTCTCGACCTCGGCGAGGATCCGGGTGTTGCGTGGGTCGCCAGCGGTGATCGAGACGCGGAAGATGTCGAACGGCTTCACGGCCTTGCGGTCGCGGTTCGCTGCGAGGAACAGCTTCGCCTCCTGCTCGGCGGAGAGCCCCTCGTAGACCATGCAGTCCCGGAGAAAGTCCGGGCCCTCCTTCTCGACCGCCACCTCCGTGGAGTGCTGGCCGTCGAGAAGGTAGTACCGGCCGTCCTCTCGGAGGGAGACGATCGCGGGGAGCAACGCGAAGGGATCCCACATCTTCATGAGCCGCGCCGTCCACGCGGCGTCCTTCTTCCGCTGCGCGGCCGGGCCGGCATCCTCGGCGGTGTTAGTGCCAAACAGGCGGGCAGAGTCGAGGGTCTGATCGACGTGCAGGTCTCCGACGCGGATCTCGTCGTGAAACTTTCGGATGGTCTTCGTCGCTCCGGCCTGCGCCGGGTCGGTAGCGGTCCGTGCCACGTATCCCCCTTTGGTAGTGGTCAGGTGACACACAGCAAACCATGGGAATTTCTCGCGCGTCAATTTATCTAGCGCTTTGAGATTCCTCGCGCCCCGCCACGGCATGCTGTGGCGATGCGCGACGGCACCATGGGGGACCAGTCCAACGACCCTCCGAGATCGCTTGGTTGGCGTTGCGAGCAAGGTGGATGCCCTGGTCCTGGCCGTCTCTGGTCAGGACCGCTTCGACGGACAGCACCACATCAGCGAGGTGCTGTCCGTCGATTGGATGCGCCCGCCGCTCGGGGTCGCCGTCCTCAGGGTGAATCTGCGACGGGGTGTCCAGTTCGAGGAGCCGAGCATCACTGGTACTCCGTCAATGCCGGGGCCCGCGGCGGCGAATGGGTGTGACCACGGTTGTGGTGTCCTTGTGGAGTTGCTGCCGGAGTGCTTCGTTGTCGTGGAAGAGCGCGGCGATCGCGGTGTGGGCGGCCTTGAGCTTCTTCTCCAGGTGCGTGCATTCCTGGGTCTTCGTGGTCAGGCGTTTCTTGAGGTCGGCGATGGCCGCGTCGCGTTTGGCCTCGCTGGGGGTGGCCTTGCCGTGGGCGGCGAGGTGCGCGTCCCATTCGGCCAGGATCGCGTGTGCTCGGTTCATGGTCGCGCGGCTGACCTGGGCCTCTTTGTAGAGGTTCTCTTTCGTGAGGCGGCCGTCGGTCCGCTGCGGACGCCCTTCGAAGAGGCGGGTCATCGCAGCTCGCAGGGCGGCGGCGGTCTTGGGGCTGACCAAGTCTTCGGGGGTGTCGGTGGGTTGGGTCACTGGGGCTGGCCTGCCAGGTGGAGCACGTTGCGGGTGATCTCCAGTTCGCGTTCGGCGAGGTCTCGGCGGCAGGCGGGTGTGGAGGGGCTGTTGATGAGCTGGAGCTGTTTGCGCTGGTGGGAGTCGTAGATCGGTAGGTGTTCGGGGCCGATCATGCTGTTGGCGCATCGGTCCGGCCGGCATCGTTCGTCGAGGGGACCGGTGTGTCCTTCGGGGACGATCGCGTTCTCCAGGCAGACGGCGCCGACGGGGTTGGTGTGGTCGGCGGTGCAGTTGTTGAGCATGCCGAAGCGGATGTGGATCCTGGTCGTTCGCAGGAGAGTCTCGGCGGTGCGGGCGTCGCCGTTGCGGGCCTTGACGGTCGCGGCGATCTGGTCGAAGGCGTCCTTGACGCGTTCGGCGCCGGGCCCGAATCCGATCTCCTCGCCTTCGGCATGACGGTGGTAGAGATCTTTGATCTTGCGGAACTTGACGTTGTCCAGAGCGCCTTCGAGGTATTTGGCCCACTCGGTGTCGGAGGCGGCGTAACTCTGGGTGGTGGCGTTGGCGAGGGCCCGTGCGGCGATGTGCTTGAGCTGGATACCGCTGGCGATCTCGGAGCCGGGGAACTGGTCAGTGAGCATGGCCATCGTGCGGCGGAACATGTGGGGCCGGATGTAGGTGGTGGGGATCTCGTCGAGCCCGGTCGTGGCTCGGTTGGCGTTCGCGAAGGCCACGAACGCGGCCAGCATCCTGACTCCGAGGATGGTGCCGTCCTGCCTGCTGGCGGTGACTGGGGAGAAGATGCGTTCGGGGTGCAGGGAGATCACTTCGGCGACTGCGAGAGCCTCAACGACGGGTTCGGCAATCCACCAGTGCTTGCCGGGGCGCTGGGTGGTGCCCTTGATCTTGGTGGAGGCGATCGCGGGGGTGCTGTAGTGCTCGACGACGGGCTCCCGCAAGATCTCGTGAATCTCCGAATCGCGCATCATGGAAAGACCCACGACCAGTACGAATGCCGCATCTCGTAGTGCCGTTTTGAGGTCGGTCAGGGCACGGCGTTCGAGGCCGGGGTGCCATCCTCCGGTGCTGCCGTCCGGCCGAGCGACCTGGTGGAGTTCCCCGGTCAGGGCATGGGGTGTGATCCGTCCCTCGGCCGCCGCGTCCAGGATGAGGACGCGTCGTCGCTTCGATGCCGGAGAGTCCGGAGAAAAGGCATTCGAGCGGGTGGACGCGCCGAAGCCCAGGAGAAGCAGCAGCAGGTTCCAATTGACCTGCGGGGTCGGGTCCTTCGACGCTGCGGGATGGACCGGGATCTTGTTTTGAGGGTCCGCGAGCCACTCCTCAAGTCGTGCGTCGATGCCGAACACGGAGTGGCTCGCGACGGCCAGGAGCTCGCTGATGCGACGGTCAGCGCGCAGGACGTCGGGGGCGAAGTCGTGGATGTAGGCCCAGGCGGCCCTGATCAGCGGGAACCAGGTCTGCGGAGGAACACTGGGGGTGGAGATCTTCCCCGTCCTGTCCCGGATGTCGCGGGCGACGTTGCGGGCACTCTGGCCCGGCCACGGATCTCCGGCGGGCCAGGGCAGGCTGAGGGCCGGCTCGGCCGCCGCCAGGCTCTTGAGGGTGCCCACGTGGCTTCTGACCGTTCCCGAGGCGATGCCTGCGCCGGCCAGATCGCTGATGCGTTGCCGCAGGTCCTCCACCGTCCATGCGTCGGGGTAAGCGGGAAGCCCGCTGTCACGGCCCCAACGCGCTGCCGTCCGAAGGCGCGAGGCGATGTGGATCAGGGTTCGCGGGTCGCCAGTCCTTTCCAGGACGACGCCGCTCTTGAGGACCTGGGGATGCCGCGGGTTGAAGGCGAACATGATGAACTCACGAGCCAGCAGATTCCAGTACGGGTCCTCCAGCTCCAGGCTGAACATGACCTTCCAGCCACTGGCGGAGATGTTGGCGGGCCTCTTGAGAACCCCGTTGAAGTCCCAGCAACCCGTGTCGCCGAACCGGGGGACGTAGGCGCCCGGCTCGCGAGCCCCGGGCAGCAACGAGCGGCCCGCGACGACGGGTTCGTCGTCCCGAAACAAGGGCGGGCGTCGTTGCTGGGGCAGTGTGACGATCATGCGTCGAACTCCGTGTTCGCGGCCAGTGGCAGGTCCAGGACGGCCTGGCCTGCTTCGATGTGCTTGAGGGCCAGGGCGATGTCCTCGGGCGTGCGGTCCTTCAGGACAGCTCGGAGGTTCACCCAGCTCTGCCCCCATAGCCGGGCGAAGACCGGCGGAGTCAGGACCGTACGAAGCCTTTCCAAGTGCCGTTGGAAGAGCAGTAGTTGAGGCAGGTTGGAAGGCATGATCCAGGCGTTGCGGCATTCCAAGCAGCGCAGCGGTGCGACGGCGCAGAGTTCGCCGGGGCGGCTGTAGGGCCCCTGGTAGGGGTCCTTGCAGTGGGAGACGCCCATGTCGAGCTGGCCGGACATGATGGCCTCGGCCTCTGCCGTGGACAAACCGGTGTCCTTGAGCAGGTCGTGGTCGACGGCCGCGGAGATGTCCGGGACGACGGTGGGGCCGTCGACGCGGTCGAGTGCCTTGTCGAACCAGTGCTGCTGAGCCGTGGTGATCGTCCGGCCGGACAGGATCCGAAGGGTGGTGCCCTGCGCGTAGTGGCCGGCGAAGGCTTCCTCGGTGTGATCGTCCGCCGCGTCGCTGATGCGGCCTTCGGTCACGATGGCCTTCTCGACCTTGACCGATTTCCGCAGGCGGCCGATGTTCCGGTCACCCTTGATCTCGATGCCCATGGCGTCCAGCCAGTGGCCGAACGTCCTCCGGGACTGGGGATTCCATTTGCCGAACTCGGGGGTGAAGCTGGGCGAGACGGCGCCGGTGACGAAGAGCGTGTCGGTGACGTGAGGTGTCTTGGCCCGGACCCGGGCGGTGATGTCCAGGAGTTGGCGGACCACCGCGCTGGCCTCGCGACGCGGCCAGTCCACGGTGACCTGATCCTCACTTGCGCTCTGTGGCTCCGGCCCGTCGGCGGGTGCGGGCTGGTCTCGAAAGGCCCTGTGTCGCAGCAGTCCGGCCCTGTTCTTGAGGAGGGTGAGCCGGACTCCCTTCGGCAGGAACTCCACCTGTTTCTCGCCGAACCCGGTGACCTCTTCCGAGGTGTAGCCGGTCGCGTCCATCAGCAGGACGCGGAAGGCGTGCAGGTCCATGGTGTGCGGATACAACCTCGCGAACAGCTGTCTCACCAGCTGCTGTCGTGCCGACTGCGGAACGAGGGCCCTGCCGGTGGCGGCGGCGAACTCCTTCAGTTCTGGTGGCCACTCTCGGGACGGTGGTATGTGTCGGCGGATGTCGTCGGGGGTGATCTGCTCGTGGGCCAGTCCGCAGAGCAGGTCAGCGATGCTGGTCCAGCTGCCCGCGTCGGGGTGCTGTCCTATCTCGGCAAGAGCCCAGCCCTCGTCCAGGCGCTTGCGGGTGGCGTGGACGCTCTGCCAGGCGGCGCGAACCAGGGTCCGCTTCTCCGGCCGGGTGAACTCGTCCCGTTCCGTCTTCTCGCCGCTGGCGAGGAGTGCGGGCCCGCGGGCCCACCTGGCCAGGTCCGGTGCAACATCACGATCGGAGTGGTCGTCGCGACGCACGACCAGCAGCCGCAGTCCGGCGGCCATCACCGAGGGGTAGGTCGAGCTGGGAGCGTAGGTCTCGGGCAGGCACAGTTCCCAGCCGATCAGCAGGTCAAAGAGCCCCTCATCCGTCAGGCTCACCGCCTCTGCCTCAGGCCCAAGCTTCTTGTCGACGTACTCGCAGAGCCGGTTGATCGCCATGTGATATGTCCTCGCGTGGGACGTGATGGCGGTGGCGGCCACGTACTCCACCCACTCGTCCGCCAGCTGCATGGCCAGTCGTGTGCAGTGGAAGCCTGACGGGTCCACTGCCAACAGCGTTCTGGGGATGCAGATCACTCGGGGACCGATGCCCCCTGGCGGGACGGGATTCGTCAGGGCCATGAGCAGACGTTCGCGTTCCTGCTTGCTCCGATACTTCCGGCGCGGCTTGGACATCAGCGAACGCCCTTTGAGGCCAGGGCGTGGGAGGCGATCTCGGCGTAGGTCGCCTGGTCGTCGCCGACCCAGCTGGAGAACGCGGCCTCGAACTCGTTGACCAGGTCGTCCGTGTACTGGAGGTACTGGTAGGTGGTCTCTGGGCTGGAGTGACCGAGTCGACGGCTGACGATCAGCAGCGGATTGTGCCGGATATGCCCGGTCAAGTAGGAACGGTGCCGACGGCGGCGAGCCTGCATGTCCGGCTCCTCGCCGTCCATGGCGTTCTCCAGATAGGTCAGCAGTTGCAGGGCGTACGTATGCCTCAGGTCGTGCCATCTCCAACGCCGGGCGGGCAGGTGCGGGGTGGTCCGGTCGGCGAGTTCGGTCATGCGCGTCCATGCCCGGTGGCGGTAGCCCTTCCAGGCGTCCGCCCCCGGCATCAGCCCGCCGCGGCAGACGAACAAGGACAGTGCCTCCAGGCCGAACTCGCCCTCGTGGACGGTGATCCGCCGCATCTTGGCGGGCATGGCGGACATCTGGAACTCGCGCACGACGCCGTCCAGGATGCCCCGCACCCGCCCGCCAGCGACGTCGACTTCACCGATGACGAACAGGTCGCGGGCCTTGCGCTCCAGGCCGCGGGCGGCCCTGCGGACGATGTCCGGACGCTCCAGGAGGCAGAAGAGGTCTGCGGAGGCGACCGCATCCTCCGGGACGTAGATGGTGCGGGCTTTGCCGTACTTCGCGCATGCCTGGACCGTGTACTCTGCGGCCCCGCCCGGCATCCCGGGCCACAGCCCCATCTCGGGAAGCAGCACCGTCGACCACTCCCGCCACCGTCCCCCCGTTCCCAGGGCGAGATCGGAACCGGCCCGGCCACGTAGCGGTGACCACCCGCGAAAGTGCTGGTCAACCGTAGCGTCGGGCAGCTGTCCTCCCAGTCCCACGTCCCGGAAGTACCGGTACTGCTCGAAGTTCAGATGCCGGATGTCCATGCTGGACCGGACCTGCGGCGCCAGCGCATTGCGTCCCCGAGCCGCCACCCGCGCCGGCCGGTGCGTCAAGATCTTGCGGTCGACGAGGAACCCGTAGAGGTCGTCCTGGACGAACGACTCCTTGCCCCACGCCGACCAGCCGATCGGCTTCTTCTGCCACCGGGTCCGCTGGTCGCGGTACGAAACGAGATCCGACTCCACCGCCGACAGCACGTCGCTGCCCAGGCCCGCAAGGTGGTCATCCAGGCGGCCGACCGCCCGCCCGTAGTCCTTCAGCGTCGTCTCGTCCAACAACGCCGTCGACAGATACCTGCCGTACTCGCACAAGAGCGGCACCGGCATCTGCGTCTCCTCGTCGAGGAACACCGGCGTCCCGTCGAGCACACCACGCCGCTTCAGCAACGCCTCCACCTCCGCCGCGGAGATGACGTCACTGTCCAGGAACCTCTCCAGCAGCCCGGACTGCACAAAGGCAAGATCCACTTTGGCCCCTCCCCAGGGACCCGGAGAGGAACTCCCGTCGGCTCACCTGTCTCGTACCACCACAACGGATCGAGACTGAACCACAGATCTCATGAGACAGATCTGAACAGCGGAAAGAAGAAGTGGGTCAGGATCACGAGGGGCACCTTGGTGACACCGAGTTCGCGCAGACAGTGGTCGACCAGTGCCGGGTCCGGTCCGGCGTCCACGACCACACCGGTGTTTTCCCCCGCCGCGAGCACGGTCGCGTCACCCTGGCCCACGTCGCACATCGCGAACCGCCAGCCCGGCGGCGGCCATCCCGTGATCACCCTGGTCAGCGGCGCCGGCCGCACCACCACCAGGAGCAGCAGCACCCCGCAGGCCGCGCACCAGCATGGATGCCTCAGCAGGCGTGCGCCGACGAACACGACGAGCACCATGCACAGCCCCAGCAGCAGCGCGCCCGTCCAGCTGCCCGGCCAGTCCACTCCCCCGCCGGGCAACGCCGCTCCCGTACGGGCGATGTCCACGATCCAGCCCGCGGGCCAACTCGCGCCCCAGGCCAGCACCTTGGCCACCGGCATCGCCACCGGCGCCGTGGCCAGCGCCGCGAAGCCCAGCACGGTGGCGGGGGCGACGGCGAACTCCGCGAGAAGGTTGCACGGCACCGCCACCAGGCTCACCCGCGCCGACAGCACGGCCACGACGGGCGCGCACACGGCCTGCGCGGCACCGGCCGCTGCCAGCGCCTCGGCCAGCCGCGGCGGCACCCCGCGCCTGCGCAACGCCGGGCTCCAGCGGGGCGCGAGGGTGAGGAGTGCCCCGGTGGCGAGGACGGAGAGCAGGAAGCCGTAACTCCGCGCCAGCCAGGGGTCGTACAGCACCAGCAGCAGAACCGCTGTCGCCAGCGCCGGGATCAGCGACCGGCGGCGCCCGGTCGCGAGGGCGAGCAGCGCGACGGATCCGCAGGCCGCGGCCCGCAGCACACTCGGGTCGGGTCTGCACACCACGACGAATCCCAGGGTGAGCGCGCCGCCGAGCAGTGCGGTCGTCCGGAGGGAAATACCCAGGCGAGGTGCGAGGCCACGCCGTTCGACCTGCTGGGCGAGAGCGGGCGGCCCGAGGAGTAGGGCGAGGATGATCGTGAAGTTCGCTCCGCTTACGGCCGTCAAATGCGTGAGGTCGGTCTCCTTGAACGCCTCGTCCAGCTCGGGTGTCACACGTGAGGTGTCCCCGACGACCAGCCCGGGCAGCAGTGCCCGCGCGTCCGACGGCAGGTCCTCGGTGGCGTCCCGCAGTCCCGCCCGCAGCCGCCCCGCGAACCGCTGTGCTGCCGACGGCTGCCTCACCACCTCCGGCGCCGCCCGGTCCCGTACCCGTAGCACGGCCGCGACCCGGTCGCCGCCCGTCAACGCGGGCACGAGCCGTCCGGTCACCCGCAGCCGTGTGGACGGCAACAGGCCCAGCCAGGGCGAGCCCTCCGGCCCGTCCGCCGCCTTCGCCGCCTTCGCCGCCCGTCCGAACGGTCCCGTCGTCTTCGGCTTCGCGCCCATGTCGATGGTCACGAGCACGGGCGTCCGCGTCACCACCGTGCTTCCGTCCGTCTCCTCGATGCGTCGGACATCGGCGTCGAGCAGTACGGCGGTCGGCAGGGCGTGGGCACCCTGGACGTGGGGCCGGGTGAGTCGTGGATCGGACCTCACCTCCAACTCGGCCGTCACGGTGGCGTACTGCCGCGCCAGCCCCGGCACCGGCCCGCGCCGCAGATCGGCCCCGTGCAGCCCGGCGGAGACGGCAGCCCCGGCGACACAGAGCAGCACGGCAGCCACGGAGACCCGCGACCAGCTGCCCCACCGGGGCTGTCCCGCCGACGGGAGTTCGGGGCACCCCGAAGTACGGCGGACCAGCAGGAGCAAGCCCGCCACGACCGAACAGACGACCGCGAAGCCGGTGACCCAGCAGGGCGGGACATCCAGCGCCAGTGCCGCCGTCAACCAGGCCGCCAGCGCGGGCGGCACCAACCGCAGGTCCGTCGGCCCTTCCTGCCGGGGGTTGGCTTCCCCCAGCCGTTTCCCCGAGACCGCGTGCACGGACCGGCGGGCGCGAGGTTCTCGACGGGTGGGGGTGACCTGTTCGCCGAATGTGCGGGGCTCCTCGTGCGCGGCCCCGGCCCCGCCACGCCCGGGCGGGCCTTCGGACTCCGACGAGAGCGGTACCCGGCTCATGGCTGCACAAGGTTTCGCAGGTCGGCGAAGCGGCGGTCACCGATGCCGTTCACGTCGCGCAGTTCGTCCACGGACCGGTATCCGCCGTGCTGGGTGCGATAGTCGATGATGTGCTGCGCCAGCACAGGGCCGACCCCCGGCAAGGTGTCGAGCTGGTCCGTGGTGGCCGTGTTCAGCGAAACAGGCGCCGCCGGTCCGGCCCCCGCCCCGCCCACGGAGCCGCCCGCTCCCCCACCGGCCGAGCCGACCACGCCGCCCACGACCGCCCCCGGTACGAGGGGCACAGCCCCGCCGACCACCACCTGTTCGCCGTCGACGAGGAACCGCGCGCGGTTGAGCCCGTCGGTCTTCGTACCGGGACGCACCCCACCCGCGGCCAGCAAGGCATCGGCGACCCTGGATCCGGCCGGCAGCCGATGAACCCCCGGCTCCCGCACCTTGCCGCTGACGTCCACCACGATCTGGGCCCCGGCCGTTCCCGCGACGCTCCGGGGACCGGCCGCGCCACCCGCCCGCGCCGCCGCGAACGGAGCCGCCGCCCGCACCACCTCCGGCGCGCGAACGGGCTGGGCACGCCCCGTCCAGAAGTGCTGCGCGGCGAGCACCGCGGCAGCGACCAGCACCACCGTGAGCGCCACCACGCTCCGCCGCTCCAGACCGCACCGCACCTGCAACCACACGGGCATCCGCTCCCGCATCGCAAGCCCGGCCCGCTCCTGCCAAGCCCCGGCAGCCCGACCGCTCATGCCCGCGCCCACCGCACCGGCGCCAGCACCGACATCCCTCCCCGGAACGGCAGTCGCACCATCGGCGACCCCGCCGACGCCCTCGCTTTCGCCCTCGCCGCCGACCCCACCGGCTCCGACGCCCTCACTCTTGCCAGATCCCCCACGCCTCACCGTCGGCCTGGCGAACCGCGCACCCTCTCCGCCCTCCACCGCCCCCGTATTCCGCTCACCCCCCGGCGGCCCGTTGCCCAACTCCCTTCGCTCCAGTGCCTGTTCGCCGAAGAGCACCTCCGCCCGCCGGCGGATCTCGTCGGCCGATTCCTGATGCTGCCGGGCCCTGCTACGAGGACGGCGATGGCCGTGACGGACGCGGCCGTCGGACATCGGGCCGCGCCCCGGGCCGCTGGTCGGAGTGGTTGCGCGTGAGTGCGATCGAAGTGCCATGCGCCGAGGATGGAGCAAGCCACCACACTCGCGATGATCTTGCTCAATTCCGGTGGATTACCCGCTGGTTGTGGATAACTCCGTCACCCACACGAGTGCCGCGCAGAGGCCGAGGACACCTCCAGAAGCCCCGCAGGGACACCTCACCGAGGCGAGACAACCACTCCCAGCAACCCAGGCCCCGTATGCGCCCCGATCACCGCCCCGATCTCGCTCACATGCAGCTCGGCCAGCCCCGGCACCCGTTCCCGCAACCGGTCGGCGAGGGCCGCTGCCCGGTCGGGGGCGGCCAGATGGTGAACGGCGATGTCGACCTGCGCGCCGCCCGCCTGCTCGGCGACGATCTCCTCCAGGCGGGCGATGGCCTTGGACGCCGTCCGTACCTTCTCCCGCAGCTCGATCCGGCCCCCGTCCAACTGCAGCAGCGGCTTCACCGCGAGGGCGGAGCCGAGGAGGGCCTGGGCGGCACCGATCCGACCGCCACGGCGCAGATAGTCCAGGGTGTCGACGTAGAAGTAGGCGGACGTGCCGGCGGCCCGCTTCTCCGCGGCGGTGACGGCCTCGTCCACCGTGCCGCCCGCTTCCGCCGCCTCGGCCGCGGCCAGTGCGCAGAACCCGAGGGCCATCGCCACCATGCCGGTGTCGACCACCCGTACGGGCACCGGCGCCTCACGGGCCGCCAGGACAGCGGCGTCGTACGTGCCCGAGAACTCGGCGGAGAGGTGCAGCGAGACGATGCCGGTGGCGCCGGACTCGGCGACCTTCCGATAGGTCTCCGCGAAGAGCTGGGGGCTGGGGCGCGAGGTGGTGACGGAACGGCGCTTCTGGAGTGCCTGCGCCAGGGACCGGGCCGAGATCTCGGTGCCCTCTTCGTATGCCCGGTCACCGAGGACCACGGTCAGCGGCACCGCGATGATGCCGTGGCGCTCCATCGTCCGCGGCGGCAGGTAGGCCGTTGAATCGGTGACGATCGCGACATGGCGGGACATGAGCTGGAGGTTACCTGCCGTAGCTCGTGGGCGGCAGCCCGCCCCTTTCACCTGCGACGGGACCGGAGTCGGTCCGCCGGATCAAGTCGTGCTCTCGGGACGGGGTTTCTTCTGCCAGGGGTAGACGGGCTGCTGGACCGGCGGGGTGATGGCCGGCCGGGTCGGTTCGGCGGCCCGTCGCGCGCCGGGGCTGTCCGGCCAGGTCTGCTGCGCCGCGGCGCCGTCGGCCTCCGGAGCCTCGGGCCACGGCGGCGGAGCGGGGGCCGGGGTGGGAGTCGGCGTGCGAGTCGCGGCAGGCGTGGGCTCCGCAGTCGTCCAGTGCCGCAGGGCGCCCGCCTCGACGTCTATCTGGGTCCTCAGGGCGTCCAGGTCGTCGCCCGCGAAACGGGTCGCCCGGTCCCGGGCCGCCCAGCGCAGTGAGTCGGCCGCCTGCGTGATGTGGTCGGTGCGCTCACGAAGGGCGGGCAGTCGTGCGACGAGCGTCGCCCGGTCGGGCTCGGACTCCAGCCGCTTCAGTTCGGCGTCCAGCTCGTGGCCGTGCGCGCTGAGCCGCTCGAAGAGGCCGAGGGACTCCTTGAGGGACTCGTCCTCGGACACGCCCGCGTGCAGCGCGTCCTGCGTGGCACGCATCGACGTACGCAGCTTGAGCCTGAGCTGGGCCAGCTCGCCGGCCGGGCCTGGCTGTGCGAACGTCTTGGCGCGCAGTGTGGTGTCCTCGACCGTACGGCGGGCCTGCGAGATCGTCCGGTCCACACCTCTCTTGGCCGCGCCGACCACCTTCACCGTCGCGTACACGCCCAGCACGACGAACAGCAGGAAGAGCAGGGCGACAACTGCGACAGCGGCTTCCACGACGCTCCTCCTCGTACCGGTCGCGGCCTTCGAGCCGCTCTTCAACGGTAAACGCAAAGGGCAGGCCCGGAGTTCCAAAAGAACCCCGAACCTGCCCGTAGGGGACTACCCCGATCGGCCTGGCGGACCGCCCACGCCTACACCCACGCGTTCACCCGCGCCAGTGCCAGTACCGATGCCCGCACCGGCGACCGGGTCTACGCCGTGACGATGTTGACCAGCTTCGGCGCCCGCACGATCACCTTGCGGATCCCCGCGCCGGCCAGCGCCTCCACAACCTTGTCGTCACCCAGCGCCACCTTCTCCAGCTCGTCGTCGGAGATCGACGGCGAGACCTCCAGGCGTGCCTTGACCTTGCCCTTGATCTGCACGACGCAGGTCACGCTCTCGTCCACGACGTACGCGGGGTCGGCGACCGGGAAGTCCTGGTGGACGACCGAGTCGGAGTGGCCCAGCCGGCGCCACAGCTCCTCGGCGATGTGCGGGGCCAGCGGCGCGACCAGCAGCACCAGGGTTTCGGCGACCGTGCGCGCGACCGGGCCGCCCGCCTTGGTCAGGTAGTTGTTCAGCTCCGTGACCTTGGCGATGGCGGTGTTGAACCGCAGGCCCTCCAGGTCCTGACGGACGCCGTCGACCGCCTTGTGCAGGGCACGCAGTGTCGCCTCGTCGGCCTCGGTGTCGACAACGGTGACCTCGCCGCTGTCCTCGTCGACGACGTTGCGCCACAGCCGCTGCAGCAGCCGGAACTGGCCCACCACCGCGCGCGTGTCCCACGGCCGCGACACGTCCAGGGGACCCATCGCCATCTCGTACAGGCGCAGCGTGTCCGCCCCGTACTCGGCGCAGATCTCGTCCGGAGTGACCGCGTTCTTCAGGGACTTGCCCATCTTGCCCAGCAGCCGGGAGACCTTCTCGCCTTGGTAGTAGAAGGCGCCGTCGCCCCCCACGACCTCGGCGGCCGGGACGGCGATTCCGCGGCTGTCGCGGTACACGAAGGCCTGGATCATGCCTTGGTTGTACAGCTTGTGGAACGGCTCGACCGAGGAGACGTGCCCCAGGTCGAACAGCACCTTGGACCAGAAGCGTGCGTACAGCAGGTGCAGTACGGCGTGCTCGGCGCCGCCGACGTACAGGTCGACACCGCCGTGGGGCTGCCCCTCGCGGGGGCCCATCCAGTACTGCTCGATGGCCGGGTCGACCAGCTTCTCGCTGTTGTGCGGGTCCAGGTAGCGCAGCTCGTACCAGCAGGAACCGGCCCAGTTGGGCATGGTGTTGGTCTCGCGGCGGTACTTCTGCGGCCCGCGCCCGTCGCCCAGGTCCAGGGTGACGTTGACCCAGTCCGCGTTGCGGGACAGCGGGGTCTCCGGGGAGGTGTCCGCGTCGTCCGCGTCGAAGGTGCGCGGCGAGTAGTCCTCGACCTCGGGCAGCTCCAGGGGCAGCATCGACTCGGGCAGCGAGTGGGCGACGCCGTCCTCGTCGTAGACGATGGGGAAGGGCTCGCCCCAGTAACGCTGGCGGCTGAACAGCCAGTCGCGCAGCCGGAAGTTGACGGTGCCGCGGCCGATGCCCTCGCGCTCCAGCCATTCGGTGATGCGCGCCTTGGCGTCGGCGACGCCCAGCCCGTCCAGCGAGATGTCACCGTTGGCCGAGTTGATGATCTTCGCGTCGTGCGCCCCGAAGGCGTTGTCCCATGTCGAGGTGTCGGTGCCGCGCCCGTCGGTCGGCTCGACGATGCAGTGGATCGGCAGCTCGAAGGCGCGCGCGAACTCGAAGTCGCGCTGGTCGCCCGCCGGTACGGCCATGATCGCGCCGGTGCCGTAGCCCATCAGGACGTAGTCGGCGATGAAGACGGGGATCTGCTCGCCGTTGGCCGGGTTGGTCGCGTACGAGCCGATGAAGACACCGGTCTTGTCCTTGGCCTCGGCCTGCCGCTCGACGTCCGACTTCGAGGCGGCCTGCGCGCGGTAGGCGGCGACGGCCTCGGCGGGCGTGCCGTGGCCGCCCGTCCAGACGTCGTGGGTGCCCTCGGGCCAGGCGGCCGGGGTCAGCTTCTCGACCAGCGGGTGCTCGGGCGCCAGGACCATGTAGCCGGCGCCGAACAGGGTGTCCGGGCGGGTGGTGAAGACCGTGATGGCCTCGCCGCCCGCGGGGAAGTCGACGCGGGCACCCTCGGAGCGGCCGATCCAGTTGCGCTGCTGCAGCTTGATGGCCTCGGGCCAGTCCAGCGCGTCCAGGTCGTTCAGCAGCCGGTCGGCGTAGGCGGTGATGCGCATGTTCCACTGGCGCAGCTTGGCCTTGAAGACGGGGAAGTTGCCGCGCTCGGAACGGCCGTCGGCGGTGACCTCCTCGTTCGCCAGTACGGTGCCCAGTCCCGGACACCAGTTGACGGGCGCCTCGGAGGCGTACGCCAGGCGGTACTCGCTCAGGACGTCGGCGCGCTCGATGGCGGTCAGCTCGTTCCACGCACGCGCGTGGTCACCGGGTACGGCGCGTTCGCCGCTCTCGAACTCGGCGATCAGGGCGGCGATCGGGCGAGCGCTGTCCGCCTCCTCGTCGTACCAGGAGTTGAAGATCTGCAGGAAGATCCACTGGGTCCACTTGTAGTACTCCGGGTCGATCGTCGCGAAGGACCGGCGCTTGTCGTGGCCCAGGCCCAGCCGGCGCAGCTGGACCTTCATGTTCGCGATGTTGGCCTCGGTGGACACCCGCGGGTGTGTGCCGGTCTGCACGGCGTACTGCTCGGCGGGCAGCCCGAAGGCGTCGAAGCCCAGGGTGTGCAGGACGTTGTGGCCGGTCATGCGCTGGAAACGGGCGGACACGTCGGTCGCGATGTAGCCCAGCGGATGGCCGACGTGCAGACCCGCACCGGAGGGGTACGGGAACATGTCCATGATGAACTTCTTGGGCTTGGCGGCCAGCGCGGGGTCGTTCGCCAGGTCACCGCTCGGGTTGGGAGCGGCATACGTGCCCTCGGCGTCCCAGAAGTCCTGCCAGCGTGCCTCGATGTCGGCCGCCATGGCGGCCGTGTAGCGGTGCGGGGCCGCGCCCTCGGCGGCGGCAGCAGCGGGGTTCGTCTCGCTCATGGTCCTCAAAGCTCCATCGATCGTCTCTGCCAGCGGCTGGAAATGAAAAATCCCCTCGCACAGGAGGGGACGCCGCGCCGATGCCGACCACGATTCATCAGTGGTCGGGACTGATCAGCGCGGCTCGCTAAGCAGAAGGCGTACGGCTCGCATGGCGTCAGGGTACCGCAGCCGTCGAGCGCGCCGCGACGGAGTTCCCGGTTCGATTGGCACCGGGTGCCCCGCACAGGGAGAGTCCCGAAAGTCCCCACAGAACCCCCACATGACACCCTCGTGAGCCCCCTGGGCCTCAGGAGGAAACGTGAATCGCCACACAGAAAAACCTGAACCAGGTTCAAAACTTACTCCGCGTAACAACCCCTATGGGACATCACAACGGCCTCACAGCCCTTTGGTAACAACGCAATAACTCAAACCTCCTACTCCTCGGTATGTCTCGACTTAGAGTTCGACGCGGGACCGCCTTCCCGAACCGCTCGGAGTTGCCCCCATGAACCCTCGTAGTAACAGTTCGCTTCCCGGGACTGGCCGTTCGGCCTCCGGGATGGCGACCGCTGCCATGCTGCTGCTCATACCCGTGGTCGTGCTGGTCGGAGGTGACCCGGTCCAGGACTTCCTCAACTTCGGTGCCGGCGTGCTGTCGCTGGTCGCCCTCTCCTGCTCGGTGATCTGGGGCCTGGTCGCGACCGACCGGGTCTTCCTGAACACCCGTCAGCGGTTGATCGCCCAGGCCGTGCACCGGACGACCGCCGTCTCCTCGGTCGCCTTCCTGCTGCTGCACGTCTCGGTGAAGCTGGCGCTCGACCACGTCACACTGGTCGCCGCACTGATCCCCTTCAGCCTCGGCGTCACCGGCACCTCAGGTCTCATCGGCATGGGCTCCATGGCCGGCCTGCTCATGATCTTCACGGCGGTCACCGGCGCACTGCGCAGCCGGTTCGCCTCTCCGGCTCCGGTCGCGGCCCGTTGGCGCGCGATGCACATGCTGGCCTACCCGGCCTGGTGCTTCGCGCTGGTCCACGGCCTGTACGCGGGCCGCCAGGCGAAGCCCGTCTTCACGATCATGTACGGCCTGTGCCTGGCCGCGGTCATCGCGGCCCTGGCGCTGCGCTCGGCGCCCCGCCCGTTCAAGCGCAGGGTGGCCGCCCAGATCATGGCGATCCTGGGGTCCCAGGAGCGACCGGGCCGCGAGGGCCTGGACGCGAGCCGGGCACGCCTCGGGGAGTCCTCCCTGCCGGGCTACGAGAGCCAGTCCGCGGGCAGGCCCGCGCGCGGGGACTCGGGGATACCCACACCGCGCAGCGCGCCCTCCGCGTCGCCGCTCTACGACGCCCCGGCCAGCCGCACCATGACACCCGAACCCGCGCAGGACGGCTTCGCGGCGGCCTACCGCGCCGTGACGCCGCCCGCGCGCGCGCAGGACTCGTACATGGACCAGACCGCGCGCATGGACATCCAGTCCACCGAGGCGATGCCGCGGATGGACGGCAGTACGTCGGGCAGCTGGCCGATCCCGTCCCCGCCGCCCCTCGGCGAGGCTCCCGTGTCGGCGTACGACCCGATGAACGACACCGGATACAACATCCCGGTCTATGACAATCCGGGCGCTGCCGCGTACAACACGGGTGATGTGTACAACACCGGTGAGTCGAATGCCGCCTACGGCACGTACAACGCGAATGACACGTACAACAGCGGTCCCGCCACTGATGTAAACCCCGGTGCTTCCTATGACTTCGACGCACCGGGTTCGGGCGAACCTTGGAACGCGCCTTCCGGAGGCTTTAAGTGAACGAGGCTCTGCCCGACGTACCCGAAGTCCGCGTGGTCGGGCTTCCCCAGCTCACGTCGGGTTTCGACCTTGTCGAACGACTGGACCTGCCCATGCACCTCAAGGTGCATGGGCCGCTCGAACCGATGGGCGGCGAGCAGCTCGCACAGCTCGCCGAACGCATTTCACTGAAGGGCCGCGGCGGCGCGGGCTTCCCTTTTCACAAGAAGCTGCGGTCGGTCGCCGAGACGGCGATCCGCCGCGGGGTGCGGCCGGTCGTCGTCGTCAACGCGAGCGAGGACGAGCCCGCCTGCCGCAAGGACACGGTGCTGGTCAACCGTGCCCCGCACCTGATTCTGGACGGCGCCCTGCTCTGCGCCGAAGCCATGGGCGCCCGCACCCTCGTCATCGGGGTGACACGTGAATCCACCCAGCGTTCCATGGAGGCCGCGCTCGCCGAGCGCGGCCTCAACAACGGCCGCCGATCGGCTCTCCGCGCGCGCGTGCAGCGCAATCCGATCCGGATGGTCACCGGCGCCGCCGCCTCACTGATCCGTTCCATCGACGGCGGCCCGGCGATCCCCCCCGGCCGCAAGATCAGCGCCTCGCAGAGCGGCGTCGGCGGCGCACCCACCCTGCTGTCCAACGCCGAGACGTACGCCCAGCTGGCCATCGCCGCCCGCATCGGGGCCGAGCGCTACTGCAACACCGGCCTGTACGACGAGCCGGGCACCGTCATGCTCACCGTCTCCGGCGCGGTCGCCCGCCCCATGGTGATCGAGGTCCCCACGGGTGTGCCGCTGCGGTACGTCCTTCAGCTCGCCGGTGCCCCGCCGGTCCCGCAGGGTGTGCTGACCGGCGGCTACCACGGCAAGTGGATCGACTCGGCGACGGTCAACGAGGCGATCGTCTCGCGCAACTCACTGGACGCGGTGGGCGGTGCGCTCGGCGCCGGCGCGATCCTGCCGATCAGCCAGGACACCTGCCCGCTGGGCGAGTCGCTGCGCGTGGCCCAGTGGCTGGCCGAGGAGAGCGCCGGTCAGTGCGGCCCCTGCTACCTCGGTCTGCCCGCCGCCGCGCGCGGCATGGCGGACATCCTCAACGGCGGCGGTCCGGCCGCGCTGGAGGCCGTCAAGCAGGTCGCCAAGTCCGTGAAACGGCGCGGCGCGTGCTCACACCCGGACGGCTCGGCGATGTTCCTGGAGTCGACCATCAAGGCGTTCACGGACGACCTCGCGGCCCACGTCCTCGGAAACGGCTGCGGAAGGCCCGTAGAAGGCGTTCTGCCGCTCTTCGAGGGCGGTCAGACACCCACGGGCATCCCGGGCGGCCAGGCGGAGGAGGAGAGCGGCCCCAGCCGCCAGAAGATCTACGTCGACTGGACTCTCTGCCGGGGCCACGGCCTGTGCGCCGACATCCTCCCCGAGGTCTTCGAACTCGGCGCCGACGGCTTCCCGACCGTCGCGCAGGCGAAGGTGCCCCGGTACGCGGAGGCGAAGGCACTGCGCGCGGTGCGCCGTTGCCCGGCGCTGGCGCTGCGCCTGGAGGAGGACACCAGGGCCTCGGCCCCCGACCGGCTGCCGGTCCTGTCCCAGCGCGGCGGCCGGGGCCGACGTGCTCTCGGCAGCGGTCGCTGAGACACGCGAAAGCAACCACGGCGGGCCACTCGATCGATCGAGTGGCCCGCCGTCCGCGTTCCCCGTACGCGTCCCCGTACCTGTCTCCGGGCACAACGCCGAAGGCGGGCCATCCTGTTCGGATGGCCCGCCTTCGATTTCTGTGGAGCTAAGGAGAATTGAACTCCTGACCTCCTGCATGCCATGCAGGCGCTCTACCAACTGAGCTATAGCCCCTCGCGTTCCGCCGGGTTTCCCCGGCGGCGACGCCAACATTACCGGTCCCCCGGTGCAGCACCAAATCGTTTCCGACCTGCCAGGCAGGGGTACCGGGGTCAGGCCGTGACGAACGAGTAGAACCGTTTGAGGGTGCAGTGCTCTTCGAGGAGCCGGCCGTAGATCGGCTCGCCCTCCAGCTCACGGTAGGTCTCGATCGGGTCGCCCTTTATGATCAGCGCCCGCGCGCATTCCTCGCACCAGTACTGGTAGTCGTGGTTCACCGGCTCCATGTCACGGACGATGGGCGTACCACTGCCGCACCAGTCGCATGTCCTCCTGTGTGCACCCATCGATCAGCTCCAGCTGTGGCCGCAGGCCGTGCACACGTAGGAAACGCCACCGTTGTCACCGAGCACCTGGGCGACATGGCCGGAACCGCAGGAAGGGCAGCTGAGACGGGTTCTCCTGCCCCGTATGACTGCCGCTTCAGGGAGATGACCGACCTCCCTGAGGATGCTCGCAGGCATCGCAACTCCCTCCCGTCGGGCCGCGCCCCCTTCGGCCGTTTGATTCTGCCACGGACGGACCAATACGGTCAGCGACGCCTTCGTACCAGTCCGGACACGGCACTCACCGCAGCCGTCGCGGCCAGCGCAAACACGCATCCAAGTAGAGCTTCCGCAGAGGTATACGCCTCCGGGACCCCAAGTGACTCAAGCGGGTCCGGGAAGAGTCTGCCGAAGCGGCGGGTGAACGACCAGAGCCCCGCTCCCGGAGGGGAGCGAGGCTCTCGTCACACGATGTTCTTGACCTGTGGAGCTAAGGAGAATTGAACTCCTGACCTCCTGCATGCCATGCAGGCGCTCTACCAACTGAGCTATAGCCCCTCGCGTTCCGCCCGGACCCGCGGGGCGAACAAGAAGAACTTTAGCCTGCGACCAGC
The DNA here is from genome assembly GCF_010548275.1 of Streptomyces sp. SID12488. Taxonomy (GTDB): domain Bacteria; phylum Actinomycetota; class Actinomycetes; order Streptomycetales; family Streptomycetaceae; genus Streptomyces. The sequence goes on from NZ_JAAGLT010000001.1 coordinate 259,077, forward strand.
CGGAAAGTGAAATCCGGGTCCCGGTCCCTGACGGGGTGCGGGGAGGGGCGCTCAGTCGTCGTCGCCGAGGACCGGTTCGGGCAGCGTGCCGGCGTTGTGCTCGAGGAGGCGCCAGCCGCGGGCGCCCTCGCCGAGGACGGACCAGCAGCAGTTGGAGAGCCCGCCGAGGCTCTCCCAGTGACGGGACTCCAGGCCGAGCAGGCGCCCGATGGTGGTCCGGATGGTGCCGCCGTGGCTGACCACGACGAGGGTGCCGTCCTCGGGAAGTTTCTCGGCGTGCCGCAGCACCACCGGGGCGGCGCGGTCGGCGACCTCGGTCTCCAGTTCGCCGCCGCCGCGGCGGACCGGCTCACCGCGCTTCCACGCGGTGTACTCGTCGCCGTGGCGGGTGATGATCTCCTCGTGCGTCAGCCCCTGCCAGACGCCCGCGTACGTCTCGCGCAGGCCCTCGTCGTGCGTCACCGTGAGGCCGGTGAGCTCGGCGAGTTCGCGCGCGGTGTGCGCCGCGCGCTGGAGGTCCGAGGCGACGATCGCGTCGGGCTTCAGGGAGGCGAGCAGCCGGGCGGCTCGGCGGGCCTGGCCGACGCCGGTCCCGGTGAGCTCGACGTCCGTGGTGCCCTGGAAGCGCCGCTCCACGTTCCACGCCGTCTGGCCGTGGCGCCACAGGATGAGGCGGCGGCCCGGGCCCGGCTTGCGACGGGCCCCCGTGGGAGCGGTCACCGCAGGCCTCCGAAGTCGGCGGTGTCCTCCTCGACGCGAAGCTTGGCGTGCTCGGCGGCCTTGCCGCGGGTGGCCTTGGCGTCGTCGGGCAGCTCCAGCTCGGGGCAGTCCTTCCAGAGCCGCTCCAGGGCGTAGAAGACGCGCTCCTCGCTGTGCTGGACGTGGACGACGATGTCGACGTAGTCCAGGAGCACCCAGCGGGCCTCACGGTCGCCCTCGCGGCGGACCGGCTTGACGCCGAGCTCCTTGCTGAGGTGCTCCTCGATCTCGTCGACGATCGACTTGACCTGGCGGTCGTTGGGTGCCGAGGCCAACAGGAAGGCGTCCGTGATCGACAGCACGTCGCTGACGTCGTAGGCGATGATGTCGTGCGCGAGCTTGTCGGCAGCCGCCTGCGCGGCGGCGGAGATGAGCTCGATGGAACGGTCAGTGGCGGTCACTACAAGGCTTTCGGTCGGCGGTCAGGGACCCGTACGGGTTACCCAAGGGTCTCACGGACCACCGACACCGCCCCACGTCATTGGCGGATCGCACCCCGGGCATCGGCGCCGGGCCCGGGGTGCGCACGCTGTCGCGCCCGCCGTCACTCCGTCACGTTGCCGGCTTGTAGTCCTGGCCGAGGATCACGGACACGTCCGCGTTCGAGGAGACCGTGCCCTTCCTGACCGAGCTCGTGGGCAGACCCAGCGTCTTGGCGGCCTCGGTGGCGTTCTGCTTGTCGGCGGCGTCGGCGTAGCTGACCTGGGACGTGGCGCGGGCGGTGTCGGCCGTACCGGCCTCCAGGAAGGTGAAGCCGCCGTTGAGGAGGACGATGCGGGCCTTGTCGGTGTCGCCCTTGTCGCCGCTGGCGTTCTGGACGGAGACACGGACCGCGGCACCCTTGTCGGGGCTCTTGGCGGCGCCGCCGAGCACGGTCTTGACGACCGAGGAGCTGGCCTGGGCGCTCAGGGTGCCGTCGCCCTGGACGGGCAGCAGGGCGGTCTTGTAGTCGCCGCCCTTGGCGAGGTCGGCGAGCCTGGCGAGGAAGCTGCCGAGGTCCTTGTCGGTCAGCGAGGGGTCGAGGATCTGCGCCAGCGTCTGCACGGTGATCGTCGCGGCCCGGGTGTCGGAGGACAGCTTGCGCAGCACCCCCTGCATGACCTGCCCGAACCGCTCCAGCTGGGCGTCCTGGGCCTCGCCGGAGGCGAGGTAGGTGGCGTAGGCGACGGCCATCTTGCCGCTGAGGGTCTGGGCCTCGCCCTTCTTCACCAGGGGCACCGTGCCCTTCTTCCTGGCGTCCGGGTCGGGTACGTCGGCGTTGGTGTCGATGTCGATGTTGCCGACCAGCTCGACGAGGTTCTGCAGGTAGGGGGTGTCGAGCCGCCAGGTGCCCTCGATGTCGGTGCCGAGGACGGTGTCGAGCGCGTCGCGTGTCCCGGAGGAGCCGTCGTCGTCGACGGACTTGGCGAGGGTGGTCGTGGAGCCGTCGTCGTCGGTCAGGGCGAGGGTGTTGGGCAGCAGGACGGTGGTGCCCTGCTTGGTGGTGGCGTTGTCGACGAGCAGCACCGTGGAGGTGCCGCCCTTCTTGGTGTTGTGCAGGTGGACCACGACGACGTCCCGTTTCTGGGCCCCCGCGGTGGTCGCCCCGCCGGTCTTCGCGTCCGCGGAGGACGTCCCGGGCAGCTTCCCCGCGTACCAGAGATAGCCGGTCCCGCCCACCGCCACCAGGGCGAGGACGACGACCAGGGCGATGACACGACCGCGCGCGCGGCGCTTGGCCTCCTCGCGGCGCTCGGTGCGGTTCTCGGTGAAGTTCAGCCAGTCGATGACGTCCTCGGAGTCGCCGGTGGGCTCCTCGACGAAGGCGAACTGCTGGGTGCTGTAGTCGCGTTCACCCGAGTCCTGCGGACTCTCCTGGGCCTGCGGAACGTCGCCCCCGACCGGACCGCCCTGTTGCGGGACATAGGCGGTCTGTCCGGCCTGCGCGGCCCGTGCCGTCGGTACCGCGGGCGGTGCCTGCTCGGCGACCAGGGGCTGCTGCCCGCTGCTCGCCGCCTGCCCGTAGGGGTCGTATCCGGTGGCCGGGTTCCCGGCGCCGTACGGGTCGTACGACGGGACGGGCTGCTGCTGCCCGGTCGCGTACGGGTCGTAGCCGTACCCCTCGTACCCCTGTGTCTGGGGGGTCTGCTGCGCGTAGGGGTCGTACGACTGCTGCTCTGGCTGCTGTGCCTGTTGCTGCTGCTGGTACTGCTGTTGCGGCGACGCCGCCGGCTGGTAGACAGGCCGGCCGAAGTCGTCGTAGCCGACGAGCTCGTACTGCTGGTCGCCGTCGTATCCCGAGTCGTATGGGTCGTTCACCGGTGCCCCTCTCGGCTCACTCGCCGCGGTACAGCTCGCGCTTGTCGATGTAGCGCACCACACCGTCCGGCACGAGATACCAGACCGGGTCGCCCTTGGCGACCCTCGCACGGCAGTCTGTGGACGAGATGGCCAGGGCGGGAACCTCGACGAGCGAGACACCGCCCTCCGGGAGTCCCGGGTCGGTCAGCGTGTGACCGGGCCGGGTGACCCCGATGAAGTGCGCGAAGGAGAACAGTTCGTCGGCGTCGCGCCAGGTGAGGATCTGGCCGAGCGCGTCGGCGCCCGTGATGAAGAACAGGTCCGTGTCGGGGTTGAGCGCGCGCAGGTCGCGCAGGGTGTCCGTGGTGTACGTCGGGCCGCCGCGGTCGAGGTCGATGCGGCTGACCGAGAACTGGGGGTTCTCGGCGGTCGCGATGACCGTCATCAGATAGCGGTCCTCGGCCGGCGACACCTTGCGGTCGGTCTTCTGCCACGGCTGTCCGGTCGGTACGAACACCACCTCGTCGAGGTGGAACTGCGCGGCGACCTCACTGGCCGCCACGAGGTGCCCGTGGTGGATCGGATCGAATGTGCCGCCCATGACGCCGAGGCGGCGCTTGCCCGGGTTCGACGGGCCGTTGCCGGGCACACGCCGAAGCTCCGGACGGTTCTCCGTGTCGTGTGCCGGACGGTCGCCGGCGTTGTTCGCCGGACCGGTAGGCATGTCCTGCTCTCCCATGCGGCAGACCCTACCGGCCCGACCTGAGGGCACCGGCCACAGGATCCGGCCCCTCCTGGACCGGAATCAGCGGTCGCGGTTGAAGCGGGTGGTGATCCACAGCAGGAGCAGCAGGATGAAGAAGGCGCCGCCACCTGTGAGGTAGGGGCTGAGGCTCTCGTGGTTGCCGCCGTGCTCCTCGCCCTCGGCTGCGAGGGTGACCAACTGCGCTGCGGTGCTGTGGATGCTCATCTTCGGCAGGACCTATCCGGTGAGGGCGGGATAAAGACGTCGGCTCATCGTAAGCGTGCCCGCCGACGGGGATCACGCCGACTCCGCCGACAGGCCCGGGAGAAGGGGCGGCGAGGGAACTTCCGGCCCGTCTCAGTCGTCCTTCTGCCTGTACCCCCGCAGCAGGAACCACGCGGTCAGGATGCAGCCGAAGAACATCACGATCAGCACGACCCGGAGCAGATCGCCGGATCCCTGCTTCTCGGCGGCGCTCGCGGCCTCGTTGATCCAGTCGGTTACGGGGGTGTGGTCCATCGGATCGCTCCTTACGGTGTGCTGCCCCGCCACGGTATCTCCGCCTGGGCTGGGTTCCGCTCCGGGGGGCACATAGGGCAATCAGACGCGTGGGGGAACACATGTCCGACGACAGTCATGAGAGCAACGGGCAGGGGCCGGAAGGGCCCCAGGGCCAGGAGAACGTACCGAGCAGACAGCGCACCCGCTTCCCGGGGATCTCCTCGCGGGCGTACGAGCACCCGGCCGACCGCTCCGCCCTGGTCGCCCTGCGCAGGCTCAGCGGGTTCGACACCGTCTTCAAGGCGCTCAGCGGACTGCTTCCCGAGCGCAGTCTGCGGCTGCTGTTCCTGTCCGACTCCGTGCGCGTCTCGGACCAGCAGTTCGCCCACCTCAACGCCATGCTGCGCGACGCCTGTCACATCCTGGACCTGGAGAAGGTCCCGCCGATGTACGTCAACCAGGACCCGCAGCCCAACGCGATGTGCATCGGTCTGGACGAGCCGATCATCGTCGTCACCACCGGCCTGGTCGAGCTGCTCGACGAGGAGGAGATGCGGGCCGTCGTCGGGCACGAGGTCGGACACGCCCTCTCCGGCCACTCCGTCTACCGGACCATCCTGCTCTTCCTGACCGGCCTGGCCCTCCGCGTCGCCTGGATCCCGCTGGGCAACCTCGCGATCATGGCGATCGTCACCGCCCTGCGCGAGTGGTTCCGCAAGTCGGAGCTGTCCGCCGACCGCGCGGGTCTGCTCGTCGGCCAGGACCTCACGGCCTCGATGCGCGGCCTGATGAAGATCGCCGGCGGCAACCACCTGCACGAGATGAACGTGGACGCGTTCCTCGCCCAGGCCGAGGAGTACGAGGCGGGGGGCGACCTGCGCGACTCCGTGCTGAAGATCCTCAACGTCCTCCCGCGCACCCACCCCTTCACCACCGTGCGCGCCGCCGAGCTGAAGAGGTGGGCCGAGTCCCGCGACTTCCAGCGGATCATGGACGGCCACTACCCGCGCCGCACCGAGGACAAGGACACCTCCGTCTCAGGCTCCTTCCGTGAGTCGGCGGCGAGCTACGCGAGCAACGTCAAGAGCTCCAAGGACCCGCTGATGAAGCTGGTCTCCGACATAGCCGGCGGGGCGGGCGACCTCGGTGGCCGGGTACGAAGGGGATTCGGCGGAAACGGCGGCTCCGCACCCGGCGGCACACCCGGCGACGACTCCACACCGCCCGAGGACCAGCCCCCGCGCCCCTGAGGGGCGCGGGGCTGTGTCGATTTGCGGCTCCGCCGCGTGGGCGCGACAAGCCCCCATCGGCCCGCAGGTTCAGTACCGCACGTCCCGCAGAGCGCTAGACCTTCGGCTGTGCCCCCGCCGCCAGCGACCCGCACAACGCCGTGGCACTGCCCGTGGCAAAGGGATCCGTCCCGGCGGGGCCACCCGCCTTCGCGGTCTGACCGGCCAGCAGCGGCCTCAGGTAACCGACGGAGTCCTCCGCGCAGGACAGCGGTCCGGCCTGGACGTAGGAGACGACCAGCCGGACCTGGTGCGCCCGCAGGTCGTCGCGGTCGAAGCTGAAGTGCAGTTCGCGCCGGACGGTGAACAGGGACGCCTTCGCCTGCTCACCGGCGCCGGTCGGCCGCAGCGCGTACACGAAGGTGTGGTCCGCGACGACCTCCAGGGTCGCCGAGTCGGTCTCGGTGGCCCGTAGCGTGCCCTGTACCCGGATCCTGTCGTCGGCCAGCTGGACGCGGGCCGGGTCGAAGCGCACCAGCCATCCGGTGGGCGCGTGTCTGCCGTCGGCGGCCGGGCGGTCGAAGCTCGCGTCGAACTGGTCGAGTTGGTCCGGAGCGAGCATCACCCGCACGGCCCGGACCTCGCTACCGGTGAGTACCTCCGGATACAGCGAGGACTCGACCAGGTAGTCCTTGGCGGCGGTCAGGGCGCTGACGACCTGGCTGTCCGAGAAGTGCGCGGTGCGCCGCGTGGCGGGCAGCGCGATGCCCTCGGCGCCTATGGAGAACTGGGCCGCCGGACTGTGCGCGAACAGCTGTTCGGGGTCGATCGCGCCGGGTACGGCACCCTGCGGCGCGAGCGGGATCACGGTGATCCGCAGCGGCTCGGGGGCCAACTCGGCGACCGGGCTCTCGTAGGGGTTCCGTACACCCATGTAGATCGCGGTGCCGAAGGCGAGAGCGATCAGCAGGACGAGGATCAGCGCCTGCCGGGACAGCCCCCGGTGCAGGGGCTGGCGACGGCGTACGGCGGGCGCGTGGTCGTCCAGGCGCTCCTGGGCGGAGAACTCCTGGAGCCGGGCAGCGCGGACGAACGACTCGTCGAAGACGACGGATCGGTACTCGTCCTCGCCGCCACCAGGGACAGCCTCGGGTGTCCCCTCAGGTGGGTCTCCTGATCCGCCCATACATTCAGAGTAGGTCTCGGGAAGCCTCGGTAAACGCCCCGCTGCACCACAAGTTCTGACAGGTTCTCACCAGGAAGGAACAGGGCACGGGCGGGTTCGGGTCAGGGAGTCCGAGGGATGGCCGAGACGGCCGGCTGGGAGTAGTCGGCCGAGGCCGAGGGACTCGCTGCGCTCCCCCGCCCGCCGCCCTGCTCAAGACCGGTCGAGGCGGGCGGCGGCACCTGTTCCTGACGGCTGGAGGACGCCCCGCGGTAGACCGCCGTGAAAGCCAGCGCGACCATGCCGATCCCCATCACGAGGGCGAGCATCCAGGCGACCGGGCGGTGCCAGCGGGAGACCTGCTTGCCGTGCGTGCCAGGAGCGCCGTAGCGGCTCTCCATGAGCTGGGCGTCGTCCAGGTCGTCGAGATCCGGATCGTGGCCGAAATAGGCGGGGTCGTCGGGCCCGAAGCCGTCCTCGTAGCGCTCGTCGTCCCCTCTGAGGCCTCTGGTGTGCGCCCGGCGCGCCTCGGCCTCGGAGGCCTCCGCTCTCGCCTGTGCGGCGGCCAGGAGGCGTTCGACGGCGGTCGGCTCGTGCACCACGGCCGCCTGTACGAAGGCCTCGTCAAAGACCACGGAGGCGAACTCTTCGTCCGACACCCCGCGGTCGTGGTCGTCGTCGGGCTCCCAGCCGTCAGGGAAGAACGGCGTGCCCCCCACGTCCTCCGGCACATACCCAGAGTAGACCGGGGGTGTCAATTTGGGCAGGCGGTAGGGAAATTCAGCTACCGGATGAGATGCGTTTCATTCAGCGCGGGCCGACGCCGGCCGCCGTCGCGCGCCCCGGCGGCCGGCCCCTCGGCCCTGCCCGTCAGCGGCGAATGTGCCCGTCACCGGTGACGATGTACTTCGTGCTGGTCAGCTCCGGCAGCCCCATCGGCCCGCGCGCGTGCAGCTTCTGCGTCGAGATGCCGATCTCCGCGCCGAAACCGAACTGACCGCCGTCGGTGAAGCGCGTCGAGGCGTTGACGGCGACCGTCGTCGAGTCGACGAGCTGGGTGAAGCGGCGGGCGGCCTGCTGCGAGGTCGTCACGATCGCCTCGGTGTGCCCGGAGGTCCACAGCCGGATGTGCTCGACGGCCTTGTCGAGGGAGTCGACCACGGCGGCAGCGATGTCGTAGGACAGGTATTCGGTGTCCCAGTCCTCCAGCGTGGCCTCGACGACGGTCGCTTTGGAGTCCTTCGCATACGCCAGCACCCGCGGGTCGGCGTGCACGGTCACCCCGGCCTCGGCGAGGGCGTCCAGGGCGAGCGGCAGGAACTCGGCGGCGATGTCCTGGTGGACCAGGAGGGTCTCGGCGGAGTTGCAGACGCTGGGGCGCTGTGCCTTGGAGTTGATCAGGATGTCGACGGCCATGTCGAGGTCGGCCTGGGCGTCGACGTAGACGTGGCAGTTGCCGACGCCGGTCTCGATCACGGGGACCGTGGACTCGGTCACGACGGTCTGGATGAGGGAGGCACCGCCGCGCGGGATCAGTACGTCGACCAGGCCGCGGGCGCGCATCAGTTCCCGTACGGATTCGCGGCCCTCGCCGGGTACGAGCTGGATGGCGTCGGCGGGCAGGCCGGCCCCGCCGACGGCGTCGCGCAGCACCCGTACCAGGGCGGTGTTCGACTCGAACGCGGAGGACGAGCCGCGCAGCAGCACCGCGTTGCCGGACTTCAGGCAGAGGGCGGCGGCGTCGACCGTCACGTTCGGGCGGGCCTCGTAGATGATGCCGACGACGCCCAGCGGGACACGGACCTGGCGCAGGTCGATGCCGTTGGGCAGGGTGGAGCCGCGGACGACCTCGCCGACCGGGTCGGGCAGCGCCACGACGTCCCGTACGTCGGAGGCGATCGCGCGCACCCGCTCCGGGGTGAGCGTCAGCCGGTCGATGACCGTCTCGCTGGTGCCGGCCTCCCGCGCGCGGGCGATGTCCTTGGCGTTGGCCTCGACGATTTCGCTCGTACGGACCTCCAGCGCGTCCGCGACGGCGAGCAGCGCGTCGTCCTTCTCGGCCCGCGGCAGGGGGGCGAGGTCGGCGGCGGCGGCCTTTGCACGATAGGCGGCCTGTGTGACCGGAGACATCGAGTCGTACGGCGAAAGCGTGGTCATGGGGGAAGCGTAGTGCGCCGGACGGAACCGTCCACCGGCTATCCCAAACCCCGAGACAAGCCCCGCAGAGCCCGCAAATCCACCGGACAGGCCCCCAGACAGTGCCCTGGCGCCCTAGAAGGGGTGGACGCCCACCGGGGTCGCCGGCTGTGGGCCGAAGCCCTCGGCGATGCGGTAGTGGTAGGTCTCGCGGTCGATGACCTCCAGGCCGACGATCTCCCAGGGTGGCAGCTTCGCGGTCTGGCGGTGCTCGCCCCACAGGCGCAGGGCGACGGCCGCGGCGTCGTGCAGATCGCGGGCCTCCTCCCAGTAGCGGATCTCCGCGTGGTCGTTGGCGTACCGGCTGGTCAGCAGAAAGGGATGGTCGTGGGCGAGCTGCTCCAGACCGCGCCTGACCTCCTTCAGCGGGGCCTCGGCGCCGGAAACACTGAGCGTGACATGCCACAGACGCGGCATGTCCTTGGGCTCCTCGTACGTCTCCTCGTAGCGCGCGCCGGCCGCGACGCTCGTCAGGGCGCGCTCCTCGCCGACCTTGCGGGAGGCGGTTCCACCGCGGGACGCCGCCGCCCCAGGGCGCACTCGTCTCACGGCGGCCTCCTTTACCCGATGGTCGTGCGGAATCTCCCTGAAACAGAGAGAAGCAGGTACGCACGCTTCATGGGGCACTTTTGCGGAACGTCCACCTCACGGCGAGCGGATTTGCGGGGCGTTCCCCCTGTTTTCGGCCTTTGCGGGACTGAAGTCGACGAGAGGGTTCACCGGTGACGAGCCGCAGGTCCTAGGGGTTCAGGACGACGAGGTCGTCCCGGTGCACGACCTCGCGCTCGTACGCCGGACCCAGTTCGCGGGCCAGTTCGTGCGTCGAGCGGCCGATCAGCTGGGGGATCTCCTTGGCGTCGAAGTTGACGAGCCCGCGGGCGACGGCGTGGCCCGCGCTGTCGCGCAGCTCGACCGGGTCGCCCGCGACGAACTCGCCCTCGACCGAGGCGATCCCGGCCGGCAGCAGCGACTTGCGCCCCTGGACGACCGCGCGCACGGCGCCGTCGTCGAGGGTGAGCGAGCCCTGCGGGGTGGACGCGTGCTGGAGCCAGAGCAGGCGGTCGGCGGAGCGCCTGCCGGTGGCGTGGAAGTAGGTGCCCGTGTCCCGGCCCGCGAGGGCGTCGGCGGCGTGCACCGCACTTGTCAGGACCACCGGGATACCGGCGGCGGCGGCGATCCGGGCGGCCTCGACCTTGGTGACCATGCCGCCGGTGCCGACACCGGCCTTGCCCGCGCTGCCGATGTCGACATGGGCGAGGTCCGCCGGGCGGCGCACCTCGGCGATCCGTGCCGTACCGGGCTTGCCGGGGTCGCCGTCGTACACGCCGTCGATGTCGGACAGCAGGACGAGGAGGTCGGCGCGCACGAGGTGGGCGACGAGGGCGGCGAGGCGGTCGTTGTCACCGAAGCGGATCTCGTCCGTGGCGACGGTGTCGTTCTCGTTGACGACCGGGAGGGCACCCATCGCGAGGAGCTTGTCGAGGGTGCGCGAGGCGTTGCGGTGGTGGGCGCGGCGGCTGGTGTCGTCGGTGGTCAGGAGCACCTGGCCGACCCGGATGCCGTGGCGGGCGCAGGAGGCGGTGTAGCGCGCGACGAGGAGCCCCTGCCCGACACTGGCGGCGGCCTGCTGGCGGGCCAGGTCCTTGGGGCGTCGGCGCAGGCCGAGGGGGGCGAGGCCTGCGGCGATGGCTCCGGAGGAGACGAGAACGATCTCCTTCTCGCCGCCGCTGCGGCTCTTGGCGAGGACGTCGACGAGCGCGTCGACCCGGTCGGCGTCGAGGCCGCCGGCCGCCGTGGTCAGCGACGAGGAGCCCACTTTGACGACAATCCTGTGGGCCTCTTCGACGGCCTGCCTTGCCCCTGCCACCTGCGTTCCCGTCCCCTCAGGTCGTCCGGCCCGGATCGTCCTGCTCGGATCGTCCGGCTGCGCTGACGGGCAATTTACGCGAACGGGGGTGGGGGGTGCGCGTTGGTCCAGTGGGCGGACCAACGCGCACCCCCCACCCCTGTCCACCCTCAGGTCCGCGCGGTCGCCGCCTGCCGCTTCTGGCCCGCGTTGCGTGCCTCGGCCTTCACCGCGAGGTCCGCCGTCGCGGTGTTGAACTGCTCGATGGACGGCGGCTCGTCGGGCCCGAGCAGATACCGCTTGAGCTCCGCGCGCTCACCGGCCAGCGGATCGGCCGCCGGGTCGCGCACCGCGGCCAGCAACTGCCCCAGTTCCCCGGCGCTGTTGGTGAGGATCACGGCGGCCCGTACGGCGGTGTTCTGCCGCTTGAACTCCTCCACGCCCAGCGCCGCCGAGTCCGTCACGGCGTACGGCTTGCCGCTCGCGATGAAGTCGGAGACCACGCTGGAGATGTCGGAGACCATCGCCTCGGACACGTTGAAGCAGTCGTACAGCCGTGGCTCGGCGCCCGTGACGACCCGGTGCTCCCCCGGGCCGAACGAACGCCAGTACGCGTCGTTCCACTCGGTGCGCAGCTTCTCGGTCTCCTCGTGCCGTTCCACGTCGACGACACCGTCCCGGGTCGCCTCCGCCTCGTCGCCCTTCTCACCGGCGGGCCCGGCCAGTTCAGCGAGCCGCGCCTCGATACGCGCGAGGTCGGCCTTGGCCCGCGACTGCTCTTCGAGGTCGCCCAGGAAGCGCGGGTCGGCGGCCCGCTCGACCGCGGCCTTCTCCACCAGCGCGGTGATCCGCTCGTGCGCGGCCCTGGCCTCGTCACTGCGGGTGCCGGTGAAGGGGTGCGGCTTGTACAGCACGCGGACCGGCGGGTCGGCCGACACCAGTTCGCGCACGATGTTCTCGCCGGCGAGGAGGATGGAGGTGTTGCCCGGGTCGTCGTCCCAGCCCTCCCAGGTGGGGGCGTACAGAACGGTCGGGATACGAGCCCCGGGCGCCTCCTGGGACCCGCGGATGGGCGCCAGTTGGGGCCGCCCGACCTCGACGATGTCCTCGTCCCGCACGCCCACGTCGGCGATCGCGTACCGGTCGCGCCCGGCCCGACCGGCGACCCACACCTCGTCGTAGGCCTTGCTGAACGGGTTCACGCTGGCGATCTTGTCGCTGTCGCCGTGCCCGATGAAGACGTGCTTCATGGTCGGTACGCGCAGCAGGTGGATGTTCTTGCCGACGTTCGCCGCGTAGAGCGCGACCCGGACCGTGCGCAGCTCCAGGTTCATCAGATGGATGCCGCCGGGCACACAGATGACGGGGACGGTCGTGGGCGCGAGGTTCTGCAGGATGACGCGTTCACGAAGGACGATCAGCGGCCGGGTCTCCAACTGCTCCATCGTCTCCAGCCACATGTTGACCTGGTACGCCGAGTCCTTGGAGCCGGAGAAGTACAGCACCGTCTGCGGCCGGTACTCGCGCAGCCACGCGTCCGTCGCGGCGAGCACCGTCTCCGCGTCCGGCGGGATGCGGCGCCCCCGGACGTACGGCGCGAGAGCGACCACGTACAGGAACGCCAGTCCGAGGGTGATGCCGACGCCGACCATGCCGTACGCCGTCGAGCCGGTCTCGGTGGTGATGAGGATGCCGGTGAGCGCGGCCAGGTCGAGGTGGAGCATCTTCTCGGTGGAGCGTTCGAGCAGGAAGCGCGGCGGGGCGTCGGGGATGGCGATGCGCGAGGCCAGGTCGACGTTCCGGGTGGCGACCGGCATCCGGCGGCGGTTGCGGATCAGCGTGATCAGGGCGCCGTGCGGGGCCTGGAAGCCGTAGAAGGCGATGAAGCAGGCGATCGCGGCGTAGAAGATCATGCTGCGGGAGAGGTCCGCGCGCGCCAGCAGCAACAGGACCAGCAGTTCCCGGACCAGGAACCGGATGGAGACGCCCGCCCGCACCTTGCTGAGGCGGTTGACCAGATAGCTGCCCCGGCGGTGCAGATAGTGGTCCGCCAGGTAGGTCACTGCGGCGGCGGCGGCGAAGGCGGGCACGCTCGGGAGGAGCGCGGCCAGCATGAGACAGGGGAAGCCCAGCATCATGAGGACCGCCGCGGCCAGCTCGGCCGGGCTGCCCACCCGGGCGACGCGAATAGCAGTGGAAATCAAGGAGAACCTGTATCTGGGAAAGGACCTGGGAACGATCTGGAATTACTCGGGGATTGCGAGAATTATCTGGCTGTCTGTCCGGTGGTTTTCGTGAATTTGATGTGGATTTTATGCCAGGTCGTCGTTCTGCCGGTCCAGGACGCCGGCGAGTGCCTGTTCGAAGCCGGAGGCCCGGCCGGCCGCGGCTGTCGGGTCCTGCTGGCGGACGTCGATGACATGCCCGGTCAGCTCTGACAGCAGCACGTCCAGTGACGTACGGGCCACCGCCTCGGAGGAGAGCAGCGAACCCGCGGGCTCCTGGCCGAAGGCCTTCGTACGCATCGGTGTGGCCGTGCGCTCCGGGTTGACGCAGTTGACGCGGACACCGTCGCCCGCCCATTCGTCCGACAGGGCCTGGGTGAGGTTCACCATCGCGGCCTTGGTGGAGGAGTAGAGGCTGTACTCGGCACGGCCGCGCGTGTAGCTGCTGGAGGTGTAGAGCAGCAGCTGGCCCTTGGTCTCGGCGAGGTACTTGTAGGCCGAACGGGCGATCTGCACGGGGGCCAGGTAGTTGACCTTCAGTGCTTCCTCGATGGTCGCGTTGTCGGTCTCGGCGAGCTTGCCGATGCGCAGGACGCCGGCCGTGTTGATGACGTAGTCGATGCGCCCGGTCTCGGAGTACGCCTTCGACAGCGCGTCGTCGACCTCCTCCGGGTTCTCGACGTGCGTGCCGGTGGTCGAGCGCCCGAGGGCGTACACCTTGGCGCCGTACCCCTCGGCCAGCTCGGCGATGTCCTTGCCGATGCCGTAGGACCCACCGAAGACGACGAGCGTCCTCCCGGTGAGCAACGCACGGTAGGCCTCCTCGCTCATCGGTTCGGGCGTGGCGGCGGAGGCCAGCTGGAAGAGCTTGTCGGCGATGAAGACGTCGACGGGCTGGGTGACCTTCATGTTGTACTCGTCGCCCGCGACGACGTGGATCGGCACGTCCGGCAGATACCTGAGTACGACCGAACAGTCGTCCGTGGCCTGGAAGTTGGGGTCGCCTGACGCGACCTCGTAGGCCCGCCGGATGGTCGACAGCTTGAACGCCTGGGGCGTCTGACCGCGCCGCAGCCTCGACCGGTCGGGAATCTCGGTGATGAACTCACCGTCCTCGCCGTGCGTGCGCGTCACGATGATCGTGTCGGCGGAGGGAATCGCGACGTCGACGGCCTGGTACCGCTCCAGGGCGACCACGCAGTCGTCGATGACCCGCTGGGACAGCAGCGGCCGTACGGCGTCGTGGAACAGGACGTTGCGGTCCTCGCCCTCGGCCAGGCCCTCCCCCAGGGCTTCGATGGCCAGCTCGGTGGTGTCGTTGCGCGTGGCACCGCCCTCGATGATCCGGACGACCTTCTTGAAACCGGCCTTGGCGACGATCTTCTCGATGTCCGCCACATAGCCGGGCGTCATCAGCACGATGACGTCGTCGATCGAATCCGCGTGCTCGAAAGTGCTGAGGGTGTGCTCGATGACCGCCTTGCCCGCGATCTTCAGCAACTGCTTCGGAATCGACAGACCCACCCGCTGACCGGTGCCGCCCGCGAGGACGACGGCGGTGGTGCGGGGCTTGTCTTTGCGCTGGGACACGGGCGACCTACCTCGGGGCAACGGAGAACCCTGAAATCGTCCCACCTGCCGTTACCGCAGTGCAAGGTGAGCGCCCTCCGTCGCATATCCGCGCGCAACCTGTCATTCACCTGAGAATATTTCGGCGATTCTGCTTAGGGTCCGCCCACGGTCGGCCGCAAGCCCTTTCACCGGCGTCGATCAGACCTGCCGTACTCCCGGTTTTCCGGACTCCACATGGAGTTTGGCGAGAGTCCGGGAGGCGGAAGTGGGCTTGGTCACGGTGTCTGCGATCCGGACCTGGGCGTCGATTCCGGCGCGCCGGATGTCGAAGAGGTGGTAACCGCGGTGGTTGTCGATGACCTTCCAGTGCGGATTGTCACCCTTGAGCGGGTCCCACTGCTTGTGGAAGGCGACGGGGTCCTGGTCCCCACCGCTGGATATGGACGTACCGACGAACTCGGATCCGACGACCGCCGAGCCGGGATCGGCGAAGTCCCGCTTGAGGTCGCTGATCATGGTGAGGTGCCGGTCCCCGGAGAGGACAACGGGGTTACGTATGTTCGCGAACTCGGCGAGCAGGGCGTTGCGTTCGGCCTGGTAGCCGTCCCAGGCGTCGTAGTACCAGAGCTTGCCGTCACCGATCTTGAGGTCGGTCTCGGCCATCATGATCTGCGAGGCGATGAGGTTCCAGCGCGCCTGCGACCCGTGCAGACTGTTCAGCAGCCACTGCTTCTGCGTGGCGCCGAGCATGGTCGTCGCCGGGTCCTGGGCACCGGCCTGACTGGTGGCCTGGTTGCTGCGGAACTGCCGGGTGTCGAGCACGTTGAGCCGCACCAGCTGCCCGAAGTCGAGCCGCCGGTGCATCCGTATGTGGGGCCCGTTGGGCACGGCCGTGGCGCGTACGGGCATGTGCTCGTAGTAGGCCTGGTAGGCGGCGGTGAGCCGCGCGGCGAACGCCTCGGGGGACTGCTTGTCGGGGTCCTGCGGGACGTCACCGGCGAAGTCGTTGTCGACCTCGTGGTCGTCGAAGGTGACGACGAAGGGCGCGGCGGCGTGCATCGCCTTGAGGTGCGGGTCGCTGTGGTACTGGGCGTACCGGTTGCGGTACTGGACGAGGCTGAACGGCTCGCCGGTGCCCTCGTGCTTGCGGACGCCGGTGATCGCGGACGTCGACTCGTAGATGTAGTCGCCGACGAAGACGACGACGTCCGGGTCCTGGGCGAGCATGTCGGCGTACGGCGTGAAGTAGCCGTGCTGCCAGTTCTGGCAGGAGGCGAGCGCGAGCCGCAGATGACTGCCGGAGACCAGCGGCCGGGGAGCGGTACGGGTACGCCCCACCGGCGAGAGCTGTCCGCTGGTCCGGAACCGGTACCAGTAGTGCCGGTCGGGGAGTAGCCCCCGTATGTCGGCGTGCACACTGTGCCCGAGCTCGGGCCGGGCCCAGGCGTATCCGCGCCGCAGCTTCCGCCGGAACCGGGAGTCCTCGGATATCTGCCACTCCACGACCACGGGCCGGTCGGGCATCCCGCCGCCGTGGAGCGGATCGGGGGCGAGCCGGGTCCACAGCACGACACCGTCGGACAAGGGGTCCCCGGAGGCGACCCCGAGGCTGAACACCCCGCTGGGCAAGGGGGTTTGCGCAGCCCGGGCGGTCCCCGCGAGCAGAAGCTGCCCGGACGCGGCGGCCCCGACAGTGGCGGCACCGGTGGTCAGAAACCTGCGCCTACCGGGCGAAACGACACCGCTCATCGCTGAACTCCGTTGCGTGGGGGGCCCGTTGGACCTACGGAAGCTCCCACGACAGGACGAACAGGAGACCCCCGAGAAATGAACCAGGGGGAGATCATAGGGAACGGCGCGTGCGTCGCCGCAGGCGGGGTCGTTACAGCCCGGGCGGCATCTCTTCAGCACCGC
This sequence comes from Streptomyces sp. SID12488, assembly GCF_010548275.1. GTDB lineage: Bacteria > Actinomycetota > Actinomycetes > Streptomycetales > Streptomycetaceae > Streptomyces. Next base: position 275,509 of record NZ_JAAGLT010000001.1, read on the forward strand.
CCGGAACCATCCAGCCCGTCCGGCACCTTTTCAGCACCGGCCCGCACATCCAGCCCGTCCGGCGTTTGAGGACGAGGCCCCTTCAGGGCCGAAGCGGGGGTCTGGGGGCGCAGCCCCCAGAAACAGGATGGGACGGGTGGGGGCGGCGGGGGCGAAACACACCCCGCCGCCCCCACCCGATCCCCCTAGAACGGCTCGAAGTCGTCGAACTCCTGCTGCGCCTCGTCCCGCTCCGCCTGCTGGTCACGTCGCCGCTGCGCAGCGGGCCGCGGCACGTCGAGCCGGTGGTCCTCCCCACGCCGCCCGAGCATCTCCGCCCCCGCCATGACCGTGGGCTCCCAGTCGAACACCACGGCGTTGTCCTCGGGACCGATGGCGACGCCGTCACCCGACCGGGCCCCGGCCTTCATCAACTTGTCCTCGACACCGAGCCGGTTGAGCCGGTCGGCGAGGTAACCGACCGCCTCGTCGTTGCTGAAGTCGGTCTGGCGCACCCAGCGTTCGGGCTTCTCGCCCCGAACCCGGAACAGCCCGTCCTCCTCCTGGACGACGGTGAAGCCCGCGTCGTCGACGGCCTTCGGCCGGATGACGATCCGGGTCGCCTCCTCCTTGGGCTTGGCGGCCCGCGCCTTGCCGACCACGTCGGCGAGCGCGAACGACAGCTCCTTCAGCCCGATATGGGCGACGGCGGACACCTCGTACACCTGGTACCCGCGAGCCTCCAGCTCGGGCCGCACCATCTCGGCGAGATCCAGACCGTCCGGCACGTCGACCTTGTTGAGGACGACGATCCGCGGCCGGTTCCCCAGCCCGCCGTACTGCTTCAGCTCCTCCTCGATCATGTCGAGGTCGGAGACGGGATCACGCTCGGACTCCAGCGTCGCCGTGTCGAGCACGTGCACGAGCACACTGCACCGCTCCACGTGCCGCAGGAACTCCAGTCCGAGCCCCTTGCCCTGGCTGGCCCCCGGAATGAGCCCGGGCACATCGGCGATGGTGTAGACGGTCGAGCCGGCGGTCACCACACCCAGGTTGGGCACAAGCGTCGTGAACGGATAGTCGGCGATCTTCGGCTTGGCAGCGCTGAGCACCGAGATCAGCGACGACTTACCGGCACTCGGATACCCCACGAGTGCCACGTCGGCGACCGTCTTCAGCTCCAGGACGATGTCCTGGAGTCCTCCGGGCACGCCGAGCAGCGCGAACCCGGGCGCCTTGCGCCGGGCCGAGGACAGCGCGGCGTTGCCGAGCCCGCCCCGCCCGCCCTCCGCGACGACGTACGAGGTCCCGTGCCCGACCAGGTCGGCGAGCACGTTGCCGTCCTTGTCGAGGACGACAGTCCCGTCCGGCACCGGCAGAACCAGGTCCTGCCCGTCCTTGCCGGACCGGTTGCCGCCCTCGCCGGGCTTGCCGCTGGTGGCCTTGCGGTGCGGGGAGTGGTGGTAGTCGAGCAGCGTGGTGACGGACTGGTCGACGGTGAGGGTCACGTCCCCGCCCCGTCCGCCGTTGCCGCCGTCGGGCCCGCCCAGCGGCTTGAACTTCTCACGGTGGACGGAGGCACAGCCGTGACCTCCGCTACCCGCGGCGACATGCAGCTCGACGCGGTCCACGAAGGTGGTCATGGGATGTGCCTCCAGTTACGTACGAAAGTCTTCGGGCAGAGAACTACGAGCTCTCTGCTCAGGTAAAACACGCGAAAGGCGGACCCGCTTCCCGTGAGGGAAGTGAGGTCCGCCTCGCGAAAGAACCGATCAGGCGACCGGAACGATGTTCACGACCTTGCGACCACGGTGGGTACCGAACTCCACCGCACCGGCGGCCAGCGCGAACAGCGTGTCGTCCTTGCCACGGCCGACGCTCGCGCCGGGGTGGAAGTGGGTGCCACGCTGGCGGACCAGGATCTCACCGGCGTTGACGACCTGACCGCCGAAGCGCTTCACGCCGAGCCGCTGAGCATTTGAGTCGCGACCGTTCCGAGTGGACGATGCGCCCTTCTTGTGTGCCATGTCTCAGTCCCTACCCTTACTTCGCAGCCGCGGGGATCTCAGTGACCTTGATCGCCGTGTACTGCTGGCGGTGGCCCTGACGACGGCGGTAGCCGGTCTTGTTCTTGTAGCGAAGGATGTCGATCTTGACGCCCTTGTGGTGATCCACGATCTCGGCCTGGACCTTGATGCCGGCCAGGACCCACGGGTCGCTGGTCACAGCGTCGCCGTCGACAACGAGCAGGGTCGAGAGCTCGACCGTGTCGCCAACCTTGGCAGTGGAAATCTTGTCAACCTCAACGATGTCGCCGACAGCAACCTTGTGCTGGCGACCACCGCTGCGCACGATGGCGTACACGCAGATCTCACTCTCTCGCTCGGGAACGACACCCCCGCAGTCCAGCCGCCCGGCAAAAGCGAGTGGCCTCTCCCGCCGCACCGAAATGCCCGGTGCTCAGGAGGACGAGGTTTACGGGGATGTGGCGCGTCACGGAAAAAACTATGGACACGCCGACACTGAAGATTACGGGCCTGACCTGAAGGGGTCAAACCGAGCCCCTTTCCCCCGCTCACGAGGCTCACAAACCCCACTGCCCACTCCGACGGCCTACAGCCTTCCACGACGACGGCCCGCCCGGAGAAACCCGAACGGACCGTCGCACTGCCGCACCACCGGCTCAGGCAGCCGGGGAGGGGATCAGCCCTCCGTGCCCGCCGAGACCGACGTCTGCGCCGACTGCTCGGCCGCCGCACCCGTCTTCTTCGACGCCGCCGACGAAGTCTTCTTCGCCGTCACCTTCTTGGCGGCCGTCGTCGTCTTCTTGGCGGCCGTCTTCTTCACCGCCGCGGTCTTCTTCGCGACGGTCTTCTTGGCCGTGGTCGCCTTCTTGGCGGCGGTCTTGCGCGGCGTCTTCCTGGCGGGAACCGCGTCCTCGGACTCGGATTCGGCCTCGGCCGCATCGGCAGGCGCCGAAGGCTCGGTGGCCACCGGGACGACCACGACGGCCGCCTCCTCGGACGAGGTGGACACGGTGGCCTTGCGCACGGCACGTCGCCTCGGCCGGGCCGGAGCCGCGCTGTCGGTCGCCACGGCCGCCGCGGTGTCCACGGGGGCCTCGACCGGAGCCGGAGCCGCCACGGGTTCCACAACCGTCTCGGCGACGACCGTCACCACGGTCTCGGCCGCGGCCTCGTCGGCCGCCTTCGGCGAACCGGCCGGAGCCGACACCTGGCGGGTGGCCCGCCGACGCGTACGCCCCTTGGGAGCCGCGTCGTCCTGCACCGCGACCGGAGCCTCGACGACCTGCGCCTCGGCGGCCGGCGTCTCGACGACCGGATCCTCGACAGCCACGGGCTCGGCGTGAGCCACGACCTCCGGCACCGCGACCGGAGCCGTGTCCGCGACCACCGGAGCCTCGGCGACGAGGGCCTCGGCCGTACGGGCATCAGAGCCACGTCCGTGAGCCGCGCGGGACTCGGACCTGGGCGCCCCCGCCGGAGCCGAGGACCGCCTGCTCGCGCGTCGCCTCGAACGGCCACCGCGGCCGGCCGCCGCCTCCGCCTCGGCGGCGCTGTTGTACAGCTCGTCGTCGGGCTCGAAGAAGGGCTCCGGCGCCGCGACCTCGGCGGCGACCTCGGCCTCGGTCTCCTCGACGGCCTCGATCTCCTCCTCGGCCTCGTCCACGATCACATCGTGCTCGTGGGTGTGCTCGTTCTCGGCGCCGCCACGGCCGCGCTTCTTGCGCTTGCCGCCGCCTCCGTTGGAGGTCGGCTGCTCCATGTGCACGATGACACCGCGGCCGTTGCAGTGGACGCAGGTCTCGGAGAAGGACTCCAGGAGGCCCTGTCCGACCCGCTTCCGGGTCATCTGGACCAGGCCCAGCGAGGTGACCTCCGCCACCTGGTGCTTCGTACGGTCGCGGCCCAGGCATTCCAGCAGGCGCCGCAGCACGAGATCCCGGTTCGACTCCAGAACCATGTCGATGAAGTCGATGACGACGATGCCGCCCAGGTCGCGCAGCCGCAGCTGGCGCACGATCTCCTCGGCCGCCTCCAGGTTGTTCCTGGTGACCGTCTCCTCCAGGTTGCCGCCCTGGCCGGTGAACTTACCGGTGTTGACGTCGACGACGATCATCGCCTCGGTCTTGTCGATCACCAGCGAACCGCCGCTGGGCAGCCACACCTTGCGGTCGAGCGCCTTGGCGAGCTGCTCGTCGATGCGGTACGTCGCGAAGACGTCGACCTCGGAGGTCCACTTCGACAGCCGGTCGACCAGGTCCGGGGCCACGTGGGACACGTACCCGTGGATGGTCTGCCAGGCCTCGTCACCGCTGACGATGACCTTGGTGAAGTCCTCGTTGAAGATGTCGCGCACGACGCGGACGGTCATGTCCGGCTCGCCGTACAGCAGGCACGGGGCGTTCGAGCTGCCGCCGGCGCCCTTCGACTTCTTCTCGATCTCCTCCCACTGCGCCTGGAGCCGCTCGACGTCACGGCGCAGCTCGTCCTCGCTCGCGCCCTCTGCGGCGGTGCGCACGATGACGCCCGCGTCCTCGGGGACGATCTTCTTGAGGATGGTCTTCAGACGCGCGCGCTCGGTGTCGGGCAGCTTGCGGCTGATGCCGGTCATCGACCCCTCGGGGACGTAGACCAGGTAACGGCCCGGAAGCGAGACCTGGCTCGTCAGACGGGCGCCCTTGTGGCCGATCGGGTCCTTCGTGACCTGCACGAGCACCGGCTGCCCGGACTTCAGCGCGCTCTCGATGCGCCGCGGCCCGTGGGCCATCCCCAGCGCCTCGAAGTTGACCTCACCGGCGTACAGGACGGCGTTGCGCCCCTTGCCGATGTCGATGAACGCGGCCTCCATGGAGGGCAGCACGTTCTGCACCTTGCCCAGGTACACGTTGCCGACGTACGAGGTCGACTGCTCCTTGTTGACGTAGTGCTCGACGAGCACGTTGTCCTCGAGGACACCGATCTGGGTGCGGTCGCCGTACTGGCGTACGACCATCACGCGTTCGACTGCCTCGCGGCGGGCCAGGAACTCGGCCTCGGTGATGATCGGAACGCGTCGGCGGCCCTGCTCACGGCCTTCCCGGCGACGCTGCTTCTTGGCCTCGAGGCGCGTCGAGCCCTTGATGGACTGCACCTCGTCGCTCGGGTGCTCGTCCCTCTTGGGGCGCGGCTCACGGACCTTGACGATCGTGCGCTCGGGGTCGCTGTCGACGAGCACGGGCTCGCTCTCGCCGGACGAGTCACCGGCGCGACGCCGACGACGGCGACGGCGACGGCTGCTCGCGGAACCGGAACCGCCCGGCTCGTCGCGCTCGTCCTCCTCGGCGTCCTCGTCCACCTGGTCGGTGGTGTCCTCGTCGGCCTGCGCGGCCTGGTCGCCGGCGTAGTCGTCGTCTCCGGAGTCGCTGTCGGAGTCGGCGGACTCGCCCCGGCGCCTACGACGGCCACCGCGGCGGCGGCGCCGGCGTGAACCGGGGCCCTCCTCCTCGCCGTCGTCGTCGGTGTCGGCGTCGGGCTCGGCGGACTCGTAGGCGTCGTCGACGCCCTCGGTCTCCTCCGGCTCCTCCACCACGACGGGCGCGGCGGCCACGGGCTCCTCGTCGCCACCCCGGCGACGACGCCGACGGCGCGGCGTCTGCTCCTCGACGACGGTCTCGGCGACCGGAGCGGCCTCGACGACCTCTTCCTGCACTTCTTCTTCGACGTCCTCTGCCGCCTCGGCGGCAGCCGCCGCAGCGGCCCGCTCGGCCGTCTGGAACATCGGCTCGGTGAAGACGGGCGCCTGGAACACGGCGACCGCGGGACGCGCGGGGCGTCGCCCACCCTCGCTCTCACCGTTCTTGACGGCGGGCGCGGGCGCGGAGAAACCGACAGCGGCCGTACGGGCGACCCGACGACGCCCGCGACGCGGCGCGGCGTCCTCGGCATCAACGGTCTCGGGCTCGGCTGCCACCTCGGCCTTGGCGACCTCCGCGACAACAACGGGGGCCGGAGCCTCCGGGGTCGCGGCCTCGGTCTCGGCGGCGGGCGTGGAGACCCGGCGCGTGGCCCGGCGACGGGCACGTGGAGCAGGCGCGGCCTCCTCCACGGCGGCGGGGGCCTCGACGGCCACACCCTCCTCGTCGCTCTTGTCGCCCTGCTCGCCGCTCTCCTCGGCAGTCGGGGCGGATACGGCGGGCGCGGCGGCCTCAGCGGGCGCACCGGCGGGCGCGGACGCGCGCCGGGTGGCCCGACGACGCGTACGAGGAGCGGGCGCGGCCTCTTCCTCGGCGTTCCCGGCGTGCTGATCAGTGTCTGCGGCCTCGGCGGCCGGTATGGCCGGCGCTGTGGTCTCGGCCACAGCTGCGGCTTCGGTCCCGGCGACAGGCGGTCCCGCGGGGCGGGAAGCCGCGCGGCGCCGACGGCGCGGCGGCAGGGTGTCGCTGGGGGTGTCGTGTGCGGAACCCTCGATGGGCTCCGAAGCGGTCTCGGTCGGTTCGAGCATGCGGGCGGTTCTCCCGTCAGGCTCCCGGGCGCCGCGCACCTGGTCCGGCTTGGGTGCCGGTGACGTCCGCGGCTCGCGCAGTGCGCGGTGCCGCCGTCCGGGGCGCGGGCGCCGCACGGGAGCTCTCTGTGTCCTGTCTCGCCGGTTCCGTACGCCATGTTGCGTACGGCCTGGCGAAAGTCTTGTGGTCGGTACGCTGCCCGACCCAGGTGGCTCCCGAGTCCGAGGGCGGCGCTACGACGTGCGTCCCTTCGCGGGACCTTCCTTACGCCGGCGCCTGCGACGCGGCGGCAGTCGAAGTGGCCATGGAGAGGGCCACCGCTGCCTCGCGGTCGGGCGCGAGCGGGTCGGTCACCGTGCCGGTCTCTTCATCGAACAGCCCCTGCGCCAGCCTGGTCACCCCTGCGGGGACCGGCGGCGCCAGGTCGGCCACGGCGCGAAGACCGGACAGAACGTCGTCGGGTCGAACAGCAGGCGTCACGTGCCGAACAACCAGCCGCAGTATCGCACAAGGCTGGTCGCTAGGCCTATCAGTCTGTGGACTGTGCGTCTCGACACGTGTCTCAACGCCTGCTTCACATGCCTCAAGGCCCTCTACCGGACCTCGGGCATCGAAGGTTCTCATGCCGTTCTTGGCGAGGCGCTGGACCTCGACGATCTCGGCGGCGTTGAAGATGTCGACGGCGCGGCGCGCGTCTTCGAGCGCCACACCTTCCAGCCGCAGCTCCCATACGGAAGCCGTGAGCCGGTCGGCGAGCCCGGAGGTCCGGGCCTCGACCGCGTCGACGATGTCGAGCCCGGTGGGCAGCGACTCGTCGAGCAGCTCACGCAGCTTGTCGGGATCGCGCGCTTCGGTGAGCGCGATCTCCAGGTACTCGGCCTCACTGCCCGTGCCGGTGGCTGCGGCATTGGCGTACGACACCTTCGGATGCGGCGTGAACCCCGCCGAGTAGGCCATCGGCACCTCGGCACGGCGCAGCGCACGCTCGAAAGCGCGCTGGAAGTCACGGTGGCTGGTGAACCGGAGGCGGCCGCGCTTGGTGTAGCGCAGTCTGATGCGCTGCACCGCGGGTGCGGGCGGCGGGCCTTCGGGCTGTCGCTTGCCCAGTGTCGCTCAGTCCTTCGTGAGTGCGGTCGTACTGCTACCTAGAGTACGTCCGTCGGCGCTTCCTGGTTCCCGACGGGGCGCCGGGACCGCCTGCGGACGCTCCTCGCGCGGCTCCCCGAAGACCATCCGGCGGAAGTCGGCGCGCGCCTGTCGTGCCGAGTCGCGCGCCGCGGCCAGCGCCTGCCGGGTGACCCGGCCCACACTGCGCGCGGCCTCGGCGGCGGGCCGCAGAACGGCGTCCCGCACGAAATGCCCGACGGGCGTCAGCACGGCCCGGTACGCCCAGCGCACGGGCTCCACGAAGGTCCACCGAAGGAGGGTCCCCAGGAACCGTCCGACAGCGAGGGAGATGTACCCGGCGATGCGCCAGGCATGCCCGAGCGCGGTACCGATCTCGTGCCCGATCACGGCGAGGACGCGTCCCACGGGCACCAGGACCCAGCGCCACAGCGCGAGCGCGGGCAGCACGAGGAGCAGGCGCAGCACCCAGTGGAGAACGAACCCGATCCCCGTGACCCCCATGGCCACGAGCCACGCGACCCCCTGTACACACCAGGCGATCGCTTTGCCGACCGGCGTGAGGACCCACTCGTACAGCCACCGCGCGGGTACGACGACCAGGTACCGCACGAGCCACACGGCGACGCCGTACACACCGAGCCCGACGGCGGCGATCACAGCCCCGAGACCTCTGAGCACCCACAGCACCCCATGTCCCGCGGGTGTGAGCACGCGCGCGTAGAGCCATCCGAGCCCCGCGCCGATCCCCCGGAACACCCACAGCACCCCGTGCCCCACAGGCGTGAGCACGCGCGCGTAGAGCCACCCCAACCCCGCTCCGATCCCCCGGAACACCCAGACGACCCCCTGGCCGAGAGGCGTCAGCACATGCCGGAAGAGCCACACCAGCGGTACGACGACGAGCACTTTCCCGAGCCAGCCGAGCGCCTTGCCGAGGGGCACGACGACGTACCGCCACAGTCCGACGAACGGCCAGACGAAGACGGCCCGCGCGACCCAGGCCAGCGCCCGCCCGAGGGGCCGCAGCACCGCGTCCGTCAGGAGGCGCCCGCCAACGACGAGCCCGTCCCACACCATGCGCACCGGCACGACCAGCACAAGCACCACGATTCGCACAGGGATGCGAATCGCAACGACGAGACACCCTTCGGGCTGCCGCTCGGGCTGCCGCGCCTCGGCGGCCGGTTTCTCCAGATCCATACCGACATAGACGCGCCAACCCCCTGTACGGATGCGGTGTACCCGAAAAGTGATCAGGACGAGGGACATCGGCCGTAAACCTCTGACTTGAGTCCTGCCAGAATGCGTGGATGCCACATGCACTGAACGGACCGAAGGGGCTCAACGGGCTGGCCGAGTACTGTGCTTCGGCCCTCGCCGAGCACAACTGCCCGTCGGTCTCGGTGGCCGTCGTCGAACACGGCGAAGTGGTACTGGCCGAGGCGCACGGCCTCGCGGACGTCACCTCGGCCCGCCCGGCCACCCCCGAGACGGCCTACGCCCTGGCCTCGATCACCAAGCCCATGACGGCAACGGCGATCTGCGTCGCGGCCGACAAGGGCCTGCTGGACCTGGACGCCCCCGTCCCTGTACCCGTACCGGGCGACCACGGGTGGCCGACCCCGACCGTCCGCCAACTCCTCCAGCACAGGGGCGGTTTCGGCGCCCACTACGACTTCCACTACGCCGGCCACGGGGACGGCGAACGGATCGACGCGACCCCGTACGCGATGCTCCGCCGCCCACCGGGCACCGACTTCGAGTACGCCAACCTCGGCTACCGGGCCCTGGGCCACCTGCTGGAAGAGGCGACAGGCCAGGGGCTCGCGGACTTCGTACGGGAGCAGGTGTTCGAGCCCCTGGGTCTCACCGCCCTCCACCTGGGCCCCACCTACCCCGGCCCGGCTCCCCACGCGACGCGCTACACGACCGACGGCCGCACCTACCCGCCGTACTGCGACACCAGTCACCCCGGCGCGACCCTGGGCTGGGCCCCCGCCGCCCAACTGGCGCTGTTCGCCCAGTCCTACGACCGTCTGCTGAAACCGGAGACGGCGGCGTCCGTCCTCGACGCCGGCCCGGTCACCCCGAGCGTCGGATACGGGCTCGGCTGGTGTCTGTCGCGCGGTACCGGTCCCCTGGTGCGGAGCCATGGTGGCGGTATGGGCGGGGTGGCGGCGATCGTCGTGACCGTGCCCGAGCAGCACTTGTCGGTGTCCGTCCTGACCAACAGCACCGACAAGGCGGCCCGTGACGGAATCACCCACCACATCCTCGGCGCGCTCGTCCCCGGCTTCTCCCCCGAGTCGATCAACCCCTTCGCAGCCGACCCCGTACGCCCCCCGCGCCTCAGGACGCCCCATTGGCGAGGCTCGATCAGCACCCCGGAGGGAGACATCCCGATGTCGCTGACCGTCTCCCCGGAGGACAACCGGGCGCGCCTGCACCTGAACGGCGAGACCGCGGAAGCGCAGGCGAGCGCATCGCAGGCCTGGGACCTCCAGGCGACCTTCCCCCTGCAACTCCCCACCGCGGACGCCCGGATCAACAGCCCGGCCCTGTCACTCCACCTCCGCCGCGACAAGGACGACGACAGGGACAACGGCGGCCTCAGCGGCGTGGCGCGAGCCTTCAAGTCCGGTGACGCGGAAGGCCTGTTGGGCAACCTCCTCACGCACACCTGCCAACTACGCCCCTGCTGAACCCACTTGGCGTCCGGCGCGCACTGCTTGACTGACACCCATGTCGAAGACTCTCGGTGTACCCAGGCCCGATCAGGCGTCCTACATGCTTCGTGCCGCGTCCGAGGACGCCGGTCGGACGTACAAACGGCAACTGCTCGATCTGCTGGACCTCCGCCCCGGCCACACCGTCCTCGACGTGGGCTGCGGCCCCGGCACCGACCTCCCGGCCCTCGCCGAACGGGTCGGTCCGGGCGGCCGGGTGATCGGGGTGGACCAGGACCCGGCGATGCTGGCGACGGCCCGCGAACGCACCGCCGCCGTGAGCACTGTGGAGATCCGGGAGGCGGACGCGCATGCCCTGCCCGTCGCCCCCGGGACGGTGGACCGCGCCAAGATCGACCGGGTTCTGATGCATGTGCGGTCCCCTGCCGAGGTGCTCACCCAGCTCCACGCCGCCACCCGTCCCGGCGCCCTCGTCGGTCTGGTGGAGCCCGACTGGGACACCCTGGCGGTGGACGCGGAGGACCTGGAGACGAGCCGCGCGTTCACCCGCTACACCACCGAGAAGGTGGTCCGCCACGCCACCGTCGGCCGCCGCCTCGCCCGCTTGGCCGTCGAGGCGGGATTCCGCATCGAGACGACGAGCGCCAACACCCCCGTCTTCACCGACTTCGCGGACGGCGACCACACCCTCGGGCTCGGCCGCAACATGCAACAGGCCATCACGGAGGGCCACATCGACCGGGCACGGGGCGAAGCCTGGTTCGCCGGCCTCGCCCACGGGCCCTTCTACGCCTCGTTCACCCTCGTCACGGTGATCTGCTCCCGCCCCTGACGGCCGCCGGACGGCCCGGGCACCGCGGGGACGGCCCGACCGACCGCGAACTCGCGGTTGAGCAGAGCAGCCCCCAGTCCGTAAACCAGGACTTGGTGAACAGCGGGCCATCCGGTTCCGGGGTGTCGACGCCGCAGCCGAGGAAGGCATGCGCGGTGTGGCAGCAGCCCTTCACACACCGGCGTGAGGCCGGCTCGTCTCCTCGTGGAGTTCGCCAGGGAGCCGTACAGAGCCGAGGGAGCGTCCGATCGTCTGCGCCTCATTCCTGACGATCACGCATGGGCCGTCGAACGCCTGGAAGGCCTCACGTGCGGCTAACCCATCTGAACGTACCGATTAGTCCTATACGTTGATAAACGCACGACTTTGCGCACATATTGCGGCGCCGTGCATCGCGCTCCGGTAAAGCTCCCCTTCATGTTCGGGACATCCCGAGCCGATCGAGACAGGTCAAGGCATGTCGACGCAAGGAGCACACCGATGAGTCCCGAACACAGGACGCGTTCGCTTCTCGGGCCGCTGGCGCGGGACAGGTTCAAGAAGGCCGGAATGGTGGCCTCGCTCGCACTGGTCCTGGCAGCGAGCGTGGCCAGCCCGGCGACGGCCGCGGCGCGCAGCGCGGGCGACCACGCTGCCCGAACGAGTCACTACGTCGGCGGCAAGGACAAGTGCAAGAAGGAGGGTCCGAAGCACCGCGCCGCCTCGACCACCCAGGGCGGCACTGACAAGTGCCAGGGCCCAACGGGTCCGACCGGCCCGACGGGTCCCACGGGTCCGACCGGCGCAACAGGTGCGACCGGACCAACGGGCCCCGGCAACGGAGCCACAGGCGCCACCGGAGCGACGGGCGCCACCGGCCCTACCGGACCCACCGGAGCAACGGGCGCCACCGGCAACACCGGTGCGACGGGCACCCCGGGCCCCTGTTCCGAAGTCGACACCTACCATCCCCAGGGCAACGTCGAGTACCAGGCAGCGCTGTCGTCCGACGGACGCTTCTACGCGGGCATCCGTGACCTCACTGGCAGCAACGCCAACCCCATGCTGTGGACCGACCTCAGCACCCACACCGGATACCCGGCGGGCGGCGCGGCGGGCGTGCCGTGCGGCGCCTCCGTCGGCGAGCACCAGGCGTCAGGGGGCATCCAGTTCGGCCTGATCACCACCACGGGCCGGGTCTACGAACTCACCTGCCAGTTCGACAACAACGGCCCCAACCCGGCGATCCTGCAGTGCGGCACCAACGCCGGCAACCCCTGGGTCGAGATGAACAGGCGCCCGGCCCCCAACGCGGTCAACGGCGGCACCGTGGTCCCGTAACGACCACATGCGAAGGGGTGTCCGAAGGGTCATCGACCCGTCGGACACCCCTTGCGGCACCTCAGACCACTACTTCACCGTCAGCGGCAGCAGCTTCGCACCCGTCGGTCCGATTTGGATGGAAGTGTCCATCTGCGGACACACCCCACAGTCGAAGCAAGGCGTCCACCGGCAGTCCTCGACCTCTGTCTCGTCGAGGGAGTCCTGCCAGTCCTCCCACAGCCAGTCCTTGTCGAGGCCCGAGTCGAGGTGGTCCCACGGCAGGACCTCCTCGTACGTGCGTTCACGCGTCGTGTACCAGTCGACGTCGACCCCGAAGTCGGGCAGCGTCTTCTCCGCGCAGGCCATCCAGCGGTCGTACGAGAAGTACTCGCGCCAGCCGTCGAACCGGCCGCCGTCCTCGTACACCGCGCGGATCACCGCGCCGATCCGCCGGTCGCCGCGTGACAGCAGGCCCTCGACGATGCCGGGCTTGCCGTCGTGGTAGCGGAAGCCGATCGAGCGGCCGTACTTCTTGTCGCCGCGGATCTTGTCGCGGAGCTTCGTCAGGCGGGCGTCCGTCTCCTCGGCGGAGAGCTGCGGGGCCCACTGGAACGGGGTGTGCGGCTTGGGCACGAAGCCGCCGATCGAGACAGTGCAGCGGATGTCGTTCTGGCCGGAGACCCTGCGGCCCTCGGCGATCACGTTCGTCGCCATGTCGGCGATCTGGAGGACGTCCTCGTCGGTCTCCGTCGGCAGGCCGACCATGAAGTACAGCTTCACCTGGCGCCAGCCGTTGCCGTACGCCGTGGAGACGGTCCGGATGAGGTCCTCCTCGGACACCATCTTGTTGATGACCTTGCGCAGGCGCTCGCTGCCGCCCTCGGGCGCGAACGTCAGGCCGGACCTGCGGCCGTTCCTGGTCAGCTCGTTGGCGAGGTCCACGTTGAAGGCGTCCACGCGGGTGGAGGGGAGCGACAGGCCGATCTTGTCCTCGGTGTAGCGGTCCGCCAGGCCCTTCGCGATGTCGGCGATCTCCGAGTGGTCCGCCGAGGACAGGGAGAGGAGGCCGACCTCCTCGAAGCCAGTCGCCTTCAGGCCCTTCTCGACCATCTCGCCGATGCCCGTGATCGACCGCTCCCGCACCGGGCGCGTGATCATGCCGGCCTGGCAGAAGCGACAGCCGCGCGTGCAGCCGCGGAAGATCTCGACCGACATGCGCTCGTGGACGGTCTCCGCGAGCGGGACCAGGGGCTGCTTGGGGTAGGGCCACTCGTCGAGGTCCATGACCGTGTGCTTGCTGACCCGCCACGGAACACCGGACTTGTTCGGTACGACGCGGGCGATCCGGCCGTCCGGCAGGTACTCGACGTCGTAGAACGCCGGGATGTACACCGATCCCGTCTTCGCCAGGCGGAACAGGACCTCCTCGCGACCACCCGGCCGACCCTCCGCCTTCCACGCGCGGATGATCTCCGTCATGTCGAGGACGGCCTGCTCACCGTCGCCGATGATCACCGCGTCGACGAAGTCCGCGATCGGCTCGGGGTTGAAGGCCGCGTGGCCGCCCGCCAGCACGATCGGGTCGTCCAGGCCACGGTCCTTGGACTCCAGCGGGATGCCCGCCAGGTCCAGCGCCGTCAGCATGTTCGTGTAGCCCAGCTCGGTGGAGAAGGACAGCCCGAACACGTCGAAGCCCTTCACGGGCCGGTGACCGTCCACAGTGAACTGCGGGACGCCATGCTCCCGCATCAGCGCCTCGAGGTCGGGCCAGACGCTGTACGTGCGCTCGGCGAGGACGCCCTCGCGCTCGTTCAGCACCTCGTAGAGGATCATGACGCCCTGGTTGGGCAGCCCGACCTCGTATGCGTCCGGGTACATGAGCGCCCAGCGGACGTCACAGCTGTCCCAGGGCTTGACCGTGGAGTTCAGCTCACCGCCGACGTACTGGATCGGCTTCTGCACGTGCGGGAGCAGAGCTTCGAGCTGCGGGAAAACCGACTCGACAGGCATCGCGGCGTTACCTTCGTGAGCTGAGCTGACGGGGGATGACCATCAAGCGTAACCCGCCCGGAGGACTCCCCGGCCCGCCGGAAAACCGGCACTGAGCCGCTGAACCTCCATCGACTAGACCTCCATCGACGCCTTGATCGTCTTCCACTCCTCCGGCAGCGCCTCCTCCACCCGCGCGGCGCGTCGCTCCTCGCGCCCGTACAGCAGCCCGTACGTGAAGGTGTCCTCCCCCGCCGCGTGGGCCACGGCGGACAGCTCGCCCAGCGTGGTGCGGACCATGGCGCTGTCCTGGTGGTCGCCGAGCAGGCTCTGCAGGGACTTCATCGACCTGGTGAGCGTCTTCGCCGGGACGCCGAGGGCGGGGGTCGCCGTCTCGGCCGCGTAGCGGGTGCGCTTGGCCTTCTTGCGGGCCTCGTGCAGGGCGAGGTCGCGGTCGGCGCCGGCCGGCTGCTCCATGGCCTCCCCGACCAGCGCGGACACCTTCGCGAAGTCCTTGCGTACGGCCTCGGCGAGCACCTTTTCCGGTTTCTTCGCCGCCGCTTTGAGCACGGGCGGCTCGGCGACCACGGCGTCCAGGGTGTCGAGGAGCGTCAGATAGCGCGCGGAGTCCAGCACGCCGAGCAGTCGGCGGCGCGATCCTCCGTGCCCGGCCTCGGACCAGGCGCCCAGCCGCTCACGGACGGGACCGTGGACGAGGGCGGGGGGCAGTTCGTCGAGCGCCTCGCTCAGTTGTTCGGCCAGCACCTCGTGGTCGCGGCCCACGCCCAGCTCACCGGCGAGCCACTTCAGCTCGTCGCTGATCGGGTCGGTGACCTTCCGGTCGAGGACCGGGCGGAAGGTCTTGAAGGTGCTGCGCAGGCGGCGCGTAGCAACCCGCATGTCGTGCACGGACTCCTCGGCGTCCTGGCGCACGGCCGGGTCGAGGTCGAGGATGGCGTCCCGCTGGGCGCGGACGTAGGCCAGGACGTGGTCGCCGGCGGTGACGGGCTCGGCGGGTTCGTCCTTCGGGCGCGGCTGTCCGCCCTTGGTCTCCGCCAGCGCGCGGGCCAGCTTCGACGTGGACTTCGACGGGCGTACCCCGGCCTTGCGCAGGCGTTTCTCCACCTTGTCCAGGATGGCCGGGTTTCCGCCGTCGGCGAGCTCGACCTCGATCTCGGTCCACTGGGCGGTGCCCTCGCCGCCGAACAGACGGTCCGCCCGTACGGTGTCCACGCTGACCTCGGCGAGCTGCCGGCCGTCGGCGCCGACGAGGTCGCGCAGGTCCCGTGTGGAGCGCAGCCGCACCACGGGCACCACCTGGCCCTCGCGGATCCGGGCGCGCACCAGGCTCACCAGTTCGTCGGGGACGGTGTCGGAGAGCGGTACCTGGATCTCGTCGCGGATCCCCGGGGCGACCGGGAGTTTCAGGTGCCAGCCGGCGTCGGCACCGCCGGTGCGGCGGCGCAGCGTGATCGACGCGGCGGCCAGCCGCAGGTCCGAGGTGTCGTAGTAGGTCGCGTCCAGTTCGGCGGTGCCCTTGTCGATGACGTCCGCGACGACGGCGACGCCCGTCAGGTCGGGCAGCCCGCTGTCATCGGATTCGTACTTCCGCTCGATTTCCCGCTTTGTGTCCGCCATGAATCGAATCTAGTCACGATTCCGCTTCAATGGCAGCAGCCAAAGGGGGTTTATTGGCCATCCGGGACACCTTCACTGTTTCCCCGGACTCCACCCACCGGCCACCCACGGTCAGGCGGACATCGGCCGCTGCACCCTGATCGACTGCAACAGCCCCACCGCCACCCACACGGCGAACATCGACGATCCTCCGTACGACACGAAGGGCAGTGGCAGACCGGCGACCGGCATGATCCCCAGGGTCATCCCGATGTTCTCGAACGCCTGGAAGGCGAACCACGCGATGATCCCGGCGGCGACGATCGTGCCGTACAGCTCGGTCGTCTCGCGGGCGATGCGGCAGGCGCGCCACAGGACCACGCCCAGCAGCACGATGATCAGGCCCGCGCCGACGAAGCCCAGCTCCTCCCCCGCGACCGTGAACACGAAGTCGGTCTGCTGCTCGGGGACGAACTGGCCCGTGGTCTGGGAGCCGTGGAAGAGGCCGGTGCCCGTGAGGCCGCCGGAACCGATCGCGATCCGCGCCTGGTTGGTGTTGTAGCCGACGCCGGACGGGTCGAGTTCGGGGTTGGCGAAGGCGGCGAAGCGGTTGATCTGGTACTCGTCCAGGACCCCGAGCTGCCAGATCAGGACCGCGCCGAGGGCGCCCGTGCCGAGCAGGCCGAAGACCCAGCGGTTGGAGGCGCCGGAGGCGAGCAGCACGCCGAGCACGATGATGACCATGACCATGACCGACCCGAGGTCGGGCATCAGCATGACGACCATCATCGGTACGGCGGCCAGGCCCAGCGCCTGGAGGACCGTGCGGTGGTCGGGGTAGAGCTTGTCGCCCGCGTCGACCCGGGCGGCCAGGAGCATCGCCATGCCCAGGATGATCGTGATCTTCACGAACTCCGAGGGCTGGAGCGAGAAGCCGCCGCCGAGCACGATCCACGCGTGGGCGCCGTTGACGGTCGCGCCCAACGGGGTCAGCACCATGAGGATCAGGAGGACCGAGAGGCCGTACAGGACCGGCACCGCGTTGCGCAGGTTGCGGTGGCCGAGCCAGACCGTGCCGATCATCAGGCAGAACCCGATGCCGGTGTTCATGAGGTGCCGGAGCAGGAAGTAGTACTGGTCGCCCTGGTTGATCTCGGTGCGGTTGCGGGTCGCCGAGTAGACCAGGATCGCGCCGATGAAGGACAGGGCGAGCGCGGACAGCAGTATCGGCCAGTCCAGCCTGCGGGCCAGCGAGTCGCGGGCCAGCAGACGGGACATGGACGAGCGTTCGGGGCCGTAGCCGGAGACGGAGAAGGTGTTCGCGCCGGTCATGACATCGTCCTTTGCGTACTCCGCGTACCGCGCGTATTCCGCCTGCCCTTGCGCCTGCTCCTGCGGCGGGCCCGGTTGGTGCCCGTCCGTTCGGACGCGACCGTGGCCGGCGGGAGCTGTCCGCCCGCGAGGGCGAGCGTCTCCTCGGTGGCCTCCTTCGGCGGCGCGTACGGCTTGATCTTCGGGGCGTCGATCGAGCCGTCCGACTCGATCTTCGGCAGGCTCTTCTGCGGGGTGGGCAGCAGCGCCTTCCGGTTGTCGATCTTGCCGTCCTCGGAGACGCCGTACAGAGCCTCGTATATGTTGCGGACGGCCGGTCCAGAGGCTCCGGAGCCCGTACCACCCTGGGAGATCGTCATGACGATCGTGTAGTCCTTGGTGTACGTCGCGAACCACGAGGTGGTCTGCTTGCCGTAGACCTCGGCCGTACCCGTCTTGGCGTGCATCGGGATCTTGTCCTGCGGCCAGCCGCCGAACCGCCAGGCCGCCGAACCGCGGGTGACGACCCCTTCCAGGGCACCGTTTATGTCCTTCAGGGTCGCCTTGGTGATCGGCAGCTTGCCGTGCGACTTGGGCGCGATGGCCTGCACGGACCTGCCGTCGGCGCTGACAACCGCCTTGCCGACCGTCGGGTCGTACAGGGTGCCGCCATTGGAGATCGCCGAGTAGATCGTCGCCATCTGTATCGGCGTGACGAGGATGTCGCCCTGTCCGATCGAGTAGTTGACGGAGTCACCGGCGCGCATCAGGTTGCCTTCGAGGCAGTTCTCGTACGCGATCTGCTGGGCGTACGTGCCGCCCTTCTTGCCGTACTTGCACCAGGAGGCCTTGTTGGCCTTCCAGTAGTCCTGCTTCCACTTGCGGTCGGGGACGCGGCCGGTGACCTCGTTCGGGAGGTCGATGCCGGTCACGGCGCCGAGGCCGAACTGGTGGGCGGTCTTGTAGAACCAGTTGCCGGCGTTCTTCTTCGGCTTCAGGCCGCCGTCCTTCACCCACTCGTCGTGGGCGATGCGGTAGAAGACCGTGTCGCAGGAGACCTCGATGGCGCGGCCGAGGCTGATCGGCCCGTACCCCTTGGACTCGTAGTTCTTGAAGACCTGGCCGCCGATCGAGTACGAGCTGGAGCAGTCGTAGTTCCCGTCGAAGGGGTAGCCCGCGTCGACCGCGGCCGAGGTGGAGATCACCTTGAAGATCGAGCCGGGGGCCGCCTGGCCCTGGATCGCCCGGTTGAGCAGCGGGTAGTTGGAGTTCTTGCCGGTCAGCTTGGCGTAGTCCTTGGCGGAGATGCCGCCGACCCAGGCGTTCGGGTCGTACGTCGGGTTGGACGCCATGGCGACGACCCGGCCCGTCTTGGCCTCCATGACGACGACCGCTCCCGCGTCGGCCTTGTAGTTCTCGTTGGTGTTGTCGTCGAACCCTTCGCGGGCCTTCTTCATCGCGTGGTTCAGCTCGTACTCGGCGACCCGCTGGACGCGGGCGTCGATGCTGGTGACCAGGTTGGAGCCGGACTGGGCGGGGTCCGCCTCGGCGGTGCCGATGACGCGGCCGAGGTTGTCGACCTCGTAGCGGGTGACGCCTGCCTTGCCGCGCAGCTCCTTGTCGTACTCCCGTTCGAGACCGGACCGGCCGACCTGGTCGGAGCGGAGGTACGGCGAGTCGGTGTCCCGCGCCTTGGTGATCTCGTCGTCGGTGACCGGGGAGAGGTAGCCGAGAACCTGGGCGGTGTTGGATCCGCCGGGGCTCGCGTAGCGGCGCACGGCGGCGGGCTCGGCGGTGATGCCGGGGAAGTCCTCGGAGCGCTCACGGATCTGGAGGGCCTGGCGGGCGGTGGCCTCGTCGGTGATGGGGATCGGCTGGTACGGCGAGCCGTTCCAGCAGGGCTGCGGCGTCTTGGCGTCGCACAGCCGGACCTTGTCCTTGACCTCCTGGGCCTTCATGCCCAGGACCCCGGCGAGCTTGGTGAGGACGGCGTCGCCGTCGTCCCTCATCTTCAGCAGCTCGGTGCGGGAGGCGGAGACGACGAGGCGCGTCTCGTTGTCCGCGATCGGCACCCCGCGCGCGTCGAGGATCGACCCGCGCACGGCGGGCTGCACGACCTGCTGCACATGGTTGCCGGACGCCTCCTTGGCGTAGGCGTCCCCCTCGCGGATCTGGAGGTACCACAGGCGGCCCCCGAGGGTGCCGAGAAGGGAGAGGACGAGGATCTGGATGACGACGAGGCGGATCTGGACGCGTGGCGTCCGGCCGGTCTCGGGAATGTTGGTCACTGGTGCTGCCTCCGCCTCTCAGTACGCGTGCGGGGCACGGACGTATGAGGCATACGAGTACACGGTCGAGCTGTGAATGTCGGTTCCGGGGGTCTTCGACTCAGCTGCGGTCACAGGCGCTTGACCCCCTTGATGCGGCCGGCGCGGGCGGCCTTCGAGCGGGCCGCCCTCACCTTCAGGCCGCCGCGCTGGCTGCCGATGCGCAGGCCGGTGCCGGAGGAGAGCCAGCCCGAGGAGATGTCGGCCTTCTTGGCCGAGGAGTTGGCCTCGGCGAGCGGGTCGTTCTCCGCTCTGCGGGCCAGGAACATGATGCCGGGGACCACGAACGGCGCGAGCAGCAGGTCGTACAGCGCGGCCGTGAACAGCAGGTTGCCGAGGCCGACATGGCGGGCGGCGGTGTCGCCGACGAGGGCGCCGACACCGGCGTACAGCAGGGTCGTACCGACGGCGGCGGCGACCACGACGGCCATCGGGCCGGTGGCCGACTTGAGCCGGCCGTTCTCGGGTTTCACGAGTCCGGCCAGATAGCCGATCAGGCAGAGCACGAGGGCGTAGCGGCCGGCCGCGTGGTCGGCGGGCGGGGCGAGGTCGGCGAGGAGTCCGGCGCCGAAACCGACGAGGGCGCCGCCGACATGGCCGTACACCAGGGCGAGGCCGAGGACGGTCAGCAGCAGCAGGTCGGGGACGGCGCCCGGGAGGTGGAGGCGGGCGAGGACGCTCACCTGGATCACCATGGCGACGACCACCAGGGTGGTGGACAGGAGCATCCGGTTGAAACGCATGGGAGAGTTCAGCTCCTACTGCTCTTGCTGGAACTGGCCGTCGGCCGCGGGCGCGGACGGTGTCACCGTCACGGTGACCGTCGGCGTGGGGGTCGGCCTCGGCTTGGCCGGGAGGACGGTGTCGCGCGGGTCGGTGCGCGGGGCCTCGACGACGACACCGACGATGTCGAGCTTGGTGAAGCCGACGAACGGCGTGACGTAGATCGTGCGGGTCAGGTCGCCGCCCGAGGGGTCGACCCGGGACACGAAACCGACGGGTACGCCGGGCACGAACGGCTTGTCGGCCTGCGAGCCGAAGGTGACGAGCCGGTCGCCCTTGCTCACCTTGGCCTTGCCGTTGAGGAGCTGGACGCGCAGCGGCCGGTCGCCCTGGCCGGAGGCGAAGCCCAGTTCGTCGCTGCCCTCCATGCGCGTGCCGACGGTGAAGTCGGGGTCGTTGGCGAGCAGCACGGTCGAGGTGCCGGGGCCGACGGTGGTGACGCGGCCGACGAGTCCGTCGCCGTTCAGGACGGTCATGTCGCGCTTGACGCCATCGTTGGCACCGATGTCGATGGTGACCGTCCAGGAGAAGCCCTGGGCCGCTCCTATGGCGATGACCTCGGCGCCCTTGATGCCGTACTGCCCGGCGCCGGCCGACTTCAGCATCTTGTCGAGCTGGCTCAAGCGGCTGCGGTTGCGGTCGTCGCTGCCGAGACGGGCCTTGAGGGCCGCGTTGTCCTTCTCCAGCGTGGCGAGCCGGTCGTGCCGGTCACCGGAGTCGCGTACGGCGGCTACCGCGTCGCCGACCGGGTCGACCACGGAGGCCATCCCGTCCTCGACCGGGCCGAAGACGGTTGCCGCGGCCTGCCGGGCACCGTCGACCGGTGAGTCCTCCCCGCCACGGATGTCCACCGTGATCAGCGCGAACGCGATGGCGATCAGCAGCACCAGGAGCAGCCGGCTCTCTCGTGTGTCCCTCACGTGCGGCGGCGTGCCTTCCTCAATAGAGTTTTTTTGGGGCAAAAGACTTGGGGCAGGGGTCGAGGCAAGAGTTGGGGCAGAAGAGTTGTCCGGGGGAGCTTATGCCTCTATACCAACGATCCGCCGTACGAGAGGAGATCATCTCGTACGGCGGAATCGAAGAGTTACGTCATCTGCGCGGCTGGGCGTCCAGCACCTGCTGGAGCGCCTCGAACTCCTCCACGCACTTGCCGGAGCCGAGCACCACGCTGTCCAGCGGGTCCTCGGCGATGTGGATGGGCATGCCCGTCTCACGGCGCAGCCGCTCGTCGAGCCCGCGGAGCAGGGCCCCGCCGCCGGTCAGAACGATCCCGCGGTCCATGATGTCGCCGGACAGCTCGGGCGGGCACTTGTCGAGGGTGGTCTTCACGGCGTCGACGATCGCGTTGACCGGCTCTTCGATGGCCTTGCGTACTTCGGCCGCGGAGATCACGACGGTCTTGGGCAGTCCGGAGACAAGGTCCCGGCCGCGGATCTCGGTGTGTTCGTCATTGTCGAGGTCGTACGCCGAACCGATCGTGATCTTGATCTGTTCGGCGGTCCGCTCGCCCAGCAGAAGGGAGTACTCCTTCTTGATGTGCTGGATGATCGAGCTGTCCAGTTCGTCACCCGCGACACGGATGGACTGGGCGGTGACGATGCCGCCGAGGGAGATGACCGCGACCTCCGTGGTGCCGCCGCCGATGTCCACCACCATGTTGCCCGTGGCCTCGTGGACCGGCAGGCCGGAACCGATGGCCGCGGCCATGGGCTCCTCGATGATGTGCACCTGCCGCGCACCGGCCTGGGACGAGGCCTCGATGACGGCGCGGCGCTCGACACCCGTGATGCCCGAGGGCACACAGACGACGACACGGGGGCGGGCGAGATACCGCCGCTTGTGGATCTTCAGGATGAAGTAGCGCAGCATCCGCTCGGTGATCTCGAAGTCGGCGATGACGCCGTCCCTGAGCGGGCGCACGGCAACGATGTTGCCAGGCGTCCGACCGATCATCTTCTTCGCTTCCGATCCGACCGCGAGAATGCCACCGGTGTTGGTGTTGATCGCGACGACGGACGGCTCGTTGAGTACGATCCCGCGACCCCTGACGTACACCAGCGTGTTGGCGGTCCCGAGGTCGATTGCCATGTCGCGGCCGATGAACGACATTGAGTTCCCCATCAGGATTCGTCTGGCCTTCCCAAGTGAAGCGTGTGATGGCTCTGTTTTGGGGCGGCGAAGTTGGTGCGGTGACGTGAAGGCTTGCCAGGCTTACATCGTAGTCGCGCCTGCACGAACACCACGCGAGGGTCTTCGCCATTGTCAGCACGCGATGTGCCGTCTCGCTTGTGGAGACGAGCGTTCGAGGGTAGGCGTTCCCCCGATCGGCGCGCATATGCCGCAGGACGGCCGGTTTTCGACGGCCGTCCCAGGTCAGGCATCCGGGTGAGGTGACGGTTCCTCAGGGAAAGCGGAACAGAACCTGCGCAGGAATTTCACCGGCCGTACGTCGATGTCCGCCGGCCGGTGTCGGGGCGGCTCAGCCGCGGCCGGGGAAGAAGATCTTCAGCTCACGCTCGGCGGACTCCTCGGAGTCGGAGGCGTGGATGAGGTTCTCGCGCACGATCACGCCGTAGTCGCCGCGGATGGAACCGGGGGCGGCGGCGATGGGGTCGGTGGGGCCGGCGAGCGCCCGCACACCCTCGATGACCCGGTCGCCCTCGACGACGAGCGCGACGACGGGGCCGGAGGCCATGAACTCGACGAGGGGCTCGTAGAAGACCTTGCCCTTGTGCTCGCCGTAGTGCTGCTCCAGCGTGTCCTGGTCCAGCGTCCGCAGCTCCAGCGCGGTGATCCGCCAGCCGGCCTTGCGCTCGATCCGGCCGATGATCTCGCCGGTCAGGCCGCGACGGACGGCGTCGGGCTTGAGCAGGACGAGGGTGCGCTGAGTCACGGGGGTGGCTCCATTCGGGTCACGTGTGTGCGGTTGTCAGAGGCTACAGGGCCGGTCCGAGCGGGTGTCACGCAGCGTCAGGACTGGTACCGGTCGGCTGGGTCCGAGCCGCGAAGCGGGCCTTCGCCTCGTCGATCTTCCGCCCGTAGTGCACGGACGCCCACCACAGCGCGGCGAACATCACGCCCATGAAGAACATGGTCGGCACGATGAAGCCGGACGCGATGAGCGCGATCTGCAGGGCCCAGCCGAGCTGCACCCCGCCGGGCCGGGTGATCACACCGCAGAGCAGCACGCACAGCAGCATCGCGATACCGCTGACCGTCCACACGGTGGACATGGACAGGTCGGGGTCTTTCATGGCGACGAGACCGGCGAAGCCGATCAGGAAGACCTCGCCGATCAGGGTCGAAGCACAGAGCGTACGCACGGCGGGTCAGCCCCTCCCCAGGAGCAGTCGGGTCTCGCCGACGGTGATGACGGAGCCGGTGACGAGTACCGCGCCGCCCGAGAACTCCCCGTCCTCCTCGGCGAGGGTGATGGCGGCCTCCAGGGCGTCGTCGAGGCGCGGCTCGACCTGGACCCGGTCGTCGCCGAAGATCTCGACGGCGATGGCGGCCAGCTCGTCGGCGTTCATCGCGCGGTGGCTGGAGTTCTCGGTGATCACGACCTCGGCGAAGATCGGCTCGAAGGCTTCCAGCAGCCCTCGTACGTTCTTGTCCGCACTCGCCCCGACGACACCGATGAGCCGGCTGAAGTCGAAGGCCTCGCCCACGGCCTCGGCCGTGGCGCGTGCGCCCGCCGGATTGTGCGCGGCGTCGAGCACGACGGTGGGAGAGCGCCGTACGACCTCCAGCCGCCCCGGGGACGTCACCGCGGCGAACGCCTTGCGCACGGTGTCGATGTCGAGGGGCTCGGGCCGCTGGGTGCCGACGCCGAAGAACGCCTCGACGGCGGCGAGGGCGACGGCGGCGTTGTGGGCCTGGTAGCCGCCGTGCAGCGGCAGGAAGATCTCCTCGTACTCCCCGCCGAGCCCGCGCAGCGTCAGCATCTGCCCGCCGACGGCGACCTGCCGGCTCACGACCCCGAACTCCAGCCCTTCCCTGGCCACCGTGGCATCCACCTCGACGGCCTTCTTCAGCAGCACCTGGGCCGCGTCGACCGGCTGCTGGGCGAGGATGACGGTCGCGTCCTGCTTGATCACGCCGCCCTTCTCGACGGCGATCTCACCGGGTGTCTCGCCGAGCCGGTCGGTGTGGTCGAGATCGATGGGCGTCACGACGGCCACATCGGCGTCGATCACGTTGGTGGCGTCCCAGGTGCCCCCCATCCCGACCTCGACGACGGCCACATCGACCGGGGCGTCGGCGAAGGCGGCGTACGCCATGCCGGTCAGGACCTCGAAGAAGGAGAGCCGGAACTCCTGCTGGGCGTCGACCATCTCGACGTACGCCTTGATGTCGTCGTACGTCTCCACGAACCGCTCGGCGGAGATCGGCGTCCCGTCGAGCGTGATCCGCTCGGTGATCGACTGCACGTGCGGCGAGGTGTACCGGCCGGTGCGCAGGTCGAAGGCGCCGAGGAGGGTCTCGATCATGCGGGCGGTGGAGGTCTTGCCGTTGGTGCCGGTGATGTGGATCGAGGGGTACGCGCGCTGCGGCTCCCCCAGCAGGTCCATCAGCGCCGCGATACGGCTGACGGACGGCTCCAGCTTGGTCTCGCCCCAGCGCGTGGCGAGATCCGCCTCGACGGTGCGCAGGGCCTTGTCGACCTCGGGGTCCCGGGGGCGGCCCGGGATATCCGCGGGTACGGCTCCGCCTTGGGTGCGGAGGGTGCGGCTGCCGGCCTCGATCACCGCGAGGTCCGGGTCGCGGTCGGTCTCGGCGTCGATGATGTCGTCGAAGGGGTCGGTGTCGCTCACGTGGGCCAGTCTACGGACGGGGACTGACAGGGTGCCTACGGAGTGGGGTGGTGAGGCTCTCGTTGGCGGGTGCGGGTCGCGTTGTGGCTGGTCGCGCAGTTCCCCGCGCCCCTATAGGGCGCGACAGGCCCCCGGGGATGAAAGTCCCGGGGGCCTGCGCGCCGTACACACTCCTACGCCTGCGGCAGGCCCTCCAGCTGGGCCTGGATGCGGGTGATGTCCTCGTCCGCCTTGGTGAGGCGGCCACGGATCTTGTCGACCACGTTGTCCGGGGCCTTTGCGATGAACGCCTCGTTGCCGAGCTTGGCCTCGGCCTGCTGCCGTTCCTTCTGCGCCGCCGCCAGGTCCTTCGCGAGGCGGTTGCGCTCCGCGGCGACGTCGATCGTGCCGGAGAGGTCGAGGGCGACCGTGGCACCGGCGACCGGGAGGGTCGCGGTGGCCGCGAAGCCCTCACCCTCCGGCTGGAGACGCAGCAGCTGGCGGATGGCCGCCTCGTGCGCGGCCAGCGCGGTGCCGTCCAGGGTGAGGCGGGCGGGGACCTTCTGGCCGTCCTGGAGGCCCTGGTCCTTACGGAAGCGGCGGACCTCGGTGACGACCGCCTGAACGGTGCCGATCTCGGCCTCGGCAGCCTCGTCGCGGAAGCCACTGTCCTTGGGCCACTCGGCGATGACGAGGGACTCACGGCCGGTCAGCGTCGTCCACAGCGTCTCGGTGACGAAGGGGACGACCGGGTGGAGCAGCCGCAGCATGACGTCGATGACCTCGCCGAGGACCCGGCCGGAGACCTTCGCCTGCTCGCCGCCCGCGAAGAAGGTCGTCTTCGACAGCTCCACGTACCAGTCGAAGACCTCGTCCCACGCGAAGTGGTAGAGGGTGTCGCTGAGCTTCGCGAACTGGAAGTCGTCGTAGTACGCGTCGACCTGCGCGACCGTCTTGTTCAGGCGGGAGAGGATCCAGCGGTCCGTGGCCGAGAGCTTCTCGACGGGCGGGAGGTCGCCCTCGATCGTGGCGCCGTTCATCAGCGCGAAGCGCGTGGCGTTCCAGATCTTGTTGGCGAACTTGCTGGACGCCTGGACCCAGTCCTCGCCGATCGGGACGTCGGTGCCGGGGTTGGCGCCCTTGGCCAGGGTGAAGCGGACGGCGTCGGAGCCGTACTTGTCCATCCAGTCGAGCGGGTCGACGACGTTGCCGAAGGACTTCGACATCTTCTTGCCGCGCTCGTCACGGACCAGGCCGGTCAGCGCGATGGTCTTGAACGGGGCCTCGCCGTCCATGGCGTACAGGCCGAACATCATCATCCGGGCGACCCAGAAGAAGATGATGTCGTGGCCGGTCAGCAGGACGTCGGTCGAGTAGAACTTCTCCAGGTCCGGGGTCTGTTCGGGCCAGCCGAGGGTGGAGAAGGGCCACAGGCCGGAGGAGAACCAGGTGTCGAGGACGTCGGTGTCCTGGGTCCAGCCCTCGCCGGTGGGCGTCTCGTCGTCGGGGCCGAGGCAGACGACCTCGCCGTCCGGGCCGTACCAGACCGGGATGCGGTGGCCCCACCACAGCTGGCGCGAGATGCACCAGTCGTTGAGGTTGTCGACCCAGTCGAAGTAGCGCTTGGACATCTCCTCGGGGTGGATCGAGACCCGGCCGTCGCGGACCGCGTCGCCGGCGGCCTTGGCCAGCGTCTCGACCTTGACCCACCACTGGAGGGACAGGCGCGGCTCGACGGTGGTGGAGCAGCGCGAGCAGTGCCCGACGGAGTGCGTGTACGGGCGCTTCTCGGCGACGATCCTGCCTTGTCCGCGCAGGGCGCCGACGACCGCGGAGCGGGCCTCGAAGCGGTCCAGGCCGAGGAAGGGGCCGTGGACGGTGATGACACCGTGCTCGTCCATGATCGTCATGTTGGGCAGGTTGTGGCGCTGCCCGATGGCGAAGTCGTTCGGGTCGTGGGCCGGGGTCACCTTGACGGCACCGGTGCCGAACTCCGGGTCGACATGCGTGTCGGCGACGACCGGGATGGAACGGTCCGTCAGCGGCAGCTTGATCTGCTTGCCGACGAGGTGCTTGTAGCGCTCGTCGTCGGGGTGGACGGCGACGGCGGTGTCACCGAGCATCGTCTCGGCGCGGGTGGTGGCGACGACCAGGCTGTCCGCGCCCTCGCCGTACCTGATCGAGACGAGCTCGCCCGCGTCCTCCTGGTACTCCACCTCGATGTCGGAGATGGCCGTCAGACAGCGCGGACACCAGTTGATGATGCGCTCGGCGCGGTAGATGAGGCCGTCGTCGAAGAGCTTCTTGAAGATCGTCTGGACGGCCTTGGACAGCCCCTCGTCCATCGTGAACCGCTCGCGCGACCAGTCGACGCCGTCGCCGAGGCGCCGCATCTGCCCCAGGATCTTGCCGCCGTACTCCTCCTTCCACTGCCAGACCCGCTCGACGAACTCCTCGCGCCCCAGGTCGTGCCGCGACTTGCCCTCCTCGGCGAGCTGCTGCTCGACCTTGTTCTGGGTCGCGATACCGGCGTGGTCCATGCCGGGGAGCCAGAGCGACTCATAGCCCTGCATGCGCTTGCGGCGGGTGAGGGCGTCCATGAGCGTGTGCTGGAAGGCGTGGCCCAGGTGGAGGGAGCCCGTGACGTTCGGCGGCGGGATGACGATGGTGTAGGCGGGCTTGTCGCTCTTCGCGTCGGCGGCGAAGTAACCCCGTTCCACCCAGCGCTCGTACAGCTTCCCCTCTACCTCGGCCGGCGCGTACTGGGTCGGCAGTTCGGTGATGGGCGCTGTTGGCTGCTGCTGAGCGTTCTCGGTCACCCGGCCAGTTTAGGGGCGTCACGGCCGTGTCCCGAAACGCGTTTCTTTCGTAACGGTGGGACACCCGGGGCAACTCGGGCGCCCGGCCTGCGCGAAGATGTCAGGAACACATAAGCATCTGGAGGGGAACCCAGGGATGAGCCACAACCAGCCGGGTCCGTACGGCGAACCGCCGCAGCAGCCCGGACCATACGGGCAGCCGGCCCAGCCGGGTCCTTACGGGCAGCCGCCCCAGGCACCTCAGGGCCCCCCGACGGCTCCCCAGCCGGGTTACGGCTACCCCCAGCAGGCGCCGCCGCCACAGCCGGGCTACGGCTATCCGCAGCAGGCTCCCCCGCAGCCCGGCTACGGCTATCCGCAGCAGGCCCCACAGGGTGCCCCCGACGCGTACGGCCAGCAGCAGCAGCCGTACGGCCAGGCACCGTACGGGGTTCCGCAGCCGCCGGCGCCGGGCGGGGGCAAGAAGAAGACGGCGATCGTCCTCGGGGCGGTGGCTGTCGTGGCCGCCATCGCGGTGGGCGCGTGGTTCGTGCTGGGCAGCGGCTCGGGCGGCGGTTCCGCCATCGCCGACGACGGCGCGCACAAGCTGACGGCGCCGGCGACCGTGCTCGACGGCGCGTACAAGAAGAGCGGGGGCGACGAGTCCGACGGGCTGACCGCGGACGACATCAAGGACGCCGAGGCCTGGGGGGTGCAGAACCCCAAGGACGTCAGCGCCATGTACACCTCGGGCGAGGGCCTCACCGGCAAGACCGTGATGTTCTCCGGCGTGTACGGCAGCATCGACGAGCCGGAGAAGGTCGTCGACGCGATGTTCGCCCAGATGAAGGCGGAGTCGACGAAGGACGCGTCCGCCGACGACGGCAAACTCGTCGGCAGCCCGAAGGAGTTCACGCCGGCCGGGTTCGACAACGGCGTCATGAAGTGCCAGGAGATCGAGACCGCCGAGTCCGGCAAGACGACGAAGATGCCGTTCTGCATCTGGGGCGACCACAGCACCCTCAGCTACGTCCTGACGTACGACCTCGCCGCCTTGACCGTGGGCAAGTCCTCCACGCTGGAGGAGGCGGCCGAATTCGCCGCCAAGCTCCGCAAGGACGTGCGTGTGAAGGCCTGACACGCCTCGACGGCGTCAACTGCGGAGGGGCCCCGGTCTGTTGACCGGGGCCCCTCCGCAGTTGCTCAACTCCCTTGACCTGCCCTGCCGTTACGCCGGTTACGCCGTCTTCTGCTCGCCCGGGCCGCGTCCGCGCGCGTCCCTCGGGATCAGGGTCGGGTTCACGTTCTTCAGGACGACGTCCACCGTGATGACGACGCGGGCCACGTCCTTGCGGGACGGGACCTCGTACATCACCGCCTGGAGGACCTCCTCCATGATGGCGCGCAGGCCGCGGGCGCCGGTCTGGCGCAGGATCGCCTGGTCGGCGATGGCCTCCAGGGCCTCGCGCTCGAAGTCCAGCTCCACGCCGTCGAGTTCGAAGAGGCGCTGGTACTGCTTGACGAGTGCGTTGCGCGGCTCCACCAGGATCTGGAGGAGGGCCTCGCGGTCGAGGTTGTGGACCGAGGTGATGACCGGGAGGCGGCCGATGAACTCGGGGATCATGCCGAACTTCACCAGGTCCTCGGGCATGACGTCCTCGAAGCGGTCCTTCGCCTCCAGCTCCTTCTTGGAGCGGATCGTGGCGCCGAAGCCGATGCCCTTGGCGCCCGCACGGGACTCGACGAGCTTCTCCAGGCCCGCGAAGGCACCGCCCACGATGAACAGGACGTTCGTCGTGTCGATCTGGATGAACTCCTGGTGCGGGTGCTTGCGTCCGCCCTGCGGCGGGACGGAGGCCGTCGTGCCTTCGAGGATCTTCAGCAGGGCCTGCTGGACACCCTCACCGGACACGTCACGCGTGATCGACGGGTTTTCACTCTTCCGCGCGACCTTGTCGATCTCGTCGATGTAGATGATTCCGGTTTCGGCCTTCTTGACGTCGTAGTCCGCCGCCTGGATCAGCTTCAACAGGATGTTCTCGACGTCCTCGCCGACATACCCGGCCTCCGTCAGCGCCGTCGCGTCGGCGATGGCGAACGGGACGTTCAGCATGCGCGCCAGTGTCTGCGCGAGGAGGGTCTTGCCCGAACCCGTGGGGCCCAGCAGGAGGATGTTCGACTTCGCCAACTCGATGGCGTCCTCACGGCTTTGACCGGCGCTGTTCTCCCCGGCCTGGACCCGCTTGTAGTGGTTGTACACCGCGACGGACAGGGCCTTCTTGGCCGACTCCTGACCGACAACGTACCCCTCGAGGAACTCGTAGATCTCGCGAGGCTTGGGGAGTTCCTCCCACCTGACCTCGCTCGTCTCCGCGAGTTCTTCCTCGATGATCTCGTTGCAGAGATCGATGCACTCGTCGCAGATGTATACACCGGGGCCTGCGATGAGCTTCTTGACCTGCTTCTGGCTCTTGCCACAGAACGAGCACTTGAGCAGATCGCCGCCGTCACCGATGCGTGCCACGGTGTGCTTCCCCTTCGCCTGGGAGACGCCTGGGTACAGCGGCTCCTGGTGCTGCCTTATGTCCGACGGTACCTTGCCGGGCCCCTGGTTCGGGCCCCCCTTGGCGCGGTTCACTTCCACGTGCTCCGAGTCGACCCGTGCCAAGGGGCGGAGGACGCCACAACTTCTGCGTCCACCAGTACGTCAGCGGACGCTGGCGTTGTTCATTTTCCGAGTGGAAATGATCTGATCGATCAGGCCGTACGCCAGGGCGTCCTCGGCCGTGAGGATCTTGTCGCGCTCGATGTCCTCGCGGATCTTCTCGATCGGCGTGGTGGAGTGCTTGGCCAGCATGTCCTCCAGCTGGGCACGCATCCGGAGGATCTCGTTGGCCGCGATCTCCAGGTCGGAGACCTGCCCGCGGCCGGTCTCGCTGTACGGCTGGTGGATCAGCACGCGCGCGTTGGGCAGCGCCATGCGCTTGCCCGGCGTACCGGCCGCGAGGAGGATCGCGGCGGCGGAGGCCGCCTGGCCCATGCAGACGGTCTGGACGTCCGGCTTCACGAACTGCATCGTGTCGTAGATCGCGGTGAGGGACGTGAACGAGCCGCCGGGGCTGTTGATGTAGACCGAGATGTCCCGGTCGGGGTCCATCGACTCCAGGCACAGCAACTGCGCCATGACGTCGTTGGCGGAGGCGTCGTCGATCTGCACACCGAGGAAGATCACGCGCTCTTCGAAGAGCTTCGCGTACGGGTCGTACTCACGCACGCCCTGCGAGGTGCGCTCGACGAAGCGCGGGATGATGTAGCGGGATTCGGCGGTGGGGCCGGTGTACTCGGCCTGTGCGGCCCTTGTACGGTCGTAGAGGCCGCTGCCGGGGAAGTCGTTCACGGTGTCTCCTGAAAGGGGCTTAGGCGGGGGCTGAAGGGCATTGGGGGCACTACACCCCTGTGCCGCCGCCGCCCGGGATGCCTGCGGCCGTGGCGATGACGTCGTCGATGAGGCCGTACGCCTTGGCCTCCTGGGGGTCGAACCAGCGGTCGCGGTCCGAGTCCCGGGTGACCTGCTCGACGGTCTGGCCCGTGTGCTGCGCCGTGAGCTCGGCCATGCGCTTCTTGGTGTGCAGCAGCCGCTCGGCGTGGATCTTGATGTCCGACGCCGAACCCGCGAGGCCCGCGGAGGGCTGGTGGATCAGGATCTCGGCGTTCGGCAGGGCGAAGCGCTTGCCGGGTGTACCCGCGCTGAGCAGGAACTGGCCCATCGAAGCGGCGAGACCCATGGCGATGGTCATCACGTCGTTCTTGATGAACTGCATGGTGTCGTAGATCGCCATACCGGCCGTGATCGAACCGCCCGGGCTGTTGATGTAGAGGTTGATGTCCTTGTCCGGGTCAGCGGCGGCGAGGAGCAGCAGCTGCGCGGTGATCTTGTTCGCGATGTCGTCGTCGACCTGCTGACCGAGGAAGATGATCCGCTCGTTGAGCAGCCGGTTGTAGACCTGGTCGCCGAGGCCACCGCCGATGGAAGGCTCGCCGGCGGCGGAAGGCATCAGATTCGTCACGTCGTATCCACCTGCTCGTATTACGACGGCGCCGGGCCGTCTCACGTGTTCTGCCGGGGCGTGGGGCTGTCCGGCCGTTTCGGGGGACTCCCCTGCCCTCGTATTCATGGACCCTAACGCGCGGGTCCCTCCGGGGAATCCCGGGAAAGGAACTGTTCGCTGTGAGCGCATGCGCTCCGCTGGGTTGAGCAGGGTTTCCGGTGAGGGTCGGCTGTGCGGTGGCCGGGGTTTCGGTGAGCGTCACGGGGCTCCCGCCCCGGGCCCCGGGTGCTTCTCGCCGTGGCTCCGCCAGGGGTGGTCGGGCGCGGGTCCGTGGGGGCTTGTCGCGCAGTTCCCCGCGCCCCTATAGGGCGCGTCCGTGTGGGCGCGGATGACGACGGGCCAGGCGTAGGGGCTTGTCGCGCCCACGCGGCGGAGCCGCAAATGTCACAGCCCCGCGCCCCTGTCGGGCGCGCCGCTGTGGCCGCGGATGACCAGGGGCCCGGCGTGTGGGCTTGTCGCGCCCGCGCGGTGGGGCTGTGATCGACAGGCCCCGCGTCTCTCCAGGACGCGGACAGGCCCCCGGGGACCGAAGTTCCCGGGGGCCTGTCCGCGTGCGTTCAGAGGTGCCGTGGCTTTCAGGCCTCGGGCTTCTCCTCGGGGGCCTCGGCCTCGGCGGCCGGGGTCTCCTCGGAGGCGGCCTCGACCGCCTCCGTGGTCTCGTCCTCTTCCTCGTCGTCGAGGTCGATGATCTCGCCGTTGGTGTCCTTGACCGTGGCGGCCTCCACGACGACCGCGAGGGCCTTGCCGCGGGCGACCTCGCCGACCAGCATCGGGACCTGGCCGCCCTCGACGACCGCCTGGGCGAACTGGTCGGGGGACATGCCGGAGGAGGCGGCGCGCCGCATGAGGTGCTCGGTGAGCTCCTCCTGGTTGACGTTCAGCTTCTCCTTGTTGACCAGCTCGTCGAGGACGAACTGGGTCTTGATGCCCTTGACCGCGGCTTCCTTGGTCTCGGTGTCGAACTCCTCGGCCGTCTTGCCCTGGATCTCGAGGTACTTCTCGAGGTCGATGCCCATCTGGCCGAGCTGGTGGTGCTCCAGGTTGTGCTTGCGGGTGTTGATCTCTTCCTCGAGAAGCTTCTCGGGGACGGGCACCTCGACGAGCTCCAGCAGCTTCTCCAGGACGCGCTCCTGGGCCTGCGTGGCCTGGTCGTACTGCTTCATGTTCTCGAGGCGCTTGCGGCTGTCCGCGCGCAGCTCCTCCAGGGTGTCGAACTCGGAGGCGAGCTGGGCGAACTCGTCGTCCAGGGCCGGGAGTTCACGGGCGGCGACCTGGGTGACCTTGACGGTGACCTCGGCCTCCTTGCCGGCCGCCGAGCCGCCCTTGAGCTCGGAGGTGAAGGTGGCCTCGCCACCGGCCTCCACGCCCGTGACGGCGTCGTCGACGCCTTCCAGCAGCTCGCCGGAGCCGATGGTGTAGGAAACGCCGCTCGCGACGCCGTCCTCCAGCACCTCACCGTCGACCTTGGCCTCCAGGTCCAGCGTCACGACGTCGCCGTCCGCGGCGGCACGCTCTACCGGGGAGGTGGCGGCGAAGCGCTCACGGAGCTGCTCGACCGACTTGTCGATGTCCTCCTCGGTGACCTCGATCGCGTCGACCTCGACCTCGATGCCGGAGTAGTCCGGGATCTCGATGGTCGGGCGGACGTCGACCTCGGCGGTGAAGTTCAGCGTCTCGCCGTCCTTCAACTCCGTGATGTCGACCTCGGGCTGGCCCAGGACGTTGAGCTCGGCCTCGTTGACCGCTTCGGTGTAGAACTTCGGGAGCGCGTCGTTGACCGCCTCCTCCAGGACCGCACCGCGGCCGAACCGCTGGTCGATGATGCGGGCCGGGATCTTGCCCTTCCGGAAGCCCTTCACCGTGACCTGCTGGTTGATCTTCTTGTACGCCGCGTCGAGGCTGTCCTTGAGCTCCTCGAAGGGCACCTCGATGCTGAGCCGAACCCGGGTCGGGTTCAGGGTCTCCACGGCGCTCTTCACGGTTCGGTCTCCTTGGGGGCTGACTTCTTGGGGTTCTACTGAAGGTTCTGCTGATTGTCCTGATGTCGGACGCGGCGGAGCCTCAGCGGATTCGCGGCCCTTGAGGGACGTAAACAACGCAGACACACGGGCGCGCAGTCTGCATAGTAGCCGCAGGCGGTACACGCCCCAAAAGGTGATGCAGAAGCTGATCCTGCCGGTGGTCCGGCACGATGGTCGGGGTGGCGGGATTTGAACCCACGGCCTTCCGCTCCCAAAGCGGACGCGCTACCAAGCTGCGCCACACCCCGTCTGGTGCGACACGTAGGGTACATGCCCGCAGGCGACATCGTTGCCGCATTTCAGCAGTGGCAGCCAGGAGCGGAAACAGGGTGTGCGTCGAGGGGCCCGGAACCGCTACGATGCTTTCTGTGCCGCGGTCATGTTGACCTGCGGCGCGCATGTGCGGGCGTAGCTCAATGGTAGAGCCCTAGTCTTCCAAACTAGCTACGCGGGTTCGATTCCCGTCGCCCGCTCTCTCTCGCCGCCGGCCCGGTTCCTCGGAACCGGGCCGGTTGCGTTTTCCCACGGCGGCCGGACCCTGTGGTCTGCGTGGTGTGCCACTGAGGTCAGAACTGGATCTCGTTGAGCGTTTCGGCTATCGAGTTCATGAAGCGTTGGATGTCGTCCGCCATGCCGGTCGAGGCGAGGAAGAAGCCGAAGAGGACGGCGACGATCGCCGGGCCCGCCTTGATCGTGCCTCCACGAATCAGCACCACCAGGATGATTCCCAACATCAGCACCACTGACAACGAAATGGCCACACTGATCACACCCTTTGGTCGGTCCGCTCTACCGGCCCAGGGACGCGTTCCCTCGCACCCCCGCCAGATCCATCGTGCCACCAACGAGGCCGCCGTATGCGGCCGGTGACGCATCATCGGCCCCACGGGATCGATTTATCCGCACAGAGAAACCCAGAGCACGGAAATGTGTTCTTTGTGAGTACTTAGGGCGACATTTACGGTTCTAAAGGCCCAGAAGTGCGCGCATTTTGGCGTACTTCTCGGTCAGGCGGGTCCGGGTGGGGGCGTCCAGCGCCGCCTGGCGGGCCGGGTCCGCGTTGTGCGCCAGGTCCGCCTCCTTGACCAGGAGCGCGCCCGGGGTGTCGAGGATGCGCCGGGCGTACGCCTCGGGGGCCTCCCCCGCGCGCTTGGTGACGGCCAGCACGATGTCCTTCGTACGACGGGACAACGCGGCTTCTTCCAGCCAGTGTTCGGACAGCGCGTCGTCCTCCACGGCGTCGTGCAGCCAGGCCGCCGCGACCTGCTCCTCATCGCCTCCACGCGCGCGTACGCCCTCCGCGACGGCCTGGAGGTGCTCCGCGTAGGGGCGGCCCGCCTTGTCCGTCTGCGTGGCGTGTGCGGCCCGGGCCGCGGCCTCTACTTCGGCCAGGGTCAGGGGCGTTCGGGGGGCTGGAGGATTCTTGGTCATCCGGTCAGTGTGGGGCTCGGCCGGTCGGTGGGCTTCGATGGTCGTTCAGATCGTTGCCTGGGCCGTGGGGCCCTCTCGGCAGACCAGAAGGAGGGCCCGGTCGTCGTTCACGTCCTTGGCGACCGCCTCGATGAGGTGCCAGGCCGCGCCGTGGAAGCCGCCGGCCACATAGCGGTCGGCCTCGCCCGTCAGACGGTCGATGCCCTCGACGATGTCCCGCTCCGACGTCTCGACCAGACCGTCCGTGAAGAGCATCAGGACGTCCCCGGGGCGCAGCGATCCCTTCACGGGGTCGAACTGGGCTCCGTCGTACACACCCAACAGCGGTCCCTCCGCCGCCTTTTCCTCCCAACGGCCCGTGCCCGCGCTGAGCTGGAGGCCCGGTGGGTGGCCGGCCGAGAAGATTTCGTAGTCGCCCGAGTCCAGGTCCAGGACCAGGTGGATCGAGGTCGCGAAGCCCTCGTCCCAGTCCTGGCGGAGGAGGTAGCCGTTCGCCGCCGGGAGGAAGGCGTGGGGCGGCAGTGAGCCCAGCAGGCCTCCGAAGGCGCCCGAGAGGAGCAGGGCCCGGGAACCCGCGTCCATGCCCTTGCCCGAGACGTCCGTCAGGACGACCTCCATCGTGCGGCCCCCGTTCGTGCGGGCCGCCACCACGAAGTCGCCCGAGAACGACTGGCCGCCCGCCGGGCGCAGAGCCATCTCCCGGTGCCAGCCCTGGGGCAGTTGCGGCAACTTGCTCTGGACGCGGATGCGTTCACGCAGGTCGAACAGCATCGTGCCGCCGCGGCGCCAGGGGACTCCTACGCGGCTGCGGAACTGTGCGATCAGCAGGCCGAAGAAACCGCAGGCCGCCACGACCAGGACCACGCCCGGGGTGACCCTGGACGGGCCCTCCGTGTACGGGCCGAGCTTCACCGACTCCACGATCAGTGCCGTCGCCGCCGCCGCATACAGGCCGAGCAGGCTGGCCGGGCGCAGCAGGAGGCCGCCCGCGACGATCGGGAGGACGAGCGCGGCCGGTGAGCACCACACCGAGTTGGCGAGGGTCGTGGCCGCGATGATCGGGATCATGATGAGCAGGCCGGCGAGCGCGATCCAGTCCGAACCGTCGCCCCGGAAGTAGTCCACGGCGGATCTGCGCAGGCCGGTGCGGACCCGGTGAAGTTGCTTCTTCAACCGGGCCGTGAACGTCTCGGCCTCCGCGCGCCGCTCTCGTCCTGCTGCCATTAGTTCGGGACCCTATCCATCGGACCAGCCGCTTGGCACGGGAGGTCCCACTTGTCCCCCGTCCGAGCTTCGACTTCACAGTGAAACCCACCGAGGGCCGGTCCGAGGCCCCGAGGGAGAAATTCCCTCGCTCGTCCCGCATTGCCCTGGTAGTCATGCTCCATGACGACCTCCAGTACCCCCGCCACGACCGACCTGCGGGTGCTCCGGCCCGACGACTGGGATCAGTGGTACGACAACCTGCTCCGTGCCTTCGGCGGAATGCCGGAGTCCGCCGAGGAGCGGGAGTTGTGGAAATCACTCACCGAGTACGACCGTTTCGTGGGCGTCTGGGACGGTGACGCGTGTGTGGGCAGTGCGGGTGCCTTCACATTCCAGGTAACCGTACCGGGTGGTGCCTCTGTGCAGGCGGCGGGCGTCACGATGGTCGGCGTCGCCGGCACGCACCGCAGGCGCGGGGTGCTCACGTCGATGATGCGACGGCAGCTGGACGACGTACGGAGCTGGGGCGAGCCGCTGGCCGTGCTCACGGCCTCCGAGCCCGCCATCTACGGGCGGTTCGGGTACGGGGCCGCCACCCACTCGCTGGCCTTCGAGATCGACACGACGCGGGTACGGCTGGAGGCGCCGGCCGGTGCCGATGAAGTACGGCTGCGGTATGCCGTACCGGCCGAGGCCCTCGACGTCTGTGAGGCGGTGTACGCGCGGCGGGTGCCGGAGCGGCCCGGGATGCTGGCCCGGA
Organism: Streptomyces sp. SID12488; assembly: GCF_010548275.1. Lineage (GTDB taxonomy): Bacteria > Actinomycetota > Actinomycetes > Streptomycetales > Streptomycetaceae > Streptomyces. The sequence continues at coordinate 313,087 of NZ_JAAGLT010000001.1, forward strand.
TGCCCGGCTGGGAGCGCGTCATGGTGCTCGATCCGGAGAGCGAGCGGGGCGGGGCGTCGCCGTTGCAGTGCGTTGTCGCCGAGCGGGGCACTGATGTTGTGGGGTTCGCCCGGTTCCGGGTCAAGCCCGACTGGGATCTCGCCGGGTCCAACAGCTCGGTTGTCGTCGAGGATGTGGAGGCCCTCGACGCCGCTTCGCAGGGGGCGTTGTGGCGGTTCCTGTTCGACATCGACCTGACGTCGAAGATCGTCGCGCGCGGGCGGCCGGTCGAGGAGCCGTGGCATCACATGGTGTCGGACATCCGGCGGTGCGGGCTGCGCAGGCGGGACGCGCTGTACGTACGACTGGTCGACGTGGGGGCCGCGTTGGAGGCGCGGACGTATCAGGCGCCGGTGGATGTCGTGTTCGACGTCGAGGACGCGTTCTGTCCGTGGAACTCCGGGCGGTGGCGACTGACGGGCGATGCCAAGGGCGCGGTGTGCCGGCGTACGGAGGACGCGGCTGATCTCGCGCTGTCCGTACGGGAGTTGGGGGCCGCCTATCTGGGCGGCGTGCCGTTGGCCGGGCTGGGGGCCGCCGGGCGGGTGCGTGAGCTTCGGCATGGTGCGCTGGCCGAGGCCTCGGTGGCGTTCGGGTCGGTGGTGGAGCCCTGGCTGTCCCACGGGTTCTGAAATCCCGGGCCAGGGCGTCTGGTTGTGCTTTCTCAGTCGCGTTGGCAGGTGGGGCACCAGAAGAGGTTGCGGGCGGCGAGGTCGGCGGTGCGGATCTCGCCGCCACAGAGATGGCAGGGCAGGTTGGCCCTGCGGTAGACGTAGACCTCGCCGCCGTGGTCGTCGACGCGCGGCGCGCGGCCCATCGCCTCCGGGGTGTGTTCCGGGCGGACGGTGTCGATGCGGTTGTTGCGTACGCCCTCGCGCATGAGGGCGACCAGGTCGCTCCAGAGCGCGTCCCACTCGGTGGGTGTGATGTCCCTGCCAGGGCGGTACGGGTCGATGCCGTGCCGGAAGAGGACCTCGGCGCGGTAGACGTTTCCCACGCCCGCGATGACCTTCTGGTCCATGAGGAGGGCGGCGATCGTCGTACGACTGCGGCTGACGCGGGCGTAGGCGGTCTGGTGGTCGGCGTCCGGGCGGAGGGGGTCGGGGCCCAGCCGATCGTGTATCGCCTGCTTCTCGGGGTCCGTGATGAGGGCGCAGGTGGTGGGGCCCCGGAGGTCCACGTACGAGGTGCTGTTCGCGAGCCGGAGGCGGACCGTGTCCGTGGGGGGCGGGGCGGGGGCGTCGCCGAAGTTGACCTTGCCGAAGAGGCCGAGGTGGATGTGGACCCAGTCGGCTTCGCGGAAGCGGAGGAAGAGGTGCTTGCCGTGGGCGTCGGTGTGGGTCAGTTCCGCGCGGTCGAGGAGGGCGGCTGCGTCGGAGAACTTGCCCTGGGGGCTGGTGACATGGGGTGCGGTGTCCAGGAACGCGGCGCCGTAGTCCTGGGCGAGCCGGTGGATCGTGTGCCCCTCAGGCACGGTGCTCCTTCTTTGTTCGCGGGTGGGTCGGGGTTGCGGTAGGGGTTTTCGCCCCCGCCGCCCCTACCCGTCCCATCCTGTTCCTGGGGGCTGCGCCCCCAGCCCCCCCTTTCGCGCTGAACGCGCTCGTCCTCAATCGCCGGACGGGCTGGAGGGTGCCGCCGCCCTACTGCTGGGGGTGGTGCGGCGGGATCGGCGGCAGGTCGCCTGTCGTCTCGTAGGCGGTGAGCATGTCGATGCGCCGTTGGTGACGCTCGTCGCCCGAGAACGGGGTCGCCAGGAAGGTCTCCACGAACTTCGTCGCCTCGTCCTGCGTGTGCATGCGGGCGCCCACCGCGACCACGTTGGCGTTGTTGTGCTGGCGGCCCAGCGACGCGGTCTCCTCGCTCCAGGCCAGCGCCGCGCGCACGCCCTTCACCTTGTTCGCCGCGATCTGCTCGCCGTTGCCCGAGCCGCCGATGACGATGCCGAGGCCGTCCGGGTCCGCCGCCGTGCGCTCCGCGGCGCGGAGGCAGAAGGGCGGGTAGTCGTCGAGGGCGTCGTAGATGTGGGGGCCGCAGTCCACGGGGTCGTGGCCGGCCTCCCTGAGCCACTCGACGAGGTGGTTCTTGAGTTCGAAGCCCGCATGGTCGGAGCCGAGATACACGCGCATGTTCCGAGTGTGACATGTCTGTTTCCGGGAAGCAGCGCCGGGGGCTGATCGCGAAAAGCTGTGGCAACACTACGAAACCTCAAGAAAACCTCAAGTAACGATCCGGATTCAAAGGTTCAAGAATCCCTTTGCCTCCGATTCACTGGACCGACCGTTTACGCCGTCCCTACCGGCGCGCTTCCCCGTTCACCCGGCGCAAAGGAATTCCCCCATGACCTCGCAGCCGAGCTCCTCCCCGCCTTCTCCCCCGGACTCTCCCTCGTCCTCCGGTCTTCAGGCCGGGCTGAAGAACCGACATCTGTCGATGATCGCCATCGGCGGTGTCATCGGCGCCGGACTCTTCGTCGGGTCCAGCTCCGGTATCCGTACCGCCGGGCCGGGCATCCTTCTCTCGTACGCGCTCGTCGGCACGCTCGTCGTGCTGGTGATGCGGATGCTCGGCGAGATGTCCGCCGCCAATCCGACCTCCGGTTCGTTCTCCGCGCACGCCGACCGGGCGCTCGGGCGCTGGGCCGGGTTCTCCATCGGCTGGCTGTACTGGTTCTTCTGGGTCGTCGTGCTCGCCGTGGAGGCGACCGCCGGTGCCACCATTCTCGAAGGGTGGGTTCCCGCCGTACCTCAGTGGGCCTGGGCGCTCATCGTGATGATGGTGCTGACCGCGACCAACCTCGTCTCGGTCGGTTCCTACGGCGAGTTCGAGTTCTGGTTCGCCGGTATCAAGGTCGTCGCCATCAGTGCTTTCGTGATCATTGGTGGGCTTGCCGTGTTCGGCGTGCTTCCCGGGGTCGACAGTGACAAGGCCGGGCTCTCCAATCTCACCGACTCCGGCGGGTTCCTGCCCAACGGGCCCGGCGCCATCCTCACCGGCGTACTGCTCGTCGTCTTCTCCTTCATGGGCAGTGAGATCGCCACGCTGGCCGCCGGGGAGTCCGAGGACCCGCAGCGGGCCGTCACCAAGTCCACCAACAGCATCATCTGGCGGGTCGGCGTCTTCTATCTCGGGTCGATCTTCGTCGTCGTCACCCTGCTGCCGTGGAACGACCCCTCGATCAAGGAGAAGGGCTCGTACGTCGCCGCCCTCGACTCCCTCGGTATCGCGCACGCCGGTCAGATCATGAACTTCATCGTGCTGACCTCGGTGCTGTCCTGCCTCAACTCCGGGCTCTACACGGCCTCCCGCATGGCCTTCTCGCTCGGGCAGCGCGGTGACGCGCCCAAGGCCTTCGCGCGGACCACCCCCCGTGGTGTGCCGCTCGCGGCGATCATCGCGTCGGTCGTCTTCGGCTTCGTCGCCGTCTTCTTCAACTACAAGTTCCCCGACTCGGTCTTCCTCTTCCTCGTCAACTCCTCCGGCGCCGTCGCCCTGTTCGTCTGGCTGGTCATCTGCTTCTCGCAGCTGCGCATGCGGAAGATCATCGAGCGCGAGTCACCGGAGAAGCTCGTCGTACGGATGTGGCTGTACCCGTATCTGACCTGGGCGACCGCCGCCCTCATCGTGTTCGTCCTCGGCTACATGCTCACCGACACCGAGCACGACGGGCGCGAGACCGTGCTGCTGTCGCTGCTGGTGGCGGCCGTTGTGCTCGCCATCGCCGTCGTCCGGCAGAAGACCGGGCGCGGATCGGCGGTCGTCAGCGGCCCTCGGAGCCCGGGCACCGTCGATGACGGCGACGACGTCAACGAGGTCGTCAAGGTCGGCTGATCTCGGTTGGCTCGGTTGCCTCAGTTGGCTTGAGTGGTCGGGGAGTTGTTCACAGCACCGTGAACGACTCCCTGACCCGTTCGTAGGTCCGCACCGCCTGCTCCTCGATCTCCTGGTGGTACCAGGTGCTGATCTGGTACGACTTCCCCTCCACGTCGAAGCCGAGCAGCCTGGCGTGCCAGTGGGTGCCGTCCAGGGTGAAGGTGTACTCCCAGACGACCGCCGGGTGATCCTGGAACGTCGTCTCCGCGAGGCTGATCTTCGTGTAGTCCTGGCCCTGGCGGGCGTTGCGCTCCGACTCCTCCCAGGTCCCCAGCAACTCGCCGCGTGCGAGGGAGGACTTGGCGAGGAGTTCCTGCCTCCCGTCGGGAGACGTGTAGTGCACCTCGGCGCCCGTCTTCACGTCCCGGCGCCAGCCCTTGGGCGTCGCCCACGCGTATCCGCCCCCCTCCTCGTGCGCCCCCGGCGGCAGGCTGCGCGGGCGCGAGGTGCCCTCGACCGTGGGCTGGGGGGAGTCGGGGGTGGGGGTGGGGGTGGAGACAGGGGTCGTGGTGGACGGCGGGGTCGAGGTCCCGGCTTGCCGCGATGAACCGGGCTTCGCCGTGTTCTTGTCGTCGGGTGATCCCGCCGTCACCGCCAGGATCGTCCCGACCAGCGCCCCCGCGGTGACCACACCCGCGACCGCCATGACCGTACGACGGCGGCCGTGGCGTGGGGCGTTGCCCCGACTCGGGTCGGACGGGACCGCGGGGCCCGGGAGTTCACCGGGTGGCGCTCCCGGTGGTACCCCAGTCCGTGGCGCCGTCGGGAGGCCGGCCGCATGCCTCGGGCCCGGCCGCCGCTCCGTCACCGCCTGCGCGTGTGCCCGCGCGTGTGCGTCACCCTGTGTCCGGATCAGTGAGATCCCGGCCCGGCGCGTTCCGCCGGGGCCCGCCGAACCGACCTCGGACCGTATCTCGGAGGGGACTTCGGTGGAGGCGTTGGGCGCCTCGGGGGACGGGGTTCCCAGGACCGGGGTGACTGTCGTGCGGGCGGAGGGCACCGCGTCCGTCGGCGGTGGGGGCTCGGGCTCCTGTTGCTCCTGTTGCTCCTGTTGCTCCTGTTGCTCCTGTTGCTCCCAGTGTTGGCGCTGTTCCCGCTCCGGTTCGTCCGATGGCTGCTCGTGTGGCCGGCGTGCGGCCTGTACCAGTGACGCGTCCAGGTAGGCGGGCGTCGGTGCGTCCGCGTGCGCCGGTACGGGAGTCGGGGGCGTCGTCTCCGGCCGCGTGTCCGGTGTCTCCGGCGCCCCGGGGGTCGACGGCTCCCTGTCCTCGTCCCTTCCCTCTCCCTCTTCGGGGGCCGGCTCCGGGAACGCCACCGGCCGCAGGACCCGTTCCACGTCCTCCAGTGCGGGCCGGGCCGACGGTTCCTTCTCCAGGAGGGCGGTCAGGATGTCGTGCAACGGGCCCGCTGCGGCCGGGAGTTCGGGGTCCTCGTACAGGACCGCGTGCAGAGTCGCCAGGGTCGTTTCGCGGGAGAAAGGCGAGCGGCCTCCCAGCGCCGCACAGAGGGTCGCGCCGAGGGACCACACGTCGGACGGCGGGCCCTGATGCCGGCCCGAGACGCGCTCCGGTGCCATGTAGTCGGGGGAGCCGACGAGCATGCCGACCATCGTGAGGGCCTTCGCGTCCTGGATGGCGGCGATGCCGAAGTCGGTGAGGACGACCCGTCCGTCGCGTCGTTCCACGAGGACGTTGCCCGGTTTGATGTCGCGGTGCAGTACGCCCCCCGCGTGCACCTGGCGCAGCGCGGAGACCAGCCCGAGGCCGAGGCGGGCCGTGTCGGCCGGACCCAACGGGCCGTCCTGGACGAGAAGTTGCTCGAGGGAGCGGCCGGCGACCAACTCCATGACGATCCACAGCCGTTCACCCTCGTCCACGACGTCGTACACGCGCACGACGTTCGGGTGGTCGATCCTGGCCGTCGCCCTGGCCTCGCGGAGTGTGCGTTCGCGGCGGGTGCGGGTGTCCTCCGCGTCGAGTCCGTCAATCCGCATTTCCTTGACGGCCACCGGCCGGTCGAGCATTTCGTCGGCGGCCCGCCACACCCGCCCCATTCCCCCCTGTCCGATACTTTCGACCAGCCGATATCGGCCCGTCACCAGCAGACCTGGAGCACCGCCACCCATATTCCCCGGCAATCCTCTGCACCCCCCTCAACGCATGCCCCACCAGAACCACAATGGTCACACTTCGTGCCGTACCAGCATAGTGGCGGGAAATCTTGTGGTACCTCTTCATGGACTGCGAATTCAGGCGCAGTCCAGGGGGATCCAAGGGGGACGAACATGAGTTCTGGTCGCACGACGGCCATCGCGGGATCGCTGCTCACGGCATCTTTTTCGGCCGTGATGATCCTTTCCTTCACCGCCAGCGCGGATGACCAGGGGCCCGGAAGCAGCAAGGGAGGAAAGGCCGTTGACGCGGCGCCGACAGGCGTCAAGTTGACCACCCAGTTGCCCGAGAGTATCTCGGTCGACAACAGTTCGAAAGAAACGGCGATTACCGCCACGGTAAAGAACGACGGGAGCAAGGACAGCGGCGACATCAGGCTTTTGGTCGTCGGATTCGACGGCCTGACGGTCAAGAACGTTCAGGGCTGTTCAGAGATTGCCGAAGGGGACCTCCCGGAGGGTTCGAACAGCGGTTTCAGCTGTGCCGTCGGTAATCTCGCCGCCGGTAAGTCGAAGTCGTACGACGTCGACGCGACGTTCGATCTGGGCAAGGCCGGCAAGATCTGTCTGCCCGTCCAGACCGCCGACGGTTCGAAGACGTTCTGGCAGCAGGGCCCGGTCCCGTTCGGTACGAACAACCCGTCACCGAACGCCCCGGCCACCCCGCTGCTGCTCGGCACCGACAACAAGCCGGTGGCACCCGGCGGCGACGAACTGCCGAGGACCGGCCCGGCGCGCGACCTGCTCCCGCTCGGCGGTGTCGGTGCGGCGCTGCTGTCCGCCGGGGCCGCGGGCATGTGGTGGTCGCAGCGGCGGCCCCGGCAGCCGCAGGGCTGAGTCAGGAATCCGGGAGGTCAGGAAGCCTGGAAGTCGGGTAAGAACGCGGAAGAGCAGGACGCAGAAGATCCGGGGTGCCGTGCGCGGCATCCCGGATCTCGTCGACGTCCGTGCTGAGTTCAGCGGTTGCGGAGTTCAGCGGTTGAGGAACCTCCAGGCCGTCGGCAGTACGCCCATCGCCAGGGCCGCCTTCAGGGCGTCGCCGAACAGGAACGGTGTGAGGCCGGCGGCGATCGCCGCGCTCGCGCTCATGCCGGCCGCCAGGGCGAGGTACGGGACGCCGATCGCGTAGATGATCGCCTCGCCGACCAGCATCGTGCCCGCCATGCGCAGCATCGAGCGGTCGGCGCCTCGGCGGGCCAGCGCGCCCACGGCGGCGGACGCGAGCAGCATGCCGAGGATGTAACCGAAGGACACCGACGTGCCCGAGCCGCCCTCCGCGAACCACGGCACGCCAGCCAGTCCGGCCAGGGCGTAGACGACGAGGGCGGCGAGGCCGCGGCCGGCGCCGAGCGCGGTGCCGACGAGGAGCGCTGCGAAGGTCTGCCCGGTCACCGGTACCGGCGAGCCGGGCACGGGGACGGCGATCTGGGCGGCGATCCCGACGAGTCCGGCGCCGCCGAGCACGAGCGCGGCGTCCCGGACGCGGGAGGCGGGGAGCAGGTCGGCGAGGACCTGGCCGGGGCGGGCGGGGGCGACGGCGGCGGTTGCCATGGGGACTCCGCGGAGATGTGGGCGGCAGGGACTTCGTGACGCTATCCCAGCGACCTCGAGCCGATCACCGTCAGCGCCCGACAAAGGGGGCGACGGCGGCTTGGTGGACTCCGGACAAACGATGGGCATTACACCCGGTACGGCGTGACGCCGGTCACTGAGGTGAGGTGGTGTGGGCTACCGAGGTGCGGCGGGCGCGCTCTGTAGGGTTCCGCCAATCCGACCGCAGGCCTGCGCATCCCCGGGGCCTGGCCTGGACGGTGCCCGGCCCGAGTTCGGCCCGGTTCCGGCCCCGAATCGGTCCTGGTTCGACCGCGGCCCGGACGCCTGCCGTCTCGCCCGTCGGTCGCCGTCTGTGCAGCGTCGGCCCGTTTTGCTAGCTTCGAGCGCATGGTCGCCCAGTCCCGGTACTTCTCGTCGCGTCGCTATGTCGACCTGCGACGCGTGGGCACGGCCACCTGTCGCCGCCCCGGGTGAGGCGGCTCCGGCGCGCCTCGCTCCACAGGACTCCCCGAGCCTTCACGGGTCCCCGAGTCCTCACGAGACGGCGCAGTGTCGGACCAGTTCCCCGAGGATGATCGCCATGCCCCGTGCCGCGGCACCCACCCTTGCCTCCCCCTCCCTTTCCGCTTCCTCCTCCCTCCCCTCCCGTACTTCCTCCTCGTCCCGCGTGCCTCGCGCCGCCGATTCCGACCGGCGCAGGACGAGCGCGAGTGTCGTCCTGCGGTCCGTGCTGGAGCACGGGCCCGTGGCGCGCAGCACCATCGCCCGGCTGACCGGGCTGTCACCGGCGTCGGTGACGGACTACTGCGCCCGGTTCGCCGAACTCGGCCTGATCCGCGAGGAGTCCGTGCCCCGGCGGTCGAACGGCGTGGGGCGTCCGCACGTCCCCGTCGACGTCGACCCCTCGCGGTTCGTGGTCGCCGGCGTGCATGTGGCCGTGTCGTACACGACCGTCGCGCTGCTGGATCTGCGCGGCCGGGTGGTGTCCCGGCGCGAGCTGGCGCACGAGCACACCGATCCGGGGTGGGTGCTGGCACGGGCCGCCGAGGGGCTGCGGGCGCTGCTGGACGGCGCCCCCGGCCGCCGGGCCCTCGGTGTCGGCGTGGCCGTGGGCGGCTGGGTGGACCGGGAGTCAGGGACCGTCGTCGAGCACCAGATGCTGGGCTGGCGGGACGTGCCGGTGCGGGACGTGCTCCGCGCCCGCACCGGACTGCCGGTCCATGTGGACGGGCACGCACGGGCGTTGGTCAACGCGGAGCGGCTGTTCGGGCCGGCGCGGGACGGCGGGAGCGTGCTGCATCTGTTCGTCGGCAACGTGGTCGACGCGGCGTTCGCGACCAACGACGAGGTGCACCACGGGCCGCGCTCCCAATCGGGCGCCATCGCCCATCTCCCGGTGCCGGGCGGTACGGAGGCCTGCGACTGCGGGCGTACGGGCTGCCTGCAGGCCGAGTTGAGCGAGCGGACGCTGTGCCGGCGGGCGCGGGAGGCGGGCGTCGTCGTGGGCACGAATCCCATGCATGTGGTCACGGCGGCAGCCGGGGGCGACCCGGTCGCCGTACGGCTGCTGGTGCAGCGGGCAGGTGCCGTGGGGCGGGCGGCGCGGCTGCTGCTCGACGTGCTGAATCCGGAGACGGTGGTCGTGACCGAGGTCGGGGTCATCTACCGCGAGGACTGCCTTGCCGCACTGCGTGAAGGGGTCGGCGCCGACCGCGCGGCCTCTGTCGTGCCGACGAGTTTCCCGGACTCGGTACTCGCGGTGGCGGGCGGTGCGGTGGCACTCGACGTGCTGTACCGGGATCCGCTGGCCGCTTCACCTCAGGCTATTTAATTCAGAAACTCCGAATGTTGACAGGGACCACGCATGACCTGGAACATCTTGCTCATGAGCCCTTTCGTGAGCTGTCGCACCCTCTGTTGCTGACACGTCGCCACTGTTGCTGACACGTTGCCACGTGTGAAGCGCTCATTTCTTCCGCACTTTCTGAGCTTCCTGCTCTCTCTCCGAGCTTGCTGCTCTCTGTGCCGTCTCTCCCTTCTGCCCTTCTGCCCTTCTGCGTGAATTCGCTCTCTCGGGCCTCGTCGTGTCCGTGTCCTGAATTCCGCATGCGGTCCTGCCTTCTGAACTCACGGAGTCCTCCCATGCCTTCATCTCCCCTGCCGGGTGTCGACCGACGGCTCTTCCTCACCTCCCTGCTCGGCGCCGCGGCCGGCGTCGCCGGGCTGAGCGGCTGCGCGAACAGCAGTGCCGCCGCCGACAGCAAGGGCGCCTCGACCGCCCCGCTCGCCGACAGGGTCCCGGCCGGGACGAGCCTGAAGATCTCCTCGTATTCGGGCACCCAGCAACTCCAGTTCAAGCTCGCCAAGTTGGGCGAGCTGCCTTTCAAGGTGTCGAGCTGGGAGAACATCTCCGCCGGTCCCGATGTCATCAACGCCTTCCGCTCGAGTTCCCTCGACCTCGCCAACAACGCGGGTATTCCGCCGATTCAGGCGCACTTCCAGGGTTACGACGCGAAAATCGTCGCGATCAACGTCACCCGCAAGCCGAACTATCTCTTCGCCACCAAGCCCGGCAGCGACATCCGGTCGGTCGCGGACTTCAAGGGCAGGAAACTCGCCTTCTCGCAGGGACAGGCCCAGGGCGTCGTACTCCTGCGGGCGCTGCAGAAGGCCGGGCTCGCGTACGACGAGGTCAAACTCGTCCCGTTGACCAGCAACCAGTTCTTCACCGCCCTGCAGTCGGGCCAGGTGGACGTCGCGCCGCTGGCCATCAGCCAGGCGCCCGCGTATTTCCAGCAGTACGGCGCCAAGGGTGCCCGCAGCATCGACACGGACGTGGTCGACCTGCTCAGCCTGCTGTGGGCGCCGGTCTCCGTGCTGAACGACTCCGCGGAGGCCGCCGCGATCGCCGCGTACATCCCGTACTGGGCCAAGGGCCTGGTGTGGGGGTACGAGAACCCCGACATCTGGAACGAGGAGTTCTACGTCAAGACGCAGAACCTGACGCTCCCGCAGGCGCAGGCGATCACCAAGCTCGCCAACAAGCCACTGTTTCCCACGAGTTGGGCCGAGGCGATCAAGTGGGAGCAGGAGACCGCCGATCTGCTCGCGGAGGGCGGCTTCGTGAAGAAGTTCGACGTGAGCTCGCTCTTCGACCACCGCTTCGAGGGCATCGCCGCGAAGTCCGTGGCTGCGGAGTACCGGAGGTGAGCGCCGTGACCACCAGCGCCTCAACTGCCGCCGGTGCAGCTGCCGGCGCCGCCGAGGCCACCGCGTCCACCGCGTCCACCGCGTCCACCGCGTCCACCGAGGCCGTAGCATCCGTCGCGTCCGTCACGGCCACCGAGGAGAGCGGCTCCCAGGTTCGCAGGCGGCGCCGGCTTTCTCCCGGGAAGCGGCTGCCCGCCGCTCCGTTCGTAGGCCCGGCCCTCGTCATCGCCCTGTGGGCCGGCGCCTCCGCAGCCGGACAGCTCGACCCGGCCGCGATCCCGGCGCCCTGGACCGTGCTCAAAACAGGCGGCCGGCTGTGGACCGACGGGACCCTGCCGAACGACATCCTGACCTCGTTGCGTCGGGCCGCCTCCGGCTTCACGATCGGGCTGGTCGCGGGCGTCCTCCTTGCCCTGGCCGCCGGTCTCAGCCGGGTCGGCGAGGCGCTGATCGACGGGACGGTCCAGCTCAACCGGGCCATCCCGGCCCTCGGTCTGATCCCGCTGTTCATCCTCTGGCTGGGCATCGGCGAGACGTTCAAGATCGCGATCATCGCCATCGTCGTCTACATCCCGATCTACCTCAACACACATGCCGCGCTGTCCGGCATCGACAGCCGCTTCGTCGAACTCGCCGAGGTGCAGGGCCTGTCGAGGTTCCAGTTCGTCCGGCAGATCGTCGTGCCCGGTGCGCTGCCCGGATTCTTCGTGGGACTCCGGCTCGGCGTGACCGGGTCCTGGCTGGGCCTGGTCGTCCTGGAGCAGATCAACGCCACCAGCGGACTCGGCTACATGATGTTCCAGGCCCAGAACTACGGCCAGAGCGACGTCATCCTCGTCGGCCTGGTCATCTACGGCTTCTTCGGCCTGGTGTCCGACAGCGCGGTCCGTCTCGTCGAACGGAGGGTGCTGTCATGGCGACGCACACTGAGCAACTGACCCGGTCCGCCGTCCGACTCCGGGGCCTGACACGGTCGTTCGCCGGGCGCAAGGTCCTCGACGGTATCGACCTCGACATTCCGGCCGGGCAGTTCACGGCCCTGCTCGGGCACAGCGGCTCCGGCAAGAGCACCTTGCTGCGGGCGGTCGCGGGCCTCGATCACGAAGTCGAGGGAAGCGGTGAACTCACCGCGCCCGAGCGGGTGTCGGTGGTCTTCCAGGACTCGCGGCTGCTGCCGTGGCGCCGGGTGCTGGACAACGTACTGCTGGGGACGGACGGCAAGGAGGCTGCCGCGAAGGGCCGGGAGGCTCTCGCGGAGGTGGGCCTGAAGGGGCGGGAACGAGCCTGGCCAAGCGAGCTGTCCGGCGGTGAGGCGCAGCGGGCCGCGCTGGCCCGGTCGTTGGTCCGGGAGCCCGAACTGCTGCTTGCCGACGAGCCGTTCGGTGCGTTGGACGCGCTCACGCGGATCAGGATGCACGGTCTGCTGAGGGAGCTGTGGGAGCGGCACCGGCCGTCCGTTCTCCTCGTCACGCACGACGTGGACGAGGCGGTTGCTCTTGCCGAGCGGGTGCTTGTGCTGGAGGAGGGGCGGATCGGGCTCGACCTGACGATCGATCGCGATGCCGCTGCGCGCGGCGAGTACAGGGGGTTGTTGCTGGCGGCCCTGGGTGTGACGGAGGACGTCCGGTGAGTGTCGGTCGGCGTGACCGTCTGCTGGGGGCTGCCGCCCCCAGGCCCCCGCTTCGGCCCTGAAGGGGCCTCGTCCTCAAGCGCCGGACGGGCTGGAAATGCCCGGGCCAGCGACGAGAAGCACCGCTCGGACCGAGAGTCCGCACCGGCATTCGCAAGCAAAGGACACGACACACCCATGACTCGCCAGCTCCACCTCAACGCCTTCCTCATGACCACCGGACACCACGAGGCCTCGTGGCGGCTCGCCGAGAGTGACCCGTACGCCCATGTCGAGCTGGACCATTACGTGCGGCTCGCCCGGATCGCGGAGCGGGGTACGTTCGACTCGCTGTTCCTGGCCGACAGTCCGCAGCTCTGGGGCAGTGTGGGTCAGCGTCCCGCGGGTGCCATGGAGCCGCTCACCCTGCTGACGGCCCTGGCCACGGCGACCACGCACATCGGTCTGATCGCGACCGCCTCGACGTCCTACAACTCCCCCTACAACCTGGCCCGCAAGTTCGCCTCGCTCGACATCATCAGCGGGGGCCGGGCGGGCTGGAACATCGTCACCACCGCCGGTGCCGAGGCCGCCCGCAACTTCGGGCTCGACGCGGAGCCCGCCCACGCCCAGCGGTACGCCCGGGCCGCCGAGTTCCTCGATGTGGCGCTCAAGCTCTGGGACAGCTGGGAGGACGACGCGATCGTCGCCGACAAGGCCGCCGGTGTCTGGGGAGACGACACGAAGGTCCATCCGCCCCGGCACCAGGGGACGTACTTCAGCGTCGAGGGCGCCCTCAACGTGCCGCGTTCGCCCCAGGGTTACCCGGTACTGGTGCAGGCGGGGTCGAGCGAGGACGGCAAGGCGTTCGCGGCCCGGTACGCGGAGGCCGTGTTCACCGCCCAGCAGACCATCGAGGACGCGCAGGCCTTCTACGCCGACCTCAAGTCCCGTACGGCGGCGGGCGGTCGCGACCCCGACCACATCAAGGTGCTGCCCGGCATCGTCCCGGTGCTCGGCTCCACGGAGGCCGAGGCGCTGGCGAACGAGCAGGTCCTGGAGGACCACATCGTGTACGCGCACGGCGTGGGCAACCTGGAGGGCCTGCTCAAACTGCCCGCCGGGACACTGGAGTTGGACGCCCAGCTACCGGCGGATCTGCCGCCCGAGAGCGCGATCGAAGGCGCCAAGAGCCGTTACACGCTCGTCGTCGAACTGGCCCGGCGCGAGCGTCTCACCGTCCGGCAGCTCATCGGGCGGCTCGGTGGCGGGCGCGGGCATCTCACCTTCGCCGGTACGCCCGAGCAGGTCGCCGACGAGATCGAGACCTGGTTCACCCGGGGTGCCGCCGACGGCTTCAACATCATGCCCGCGGTCCTGCCGTCCGGTCTCGAAGCCTTCGTCGACCACGTCGTCCCGATCCTGCGCGCCCGCGGTCTGCTCCGCGGTGAGTACGGGCCGCGCCAGACCCTGCGCGAGAGGTACGGCCTCCCGCGCCCCGCGAACCAGTACGTCAGCACCACACCCGTACCCGTGCCCGCACCCGCCCTCGTCTGACGAACTCCGATCCGAAAGGAACCCGCACATGTCCGGCATCGAAATCCAGAAGGTCACCGCCAACATCGGCGCCCGCGTATCCGGCGTGGACATCTCCAAGCCGCTCGACGAGGAGCAGGTCACCGCCCTCCGCGAGGCGCTCAACGTCCACAAGGCCCTGGTCTTCGACGACGTGAACCTCGACGACGAGGGCCAGCAGGCCTTCGTCCGCCACTTCGGCGAACTGACCACCGCCCACCCGACCGTGCCGTCCGTCGACGGCGCCGCGAACGTCCTGCCCGTCGACAGCGAGCGAGGCCGCGCCGCCAACCACTGGCACACGGACGTCACCTTCGTCCTCAACCCGCCGCAGGCCAGCACCCTGCGCAGCATCACGGTTCCGCCGTACGGCGGCGAGACGCTGATCGCCAGCTCGGCCGCCGCCTATCGCGATCTGCCGGAGCCCCTAAGGCAGTTGGCCGACAACCTGTGGGCCGAGCACACCAACGACTACGACTACGCGGTGCCGGACGAGGCGCTCGACGAGGAACTGGCCGCCCAGCGCGCCCAGTTCACGTCCATCACCTTCCGCACGGCCCACCCGGTCGTCCGCGTCCACCCGCTGACCGGCGAACGCGGGCTGTTCATCGGCGGGTTCGCGCAGCGGATCGTCGGCCTGTCGGTCACCGAGTCCCGCAAGATCCTCGATCTGCTCCAGGCGTACGTCACCCGCCCGGAGAACATCCTGCGCCACCGCTGGTCGCCGAACCAGCTCGTCCTCTTCGACAACCGCATCACCCAGCACTACGCCGTCGACAACTACAACGGCCTGCCGCGCCGTCTGCACCGGGTGACCATCGCCGGTGACATCCCGGTCGGCATCGAGGGCAAGGAGAGCTACTCGATCGCCGGGGACGCCTCGCACTACACGTCGGTCGCGGAGTAGACCGCCCTGCCCCCCTCTGCCCCGTCCGCCCCCTCCGCTTCTCCCGGAAAAGACCCTCGTGCGACACACACGAGGGTCTTTTTGTTGCTAGCGTGTAGTTGCAAGTAATGTGCAATAAGAGGTCGAGGGGACCCCCGCATGCCCGTCTACACGCTCCCTGAGCTGCCGTACGACTACTCCGCGCTCGCGCCCGTGATCAGCCCCGAGATCATCGAGCTGCACCACGACAAGCACCACGCGGCGTATGTGAAGGGCGCCAACGACACGTTGGAGCAGCTCGCGGAGGCACGCGACAAGGAGTCGTGGGGGTCGGTCAACGGCCTGGAGAAGAGCCTCGCCTTTCATCTCTCCGGCCACATCCTGCACAGCATCTACTGGCACAACATGACCGGCGACGGCGGCGGCGAGCCCCTCGCCAAGGACGGCGTCGGTGAACTCGCGGACGCGATCACCGAGTCCTTCGGTTCGTTCGCGGGCTTCAGGGCGCAGCTGACGAAGGCGGCGGCCACGACGCAGGGTTCGGGCTGGGGCGTCCTCGCGTACGAACCGCTCAGTGGACGGCTGATCGTCGAGCAGGTCTACGACCATCAGGGCAACGCCGGCCAGGGCGCCACCCCGATCCTGGTCTTCGACGCCTGGGAGCACGCCTTCTATCTCCAGTACCGGAACCAGAAGGTCGACTTCATCGACGCGATGTGGGCCGTCGTCAACTGGCAGGACGTCGCGAAGCGTTACGAGGCCGCCAAGTCCCGTACGAACGTACTGCTGTTGGCGCCCTGAGCCGATTGCGCCGACTGGCGTGCAGCGTCCTGCCTCGTGATCGTCTTCTCACCGGACTCGACGGCAGGCGGAATGACGGGAGACCCCCGCGAGGACATGACTCGCGGGGGTCTCCCCATATGCCGTGCCTCGGATCTACTCTCGTGGGGCCGGGGCACCAGGCCCCCGGTGCCCGACACGCCGGGGGGATCACATGGTGTCCATGCGGTGCATGAATTGCGCAGGCACACGTCAGGATTTCATCAGGCTCACCGAGACGGAGAAGGAGTACGTCGAGGGGCAGAAGCCGAAACACACTCGCCTCGGCGCCTACTACCGCTGCGCCCGCGACGGCTGCCTGCGCTACCAGCGGCTGGGGAACCAGAAGGACGGCGGCTCCTTCCCCAAACCGGAGGCCGAGGACCAGCCCAAGAGCCGGACCAAGGACCAGGCCAAGAACTGAGGAAGGCCGGCCGCCCTGGGGGTTCTACAGGTCCCGCACGTTGCTACAGGTTGCTGAAGTCCGGGCCGGCCGTCCGCGAGCGCTTGATCTCGTAGAAGCCGGGGACCGAGGCGACCAGGAGGGTGCCGTCCCACAGCTTGGCGGCCTCCTCGCCCTTCGGGGCAGGGGTGACGACCGGGCCGAAGAAGGCGATCTGCTCGCCGTCGGCGCCGGGGACCGCGATCACCGGGGTGCCGACGTCCTGGCCGACCTTGGTGATGCCCTCCTTGTGGGAGGCGCGCAGCTCGGCGTCGAACTCGAAGTCCTGCTGCTCGGCGTAGTCGATCAGGTCGGCGGGCAGGCCGACGTCGGCCAGGGCGCCCGCGATAGCCTCCAGCGTCGGGCCCTCGCCCTTGTTGTGGATGCGCGTGCCGAGGGCCGTGTAGAAGGGGCCCAGGACGTCGGCGCCGTGCTTCTGCCAGACCGCCGTCACGACCTTCACCGGCTGCCAGGCCTTGACCGCGAGCATCTCGCGGTACTCCTCGGGCAGCTCGTCGAGCTTGTCCTCGTTGAGCACCGCCAGGCTCATGATGTGCCAGCGGACCTCGATGTCACGGACCTTCTCGACCTCCAGGACCCACCGGGAGGTCATCCAGGCCCAGGGACAGAGCGGGTCGAACCAGAAGTCGACGGGGGTCTTGGGCGAGCTCGTCTCGGACATGGATCTCCTAGAGAAAGAAGCGCTTTCCAGAGGGAACGTATCCGCGCCGTCGTCGCATTCCCGGGTGCCCGGTGTCAGTCGTGCGTGGCAGGATCGGTGCTGGTCGGCCGTACTGGTGAAAAAACCGAGGGAGTGTTCCGTGCCCGGTGAGAATCTGTCCCGCGACGAGGCCCGGGAACGGGCCGCCCTGCTGTCCGTCGACGGGTACGAGGTGTTCCTCGACGTGCGGTCCGCCCTGGGTGACCCGGTCGGCGGGAGTGGTGCGGGCGGGGCTCGGACCTTCCGGTCCGTGACGACCGTCCGGTTCCGGTGTGCCGAGCCCGGCGCCGCCAGTTTCGCGGATCTCATCGCACCCGGCGTGACCGCCGTCTCCCTCAACGGCCGGGATCTCGACCCGGGGGCCGTCTTCGACGGCACGCGCATCCTGCTGGAGGATCTCGCCGCGGACAACGAGCTGGTCGTCGACGCCCAGTGCGCATACTCCCGCACCGGCGAGGGCCTGCACCGCTTCGTCGACCCCGAGGACGGCGAGGTGTACCTGTACACGCAGTACGAGCCCGCCGACTCCCGCCGTGTCTTCGCCAACTTCGAGCAGCCCGACCTGAAGGCCCCCTTCCGGTTCGAGGTGCGGGCGCCGGAGGAGTGGGTCGCGTGGAGCAACGGCGTCGGGGAACTCGTCGACGGTGTGTGGCGGTTCGCCGAGACCAAGCCGATCTCCACCTACATCACCACCATCCTGGCGGGGCCCTACCACTACGTCACCGACTCGTACTCACGTACGTTCGCCGACGGTACGACCCTCGACATCCCCCTCGGCGCCATGTGCCGCAAGGGTCTCGCCCCCCACTTCGACTCCGACGACGTCTTCCTCGTCACCAAGCAGGGGCTGGACTTCTTCCACGACCACTTCGACTACCCGTACCCCTTCGGGAAGTACGACCAGGCCTTCGTGCCCGAGTACAACCTCGGCGCGATGGAGAACCCGGGGCTCGTCACCTTCCGCGAGGAGTTCATCTTCCGGGGGAAGGTGACGCAGGCGGCGTACGAGCGGCGGGCGAACGTCGTCCTGCACGAGATGGCCCACATGTGGTTCGGCGACCTCGTCACCATGGAGTGGTGGGACGACCTGTGGCTCAAGGAGTCCTTCGCCGACTTCATGGGCGCCTTCTCGCTCGTCGAGGCGACCCGTTTCACCAGCGGCTGGGTCACCTTCGCGAACAACCGCAAGGCCTGGGCCTATCGCGCCGACCAGCTTCCCTCCACGCACCCCGTCACGGCCGACATCCGCGACCTGGAGGACGCCAAGCTCAACTTCGACGGCATCACCTACGCCAAGGGTGCCTCCGTACTCAAGCAGCTCGTCGCCTACGTGGGGTCGGACGCGTTCCTCGAAGGCGCGCGGCGCTACTTCAAGCGGCACGCGTACGGCAACACGCGCCTCGGCGATCTGCTGTCCGTGCTGGAGGAGACCAGCGGGCGGGACATGGCCTCCTGGTCGCGGGCCTGGCTGGAGACCGCCGGGGTCAACTCCCTCACCCCAGCAGTGCTGTTGAGCGCGGACGGGCTGATCACCGAGCTGGCCGTGCTCCAGGAGGCCGCCGAGTCGCACCCCGAGCTGCGGCCCCACCGGGTGGCCGTCGGCCTCTACCGGCGTTCGCCGGACGGGGCGTTGGAGCGGTACGCGCGTGCCGAGGTCGATGTCGACGGGCCACGCACCGTGGTCGGTGAGCTGGTCGGCAGCGAGGCCCCCGACCTTGTTCTCGTCAACGACGACGACCTGACGTACTGCAAGATCCGGTTCGACGAAGGCTCGTTGGCGACGCTGCGGGCGCACCTCGGTGACATCACCGACCCGCTCGCCCGCGCCCTGTGCTGGTCCGCGCTGTGGAACCTCACGCGGGACGCACTGATGCCGGCCCGGGACTTCATCGACCTGGTACTGCGCTTCGCGGGGCGCGAGTCGGACATCGGCGTCCTCCAGATGCTGCACGCCTGGGCCGGCTCCGCGCTCGCCCACTACACGGCGCCCGACTGGCGGGCTACCGGCGAACGTCTGCTCGCCGAGGGCGCGTTGACGGAGCTCCGGCTCGCCGAACCGGGCAGCCAGCACCAGCTGACGTGGGCCCGCTTCCTGGCAGCCGTGGCGTCGAGCGAGGCCGACCTCCAGCTGCTCCAGGGGCTGTTGGAGGGCACCGCGAAGATCGACGGCCTCGACGTCGACCAGGAGCTGCGCTGGACGTTCCTGGAGCCGCTCACCTCACACGGCGTTGCCGACGAGAAGACGGTCGCCGCCGAACTCGCCCGCGACGACACGGCGTCCGGCAAGCGCCACCAGGTCCGCTGCCTCGCCGCCCGCCCCTCTGCCGCCGTCAAGGCACAGGCATGGGCCCAGGTCGTCGAGTCGGACGCGCTGTCCAACGCCCTCGTCGAGGCCACCATCTCGGGCTTCGTCCAGGGATCGCAGCGGGACCTCCTCGCGCCGTACGCGGAGAAGTACTTCGCGGTGATCGAGCGGACGTGGGCCGACCGTTCCATCCAGATCGGCATGGACGTCGTACGCGGCCTGTTCCCGTCCCTCCAGGACTCACCGGAGACCCTGGCGGCGACGGACACATGGCTGACGGACCACGCGGACGCGGCACCGGCCCTGCGCCGCCTGGTCCTGGAGTCACGGGACGACCTGGCGCGTGCGCTGCGGGCACAGGCGTGCGACGGGGTGGCGGCGCCGCGGTGAGGGATCGCTCCACGGGGTGATTCAGGCCCCCACCTCCCGGGCGCCCGTGGCATCCCGTGGCATCCCGTGTGAGGTGGGGCGTGTGACGTGGGGCGACTTGTCCGGCGGCGCCCGCATGCCTGCCGGAGAGCTGCACGCGGCACGACCCGGGCGGCGCCTGAAGCGTGCGCGCCACCGATAGGCAGCGGGGCGGCGGACATCGAGTCCGACCCCGCTGCCCCCGACACCCCACCGATCCCACCGGCCCAGCTGAGCCCGCCGATCCCGCCGTTACCGAACCCGGGCACTCGGCCCCGTAACCCCCGGATGGACCAGCGCCTTTCGGCACTCGAACGCTTGCACTTTAGGACGAGCTTGTCCGGAATTGTCGACGAGCGTGTAACAGGGGTTAGGGGACGGATCGGACACGGGAAAGCCGGAGTCATGACCCACAACACCCCGCTCTCCCCGAGCACCCGCCCCTTCCGCCACCTGTCGCACGTACAGCGCCGGGTACTGACCACCGCGCAGCTGCGGGCAAACGGCGTCGCGCCCGCCGAGGCGAACGAGCAGTGCCGGACCGGCGGACCCTGGCAGCAGATCCTGCCGGGCGTGTTCCTGCTGCACCCGGGCCCGCCCACCAGCGAGGAGCGGCTGCACGCGGTGCTGCTGTACGCGGCGAAGGAGCGGGCCGCGACGGGGATCCCTGCCCAGCCCGACTCCGAGGAGCCGTACCGGGAGCGCGGCCGTCCGGTCTACGGAGAGGCCATGATCACCGGCCTCGCCGCGCTCGCCCTGCACGGTTTCTCGTCCGCGCCGCCGCTGCTGTCCCTCGACACCTTCGACGTCCTGGTCCCCCGGCTGCGCCGACTGCGCTCGACGGGCTGCGTCCGCATCGTCCGTTCCTCGGCGCTGCCCGCGCCCGAGTTGATCGACGGACTGCCGGTCGCGCCGGTGGCGCGCGCCCTCGCCGACGCCGTGGCCGGACTCACGGACGCAGGCGCCGTACGCCGGCTGCTGACCGACGCGGTGCGCGGCGGCCACTGTGAACCGGCTTCGGTGGTACGGGAGTTGAACCAGGGCCGACTGCTGAACCGGCCGCATGTCGTGGACGCCGTCGACTCCCTGCTCGCGGAGGGCAGGGCGATCGCCGAGGACCGGCTGTACCGGATGGTGCGCGAACACGGCCTCCCGGACCCGGTCTGGAACGTCGATCTGCGTCTGCCCGGCGGCCCCCACCTCGGCGGCCTGGACGCCTACTGGCCCGACCAGGCGGTGGCGGTGGAGCTGGACACGCGCACCCCGCTTCCGGGCCACCGGCAGGAGGACGACGCGCTCTGGTCGGAGTACGCCAACAAGCGTGAGCACCTGGAGCGGCTGGGCATCACGGTCGTCCACATCACCCCGCGCAAGCTGCGCGAGGCGATCGACCAGCAGGCAACTGTCGTACGTACGGCTCTGATGGCGTCGGGGGACCGCGAGCCGGCGGCGTATGTCGTGGTACTGCCCAGGTAGTGACGGACCGGGCAGTACCAGGAGGGGAGAGGAGGGGCCGCCGGGCGACCGGGGCCCCTCCTCACGTGTCCCCGTATGTCCCCGTGATGTGTCCCCGTGCTTCTTCGTGCGGCCCTACTTGGTCCCGCAGTACTCCGCCTCGCCGACCTTCAGCAGGTCGCCGCTCCAGTCGCCGTTGAAGTTGACGGCGAGGGAGTGCTTGCCGTCGGCTGTGGTGACGGCCACGGAGCTGGAGCCGTGGATGCCGCCGCTGTGGCCCCAGACGGTGACCCCGCAGCTCAGCTTGTTCTCGATGAGCCCGAGCCCGTAGCGTCCGCCCACGGCCCCCGCGGCTACCGTCGTCTTCATCTCGGTGAGTTGCTCGGCCGGCAGGACCTTGCCGCGCAGCAGGGCCGAGTAGAAGCGGTTCAGGTCACCGGGGTTGGAGATGAGCTCGCCTGCGGAGTTGGCGACGGAGGCGTTCATCTCGGTGACGTCGTAGATCTTGCCGGTGCTGTTCTCGCCGAGCTTTGAGTAGGCACGGCTGCTGGGCCCGGGGACGCTGGGGTTCGCACCCGGCATGTACGTGCCGTGCAGCCCGAGCGGCTTGATGACGCGCCGCCGGACCTCGTCACCGTACGAGTTGCCGGTCACCTTCTTGATGACCATGCCGGCGATCGTGTAGTTGGTGTTGGAGTAGCTCCAGCTCGCGCCCGGGGTGAACTCCGGCTTGTGGCCCATGGCGATCTTGACGATCTCGTCCGGCGTCCAGGTGCGGTACCGGTTCTTGAAGAAGCCCTCCGGGACGAAGATCTCGCTCTGGAGTTGCTCGTCGTCGGTGTAGTTGAAGATGCCGCTCGTGTGGTTGAGGAGCTGGCGGAGGGTGATCCTCCGTCCGTCGTGGCCGTTGCCCCGGACGACTCCGGGCAGCCACTTGTCGACGGTGTCGTCGAGCGACACCCGTCCCTCGGCCTCCAGTTGGAGCAGGACGGTCGCGATGAAGGTCTTCGTGATGCTGCCGGCCCGGAAGCTGTCGTCGGCGCTGCGCGGCTGCTTGGTCCTGAGGTTGCCGACACCGGCGGTCGCCTTCCAGACGCCGTGCCGGTCCTTGGCCTGGAGGGCCACACCGGGTACACCGTCCTTGACGGCGGCGTTCATGGCGTCGCGGGTGGCCGCGTGTCCACCGCCCCGTTCGGCCGGTGCCGCCACAGCGGGCGCCGCGAACGCGCCCGCCGCGACGGCGGTCGCCACGGCCATCCCCAGCAGCCGCTTGTGGACCGACCTCTTGGTGACTGACATACGCCGTTCCCCCTTGTTCCGCCGGGTGGCGGTCGGGGGGAGGGACACGGTGGGTGGGCCGGAGGTTGCCTGGGGCGGGATGGTTGAGCGCTTCTCGGCCTTTGACTGCGCCGAGCCTCCCCGGCACAGCCGTCCGCGACTCCAGGAACCCCGCCGACCCGGCCCTTCACCTCGCCCCCACCACCTGGCTCGGCCGATCAGGGGTTGGGCGTTTCCAGCGACCGAACAGCGCCGTCGATCTCCAGGTCGATCAACCGGTGCGCCTCCAGGGAATGGCTGTCGAACATGCCGGTGAGTTCGAGGCTCACGATCCCGTGGACCCGCGACCAGATCAGGAGGGCGGCGCGGGCGACGCCCGGTGTGATGTCCGGCCGCCCCTGGGAGCGGGCCCACTGCCGGAGTTGCCCGTCCAGCGTTCGGTCGCCGGTCGTGGCGTCGGTCTTCGTCGCGTCGGCCTCGCCCGCGTCCTGAACGCTCGTCAGCAGGTCGACGAGCAGCGCCATCGCCTGGTCCAGCGGGGTCCGCGTGCTCTGCGTGCCGGCGTCGGCCGGCAGTTCGCCGCCCGGCTCGCCGGCAGGCACGCGAGCTTCTACGACGTCTGGTCGGGCGCCGGAAAGCCCGACTCGGCCAAGCGCGAGGCGTTCCGGGCCCGGACGCGCACCGACCTCACCCATGTCTTCGGTCTGCTGCGCGACGGCGTCCTCACCGCGAGGATCGCCGCCCGCTTCCCGCTGAGCGAGGCCGCCGCGGCCATGGAACTGGCGGAGTCCTCCGGCCGCACCGCCCTCGGCAAGATCATCCTCACGCCGTGACCTCAGCCCTTCTTCAACCGTCAGCCCTTCTTCAGCACCAGCTCCACGTTCCGGTCCCCCGCGTCCCCCGACAGATCCATCCGCGCTCCCGGCGCGTTGAACGACAACTCCCGGTACAGCGCCGCCAGTCCCGTCTGGGACAGGTCCGCGTAGTCCGTCCGGTGCGGGGCCGCCGACTCCACCAGCGTCGTGAACAGCGAGAGCGTGCCGTCGTGGTTGTCCACCAGCTCGATGACACGGGCCAGTTGGGGGAAGTCGACGTGTGAGGCCGTCGAGATCTCCCAGAACGAGCGGTTGTCCGGCGCCCAGTGCGCGGTGATGACGTTGCGGTGGATGTGCCCGTTCACCCAGGCCAGGACGTTGCTGTGACTGGCGAGGAGGGCCAGGAGGACCGAACCGTCGTAGCGCCGTTCGTCCGGGTGGGCCGGGTCCGGGTGGGTGTTGGTCATCGACTGGCTGGTGTGGTGGCTGAAGACGACGGCGTACGATCCTGCCTTCGCGTGCTCCTCCAACGTCCGCTCCAGCCAGCGCACTTGGGTCGCGTCGATCGAGCCCTGGTAGTGGCCGCCCGGGTCAGTGGTGTCGATGCTGATGCCGACGACGTCGTCCGAGATGCGGAAGGTGTAGTACTGGGTGCCGGAGTCGAGGTTGGCCGTCGAGTAGCCGTGGCCCACCGGACCCTCGCCCGCGTACGCCGGGTCCAGGTGCGCCTTCAGATAGTCGGCCCGGGTGAACGGGGCCCTGTTCTCGTCCGGGGTGACCGAGCGCAGGTCGCGCGTGTGGGCCTGGATCAGCTCCCGGAAGCGGACGCCCCTCGGGTCGTCGGAGCTTCTGATCTGGTCCTGGAGCGCTTTGCTGCGCGCCGTCGGCAGATCCATCAGCTTCTTGCCGCCGACCGCGAAGTCGGTGAGGAAGGGGTCGCTCTGGGAGGCGTAGCAGCCGAGGGGGAGGGAGTCGTGGTTGCCGACCGTCGAGTACCAGGGCAGGTTCAGGCCGGGGCTGCGCACCTCGCGTATCGCCGCCGCGAGGAAGCCCTCGATGTGCGGGAAGCCGTCCTGCTTGTCGGAGTCGCGGGTGACGGAGTCCGGCTGCCAGTAGAGCGGGAGGCCGCTGTTCTGGACACCCTCGTAGTGGCGCGGGTCACCGGAGTTCGGTGTCATCCGGCCGCCGCTCATCACCTTCATGAACCACTCCAGCTCGGAGCGCGCGTTGTTGTCCGTGTTGTCGCCGGTGGTCATCACGAAGTCGAGTGGAGAGCCGGTGACCGGGGCTCCGCTCAGCGCGTTGATCCGCTCGACCAGCGAGGTCGCGCCCTGCACCGACAGCGCCTCGTGCGGGCGCCAGGCGTGCCGGTCGGCCGAACGCATGTACTCCAGGCGCAGCGGGTGCTGTACGTCGGTCAGGTGCAGGTCCGTGAACTGGACGAAGGCCGCCATCGTGGTCCGGCGGGCGGCCCGGGCGGAGTGCGGCGACGCGAGATCCGTACGCACCACCCGTCCCCATGCCGGGCCCTCGCCGAGGCGCCGGTAGCCGCCCGTGCCGAGGGGCGCGGAGACGGTGTTGAGCGTGGTGCCCCGGGTGGACGGGGCGAGCGCGGCCGGCACCGCCTGGCCGGGCACGGCCACCGGACCCTCGGCGACTGCGGATTCGGCCACTGTGGCGGCCTGGCTGTCACTGGGCCGCAGCCCGTAGCCGACACCCGCCGAGACGGCCGCCGCCCCGGCCGCGGCGAGTACCGTACGTCGATTGACCTCGTGCGTGGAGCTGACGACAGAGCGTGTGCGCGACATGGCGCGGTCTCCCCGAGTACGAACGCGTCGGACGTGGTCACGGGCGATCGCAGTCGCGAACTTCCCGCTCACTCTGGATGCTTGGCACTGGGGATGACCTGCGCGTGAACGAGGCAGCAACGCGCGACGCCGATCTCCGTACGTGGATCTTGGGCCACCTTGCCCGTTCACGACCGCACGGCGAACGGCCCGGAGTCGGTCACTCCGTGTTCATCTGACGGGGTAGGTGAGCTACTCGCCCGCCTGCACGACCCTCCCCGTGACCGGCCGCTCCCGCCACAGCTCCAGCCCGACGATCACCGTCCGCGCCCTCCGCAGTCCCGCCACCGCGTCCAGGTCGTGCCAGGCGGCGAGGTCCGTGGAGCCGTTCGTCTCCGGGCGGAGTTCGCCGCCGGTGACCAGACCCTCGTAGACCAACGCCAAACCCTGGTGGTCCACCGGGCGCCACCGGCGGTGGGTGAAGGTACGGCGGCGGGAGTCGATGCCCAGTAGGCCCCTCACGTCGATGCGGTAGCCCGTCTCCTCCATGAGCTCGCGGCGGACCGTGTCGTACGGGTCCTCGCCGTGCTCCATGCCGCCGCCCGGCAGCACCCACTCGTGGCCGCCCCCGTCGGCGGGGCTGCGGGCGAGCAGGATCTGTCCGTCGCGGACGACAACGGCGTACGCGGCGACCCGCAGCGTCTTGCGCATATGGGGACGTTAGCGTGCGGGGCTGGAATGTTCAGGTGGATTGCCTCCGGACGGCGCCGGGTACGACGCAGGACGCCGAGTACGAAACACCGCGATTCTGACTCATCCAGTCAAAGCGCATCGCGGGTTTTCCCCACTCGTTCGTATCGTTTCGGTCAACCATCACCAAACATCCGCCCCTTAGGTAAAGCTATGTGACCGTCAGGCGTCGCATTCCGGACGCTCTTGGCCAAGGTCGATCAACTCGGCCGCTCAACGCACGCTCCTTTACCTACAAGGGATGCCGATGACCCTCACCCCTCAGCCCGCACCGATCTCGGGCGCGAGACGCGTGGCGCGCATAGCCGTCGCCGCCGGACTGGTGGCCGCGCTCTCCGCGGCTGGGCCCATACCCATGGCCTTCTCCGCGGACACGGCGAAGGACGCGGCCCCGGCCGACGGCTCCGTCAAGTCGGCACACGCAAAGCTCGGCTCCGACGACGCCGAACTCCTCTCCGAGGCCAAGGCCGACGGTGACAAGACCGTCACGATGATGATCGCCACCGCGCCGGGCCAGACCGAGCAGGTCGCCGCGCAGCTGGACGCGGTCCAGGGCGGCCTCGTCGGCCGGGCCTTCGACAAGGTCGGCTACGTCCGGGCGACCGTTCCCACCGCGAAGGCGGACGCGGCCATCGCCGCCGCCGCCAAGCTCTCCTCCGTGCACGGGATCGACCTCCGTCAGGACATCCCACTGGACGACCCGACGCCGAGTGCCGACACCGCCTCCTCCGCCTCCTCCGCCTCCTCCGCCTCCTCCGCCTCCTCCGCCTCCAAGGGGAGTGCCACCAAGACTTACGCGGCGCCGGACAAGAACACGCCCGCCAAGAACCCGTACAACCCGTCGTTCGAGACGGGCGCCGTCGACTTCGTGAAGAAGAACCCGAAGGCGGACGGCCGGGGCATCACCATCGGCATCCTCGACTCCGGTATCGACCTGGCGCACCCCGCGCTGCAGAAGACCACCACCGGCGAGCGCAAGATCGTCGACTGGGTGACGTCCACCGACCCGGTCGCCGACGGCGACGGCAGCTGGCTGCAGATGAGCAGGGCGGTCTCCGGACCGGCCTTCTCCGTCACCACGCGGAGCCAGGGCACCGAGAACTTCACGGCTCCGGCCGGCGACTACAAGTTCAACTACTTCCTGGAGGCCGCCACCGCCGGTGGTGACCAGGCCGGTGACGTAAACCGCGACGGCGACAAGACCGACGCCTGGGGCGCGCTGTACAACGCCGCCGCCGGCACGGTCACCGTCGACGTGAACGACAACCACAACTTCACCGACGACACCCCGATGAAGGCGTACAAGGACGGCTACCAGGTCGGCTACTTCGGGACGGACAACCCGGCGACCGACGTCGTCGAGCGCATCCCGTTCGTCGTCGAGATCCGCAAGGACGTCGTCTACAACGCGGCCGGCGCGAAGGCCGACTACGCGAACATCGGCATGATCTCGTCCGAGCACGGCACCCACGTCGCCGGTATCACCGCGGCGAACAGCCTGTTCGGCGGCAAGATGAACGGTGCCGCACCCGGCGCGAAGCTCGTCTCGTCGCGTGCCTGTGTCTTCGGCCCGAGCTGCACCAACGTCGCGCTGACCGAGGGCATGATCGACCTCGTCGTCAACCGTGGCGTCGACATCGTCAACATGTCGATCGGCGGCCTCCCGGCGCTGAACGACGGCAACAACGCGCGCGCCGAGCTGTACACGCGTCTGATCGACACGTACGGCGTGCAGCTCGTGATCTCGGCCGGCAACTCCGGCCCGGGCGCCAACACGATCGGTGACCCCGGTCTGGCCGACAAGGTCATCTCCGTCGGCGCGTCCATCTCGAAGGAGACCTGGGCGGCCAACTACGGCTCGGTCGTCTCGAAGAAGTACGCGATGATGCCGTTCTCCTCGCGCGGCCCGCGTGAGGACGGCGGCTTCACGCCGACGATCACCGCGCCCGGCGCGGCGATCAACACCACGCAGACCTGGCTGCCCGGCTCCCCGGTCGCCCAGTCGGGCTACACCCTCCCGGCCGGCTACTCGATGCTCCAGGGCACCTCGATGGCGTCCCCGCAGGCCGCCGGCGCCTCGGCGCTGCTGCTGTCGGCCGCCAAGGAGAAGGGCATCGCCCTCACCCCGGCCGATCTCCGCACGGCCCTGGTCTCGAACGCCGACCACATCAAGGACACGCAGGCGTACGAAGAGGGCTCCGGCCTCATCAACATCGTGGACGCGTGGAAGGCCATCAAGGACGGCGCCACCGCCCACGACTACACGGTCAAGGCCCCGGTCGACACCGCGATCGACTTCGCGCTGAAGACCCCGGGCTTCGGCACCGGCCTGTACGACCGCGAGGGTGGCCTCAAGGCCGGCGTCAAGAAGTCGTACGACATCACCGTGACGCGTACGTCCGGTCCCGACAAGGCGATCCGGCACGAGCTGCACTTCGAGAACAACGCCGGTCACACCTTCAAGATTGTCGGCTCCGACGAGGTCAAGCTGGAGCTGAACAAGCCGGTCACCGTCAAGGTCTCCGCGAAGGCGGCCACGGCCGGCATCAAGAGCGCGATCCTCGAGGTCGACGACCCGAAGACCGAGGGCATCGACAAGCAGATCCTGACCACGGTCGTGGTCTCGACGCCGGTCAAGTACACGTTCTCCGCGTCGAACTCGGTGCAGCGCAACAGCACCCAGTCCTACTTCCTGACCGTTCCCGAGGGCGCCAAGGCCCTCGAGGTGGCGATCAGCGGACTGGCGGCCACCAGCCAGACCCGGTTCATCTCGATCCACCCGTACGGTGTCGCGGTCGAGGACACGGGCACGCCGTACTGCTACAGCAACTACCCGAACACCAACGGCTGCGCGCCCGACGTGCGTTCGTACCCGAACCCGCAGGCCGGTGTCTGGGAGGTCGAGGTCGAGTCGCGTCGTACGTCGCCGCTGCTCGACAACCCGTACAAGCTGGACGCCACCCTCCTGGGCGCGACCTTCGACCCGGAGGTCGTGACCGTCCCCGAGGCCAAGGTCGGCACGCCGATCGCCGCCTCCTGGAAGGTGACGAACAACCTCGCCGCGGTCGACGGCAAGCTGGCCGGCGGTCCGCTCGGCTCGGCCCTGAACGCCCGTCCGACCATCGCCGACGGTGAGACCCAGACGACCACGGTCGAGGTGCCCGCGGGCGCCGCGTCCCTGGACGTCTCCATCGGCAACGTCTCCGACACGGCGGCCGACCTCGACCTGGTCGTGTACAACGCGGCCGGCACCGCGGTCGGCACCTCCGCCGACGGTGACTCGGAGGAGGCGGTCTCCATCGCCTCGCCCGCCGCCGGTACGTACACCGTCGAGGTCGTCGGCTACGCGATCCCGGCCGGTACGACCGCGTACGACTACCAGGACGTCTTCTACTCGGCCGCCCTGGGCTCCATCCAGGTCGCCGGTACCCCGGTGAAGCTCGGCACGGGCGCCTCGGCGACCGTCTCCGGCAACATCGTCGCCTCGGCCGTCGCGCCGGCGGGCCGTGAGTTCTTCGGCCAGGTGTCCCTGGTGAACGCGCACGGCACGGTCGCCGGTATCGGCAACGTGAAGATCGAGAAGGTCACGCCGTAGCGGTAGGCACGACCACAGGGCGGGCGTCCGGTACCTGGTACCGGGCGCCCGCCCCTTTGCGTCTCAGACGCGGTTCACTCCTTCTCGGTCGGCTCTCGGTTCACTCGCACGGGACGGTGCGTGAGTCCGGCAGCCTGGCCGTGATCCAGGCCCGCTGGGCGGCGATCTGCTTCTCGCCGGTGATCCAGGTGTCGGGGGATCCGGCGCCCGCCGGGATGCCGATCAGGGTGTGGCCGCCAACCGTCAGCCGGGGGTCGACCTCCTGGTCCATCACGAACGTCACCTCGGCCGGGCCCTTGTCCGGCTTGTAGTAACGGGCCACGCGCAGGGTGATTCGGTCCTGTCCGGCGTTGAAGCCGGCTCCGGGCCCGGGGTCGACGGCGGTGACCGTGCCCTCGACGACCAGACGGGCGCAGGCGAGGTATCTTGCGTTGCTCAGCTCACCCGAGCCGGCCCCGTCCTTGGCGCTGTCCTTCTTCGAGTCGGACGTCGTGGACGCCGCCGAGTCGTCGGCCCCGTTCCCGGCCTGCGAGAGGAGCCACCCCGCCCCCGTGAGCAGGGTCCCCGCCGCGGTCACTGCGGCGACACCGAGGGCGAGGGTGCGCAGCGGACGCCAGTACCGCCGTTCCCGGACCGGGACCCGGACCCGGACCCGGAGCGGCTTACGTACCGCCGCCGATGCCGGCTCCGTGCGTTCCTGCTCCTGTGACGCCAGTGCACCCCCGATGAGCCCCAACTGCTCGCGCAGCAGCGCCACATCGGCCGCCGCCGACCAGTGCTCGGCCATGAAGTCGGCGTCCGTGAGGGCCTCTTCGGGCAGCGGATCGTCGGTCAGCGCGGCCATCAACGCGTCCACGCCGTCGTATTCGGCGGCCATGTCACACCACCTCGTCCTCGTGCAGGCGGGCGCGCAGGGCCCGTACCGCCGTGTGCAGCCTGCTCTTGACCGTGCCCTCCGGGATGCCCAGTTCCTCGGCGATCCCGCGTACCGGCAGGTCGGCGAAGAAACGCAGGACCAGCACCTGGCGCTGGGGGTCGGGCAGGTCGTCGAGCCCTCGGGCGACGGCGAGGGAGAGCAGGCTCGTCTCCTCGCCGGAGGGTTGGGCCACCGGCTGGCGCAGGGAGGCGAGCCGCTCCCCCAGCCGTTCCTGGCGCCGCTTCGCCCGATGCCAGTCCATGGCGAGGTTGGAGGCGACGACCGCCGCCCACGCCGACACGTCACGCGGCGCCTCGTGTCCGTTCGCGGTGCGTTCCAGCAGCCGCAGGCGGACCTGCTGTACCCCGTCCAGCAGGTCCGCCTGCGGCACGCCGCCAAGGGCGAGCACCGCTCGGACCCTGCGCTCCTGCGCCGTGTCCAGCGGGTCGCCGTGGTCGTCCTCCTGGACGCGCCGGGCCTTTCTGCGCAGCACAAGCACCCTCCCCCTCGCCGCGTTTTCTCTACGACGCCGAGGGCGGCCAAAACGTTCGGCCGCAGCAGAGACGTGCGTCACACCGTTACCGAAGCGAGACCCTGGCCCCGCCGGCCCCCGGTCGGCCCGGGCCCGAACAGCTTGCGCCCGAGTGTCTGCACCAGGCGGGTTTCTCCAGCTCAGGAGAGGTGCGGCCGGACGATCGCAACCGGGCGGGGCCCGTGTCCCGTCCCATTCCTCGGGCATGCCGGGCAAAGGATTGGACATGTTGCCCCGGGTGGGACGCATGATGGAAATGCGCCGGTCACGCAACCGGTCGCGCGATACAGCGCCATACAGAAGGAGTCGCCGTGAGGGTCGGAATCGTCGGAGCCACCGGTCAGGTCGGCACGGTCATGCGCAGGATCCTCGTCGAGCGAGAGTTCCCGGTCAGCGAGCTGCGGCTGTTCGCGTCGGCGCGGTCCGCGGGGTCGGTCCTCGACGGTGTGACGGTGGAGGACGCGGCGACGGCCGACTACACCGGCCTCGACATCGTGCTGTTCTCGGCGGGCGGCGCGACCTCGAAGGCGCTGGCGGAGAAGGTCGCCGCGCAGGGTGCCGTCGTGATCGACAACTCGTCGGCGTGGCGCCGGGACCCGGACGTACCCCTGGTGGTGTCCGAGGTGAACCCGCACGCGATCGTCGACCGCCCCAAGGGCATCATCGCCAACCCGAACTGCACGACGATGGCCGCGATGCCGGTCCTCAGTCCGCTGCACGCGGAGGCTGGCCTCGACGCGCTGGTCGTCGCGACCTACCAGGCGGTGTCCGGTTCGGGTGTGGCGGGTGTGGCTGAGCTGCACGGGCAGGCGCAGAAGGTGATCGCCGACGCGGACAAGCTGACGCACGACGGTTCGGCGGTCGACTTCCCCGAGCCGCAGGTGTACAAGCGGCCGATCGCGTTCAACGTGCTGCCGCTGGCGGGCAATCTGGTGGACGACGGTTCGTTCGAGACGGACGAGGAGCAGAAGCTCCGCAACGAGTCCCGCAAGATCCTGGAGATCCCGGAGCTGAAGGTGTCCGGTACGTGTGTCCGCGTGCCGGTGTTCTCGGGGCACTCGCTCCAGGTGAACGCGCGGTTCGCACGCCCGCTCTCGGTGGAGCGGGCGACCGAGCTGCTGGCGGGGGCGCCCGGTGTCGTCCTGTCGGACATCCCGACCCCCCTCCAGGCGGCCGGCCAGGACGCGTCGTTCGTGGGCCGCATCCGCGCCGACGAGACGGCGGCGAACGGGCTCGCCTTCTTCGTCTCCAGCGACAACCTCCGCAAGGGTGCCGCGCTGAACGCGGTACAGATCGCGGAGCTGGTGGCGGTGGAGCTGAGCGGCAAGTAACCGAGGTTTCCTCGGGGGCGCTGCCCCCGAACCCCCGCTCCTCAAACGCCGGAGGGGCTGAAATACCAGCGCCGGCCGACATTTCCAGCCCGTCCGGCGTTTGAGGACGAGGCCCCTTCAGGGCCGAAGCGGGGGTCTGGGGGCGGCAGCCCCCAGAGATGGGACGGGTAGGGGCGGCGGGGGCGAAAACAACCCCCTACGGCGCCCTCCTCACCTCGTAGAGGAAGCACCCGTACCCCACCGCCCGTACATGCACCACCGCCACCCCCGGATCGGCGAACGCCTCCTCGATCGCCGCCTCGTCCACCCCCTCCACCAGCAGCCCGCCCACGATCCGCCCCGCCCCGTCGTACCGCCGCAGCACCCGCCGCTCCCCCGGGAACGGGTACCCCTCCCCCACCGCCGGCCCGGCGCAAGCCTCAGCCTCCGCGTGGATGAAGACCGGCCCCTGTTCGTCGTACGCCCCGGGGTCGGCCCCCGTCTCCGCCGCCCACTGCCGCAGCGGGGCGTAGGAGACGAGGGCGATGCGCTCGCCCGGGGTGCTGTCGCGCAGGCAGCAGCGGAGTGGTGAGCCGCCCTCCGTGTCGGTTTCGGGAACCAACTCGCGTCCCGCAGCGTCAGCAGAACGCAGCCTCTTGAGGATCAGTGGACCGATGGGGCGTACGGCGTACGTGATGCGTGCCTTCGCGCGTGTTGTCGTGTGCGTCGTCATGGCTCCACGTTCGCGCCTGTCCGCCCCGCTCACCGGCGGATTTTGGACATCGCGTCGGCCGCGGATCCCATGGAAGGATGACGCAACCGACACATAACGAGGAGATGACCGCGTGCCTGGCACAAACCTGACCCGCGAAGAGGCGCAAGCGCGGGCGAAGCTGCTCACCGTTGACTCGTACGAGATCGAGCTCGACCTCTCCGGCGCACAGGAGGGCGGCACCTACAGGTCCGTGACCACAGTGCGCTTCGACTCCGCCGAGACCGGCGCGGAGTCCTTCATCGACCTGGTGGCCCCGACCGTGAGCGAGGTGACGCTCAACGGGGACGCTCTCGACCCCGACGAGGTCTTCAAGGACTCCCGGATCGCTCTGCCGGGCCTCCTGGCCGGGCGCAACGTGCTGCGCGTCGTCGCCGACTGCGCCTACACCAACACCGGTGAGGGCCTGCACCGCTTCGTCGACCCCGTCGACCAGCAGGCCTACCTCTACACCCAGTTCGAGGTGCCGGACGCGCGGCGCGTGTTCGCCTCGTTCGAGCAGCCCGACCTCAAGGCGACCTTCCGGTTCACGGTGACAGCACCGTCCGGCTGGACCGTCATCTCCAACTCGCCGACGCCCGAGCCCAAGGACGACGTCTGGCGCTTCGAGCCGACGCCCCGGATCTCCACGTACATCACCGCGCTCATCGTCGGGCCGTACCACTCGGTCCACAGTGTGTACGAGGCGGACGGGCAGACCGTGCCGCTCGGTATCTACTGCCGGCCCTCGCTCGCCGAGTTCCTCGACTCCGACGCCATCTTCGCGGTGACCCGGCAGGGCTTCGAGTGGTTCCAGGAGAAGTTCGACTACGCGTACCCCTTCAAGAAGTACGACCAGCTGTTCGTTCCCGAGTTCAACGCCGGTGCCATGGAGAACGCGGGCGCGGTCACGATCCGGGACCAGTACGTGTTCCGGTCCAAGGTCACCGACGCCGCGTACGAGACGCGCGCCGAGACGATCCTGCACGAGCTGGCGCACATGTGGTTCGGCGACCTCGTCACCATGGAGTGGTGGAACGACCTGTGGCTGAACGAGTCGTTCGCCACCTACACCTCCATCGCCTGCCAGGCGTACGCCCCCGGCTCGCGCTGGCCGCACTCCTGGACCACCTTCGCCAACTCCATGAAGACGTGGGCGTACCGCCAGGACCAGCTGCCGTCCACCCACCCGATCATGGCCGAGATCAGCGACCTCGACGACGTCCTCGTCAACTTCGACGGCATCACGTACGCCAAGGGCGCCTCCGTACTGAAGCAGCTCGTCGCGTACGTCGGCACGGACGCGTTCTTCGCGGGCGTGCAGGCCTACTTCAAGCAGCACGCGTACGGCAACACGCGGCTCAGCGACCTGCTGGGTGCCCTGGAGGAGACCTCCGGGCGCGATCTGAAGGCGTGGTCGAAGTCGTGGCTGGAAACGGCCGGCATCAACATCCTGCGTCCCGAGATCGAGACGGACGCGAACGGTGTCATCACCTCCTTCGCCGTCCGCCAGGAGGCCCCCGCGCTCCCCGCCGGCGCCAAGGGCGAGCCGACGCTCCGGCCGCACCGGATCGCCGTCGGCCTGTACGACCTCGACGACGAGAGCGGCAAGCTGCTCCGTGACGACGAGACCGGGCGTATCGAGCTGGACATCGACGGCGAGCTGACGGCCGTACCGCAGCTGGTCGGCAGGCGTCGTCCGGCCGTGATCCTGCTCAACGACGACGACCTGTCGTACTCCAAGGTACGCCTCGACGACGAGTCCCTCGCGTTCGTCACCGAGCACCTGGGCGACTTCGAGGCGTCCCTGCCGCGCGCGCTGTGCTGGGCCTCCGCCTGGGACATGACCCGCGACGCCGAACTGGCCACCCGCGACTACCTCTCCCTCGTCCTGTCGGGCATCGGCAAGGAGTCGGACATCGGCGTCGTGCAGTCGCTCCAGCGGCAGGTGAAGCTGGCGATCGAGCTGTACGCCGACCCGGCCGCCCGCGAGGTCCTGCTGGCCCGCTGGACGGACGCCACGCTGGCCCACCTCCGGACGTCCGAGGCCGGCTCCGACCACCAGCTGGCCTGGGCCCGCGCCTTCGCGGCCACGGCCCGTACGCCGGAGCAGCTGGACCTGCTGGGCGCGCTGCTGGAGGGCACACAGACCATCGAGGGGCTGGCCGTCGACACCGAGCTGCGCTGGTCGTTCGTCCAGCGGCTGGCGGCCGTCGGGCGCTTCGACGAGGACGAGATCGCGGGCGAGTACGAGCGGGACAGGACGGCCGCCGGTGAGCGTCACGCCGCCACCGCCCGGGCGGCCCGTCCGACCCCGGAGGCCAAGGCGGAGGCCTGGGCGTCGGTCATCGAGTCCGACAAGCTGCCGAACGCCGTCCAGGAGGCCGTGATCGGGGGCTTCGTCCAGACCGACCAGCGCGAGCTGCTGGCGCCGTACACCGACAAGTACTTCGCGGTGGTCAAGGACGCCTGGGACTCGCGCTCGCACGAGATCGCCCAGCAGATCGCCGTCGGCCTCTATCCGGCCGTCCAGGTGTCGCAGGAGACCCTGGCGAAGACGGACGCCTGGCTGACCGCCGCCGAGCCGAACGCGGCCCTGCGGCGGCTCGTCTCGGAGTCCCGTTCCGGTATCGAGCGTGCGCTCAGGGCACAGGCGGCGGACGCGGCGGCCGAGTAGGGGCAAGGCAAGCAAGCGGTTGTACGGAGTCGGGGGCACTCTGCGGCGGGACGCCGCGGGGTGCCCCCGATGCTTGCGCCGGGGTGCCCCGATGCCGGACGCCTCGTGCTCCCCTGCCCGATGTCAGACCGGGGCCGTCCGGGAGTTCTGTCCGCCGGCCCGCAGCAGGGCGGCGCCCGGGGGCGTCAGGGTGTGCAGGACGGACGGGCCGTGGCGGTGGCTGACCAGGAGGCCCGCGTCGCGCAACACGGTGGTGTGGCGGGTGGCGGACGCCGCGGAGACCCCTGCCGCGCGGGCGAGTTCGCCGGTCGTGGCGCCTGTGGCCGTCGCCCGGAGGATGATGGCGCGGGTCTCGCCCAGGAGCGCGGAAAGCGGGGCCCGGGCCTTTTGCGCACCGGTCTCGTCGGTGCGGGGGGCCGCATGCCGCAGTGGGTAGGCGAGCACGGGCGGGAGATCCGAGTCGGCCAGCGACACCGGGCCGCCCCAGCAGAAGTACGAGGGGACCAGCGTCAGGCTGCGCCCGTCCAGGTGCAGGTCACGGTCCTCGCAGTAGTCGATCTCGAGCGTGGGACGCCGCCAGCGCATATACGGCCCCAGCCCGGCCAGGAGCCCGTCCGTGCCGCCGTCCAGCAGGTCCCGGGCGCGGGCGGAGCGGTCGGCGTCGACGTGCGCCTGCATGTGATCGCGGTGCGGACGGATCGCGACGTCGTAATAAGTCCGGATCGTTCGGACGAATTCCTTGCGCGTCGTGATGTCGGGTAATTGCCGGGTCCAGTCGGGAGCACCGTTCACTTGGTCCAGAATGTTCAGTTCTCGCAGCACACGCTTACGGGGGACGTCAAGGATCGCCTCCAGGCCCGCGTCCAGACCTTCGGACGCCTCGGCGGGCGTGAGGAAGTCCGGAAAATAGGTTCCCCCTGGATAAAGGGGACGCAACACGCTGCGGACGACGGGCGCGAGGCCCTTCGCGTACAGCGCCTCGCGTGCGCTGCGATGCCAATCGGCGTACGCCCACAGGCCCTTGCGGCTCTGGAAACGGCGCAGGCTGAAGCAGATTTCCCAGAGCGGATCCGGCCTGGCCGCCACCTGAACGCGCGCGAGATCGGCGTCCGTGAAGTGGATTCGGAGCATTCAAGTCCCTCCCCTGACCATGGCTTTTACGCTCAGGCGGAAAAGTATGTCGATGCTGTGAGGAGACTGACAAGGTCATATCGGAAGCCGTTCACGGATCGTCCAAAAAAAGATCCGTGCGACCAACGATCCTGTGGGGAAACGAATGCGACCGAGTATTTTGTCCAGGTCACTCATCAGTGCCGCCACCGTCGCCGCGATTGCCGGCGGAAGCCTGCTGGGCACGAGCGTCGGGTTCGCGGCTGCCGCGCCTGCCACCCAGGCCACGGCGAGCACCCAGTCCGCCAGCATCCTCGCGACGCAGAACTTCGGTCTCAGCTCCGCGCGGGCCAAGAAGGTCCAGGGCTGGCTGGCGACGTACTGGAACTACAACGACGGCATCGACGGAGAGCTCGGCACCAACAGCTGGAAGGCCTTCCAGCGCTGCCTGGCGACGTACTACGGCTACACCGGTGCGATCGACGGAGACCCGGGCGTGAACACGATCAAGGCGCTGCAGCGCCTGCTGCAGAGCTACGGCTACACGGGCGGCATCGACGGGGACGCCGGCTCGGGCACCCGCGCCGCGTTCGCGAGGTTCGCCGACTCGCGCTGAGTGTTCCGGCCGGTCGAGCGGCGTGTCCCGACGGGGGAGGACACGCCGCTCGACCGCCGCATTTTCTGGGGAGACAGTATGCGCACACGTGTCCACCGCTCGGCTCTCGTCCACGCCGCCGCCGTACTGGCACTGGCCGCGGGAGGGGCACTCCTCACCGGCGCCCCCAGGGCGACCGCCGCGAGCGCCGCCGCGGCCGAGACCAACTGCGACTACATCGACGACGCGGCCCGGCCCACAGTCGACCCCGGCAGCACGGGTGACGCGGTCCGTCAGGTGCAGTGCCTGATCAACTACTACAGCGGGTACCCCAACTGGCTGGAGGAGGACGGGGGTTACGGCCCGAGGACGCTGGCCGGCGTCCACTGGGTGCAGACCTGCAACGCGACCACAGGCGGCGCGGACGGCGTCGTGGGCCCCAGCACCTGGTCCCGGCTCTACGCCCCGAAGGACGCCTGCGCCATCTCGGCCCTCTGAGACCGCATCCCGCCACCAGGAAGAGGCCCACGATGAGACGCCCGGACCTTCCCGGCTCCCGGACCACCGGACAGCCGCTGCTCCCGCTGCCCCCGTTGCCCCCGTTGCCCCCGTTGCCCCGGCGGACGTTCCTGACCGCCCTCGGCGTCGGCGCCGCGCTGGGCGCGCTGCCCCACCCCGCCTCGGCCTCGCCCGCCGTCTCCGCCGCGTACACGCTGCTGTCCCGTGCGGACTGGGGCGCCGACGAGACCCTGCGCTTCGCCGCCGGCGGCGAGCTCTGGCCGTCCGAGTACTACCCGGTCCAGACGCTCACCGTCCACCACACCGACGACGGCAGCTCGGACCCGGACCCGGCCGCCGTGGTGCGCGCGATCTACCGTACCGACGCCGCCGAATACGGCGACATGGGCTACAACTACCTGATCGACAAGGCCGGTCTGGTGTACGAGGGCCGCTGGTCCGGCACCGACGGCACGCCCGCCCACGACGCCTCGGGGCGGATGGTCACCGGCGCGCACGTCAAGGGGTACAACTCCGGGAACATCGGCATCGCCCTGCTGGGAACGCTGACCACCACTCCCGCGTCGGCCGCCGCACGCACCGCCCTGGTCCGACTCCTGGCCGACCTCGCCGGGCGGCACGCGCTCTCCCCCTTGGGCAAGGTGGTCTACGTCAACCCGGTCAGCGGGGTCAGCCGACCCGCGCCGGTCATCGGCGGCCACCGCCACTGGGCGGCCACCGACTGCCCCGGCACGCTGTACACCGCCATGCCGTCGATCCGCGACGAGGTCGCCGCCCTGCTCGCCTGACCGGCCCGGCCGTCTACCCACACCCGCCTGCTCAGCGGCGCGACGCCGGCACGGGAACCCGAGGCTTCTCCGCTCCGGAACCGGAACCGGGCCGCGATCCCGTCTCCGCCCCCCTCGCCGCCGTGACCCCGCGCACGCCCGTCTGTCCCACCACGGTCGCCCCGAACGCCAGCCCCATGCCCGCCAGTTGGACCGGCGTGAGGGCCTGACCGAGCGCTGCCCAGCCGACGAACGCGGCGGTCAGCGGGGACAATGGACCGAGGAAGGTGACCTGGGTCGCGGTGAGCCGGCCGATGCCGCGGAACCAGAGCCAGTACGCCACCGCCGTGTTCGCCAGCGCGAGGTAGAGGTACCCGGCGGCGGCCCGGCCGTCCAGCGCGGGCGGAGCACCCTCGACCAGCAGGGCGAGGGGCGCGATGAGCAGGCCTCCGGCGGTCAGCTGCCAGCCGGTGAGGGCGAGCGGGCCCACGCCGTCCGGGCGGCCCCAGCGCTTCGTCAGGACGATGCCCGTCGACATCGACGCGGTGGAGGCGAGGGCGGCCACCACGCCCAGGGCATCCAGCTCCCCGGCCGCCCTCAGCACGACCAGACTGACGCCGAGCGCCGCCGCGACTCCGGTGAGCAGGGTGCGTACGGTCGGCCGCTCGCCCAGGAGCACCGCCGCGAGCCCGGCGACGAACAGCGGGCCGACCGACCCGACGGCAGCCGCCATACCGCCCGGCAGCCGGTACGCGGACAGGAACAGCAGCGGGAAGAAGGCGCCGATGTTGAACGCACCGAGGACCGTGGCCTTCCACCACCAGGCGCCGCGCGGCAGCACCCGGGTGATCGCGAGCAGGAGGAGACCGGCGGGCAGGGCGCGCAGGAGGGCGGTGAAGAGGGGCCGGTCGGGCGGGAGGAACTCCGTGGTGACCGCGTAGGTGGTGCCCCAGGAGATGGGCGCCAGGGCGGTGAGGGCGATGACGGGGACGAGGGCGGAGCGGTTCGCGGGCATGGGCGCACCCTTCGAGGTAGGTCGGCAATAAGTAGCTTAGCGTTAAGCGACTTAGCGTCAAGCTACTTGCTGGAGGGCTGCTTTCTTGCGAGTGACCGTTCGGCCCGGGGTTCGGCGATACTCGGCCCATGAGTGCACAGCCGCCGCAGCACAGGGACCCCGTCGACGCGATCATCGACCAGTGGGCGGTGGTGCGGCCCGATCTCGACACCATCGCGATGGAGGTCTTCGGGCGCGTCTATCGGCTCTCGCGTGCGATGGGCGACCGGCTGGAGGAGGCGTACGCGCGGTTCGGGATCGCGCGCGGCGAGTTCGACGTGCTCGCGACCCTGCGCCGGTCGGGCGAGCCGTACACGCTCTCGCCGCGCCAGCTGTCGTCGACGCTGATGCTCACCACCGGCGGGATGACCGGCCGCCTCGACAAGCTGGAGCGGGCCGGGCTGCTGCGCCGCTCGCCCGACCCCCATGACCGGCGCGGCCTCCAGGTCACCCTGACCGAGGAGGGACTGAGCCGTATCGACGAGGCGGTCGGTGTCGGCCTCGCCGTTCAGACGGAGGCCCTGGCCGCCCTCGGCACCGGGAAGGCGGGCCAACTGGCCGACCTGCTGCGGGAGCTGCTGGCGGCGACGGACGGCTGAGAACACGCCGAGGGCGCCGTTCCCACTCCATGCATGACGGGGTGGGAACGGCGCCCTCGGAACGAGAGATCAGGTCAGGTCAGGTCGGGTCAGACCTTGGCCTTGGCAGGCCTGGCGGCCTTCGGGGCGCGGTCCGAGGACTTGTCCAGGACCATCACCAGACCCGCGATGACCACGAACAGGCCGATCGGGGCGACAACGTAGAGGCCCAGCGTCTCGATGACGCTCAGGCCTTTGCCGGGGTCGTCACCGTCGTCGCGGGTGAGCGCGAGCGCGGGAGACGTCATGAGCAGCATCATCAGCGTCGTACCGGCGACCAGGGCGCCGGCGCGCAGGGCGTTCGTCTTGTCCACGGTGCAAAAGTAGCGAACGCCCGGCGGGGCCGCGCGCCCGGGGTGCCGTATGAGGGGTACGGGCGCCCCGCGAAGGTCCCGGAGCGCCCGCCGTCGATGAGGGAACGCTCAGGGACTCTCCTCCCGCAGCACCTCCATCAGGGCCCACAGCCGTGACGATCCCGCCAGCTCCTCCAGCGTCACCGGCCTGCCCTCCGCGTCGGCGATGGGCAGCCGCCAGTTCGGGTACTGGTTCCACGTGCCCGGCAGGTTCTGCGGGCGGCGGTCGCCGACGCCGTCCGGGAGCCAGACGCCGATCATGCGGGCCGGGGTGCGCAGCAGATAGCGGTGGACGGCCTGGATCTCGGCCTCCTCCGCCTCCCCCGAGAGACCGCCGCTTTCCCCCTTCAGCAGGCCGAGGCGGGAGAGCAGGGTCAGCCACTCGCTCGTGTCGGCGGCGGCTTCGGCCCGCTCCTGCGCCAGAGGGTTGGTCAACAGGCCCAGCCGGTCGCGGAGTTCGACATGGTCGCCGGTGAGTCGGGAGGCCGTCGGCGGCAGGTCGTGGGTGGTGACGGTGGCGAGGCAGTCGGCACGCCAGTGCTCGGGGGGCAGGGGGCGTCCGTCGCCGTTCCAGTCGCGTTCGAACCAGAGCACGGACGTGCCGAGCACCCCGCGCTCGTGCAGCGTCTCCCGCACCCCCGGCTCCACGGTGCCCAGGTCCTCGCCGATCACGATCGCCCCGGCCCGCGAGGCCTCCAGCGCGAGGACGGCGAGCATGGCCTCGGCGTCGTACCGGACGTACGCCCCTTCCGTCGGCGCCAGCCCCTGGGGCACCCACCAGAGCCGGAACAGGCCCATGACGTGGTCGATGCGCAGGGCGCCCGCGTAGCCGAAGAGGGACCGCAGCAGCTGGCGGTACGGGGCGTAGCCGGACTCGGCCAGGCGGTCCGGTCTCCAGGGCGGCAGACCCCAGTCCTGGCCGCGCGCGTTGAAGGCGTCCGGGGGCGCGCCGACCGACATGCCGGCCGCGAAGTACTCCTGCTGCACCCAGGCGTCGGCACCCCCGGGATGCACTCCGACGGCGAGGTCGTGCACGATCCCGACCGGCATGCCCGCGTCGCGTGCCGTCCGCTGGGCGTCGGTGAGCTGGGTGTCGGTGAGCCAGGCGAGGCGGCAGTGGAAGTCGACGCGGTCCATCAACTCGCCCCGGGCACGGGCGGTTTCGGCCGACCGGGGGTCCTGGAGTTCCGCCGGCCAGCGCGACCA
The DNA here is from genome assembly GCF_010548275.1 of Streptomyces sp. SID12488. GTDB lineage: Bacteria > Actinomycetota > Actinomycetes > Streptomycetales > Streptomycetaceae > Streptomyces. The sequence goes on from NZ_JAAGLT010000001.1 coordinate 354,803, forward strand.
CTCCGAACCGTGCACCTCGGCCAGCGCGCACCAGGTGGCGTGGTCCTCCAGCGCCTCACCGGCCCGCGCGAGGAAGTCGGAGTACGCCGCCTGCCGCCCGGGGCCGAGCGGTACGGCGCACACCAACTCCAGGGCCTCGCGCTTGAGTTCCCACACGGCATCCCGGTCGATCAGCTCGTCCTTGTCCAGCACGGACTCCCGCAACCGCCCGGCCCGCTCCAGCAGCCCGCGCACCCGCTCACGGTGTTCGGCCTCCCCGATGTACGCGAACTCGGGGATGTCCTCGATCCGCAGATGCACGGGATCGGGGAAGCGACGGGAGGACGGCCGGTACGGGGACGGGTCGGTCGGCGCCCCGGGAACTGCCGCGTGCAACGGGTTGACCTGCACGAATCCGACGCCGAGCGCCCGCCCGGCCCAGGCGCTCAGCTCACCGAGGTCACCCAGGTCGCCCATGCCCCAGGAGCGCCGGGACAGGAGGGAGTAGAGCTGGACGAGAAGGCCGTACGAGCGTCCGGTGGGCGTGGGCAGCCGGGCCGGGGCGACGACGAGGTGGGCGCGGGCGGTGCGGCCGTCGGGCGCGAGGGCATCCAACTCGTGCACCCCGGGCGGGAGCCGGTCGACGGAGTCGCAGGTCTCGCCCTGTTCGGTGTGGATGCGCAGACGCGTCCCCTCGGGCAGTGCGGCCAGCGCGGTCGCCGTACCGTCGGCGCCGCACACCACCGTGGGTGGCAGCAGCCGTGCCGCCAGTTCCCGTTCCCGGGTGTCGAGGGCGGCCCGGACGGCCTCCGGGGTCGTGGCGTCGACGCCGAGCGCGGCCAGTACGGCGACGAGCGCGGAGTCGGAGGCCGCGACCGCGTGGTCCGGGGAGGGGCTGAAGGAGGGGGCGACGCCGTGCAGCTCGGCGAGGCGGGCGAGCGCGAGCCGTTCCCCGGCCCCGCTCTCGCCGTCCTCGTGGCTCCCGGCGGGTTCGGCCGGCCCGTGTACGGACATCTACAGCCCCGCGGGGTCCGACAGCGCCGGGACCGGACCCTCGTACAGCCCTGTGGGGTCCGCTTCGGCGTCGGCGTGCTCGCTCGTCATGGCCTCGGCGTCGGCGAGCGGGGGCTCGCTGGTGAGGGGCTCGGCGGCGGGCAGCGGCGGCTCGCTGGTGAGCGGCGCCTCGGTGGCGGCGCTCTCGGCGCTGAAGATGTGGGCCGGTACGGCCACGGAGGCCTCCTTGTCGCGTACGACGGCTGGCGGCGGTTGGCGGGTTTCTTTCGCAGCCCTACCCATTGGGCGCGACCGCAGACGTAGGTGAACGGACGAACCACGGTACCGCCCTCACCCAGGGTTACTATTCACTCAGTACATGTAGCGAGTGCATAATGAGGCCATGAGCACCCGCCACATCCTGTTGGGGCTGCTCGCCGGGGGGCCCAGCCATGGCTATGACCTCAAGCGACGGCACGACGAACGCTTCCCGCAGGCCCGGCCGTTGGCCTACGGGCAGGTCTACACGACCCTGCAGCGCCTGGTGCGCGACGGGCTCGCGGAGGTCGACGGCACCGACGCGGATGGCGGCCCGGAGCGGACCAGGTACCGGGCGACCGGCGACGGGGAGCGTGAACTCGCGGACTGGGTACGGCAGATCAGCGCGCCCGCGCCGCACGTCGTCAACGAGATCTTCGCCAAGGTCGTCGTCGCGATCCTGGCCGGCGGGGACCCGGCGGCGTATCTGCTGGACCAGCGCGCCGCGCACATGGCGCGGATGCGGGAGCTGACGGCGGTCAAGACCGCGCCGGGCTCGGACCTCTCGACCGTGCTCTCGGCGGACTACGCCCTCAACCACCTTGACGCCGACCTCCGTTGGATGACCACCACGGTGGGCCGGCTCACCACACTGACCGCGGAGGTCGACACGGCATGACCACCACCAACGGGGAAACGCCCGGCGGGGACACGGCACCACCGCTCCTCGCGGCCCGCCGCCTGTCCAAGACGCACGGCAGGACACCCGCGCTGCGCGGCGCCTCGGTCGAGCTGCGGGCCGGCGAGATCCTGGCCGTCACGGGGGCCAGCGGCAGCGGGAAGTCGACGCTGCTCCACTGTCTGGCGGGCATCGTCCGGCCGGACCTGGGCACCGTCGAGTACGCCGGGGAGCGGCTCGACACACTGCCCGAGCGGCGGCTGAGCGAGCTGCGGCGCACCGAGTTCGGGGTCGTCTTCCAGTTCGGGCAGCTGATTCCCGAGCTGACCGCCCTCGACAACGTGGCGCTGCCGCTGCTGCTCGCCGGGACCGCGCGGGGAGCGGCGCACGAGCGGGCGGGCGAGTGGCTAGAACGGTTCGGGGTCCTCGGGCAGCAGATGCTGCGGCCGGGCGAGCTGAGCGGCGGGCAGGCGCAGCGCGTCTCGCTGGCCCGGGCCCTGGTCACCGGCCCGAAGGTGGTCTTCGCCGACGAGCCGACCGGCGCGCTGGACTCCCTCGCGGGCGAGCAGGTGATGACGGCGCTGACGCACACGGCTCGCGAGTCCGGCACGGCGGTCCTGCTGATCACGCACGACGCCCAGGTGGCGGCGTACGCGGACCGCGAGCTCAGGCTGAGCGACGGCGCCGTGGTCACCGACGGGGCCGAGACCTCGGCGGAGGTGGCGTTGTGACACCGACCGGCATTCCCGACGGCGGCTCCACGGCGACCGTCTCGCCCCCCGCCCGCCGACCCGGCCGCTCCCATGTTCCGCACTCCGGCCGTCGGGTCCGGCCGGGCGACACGGCCACGGATTCCCAGGCGGTGGCCTCGTGACATCGGCATCCGACGAGGTTTCCCCCAGGAGCCGCAAGGGCTCCCTGTGGGCCGATGTGCGGCTCGCCTGGCTGCTCACCCGGGGTTCCGACCGGCGGGAGTGGTGGCGGGTCGCGCTCACGGCGGGCGGGGCGGCGCTCGCCACCGGGTTCGCGGTGGCCGCCGTGGCCGTCGCCTCGGTGCGCGGGCAGTACTACGTGTCGTTCGGCTCCGGGTTGCTGAACCACCAGGGTGAACGCTCCGGGATGGTCCTCGTCCTCGTGCTGCTGCTCGTGCCCGTGCTCGGGTTTCTCGGGCAGTGCGCGCGGGTCGGGGCCGTGCACCGGGACCGGCGGCTGGCCACGCTGCGGCTGGCGGGGGCCGCCCCCGCGCAGGTGCGGCGGATCGCGGCGCTGGAGACGGGGCTCGCCTGTCTGCTCGGCACGGCGCTCGCCACCATGTCCTGCGTGCTGTTCCTGCTGGGCGAGTGGCACCAGCCGCCGGTTGTCGTCTGGTTCGGGATCGCGCTGGTCACGGCGGCCGTACCGGTGCTGGGCGCGCTGGTGGGCGTACTGGCGCTGCGCCGCGTGGTCGCCTCGCCGCTGGGCCGGGTACGCCGGGTGCCCCCGCGCGAGGGGCGTGGTCCGGGGATGCCGGTCCCGATGGCGGCCCTGGGTCTGCTGTTCGTGGGGCTGCTGCTGGCGCCGGCCACGTTCGGCGGGTACGAGACCGCGCCGGTGCTGGTGTTCGCCGTGGTGACCGTCACCGGTATGGGCGCCCTGTGGCTGACCGGTGCCACCGCCCGGTTCACGGGGCGGATCCTGGCGGCCCGTACCGCCGATCCGGCGACGCTGATCGCGGCGGAGCGGCTGCGCGACGACCCGTGGGCCGCCGCGCGCACCCATGCGGCGGTGCTGCTGGTGACCATCGTGGGCACGGGGTTCGTCGGCGTCCGGGAGGTGCTGCTGACCTCGCTGCGCGACCGCGGCCGGAGCAACCTGGCCGCGCCCATGTCCTTCTACACGACCGGCGTCGACCTGACCGGCGCCGCCGTGCTGGTCGCCCTGGTGATCACGCTCTGCGGGCTCGGCGTGGGCACCGCCGAGTCGGTGGCCAACCGCCGCCGGGGCCTGGCCGCGCAGACCGCCGCCGGAGTCCCGCGCACGGTGCTCGGCCGGGCACTGCTCCTGGAGACGGCCCTGCCGCTGGCGCCGCCGATGCTGCTGGCGGGCGCCGGAGGGCTGCTGATCGGCGGCTGGTTCGCGGGAATCGCCCACGACGGCAGCCGTTCGGTGCCGTACACGGCGCTGCTGGTCCCGCCGGCGGTGTACGTGTGCTGTCTGCTCGCCGCGGCCACATCACTGCCGCTGTTGCGCCGTTCGGTGCATCCGGCGGAGCTCAGGTACGTGTGAGCGGCCGGGCATGAGTGATCCGGCCCCTGGGGAACGGGGGTCCCCGGGGGCCGGATCGCATCCGTACCGCACAACCAACTCGTACAGGCGTTCGGGTAATCCATATTCAGACCGTATTCAAGCCGTATTCAGGTATATGAAAGCCCGGACGTCAGGCTGAGATGCCGTCGATCCGGGCCATCGCGTCGTCCGCGCCGTACGGCTGCAGGTACGGCAGCCAGCGCGGGTCCCTGTGTCCGGTGCCGATGATGCGCCAGGCGAGACCTGTGGGCGGGGCGGGTTTGTGGCGCAGCCGCCAGCCGATCTCGAAGAGATGCCGGTCGGCCTTGGTGTGGTTGCAGCGACGGCACGACGCCACCACGTTGTCCCAGCGGTGCTGACCGCCACGGGACTTCGGGATGACGTGGTCGACGCTGGTCGCGGCGGCGCCGCAGTACATGCACCGGCCGCCGTCGCGGGCGAACAGCGCCCTACGGGTCAGTGGAACGGGCCCCCGGTAAGGGACCCGTACGAACCTCTTCAGCCGGACCACGCTGGGTGCGGGGACAGTTACGGTCGCGCTGTGCATGAAGGCGCCCGACTCCTCCAGGGAGACAGCCTTGTTCTCCAGGACGAGGACGAGCGCGCGGCGGAGCGGTACGACGCCGAGTGGCTCGTACGACGCGTTGAGTACCAGGACATGCGGCACGGATGCCTCCTTGGGCGTCGGCGGCACGTGGCTCGCGCCGGGACGATCTGTAGTCAGTCTCCCCTCTCGCCCGGCGGCTGCGCCACCACGTCCCGGTAACGGGCTGGGAGTGTTTTCGACCACACCTCGCGTTCATGACCCGGGACCACACCCTCTTCATCCCCAGGTGAGCACGGTCTCTCCCTCGAACATGGCGCCGATCCGCTCACGTTGCCCCGTTAGTGTGGTGGATCTGCCCTTCCGGTGACCTTTCCGTGACCTGAATGACAGGCTCGACGACGAGCCGACCGACGTAACCATCCGTACCGGGGGCAGGCCGCTCTGGAGGTACCCCCCGTGTCATTGCCCGCCGTCCTACTGGCCGCCGGTTCGTCACCGTCACCGACTCCCACGGAGTCACCGACCGCGTTGGTCCCGTCGCTCCAGGACGCCCAGGACAGCGCGACGAACGCCGCCAGCTGGGTCGAGCAGAACTGGTCCACCTGGCTGGCGATCGGCCTCAAGGTCCTGCTGATCATGGTGATCGCGGTGGCGCTGAGAGTGGCCGTACGGCGGGCTATCACCAAGCTGATAGACCGGATGAACCGCACGGTCCAGGCGGCCGACGGCCCGGCCGGCGGTACGGCGCTGGGCAGCCTGCTGGTCAATGTCGAGCGTCGCCGTCAGCGCTCCCAGGCGATCGGCTCCGTGCTGCGCTCGGTGGCGAGCTTCATCATCCTGGGCACCGCCGCCCTGATGGTCCTCTCCGCGTTCCAGATCAACCTGGCCCCACTGCTGGCCTCAGCCGGTGTAGCGGGCGTGGCGATCGGTTTCGGCGCCCGCAACCTGGTGACGGACTTCCTCTCCGGCGTGTTCATGATCCTGGAGGACCAGTACGGCGTCGGCGACACCATCGACGCGGGGGTGGCGTCGGGCGAGGTGATCGAGGTCGGCCTGCGGGTGACGAAGCTGCGCGGCGACCAGGGCGAGATCTGGTACGTCCGGAACGGCGAGGTCAAGCGCATCGGCAACCTCTCCCAGGGCTGGGCGACGGCCGGCGTCGACGTGACCGTCCGCGCCGACGAGGACCTGGAGCGGCTGAAGGCGAACCTCGCCGAGGTCAGCGAGAAGATGAGCCGTGAGGAGCCCTGGAACGAGCTGCTGTGGGGCCCGGTCGAGATCCTGGGCCTGGACAGCGTCCTCCTGGACTCGATGGTGATCCGCCTCACGGCGAAGACGATGCCCGGCAAGTCCCTGACGGTGGAACGCGAACTGCGCTGGCGCGTCAAGCGGTCCCTGGACGCGGCGGGCATCCGCATCGTCGGCGGCACCACGGTCATCCCGGAGGAGGAGCCCTTGGACCCGACGGCAGCGGTCGCGGCCCCCTCGGTGTACTCCAACGCGGGCTCCCCGCAGGCGGAGGCGGCCTCCCCGATCACACCGGCGCGAACAGTCAGGTAACCGGCACGAAACACGAAGCAGCCTGCACGAGAGGCGGCGCCCCGATTCGGGGCGCCGCCTTTTCTCGTTGCGCTCTCATTGCCGCTCTCTCATTGCCCCTTGACGTCCCCCTTGGTCCGGTTCTATCTTCTCGCCATCCGATAGGAAACCTTCCTAACAGTCATCACCGTTGTGAAAAGCTGGGCACGGAAAGGCAGGTGCAGTCACCCATGGCAGGAACCGCAGGCACGCCCGGCACCCCTCGCGTCCTGCGCGCCATGAACGACCGGGCCGCCCTGGACCTGCTCCTGGAGCACGGCCCCCTGTCCCGCACCCGGATCGGCAAGCTCACCGGCCTCTCCAAGCCGACCGCCTCACAGCTCCTCGCCCGCCTGGAAGCGGCGGGGCTGGTCCTGGCGACCGGCACCACCGAGGGCCGACCCGGCCCCAACGCCCAGCTGTACGAGGTCAACCCGACCGCCGCGTACGCCGCCGGGCTCGACGTCACCCCCGAACGCGTCCTCGCCGCGGTCGCCGACATCACCGGCCGGACCGTGGGCGAGTACGCCCTGCCCACCCCCGGCAAACGCCCCGCCAGGCCCGTCGTCCAACAGGTCACCGACGCCCTGGACGGCGCGGTCAAGGCGGCCGGACTGGCCCGGTCCGACCTCCGGCGCCTCGTCATCGGAACCCCGGGCGCCTTCGACCCGGGCACCGGCCGGCTGCGCTACGCCGCACACCTCCCCGGCTGGCACTCTCCGACCCTCCTCGACGAACTCGCCGCCGCGCTGCCGATGCCGGTGGAGTACGAGAACGACGTGAACCTCGTCGCCATCGCCGAACAACGGCTCGGCGCGGCCAGAGGGCACGACGACTTCGTACTGCTCTGGAACGAGGGCGGACTCGGTGCCGCGCTCGTCCTCGGCGGCCGGCTGCACCGCGGCTGGACCGGCGGCGCCGGCGAGGTCGGCTTCCTGCCCGTGCCGGGCACACCCCTGGTCCGGCAGGTCAGCAGGGCCGGCAGCGGCGGCTACCAGGAGCTCGCCGGTTCGCAGGTCATCCCCCGGCTCGCCCGCGAGCTGGGTATCACCCCCGTCCCGAACGGCCCGTACGCCGAGGTCGCAGCAGCCCTCGTCGCCCAGGCCGCCGACATCAACGCGGGGCCCCACCGGCGGCTCCTCGAAACGTACGCGACCGGCCTGGCCACCGGTCTGGCCTCGCTCGTCTCCGTCCTCGACCCCGAACTCGTCGTCCTGAGCGGCGCCTCCCTCACCGCGGGCGGCGAACCCCTGCGCGGTCTGGTCCAGGCCGAGCTGGAGGAACTGGCCGCGACCCGGCCCCGGCTGGTCGTGGGCGACGTACGCGAACACCCCGTGCTGCGGGGCGCGCTGGAGAGCGCCCTCGCGGCAACCCGCGACGAGGTCTTCGACACCTCCCGCTGAGCGCTCCTCTTCCTGATTCACCTCCTGCTTCACCCCTCACCAGTCCCGTGCCCTGCTTCGCCCTTCCCTGGGAGACCTCGCCATGCCCGGAATATCAAGAAAAGTCGCCGCCGCACTCGCCGTCACCGCCTCGACAGCCCTCCTCGCCACGGCCTGTACGGGCCAGTCCTCCTCGGGCAGCCAGGACGACGCCTCGAAGGACACGACCATCACCTTCTGGCACGCCTGGAGCGCGCCGAACGAGGTGGCGGGCGTGAAGGCGCTGATCGCCGGCTTCGAGAAGGCCCACCCCAACATCCACGTGAACGTCGTCGGCAACATGACCGACGACAAGATGAACCAGGCGCTGCGCGCGGGCGGCAGCAAGGCACCCGACGTGATCTCGTCGTTCACCACCAACGGCGTCGGCAAGTTCTGCTCGTCGGGTGCGCTGGTCGACCTGAACCCGCTCTTCGAGAAGGCGGGCATCGACCCGGCGACCACCTTCCCGAAGGCGATGAGCGAGTACACCCAGTTCGACGGCAACCGCTGCGCCGTCCCGCTGCTCGGCGACGCGTACGGCCTCTATTACAACAAGACCGCCTTCAAGGCGGCCGGCATCACCAGCCCGCCGAAGACCTGGTCCGAGTTCGAGGCCGACGCCAAGAAGCTGACCATCAGCAAGGGCGACACCTACTCCCAGCTCGGTTTCATGCCGAACTACCACGGCTGGGAGACGACCACCGAGCACTACATGGGCCAGTTCGGGCCGACGTACTTCGACAAGTCCGGGAAGTCGACGGTCGCCACCGACCCGGCCGTCGCCGACGCCTTCGCCGTGCAGAAGAAGCTGGTCGACGACCTCGGCGGCTTCAAGAAGCTGGAGAAGTACCGCTCCGGCCTCGGTGACGAGTGGGGCCCCAAGCACCCCTTCCAGACCGGCCAGGTGGCCATGCAGCTGGACGGCGAGTGGCGGCTGGGCATGGCGCTGGACGCGAAGCCCGACTTCGAGATCGGCGTCGCCCCGCTGCCCGTGCCCGACGACCAGGCCGACCAGTACGGCAAGGGCTACATCACCGGCACCATCGCGGGCATCGCCGCCACCAGCAAGAAGCAGAACGCGGCCTGGGACCTGGTGAAGTACATCACCACCGACACGGACGCGGTGGTCGGCTTCTCCAACGCGATCCACAACGTGCCCTCGACGCTCGCGGCGCTGAAGTCCCCGAAGCTGAAGTACGACCCGCGCTTCAAGACGTTCCTGGACATCGCCGCGGACCCCAACTCGACCACCTCGCCGGCCTCGATCAACGGCGGCGTCTACCTCACCACCATCCAGGAACTCGGCTACGACTACGAGAGCGGCAAGGTCACCGACCTGCAGGCGGGCCTGAAGAAGGCCGCCGCGCAGATCGACACGGACATCGCGCAGGCGAAGTAGCCATGGCCGCCACCTACACCCTCCGGGCGAAGCACCGGCGTTCGAGGCTGCGCACCCTCGCCTTCCTCTCGCCCTGGCTGATCGGTTTCACGGTCTTCTTCGCGTACCCGATGATCTCGACGGTCTACTTCTCGTTCATGCACTACGACGGCTTCAAGCCGCCGACCTGGGTCGGGACGAAGAACTGGAAGTACGTCTTCGAGTCCTACCCCTTCTTCTGGCCCGCCCTGCGCAACACGCTGTGGCTGGTCGTGATCATGGTGAGCCTGCGGGTCCTGTTCGGACTCGGGATCGGCATGCTCATCACGAAGATCAAGACGGGTACGGGCGTCTTCCGCACCCTCTTCTACCTGCCCTACCTGGCCCCGCCGGTCGCCGCGACCATGGCGTTCGCGTTCCTCCTCAACCCCGGTACGGGACCGGTCAACTCCATGCTGGAGAAGATCGACATCCCGGCCCCGGGCTGGTTCAACGACCCCACCTGGTCCAAGCCGGCGCTCACGATGCTGGCCCTGTGGGGCATCGGCGACCTGATGGTGATCTTCATGGCGGCGCTGCTCGACGTACCGAGAGAGCAGTACGAGGCGGCCGAGCTGGACGGCGCGACGCCGTGGCAGCGGTTCCGGTACGTCACGTTGCCGAACATCTCACCGATCATCATGTTCGCCGTCGTCACCGGCGTCATCGGGGCGATGCAGTACTACACACAGCCACTGGTGGCCGGAAAGGTCGCCTCGGGCGTGATCCAGGGCGCGGGCACCATGTTCCAGCCCGGCTACCCCGAGCACTCCACACTCACCCTCCCCCAACTCGTCTACAACCTCGGCTTCCAGCGCTTCGACTACGGCTCCGCCTGTGTCGTCGCCCTGGTGCTGTTCGCCCTCTCGATGGCGTTCACCGCGCTGTTGATGCGGCGCCGGGGCGGTCTCATCCAGGCAGGTGACTGACATGACCCAACTACTGGAACGGCCCGTGGAGTTGAAGGCATCCTCCTCCTCACCCGCCGAGCGCACGGCCCGCCGCAAGGCGCTCCTGGAATGGATCGCGGTCCACTCCCTCGGCGTCGCGGCGGCCCTCTTCTTCACCCTGCCCTTCGTGTTCGTGTTCCTGACCTCGCTGATGAGCGACTCGCAGGCACTCAGCCGGGACCTGATCCCGCACACCTGGGAGTGGTCCAACTACCGCAAGGTGTTCGACACTCCGGGCTTCCTCACCTGGTGGAAGAACACCCTGATCTACGCCGGTCTCGGCACCGTCCTGACCGTCGTGTCCTCCGTCCCCGTGGCCTACGCGCTGGCCAAGTTCCGCTTCCGGGGCCGGAACCTGACGCTCATGCTGGTGATCTCGATGATGATGCTGCCGCCCCAGGTGGTCGTCATCCCGATGTACCTGTTCTGGGCGAAGCAACTGGACCTGTCCGGCACCCTGTGGCCGATGATCATCCCGCTGGCGTTCGGCGACGCGTTCTCGATCTTCCTGCTGCGCCAGTTCCTGATGACGATCCCCAACGAGTACGTGGACGCCGCGAAGGTGGACGGCTGCGGTGATCTGCGCACCCTGCTGAGGGTCGTCCTGCCGATGGCGAAGCCCGGCATCGCCGCCATCGCCCTGTTCCAGTTCTTCAACGCCTGGAACGACTACTTCGGCCCCCAGATCTACGCCTCCGAGAACCCGGGCGCGTGGACCCTGTCCTACGGCCTGGAGTCCTTCAAGGGCGCCCACCACACCGACTGGAACCTCACCATGGCCGCGACCGTGCTGGTCCTGGCTCCCGTGCTCGTCGTGTTCTTCTTCGCGCAGAAGGCGTTCGTCGAAGGCGTCACTCTCACCGGCGTAAAGGGTTGATCCACACATGAAACTCACCGTGGTCGGCGGCGGATCGACCTATACCCCCGAACTCATCGACGGTTTCGCGCGGTTGCGGGACGCCCTGCCCATAGAGGAGCTGGTGCTCGTCGACCCGGCCGCCGAACGGCTGGAGCTGGTCGGCGGCCTCGCCCGGCGCATCTTCGCCAAGCAGGGGCATCCCGGGCGGATCGTCACCACCGACGACCTGGACAAGGGCGTCGAGGGTGCCGACGCCGTCCTGCTCCAACTGCGCGTCGGCGGCCAGGCAGCACGGCAGCAGGACGAGACCTGGCCGCTGGAGTGCGGCTGCGTCGGCCAGGAGACGACCGGCGCGGGCGGCCTCGCCAAGGCGCTGCGCACGGTGCCGGTGGTCCTGGACATCGCAGAGCGCGTCCGCCGGACCAACCCCGCCGCCTGGATCATCGACTTCACCAACCCGGTGGGCATCGTCACCCGCGCCCTCCTCCAGGCCGGCCACAAGGCGGTCGGCCTGTGCAACGTGGCGATCGGCTTCCAGCGGAAGTTCGCCGCCCTGCTGGGGGTGACCCCGGCCGACATCCACCTGGAGCACGTGGGCCTCAACCACCTCACCTGGGAGACGGGCGTCCGCCTGGGCGGCCCCGAGGGCGAGGACGTCCTCCCCCGGCTGCTGACCGAACACGGCGACCGGATCGCCGACGACCTCCGTCTTCCGCGCTCGGTACTCGACCGCCTGGAGACGGTGCCCTCCTACTACCTGCGCTACTACTACGCCCACGACAACGTCGTACGGGAACTGCGCACCAAGCCCTCCCGGGCGGCCGAGGTCGCGGCGATGGAGGAGGAACTGCTGCGCATGTACGGCGATCCGGCCCTGGCCGAGAAACCGGAGCTGCTGGCCAAGCGCGGGGGCGCCTTCTACTCGGAGGCGGCGGTGGACCTGGCCGCGTCACTGCTCGGCGGGGGCGGCAATCCCTACCAGGTGGTGAACACGTACAACAAAGGGACACTGCCGTTCCTGCCGGACGACGCGGTCATCGAGACGCAGGCCGCGGTGGGCCGGCAGGGCGCCACTCCCCTGGCCGTCCCGGCTGTCGACCCCCTGTACGCGGGGCTGATCGCCAACGTCACCGCATACGAGGAACTGGCCCTGGAGGCCGCTCTGCAGGGCGGACGGAACCGGGTCTTCCGGGCACTGCTCGCGCATCCGCTCGTCGGCCAGTACGACTACGCCGACACCCTCACCGACACCCTGATCGCGCACAACCGGGAGCATCTCGCGTGGGCATGACCGCACACGTCCTCGCCATCGACGCGGGCAACAGCAAGACCGACGTGGCAGTGGTCGCGGCCGACGGGGAGGTGCTGGCCACCGCGCGGGGCGGGGGGTTCCGGCCGCCTGCCGACGGTCTTGACACGGCGGTCTCCGGGCTGGCCGACGCCGTCGCCGAGGCGTTCACCGCCGCCGGGGTCTCGTCCGTCGACCGGGTCTCGGCGTGTCTGGCGAACGCCGACTTCCCCGTGGAGGAACGGCAGTTCGCCGCCGCGCTGCACGCACGCGCGTGGGGCGCGAGTGTCGACGTACGCAACGACACCTTCGCGATCCTGCGGGCCGGGATCACCGAGCCGCGCGGGGTCGCCGTCGTCTGCGGCGCCGGCATCAACTGCGTGGGGATGACCCCGGACGGCCGCACGGCCCGGTTCCCCGCGCTGGGGCGTGTCTCCGGCGACTGGGGCGGTGGCTGGGGCCTGGCGGAGGAGGCAATGTGGCACGCGGCGCGGGCGGAGGACGGGCGGGGCGGTCCCACAGCCCTGGTGTCCGCCCTGCCCGCCCACTTCGGGCTGAACTCCATGTACGCGCTGATCGAGGCCCTGCATCTGGGGGGCGTCGACAACGCCCGGCGCCACGAGCTGACGCCGGTGCTGTTCGCCACGGCGGCGGACGGTGACCCGGTGGCGTGCGCGCTGGTGGACCGCCTTGCCGACGAGGTGGTGGCCATGGCCTCGGTCGCACTCGGCCGCCTCGGTCTCCTCGAGGAGGAGACCCCGGTCCTGCTGGGCGGGGGTGTTCTCGCGGCCCAGCACGCCCGGTTGACGGACCGCATCACCGAGCTGCTGGCCGCGCGGGCGCCCAAGGCCTTCGCCCGGGTGGTGACGGCGCGGCCCGTGCTGGGGGCGGCGCTGCTCGGCCTGGATCACACGAACGCCCCGGCGGAGGTGCACGCGCGCGTACGACACTTCTACGAGGTCTGACCTGCTTCGTACGGGAACCGAACAGATTCCTCCGGCGTATTCATGGGCAGAGGGGTGGTGCGGGGAGCGCGCATGTGTCCGAATGCATGGCAGCGCGCCCCGGCACAACGCCACCCACCGCGACACAACGCCGCCGCACTGCGATCCGATCAAGATCCAGTCAAGGTCGGTGCGGATTGTCAGTGCCGGGGGCGATACTGGCGGTGACGGATGACCATGGGGGAGGTCACAGTGACATCTACGAGCAGTGCGGCACCACCGGCGCCGGGCTCGCCCGGCCCGTCGGGTGTGCCCGGCACGTCCGCCGCCTCGGGCCTGCCCGCCATCCCCTCCCAGCCGGGCAGGGGCCCCGCTCCCGGGGTCACCCAGCCCCCGCGCCGTACCGCCTTCGCCGAGGGCGTCGACCAGTTGCGGGCCGCCGCGACCACCGAGCCGGGGCGGCTGCGGATCATCGGCGCCCTGCTCGCCGTGCTCGTCGTCGCGTTCGGTGCCGTCACCGCGTGGCAGATGACCGATCGTTCGTCCGCCGCGGACGACGTGCTGAACAACAGCCAGCCCCTCAGCTCCGCCGCCGCGGACATCTACAGCTCCCTCGCGGACGCCAACACCGCCGCCTCCAGCGGCTTCCTGGCCGGCGGTGACGAGACGGCGACCTCCCGCAAGCGTTACCAGGAGGACATCCGCAACGCCGCCGCCAAGCTCTCCGCCGCCGCGACCAACTCCGAGCCGGACTCCGAGTCCGCGAGGACCATCGCCGATCTCAACAAGCTGCTGTCGGAGTACACGGGCTACATCGAGCGGGCCCGTGCCAACAACCGGCTGGGCTTCCCGGTCGGCGGCTCGTACCTGCGGCTGGCGAACGAGACGATGCAGGACCGGATGCTCCCGCAGGCGGAGAAGCTCTACTCCAAGGAGAACCAGCGGCTGGACTCCGACTACGCGGACGCGACCTCGTACCCGTGGGCGGCGATCGGCCTCGGCGTCGCCGTGCTCGGCGCCCTCGTCTGGGCCCAGCGGCGCAACTACCGGCGTACGAACCGGCTGCTGAACCACGGTCTGGTGGCGGCGACGGCCACCGCGACGATCGTCCTGCTGTGGCTGGTCGCCGGGCAGAGTTTCGCCCGCTCGGGGCTGAGCGACTCCTACGACCACGGCATCCGCTCGCTGAACGTGCTGCACAACGCCCGGATCGCCTCCCTCAAGGCGCGCGGCAACGAGAACCTGACGCTGGTGGCGCGCGGCGCGGAGACGGTCGAGCTGAAGGACGGCACGGTCGTCGACGCCTACGACCACGACTTCGAGGGCGACATGAGCGCGCTCGGCAAGGGCCTGGTCGAGGCCGAGGGGCTCGCCGACGACCAGGCGGGCAAGAAGCCGGTCACGTCGGCCGTCGGTGGCATGGAGGAGTGGAAGAAGCGCCACGAGGAGGCGCAGACGGAGTACGAGTCGGGCGACTTCCAGCAGGCGCTCGCCCGCGTCATAGGGGACAAGAGCGACAAGCCGACCGGCGAGTGCTTCGACAGCGTCGACCAGGCGCTGAAGACGGCGATCGGACATGAGCAGACGGAGTTCCAGCAGTCGGCCAGGGACGGCCGGGACGCGATGATCGGCCTCCCGCTGGGCGCCGCGGCTCTCGGGGTGCTGGGCGCGGCGGGCGCGGTGCTCGGCATCGGGCGCAGGCTGTCGGAGTACCGCTGATGCGGTCCGAAGAGGTAAGAACAGTACGGACGCGGATCGAAGCAGCACAGCAGCAGCACGAAGCAGCACAAGGGAGTGCGGCGGCAAGGGAGTTCGGGCGATGAGAGGGGGCGGGACGATGAACGCACAGCGGCTTCCGCGGAGTCCGCGCACCGGTCTCCGGGCTCTGCGGGCCGGACTGCGGGGCTGGGGCGGTGTCGGGGCGATGGCGGCCGTCTGCGCCCTCGTGGTGGCCTGCACGCTGCTGCTGCTCCCGCTGACCCGGCCGCCCGGCGACGGCGGTACGGAGACGGGTGGCCAGGGGGTCGCCGAGGGCGTCCAGGCGAAGGTCGCGGCGGAGTGCGAGAACCCGCAGGACCAGAGCCCGTTGCCGTCTCCGCTGGACGGGAAGACGATCGCGGCGATCAAGGCCCGTAAGGACCCGCGGCTGATCGTCGGCGTCGACCAGAACAGCTACCGCTGGGGCTACCGCGATCCGAACGGCGGCAAGTCGGCGGAGCTGGAGGGCTTCGACATCGACCTGGTCCACCGGATAGCGAAGGACATCCTCGGCGACGAGAAAGCCGTCCAGTTCAAGGCCATCCCGACCAACCAGCGCATCCCGGCGATCAAGGCCGGCCGCGTCGACATGATCGTCCGCACGATGACGATCACCTGTAAGCGCCTGGAGGACGTGGCGTTCTCCGCTCCGTACTTCCTCACCGGGCAGCAGGTCCTCGCGCCCAAGGAGTCCTCGGTCAAGGGGTACGACAAGACGCTCGCCGGCAAGCGGATCTGCTCGGCGTCGGGCTCCACGGCGCTCGAGCAGCTGAAGACGGACCAGGCCGCGAAGAAGGCCGGGGTCGCCTCCGCCGACATCAAAACGACAGTCCCCAGCCAGCTCGACTGTCTCGTCCGGCTCCAGCTCGGCCAGGTGGACGCCGTGGTGACCGACGGCGCGCTCGCCGCGAGCCAGGCGGCGCAGGACCCGACGGTGGAGCTGAAGGGCGACACGTTCACCACCGACTACTACGGCGTGGCGGTGCAGAAGGGTGCGAACGACCTGGCGGCCCGGGTCAATCTCATACTGAAGCAGTACATCGCCGACGGCGGCTGGCAGGCGTCGTACGACAAGTGGCTGTCTCCGACCCTCGGCAGCAAATCGGAGTCGGCGAAGCCGCCGCTGCCCCACTACAAGAACTGACGTTCACCGACCCGACCAGCGAGCCGAACGAACGAGCCAACCACACGAGTAGTCGAGGTGATCGATGGGCGTCACGGGAGCCACCGGGCCGGTGATGGACCGGGACGAGGTGGACCGTGCGCTGGCGCGGCTCGGCGCGGAGCACGAGGCGATCGAGACCTCGCTCCTCGCCCTCCAGGACCACGCGGGCCGCAGACTCCTCGAAGGCGCCGAGCTCACCGGCACGACCAAGGAGCGCTGGACGTCCGCCGACGCGTCGATCACGCTGCTGTGGGCGTACTTCGACGCGTACTCGGACACGTACCACTCCGCCCGTGACATCCGTTCGCGCCGCCGCTGGTCCAGCCGGGAGGACCTGGTGGAGCTGACGGAGCTGCTGCGCGGCGAGTGCGTCACGGTCGCGGGCAGCGCGACGGCGACGGCCAACGCGCCCACCCTGCACGGCACCGGGAAGCTCAGCCACCAGTACTCGCTGGCCGCCCTGGTGGAGCGGATGAACGAGCTGTACGCGACCTCGCTCGACATGGTCGTCACCTCCGACGCGGTCTGGTCGGCCCTGCCCGCGCGGATAGATCTACTGGCCGCCGAGCTGCAGCGCACCCGCCAGCTGGCGCACTCCGTGGGCGTACGCCCGGGCGAGCACCCGGCGGGCGACGACCTGGAGCGCATCACGCGCACCCTGACCGCCCTGCGCGAGCGGGTGATCTCCGACCCGCTGGCGTTCTGGCTGCCCGCGCAGGGCAGTTCGGCGCCCGGCGGCGGCCGTCCGGACACCACGGTGTACGACCGTGAGGCGCGCGCCCTGGAGGACGTACGCCGGGAGATCGACGCCGTGCTGACGGTCCGCCAGGACGCGGAGGCGCGGCTCATGAAGCTGCGGGACCTGCTGTCCCGCGCGGACCGCACCCTCGCCGAGGCGCGCAGCGCGCGCGGTGAGGTGCTGGCGAAGATCGCCGCGTCGGAGGTGCCCGCCGTCAGCGGCCCGCCCACGGCGTTGCAGGAGCAGGTGTCGATGGCCGCCGACTACCGCAGGCATGCCCAGTGGCACCGTCTCTCGCCGCTCCTGGAGTCGCTGGAGGCGAAGGCGGAGGACGAACTGATGCGCGCCCGCGAGTCGTTGACGGCTGTCACCCAGCCGCTGGCGGTCCGCGCGGAGCTGCGCGGCCGGCTCGACGCGTACCGGGCGAAGGTCGCCCGGCACGGCCTCGCGGAGGACCCGCTGCTGATCGAGCGGTACGACGCGGCGCGCCGCATGCTGTGGAGCGCGCCCTGCGACCTGCGGGTCGCGGAGCAGGCCGTGCTGCGCTACCAGCAGGCCGCCGCCGAGTACTTCGGCGGCCCGCGGGTGCCCGGCCAGGCCGGACCCAGTGACCGGAGGGGGGACTACTGATGACCGGAACCGAACAGCAGAAGTGCCAGCGGCCCGACTGCGAGGGTTCTTACGAGGACATGGGCGGCGGAGAGCTGTACTGCGACACGTGCGGCCTCGCGCCGGTCGTGTCGGCCGGCGGCATGGCCGGCTCGTCCTCGGCCTCGGCGGGTTCCCGTGCCTCCGCCCGTTCCGCCCGCACCTCCCGCACGTCCCGTTCCTCGCAGTCGCGCCGCTCGGTCTCCGGACGGCTGTCGCGGTCCATGTCGGGGAAGGCGACGGGCCGTTCGGTGTCGGTGCGCAGCTCGGGTTCGAGCGCCGGGTCCACCGGGCGCGGCCGGCTCGGCGCGGGCCTGGTCGAGGTGCCGGGGGTGCCGCGGCCCGACCCGCGCGCGATGGTGCTGGACAACCCGGAGGTGCCCGAGCGCAAGCGGTTCTGCTCGCGCTCCGACTGCGGGGCGCCGGTGGGGCGGGCGCGCGGCGAGGGCCGGCCGGGGCGTACGGAGGGGTTCTGCACCAAGTGCGGGCACCCGTACTCGTTCGCGCCGAAGCTGAGCGCCGGGGACGTCGTGCACGGCCAGTACGAGGTCGTGGGCTGCCTCGCGCACGGCGGCCTCGGCTGGGTCTACCTCGCCGTGGACCGGGCCGTGTCCGACCGGTGGGTGGTCCTCAAGGGCCTGCTGGACACCGGGGACCAGGACGCGATGGCCGCCGCGATCTCCGAGCGGCGCTTCCTCGCGGAGATCGAGCACGCCAACATCGTGCGGATCTACAACTTCGTCGAGCACCTCGACCAGCGCACGGGCTCCCTCGACGGCTACATCGTCATGGAGTACGTCGGCGGCAAGTCGCTCAAGGAGATCGCCAACGACCGCCGCACCCCGGCCGGCAAGCGGGACCCGCTGCCGGTGGAGCAGGCGTGCGCGTACGGCATCGAGGCGCTCGAAGCCCTCGGTCATCTGCACAGCCGCAACCTGCTGTACTGCGACTTCAAGGTCGACAACGCGATCCAGACCGAGGACCAGCTGAAGCTGATCGACATGGGCGCGGTCCGCAGGATGGACGACGACGAGTCGGCCATCTACGGCACGGTCGGCTACCAGGCGCCGGAGGTCGCGGAGGTCGGCCCGTCGGTGGCGTCCGACCTGTACACGGTCGCGCGCACGCTCGCCGTCATGACGTTCGACTTCCAGGGCTACACGAACGTGTTCGTGGACTCCCTGCCCGACCCCGACCACATCGAGGTCTTCCGCCAGTACGAGTCGTTCTACCGGCTCCTGGTCCGCGCCACCGACCCCGACCCGGCCCGCCGGTTCGCGTCCGCGCAGGAGATGTCCGAGCAGCTGACGGGCGTACTGCGCGAGGTCGTGTCGCTCCAGACGGGACGGGCCCGGCCCGCGCTGTCGACGCTGTTCGGGCCGGAAGTGACGGTCACGGACTCGGAGTTGTTCGGTGTACTGGACGGGGAGGTGTCGCGGCTGGGGGCGCGCGTGGCGACGCCCCGGAAGAAGTCGGCGCCGCCGGCCGCTCCCGCCGTCAGCGGCGCCACCAGGGCGCTCACCGGCGCCCCGCGGCTCGTCAAGGCCATCGACGCCGGTGCCGCCGCGCTCGCGCTGCCGGTGCCCCGTGTCGACCCGGCCGACCCCAACGCGGGCTTCCTGGCAGGCCTGTTGGCGTCGGCGGCCGGGGAGCTGATCGCCGCTCTCGCCGTGGTGCCGGCGCAGTCGACGGAGACCCGGCTGCGGGAGGTCCGGGCCCGGCTGGAGAACGGGGACGCCGCGACCGCCCTGGAGTCGCTGGTCAGACTGGAGGAGGAGCGGCCCGACGACTGGCGGGTGGTCTGGTACCGGGGTGTGGCGGCGCTGGTGACGGGCGATCACGAGGGCGCCGCGCTGTCGTTCGACGCGGTCTACGACGCCTTCCCGGGCGAGAGTCCGCCCAAGCTGGCCCTCGGGCTGTGCGCGGAGGTGCTCGGGCAGCTCGACAACGCCGCCGAGTACTACCGGCTGGTGTGGACGACCGACCCGAGCTATGTGAGCGCCGCGTTCGGGCTGGCCCGCGTCCAGTTGGCGGCGGGCGACCGCCGTAGCGCCGTAACCACGCTGGAGTCGGTTCCGGGGGCCTCGATCCACTACACGGCGGCCCGCGTGGCCGCCGTACGGGCACGGCTGCGGCAGCGGACGGCGGTCGCCGCCGACGCGCCGTTCCTGGACGATCTGATCGCGTCCGCCGTGCAGGTGGAGGCACTGGGCGGATACGGTCTGGACGCGGTCCGGCGGGAGCAGCTGTCGACGGAAGTCCTCGGCTGCGCGCTGGACTGGATACTCTCCCATGGCCAGAGTTCCGCCCCTCCTGCCGTCGGGGGGCGGGTGCTGCTCGGCAGCGACCTGGACGAGCGTGGTCTGCGCTTCGGGCTGGAACGCTCGTACCGGACGCTGGCCAGGCTCGCGCAGGGCGGCGAGGAGAGGATCGACCTGGTGGAACGCGCCAACCGTTACCGCCCCCGGACGTGGGTGTAGTTGATGTCCCAGATGCCCCAGCCACCCCAGCCGTCCCAGCCGACGGCCCTGTCCCGGTGCCCGAGCTGCGAGGAGCCGCTCGAATCGGGCGACCGGTTCTGCGGCGCGTGCGGGTACGACCTGTCGGCCGTGCCCCCGCGCCCCGGGGACTCCCCGACGCTCACCCTGAGCGGCGCCCTCGCGTCCGCGCCGCACCCGCCTTCGGAGGCCGCTTCCGTGGACTGGCCCCACGCTCCCGAGACCAGCAGCTCCGGCAAGCCGGCGCCCGTGCACCTGGCCACCGACCTCCGGGGCACCGACTCGGCCGGCACGGCGCTCCCGCCGGTTCCCGGCCGGTCGCCGGTGCCCGGACCGCCGCCCACGGGATCGCCGGTCTCCCCGGCCACGGGCGTACGGTTCGACCGGCCCGCAGGCGGCGAGCCCGACGAGTACCCGCTCCAGGCGCCCGCCCCGCGCCCCGCCGAGGCGTCGACGCCCCCGGCCGGCACCAAGGTGTGCGTGGCCTGCCGGGCGGGCCGGGTCGACAACGACGGCTACTGCGAGAACTGCGGGCACGCCCAGCCGCGTGAGCGCGACCACATGGAGGACGAGGTCGGCCCGCTCGCCGCGGTCACCGACCGGGGCCTGCGCCACCACCGCAACGAGGACGCGTACGCGATCTCCCACACCACGCTGCCCGACCGCGCGCCCGCGCTGGTCGCGATCGTCTGCGACGGCGTCTCCTCGGCGACCCGCCCCGACGAGGCCTCCCTGGCCGCGTCCCGCGCGGCCGGCGACTCACTGATGGCGGCCCTGCCCCAGGGCACCCACCCGCAGCAGGCGATGCACGACGCGATCATCGCCGCCTCGCACGCCGTGAACGCCCTGGCGGACGAGACCGGCGGGGCCCTCGAGCACACCCCGCACCAGAACTCCCCGGCCTGCACCCTGGTGGGCTCCATCGTCACCCCGACGCTGCTGGTCGTCGGCTGGGTCGGCGACAGCCGTGCCTACTGGGTCCCGCTGGACCGCTCCACAGCCCCGGCCCGGCTCACCGAGGACGACTCGTGGGCCGCGCAGATGGTCGCCGCGGGCCTGATGAACGAGGCGGAGGCGTACGCCGACGAGCGCGCCCACGCCATCACGGGCTGGCTCGGCGCGGACGCGTACGAACTGGAGCCGCACACCGCTTCCTTCAAGCCGGACCGGCCGGGTGTGGTCGTGGTGTGCACGGACGGGCTGTGGAACTACGCGGAGGCCGCGGACGAGCTGGCCGAGGTCCTCCCGCCGGACGCCGCCTCACGTCCGCTGCACGCCGCCCGGGTCCTGGTCGGCCACGCCCTGGACGGCGGGGGCCACGACAACGTAACAGTGGCCGTCGTGCCGTTCCCCGCCCCGTCGCAGGGGGCAGGATCGGCCTGAGGGCACTGACGACGGGGGTGTCCGCGGAAGGACCGGAGGGGACTGGTCCGCATACAGTCACTGCTCCACGGATGTGGGGTTTTCGAGGGGGAGCGAAGCACGCATGGCCAATTTCTCGAAGTCGAACGTGCCGCAGTTCTCGGTCGACGTCTACCAGAACGAGTACCTGCCCGACGGCGGCCGTGAGGTCAGCGCGATCGTGACGGTCACCGCGACCGGCGGCGGCACGGTCGGCACGGGCGCCTCGGCACCCCACATCTACTCACCGGGCCGGGGCCCGGACGCGGCCGTGGCGATCATGGTCGACTGCTCCGGCTCGATGGACTACCCGCCGACCAAGATGCGGGGCGCCCGGGAGGCGACGGCCGCCGCGATCGACGCCGTGCGCGACGGGGTGCACTTCACGGTGATCGACGGCACACACGTCGCCAGGGAGGTCTATCCGGGTGGTGGGCGGCTCGCGGTCGCCGACGCGACCACCCGCGAGCAGGCCAAGCAGGCGCTGCGCCGGCTGAGCGCGGGCGGCGGCACGGCCATCGGCACCTGGCTGCGCCTCGCCGACCGGCTGCTGTCCTCGTCCGAGGTCGCCATCCGGCACGGCATCCTGCTCACCGACGGCCGCAACGAGCACGAGTCGCCGGAGGACCTGAAGGCCGCCCTGGACTCCTGCGCCGGCCGCTTCACCTGCGACGCGCGGGGCGTGGGCACCGACTGGGAGGTCAAGGAGGTCACCGCCATCGCCTCCGCGCTGCTGGGCACCGCCGACATCGTCGCCGACCCGGCAGGCCTCTCCGCCGACTTCACGCAGATGATGGAGACGGCCATGGGCAAGGAGGTCGCGGACGTCGCCCTGCGGCTGTGGACCCCGGTCGGCACGGAGATCAAGTTCGTCAAGCAGGTCGCGCCCACCGTCGCGGAGCTGACCGACCGCCGCACGGAGGCGGGCCCGCGCGCCGGTGACTACCCCACCGGTTCCTGGGGGGACGAGTCCCGCGACTACCACGTGTGCGTCCAGGTGCCCTCCGCCGGCCTGGGCCAGGAGATGCTGGCCGCCCGTGTCTCCCTGGTGATCCCGCAGCCCGACGGCAGCGCCCAGAACCTCGGCGCGCAGGGCCTCGTACGGGCCGTGTGGACCGACGACATGGTGGCCTCGACGTCGATCAACCCACAGGTCGCGCACTACACAGGTCAGGCCGAACTGGCACAGGTCATCCAGCAGGGTCTGGATGCCCGCAAAGCGGGTGACATCGACGGAGCAACGGCCAAGCTGGGACGGGCCGTTCAGCTCGCCAGCGCCTCCGGAAACGCGGATACTGCGAAACTGCTTGCGAAGGTGGTGGACGTGGTCGACGCCGCGGCAGGTACTGTGCGACTGAAGGCGAAGGTCGAAGAGGCCGACGAGATGACGCTCGAGACACGGTCCACAAAGACTGTTCGTGTAAAGAAGTAGATACACAAAACGTAGCGAAGAGGAGAGGGGGAAGCGCCGACATGCCGACCTGCCCGAACGGACACCAGTCGGGTTCCGACGACTGGTGCGAGGTCTGCGGTCACCGCATGGCCGGTGCCGTGCCCCCGCCCCCGCCGCCACCCCCGGCGCCCGGTTACGGCTATCCGCCGCCGGGTTCCGCCACCGGCGCGCCCGGCAGCCGCTCGCACCTGTCCGCCGTACCGGACGCCGAGCAGGAGCTGTGCCCGCAGTGCCGCACCCCGCGTGAGGGGGGCGCTCCGTTCTGCGAGGAGTGCCGGTGGAACTTCCTGACGAACACGGCGACCTCGTACACCCCGGCCGCCCCGCGCCCCCAGGCGCCGGGACCTGGCCAGGACCAGGGCCAGGGCCAGGGTTACGGCCAGGGATACGGCGCGGGTCCCGGTGGCCCGGGTCCCGGCCAGCGGTTCCCGTCCCCGCCGCCGCCCGGCCCGTCCTACGGCGGTGGTGACGGGTACGACTACCAGAGCTCACGCCCGTCGCAGATCAACCGCCCCGCCGAACCTATTCCGCCCTTCGGCAACGACCCGTCGCGCCCGGTCCCCCCGCCGCCGGGTCCCACCCCCGGTGGCCCGGGCGGCCCCGGAGGCCCTGGTGGTCCTGGTGGCACGTCCGTCGGCGGACCGCAGGGTTACCAGTCCAGTGGTCCCGGCGGTCCCGGTGGTACGTCCCCCGGCGGGCCGCAGGGTTACCCGCCCAGCGGCCCCGGCGGATCGCAGGGATACCCGCAGCCCGGTCCCCCTGTCACGTCCGGCGGACCCCAGGGGTACCCGCCGCCTGGAGGGCCCGGTGGCGCGCCGCAGGCGTTCCAGCCGTCCGGTCCGCCCTTCCAGCCCGCGTTCCCGCAGGAGACGGGCCGGCCCGGTGGTCCGCAGACCGGCCCCGGCGGCTACGGCGGCGGTGACGACGACTGGGTGATCTCCCCGCCCTCCGGCGGCCCGGGCGGACCTCCGCCCCCGCCGCAGGGCGGCGGCTACGGCTACCCCCAGCCCGGCAGGACCCAGGCCCCGCCCGCACCCGGCGGCGGCTACGGCCAGCAGCAGCCGCTGACCTGGTCCGCGACGATCGGCCCGGACCGCCAGTACTTCATGGCGATGATGCAGCGCTCCGGCCCCGAGGCCGCGGGCCTGAACCTGCCCGCGTACTCGCCGGAGCAGCAGCGCCCGCTCACCGGCAACCAGATCACGATCGGCCGCCGCCGGCACTCCACGGGCGAGTCCCCGGACATCGACCTCGCGGTGCCGCCGGAGGACCCGGGCGTCTCGCACCAGCACGCGGTGCTGGTCCAGCAGCCCGACGGCAGCTGGGCGGTCGTCGACCAGAACTCGACGAACGGTACGACGGTCAACAACTCCGAGGAGCCCATCCAGCCCTTCGTCCCCGTACCGCTGCAGGACGGCGACCGGGTGCACGTGGGAGCGTGGACGACGATCACGATCCGTCGGGGATAGACCGGGGACAGGTCGGGGTCAGGTCGGGACAGACCTGTCAGACGGGGAGGGGCCAGGCGTACGGACCGGTGGGTTCGTCGAGCCAGGCCCACTCCTGGTCGCCGCTGACGGTGATCCCGTACCGCTCCCGTACCGGCCGGTCCTCGCGCTCCCACAGCGCGTACGCCTCCTGCGGGTCCAGGCTGCCCCGGGTGAGCGTCAGCAGGAACCGGAACAGCTCGTGGTCGCGTGCCCGGGCCGGGAGTGCGCCCAGGTGCGGGACGGCGGGCTCCGGCCGACTGTCCCCGCGCAGCGGCACGAAATAGGCGGACGTGTGCAGGAAGCGTCCCTCGGCGTGCTCGGCGTCGAGGACCGTGAGGGCGGCCAGGCCTGTGGCGAACGGCGTCAGGATGCGGGCGCCGGGGCGGCACTGGGCGAGCCACGCGCGCGGGACCGAGCTGAGCGTGCAGGTCGCGATGATCCGGTCGAAGGGGCCGCGCTCGGGCACGCCGCGGGCGCCGTCGCCGGTGACGACGACAGGGCGGTGTCCGGCGGCGGCCAGATGCCGACGGGCCGACTCGGTGATCTCCGGGTCCAGATCCACCGTCGTGACGAGCGCGTCGCCGAGGCGGTGGGCGAGCAGCGCCGCGTTGTACCCCGTACCGGCGCCGATCTCCAGGACGTTGTGCCCGTCCTCGACCTCCAGTTCGGTGAGCATCATGGCCATGAGCGAGGGCTGGCTGCTGGAGGAGACCAGCTCGCCGTCGCGCATCCGGGTCGCGAGCGGCGCGTCCGTGTAGGCACCGCGCACCCAGCGCTCACGCGTACGCGGGTCGGGGCTCCCGCCCCACAGCCGCTGCCGGCCCGACACGGCACCGGCGTAGTAGTACGGCACGAACAGATGCCGCGGCACCGCCTCGAACGCCTCCCGCCAGACCGGGTCGCCGTCCCAGGCCCCACTGGCCTCGATCACCCGCAGGAGCTCCGCCCGGGCCGAGGCGGCGAGGTCGTCAAGGTCGTCGTCCCTGCCCTCGTGGACAGCGTGCGTGCTCATACGTCCACTGTCCTGCGCCCCGGGCCGGGACGCGAGCGCCGATACCGGCCGAAACGGAACCGGATGCCCGGTGCGCGCACGGACGGGGTGGTCCTAGGCCTTGAGTACTCGGCCGGTCCGTCTGAGACCATGGGTGACGTGAAAGAGATTCCGCGCGGCACGCTTCAGGAGCAGACCTTCTACGAGCAGGTCGGCGGCGAGGAGACCTTCCGGCGCCTCGTACACCGGTTCTACGAGGGTGTCGCCGAGGACCCGCTGCTGCGGCCCATGTATCCGGAGGAGGACCTGGGTCCGGCCGAGGAGCGCTTCACGCTGTTCCTGATCCAGTACTGGGGCGGTCCCACGACGTACAGCGAGAACCGCGGCCACCCCCGGCTGCGGATGCGCCACGCACCCTTCGCCGTCGACCGGGCCGCGCACGACGCGTGGCTGAAGCACATGCACGTCGCCGTCGAGGAGCTCGGCCTCTCCGAGGAGCACGAGCGGACGTTGTGGAACTACCTGACGTACGCGGCGGCCTCGATGGTCAACACGGACGGCTGACCAACCGCGGGAAGCCTCGCTGTACGTCGCCGGTGTCAGCGGACGCTGACGTCCAGCGCCCCGAGTCCCGCTCTGCGTACGGCGATCGAGCCGAACTCGGTACGCAGCCGCAGCCAGGGCCCCGACGAGACCAGCGCGAGCGGCGCCTCACCGGACGCCCTGGCGCCCTGTGCGGGCCGCAGGAAGCCCAGGGACTGCGCCGCGTGCACAGCCCGTACCGGCAGGCGGGTGTCCCCCACCGTCCGGGTCCAGATCTCCCGCCCGATCCGGTCGAGTTCGGCGCGGGTACGCAGTTCGGGTGCCAACTCCTGCGTACGGGAACGGAATTCGGCGACGGCTGCGGCGACCATGGCGCGCAGCGCGTCCGGTGCGGGCAGGCCGGCCTCCGGTCGCCAGCCGCCGCGCGGGGGCAGCACCCCGGCCCAGGACGGCCCGGTCACGGCCCCGGGGACAGTGAGGGTGACGGCCGACTCGTCCACCGTCTCCAGGAGTTCACCGGCCGACACGGTGACGTCGAGGGCGGCGTCCAGCCCGTCTTTGTACGGCTTGGCGAGCCGGGCCGCGCGGATCGCGAGGACCTCGAAGGACGGGGGCCGCCCGAACACGGCGAGTGCGGTGCCGGTCCCCTGGAGGCGTACAGCTGCCCCGCGGTCGTAGTGGAGCAGCCTGGCGAGGAAGGCGGCGAGGTCGGCCGCCTCCCCCTCGTCGGCGAGGTGCAGGACCGTCATGCGGCGACGGCCCCGCCCTCTTCGGCGTTCTCGTCCTCGGCGTCGTCCGCGTCCATGTACTCCTCCAGGAACTCCCGTTCCTCGGAGGTGATGCGGCGCGGGCGCTGTGTCGCGAAGTCGAACGGCACGACGACCGTCGAGGCCTGGACGTACACCTGGTCCGGGTCCTTGACCTCGTAGGTGAGCGTGAAGGACGCCGCTCTTATCCGCGTGACCCACAACTCGATGTCCACGGGCGTGTGCCGGTGGACCAACTGCCTTTTGTAGTCGATCTCATGGCGTGCCACCACGGACCCCTGCTGAAAATCCTTGTCCGGGCGGAACAGGAAGTCGATACGGGCTTCCTCCAGGTACCGGAGGAAGACCACGTTGTTGACGTGGCCGTACGCGTCCATGTCCGCCCAGCGCAGCGGGCAGCGGTAGATATGCCGCAAGATCGATCAGCCCCGGGTCAGCTTCTTGTAGGTGGCGCGGTGCGGACGAGTGGCATCCGCCCCCAGCCGCTCGACCTTGTTCTTCTCGTACGACTCGAAGTTGCCCTCGAACCAGTACCACTTCGACTCGCCCTCGTACGCGAGGATGTGCGTCGCGACCCGGTCCAGGAACCAGCGGTCGTGGGAGATGACCACTGCCGCACCGGGGAACTCGAGCAGCGCGTTCTCGAGCGAGGACAGGGTCTCCACGTCGAGGTCGTTGGTGGGCTCGTCGAGGAGCAGCAGGTTGCCGCCCTCCTTGAGGGTCAGCGCCAGGTTCAGGCGGTTGCGCTCACCACCGGAGAGGACGCCTGCCGGCTTCTGCTGGTCCGGCCCCTTGAAGCCGAAGGCGGACACATAGGCACGCGACGGCATCTCGACCTGACCGACGTTGATGTAGTCGAGCTCGTCGGAGACGACGGCCCACAGCGACTTCTTGGGGTCGATGTTGGCGCGGCTCTGGTCGACGTAACTGATCTTGACCGTGTCGCCGACCTTGATCGCACCGGAGTCGGGGGTCTCAAGGCCCTGGATCATCTTGAACAGCGTGGTCTTGCCCGCGCCGTTCGGGCCGATGACGCCCACGATGCCGTTGCGCGGCAGGGTGAAGGACAGGTCGTCGATGAGGACCTTGTCACCGAAGGCCTTGGAGAGGTTGTTGACCTCGACAACGATGGAGCCCAGACGCGGGCCCGGCGGGATCTGGATCTCCTCGAAGTCCAGCTTCCGCATCTTGTCGGCCTCGGCTGCCATCTCCTCGTAACGGGCGAGGCGCGCCTTGGACTTGGTCTGCCGGCCCTTGGCGTTGGACCGGACCCACTCCAGCTCTTCCTTGAGGCGCTTCTGCCGCTTCTCGTCCTTGCGGCCCTCGACCTTGAGGCGGGTGGACTTCTTCTCGAGGTACGTGGAGTAGTTGCCCTCGTAGGGAATCGCGCGGCCTCGGTCCAGCTCGAGGATCCACTCGGCGACGTTGTTCAGGAAGTACCTGTCGTGAGTGACGGCGACGACGGCGCCCGCGTACTTCGAGAGGTGCTGCTCCAGCCAGTTCACCGACTCGGCGTCGAGGTGGTTGGTGGGCTCGTCGAGGAGGAGCAGGTCCGGAGCCTCGATCAGCAGCTTGCAGAGTGCGACGCGGCGCTTCTCACCACCGGAGAGGTTGACGACCGGCCAGTCGCCGGGCGGGCAGCCCAGCGCGTCCATGGCCTGCTCCAACTGCGCGTCGAGATCCCAGGCGTTGGCGTGGTCCAGGTCTTCCTGGAGCTTGCCCATCTCGTCAAGGAGCGCGTCGGAGTAGTCGGTCGCCATCAGCTCGGCGACCTCGTTGAAGCGGTTGAGCTTGCCCATGATCTCGGCTGCTCCGTCCTGGACGTTCTCCAGGACCGTCTTGGACTCGTCGAGCTTCGGCTCCTGCATGAGGATGCCGACGCTGTAGCCGGGCGACAGGAAGGCGTCGCCGTTGGACGGCTGCTCGAGGCCCGCCATGATCTTGAGAACGGTGGACTTACCGGCACCGTTCGGGCCGACCACACCGATCTTCGCGCCGGGCAGGAAGCTCAGCGTCACGTCGTCAAGGATGACCTTGTCGCCGTGCGCCTTGCGCGTCTTGCGCATGGTGTAAATGTACTCAGCCAAGAGAAACCGTCCGGCAGCTTGAAATCAGGCAGTGGTGGGATGTAACCCATCTTGCCGTACTGCCACCCCTACGGGGAAACGAGTACGTCAGCGGCCCCGGGCGCCTGCAGACGGACGGGGCTGTGCCGTCAGCGGGTCACCATGCGGTCACACGCTGTTGAGTTGTCAAGGTGCGATGTCGCTCGCGTTCACGCTCGGGGGCCTGCCCCGTGCTGCTCCTTCTTGCCGACGAGGAGCACCACGCCGCCGCCGATCACCAGCAGGCCGATCGCTATGCCCCCGATCATCGGCGTCGCGCTGGAACTGCCGGTCTCGGCCAGGTTGACGCCTGCGGCGGGGGTGCCGCCCGCCAGGGCCGGGCTGGGCTCGCTGAGGGTCTGGACCTCGTCGCCGCCCGCGCTGCCCTGGGTCTCGCAGTCGAGGACACCCGCGAACCGCTGCTTGAAGCCGTTCGGCCCCATGATCGTGAAGTCGTACGGCTGGTCCTCCTGCAAGGGGATCGTCACCGTCCGCGACTCCCCCGCCGCGATGGTGTGCTCGAAGCCCATCAGCTGGAAGGTGAACGCCTCGTCGCCTTTGTTGGCGGCCGTGATGTCCACGCCGTTCTTGGCGCAGTTCTTCCGCGCCGACAGTGCGGGCACGGGACCCGTGGCCGCCCAGTTCGCGGTCGCTGTCGCGGAGACCGTGGACTCGCTGGAGCCGGCGAGGATCTGGGTCTGGCTCCGGCTGTCGGAGGTGAAGGCGCGGCCGACCGGCACGCTGGTCGAGGCCTGGACGCTCAGCGCCGCCGAACCGTCCAGCGCGTCCTCGGGCACTTCGAAGAACACTTGGCCGCCGTCGACCGCGGACGTGACGGCCTCGCCGTCCTGGTCGACGACCCGCACCCCGCTCGTCGCGGCGTCGGCGGGCGGTATCACCGTGACGCTGTCCGCGTCGGTGTGCACCGTGACCGGTCCGATCAGCTCACCGGGGTGGCCGGAGACCGCAGGCGGGTCGAGGGTCAGTGAAGCGTCGGGCTCCGCGAGGTTCTGCGCGCTCTTCTCCAGATAGTCCGCGAGCTTCTCGGCCTTCGGGTCCACGGCGTCCACGTCCGCGCCGTCCGAGTAGCGCCAGATGGCGACCTGGGTGCCCGCCGCCGCGTCCTGCTCGGTGAGGCCGACCGCCCCCGCCCGGGCGGCAAGCGCCGCGAGATCGTTCACCTGCGGATAGGAGTTCTCCAAAATCCAGCGAATCCGGCCCGCGTCCTTGTTGCCGCCCAGAGAGGTGCCGCTCCAGGAGGTCTCCTGGTACTTGGCATCCTTCTGTGTCGGGTTGTGCAGGTCGACGCAGTAGGTCTGCAGGGTGCCGCCGTTGTCGACGGACATCTCGAACAGGCCCGCGGACACCTGCTCGTCCCCGTCCTCCCCGCCCTCCCCGTCGTCTCCGTGGACGACGGCCGCGCCATACGTCTTGAGCCCGCCTATGGTGGCGGTCGCCCCGCCCTGCTGCTGCGGAGTGGCGTCCGCGACGGCGCTACCGGCGGTTACCAGCGCGCCGGTGACGACGAGACCAGCCACCATCGTCGCGGCGGCGAGCCGGGCCGCCGCCGCTCGCCCGCGCCCGGACAGCGCGGAGAACGAAGAAAACACAGAATTCCCCTTCGAGCAGGACTCGTTGACGTGGGGGGTGCGGTCCCGCCAGCAGCATCAGAAGCCCCGTGAGCTATCCGGGCATCCTAGGGATGTGGCGCACCGCACTTCCCAGTCCTGTCATCGGATAACCGATCCGACTCGGAATCGTTATCGCCAAGATCATCCATTTGCCGGTCAGTCCACCGATAAGCCTCAGTCCGGCCGGCGCCCGCGCCCACCGCGGCCCGATGTCACGTCACCGCCACGGGTTCCCGGCGTTGTTGCGCCCCGGCCCCGCCCTCGTCGTCGTCGACCGGTGTCTCCCAACTGGGTTCGGGACGGGGCGGTGACGCGGCCTCGCCCTTCGGCGGGCCGGCGGAGCGCCGGAAGGCCGACGTTCCCCGCGCGAGATCGTGGCCGATCGCCACGGCGTCGATCTCCGCCGACGTCCGGCTCTGCCCGTCCCGCATCTCGGTGCGCACCTTCAACCGGCCCTGCACGATGACCGGTTCGCCCAGCGACAGTGACGCCCCGACATTCGTCGCGAGAGCTCGATTCGCCCACACCGTGAAGAAGTTGGTGTGTCCGTCCGTCCACGCGTTCTTCTCGCGGTCCCAGTAGCGCGAGGTCACCGCGAGCCGGAACCTCGCCGACGCCCCCGACGCCAGGTCGCGGTACACCGGCTGCGTCGCCACATTGCCCACCGCGCACACCATCGTCTCGTTCACACGAACCACCCCTCCCGGTCCCGGCGCACTCGCGCCGGGCGGATACCCGTACGGGCCCGTCCCGTACGGCTGCCTCCGACACGGCGACCGTGAGAACTTCCCGACCACGAGAACTTCTCCGGTCACCGCTTCGCGGCGATCACGTCCGTCGTGATCGCCGCGAAGCCAGAATGCATCCGTCGGTCCGAGCCCGCTGAGCCCTGTGGACTACCGGCCGGTTGTGGAAAACTCCGTCACCCGTCTGAGGGACCCACGTCTCCCTCTCACGTCACCCTCCCGTCGCTCTTCCGGGATTCAGCCCCTGTGACCTGCCGGTTTCCTCGCGCTCACCTCTCACCTCTCACCCCACAACCGCACGGGCCCCCGTGACCCGCACGTACTGCTCCCGTACCTCGCGATACCGCAGCAGTTCCGCCGCCACCGGATCCAGCACCCGGGCCCGGCCGCAGCCGGCCGCCGCTTCCCGCAGCCGCCGTTCCGCCTCCAGTCCGTACCGGCGGGCAGGTCCGCGAGCCGCCAGTCTGCAGCTCCACTCCACTCCCGGACCGCCGACGATGCCCACCGACATCAGCAGCACCGGCACGCCCAGGTTCGGCGCCATGACCCCGACGATCTGGGCCACCAGCCACAGCCCGCCGACGATCTGAAGAATCGTCATGGATGCCTGCGCCAGCACCGCGACCGGCCACCAGCCCGGCCGGGGCGGCCGTCCCGAGGGCGTCCCGGCGCATGTCGCCAGCTCGTCCAGCGCCTCGGGCAGGCCCTGGGCCCCCCGTACGGCCGCCTCACGCACCGCCAGCGCCCATGGCGCGGGCAGTCCGGCCGACGCCCGCTCAGCGACCGTACGCACCGCCTGTTCGACACGCTGGCGGGCCGTGGCCTCCTCGTCCGGCTGCTCGCTGACGGCGAAGCGGCCGGTGGAGGTCTCGCGCCGGTCCTGGCACCACCGCCACAACCGCAGCCACGGGGTGCCGCACGCGCGGTTGGCGTTGCGCAGCCAGACGCGCTCGGCGGCCTGGCCCGCGGCGGTGGCGCCCACCGCGTCGGCGAGCCGGTCGGAGAACTCGTCCCGGGCCCGTTCGCTCAGCCCGGTGCGCTGTCCGGTGGCGTAGACGGGCCGCAACTGCCACGCGGCGGCGTCGAGGTCGGCCGAGATCCGGCGGGCCGCGGCCCCGCGCTCGCCCACGAACTGCCCGAGCGCCTCGCGCAGTTCACCGACGCCGTCCCCGGTGAGCGCGGACAGCGCCAGTACGGTGGCGCCCGGTTCGCCGTACTCCCCCAGGGCGATGCCGTCCTCGTCGAGCAGGCGCCGCAGGTCGTCGAGGACCTGGTCGGCGGCCTCCCCGGGGAGGCGGTCCACCTGGTTGAGGACGACGAACATGACCTCCGCGTGTCCGGCCATGGGCCGCAGATAGCGCTCGTGGAGGACGGCGTCCGCGTACTTCTCCGGATCGACGACCCAGATGACCGCGTCGACCAGTGCCAGTACGCGGTCCACCTGTTCGCGGTGCTGGACGGCCGCCGAGTCGTGGTCGGGCAGGTCGACCAGGACCAGGCCGCGCAGTTGAGCCTCTGCCTCCGCGCTCTGCAGCGGGCGCCGGCGCAGCCGGCCGGGGATGCCCAGCCGGTCGATGAGGGTCGCCGCGCCATCGCTCCAGCTGCACGCGATGGGCATGGCGGTGGTCGGCCGACGTACCCCGGTCTCCGAAATGGCCACTCCGGCGAGTGCGTTGAACAGCTGGGACTTGCCGCTGCCGGTGGCGCCCGCGATGGCGACGACGGTGTGCTGCCCAGAGAGCCTGCGCCGGGCCGCCGCCTCGTCGAGGACCCGGCCGGCCTCGGCGAGCGTTCTGCTGTCCAGCCGGGTGCGGGACAGCCCAACGAGCTCGCGGAGCGCGTCGAGCCGCGAGCGCAGCGGCCCGTCGTAGGCGAGCGGCATCACCGGCTGGGGAACGCTGCTGGAGACCCGGGGCTCGACCACCGTCTCGCGGACAGGAGAATCCGTCTCGGACACGCGTCGGGCGATCAGTCCGTCGTCCCAGGCTCCGGAGGACTCGGATTCCGGGCGGGGGTCTGTACGGGCGTCCTTGGAGGAGCCGTTGTCAGCGGCAGAGGCAGAGGCAGAGGCGCCGGAGTCGGAATCGCCCGCCACGCGCGCGTGGCCGTCGCCTTCGGCGGAAGCGGAAAGGGAAGCGGAAGGGGCGTTGCCGGGGACGTGGCCGTCGGGCGCCCCACCATCGCCGCCCCCGTCCTTCTCGCCCTCCTTCTCCCTCTCCTTCTCGTTCTCGGGTGTCCCTCCCTCGTTCTTCCCCTTTTGCTCCTTCTCCTCCGCCTTCTCCTCGGATTTGTTGCCGTCGGAAAGGTCCTCCCGTGGAGGCACGTTCTCTGCCGGGGCGTCGTGGTGGTCGTGGTCAGTGACGGCGGTCACGGCGGTCACCTCTCCTTCTGCAGTACGGACAGCGCGGCGATGAGTTCGGCCTGAGGCTCCGGATGGACGTCAAGGGCGTCGAGCGGGGCGAGGCGGCGCTCGCGTTCGGTGTGCATGACCCGGTCCAGGTGGTCGGCGAGCAGCCGTCCGCCGCGGTCGCGCAGTCGCAGGGCGCCGTGGGCGCCGATGCGTTCGGCGAGCCCCTCGCCCGCGGACCGGGCCCGCCGGCCACCCAGCAGCGCGGTGGCGACCAGCGCGGCGACCGCCTCGACATCCGTGGCGGCATTCCGGTCGAGGTCGCGCAGTTCCTCCTCGGCGTACTCCTCCAGCTCGCGCCGCCACCGCCGTACGGCCATCCCGATGCGGTGTTCGACGCTCTCCTGGGACGGGTCGCGGCCCGTCAGTCCCGGGGCGTCCGCGGCGGGTTCGCGGCGCCAGGCGTCGTCGACGCGCTCGTCGGCGGCGGTGACGGAGCACAACAGGAGGGCACAGAGGCTCTCCACGAGGGCGTCGAGGAGTTCGCCCGCGGAGCAGTCGAGCGGGAAGGCGCGCCACCGCTTCAGCGCGTCCCCGGCGAGGACGGCGCCGGCCTGCAACCGCCCCCGTACGCGCGCGTGCTCGCTGTCGTAGGCCCCGTCGACGGCCGCAGTGAGCCGTAGGGCGGCCGAGTACTGCGCGGCGGCGGCACCGGCCAGCTCGGGCATGCGGGACTTGAGGGAATCGAGGACGCCGTAGGCCGTACGGGCCATCGCCTGCTGGCGGCTGGCCGGGTCCTGCGCCTGCTGGGCGAGCCAGGCGCGCAGCGGGGCCACCGCGGTGGCCGGAAGAAGTCCACCGCCCCAGGCGGACTCGGGCAGTTCGGGCACGGTGAAGCGCGGTACGTCGCCGAGGCCGGCCTTGGTGAGGAGCGCGCCGTACTGCCGGGACACCTCGGACACCACCTGGTGGGGCACCCGGTCGAGAACGGTGACAAGGGAGGCCTGGTAGTCCTTGGCGGTGCGCAGGAGATGCCAGGGGACGGCGTCGGCGTACCGTGCCGCCGTGGTCACCATGATCCAGATGTCGGCGGCGCAGATCAGTTCGGCGGCGAGGACGCGGTTGTCGGCGACGAGGGAGTCGACGTCGGGGGCGTCGAGGAGGGCGAGTCCGCGCGGGAGGCTCTCGGCGGTCTCCACGCGCAGGACCCGTGCCCCGTCCTCGCCAGGGAGCAGCAGATCGTCACCGGGGTCCTGTCCCGGCTCCTGTGGGGGCACCCACACGCGCGTGAGGTCGGGCAGTACACGCATCCCGCTGAACCAGTGGTGGTCCTCGGGATGGCAGACCAGTACCGGTGTCCGGGTCGTGGGCCGCAGTACGCCTGCCTCGCTGACCCGGCGCCCCACAAGGGAGTTGACCAGGGTCGACTTGCCGGCCCCGGTGGACCCGCCCACAACGGCGAGCAAGGGCGCTTCAGGTTCCCTCAGGCGGGGCACCAAGTAGTCGTCGAGTTGCGCGAGCAGTTCGTCGCGGTTGGCACGCGCGCGTGGAGCCCCGGGCAGGGGCAGCGGGAAGCGTGCGGCGGCGACACGCTCGCGCAGGGCGGAAAGTGCGTCGATCAGCTGAGGCCGTACGTCCAAGGTCACCACATGTGAAGAATGCCCAATTTTAGGGGAATTCTGAAGCATATGAGCATGTCTGCGCGCCGACGGAACACAAGGGACGGAAGGGACGACTAGGACGTAGGCACAGTCCAGGCATAACGAGTGGACAACACCCGATGCGCGAGACGGCAAAAGCGGTGCACGATTCGTACCTGCCTGCGATTATCAGGACCGCTTCACCGAACCTCCACATTGAGCCACGGAGGGGAAGCAACCAGGACAAGGACCCGGGAGCCCTATCCTTGTCCCCGGCAACGTCAAGGACCGGCCCACCCGGGCCCACCCTGACCGAGGCCACCACACCCGGCCCCCGTAGCTCAGTGGATAGAGCAGGCGCCTTCTAAGCGCTTGGCCGCAGGTTCGAGTCCTGCCGGGGGCGCAAACATCCTCTCATCAGCGGAAACGCGTGGGAGGCCTTTTCATGTCGGGCCAGCACAGCGGTATTTGGCCAAGCGCCTTGAGGATTCCCGAGATCGGCGTAGCGTCGTACTCATCCCCCGGATACCACCACCACACCCCGGGGGCGAACAGCATTCGCGTACTCGAATGAGGACGGTGAGGCGTGACCGCCACCAAAACCGCCGACGACCCCAAGCCGTACGACATCGGCCCCCTGACCTCGTCATGGATCCGCTCCCTGCGCGCGCGCAACCTCAGCCCGAACACTCAGCGGATCTACAGCCGAGCCGCCGAGCAGTTCCGCGCCTACCTCCTCGGCTACGAGCCGAACGAGCCGGAGGACCGCCCCGCCCCGACTGCGCTGGAAGGGGAAGGCGGCATCCACCGTGAGCACATCGAGGCGTACATCGGGGACCTGATCGAGGAGAGCAGCCCCGGCAACGCGCACCAGCACTTCCGCTCGCTGAAGACGTTCTTCAACTGGGCAGTCGAGGAGGAGGAGATGGACCGCTCCCCCATGCGGACGATGAAGGCGCCCACCGTGCCGGAGGTGGAGGTGCCCGTCATCCCGGACGACGCGCTGAAGAAGCTGCTCAGCGTGTGCAAGGGGAAGGACTTCAAGGACCGCCGGGACACGGCGATCATCATGATGTTCCTCGACACCGGGGCCCGGCTGAGCGAGCTGACCGTGCGCACACAGGAGAAGCTCGACCTAGACCTGATGGTGCTACACGTCCTCGGAAAGGGCGGCCGGGAGCGGCCGGCACCATTCGGCCGGGCTACGTCGGTGGCGATGGACCGCTACCTGCGGGCGGCCGGGAAGTACTTGGGGAGGGCGCTGGAGCCGGGCGATCCACTGTGGGTGAGCTTCAAGCGGCGCGAGGCCATGACGATCTGGGGCGTCGGGACGATGATCGAGAACCGCTGCAAGGAGGCGAGCATCCCGCACATTCACCCGCACCAGTTCCGGCACACGTTCGCGCACCTGTGGCAAGCGAACGGTGGTGGGGACGATGCACTCATGAGGATCATGGGGTGGCGGTCGCGACAGATGCTGTCACGGTATGGAGCTTCGGCCGGCACCGAGCGCGCGCTGAAGATCCATAGGGAGCTGAGCCCCGGCGACCGGTTGTAGCCGCCGGGTCCGCTGCTCAGTCGAGGTCGTTCCCCGGATGGGGAGCGGCCTCGTTCGTTTCGATGGGAGCCTCGCTGTGGTCGGCGCGGGACCACCGCCCACTGTCCACGCCATCCTGGAAGAGCTGTTGGAGTCCAGCCACGATGTCTTCTGCCGGCCACGAGAAGTCGATGGCCAGGTCGTAGTGCTGGGTACTGTCGCGCACGGCGACAGGGGTTTCCCCTTTCAGGTCTTTTGCGTGGACGTGCACTCTCGGCTCTGCCACTCGTCCCCCTTTCCGCGTGTGCGCGCAGGACAGCATGGAATCGCACACGCGTACGAATCGCGCGAGGTTCGATCACTCTACGCCGAGTGGCCTTAAATAGCTGTTCACCCAATGAGGTGAACGTGAAACGTTCCGTGAGTAGAGGAACGATGTTCGACTACTTCCCTTCGCCGCGCAATGCCGCGTAGAAGGCCTTCACCGCAGGCATCTCCTCGGCGGTCACGCCCGCTTTGGCGGCGACCCTGTAGACCACGTCCTCATCCTCTTCCGCACCCGTGACCTGGGCTGAAGGCTCACTGCTGTACCAGCCGAGGAACTGCCGGTGCGCTGCATCCGCCACCCGTTCGGGAGTGAGTCCGAGACCAGCAGCCAGCGCCTTGACCAACTTCGGGTTCATCTTGACGCTCTTGCCGCTCGCGATTGTCCAGACGAGATTGGCGCTCGGTGAGTAGTGGCTCTCCGGGTCGACTGACCGGTTTGCGAGCTGTTCGAAGGTGTACCGCTTCCCCTTACCCGCCTGCTCGCTGACGAGCTGTGCGAGCGTCTCGGCGTCCCGAGTCGTCATGTAGAGGTCTCCAGGTCTTCGGCGGGGGCCGGATGCGTCGGCTCATCCGGCGGGGGTTACCCGCACGTACAAGGGACATTGTCCACAACCCCATACGCAAATGGGTAGCTGGCCTGCTCAAAGAGGCGCAAAGTCGCCCCGCGTGTGTACGCACAAGGGGCGCAAGGGACAGAGCAGATCTGGCGCAGCACTGTGCTAGACATCCCCCAAGCGCTGTGCTTAGCTACAGCCATCCCCATTCGAGGATGGGGATGGCAACACCGGAGGTTCCGTGTCGGCAGACAGATACCGCGTGCACGACGGCACGCTGCTCCAGCGCTTGATGAAGCAGCCGCTACCCGGGGGCGTGGTCCACTCGGTCAGGTCTCTGGCCAGCGCAACCGGCGTCTCGTACAGCAAGATTCAGAAACTGGTGAAGGAAGAGCGCCCCACCGTTTCGGAGCCGGAAGCCGACGCAATCGCGGCGGCAGTCCAGTCCCGACGTCGGGCTCTTTTTTCGCCCACTCCATCCCCATTCGAGTATGGAGATGGAAGAGAGAGGGAGGGACATGGATCCGCAGGACCGATCGCTTCGGGCCAGGCTCGCCGCCCACACCAGTTGGGCGAACACGCTCGATCCCGCGTCGCGGACGGCGAAAGCCAGAGCCGCGGCGAACGGCCGCTTTGAGAAGCAGGCGCGGGAGAAGCACCCGAACGCGACGGACGAGCAGATCGCCCGCGTGGCCGAGCACCTGAAGTCGGCTCACTTCTCGCGCATCGCGCTCCAGGCTGCGGCTGCTCGCCGTGCAAAGGCTGCGGCGAAGAGCCGGATGAAGGACGCCGGCAAGACGGCCGTCGCCTGACTTTCCCCTGAACGCGCCGAAGGGCCGCTCCGACTTTCCCGGCCCGAGCAGCCCCCGACCGGCGCCCCTACCGCACAGAAGGCAGAGGTCACCGTGACCACTGAGACTACCCACCACACCGATCATGCGTCCCCGGTCAGCGTGCAGCGCTCCGCTGTCCAGGTGCTCGCTGACCTGATCGACCAGCACCCCGAGCTTCCCGCCGCGCACGTCACGATCTACAAGCCCTTCGGCGGCAAGGCCGCCGATCTGCACCTCTCGGTGGACACGCCTCACCGATTCGAGCTGTGGCGTACGGCCCTGGGCATCGCACCCAGCGATGTGGCCCTGTACGTCTACGCCGGAGACTCGTGGCTTGCGGCGCAGGCGATCCGTGCAGGCATCGACATCAAGATCGCCACACACGGCATCGCGATGACCGACGAGCAGGTCAACGCCCCCCGCGATGCCCAGGGCGTGACCGCATGAACTCCCCGACGACGCTGCGCACCTTCGACGGTGCTGAGTGGGAGCTGCGCGCCACCACCCAGACCGGTACCCCTCTGTACGCGGTGAAGGGCGCCCCGACGTGCTGCCCGCCTTCCCTCATGGCCACCCTCACCGAACTCGCCGAGCACGGCATCCAGAGCACCGAACTGGCGGCGGCCGTCGCCGAGTCGGGCGCCCTGCCCGTACCCGTCGGCGGCCAGGACCCCCAGAAGCGGGCGAGGTTGACTCTCCCGCAGCGCGACGCCGAACTGTCCTGTCTGCGCACCTTCGCTGCCGCCACAGAGTCCCGCCACAGCGCGATCCTGGCTCGGATCGCCGACGTGCAGCTCGGCCGCGACAGCGAAGAGCTGTGCGCGCTGGCGCTCGACGTACTCGCCATCGTCGACGGCCCGGTGGCGAGCACGAGGCGCCAGCGGTGAGTGCCGGCCGTCGCCTCGTCCTCGGCGAGCAGGCCGCGCAACAGCTCGTGGGACTCCCGGCATGAACGGGATCGGGCCGACGATCGGCAACCCGCGCCCCGGCTACGGCCTGCGCGTCCGCCTCGACACCGCGAAGGCCAAGTCCCTCGGCGCCGCGGACTTCACCTGCCCGTGCGGGCAGGCCGAAGACGCCGTGGGCTACGCGGCGACAGAGCAGCTCGTCATCCGCGCCCAACGGCACCGCCGAGACGACTGCCCGATCCCTGAGGTCCGCGAGCAGGCGGCGCGTCAGTACGCCGCTCTCCAGCACTCGCTCAGCAGTCGGCGCAAGTAACTACCACCAGAACGGACAGCCATGACCACCACGACCGATTCCCGCAAGCTCACCCAGGCCGAACTGGTCGCCGAGGCAACCCAGCGCTTCGGCGGCGACCCGATCAAGTGGGCGTTCGTCTGCCCGTCCTGCGGCGACGTCGCGAACGGCGAGGACTTCCGCGAGGCTCTCGCCGCCAACCCGCGCAAGCACCGCACCGGCGATGACGTCGTCGCCTCCGACGTCGTCGGACAGGAATGCATCGGCCGCACCCTCGGCGCCCTCGTGAAGGGCCAGGGCAAGTACACCGGGCGCGGCTGCGACTGGGTCGCGTACGGCCTCTTCGGCGGCCCCTGGACCATCGCCCTCCCCGACGGCCGCAGCATGCACGCCTTCCCCCTCGCGCAGGCCAACTGACCACTCTCCCGACGGCCGTTCCCCCGGGCGTCCCCCACGCCCGCGGCCGTCACCCGGGCCCGCCGTCCCCCACGGCGGGCCCGGCCCCCGATCTTGCAGCAACGGTTCCGCAACATCACCGAGAGAAGACCCGAGTTGAGCACTGACGACCGCGTGCAGAGCGTCCGCAACGCCTGGACCAACGCCCTCCGGGCCGAGGTACTGCGCGTCGGACGGACCATCCCCGAGGTGGCGCGCGTCGTGACCGTGGGCATGTGGATCTCCACGTACGCGGACGCCGACGGCTCCAACGCGTTCCCCGGCCGCGAGACCCTCGCCACCCTGTCCGGCTGCTCACAGGAGACCGTCACCCGCGCCGTAAAGGTCCTCATGGGCGTGGGGGTTCTCGCCCGCAAGCGCCGGCCGAACGCATCCAGCGTCTACCTGCTGCTGATGCCGCTTGGCGGGAGGCTGGACTGGCAGGCGCACATGCATCACATGACGGACACCCGGCAGCGGAAGGCGTACGCGAAGAAGAAAGCTGCGGAGATCGCCGAGGCGACCCGGACCGCGTCCACTGACGCTGTCCGGATGGCGTCCATGGACGCGGTCCGGACAGCGTCAACGGCTGGTGTTCCGGACAGCGTCCGTAGCGGGGGTTCCGAGCCCCCCGCAGAGAACCCGGACCGCGTCCATGGACGCCCCCGGATGGCGTCAGTGGACGCGGTCCGGACAGCGTCCGTAGCGGGGGTCTACCAGTACCTCCCTACCTACGGTAGGGACCCACTCCCCGACCACAACATGGCTGGCATTTCACCTCAGCCACAGCAGCGCGCGGGCGAGGCCGTCCAAGACGAGTCATCGAGTGGTGAAGGCCCGGCCGCCACCGCGCCGCCCGAAACGCCGCCCGCGCCGCAGCCGTCCGACGAGCCGCCCGCCGTCACCCGCTGCCAAGGACCCGACTGCGGCTTGCCCCTCATCCGCCCTGGGCGTCTCTACTGCCACGGCTGCGAGACCTACCTCGCCAACGACGAAAGGCACAGCGCATGACCGAGCACCGCGCCAACCCCAGCGCCACCACCGACCGCGTCCTGTCCGAGGTCCTCGCCGAACGCATCCGGCAGGACGCCAAGTGGGGCGAGCAGAACCACCCCGACGGCACCGGGCTGCCGGTCTACCGCCACGCCGCACGTCGGTACCGGGATGCGGCCGACAGGAACGCAGCGGCAGGCGTGCTCACCTGGCGGGACGTCAGCAACGAAGAGCACTTTGAGGCGCTCGCGGAGTCCGACCCGGTGAAGCTGCGCGCGGAACTGGTCCAGAGCGCGGCGGTGAAGGTCGCGTGGATCGAAGCCATCGACCGCCGCACTAAGACCACCGAGCAGCAGCCCACCACCGAGGCCTGCGCCAGGTGCGAGAAGCCCTTCGACCCCACCGACACCCGCTTCGACGGCCGCGCCCAGCACAAGCTCACGCCGTACTGCCGCTGGTGCGTCGACCTGTGCCAGGACAACGAGAGCGCCGACCACCGCTGCGTCATCTGCGCCTGACCTGCGCCGCCACCAACAGCCCGATCACCAACCCCCAGGGGAGCGCCCATGACCAGCCTCGCCGCCCTCACCGCCACCACCCCGAACCTCCCCTGCCGCACCGACCCCACCGCGTTCTTCAGCCCCGACCCGACCGAACGCCAGCACGCCGCCCGCCAGTGCCACCGCTGCCCCCTGCTGCTGGCCTGCATGCAGTACGCCCTCGCCAACCAGGAGCGGTTCGGCGTGTGGGCCGGCGTCGACTTCGCGGCCCGAGCGATCGGCTGCGGGACCGAGCGGGCCTACCAGATCCACAAGCGCCGCAAGGAGCAGGTGTGCCCGCAGTGCCAGGCCGCACACGACGAGGCCATCGACGACAACCGGCGTCGACTCCTCGCTGAGGCGCACGCAGCTGGCGGGACGGCGCGCGGGCATCGGATGCATCGCCGGTTGGGTGAGGCGTCGTGTGTGCCGTGCAAGGCGGCGCAGGCGCGTCAGTCGAAGGCGCGGCGAGAGATGGAGCGTGCGGCCGGTGACAGGGCGCGTGCCGAGTGGGACGCCCGGAAGGCCGCCGGGGTCGTGCCCGGCGCCCAGGCGGGCGCGCAGAGCCTCGCCATCGCCAGCTGACCCACCACCGAACGGAGCAGCTCATGACCCACGCAGACCGCGCTCCCAGCCCGCGCGCCGCTCACGGTTCCCTCACCGTCACCATCCTCATCACCGCCGGGGCCTGCTACGGCATGACCATCAACGGCTGGATCGGCGCCTTCGGCTTCTACACAGCCGCGGTGCTCACCTGGTGCACCGTCCGCCTCTACGCCGACCACCACCGCACCGTCGCCGAACACGACTGGGCCCGACGGCACGCGCTCGGCGAGTGCCCGCCGCCCCTGGACCCCTGCTGCCGCCTCGTCGACGCCTCCGACGGAGCCGTGCACAGCATCCGGTGCACCGACCTGTTCCACCGCATCGTCACGCCGCTCACCACAGACGGGCACCCGACCACATGAACCTCTGCGGACTGTGCGAGCGGGACACGGGCCCGGCGTACCTGTGCGAGCGCGACACACTCCTGCTCGCCCAGCGCCTCGACCGACTGCCCGACCTCGCCGGTGAACTGGTCGACTTCCTGGTGCCGCGCCGCTCAGGGTTCGGCGAGCTGGTCACGGTGCGCACGGCCGGCCCGCGCTCGCCGATCAACGAGGACGTCCTCGACCTGATGCAGAGCAACCACGTCGGCGAGGTTGTGCACTCGTGGCGCGTCGACGTGCAGCGCGAGCGCTGGCCGCACCACAGCGCGCCGCCGCCGGACGGGCTGGCAACGGACTGCCGGTGGCTCGGGATGGAGCTGGAGTGGATCGCCGCCGAGTACCCAGCCGCCGGGGACTTGGCGCGAGAGGTGCGCTCCCTCGAGGGACAGGTCCGGACCATCGTCGGAGACCCGGTACCCCGTCGGCAACGGCTCGGTCTGTGCGTCGCGGTGACGGACGACGCGGGCACGGTGTGCGGTGCGGTCCTGTCGCGGCTCCCGGGCGGCCCGGTGCGCTGCCGGTCGTGCGGCTGCGCGTACAAGGGCGAGACGGACCTGCTGCTGCTCCTGCACTACCAGCCGCAGGCGTCACCCCCTACTCCGGACGAGGCGGGCGCGCTGGAAGTTCGTCCGTCTCGTGTGTGAGCCAGCGGAGGAACGAGACCAGGTGTCCGTTCATGTCCGACCCGACCTCGGCGACGGCGCCCTTGGCCCGCTCGTACAGGTCGGGATCGGGTCGGAATGTCTTCGCAGGGTTCTTGTGAACGGAGGGCATGCCTGAATCCTCGCATGGTGTATTGCCACCCGTCCACGGGTGTGCATAGAGTGGTGGCTAGCCACCCTGGCCATTACAAACTAAGCGGCCCTACCGAGGTGTGTCACCACCAAGGCAGGGCCTGACCGACCTACCTGCAGACACAGGAGAACGGCTGTGCAAGATCTTCCCGCGCGCCCCGTCGCGCCCGCAAGTTCCCCCACCCGCCGCCTCGTCGCGGCCGGCTTCGTCCGCCGCATCGCCGGACGCACCATCAGCGTCC
Source organism: Streptomyces sp. SID12488 (assembly GCF_010548275.1). Lineage (GTDB taxonomy): Bacteria > Actinomycetota > Actinomycetes > Streptomycetales > Streptomycetaceae > Streptomyces. The sequence continues at coordinate 398,370 of NZ_JAAGLT010000001.1, forward strand.
GCGCCACCGAGGCCGGCGTCACCGGCACCATCACGACCGCCCGCGTCGCCGAGCTCCACCGCCTGTGCCGCGAGGACTACACCAGCAGCGCCGACCGCCGCACCCAGGACCACCGCGACGATGCCTTCCTCCTCGCCCGCGCCTCCGAGGCGGTGGCCGCACGATGAGCACCCCCTACGACCCGCTGCGCGAGCCCGGCTACACCACCACGGGCTTCGAGTCCCTTGAGGCCGAGATCGCCGTCACCCGGCGAATCCTGGACGAGACGGCGCCCCTGAACATCCACAGCAGCGAAGACATGCTGAAAGCCGCTGTCGCCCTCGACTGCCGAGTCCGTGGACTCCTCGCCGCCCTCGACGCCGAGCGCGGTGAGGGCCGATGACCACCCGCCGCCTCACCAACGGTCAGCGTTTCGTGCTCGGCGCCGCCGCGATCGTCATGGTCGCGGTCGGCGCGGCCGGCGCCGTCGGCACCTTCTCCAACGTGCTCGCCGTCTTCCACCGCGAGGCGACCGCCATCGGTGTCGTCGCCGCTGGCGAAGGCCTCACCCTCATCTTCGCCCTCACCATGCTCGGGCTGACCATGCTGGGCCAGCCCTCCCCGGCCTGGGTGCGCGGAGGGCTGTGGGGCGCCCCGCTCGCCGCCTGCCTCACCGGTCTCTCCCTCGCCTCCACCCTGGCCGAGGCCGCCGTGTACGGGATCACGCCGCTCGGCATGTCCGGCGCCGCCGAAGGCCTCGGCCTGATCGCCCGCCGCATCGTCACCTACACCACCGGTGTCGACGCCGACGAGCAGCGTCGCCAGGCCGACGACGTACAGCAGCTCGCCTACCACCAGGCCGCCGCCGAACGACACCCCGACGTAAAGGTGCGCGAGGCCGCGCAGCGGACAGCGTGGGATCTCGCCAAGCGCGTCGGCCGCGGCGACCAGGTCCTCGGCGCCTCCCTGGTCGGTGTGCAGCGCGAGCGCATCACCGGCGGCGCCGATACCGCCCTCGGCGCCATGTACGGCGCCGCCGCCCGGGCAGCCGTCCAGCCTCCCGCTCGTCCTCGGCCGGCATCCGCCACCGAGGTACTGCGCAAGCGGTTCGCCACCATGGACCCGGCGGACGCGATCCTTCTCGCCGCTGATGCGCGGCCTGATGCGCCCCCCGCCGAACTGGCGCATCTCCTCGGCACCTACGGCGTGCCCGTCGACCCGGTCGCGGTCGCCCTCGTGCTCGGCACCCGGCCCCCGGAGTACCAGGTGCATCGACCTGATGCGGCTGATGCGCCCCAGGTCAAAGCCCTGCCGCCCGTGAATCTTCAGGGCGCAGTCGAGGAGGCCGCATCCATCCTCGGACCGGATGCCAAGGCCAAGCAGATCGCCGAACACCTGGCGCGCAACCGACGCCTCCTGGTCGACGAGCCGTACATCCGAGCAGCCCTCTCCCGAGCCGCGAAGAAGCCGCAGGGCCAGTCCGAGGCCGATGAGATGCAGGGTGGATACGCATGATGCGCGTCCTGTTCGGAGCCGTCCTCGGCCTGCTCGTCGCCTACCCGGCGCTGCTCGCCCTCGTCCTCACTGCGGTCGCCGCCATCGTCGCTCAGCCCGCCGTCCTCGCGTTCGCCGCCGGCGTCCTGCTCTGGCCCCGCATCACCCGCCGCATCCGGGGGTGGACCGCGTGAGCGACGCCCTCGACAAGGCTGAGCAGGCGGTACGCGCCGCCGAGACCGACACGGCCGCCGTGCAACTGGCGTTCGCCGCGATGGAACTCGCCAAGCTCGCCACCATCCAGCAGGCGCAGCCTCAGCAGCAGTGCCAGCACGACCACAAGCGCGACGGACGCAGCGCGAGCGAGTGGCTGGCGATCGGCGGCGCCGTCTGCGTCGCCTCCATCGGCCTCGCGTTCGCGTCCATCGCACTCGCCCTCGGCGGCCTGTCCATCGCGATCGTCGCCCTCGTCCTGCGCTCGATGTGGCGCGACTTCAACAAGGGCCGCTGACCTGCCCTTCCGTCCTCCGCCAACCTCGGTCGTCACGGCCGCGGTTGCGGGGGCGCGGTGGGGCCGGACAGCCCGGCCTGTCCCGAGGAGGACCTGATGGACCGCACCAAGCACATTGCACTGGCGGACGACGCGCTAACCCGCGCCGAACGGCTGGCGGGGGACGCCGAGCGGTACGCCCAGGGCACCGAGAGGGAGAAGGCCATCCCGCTCGCTGCGGCTGGCGCCCTGTGGGCCGACATCGCCCGTACCCACGCCGCCATCGCCGCCGCCATGGCCACCACGGAGGCCACGCATGTCTGAGCCGAAGCTCACCTTCGCCGACAAGCTCGGCATCGCCCGCCTCGAACTCCGGGGCGCCCGCCGCGCCATCGCCAACATCCAGGACCAGCCCGACATCGACCGCGGTATCGAGCGGATCAAGGAGCGCGCCCGCCGGCGCGAGGAACGCGCCAACCGCAACAAGTAGCTGCACCCCGGGGACGGCGTCCTACCGCCAAGCAGCCGCCGTCCCCGGGCCTCCGTACCCCAGCAAGAGGCAGGAAGCCCCCAGCATGACAGTCGACCTCATCAAGGCGCCCTCGTCCGCCGCCGAGGACGGCCAGGACGCCCCAGCCCCCGAGCCGTCCTCCAACCGTCCCGCCGCGTCCCGGCCGTCCCGCCGCGTCCGTATCGAGAGCCTGCGCCGCGTCGTCGTCGAGGCCCGCGAGCATGACACCTACCGGATCCTCGTCCGCCATAGCGCGTACATCAGCGGAGGTACCCGCGTCCTCACCCGGCGCGCGTGGGAGGCCCGCACGACCGCCATGCACGCACGCATGATGCGCCAGGCCGAGGCCGCCGGGAACGAGGAACTCATCCGGCAGTGGGAACAGCGCGCCTACGCCTACCGGTTCGCCCGCCACAAGCGGCGCATGGACCTCTTGCAGATGATCCTCAACGCCCCCAAGGCCATCGCCTCCGCAGTCCTCAGCACCGGCAGCGTGCTGCTCATGCTCGGCCTCATGCTGGCCTGGTACAACCACGACGTCCACGACGTCCTCACCCCCCTGAACACGGTCATCGAACTGGTCGGATGGGTCGCGTTCATCGCGGGCGTCCTGTGGGAACCGCTGCTGTACTCCCTGCCCTGGCTCGCCCTCATGGGCGTGTGGGCCGTCGGCCGGCACCGGCAGACGGCACCCTCATGGGCGCTGCCCGTTGGCGGCGACGAACGGGACGTCGTGCCCGACGAGGGCGCCATCCTGCGCGCGCTCGGCGGCCTCGGCATCGCCCCGCTCAACAAGGCCATCAAGGACGGCTGGCAGCCGAGGTGGGAGCAGCCCACCACCCGCTCCGGGAACGGCTGGCACACACAGCTGCAGCTCCCCATCGGCGTCACCGTCGAGATGGTCAACGCGAAGAAGAACGTCCTCGCCCACAACCTGCTCCGCAAGCCCGTCGAAGTGTGGCCCACCGAGCCCCCGAAGCAGCCCGGCACCCTCGACCTGTGGGTAGCCGACCAGGGCTCACTGTCCGGGCCGGTCCCGCCATGGCCGCTGCTCACCGAGGGCACCACCGACTACTTCAAGGGCGTACCGGTCGCCGTCTCCCAGCGCGGCGACGCCATCATCGGCAAGCTCATGGCCGCGAACTACATGGTCGGCGGCATCATGGGCTCGGGTAAGTCGTCGCTGGTCATCGCCCTGCTGCTCGGCGCGATCCTCGACCCGATCGTCATCGTCGAGGCGTACGTCATGGCGTACAACACGGACTACGACCCGCTCAAGCCCCGGCTCCAGACGCTGGTCAAGGGCGACGACGACGAGGACGTCTACGCCGCGCTCAAGGCCCTGCGCAGCCTGCGCGACGAGGTGACCACCCGCGGCAAGCTGCTGGAGGAACTCGGCGAGGGCGCCACGAAGGTGACGCGCGAGCTGGCGCTGAAGGACCCCCGGATGCGGCCCAAAGTCGTCGTGTTCGACGAGTGCCACGAACTCTTCATGCACAAGGAGTACGGCAAAGAGGCCGCTGAGCTGGCCATCAAGGTGATGAAGAAGGCCCGCAAGACAGCCATCACCCTTATCTGGGTCACGGTCTCCCCGACCGCCGACAGTCTGCCGCGTGACGTCACCCGCAACACCTCGCACCGGGTCGCGTTCGCGGTCGGCGACCACGTGGCAAACGACGGCCTGCTCGGCTCCGGCCGCCACAAGGCCGGCGTCACCGCGACCACCCTCATTCCCGGCGAGGACGTCGGCACCGCCGTGACCGTGGGGTTCAGCAACAAGCCGTTCGAGGTGGTGCGCGCCCACTACGTGGCCCGGGACCCCGACAAGGGTGTCGACGAGGTGACGCCCGTGGTCGAGAGGGCGATGGGCCTGTACGAGGGCGGCCCGGCCGCCGACGAGCCGACATTCGAGCCGCCCGACCCGCTCGCCGACGTCGCCGCGATCCTCGCCGACGACGCCCGCGTCCTCGCGCAGGAGGTGCTGCACCGCCTCGCCGCCCGCAACCCGGAGGCGTACGGCAGCTGGGGACCCACCGACCTGAAGCGGGCCCTGGAGCCGTACGGGGCCGAGCAGTACAAGTCCAACGGCGTGATGGTCGTCGCCCGCGAGCGGGTCCAGGACGCCCTCTTGGAGCGGTTTGCCGAGGACGTCGACGACTTCGACGACGAGGAGGGACCCGCCTAGATCTCAGGGAGTTCTCCCCGGAGCCTCCCTGCCGCGCCTCCCTGTACATGACCTGCGTAAATGGCCAGTCAGGGAGGCCAGGGAGGCACCACCCGGGACACGCGGGAAACGGGAAACAGGCACCTTCAGCTCCCCCTCGCCGCCTCCCTCCCTGCCGCATCATGGGGGCATGGAGTCGCAGAACATCCGGCCCGGCCACCTCACCGCACACCAGACCGCCCGCGTCCTCGGCATCACCCTTGGAGGCGTCCGCCTACTCGTCCACCGAGGCCAACTCGCCCGTGCCGGCGGCACTGCACGGCAGCCCTGGTACGCGGCCGAAGCCGTCGCCGCACTCGCCGCCAACCGTGCGGCCCGCAAGGCTGCTTGACCGCAGGTCAGAAAGCGTGTAACGATCTCCGGGAACCCGTGTGTCCGCAGACGGGCACCCCACAGACGCATGACGAAGCCCCTCGGCGACCTGACCCGAGGGGCTTCGTCATGCCAGCACACCTACAGGCTGTCCAGGATCTTCGCCCGCCGCTCCGCGTACTCCTGCTCAGTCACCAAGCCCTGCGCCCGCAGCCCGTCCAACGTCGCCAGACGACTCGCGACGTCCTGCCCGCCCGCCGGCGCAGCAACGCCAGCCGGACCAGCCGGAGGCGTACCAGGGACAACGCCAGCGAGCCGCGCACGCAACGCGTCCGCCAGATCCTTCCCCACGTCCTTGGGCATCTGCTTGATCTCGGCCTTGTTGCCCGACGCGAACACCTGCAGCGTCCCCATGAGCATCCCGCCCGACCACTGCACCGAGCTGATCCGCGCGTACGGGAAGTCCTCCACCTGCTGCGACAGAATCCCGTGCTTCAGGAAGATCAGCCGCTTGTCGGTCATCGCCACCAGACCGTTGCCCTTGCCGTACACCCCAGTGGCAAGCATCTCGACCGTCTCGCCTTCCCACAGCACCTCGGGCAGACGCTCGATCTCCCGCTTCGACCCGAACGTGTTCTTCAGCTTCGCGGCTGCCGCGTCAATGTCCGGCCGCACGTTGAACTCCACCATGGCGTTCCCCCTCCTGATAGGTGGACGGATCGTACCGAGAGACCTGAACGGCAGAGGGGTCGCTGTGGCCACCGATTCCGCCGAACTCACCTCCTACGAGTACCGACAGGTACGCGCCCGCATCCTCGCCGCCTTCGACGTCTGCATCGTCTGCGGCCACGGAGCATCCAACGCCGTCGACCACATCCACCCCCGCAGCAAGGGCGGCGCCAAGCTCGACCCCGACAACCTCGCCCCCATCCACGGCGTCACCGGCTGCCCCACCTGCCTCCGCAAGTGCAACAGCGAGAAGAGCGACCGGCCCCTCGCCGACGTCGTCCAGCTGCACACCTCCGTCGACTGGTTCGCCGGACCGTAGAGAGGACACCATGCCGGAGCTCACCACCGCGCAGATCACCACCCACACCATCTCGCTCACCGAGGCCGAGCTGGACGAGTGGCGCGAGGCGGCACGGTGCGCGCTCGACCTCGGCGGCGACAAGGACGAGCACACCGCCATCTGGCGCACCATCTCTCGGCTCGGCCTGTCACCGACGCGCGGCAGCCTCGTCGAGGAGTACGCCGACTCGGGGATCATCGGCAACACAAGGGGAGGCTGACCATGGGACTGATCCCCGGACCGATCACGTACATAGAGATTGACGGGCACGACATCACGGACCACGTCACCAGCGTCACCTTCACTGGCGTCGAGGCAGCCGCCACCCCGACGCCGACGCCGGACTGGGAGACCTTCTGCGACGCGTTCCATTGCGTCGCTGGGGAGCAGCACCCGCAGCTGCGCGTCATCGACCAGGACGGCAACCCCGTCCGCCCGCTGCTGGGCTGGCTACACAACTTCGGGAGCAGCTGACGTGGCCAGGCCGATCGCAACACCCTTCGGCCCGATGGACGCCGTGGCCGACTGGCTGCGAGCCAACGACATCGACGTAACCGTCGTGCCGATCGACGGGCCCATCGCCATCGAGCCGGACACCGACGGCTGCGGCCGACGCATCAGGTACGCCGCTCACCTGCGTAACGAGCAGGGCCGCAAGTACGTCGACGAGACCACCGGCGACGTGGCACAGGAGGAGCGCACCACGCCGCTCAAGATAGATCCTCCTGCAAACGTGCAGGTCACAGCTTCGAGTTGATCTGATCCGGCTGGAGATCTCCCTGGGATTTTTAGAAATCGGACATATCGCAACCCCGCGCCCAGCTTTTATTTTTCTCCCCCCGAGCCGATGAGCCAGGGATGATCTTGGAAGGGGGGCGTCATGGGGCCCGTCGAGCAGGCCGTCCGGTCCGACGTCGAGCAGCTCGGCGACCTGGTCGGTGTCGAGCCGTCGCTGTCGGAGATGGCGTACCGGCTGGCCCGTGAGATCGACGGGACCGCCGAGTGCGAGACGTGCGGCGAGCAGGTGCCGGCGCAGGACGACGTGCGGACGCTGCCCCAGTTGAACCGCGAGTTGCGGCAGACGCTCGCCCAGCTGCTGGAGGGGCGGGCCACGGACGATGACGACGACCTCGGAGACCTGGCAAGCCCCGACTGAGTTCGCCGAGGACCTGTACGACCGGTACGGCCTGACGTGTCCGCCGCGCTGGGGCACGCCCCGCAACCCGGAGCGCAAGTCGCTGGGGCCGAAGCTGTGGAAGGTCATGGCCAAGCTCGGCGCCCCGCCGATGCCGTGGCAGAAGTACGTGTCCGACGTCGCCCTGGAGATCGACCCCGAGACCGGACTGTTCGCGCACCGCGAGGTCGGCATCAGTGTGTCGAGGCAGCAGGGCAAGACGGAGCTGTGCCTGGGCGCGCAGGTGCACCGGGCGATGGCGTGGCAGCGGCAGAACATCGTGTACGCGGCGCAGACCCGGGGCATGGCCCGGCAGCGCTGGGAGGACGAGTTTTGGGAGAAGATCTCCGGCTCGGATCTCCGCAAGCGGGCGCGCATCCGGAAGAGCAACGGGAACGAGGCGATCCTGTGGCCCGCGACGCGCTCGAAGATGGGCATCACCGCGAACACGGAGAAGGCCGGCCATGGTCCGCCGCTGGACATGGGGTTCATCGACGAGTCCTTCGCCCACGAGGACGACCGCCTGGAACAGGCGTTCAGCCCCGCCATGCTGACCCGGAAGATGGCGCAACTGTGGTGGGCGTCCGCCGGCGGGACGACCAAGTCGGTGTGGCTGAACAAGAAGCGCAAGGTGGGGCGCGAGCTGATCGAGGCACTGTTCAAGGCGCTCGCCGAGGACGCCGCCGCGGTCGGCCCGAGGGTGGCGTACTTCGAGTGGTTCGCCCCGGAGGACATGCCGCGCGACGACCCGGCGACCTGGTACGCAACGCTGCCCGCGCTCGGCTTCACGGTCACCGAGGACGTGATCCGTGCCGAGCTGGAGAAGATGGATCCGGCCGAGTTCGACCGGGCGTACCTGAACCGGACGAGGAAGCCGACGCCGCCCGTCGACCCGAACGTCCCCAAGGGCAAGTGGCCGGGCCTGGTCGACGCGGCGAGCAAGCCGGTGGCGTCCAGTGTCGCTCTCGCGATCGACGTGTCGCAGGACCGCAAGCGTGCGGCGATCAGCGCGGCTTCGCTGCGCCCGGACGGCAAGGTGCACCTGGAGGTGGTGGCGTATCGGCCCGGTACGGACTGGGTGGTGCCCGCCATGGTGAAGCTGCACCGCCTGTGGAAGCCGGTGGCTGTAGCGGTCGCCGCGTCCGGGGCGCCGGCCAGTTCCCTCATCGACGACCTGGTGGCCGCGGGCATCGACGTGCCCAAGGACAAGGAGCATCCGCAGCGCGGCGAGCTGGCCGTGATGCGGAGCGGCGACGTCATCGAGGCGTGCGGGCAGATCGCCGACGCGATGAACCAGGGCACTGTGCGCCACCTCGACCAGGTGCCGTTCACGGCCGCCGTCAACGGGGCCAGGACACGCCGCAACGGCGACGCCTGGACGCTGGACCGCACCAGTTCCCTGACCGAGATCAGCCCGTTCTGTGCGGCGACGTTCGCCCGGTGGGCGCTGTTGATCCGGGGCCCGCACGTGATCGAGGACTACGACATCGCGGACTCGTTCGCGTGAGGGGAGGTAGGGGCATGGGCGCCTGGTCCAGGCTGAAGGGCGCGTTCACCCGCGACGCGCAGATCACGTCCGCCGAGGATCTCCTCGCGCGTTCCCGCGAGGGGCGCACCAACCGGGTGCACGTCACCAACGAGACGGCGCTGCGGAACTCGGCGGTGTGGGCGTGCCTGCGCCTGCGTGCGGACCTCATGTCGTCGTTCCCGATCGACGTGTACCGGTACGTCAACGGGATCCAGGTAGAGGTGCCGAAGCCTCCCGTCCTGGTCGCCCCGGGCGGCCTGGAGGTCGGCATCAAGGAGTGGGTGTACTCCACGGAGTTCGACCTGGACCGGGGCGGAAACTGCTTCGGAATCATCACCGAGCGGACCGGGGTCATCGGCCCGGACGGGCGCGGCCTGCCCGGGCGCATCGACCTGGTGGAGCTCGGCGCGGTCACCGTCCGGGGCAACGGTTCGACGATCACCAAGTTCGTCATCAACGGCAAGGAGTACGAGCCGTGGGAGGTCTGGCACGAGAAGCAGTACACCGTGGCCGGCTGCCCGCTCGGCCTGTCTCCCGTGGCGTATGCGGCGTGGACGATCGAGGAGACGCTGTCGGCGCAGCAGTTCGCCCGTGACTGGTTCGCCGGCGGGGCGGTGCCGCTGGCCGAGCTGAAGAACACGGCGAAGGTGGTGGGCAAGGATGATGCCCGGGTCGCGCGGGAGAACTTCCGTGCCGCCGTCGACAGCTCCGGCCTGTTCGTCCACGGCATGGACTGGGAGTACAAGCCGATCCAGGCTGTCGCCTCGCAGTCCTCGTTCCTCGAGGCCCGCCAGTACGGGGCGCAGGAAATCGCGCGTTTCTTCGGCGTCCCCGGTGACCTGATCGACGTGGCCGTGTCGGGCAGCAGCGTCACCTACGCCAACATGACGCAGCGCAACCTCCAGTTCCTGATCATGAATCTGGGTCCTGCGGTGGGCCGTCGCGAGGACGCGTTCAGCCGCAAGCTCGTGTCCGGCCCGCGGTTCGTGAAGCTGAACACCGACGCGCTGCTGCGCATGGACCCCGAGGCCCGCGCCCGCACGATCGGCGCGCGCATCACCAACCGGACGCTCACCCCGTCCGAGGCCCGGGCGCTGGAGAACCTGCCGCCCTTCACCGAGGACCAGCTCGCCGAGTTCGACCGGCTGTTCGGCTCGCGTTCCGTCCCCGCCCAGCCCACGACCGCCGTACCGGGAGCACCGTCATGACCACACCCGCGCTCGCCGCCGCCGCGGCCCGAGCCCAGCAGGTACGCCAGCGCGCCGACCGTCCCTCGCAGCGGCGCAGCGCCGAGCAGAGCGGATCCCGCGCCGTGATGCGCGCCCGACTGTCCGGCGTGCAGCTGCGCGAGGCCGACGGGGACGGCGGCACCCTGGAGTTCCTCGGACACGCCACGGTGTACGAGCAGGCCTACGAGATGTGGGACTACTTCGGCCCGTACACCGAGATCGTCACCGAGGGCGCAGGCTCCGAATCGCTGGCCCGCGCGGACCTCGACGTACCGCTCGTCCTGGGCCACGACCAGCTGCGCCGCATGGCCCGCACGACCACCGGCACGCTGCTGCTCGCCGAGGACGGCACCGGCCTGTCCGTCCACGCGCCCGCCCTAGACCCCGCCGACTACGACGTCGCGTACATCGCGCCGAAGCTGCGCGCGGGCCTGGTCGACGAGATGTCGTTCGCGTTCCGCATCGAGTCGGGCCAGTGGTCCCCGGACTACACCGAGTACCGGATCAACCGGTACGACATCCACCGCGGCGACGTCGCTATCGTCGGCTACGGCGCCAACCCCCACACCGGCGCAGCACTGCGGCAGCCGGTCGCGCCGACCTCCAGCCGGGCCAGGGCGCTGCTCGAGATCGCGCTCGCCCGATGACGCGCCGCATGCTGCGCCACCGCATCTACGTCACCGGCCAGCCGCAGACCCGCAACATCCACAGTGACCCCGTCCACGTCGCCGCCGACCGGATCGGCGTCGCCGAGAACGCACCGCACGTCGTCGACTTCTGGGCGGAAGGCTCCCTCGAGGAACCCGGCACCGCCCGGACATTCCTCGTCGTGGGCACCGGCCACCCGATCCCCGACGGCGCCCGCCACCGAGGCACCACGCCGCGCACCCCCGACGGCATGGTCTGGCACCTCTACGAGCTGCCGCCGGCCTGACCCCCTGATCTTCCCGCCGCCTGGCGGGAGTTACTGCCCTGCGCTCTGCGCGCACGAGACCACCCGGCGCGATGCCTCGGGTGGCCGTCTGTCTGGACACGGGGCGCCTGAATCACGACGACGAAAGGACGACGAGGATGACCCTCGCCGAGCTGATCGCCCAGGCGCGCACCGCCCTGGACACGGCGATCACCGCACGACAGCAGGAGCAGGACGCGCTGATGGCGCTGCGCTCCGACGACAACCTGACCGAGGACGCGGTCACCGCGCGGGTCGCCACCCGCGACGCGGCCGACGCCGAGGTCACCCGCCGCCAGGCCGCGCTCGATGGGCTGGAGGCCGAGCAGGTCCGCGAGGACGAGGTGACCGCTCTGCAGGCGCGCACCGTCCCGGCCGCCAACCGGGCACCGGCCTACGACCGGGTGCACCGGGTCGGCGCCGAGGAGCGCACCTACCGGCCCGACCAGGACCGGCGGGGCCGACAGTTCGAGCGTGACGTCGTGGCCGCCGCTCTCGGCGACGACTACGAGGCCCGTGACCGGCTGGCCCGGCACATGGCCGAAGAGCGTGTCGAGCGCGGTTCCCAGATCGAGGAGCGTGCGGCCGGTACGGGCGCGTTCGCGGGCCTGGTGGTACCGCAGTACCTGACCGAGCTTTACGCGCCGGCGGCGGCGGCCAAGCGGCCGTTCGCGGACGCCATCCGGCACCACGACATGCCCTCGCAGGGCATGACGGTCAACCTGTCGCGCATCACCACGGCGACCAGCACCGCCACCCAGACGGAGAACGCCGCGGTGTCCGAGACGGACATCGACGACACGCTGCTGACCTTCAACGTGCAGACCAACGCGGGCCAGCAGACGCTGTCCCGGCAGGCCATCGAGCGGGGCGCCGGCGTGGAGCCGGTTGTCCTCGACGACCTGTTCCGCCGGTACGCGACCACGCTGGACAACACGCTTCTCAATCAGGCCACCAACGGCCTGACCAACGTAGCCACCAGCGTCGCCTACACCGACGCCACCCCGACCACGGCCGAGCTGTACCCGAAGCTCCTCGAAGGTCTCTCGGGCGTCGAGGCCGCGCTGCTGGACATGGCGTCCGGCGAGAACATCGCGGTCATGCACTCCCGCCGCTGGTACTGGATGCAGAACGCCATGGGCTCGACCTGGCCGCTCATCAGCCAGCCCGGCATCGCCGCGCAGATGTCCGGCACCAACCTGGGTGCCACCTATGGCAGCGGCGTGCGCGGCACGCTGCCCAACGGCACTCCGGTCATCGTCGACAACAACATCGGCACGACCCTGGGGGCGGGCACCGAGGACGAGATCTACCTCGTGGACCGCAACGAGTGCCACCTGTGGGAAGACCCGAGCGCTCCGATGTACATCCGGGCGGAGCAGACCAAGGCCGCCAGCCTCGGTGTGCTGATGGTCGTGTACGGCTACTTCGCGTACACCCACGTCCGCTACGCCCAGGCCCGGAAGATCGCGGGCACGGGCCTGATCGCTCCGACGTTCACCGGCGTCTGATCCCGACTCCGCCGGGCCCGCCCTCATCTCATCCAGGGCGGGCCCGGCGGGCACGCTCACTCACCTCAGGAGTACTGCCATGAGCGACATCCCCCAGACCGAGGACCCGATGGTCGCCGCCCTGCTGCGCGAACGTGCGGGCTACGTCGGACGCAAGGGCAAGGAGGACCGCGTCGCCGCGGTCGACGAGCAGCTGGAACTGCGCGGCTACGCGCCGGACGGCGAGCGGATCGCCGTCGGCGAGGACGGCGGCGAGCGGGCAGAGTCGCGGACCACCCCGCCGAAGGGGCGCCAGTCGCGCGCCACCGACAAGGCGTGACGTGGCCAACGAGTACGTCACCCTGGAAGACCTGAAGGTCCAGCTCGGCATCGTCGCCTCCGACGACACCCGCGACGCGCTGCTGGACCGGGCCCGCCGCTCCGCGTCCCGGAGCATCGACAAGACCTGTGGCCGCCGCTTCTGGCTCGACCCGGTGGCCGTGCAGCGCACGTTCAACCCGCGCGGCAGCATCGTGCGCGAGGACGACGGCGACCTGTTCCTCATCGACGACATCGGCAGCGCGGCCGGCCTGGTCGTGGAGACCGGATCGGGAGCGTCGTGGACAGCGGTCACCGGATACGAGACGTCCCCCGACAATGCCCTGGCCGACGGCAAGCCGATCACCGGCCTGCTGCGGCCGTTGGCGACGTGGGGCATCTCGACCACCCGGCTGCGGGTGACCGCCCGGTTCGGCTGGCCGGCTGTTCCGGACGACATCGCCGAGGCCGCGATGATCCAGGCCTCCCGCCTGTACAAGCGCAAGGACTCACCCGAGGGCATCATCGGCTCGGCCGAGTGGGGCGTGCGCAACCTCAGCCGCCGGGACCCCGACGTGTGGGCGCTCATCGAGCCGTACATCCTGCCGGGCTTCGGATAAGGGGGGCACCGTGCAGATTTCCGCTGTCCGCGACGCCCTCGCGGACGCCGCCCGTGTGGTCGTCCTGCCTGCCGGTATCGGGAAGCTGACGTCGACCGGCTACGTACCCGACTCGGTCGTCGTCCCCTGTTTCTTCGTCGCCGAGGTCGACATCAACTTCGACAAGACCATGGGCCGCGGTACAGACGAGCTGATGTTCACCTGCCGCGTGCTGGCAGGCCGCGCGGATGACCGGTCGTCTCAGCGGGTCCTGGACGCTCTGCTGTCCGGGGCGGGCGTCGCCTCGCTCAAACAGGCCCTCGAAGCGGCCCGGGGCGCCCCGGGCGAACTCGCCCTCGGCGGTGCGGCCGACGACCTGCACCTGGAACGGGTGCAGGGCTACCGCTGGTACGAGCACCAGGGATCCAGCTATGTCGGCGCCGAGCTGGCCGTCAAGGTCATCGGAGACGGGAACACCTGATGAAGATCCGCATGACGCAGGCGATGCCCGAGGGCGCCCAGCTCAACGGTGCACCGTGGCCCGCCGAGGGTGAAGAGGCCGACGTGCAGACCGCGCAGGGCGCGCACCTGGTGGCCTCCGGCGTCGCTGAGGAAGTCGTCGACGAGGCCGCCGGGGACGGCGGGCCGCCGGGCAAGGAGCCTCGCCCCCGTACCCGCCGCAAGATCGCCGCCGCCGCCGAGGAGGAGTGACGTGCCCAAGACCATCCTGACCAACGTGCGGTGCTTCGCCGTGGCCGCCGACCTGACCACCGTCTCGAACAAGGTCGAGCTGTCCGCCGAGGTCGAGGCGAAGGACACCACGAACTACGGCTCGGCAGGCTGGAAGGAGAACCTCGGTGGCCTGGGCTCGGCTGAGATCTCCGCCGAGGGACAGTGGGAGGCCGGGGACCCGTCCAAGGTCGACGACGCGTCCTGGTCGCAGCTCGGCGGGGTCGGCCCGTGGTCGGTCAGCGCGAACAACGACGCGTCCGTGGGCAGCCTGGCGTACTTCACCAGCGCCCTGCGCGCCGACTACAAACTCGGGGACGCGGTCGGTGAGGTCGCCCCCTGGACCGGCACCGCGAAGAGCAGCTGGCCGCTGGTACGCGGCCAGTTCGCCCACCCGCCCGGCACCGCCCGCACCGCGACCGGCACGGGCACCGGCCTCAACCTGGGTGCGGTCGCCCTGAACAAGCGCATGTACGCGGCGCTGCACGTGCTGTCGGTGGCGGGCACCACCCCGTCGATCACCGCGCGCGTGGAGTCGTCCGTCGACAACACCTTCGCCAGCCCGACGACCCGGCTGACGTTCACCGCGGCGACCGTCGTTGGCGGCCAGATCCAGCGCACCGCGGGCACAGCCATCACGGACACCTGGTGGCGCATCGCCTGGACGATCTCCGGCACCACTCCGTCGTTCCTGTTCGCCGCCACCCTCGGCATCGGATAGCCCGCACCCCACCTCTGCCCGGCCGGCCTCGGTACGGGTTCCTCGCCATGCCCGGAAAGGGGGCCAGCCGTGCCCAAGATGGTTCTGCTCGCCGAGTACCTGTCCATCAACGCGAACGTCCTGAACACCTACACCAAAAAGGCGGAATTGTCCGTCGAGGTCGAGGAGAAGGACGTCACCAACTACGCCTCGCTGGGCTGGAAGGAAGTCCTCGGTGGCCTCAAGTCCGCGGAGCTGGGCTGCGAGTTCCTGCAGTCCTTCACCGCCGCGGAACTCGACGCCATCATGTGGCCGCTGCTGGGCCTGGTCGTCCCGTTCGAGGTGCGCGCCGACCAGGCCGCGGTCGGCACCTCCAACCCGAAGTACACCGGCAGCATCCTGATCAAGGCGTGGAACCCGATCACCGGGTCGGTCGGTGACGAGGCCACCGTCAGTCTCGGGTTCCCCACCTCGGGGGCCGTGACGAGGGCGACCGTCTGATGGCCGGCGGGCCGCCGTTCTCCCTCGGCATCGAGACGCACGACGGCCTGGCCGCCCTGGTGCGGGCGATCCGCGCTGAGGAGGACGGCAAGGCCCTGCGCAAGGACCTCGCGAAGAACATGCGCGACGCCCTGCGCCCGGGCGCCCAGCAGGCCAAGGACTCCATCATGGCGATGGTCTCGACGCAGGGCGCGATGCCCGCGCTGCGCTCGTCGATCGCCCGGAAGATCCGCCCCGAGGTGAAGCTCGGCGGACGCTGGTCCGGCGCCAGGGTCAAAGCGTTCAAGACGAAGAACATCCGGGGCTTCCCCAACGCGCCCAAGAGGACGAACAGGGCGTCCGGATGGCGCCACCCCGTGTGGGGCAACCGCGATCAGTGGGTGCAGCAGCGCGGAAAGATCGAGTGGTTCGACCGTTCCTTCACCGGCCGCGAAGCCCTCTACAAGCAGGCCGTCAACCAGGCCATGGAAGACATGGCCCGCCGCATCGCGGACCGGGCCGGATAGGAGCAAGCCGTGTACCTGGTCTACAAGCCTGAGGGCAGCGAGGAACCGCAGCGCTGGCGCTACAACCCCAAGAAGCTGATGTCCGCCGAGCGGGAGATGCTGGAGCGGCGCACCGGGAAGAACTTCACCGAGTTCACCCAGGACGTCATGAAGGGCAACAGCCTGTGCCGGCGCGCGCTGCTGTTCATGTACCTCAAGCGCGTGCACCCGGGCGTGAAGTACGAGGACGTCGACTTCGCATGGGACGAACTCACGCTGGAGCACTCCAAGGGTGAGCTGCGCGAGATGCGCAAGAGCGTCGTCGACTCCGTGCCCGCCGCGCAGCTGGACGCGGTCCTCGCCAAGCTCGACGAGGAGATCGACGAGGCGTTCGAGGACCCTGACGAGCAGGGAAAAGCGAGTCTGCCGATCGCCGGATGAGGCGACTCGGCGACGCCGCGCACCTGCTCGGGATCAAAGGCAGGGACTGGGACACCTTCACCGTCGAGGAGACGGACACCTACCTGGGCTGGCTGGACGCCTACGCCGAGGCGCAGCAGAAAGCCAACGAGAAGCTCACGTCGGGGCGGTGACGCCCCCTGTCATCAGGGGGTGAGTCATGAGTGACACCTCGCTCGTGTTCAACCTGGTTGCCCGCGACCAGGCCACGGAGACGCTGGGCAAGGTCCGGGAGAAGTTCGATGCCGCGGCTACGGGCATCGCCACCGGAGTGGCGGCCGGCCTCGGGGTCGGTGTGGCCGCAGCGCTCGACATGTCGGCGGCCAACGCGAAGCTCGCCGCGCAGCTCGGCGTCGGCCCGGCCGAGGCCGCGAAGCTGTCCAAGGTCTCGGCGGACGTCTACGCCAACAACTGGGGCGACTCCACCGAGCAGGTCAACGAGGCCATCAAGGGTGTCTACCAGAACATCGGGGACGTCTCCAAGGCCAAGGGCGGCCTGGAGGGCGTCACCAGCAAGGCCCTCGCCCTGGCGCAGACGTTCGACCAGGAGGTCGGCCCGACCACGGCCGCGGTCGGCCAGATGCTCAAGACGGGCCTGGCGAAGAACGCCGACGAGGCGTTCGACATCCTCACCCGGGGCTTCCAGACGGGCGCCAACAAGGCCGACGACCTGTTGGACACCGTGAACGAGTACGGCGTGCAGTGGAAGAAGTTCGGCCTGGACGGCCAGACCGCCATGGGCCTGCTGTCGCAGGGCCTCAAGGGCGGCGCGCGGGATGCGGACCTGGTCGCGGACGCGGTCAAGGAGTTCAGCATCCGGGCCATCGACGGCTCGAAGACGACCGCGCAGGGTTTCACGGCGATCGGCCTGGACGCCCAGACCATGGCCGACCGCATCGGCAAGGGCGGCAAAGGTGCCACGCAGGCCCTGGACGAGACCCTCGACCGGCTCCGCGGCATCAAGGACCCGGTCGAACAGGCGGCTGCCGCGTCCGCCCTGTTCGGTACCCAGGCCGAAGACCTTGGGTCCGCGTTGTACAAGCTGGACCCCTCCTCGGCTGTCACTGCCCTCGGCAAGGTCGGCGGCGCCGCGGACAAGATGGCCAAGACCGTCAGCGACAGCCCGTCCGCAGCCCTGGAGACCTTCAAGCGGCAGGCCATCGTCAAGCTGGCCGAAGTCGGCGGCACGTTCGTCCAGTTCGCCACTGACAACTCCGCCGCGTTCGAGCCGCTCGCCTACACCCTTGGCGGGATCGCGGGCGCCGTCCTGCTGATCAAGGGCGGGATGATGGTGTGGACCGCCGCCCAGACCGCGTGGGCCGCGGCGACCACGATCGCGACGGGCGCCCAGTGGCTGTTCAACACCGCCCTGTTCGCCTCGCCGATCACCTGGATCATCCTCGCCATCGTCGCCCTGGTCGCCGTGATCGTCATCATCGCGACGAAGACCACCTGGTTCCAGGACATCTGGTCCACCGTCTGGGGTGCCATCACCACCGCGTTCGGCGCGACCGTCTCCTGGCTGTCGGACCGCTTCAAGTGGTTCGGCACGCTGCCCGGGAAGTTCTCTGGCTGGTTCGGATCAGCCAAGGACTGGGCCATCAACAAGATGCTGGCACTGGTCCAGTGGCAGATCGGCCTGCCCGGCCGCCTCCTCAAGGCCCTGTCCAGCCTGGCCGGGAGTCTGCGCAACACGGCCTCCCGCGCCTTCCAGTCCCTCAAGGACGCCGCCGTCAGCCGGGCCTTGTCCCTGGTCGGCTGGATGTCCGGACTGCCGGGACGGATCGGCAGGGCGGTCGGATCCCTGGGCAGCCTGCTCTACGGCAAGGGCCAGAGCATCGTGACCGGCCTGTGGAACGGCATCAAGTCGATGGGCTCCTGGCTGCGGAGCACGCTGATCGGCTGGGCCAAGGACATGATCCCCGGCCCGATCGCCAAGGCCCTCGGTATCGGCTCTCCGTCGAAGGTGTTGGCCGAGGTCGTCGGCCGCTGGCTGCCGCCCGGTATCGCCATGGGCGCCGAGGACAACCGCGGCGTCCTCGACAAGACCATGCGAGGCCTCGTCGACCCCGAACTCGCCACGCCCTCCCGGCCCCTGACCACCGGCATGGCACCGCTGATGGGTGCGCAGGCGGGCGGCGGGGCGGTCGTGGTCCGACTCGAATTCGCCGAGGGCGAGTTCAAGAAGCTGCTGCGCAAGACGGTCCGGGTCGACGGGCGCGGCAGCATCCAGATCCTCACCAGCTGAAAGGGGTACGGCTGTGGTGTTTCCCCAGACCCCGCTGAGCGTGCTGGTCGAGCTGTGGATCAGCGGCGCGTGGGTCGACGTCACGTCGGACGTGTACGTCGCCAACAAGATCGTCATCAGCCGGGGCCGGGCCGACGAGGGGGTGCGGGTCGACCCGGGCAAGTGCACGCTCGTCTTCAACAACCGGCTCGGCAAGTACAGCCCCCGCAACCCGCTGTCGCCGTACTACCTGCTCATCGGCCGCAACACCCTCATCCGTGTCTCGGTCAAGGCAGGCACCTCCTTCCTCGAACTGCCCGGCTCGTCCAGCGCCGTCGCGTCCACCCCGGACACGGCGGCCCTCGACATCACCGGGGACCTCGACGTAAGGGTCGACGCCACGCTGTCCAACTGGACCGACTATGCGGCCGGGAGCGGGTCCACGACCCAGCTCGTGGGAAAGCTGGGGTTCGCGGGGGGCTCGAAGAGCTGGTTCCTCGGCACCCGGAACAGGGCCCTGTACTTCGAGTGGTCGGCGGACGGCACCGCCACTCTGTCGGCGTCGTCGACCCTTCCCTTCCCCAACACGGCGTCCGGCCGCCTCGCGCTGCGGGTGACGCTGGACGTCGACAACGGCTCCGGCGGGCGCACCATCACCTTCTACACCGCCCCCTCGGGGACGTCCGGGCCGTGGACCCAGTTCGGCAGTGCGGTCGTGCAGGCCGGGACGACGTCCATCTTCAACTCGGCGACCGCGCTGCGGGTCGGCCGCGCCACGGACGTCGGCTTCACCCAGCCCAACGGCCGCTTCCACAAGGCGGAGGTCCGCTCGGGTATCGGCGGCTCCATCGTGGCCAGCCCGGACTTCAGCGTCCCGGCCGTCGGCGCGGGCAGCTTCGTGGACAGCGCGGGCCTGACCTGGACGGTAAACGCCCCGGCGGCGATCACCAACCGCCGTACCCGGTTCATCGGAGAGATCTCGTCGTGGCCCTCGCGCTGGGACGTCTCCGGCAAGGACGTACGCGTACCGGTCGAGGCCGCCGGGATCCTGCGCCGCCTCGGCCAGGGCACCAAAGCCCTCGACTCCACGCTGCGCCGACGCATCCCCTCCTACACTCCGCTCGCCTACTGGCCCATGGAGGAAGGCGCGTCCGCCAGCCACGCCTACAGCCCCATCGTCGGCGTCGCCCCGCTCACCCTCACGAACGTCACCTGGGCCGGTGCCGACACGCTGCCCTCGTCCAACCCGCTGCCCGTCCTCGCTTCGGCCGGCACCTCCTTGCCGAGGATGGCGGGCCGTGTTCCCGCGCCCGCCTCCACGCTCACCGAGTGGTCCGTGCAGTGGATGTACCGGCTCGATGGCGGCAACCCCATCCAGCGCACGTTCATGCGGATCCTGTCCACCGGCACCGTCGCCGAGTGGTACTTCCAGCAGAGCAATGCGTCCGCAGCCACGGTCCTCGGACGGGACAACGACGGCAACACCGTCTTCACCCAAGGGCTCGTCACCACCACGGCCACCTACGGCCAGTGGATCAAGATGGAGTTCAACGCGGTACAGAACGGCGCCAACGTCGACTGGCATATCGGATGGGTCACCGTCGACGGCAGCGCCGTGGCGTTCAACGCATCCTTCGCCGGCACCGTCGGCCGCCCCACCGGAGTCGCCTCCCCGCCCGACGGCTACGCCGCGGACCTGGACGGGATGGCGCTGGGCCACATCTCGGTGTGGTCCGTCGATGACACCGCCGCTTTCGACAACGCGATCAGCGCGTGGGCGGGAGAGACCGCGGGTGCCCGCATGACCCGCCTGGCCACCGAGGAGACCGTGCCCCTCACCCTGTACGGCGACCCGGCCGCACAGGAGCAGGTCGGCGTACAGCGCCCGGACGCTCTGCTCACCCTGTTCGAGGAGGCTGGGGACGCCGACGGCGGGATCCTCTACGAGCGGCGTGAGAGCGTCGGTCTCGCCTACCGCGACCGCAACTCCCTCTACAACCAGCCCGTCTCCCTCGCCCTCAACTACCTGAGCGCCGGGCATGTGGCACCGCCGCTGGAACCTGTCGACGACGACCAGGGGGTGCGCAACGACATCACCGTGCAGCGCGCCGACGGCGCCTCCGCGCGCGTCACCCTCGACACCGGCGCCCTGTCCACGGCGGCCCCGCCGAACGGTGTCGGCGTGTACGACGAGTCGGTCACCCTCAACCTGTACGACGACGACCAGGCCGAACCGCAGGCCTACTGGCGTCTGCACCTGGGGACCCTCGATGAGGCCCGCTATCCGGTCCTGCGCGTCGACCTGGCCGCCGCGCCCTCACTGATCGACAGCGTCACCGACGTCGACTCCGGGGACCGCATCACGATCGCCAACCCGCCCGCCTGGCTGCCGCCCGGACCTATCGACCTGCTTGCCCAGGGCTACACCGAGACCATCGGCCACCCCGTCGACTGGGACCTGGAGTTCAACTGCACCCCGGGATCGCCGTGGGTCGTGGGCGTCATCGGCGACGACCTGCTCGGGCACGCCGACACCAGCGGCAGCGAACTCGCCGCCGGCGTCACCTCCGGCGCGCTGTCCCTGTCCGTGAACACGACGGCCGGACCCCGGTGGACAACGGCGGCAGCCGACTTCCCCTTCGACATCCGCATGGGCGGCGAGGTCATGACCGTGTCCGCCATCTCCGGGACGTCGAATCCGCAGACGTTCACCATCAGCGCACGGTCCGTCAACGGCATCGTCAAGTCGCACCTGTCGGGCACGACTCTGGCCCTCGCCCAACCGATGATCATCGCCCTCTAGGGAGGCACCCGCGTGGCCACGTACCCCCCGGTCTACGCCGGCACGAAAGTCACCGCCGCCTTCCTGGAGTCGATGTGCCCGGTCACGGCGACCAAGACCGCCAACGAGTCCGTCACCAGCAGCGCCACCCTGCAAAACGACGACCAGCTGTTCGTGCCGGTCGAGGCCAACGCCACCTACGAGGTGGCGCTGCTGCTGCTGCACGACTCCGACGCGACCGTCGCCGGAGACATCAAGGTCGCATGGACCGGCCCGGCCGGCGCCACCATGAACTGGGGTGTCCACGGCGCCAACACGGGCGTGACCACGTCGACCAACGTCGGCGGCGTCAATATGCAGACCCGCACCATCGTCGAGTTCGCGTCGTTCGGCGGCGGCGACAGCACGGGAACCGTGGCCCTCGTCTTCGGCACCCTCGCCACCGCCGGGACGGCGGGCACCCTGCAACTCCAGTGGGCGCAGGAGACCTCGAACGCGGTCGCCACCAACGTGCGCGCCGGATCCCGCCTCACCCTGACCCGCACCGCCTGAGGAGACCCGCATGCCCTTCGTCACGCCGCGCATGGACAGCATCCAGTACGACGGCACCAACGGCGCCCACATCGCCGGGACATGGTCGACGGGCATCGGGTTTGTGTCCGACACCGGCAGAGTCCTCACCTACACCGACCAGGACGGATACGAGCGCACCGCGAACCTGGACGACTGGCTCATCATCACGGGCGTCGGCGACGGCTACCCGACGGTCCTGCCACCGGAGCCGTACAGAGCCCACTTCGTCGAGATTCCGCCCATGCCCAGCTGATCCCTCGCCCGCCCCACCCGCCGCCCCGCGCCATCCGGCCGGGGCTTTCGTCATGCCTGGAGGCAGTCATGCCCGTGCGCGCCAAGTTCCGCTGCAACACCGAGACCCACAAGAGGTGGGGGCCGGAAGACTCCCAGGTCGCGCGCTCTTTCGAGTTCATGGCCGTGTACGACCCGGACGTTCCCGAGGACCAGCGGTACGCCAAGGCCTCGCCGTCGGGCAGCCTCACGATCCAGGTCGACAACCCGGCCGTGAGCTTCGAGCCGGGCAAGGCCTACTACCTCGACTTCACCCCGGCGGATGGTGAGTGATGCGGCTCGTCACGCGCGCACAGCTCGGCTGGCCAGCCTCAGCGGCTCCGCTGCAGGCCACCACGAAGGGCGTGAAGGTCCACTACGAGGGGACCGCAGTGAGCACCCGGCTGCTCACCGACCATGCCGCGTGCATCGCCGAGTGGAAAGCCATCCGCGCCAGCCACCTCGCCAACACGACCGAGAACTACTCGGACATCGCCTACAACTACGGGGCCTGTCCGCACGGCTACCTCCTCGAGGGCCGTGGCCTCGGCCGCCGCACCGGCGCCAACGGCAACCAGACGCTGAACAAGGCGCACTACGCGATCGTCGGCCTCGTCGGCGACGAGGGTCTGACCGAGCCGACCGGCCCCATGCTCGGCGCGATCCGCGACGGCATCGAGCTGCTCCGCGAGGACGGCGCCGGGGACGAGATCGAGGGCCACCGGGACGGCTACGCGACCGCGTGCCCCGGCGGCCCGCTGTACGCGTGGGTGCAGAAGGGCGCCCCGCGACCCATCAAGGAGGACGACGTGGCACTGACCGCCGACGACATCAACAAGGTCGCCATCGCGACCGTGAACCACCTGCTCGGGGGTGGTGGCGCGCTGGAGAACAGCGACGTGGATCGCATCGTCAAGGCGATCGGGGCCCGGCCCGCCACGCTGACCGACGCTCAGGTCCAGGCGCTCGCCACGAACCCCGCACTCGCCGAATCCATCGCCGAGAAGGTCGCGGTCAAGCTGGCCGCGCGACTCGCCAACTAGGAGGCACCCGTGAAGATCTCCAGCATCGCCAAGTCGCTCATCGCCGGAGTCTCGGCAGGATCGGCGGCGGCTGTCACCGCCGTGCAGGACAGCGTGCTCACCACCGGGGAGGGCGTCACGATCGTGCTCGCGGTCCTCGGTGCGTGGGGCATCACCTACGCCGTGCCCAACCGGCCGAAGACGGACGCCTGATGTGGGGCGCGGCGGCGCGGTCGGCGTTCTCCCGCCGCCGCGCCTTCCTCGTGGTCGTCGGCCTGGGGTGGGCCGGATATGGCGGGCTGGGCATCGTCGGCAACCCGCGCTACGGCACCGCCCGCGGACTCGCCGACCTCACCCAGTACGTGCCGCTTGATGCACTGGGCTGGATGTGGGTGGTCTGCGGCCTGGCCGCGGCGACGGCCGGGCTGGTCGTCAACTGCCCGCGCGTACAAGGCCTCGGCTACGTGGCGCTCGCCGTCCCCGCCGGCTTGTGGGCGGGCGTCTTCTCGGCCGCCGCAGCGTCCACGTTCCCTCCGGCCGTGGGCTCCGCGTGCGGATGGGGGGCGTTCACGATCGGCGTGGTGCTGGTGTCCGGCATGGACGACCCGCCCCCGCCGTACCTGAGGAAGGTGCGCTGATGGATGTGGGGGCGATGGTCGGCGGCGCGGTCGCTCTGGTGGTGGGGCTGCTGTCGTGGACGCAGTCGAGGGCGACGAACCGGCGCTCGGATTTCACGGCGATCACGGAGCGGCTCGACAAGGAAGTGAAGGAGGAGCGGACGCAGCGGAAGCTGTTGACCCGCGCCTACCTCGACCTCCATCTGTGGGCTCGGCGCGTCGGCCCTGATACTCCAGCTGGCCCGGCACCTGAACCACCGACCGAACTCGACCTCACACCCTGGCGCCCGTGACCGCGGCCCCGCTCTCCTTCGGGAGAGCGGGGCCGCTTTCGTCATGTCCGGGGTCAGACGCCTTGCGGGGCCTGTCCGTAGATGCTGACCCATCGGTCGCCGCGCATCACGACGTCGGCGGTCTCGACGGGCCGCCCGGTGGTCTGGTCGTAGTAGGTCCGCTCGATCACGAGGACAGGACCAGGCGGTGTCATGCCGAGTGCCTGCGCCTCGGGCCGTGTCGCCTGCCGGGCCCGCACCCGCTCGACGGGATCGCCCACCTCGATGCTGATGACGCGCATCCGGGCGGCCACCCCGACGCCCGCGTACGGGCCGACCTCAGGTAGCGCGATCAGCGACTGGCCGGTGAGTGCCAGTGGCTCCCACGATTCGGCGAGCTGCACCGGTGCCTCGTCGGCGAGGTACACGTACGAGGTGTGCATCACCGGCGCCCCGGCCTCGACGTCCAGGCGCGCGGCCACGGCCACGGTCGCCTTCTCCGTGGTCGACTCGTGCCGCCACGTACCCACCGCACCCTGCTTGGCGGCGCCCTCCGCGAACGGCGAGTCCTCGCTACGGCGGTGGTGCTGACGCACGAGCAGCTCGGGGCTGTCCTGGCTGCGGACGTAGTGGCCGGCGCCGTGGCGGGACACGACGAGGCCCTCCTCGACGAGGAGCTTGTACGCGGCCGTGGCGACGCTGCTGCTGCCTCCCCACTCGGCCGCGATCTCGGAGACGGACGGGAGGCGACTGCCCGGCACGAGGTCGCCTGTTTCGATCCGGGCTCGGATTCCGTCGGCGACCTGCAAGTACTTGGGCGTTTCGGTCGTCACCGTGCGCCTCCTTCCGTGTGACTTACGTGACAGAGTAGTGAGCCCCGGTCTACTCTTGCGTAAGAGTCAGCCTCTCACGCAAGAGTAGGGGTCGGGTATGCCTATGAGCCTGCGAGCAGCAGCTTTACGCACTGCACTGGAACACGCCCTAGATGAACCGGTCCACGCGCTGGCCATCCCCAACGGCATCCGCATCCAGGTGCCGGCCCCGGACAACACCGACACCGGCAGGTGGCGCGCTGCTCTTGCCGCACTGCGTACGGCGGATCGCTGGGGCAGCAACGACACCACCGACGCCCCCGAGATCTGGGCCGTGGTGCAGGACGAGGTGAACTCATGACGCCCAGCAACAGCGCTCCGGAGCACGGCTCGTTCGCCTGGTGCAGTTGGCACAACGGATACAGCGATGACGCCCGACTGGTGCGGATGATCGAGCAGGGCTCCGGGGTCGGCGCGGGATCTAACCTGTTCGCCTGCACGCCCTGCCGCGAGACGAACGGCCTGGCGCCAGTGGCGGACCAGTGAACCCAGGCTTCGTCAACGTGCTGGAGATGCTGCCCGTCCCGAAAACGGCCGACCCCATCAGCCCCCAGGGTCGCACCGCCCGAGGGCGCTGCATCTGGTGCGGCAACGCAGCCACCCTCAACCTGGGCCCCCGCCTGAAGGTCATCGACCGGACCCTGCACCGTTGGCTGCCGCGCGGCTGCGTCGACTGCGCCCAGCGCAAGGCCGCGCTCACGCACCGGACCCACCGGACATCCTGCGCGCGCTGCACCGAGTGGGAGCACTGCCCGGACAGTCTCGCCCTGCACCGCCTCGCGCTCGGCCGCCTTGACGGGCTGATACGCGAGGACTGAACGGCCACGCCCGCCCTCCCCCGAGCGGGGTGGCCGGGGCCCGCCGCCGATCGCCTGGACCCTGCATCGGCGGCGGGTCACCTGAAGAATTCCGCAACAGACACGCCGATCACGCGAGCAATCCGGAACAAGGTGTCCGAGGTGGGCGACTGCTGGCCGGCCTCGATGCGGACGACGGATGGGCGGTCGGTGCTGGCCCCGTTGGCGACGGCCTCTTGCGTGAGGTTCGCATGTTCGCGTGCTGCCCTGATTCTCGCACCCATGGCCAGTCGCTCAGCGAGGACCCAGTCGGGCTGGGGTGAGGCAGACGGCACCCGCTCACGCTCGCCTGATCATGATCGAATGTCAGTAGGGGTTGGCCTACATTGAGTGATCTTGCAGTGATGGGGCATGCACACCCGGCGTGAGCCTCGCGCTGCGCACAGCGGGCGCACGGTTGGGATCCTCGCGCGAGGTACTCGTCCGCTCAGATGGCGGAGCCGTGCGTCCTGCCGCCCCGGGCCCTACTGTGGGGTTCGGGGCGGCGCCTTTCCCGGGAGCGCCGAGTACTCGCCAAAATCCCCCGAGGATTGACCAAGCGCCTTGCGTTAATTCGGTGAACGCGCAGCTGGGAAAAGCCTGGTGAGCACAGCGCTTAAGCCCGTACACCTTCTAAGCGCTTGGCCGCAGGTTCGAGTCCTGCCGGGGGCGCAAGTCTCAGCTCTCCTTCAGGAGGGCCTTTTTACTGGTCAGAGCAGGTTTCACTCGCACGCCACAGCCCCGGACACTCCCCCGACGATCAAGGGGCAGGTTCCGGGGCTGTCCGGCTGTCACCGGGTTTTTGCGGGTGGCCGTGTCGAATACGTGTCGAAGTTCTCGGCGAGAAACCTCGGCCGGCGTCGGGCAGTTCGGGCAGGCCGAGGCCACCGGAGTCCGGTTGTGGCCGATCAAGCAGGAATCCAGCCAGGCCACTGCGGAGGGACGTTGCTCGCAGGGCAGAGGCCAGAGTCGCCTGGATAGCCGTCCAGCGTCCCTCGGCTCGCGAAGAACCACCACGCCAGCCCCACCGTCGCAACAACCACCAGCAACGTCGACAGCGAGACACGAACCACCGTCCGCAGGCGGAGCGCCAGGCATCGGCCGATGGCCCACGCCACAAGCCCGACGAGTGCTTCGCCTCCCACTACGAGAGGAAGCAGGAAGTTGAGTTCAAAGCGTCCGCCGGCCTCGTACCCCGCGTCACAGTACGCGCGCGCCCAAACGCTCAGAGTCCAGGCGCCGCAGCCGACAGCAGCTCCGAACAGGGCGGAGGCTGCCCAGGGGAGGCATGAGTCGGGTCTCGGCTTGGCTATGTCCATGACATGACACGACATCGAACACACCACTTACGGTTCCGCGAATGGGCGGGTGCCCCTGGAGGACGCCGTCGGCAGCGTGGCTGAGGCCGGCGGGGGTACACAGTCGATGGGCAGGGGACGGGGGTGGGAGAATCCGGAAACCAGTTGTGCCTGTGGCATGTTCAGGCGAAAAGATATGCGCATGATACGACCCGCGCGTGCGTTTTTCCCCCTTCTTCTGCTGCCAGTTCTCCTCACAGGATGTGACGCGGACAAGAACGGCGGGACGGCCGCCGACAGCGCCGACCTCGAGGCCGCCGCGCGCGGCTGGGGTGTCGCGCCGGAACTCGTCTATGTCACCAAGGTCTCCGGCTACACCGTGTTCCAGCAGTCGGTCGGCGAGTACGAAGACGAGTTCGCCGCCGTGTATCGGTCCGAGAAGGGTGCCACCACGTTCGGCCTCTTCGTAAGTCGCGGCAAGCTGACAGCGGAGAGCTGCTCCAAGCAGCCTCTGGGCGAGGTGTCGGACACGGCGGTCACCTGTGAGCACGACGGCGACGCCTGGTACCGCAAGGCAGGTCACAGCCACGAATACGCGGTGCCCGACGGCGGCGTGGTGATTCGTCTAACCGCCGACGCGGACAAGGTCGACCGCGCCATTCTGCGTAAGGCGGCCGAGGCGGTCCACCGCCCGGACGACACCGAATTGGCCGCGCTCCTGAGGACCACCGACGGCGTAGACACCTGAGAGAACGGCACGAAGTTGTTAGCCCGACCGACACGACGCAACAGGCAGAGGGACCCGGATCTCGGAGGGTAGGCGCAGCAGCTCCCCGCCGACGCTCTCCATCATCTTCACCGCAGAATCGGGATCCACCTCCCCATCCCCACAGCTCTCCAGCCACCACACGACATCGACGAGCACACCGACGAGCGGATCCCTGTCAGTCATGCGTGCAACGTAGCCGAGCCCTCCGACAACGCCTCCTGGGTCGGTGACGAGTGCCTGACGACGTTGCTTCGGGACGCAGCCGTCGCTCCGCTAGGGTGCGCCGCATGACCGACCACGCCCCGGCCTGTCCTGATTGCGGCCAGCCCATGAAGTCCGGTGGCCTCGTACTGTCCAGGCGGGACGACGACGGTCGACGGGCCTGCCGGTCGCTGTGGAGGTGTGCCGGTCAACACGTCTGGTGGGGCTGGGCCGACCGGCCGGAGGAGCCATTGGATGTCTGCCCAGTGCCAGAGTTGTTCGGCTGACATCCGAGTGCACCCGGGATGCGCGGCGTAGCCGAAGCGCGTTCGAATTTTCGTCGGTCGAATACGTGTCGAAGTCGCCGAACGTCCGGGTTCAGCGCCCGGAAACGGCCAGGTCAGGCCTCCTCCCCCGGTGGTCCGCCCAGCGCCAAAGCGCTTGGCCGCAGGTTCGAGTTCTGCCGGGGGCGCACCTTCCCCACTCTCCCTCTCGGAAGGGCATTTTTGCTGTTCCGGGCAGTCGGGGCCGCATACGAAAGCGCGCCGGACAATGCTCCCGCGAATCCGCTACGCCCACCCGCTACGCCTCCGGCCAAACGGCCGGGCGATCCAGCGCCGCCGTTCCCAGGACGCAGGAAGCATTACACCCCCGGAGCAGCCGCGTCAGCCGCACCATCACCACTTGACTTGATGACACAATCATAGTGTCATTGCCTCATGATGTACGGGACTCCGCGATTGGACGCCGACGATCTGCGGGTCCTGGACGAGATCGAGGGCATGCGCCGCGCCTTGCGCCACATGCTGCGGGCCACCCCTCGCTGGACACGGCAACTGCGGCGCAACCTCACCGCCCGGGCCATCGCCGGCTCGAACACCATCGAGGGATACGCGGCGACGGTGGACGACGTGGAAGCCCTCATGGCCGGCGAGGAACCCCTGGAGACCGGAGAACGGACCCGCGCCGAACTGGAGGGCTACCAGCGAGGCATGACCTACATCCAAGCCCTGGCCGATGCCGGTGACGACTTCCGGTACGACGCCGGGCTGCTCAACAGCCTGCATTTCATGCTGCAGGGCCACCACCTCGACAAGCGCCCCGGCCGTTGGCGCGACGGGCCCGTCTACGTCACCAGCCCCGACGACCCCTTGGTCCCCGCCTACACCGCGCCCAACTGCCAGGAAGTCCCCGCGCTGATGCAGGAGTTCATCGACTGGCTCAACGACGGCGACCTCGATACCCCGGTTCACGTGCGCGCATCGATGGCCCACCTCAACCTCGTCAAGATCCACCCGTGGAAGGACGGTAACGGACGCATGTCTCGTGCCCTGTCCACCTTGGTGTTCTCCCGCGAGGCTCTGATGCCGCCCGAGTTCTCCTCCATCGAGGAGTGGCTCGGCCGAGGTCAGAACACCTACGCCTACTACCAGGTCCTGGAGGATGTGGGCGGCCCGCACTGGAGCCCGGAACGGGACACCCGTCCCTGGATCCGGTTCTGCCTGACCGCCCACCACCGCCAGGCGCAGCAGGCCCGGCGGCGCTTCGATGTGATGTCCCGTGCTTGGACCCACCTCGTCGAAGCCGTGGAGGCGACCGGCCTGGACGAGCGTGTCGTCTATGCGTTGCTGCCCGCCTTCTCGGACGCCAGGGTCCGCCGCACCATGTACCAACAGGACGCCGATCTCAGTGACCAGCAGGCCATCCGTGACATCCGTGAACTCGTCAATCGTGGCTGGCTCGTCCCCCATCGGAAGGCCCGTGCCCGCTACTACGCCCCCGGCCCTCTCATGAACCCCGTCCGCGAAGAGGTCCGGCAGTCGATGGAGCCCTACGCCGATCCTTACCGTCGGCCTCAGTAACTGCTCGTTGTTCACGCTGTCGTCGTTCCCACTCCCTCTCCCAGCCCTCGTACAGCTACGGCTGTGCCTACGGAAGCCCCCAAGCCGCCCCCCGCTCTCCCGGGGCCACCGGCCCGATCGCGAGGTCCGGACGTTCCCCGGCGTACAGCAGGACCTCGCGGCCCCTGGCCAGGTTGATGGTGAGTGTGCCGTCGTCCGATGTGTGGGTGCGGGCCGGGGTGCCGTCGTCCAGGAGTGCCGTCAGTGGGCCGCCGGTCAGGTCGTGGCGGAGGTGCAGGGGTTCGCCTGCCAGGCTTCGGATCCGGATGAAGCGGGTGGTGCCCTCGGTCCGGGCCGCGCTGACCAGGAAGGCGCCCTGGGTGCGGAAGTCGTGGAGGGTGACGTCCGGCCAGGTGGACGGGACGGCGGGGAAGACCCGTACGACGCCGCCCCAGCTCTGGCAGAGCATGTCGTGCAGGGACTGGGAGGCCGACAGGGGGGTCTCGATGACCGGACCGGCCTCCGTGTAGTGGGTGTTGGCCCGGCACGGGTAGCGCGTGGTGGGGTCGAAGAACTTCTTCAGGTACGTGAGGGACGTGTCGCCGCGGCCCATCATCGCGTAGAGGGATGCGGCGCCCGTGTAGCTGTAGCCGCGGTGGGCGCCGGTGAGGGCGTGCCAGCGGACGACCGTTTTCTCGATCAGCTCGCGGTGTTCCGGCTGGTCCCAGTTCACCAGGTACAGCGGATACACCATCAGCAGGTGGGAGTAGTGGCGGTGGGACTGCGCGTACGGGGTGTCCGCGCCGATCATGAAGCCGTTGACGTCCACGGGGTACGGCGTCAGCTTGGCCAGGGTCTCCTGCCAGCGGGGGGCGAGCGGGTCGTCGACGCCCAGGCGTTCCGCCGCCTCCAGGAGTGCGGTGCAGCCCCAACGGATGAGCGACAGGTCGTAGTTGGTGTCCTGCGGGGGGACCACCGGGTACTCCGGGGAAAGGGTCGACGGGAGGTGCAGCTTGCCGTCGTCTCCTGGCTGGAGGAAGTGCAGGTAGTAGTTGATCGCCCGGCGGAGCAGGGGGTAGACGGTGTCCCGCAACAGCTTCTCGTCCATGCTGTGCCGGTAGCTCAGCCACACGTTGTGCAGGGCCCAGGTCAGGTCGCCCACTTCGGCGCCGGTGCCGGGCCTGCCGACGCCCCGGTTGGCGTACATGTCGGAGCTGCGGCCCACTCCGGCGCTGTCCGAGCGGTAGGCGGCGGGCACGTTCGTGGTCAGCTGTTCCTGGTTCTGGCGGAGGGTGGTGGCCAGTGAGTCGAGTTCCAGGTGGTTGGAGCCGTGGATGAGCCAGTACTCCAGCTGAATGTTGAGGTTCCACCACACCGCCGGCCAGGGCGTCGGCTCCAGCCAGGGGCCGCAGGTGGCCATCGGCGGTCCGCCCGCGACACTCGCCGACGCGACCTTGTACAGCTGGATCCAGTGGAAGCTCTGCAGTCGCTCGTCGGGGAACGAGACGAAACTCTTGCGGTAGTACGTGTGCCAGCCTCGGGTGTGCGGGGCGCGCAGGGCCGCGTACGGGGCGATTCCCAGGGTCTTCTGGATCTTCTGAGTCTTCTGGATCTTTTTGAGCGACGTCTCCCCTGCCCTGGTGTCCGACGGGTGGCTGTGGGCGACGTTGAGGACGAGGGTGTCGCCCGAGTGGCGGAATGCCGTCGCGGTCTGGCCGCCGCCGGTCAGGGGCTGGAGGACCTGCTCGATGTCGCCGGTGGTCCGGGTCGTCCAGGGCGGGTTCGGGACGTAGTCCGTCGGCGGGGCCTCGCTGATCTTGCGGGGGCTGATCGCCTCCTCCGGGTGGAACGTCCAGTGGACCTCCTCGTCACCTGCCGCCGTGACGCGGACGGCGAGGAGGCCGTCGTGGATGAGGGCGGCGAGGGTCAGGGTGCCCTTGTCCGTGGTGATCGTGCCGGTCAGTTCGGCGTTCCACAGGCTCAGGCGCCAGTCCACCGCGGTGATGGTGCCGACCGGGTCCAGCGTCAGATGTCCCACGGGGAGACGGCAGGTGCCCCAGCCGCTGCCGAACTCCGGGCGGTGGTCCTGGACTTCGCCGTGCTGGACGGTGAAGCGGATGCTGTTCGCGCCCGGTTCCTTGTAGACCATGCTGCCGAGCCGCCCGTCCCCCAGGAACGGTCCCTCGTGCCACAGCGTGGGCAGTCGGCGCCACAACAGGTCCTGCTTGCGCAGGAATCCGGCCCAGGCCGCGTCCGAGTCCATCCGGTTGCGGAGCTTCCAGGGGCGGCGGCCGGCAACGGCGGCACCACCTGACGGAGTGGAGGCGGTGGCCTGAGCGGCCTGCGCGGCCTGGGGCAGGGCGGCGAGCGTCGTACCGCCCAGCGCCGAGCCGAGCACTGCTCTTCGAGAGGTCATGCGGGTGCCTCCGGGAGGTGGGGGGTGGGAAGAGTGGGGGTGTGGCAACGTCTTTGGCTTCAGGACCAGTTGGCCGGTTCGGCCAAGGCGTAGGTCGAGGCGATCCGATGGTTGTCGTGCAGGATCGTCAGGGTTCGCGGGCCGCTGGGCGTGCCCTCGCGCCAGGCGGTGCAGTAGATCCCGTTGGACCAGCGGATCGTCCGCGAGGTGGACGGCAGTACGGTGATGCCGGTCCGGCTCACCGTTTTCGTGCCGTTCAGCCACACCTCGAAGGCGCCCCGGCCGTCGCCGTCGAGCCTCAACCGGGTGACGATCCGGATCCAGGTGTCCCGCAGGCCGCTGATCGACCCGGCCGAGCCCTTGATGCCCCCGGAACCGCCGAACCGGATCTCCGATCCGATGACGAACATCAACAGCCAGGGCCCTTCCGGGTCTTCGGGCGACCACTGCTGGAAGGTGACGTTCTGGTCGTGGAAGGTCCAGCCGGACCCGAGGCCGGACCCGAGACGGATCGCCTGGCCGTAGTAACGGTCCTCTCCGACGCTCTGCGCGCCGCGCTGGATCACCTCGGAGTGGTAGCCCCCGGTCTCGTCGATGTACGTCTGGGTCGCCGCGAGCGCGTGCGCGCCCTTGTAGGTGGGCGAGTCGACGGTCTCGATGGTGCCGTTCTTCTGCGTGTAGGCGTGGTCCCAGCCCTCGACGCTGCCGCGGTTCTGGAAGTAGACCTCGTCGGCGGCCTGGGCCCGTCCCGGCAGGAACGCGGCGGTGACACCGGTGAGGCCGAGTCCGCCGAGCGCGGTGAGTGCCCTTCGTCTCCGCACGGCTCACCGGGTCCAGTAGGTGATGTTGCGGAAGCGTGCCTCGGCCCGGCCGCTGCCGTGGTGGTACACGCCGTTCTTGAAGTGGCGGGTGGCGGGGCCCCGGTCCTCGGTGGTCAGCACCAACGCGTCGTCGAAGTAGACCTTGACGCTGCCGGCCGAGGCGTCGTGCGCGATCTTGACGTTGAACCAGGTGTCGTACGCGTCGGTCTTCAGGACCGTGCGGTCGTACGCCCGTACCGTGCCGCCGCTCGCGCTGTAGGCGTTGAGCATGAAGTCGGTGGCCGGGGTGCCGTCGGGGTGGATCACGCGGAGGATCTGTACGAAGGTCGCGCCGTTCGTGCCGGCCGGGAGGTACACGTCGGCGTCCCACATGTGGCGGCCGGACGTGTACTGCTGCTGCCAGCGCATCTCGGTGCGCGGGTCGGTGGAACTGCCCTGCGACAGCGGCTCGTCGGTGTCGTACACCCACATGCGGTGGACGCCTCCGCTGTTGCTGTAGCGGTCGCTCAGGCTCAGGTTCCACGGCTTCTGCATGGCGTACGTGAACGCCGTCTTCGTCCAGCCGTCCGTGGGGGACGCTGCCGCGGTGGCGGACGGAGAGGCTGCGGAGGCCGTCGACCGGGCCGTCGACCAGACGGCGCCCGAGGCGAGTAAGCCTCCGGCTGTCAGAATTGCGCGCCGCGAGGGTGTCATAGGCATGCCAACATCACCTTTTCGGGAGCGGGGTGATTCATCGGACCTATCTTCGGGAGGAGCGTAGGACTAGACCAGATCCGCGTCAATGTTCCCGTCCGGCCGAAGATAGATCCGATGTAAACCCGCCGCTTATGCCCCCGCTCCCCTCAGCGGCCCGGGTTGAACATCGGGTGGTAGCTCTCCGGCGGAGCCAGATAGCTGACCGGCAGTCCGCCCGTGTCGATGACGATCTGGTCCACCGCGATCGCCGGATCGACCATGAAGAGCCGCAGTTCGTGCTCGCCGGGTTCGGTGACGGTCACCGTGGCCGTCAGTCGCTCGACGCCGTCCTCCACGTTGCGGGCCCATGCGTCGCCCCGGTTGCCGGTGGCGACGGACTGCCCCGACAGGACCGTCACCGGCTGATCGTCGAGACAGAGCGCCACCCGTCGACGGCCCCGCTCGTCGAGCGACGGCAGCCGGAAGACGGTGACCGGGAAGGTGCCGGTGCCGCTGAAGCGCACCCGGTATCTCAACTCCGGTGCGCTCGCGGCGAAGTCGGCCGTGACCGGCGCCGCCGTCGACGGCACCGCCTCCACCGCGCCGCTACGACGGCCCAGCCCGCGTACGGTCCGCCAGCGGGCCCCGCCGCGCGCCACCCGGCGGTCGGTGTGCGCCGCGTCGATGGAGACGTACCCGTGCGCCTCGACGAACCCGCGCCTCCGACGCCGGGCCCGTTCAGCGTCGTTGCGCACACTCAGCGGTACGTCGACCCGCTGCCCGGTGTCGGCCCCGCTCACGGTGACCGTCGCCTCGTACGTTCCCTCCGGCGCCCGGTCCCAGTCGATCTCCACCCACACCCTGGTCTGCTCGGTCAGGGAGCCGCCCGACTCGCTCAGCAGGACCCAGGGATGACTGACCTCGGCGCTCCAACTCGCGGCCAGGAAACCGGCGTTGAAGACGTCCACGAAACGGCGGTCGCTGGTTCCGGAGAAGAAGGACAGCGGGCGGGCCGTCCCCGTTTCGTTGCCCTCCGACGCCACCCCCAGCCCCGACGTCTCCTGCCGGGCTACCCTGCTGACGGCCGGACGGCCCGGCGCCTTCGGGATCTGTGAGGGGTATGGGTTGACGATCCCGTCCCATTTCCCGCCCGCCACCTCGGTGTTGTACCGCTTGGTGAGCGCCACCTCCGTGCTGTGGGCCGCCTCGGCCAGGTCGGCGAAGCGGTTCGTCCCGGCGCCGCGCCCCTGGCGCAGCGCGAGTGCGTTGCGGTCAGCCCAGTAGTACTTCAGGTTCATCAAGTAGGCGCCGTGCACCGGGTATTCGACCAGCTCGAAGTAGGCGTTCCGGTAGGCCTCGGGCAGCTTGGCGCCCAGGGTCCGCGCCCGCTCCAGCAGTTGCTCGTACGCGGATATCCGGCGGGCCGCCTCGTCACCGTGGTGGACCACGGAGAGCAGGCCCTTGGCGATGAACTCCGGGCGCAGTTCCGCCGCGAGGCGGTAGTACTCGGTGCGGATCGCGGCGATCTCGTGGCCGTGGCGGTGGCCGAACTGACGGCCGGCCCACTCGACCAGGAAACCCTCGACTCCCTCGGCACCCTCAACTCCCCCGACACCCTCCGCGTCGCCCGCGTCGTCCGCGTGCCACCGGTTCACGTCCCAGGCGACGTCCATGGCGAAGGACAGCCCGTTCTCGATCGACTTGACGTCCCCCACGTTGAAGATCCACATACGGTCGGCGCCGTGCTCGTACACCCGGCGCAACTCCTGCCAGACCTTGGCCGGTTGGGTGGTGTCCAGCCACAGATAGCTCTTCGGGCGGCCCCAGTAGGACAGGTGGTAGTAGATGCCGTTGCCGCCCGTGCGCCGCCGCTCCGCGTCGTTGGGCAGCTGGCGCATGTTGCCGTGGTTGTCGTCCGGCCAGATGAGCGTGACGTCGTCGGGCACCTGGACGCCCGCGTTGTAGAGGTCCAGCACCTCCTTGTACGGGATGAAGATCTGCGGCTCGGCACCCTGGCCGACTTCCTCGGTCAGGATGCGGCGCTGGTCGGCGATGATGTCGTTCATCACCACGACCTTCTCGGGGATCGTCGTCGCGTACTTCGTCTCCAGCGCGGTGTCGTGCAGACCGCGCATGCCGAGTGTCCAGCTGCTCTCGTAGATGGCGTTCTGGCGGGCCCGGGCTCTCCAGTAGTCCGAGATGACACCGGGGTTCACCGTGTAGTCGTACACGGGCAGGCTGCCGTCGGTGCTCCGGTGCTCCGCCGCCCACGGGTCCCACTCGTGGACGCCGTTTCGGAGCAGGGCCTCGGGGTGGCTGGAGCCGACGACTATGCCGTAG
The DNA here is from genome assembly GCF_010548275.1 of Streptomyces sp. SID12488. Taxonomy (GTDB): domain Bacteria; phylum Actinomycetota; class Actinomycetes; order Streptomycetales; family Streptomycetaceae; genus Streptomyces. The sequence continues at coordinate 434,445 of NZ_JAAGLT010000001.1, forward strand.
CGCTCGGCCAGTTCGGGGTTCTCGCGGTGCTTGTTGAAGAAGTCGGAGTACGGATGCATGGCCGGCCAGAGGTAGTTGGCCTTCAGACGGAGGAGCAGTTCGAAGACGCGCTTGTACGTCTCGGGGCCGATGTTCTTGTCCGGCTCCTGGGTGCGGTGGGACCAAGTGGTCAGGTTCTGCTCGTCATTGATGAAGATGCCCCGGTAGCGGACGGACGGCTCGTGGCGGGTGAAGGGGACCGCCGGCACGGTCACGTCGTCGCGGTGCTCGACCGGGACGTCGGCCCACCAGTACCAGGGCGAGACCCCGATGCGTTCCGAGGTGTCGTAGATCCCGTAGATCGTGCCGCGTCGGTCGCTGCCCGCGATCACCAGTGCGCGGTCCACCCCGGGCAGCGGACGGTCGACCACTTGAGTGACCGAGGCCTCCCAACTCCCCTTCACCCGGGAGACGTTCAGGCGGCCCTTGGCGATGAGTCCGTCGATGACCGGGCTCGCGCCGATGGTGCCGATCACGACCAGCCCCGCGGTCTGCTCGGGGACGGTGTGCAGCAGTCTCGGTCGTACGCCGCCGACCCGTTCGATGTCCGCCTGGAGGTCCCCGGCCGCGCGGAGCACGGCGGGGTCGTCGGCCGCGTCCACGAACACGTCGGTGGCGAATCCGCCCCGCATCAGCGGGAACTCGGGTCTGCCGGTCCGGAGTGCGGGTGCGGCGTGGGCTGTCCCGGCGAGGAGTCCGGGGAGCAGTGGGGTCACTCCGGCGGCTGCCATTGCGCGCAGGAACGACTTGCGGGTCCATGAATGTGACCGGTCGGGGGGAGATGGGGGTTGCGGTGACCGGTCCTGGGGGTCGTGGTGCGGCACGAGACGCTCCCGTTCTGCCCAGAGCCCCGCACCGGCTCTTCGCGCAGCCGGTCAGGGAGCTGAGCGATGAGTTGCGTTGGCATGGTCGGACTGGAAAGCACGGCAGGAGAGCACTGCAGGAGAGCACAACTAGAAAGCGCTTGCTGCGTGCACCACGCACCCTAGGACAGGCCCGGCCCGGACGTCCATACGACGGCAGGCCCGGCTGGGCGAACTGTCCGCCCAGCCGGGCCTGCCGAGGTGTTTCCCGCCCGGATCCCGCTCCCGGATCCCGGATCGCCGGCGTCTACTCCGTCACGATGTACTCCGTAGCCGCGTCCAGCAGCCAGTCCGTCAGATAGCCGGCGAAGGAGGAGCGGACCAGTACCCAGAAGCCGGCCCTGGGCTCGTCCCGGGCGACCAGCACCACCTGGGTGCGGCCCAGGGTCGTCTGGGCGCAGCGGCCGGGTCCGAAGGCCCGCGGGTGGAGGTCCAGGGCGCAGCCGTGGGCCAGCAGGTCGCGAGCGCGGGGGCCCGTGATGAGGAGCGTGGTGCGCTGGGCGGAGACGTCGATGACGGACACCGGCTCCTCCCCCGCCGCCGCCCTGATACGGCTCTCCAGGTCTTGTTCACTGCCGGGCGGGCCCACGAGCAGCCACTCGTCCGGGCCCAGCCACAGGGCGATCAACTCCCCCGCGCGTACGACGGTGTTGGGGGCCAGCGGCAGCGGGAGGTCCAGCGCGAGGCCGATGGCGTCCGCCGCCGCTCCCTTGGAGTCGAGGCGCACGTCCAGCTGGGTGAGGAAGGGGAGTTCGGCCAGCCGGACCGCGCCCCCGGAGGTGCGGGTGGCGGCGGCCAGGCGGCCGGCCTCGTGTGCCAGCGGAGACACCGGCGACAGGGCGGGCACGGAGGGCCGGGAGGACAAGGGGGACGGAGCGCCATGCGGCGGAGCGGCGCTCAGGGTGGTGGTGTCAGCCATCTCGGCGGGCTCCTTCGGGGTCGAAGAGGACGGGGCTCGCGACGGTCACCGGCACCAGCCGGTCGCCCACGGGGGCGTACAGCCGTGTCCCGACGCGTTCCCGGCCGCCCTTGATCAGGGCGAGCGCGAAGGTCCGGCCCAGGGCGGCGCTGCGGTAGCTGGAGGTGACATGGCCGAGCATCGGGACGGGCGGCGCGGGCAGCTCACTGTCGGCGACGAGCTGGGTGCCCTCGGGGAGGAAGGCGCCGGGGTCGTCCGGGAGCAGGCCGACCAGGTGCTTGCGGTCGGGACGGACGGCGTCGGCACGGGCGTAGGACCGCTTGCCGATGAAGTCGGGCTTCTTCTTCGACACCACCCAACTCATGCCGAGATCCTGGGGAGTTACGGTGCCGTCGGTGTCCTGGCCGATGATCGGGTAGCCCTTCTCGGCGCGCAGGACGTGCATGGTCTCCGTGCCGTAGGGCGTGATGCCGAACGGGGCGCCGGCCTCGTACAGGGCCTCCCACAGGGCGCGGGCCTCCCACGGGGACACGTTGATCTCGTAGGCGAGTTCGCCGGAGAAGCTGATCCGGCACACCCGTGCGTCAATGCCCGCGACGGGGGTCTCGCGCCAGGCCATGAAGGGGAAGTCCGCGTTGTCCACGGCCAGTTGGGGCGCCAGGGAACCGAGGACGTCCCGGGAGCGCGGGCCGACGAGGGCCACCGTGGCCCATTGTTCGGTGACGGACGTGCAGTGGACGCGCAGGTCCGGCCACTCGGTCTGGGACCACTCCTCCATCCAGTCCAGTACGGCGGCGGCGTTGCCCGTCGTCGTGGTGACCAGGAAACGGTCCGGGGCGAGGCGGATGACGGTTCCGTCGTCGAAGATCATTCCGTCCGGGCGGCACATCACGCCGTAGCGGATCATGCCGACCTTCAGGGTGCTCATCATGTTGGTGTAGAGCAGGTCGAGGAAGACGCCCGCGTCCGGGCCCTGTACGTCGATCTTGCCGAGGGTGGAGGCGTCCATGAAGGCCACGCTGTCGCGGGCGGCGGCGCATTCACGCAGGACGGCCGCCTCCATGTCCTCGCCGGCCTGCGGGTAGTACCAGGGGCGCTTCCACTGGCCGACGTTCTCGAACAGCGCGCCCTGCCCGACATGCCAGGCGTGCAGGGCGGTCGTCCGGATCGGGTCGTGCAGCGCGCCCCGGTCGCGGCCCGCGAGGGTGGCGAAGGAGACGGGGGTGTACGGCGGCCGGAACGTGGTCGTGCCGAGCGCCGAGATGTCGACGCCTAGCAGCGCGGCAACGATTCCGCTGGCCAGGAGGCCGGACGTCTTGCCCTGGTCGTTGGCGGTGCCCGCCGTCGTGTAGCGCTTGGTGTGCTCCACCGAGCGCATTCCGGCGCCGGTGGCGCGCGCCAGATCGTCCACGCTGACGTCACGCTGGAGGTCGACGAAGGACCGGGTGTCGGACGCGTCGGGGATGGCGTACACGTGCATGGGCGGTGTGTGGGGTTGTGCGGCCGGGTCGGGGGCGGGGAGGCGGGGGGCCTCGGGTGTGTAGCCCTCCGCCTCGATCGCGCGGGAGGCCGCGCCCACGCCCTGGGCGAGAACCGAGGGCAGGTCCATGGCGCCGGCCGCGCTGCCCGCGACCTCGACCAGCTGCCGGCAGGTGTCGGGGACGAAGGCGCCGAGCGCGTCGTCGTAGCGGAGCTTGCCGCCGGCCTGGCTGAACAGCTGCGCCACCGGGTTCCAGCCGCCGGAGACGAGGAGGAGGTCGGCGGGGAACTCCCGCTGGCCTCTGGTTGCTCCGGCCTCTGTGGGCTCTCCTTCGTAGGGGGCGACTGTTACGGCGGTCAGGCGCGAGTCACCCTGGAAGCCGCCCTCCGTGGCGCTGTCCGTGCCGCCTTCCGTGCCTACGACTGCGTGTCCGGCCAGCACCTCGATACCGGCCGCCCTCGCGCGCTCGGCCCACTCCCCCGGGTAGGGGCGGGTGTCGACGATCGCCGACACGTCCACACCCGCCGCGGTGAGGTCCAGTGCCGCCGCGTACGCGCTGTCGTTCGTGGTGAACACGACCGCCCTGCGGCCGGGCATGACGCCGTGGCGGTTCACGTACGTACGCGCCGAGGCGGCCAGCATCACTCCGGGGCGGTCGTTGTCCGCGAAGGCCAGCGAGCGTTCGTGGGCGCCGGTGGCGAGGACGACGCGGCGGGCGCGGATGCGCCAGACGCGTTCGCGGGAGACGTTCTCAGGGGCTGCCGCACCAAGGTGGTTGGTGCGGCGTTCGACGGCGAGGAGATGGTTGTCGTCGTAGTAGCCGAAAACCGTGGTGCGGGGGAGGACCCGTACGTCGGGGGCAGCTTCCAGGAGGCCCGCGGTCTCCGCCACCCAGTCGAGGTGTTCGGCCGTGCCCAGGAGGCTGCCGCCGGGCTCCGGGCGGTCGTCGGCGAGGATGACCCGGGCGCCGGTGCGGGCGGCTGCCGCTGCGGCTGCGAGGCCTGCGGGGCCCGCGCCGACGATCAGCAGGTCGCAGTGGGCGTGTACGGCGTCGTAGCGGGCGGGGTCGGGGGTGGTGGCGAGGCGGCCCTGGCCGGGGAGGCTGGTTGCCGCCAGGCCGTCGTACAGCTCGACCGTGGTGGCGGGGAGCATCGGTTCGGGGAACGGGGCCTCGATCTGGATGACGGCGTTGGGTTCCTCGACGCCGGCGGAGAAGATGCCTCGGGGGCGGCCGAGTTTGATGCTGGTGCCTGTTTGGATGATGCCGTTGGCGAGGAGGGCGGAGGCGAGGGTGTCGCCTTCGTAGCCCTGGTGTTCGGTGCCGTCGAAGGTGAAGGTGAGGGGGGTGTTCCTGTTGATTCGGCCGCGGGTGGGGTGTCTGAACGGCTGGGAATCATCCCCCACCCCACCCCTTCCCGAAAGTTCTGGGGGCTCTGCCCCCAGGCCCCCGGTCGGCCCTGAAGGGGCCTCGTCCTCAATCGCCGGACGGGCTGAGAATGCCGGCCGGGGCTCAACAGTTGCCGAAGGAGCTGAGGGTGCCGGCCGGGGCTCGAAAGCAGCCGGGGAGACAGGGGATCCAGGCCGGGGCTGGGAGGTTTGCGCGCGCCTCGCCTCCTCGATCGCCGGGCGCTCCTCGCCCACCCGGTACACCGCCAGGATCTCGTTCGTTCCCGTGTCCCGTACCGCGTTGAACCAGCGCCGGCAGCCCGAGCCGTGGTTCCAGCGTTCGGCGAAGGGGCCCTTCGGGTTGTCGCGGAAGAACAGGTACCGGGCCCACTCCTCGTCGGTGAGGGCCGACGGGTTCTCCGGGTACGGCACATGTGCCTGGCCGCCGTAGTGGAACTCGGCCTCGTCGCGGGGCCCGCACCACGGGCAGGGGATGAGCAGCATGTCGTTCGGCTCCCTTGAGGGTCCCTAGTGGGCCACGGCGGCGGCGCCGTGCTCGTCGACGAGCGCGCCGGTGGTGAAACGGTCGAGCGAGAAGGGGGCGTTGAGCGGGTGGGGTGTGTCGTGGGCGATCGTGTGGGCGTAGACCCAGCCGACACCCGGGGTGGCCTTGAAGCCGCCGGTCCCCCAGCCGCAGTTGAGGTAGAGATTGTCGACCGGAGTGAGGCCGACGATGGGTGAGGCGTCGGGGCTCACGTCCACGATGCCTCCCCACGTACGCAGCACATGGGCCCGCGCGAAGACCGGGAAGAGTTCCAGGGCCGCCGACATCTGTTCCTCGATGATGTGGAACGCGCCGCGCTGCGTGTACGAGTTGTACGAGTCGATGCCCGCGCCCATCACCAACTCGCCCTTGTGCGCCTGGCTGACGTACACGTGGACCGCGTTGGACATCACCACCGTCGGGTGCACGGGCTCCAGCAACTCGCTGACGAGCGCCTGCAACGGGTGGCTCTGGAGCGGGAGTTCGATGCCCGCCATCGCCGCCAGGACCGAGGTGTGGCCCGCCGAACACAGGGCCACCTTGCCCGCCGCTATCGGGCCCAGGGTCGTCTGTACTCCGACCACCCTGCCGCCGACCACGTCCAGGCCGGTCACTTCGCAGTTCTGGATGATGTCGATGCCCGCCGCGTCCGCCGAGCGGGCCAGGCCCCAGGCCACGTGGTCGTGCTTCGCGATGCCCGCGCGCGGCTGGTAGGTGCCGCCCAGCACCGGATAGCGCACGTCCGGCGAGATGTTGACGATCGGGCAGACCTCTTTGACCTGGTCCGCGTCGAGCCACTCCGCGTCCACGCCGTTGAGGCGGTTGGCCTCCACCCGGCGCACGCTGTCGCGGACGTCCTGGAGGCTGTGGGCCAGGTTCAGCACGCCGCGCTGGGAGAAGAGGATGGGGTAGTCCAGCTCCTCCTCCAGGCCCTCCCACAGCTTCAGGGCGTGTTCGTAGATGCCCGCGCTCTCGTCCCACAGGTAGTTGGAGCGGATGATCGTGGTGTTGCGGGCCATGTTGCCGCCCGCCAGCCACCCCTTCTCCAGCACGGCGACGTTGGTGATGCCGTGGTTCTTCGCCAGGTAGTGGGCGGTGGCGAGGCCGTGTCCGCCGCCGCCCACGACGATCACGTCGTACGAGCGCTTCGGCTCGGGCGTACGCCACAACCAGTCGGGGTGCTCCGGCAGTTCGGCGCCGGGGGTACGGGGGCTCATCACACGTCTCCGTCTTCTGCGGTGAGTGGGCCGGGGGCCCTGAGCGGGACCGGCGAAGCCGGGTGCTGCTGGGCAGCGCCCCAAAGGGGCGCGGGGAACTGCGCGACCAGCCACGACGGCGCCGCAGCGGACCGACAACCCCACGCCGCGCCTCCAGCGGAGCGCCTACCCACGGAGGCGGGACATCGTCGGGTCGAACAAGGGCTCCTCGGCGACCACGGCCTCCACACGCCGGTCGAAGTAGCCGATGTGCAACGTCGTTCCGGGGGTGGCCAGTTCGGCCGGCAGCCAGGCGTACGCGATGCCCTTGCCGATCGTGTAGCCGTAGGCGGCGCTCGTCACATAGCCCACAGCCCGGTCGCCCTCGTACACCGGTTCCTTGCCCATCACCACCGACCGCGGGTCCTCGATCGTCAGGCAGGTGAGCTTCCGGCGTACCTCCGCCTTACGGCGTTCCAGTGCCGCCTTGCCGATGAAGTCGCCCTTGTCGAGCTTCACGGCGAAGCCGACGCCTGCCTCGTACGGGTCGTGCTCGTACGTCATGTCGGTGCCGAAGGAGCGGTAACCCTTCTCGAGGCGGAGGCTGTTGAAGGCGCCGCGGCCCGCCGCGATGCCGCCCAGGGGCTGCGCGGCCTGCCAGAGGGTGTCCCAGAGTTTCTGGCCCTGGTCGGCGGTGGTGTACAGCTCCCAGCCGAGTTCGCCGACGTACGACAGGCGCATCGCCGTGACCGGGACACTGCCGATGTAGGCGCGCTTGGCGCGGAAGTACTTGAGGCCGTCGGCCGAGAAGTCCGCGTCCGTCAGGGGCTGGAGGACCTTGCGGGCCAGCGGGCCCCACAGGCCGACACAGCACGTGCCCGGGGTGATGTCGCGGACCTGGACCGTGCCGTCGGCCGGGAGGTGTCGGGTGAACCAGTCGAGGTCGAGGTTGCCGTTGGCGCCGACCTGGAAGAGGTCGCGGCCGAGGCGGGCCACGGTGACGTCGCTGCGGATGCCGCCGTCGTGGTCCAGGAGCAGGGTGTACGTCACCGAGCCGACCGACTTGGCGACCTTGCTGGTGGTGAGGCCCTCCAGGAAGTCGGCGGCACCCGGGCCCGTCACCTCCAGGCGCTTCAGGGCCGTCATGTCGTACATCGCGACCGTCTCGCGGGTCGCCTGGGCCTCGGCGCCGACGATCGGCGACCAGTACTGCGCCGCCCAGTCGTTCGGGGTGGGGACGGAACGGCCTTCCACCAGGGGCGCGTTGGCCTCGTACCACTGCGGGCGTTCCCAGCCGTTCGCCTCCAGGAAGAAGGCGCCCAGTTCCCGCTGGCGGGTGTGGAAGGGGCTGGTGCGGATCGGGCGCGGGTGCCCGGACGGCTGGAGGGGGTGGAGGATGTCGTAGACCTCCACGAAGTTCTGGCAGTCGCGGGCCAGGACGTACTCCGGGGACAGCTGGTGCGGCTCGAAGCGGTTGAGGTCGCACTCGTGCAGGTCGAAGGAGGAGCAGTAGCCGTCGACCAGCAGCTCGGCCATCGCCCGGCCGACGCCCGCCGAGTGGGTGACCCACACCGCCTCGGCGACCCAGAAGCCCTTGACGTCCTGGGACTCGCCGAGGAGCGGGAAGTTGTCGGTGGTGAAGGAGAACAGCCCGTTGATGCCCTCCTCGACCTTCGCTTCCTTCGTGGCGGGGAGCAGTGACTGCGTCTCCGTCCAGGCGTCCGCGAAGTCGTCCTCGGTGAACTTCAGCACCGAGGGCATTCCTCCGGCCGTGTCCGCCTCGTCGAAGGAGAGGATGTCGTCGGCCGAGATCGGCATCGGGCGGTGGCCGTAGTAGCCGATGCCGATGGCGTCGAAGCGGTCGCGGTAGTAGAGGTCGGCGTCCTGGTGGCGCAGGATCGGGCGGACCGCCTCCTCCGTCTGGCCGGCGAGGGCGGGGACCGGGCCGGTCCAGGCCAGTTGGTGGGCCAGGGGGGTGAGGGGGAGGTCGAGGCCGGCCATCCGGGCGATCTTCGGGCCCCAGATGCCGGCGCAGCACACGACGATGTCGGCCGGGATCTCGCCCTCGGAGGTGAGGACGCCCGTGACCCGGCCGTCGGTCTGCTGGACGTCCAGCACCTCGTGGCGGGGCAGGAAGGTCACGCCTCGTTCGGTGGCCCGGCGGATCTGGGCTTCGACTGCGAGGACCGCTTTCGCCAGGCCGTCCGTGGGGACCAGAAGGCCGCCCAGGACCCGGTCGCGGTTCAGCAGCGGGTGCTGCTCCGCGCACTCGTCGGCGGTCAGCAGGCGGGACTCGATGCCCCAGGCGGTGATCCAGCCGTGGCGGCGGTGCAGTTCGGTGAGGCGCTCGGGGGTGGTGGCCACTTCGAGGCCGCCGACCTGGAGGAAGCAGGGCTGGCCGTCGACGTCCAGGGAGCAGAACTTCTCGACGGTGTAGCGGGCCAGCTCGGTCATCGTCTTGGACGAGTTCGTCTGGAAGACCAGCCCCGGGGCGTGCGACGACGAGCCCCCGGTGGCGGGCAGCGGGCCCTGGTCGACCACGGTCACTTCGGTCCAGCCTCGCGCGGAGATCTCGTCCGCGAGTGCCGCGCCGACGACGCCCGCTCCGATGATGACCACTCGGGGTCCCGCCATCGCCGCACCTCCGGTTGAAAACCAGTCCAGGCCCTCAGTGTCAGTTGCTTGCTACGCAACATGACTCAGGTTGCGCAACTCAATGTGCCTGCCGCACAGGTGGGTGTCAAGAGGGTCCGGGAGTCGGAGAACCGGCCGGAGCACCGGCTGCGAAACGGCCCTGAACACGGCGACGCCCGGTGGGCGGTGTGCGTGAACGCACACCGCCCACCGGGCGGTCGTACTCGACGGGATCCAGGCGGGACCAGGTGCTGCTTGATCCAGGTGCTACTTGATCCAGGCGTCCACCTTCGCCTTGTTGGCGTCGACCCACTTCTTCGCCGCCGCCTCGGGGGTCATCTTGTCCTCGGCTATGTACTTGGCCACGGTGTTCTGGTCGTCGTTCGTCCAGGTGAAGTTCTTGACCAGGTCATAGGCGGGGCTGCCCGACTTGGCGAACTTCGCGCTGACGATCTTGTCGAGCTTGTACACGGGGTAGTCGCAGGCGACCTTCTCCGCGTCGGCGTCGCAACCCGCCTTGTACTCGGGCAGCTTGACCTTGACCAGGGGCACCTCGGACATGAACCACTGGGGCTCGTAGAAGTACCCGATCACCCATTCCTTGTTCTTCTCCGCCTTGCGGAAGGCCTGGATGAGCGCGGTCTCACTGCCCGCGTACACCACCTTGAAGTCCAGCTTCAGGTTCTTCACCAGCGACTCGTCGCTGGTGACGAACGACGGGTCGCCGTCGAGGAGCTGGCCCTTGCCGCCCGACTCGGAAGTCTTGAACTTGGCCGCGTACTTGTTCAGGTTCTTCCAGTCGGTGATGTCCGGGTGCGCCTTGGCCAGCCACGGCGGCAGGTACCAGCCGATCAGGCCTTCGTTGCCGGTCGGGCCGACCTCGACGGCGGTCTTCTGGTCGGTGATGTACTTCTTCTTCAGGTCGTCGTGACCCCAGTTCTCGATGACGGCGTCGACCTCGCCCGTCCCGAAGCCCTGCCAGGCGATCTCCTCCTTCAGGTCCTTCTTGGTGACCTTGCACCCGAGGTCCTTTTCCGCGACGTACGCGACGACCGCCGCGTTCGCCTCGTAGCCGACCCAGGGGTTGACCGCGAGGTTGAAGGTGCCGCACTTCGCGGAGGACCCGGAGGAGTTGGAGCCCGCGGAGTCGTCGCCTACCTTCGCGCCGCCGCAGGCGGTGAGGGTGAGGGCGAGGACGGCTGTGCCGGCCGCGCCGACTCTCCACTTTGTTGCTTGCCTTGCCATGGTGGGTTAGCTCCTTACGCGCTGCTACGCCGCGCCGCTGCCTGAGTGATCCGGTCGAACATGACTCCGAGAAGGACGATGGCCAGCCCCGCCGCCAGCCCCTTCCCGTACAGCTGCCCCTGCGAGAAGCCGGCCACGACGTCGTAGCCGAGGGCGCCCGCGCCTACCAGGCCGCCCACAACAACCATCGACAGCACGTAGATCAGACCCTGGTTGGTGGCCAGGGTCAGGGCTCCGCGTGCCATCGGCAGCTGGACCTTGGTGATGATCTGCCAGGTGTTGCACCCGGCGGAGGTGGCCGCTTCCACGGTGGTCGCGGGCACGGTCCGTATCCCGTCCGCGATGATCTTCATGGCGACGGGCGCCGCGTAGACGATGGCGGCGACGATCGCCGTGAAGCGGGTCGCGCCGAACAGCGCGAGGAACGGTACGAGGTAGACGAACGGCGGCATGACCTGCGCCGCGTCGAGGGTGGGCCGGATCAGCCGGTCGGCGATCGGGCTGCGCCCCATCCACACGCCGACGACGACGGCCAGCAGCATCGTCATGACCGTGGCGACGAGCGTGGACGCCAGTGTCGTCATGCTGTCCGACCAGACTCCGGTGGCGACCAGCAGGCCGACGCACACCGCTGTGGTGACCCCGGACTTCCAGCCGCCGAGCACCGTGCCGAGCCCGACCAGGACCGCGCCGACGAGCCACCAGGGCGAGTCGGTGAGCAGGGTCTGGAACGGGTTGAGCAGTCCGTTGGTGAGGGCGTCCCGGAAGGCGTTGGTGAGGGCCGACAGGTTGTCCTGCACCCACGTGCTCGCGGTGTCGGCGCCGCTCGCGACGGCGTTGCCGACACTGCCCTCGCCGGGGAACTCCGCCGCCCACACGTAGGTGTGCGACAGGTAGACGAGGACGGCGGCGACGGCCGCTCCCGCCACCACCAACTGCCGTCGCCTGGCGAGGAGTCGGCCGCCCGAACGCCGGGCCGCCTCCTCGCGGACGCTCGCCGCGGTCGTGACCCGGTCGAGGACGATGGCCATCACGACGATGGCGAGGCCCGCGTTGAAGGCCGTACCCACGTCGAGCGACTGCAGGGCCTGGATGACGGTCTTGCCGAGGCCGGGCGCGTCGATCAGGGCGGCGATGGTCACCATGGCGAGGGCGGCCATGATGGTCTGGTTGACGCCCATCACCACGGTCCGCTTCGACATCGGCAGCAGGACCTTCAGCAGCGACTGCCAGCGGGTCGCGCCCAGCGAGTCGGCCGCCTCGACCGTCGTCTCCGGCACGGACCGGATGGCGTGCGCGGTGATGCGGATCGCCGGCGGGGCCGCGTAGACGACGGTGGCGATGGTCGCGGAGGCGCCGCCGATGAGAAAGAACAGGGTCAGCGGGGCGAGGTAGACGAAGGTGGGCATCGTCTGCATGAAGTCCAGAACGGGCGTCATGACCTTGTTGAACCGGTCGGACAGCCCCACGCACACACCCAGCGGAATCGCGAACAGCAGCGCCACGAGCACCGCCGTCAGCGTCAGGGCGAGCGTGTCCATGCTCTCCTGCCACAGCCCCTGCAGCCCGAAGAACACGAACCCGGCCACGGTCAGCAGCGCCACCCGCCAGTTGCCCACGGTCCACGACACGAACCCGGCGATCCCGACGACCCCGAGCCACCCGATCTGCGGCAGCGGCCTCGAGTCGGACGGCTGGGAGATCAGATGCTGGACGAAGGTCGCCAGGTTGTCGATGACCAGGCGGATCTCGTTGAAGAAGTAGAGGAAGAGCGGGCTGGAGTTGCGGTTGGCGCCGATCGAGTCGTAGACGTCGTTCAGCCACCGGTGCAGGTCGGTGAGGTCCGCCGCCGCGAGGGTGAGGGTGTTCGTGCCGCGCAGTACGGCGAACAGCACCAGCCAGACGACCAGGATCGCCCCGACCACCATGCGTCGGCTGACCCGGCGTACGGCGGCGACGGGCGCGGCGGCCTCGGGCACCGCATCCTCCGGCCCGGGTGCCTCCGGTGTCGGGGGTTTCTCCATGGCGACGGTCATCGCGCGCCGCCTTCCTGTCCCTGTCCGGCGACTTCCTGCCCGGCGACGACCGCGAGGATCTCCTCGTCGCCGACGATGCCGAGCAGCTTGCCGTTCTCGACGACCTTGACCGGCTTCTCGGCGGCCAGAACGGCCCGGGTGGCTTCCCGTACGACGACGTCCGGCCCCAGCTCGGGACCGTCGAGGGCGTCGCCGTCCACCGCCGGGCGCATGATCCAGCGCAGGGTGAGGACGTCGGCGCGCGGCACGTCCTTCACGAACTCACGTACGTAGTCGTCGGCGGGAGCGCCCACCAGCTCGTCCCCGGTGCCGCACTGGACCATCTTGCCGTCGCGCATGATGAGGATGCGGTCGCCCAGTTTGAGCGCCTCGGAGAGGTCGTGGGTGATGAACACCATCGTCTTTCCGACCTCGTGGTGCAGCCGGATGACCTCGTTCTGCATGTCCCGGCGGATCAGCGGGTCGAGCGCGGAGAACGGCTCGTCGAAGAGAAGGACCTCCGGATCTCCCGCCAACGCCCTTGCCAGGCCCACGCGTTGCTGCATTCCGCCGGAGAGCTGGTCGGGGTAGGAGTTCTCGTACCCGGAGAGGCCGACGAGCTCGACGACCTCCAGGGCCCGCTTCATGCGTTCGGCCCGGCCCATCCCGCGTATCTCGAGCCCGAAGGAGACGTTGTCGACGACCCGCCGGTGCGGAAGCAGCCCGAAGTGCTGGAAGACCATGGAGAACTTCTGGCGGCGCAGCTCGCGCAGCCGCTTGTCGTCGGCGTCGCGGATGTTCTCGCCCTCGAAGACGATCTCACCGGCGGTGGGTTCGATCAGCCGGGTGAGACATCGCACCAGGGTCGACTTGCCGGAACCCGACAGACCCATGACGACGAACACCTCACCGGGCGCCACGTCGAAGTCGATGTCGCGTACGGCGGCGGTGCATCCCGTACGGTCCATCAGCTCGCGCCGGGTGAGCCCGCACAGCTCCTCCGATTCGGGCACCCTCTCGGCCTTCGGCCCGAACACCTTCCACAGGCCGCGCACGGAGATGACCGGCGTGCCGTCCGAGTCCTGGGGCGTGCCGCGCCGCTGCGGCACCTCGGTCTGTACTGGGGTCACGATCGACCTCTTTTCGGCGTTCAGCCGCGGAACCAGTGCTGCGGCCGGGGTTGGATGTTCTGCCAGATGTGCTTGGGCTCTCGGTACTCGTCCAGGCCGCTCGGTCCCAGCTCCCGGCCCACACCCGAATGCCCGAAACCACCCCATTCCGCCTGCGGCACATAGGGGTGGTAGTCGTTGATCCACACGGTGCCGTGGCGCAGCCGCCGGGCGACCCGCTGGGCCTTCCCGCCGTCCTGCGTCCAGACGGCCCCGGCGAGGCCGTACTCGGTGTCGTTGGCGATGCGTACGGCATCGTCCTCGTCGCCGCTGAAGCGCTCCACCGTGAGCACGGGCCCGAAGGACTCCTCGTGCACCACACGCATGTCCTGCGTGCACTCGTCGAGCACGGTGGGCGGGTAGTAGTGGCCGTCGGCGAGCGCGGGATCGTCCGGCCGCTCACCGCCGCAGCGCAGTACGGCACCCTCGGCGAGCCCGGCGGCGACATACGCCTCGACCTTCGCCAGGTGCCCGGCGGAGATCAGCGCGCCTGTCTCGGCCTCGGCGTCGAAGGGCCCGCCGAGCCGGATCTGCCGGGCCCGCCGGACGACCTCGTCCACGAACCGGTCGTGGAGGGAATCCTCGACGATGAGCCGCGCACCGGCGGAGCAGACCTGCCCGGAGTGCAGGAAGACGGCGGTGAGGGCGAAGTCGACGGCCGTCTCGAAGTCGGCGTCGGCGAACACGACGTTGGGGTTCTTGCCGCCGAGCTCCAGGGCCACCTTCTTCACGCCGGCGGCGGCGGTGGCCATGACGCGCTTGCCGGTCTCCAGTCCCCCGGTGAAGGAGACCATGTCGACGGCGGGGTCCTCCGAGAGCGGAGCGCCCACCTCGGGCCCGGCCCCCAGGACGAGGTTGGCAACACCGGCGGGCAGCCCGGCCTCCGTCAGCGCCCGCATCAGCAGGATCGAGGTGGAGGGAGTGAGTTCGCTCGGCTTGAGAACGATCGTGTTGCCGGCGAGAAGGGCCGGGGCGACCTTCCAACTGGCTTGCAGGAGAGGGTAGTTCCAGGGAGTGATGAGCCCGCACACACCGACGGGCTCGTACACGACACGACTCACAGCGTCGTCGCGGCCGGTATCGATCACCCGGCCGGCATCCGTGCCCCCGATCCCGCCGTAGTGGCGGAAGCAGGAGACGACGTCGGCGATGTCGTACTCGCTCTCCACCAGTCGCTTGCCGGTGTCCAGCGACTCGGCGCGGGCGAACTCCTTGGCGTCGCGCTCGATGATGTCCGCGGTGCGCAGCAGCAGTTGGCCGCGCTCCCGTTCGGGGGTGCGCGGCCAGGGTCCTGTGTCGAAGGCACGGCGGGCGGCGGCTATCGCGGCCTCGGCGTCGGGACGTGTCCCCTCCGAGACGGTGGCGGCGAGCCTGCCGTCAGCGGGACATCGTATTTCGCGGCAGCCGCCGGCCACCGGCTCCCGCCATTCACCGTCCACATACAGGTCTGCCACGCGCCAAGCCTTTCAACAGAAATTCGTTGCGCATCGTGCACCCAATTGCTTGTGGTGGAACACCCTGGCCAATGTGCGGACATACGTCAAGTAGTTGGAAGATGACGATTTCGACAGGGGATCACCAGGTGTCCATCAGGCGCTCCGCCCTTGACCGGAGCGGTCGGCGAGCCGACCATGTTGCGTATCGCTCACCATGTTGTGCAATACGCACCAACGGAGGCCGACGTGTCCCCTAAGTTTCCTCGACCGGTACCGGGCAGTGAGTACGTCCTCACCCTCTCGTGCCCCGACAGCTCGGGGCTGGTCCACGCCGTGAGCGGCTTTCTCGTCCGGAACTCGGGAAACATCCTGGAGAGCCAGCAGTTCGATGATCGACTCCAGGGCCGTTTCTTCATGAGGGTCCACTTCGATGTTTCCGATCCGAACGCGGACCTGGAAAACCTGCGTTACCGATTCGGCCCCGTCGCCGAGGCGTACGGCATCTCCTGGACCCTGCGGGACGCGTCGACCCCGACCCGCACCCTGATCATGGTGTCCAGGTTCGGCCACTGCCTGAACGACCTGCTCTTCCGCCGCCGCACAGGTGGCCTCAACATCGAGATCCCGGCGATCGTCTCCAACCACCGCGACTTCGAGGGCCTGGCGGAGAGCTACGGCATCCCCTTCCACCACATCCCGGTGACGCGGGACACCAAGCCGGAGGCGGAGGCGCGACTCCTGGAGCTGGTACGGGAGTTGGACATCGACCTGGTGGTGCTGGCCCGCTATATGCAGGTCCTCACCGACGACCTGTGCAAGGAGCTGGAGGGGCGCGCGATCAACATCCACCACTCCTTCCTGCCCAGCTTCAAGGGCGCACGCCCGTACGACCAGGCGTACGACCGCGGAGTGAAGCTGGTCGGCGCGACAGCGCACTATGTGACGTCCGACCTGGACGAGGGTCAGATCATCGAGCAGGACGTGGTGCGGGTGGACCACTCGCTCGACCCCGGTGAACTGGTGACGGTGGGCCGGGACGTGGAGGCGCAGGTGCTGGCGCACGCGGTGAAGTGGCACAGCGAGAGCAGGGTGATGGTGGAGGGGAGCCGGACGGTGGTTTTCCGCTGAGGCGGTTGTATACGGGTGTGTTCGGCGGCCACCCGGTCTCGACACCGGGTGGGCACCTCCCGCCCGTCGGGGGTCTTCGGGGAGGTCCTGACCCTGGTGATCGCGGACATCGAGGCGCGGTACGGAGAACGGCGACCGCCGCCCCTACGAGCTGGGCGGCGGTCGTACGGCGACTGGGCCGCCAGCGCCTGACGGCCCTAACCGCTTCTGCTACGACTTCGGCCCGGACCGCCGTGCGCGCCGGACGGCGCGGGTGACTATGGGCGGGAGCAGATCAACGGCTATGCGTGTGGCGCGGCGAGGCAGCGGCTTGGGGCCGTTGCGTACGGCGGACTCCGCCGGCTTCGTGGGCTCTGCCGGCTTGGGCGGCGCCTGCCGCGCCTCGGGCGCCTTCTTCTCGACGTAGTGCCGGGAGACCGGGAACTCCGGCGCCTTCATGCCCTTGGACTTCAGGCGGATGATGCGGTGACCGGCGGCCTCCTGGACGCTGAGGTGGCAGTCGTCCCGCCCCTCGAGCATGGCCAGCAGCTCCTCCTGGACGGTCTCGGGGTCGTCCCAGGTGCCGTACAACTTCTGGGTGCTCAGGCAGATGGGGTTCAGCCCCCGGTTGAGCACGGCCTCCCAGGTCGCGATGGACACGCCGGGCGTGTGCTCGGAGCGGAAGTCGTCCAGCACGACGATGCCGCCCGGCAGCAGCGCGTCGCGGGCCGCGGTGATGTCCCCCTGCACGTGCTCGTACAGGTGCGAGGCGTCGACATGGACCGTCCGACAGGAGTTCGGCTTCACCTCTTGGGGCACCACCGAGCTGGGACCCGCCAGGACCCGCGGCAACTCGTCGTGGAACGAGAGGTAGTTGTCCTCGAAGATCTGCTGGGTCAGCTTGCTGTACGACTTCGTCGCCTCGGCCCGGTTGGACACGTCCGGCGCGTCGCCCTCGAAGAGGTCGCACACCGTGAAGTGCTCGCCCTCCTGCAGATGCCGACCGGTGAAGATCGCACTCTTGCCCATGTACACGCCGACTTCCAGCAGGTCGCCCCGCATGCCCGCAGATTCCTGCCTGTCGAGGAACCAGTTGAAAAGCATCTGGTCGAGGACGGGGAACCAGCCCGGAACATCGTCGAGCCTGTGTGGAAGCGATCGGGTCGTGTCATCCACAGCTGTCATAAGTCACAACGCTCTCTCGTGGGAATGAGCAAGGCGATCAGGCCCAGAAACCTATGAGAACCCTATGGTCCGGTCAATAGCGTTGTGGTGGGCCGGGTCCCAGCCGGTAGCGGGGGCAGGGCGGCACTGTCAGGCGTCAAAACCGATGTTGCCGGGGGCGGCAGCCCCCGGCAACATTCACCACGCCCCGGGCGCCCGGGGCGCCCCCAGAACGACCCTCAGCCGCCCAACCGTTCCAGCACGGCCCGGCGCCACCGTTCCGTCTCCGCGACCTGGTTGAACGTGAACAGGTGCAGCCCCGCCACCCCCGCCCCGGGCGCCGTGAGCGCCCCCCGCATGCGGGAGAGCAGTCGCTCCGGCGAGTAGCCCCCGGGCGCCGCGAAGCGCAGGAACCACGACGCGTGCTTCGTCAGGAAACGCGTCGACTCCCCCACCCCGATCTTCGTCGCCATGGACAGCAGCTTCGCCCGCTGCACAGGCCCCGCGACACCCACGTACACGGGCAGGGAAACCTCCCGCCCTCGTATACGACCCACCCACTCCCCCAGCACGCGCGAGTCGAAGCACAGGTTGCTGACGATGTACGTCGCGTGCTCGCGCTTGTCCCACATGGCCTGGATGGTGACGTCGTCGTGGATGAGGGGATGGCTCTCGGGATATCCGGTGACGCCGACATGTGTGAACGGGCTGCCCAGTTCGCCCAGCCTGCGCAGCACGGGCAGGGCACCCTCGTATGCCCCGGCGGGCGGATTCGCGTCGCCGGCGGGCACGAAGACGTCCCTCACGCCTGTCTCCCGCAACCGGTCGACGACGTCCTTCAGATGCGTGTCGTCCCGCAGCAGCCGGGCCGGCACATGCGGGACGACGCGATAACCGTGCGCCGCCAGCCGACCCACAAGGTCGAGGGTCGGCTCCAGCCCCTTGACCGGCGACGCCGTGACCGTGACCACGACGTCGCGCGGAACGTGGGCGAGGACCTTGTCCTCGGTCGCCTTGGCGGGCAGCACCTCGTAGCGGACGCGCTCCAGCAGTTCCCGGAGCCCCCGGAGCCCCCGCAGTCCTGAGTCGGTCAACGTCTACCCGGCCTGCTCGGCGTCACGGTGGCGGTAGTACGCGGCCTTGGAAGCCGGCAGCGGCTGCTTGCCGAGAATCAGGTCGGCGGCCTTCTCGGCGATCATCATCACCGGCGCGTAGATGTTGCCGTTGGTGACGTAGGGCATGACGGACGCGTCCACGACCCGCAGTCCCTCCACGCCGTGCACCCGCAGACTCTCCGGGTCGACCACCGCCATCTCGTCCGCCGAGGGGCCCATCTTGCAGGTGCAGGACGGGTGCAGAGCCGTCTCGCCCTCCTTGGCGACCCAGTCGAGGATCTCCTCGTCCGTCGCCACCTTGGCTCCCGGGGAGACCTCTCCGTCGTTGTAGGGGGCGAGCGCGGGCTGGCTGAGGAGCTTGCGCGCCACGCGGATCGCCTCGACCCACTCCCGTCGGTCCTGCTCGGTGGAGAGGTAGTTGAAGCGCAGCGCCGGATGCTCCCGCGGGTCCTTGCTCTTGATCTTCACCGAGCCGATGGCGTCGGAGTACATGGGGCCCACGTGCACCTGGTAGCCGTGGCCGCCGGCCGGCGAGGAGCCGTCGTAACGGACGGCGATGGGCAGGAAGTGGAACATCAGGTTGGGGTAGTCGACGTCCTCGTTGCTGCGGGCGAAGCCGCCGGCCTCGAAGTGGTTGGTGGCGGCGGGACCCTTGCGGAACAGCCACTGCAGGCCGATGAAGGGGGCACGCCACTTCGCCATGTACGGCTGCATGGACACGGGCTGCTTGCAGGCGTACTGGACGTACACCTCCAGGTGGTCCTGCATGTTCTCGCCGACGCCCGGGAGGTCGTGGACGACGTCGACACCGAGGGCGCTCAGCTCCTCCGCGTTGCCGACGCCCGA
This sequence comes from Streptomyces sp. SID12488, assembly GCF_010548275.1. Taxonomy (GTDB): domain Bacteria; phylum Actinomycetota; class Actinomycetes; order Streptomycetales; family Streptomycetaceae; genus Streptomyces. Next base: position 453,603 of record NZ_JAAGLT010000001.1, read on the forward strand.
CAGCTGGAGCAGCTGCGGGGAGTTGATCGCGCCGCCGCAGAGGATGACCTCCTTGGCGTGGACCTGCTGCAGCGCGCCCTTGCCGCGCTGGTACTCGACACCGACGGCCCGCTTGCCCTCGAAGAGGACCCGGGTGACGAGGGCGCGCGTCTTGACGGTGAGGTTGGGCCGCTTCCGGACGGGCTTGAGGTACGCCTTGGACGCCGAGAGCCGGCGGCCCCGGTGGACGTTCCGGTCGAACTTGGCGAAGCCCTCCTGCCGGTACCCGTTGACGTCGTCGGTGGGTGCGTACCCCGCCTCCTCGGTGGCCTTGAGGAAGGCGCCGAAGAGGGGGTTGGTGGCCGGGCCGCGTTCGAGGACGAGGGGGCCGTCGTGGCCGCGGAACTCGTCGTCCGGGTCGGCGGCGAGACAGTTCTCCATGCGCCGGAAGTACGGCAGACAGTGGGCGTAGTCCCACTTCTCCATGCCCGGGTCGGCCGCCCAGCGCTCGTAGTCCAGGGGGTTTCCGCGCTGGAAGATCATGCCGTTGATGCTGCTGGAGCCGCCGAGCACCTTGCCGCGCGCGTGGTAGACGCGTCGGCCGCCCATGTGGGGTTCGGGCTCGGACTCGTACTTCCAGTCGTAGAACCGGCTGCCGATGGGGTAGGTCAGCGCCGCGGGCATGTGGATGAAGACGTCCCACGGGTAGTCGGGCCGGCCGGCCTCCAGGACCAGCACCCGGTTCGCCGGGTCGGCCGAGAGCCTGTTCGCAAGTGCGCTGCCGGCCGATCCGCCGCCGACGATGACGAAGTCGTATTGCAGGGGAGCCATGATCTCTCGTCTCGCTCGCGCCGTAGATACGCGAGGCATGCTAATCCAGTAGCGCCATACGCACCAGGTTGCGGGAAGCGCAACATGAAAGCTCTTGGTTTCCGGGTGGTTACTTGCAATGGCGTTGTTTACTGCGCGTATAGTTTCGCTGTGAGCAACCACAGCACAGACACCGAAACGTCCAATTCACAGGCCGGCGGAGTGCAGTCGGTCGACCGCGCGATCAGCGTTCTGGAGATTCTCGCCCAGCGTGGCGAGGCAGGCGTCAGTGAGGTCGCTGCCGAGATCGATGTTCACAAATCCACCGCTTTCCGGCTGCTCGGCGCCCTGGAGGCGCGCGGTCTGGTAGAGCAGGCGGGCGAGCGTGGCAAGTACCGTCTCGGCTTCGGCATCGTGCGGCTGGCCGGCGCGGTCACGGGCAGTATCGACATCACCCAGCAGGGCCGCCCGGTGTGCGAGCAGCTCGCCGAGGAGATCGGCGAGACCGTCAACATCGCCGTGATGCAGGAGCACTACGCCGTCAACCTGTTCGAGGCTCGCGGCCCCGGAGCCGTCAGCGCGTACAACTGGGTCGGCCAGCTGACCCCGCTGCACGCCACCTCCAGCGGCAAGATCCTGCTGGCCCACCTGCCCACGAAGGATCGCGCAGCGCTGCTGAACGGGGCAGGCCTGAAGAAGGTCACCCCGCACACCATCACCGCGAAGACGAAGCTGGAGAAGGATCTCGCGGAGGCGCGGGAGCGGGGTTATGCCTGGACGCAGGAGGAGCTGGAGCTCGGGCTGCACGCGATGGCCGCCCCGATCCGCGACCGCACCGGGACGGTTGTCGCGGCGGTGAGTGCGTCGGGGCCCTCCTACCGGTTCACGACGGAGCGGCTGCATGAGCTGGCGCCGCTGCTGGTGAAGGGTGCGGCGGAGATCAGTCACCGGATGGGGTATCTGGGCTGAGTTCGTTGAGCGCGGACGGGTGGGGGCTTGTCCCGCAGTTCCCCGCGCCCCTTAAAGGAGGGCTGCGCCCCCTTTAAGGGCGCGTGCCCAGTCGCTCGGTCACCCAGTCGTGGAACGCCCCGATGTGGTGCTCGCTCGGCACCAGGACGCCGCCCTTCGCGTAGAGCCGGGAGTGCATTCCGGGCTGAGTGCGCTCACAGGCCTCGAAGTCCTGGCGGTTGACCCGGTCGAAGAGTTCCACGGACCGGCTGACGTCCTTGCCGCTCTCGACGACGTGCGGGAGATACAGCCAGTCGCACTCGACGATCGTGCGGTCGGCGGCCACCGGGTACATACGGTGGAAGATCACGTGGTCGGGTACGAGGTTGATGAACACCTGCGGTTTGACGGTGATCGCGTAGTAGCGGCGGTCCTGGTCCTCGGCGACGCCCGGGATGCGGTCGAGGCCCTCGGAGCCGTCGATGGTGAACCCCTGGACCTCCCCGCCGAACTCGGCGCCGTGGCCGACGTAGTACTGGGCGGCGTACCCGTCGGCGAACTCGGGGAGCACCTCGGTGAGTTCGGGGTGGATCGTGGCGCAGTGGTAGCACTCCATGAAGTTCTCGATGATGAGCTTCCAGTTGGCCTTCACGTCGTAGACGATCCGCTTGCCGACCGAGAGGTTGTCGATGTCGTAGTGCTCGATCGACTCGACGTCACCGAGCCGGCCGACGACCTCGCCGATGACGTCCTCCTCGAAGGAGGGCGGGTTCTCCGCGAGGCAGACCCAGACATAGCCGAGCCATTCCCGCACGGCCACGCTCACCAGGCCGTACTCGGTACGGCCGACGTCGGGCATCTTGGTGAGGTTGGGCGCGGCGACGAGTTTGCCGTCCAGGCCGTACGTCCAGGCGTGGTAGGGGCACTGAAAGGCCCGCTTGACCTCGCCGGACTCCTCGGTGCAGAGCTTGGCGCCGCGGTGCCGGCAGACGTTGAAGTAGGCGCGGATCGAGTTGTCCCGCGCCCGCGTCACGAGGATGCTCTCGCGGCCCACGTCGACGGTCCGGAACGCCCCGGGCTTCGCCAGTTCGGACGCGCGCGCGACACAGAACCACATGGTCTCGAATATGCGCTCCTGCTCCTGCGCGAAGATCCCCGCGTCCGTGTAGGAGGAGCCGGGCAGGGTCGCGATCAGACTGTCGGGCAGACTGGGCGAGGTCACGGTGCACTCCTCGGATAAACGTCGTGGTCGTGTGGATCGGTCACTGGGTATCGCGTAGCGCCCCGCAGGGGCGCACGCTAGGGGCGCGGGGCTGTATCTGATCTGCGGCTCCGCCGCGGGGCGCGACTAGCCCCCACCGGGCCCGCAGCCAAAATCACCGCACCCCCGGCACAGCACTCAACTGCTTCCGCCACCGCACAAACAGCCGAGGCTGATTCATCCCCAGCACACCCACCGGCTCCCCGCCCCGCCGGTAAACGGCCAGGACATTGCGCTCACCAACCGCACCTTCCTCGACCGCCACACTGTCAGCGCCCCCCGCGTGACCGACGAACTGGATCTTCACCCCGTACTGGTCGGACCAGAAATAAGGCGGCCGGGGCACCCCCGGCTCCACCGCGCCCCCGGCCAACAAGGCGGCCACGGCAGCAGCGGGACGCTCCAGCGCACCCGTCCAGTGCTCGACCCGGCGGTGGGCGCCCACCCGGGGGTCGTACCAGTTGGCGCAGTCGCCGACCGCGACCACACCGGCCAGGCTGGTGCGGCCGTCGGCACCGCACTTGACGCCGTTCTCGAGGGCGACGCCGGACCCCGCCAGCCAGTCGACGCAGGGCCGCGCGCCCACCCCGACGACGACGATGTCGGCGGGAACGCTGCGCCCGTCCGCCAGCAGCACGCCCTCGACCTGGCGCTCCCCGCTCAGCCCCTTGACCCCGACACCGCACAACAGCCGCACGCCGTGGTCCGCGTGGAGGCCGGAGACGACGGCGCCCATGGTCTCGCCGAGCGGTCCGGCGAGCGGTGTCGGGGCGGCCTCGATCACCGTCACGTCGAGGCCGAGGGCGTACGCGGTGGAGGCGACCTCCGCACCGATGAAGCCGCCGCCGATCACCACCAGCCGTCCGCCCCGGGCCAGTTCGTCGCGCAGGGCGCGGGCGTCGTCGAGGGTGCGCAGGGTGTGCACGCCGGTCAGGCCGTCGGCGCCCGGCAGGGTGCGGGCGGCGGCGCCGGTCGCGATGACGATGCCGTCGGCGCGGACGTTCCGGCCGTCGGCGAGGCGGACGGACCGGTCGGTGCGGTCGAGGCCGGTCGCGCGGGTGCCCAGCAGCCACTCCGCGCGGAGGTCCTCGCCGTCCGTCTCCAGCCCGAGATCCGCCTCGCCGAGGGTTCCGGCCAGGAACTCCTTGGACAACGGCGGTCTGTCGTACGGGCGGTGAGCCTCGTCGCCGATCAGAACCAGCCGTCCGTCATAGCCCTGCTTGCGCAGGGAGCGCGCCGCCGACAGTCCGGCCAGCGAGGCGCCCACCACGGCCACCGTCCTCACGCGGGACCCCCGGCGAGCCGGGACGCGATACAGGGCGGCAGGTTGGGGGCGTCCGTGGACACCCGTACGTAGATCATGCCGTCGTCGACGACGACCTCGTGCGTCCGCACCGGCAGCTTGGCCGGCGGGGAGTCGACCGCGCCGGTGCGCAGGTCGAACTTCGAGGCGTGCAGCGGGCATTCCACCTCGCAGCCCTCCAGCCAGCCGTCGGCGAGCGAGGCATCCTGGTGGGTGCAGGTGTCGTCGATGGCGAAGACCTCGCCGTCGTCGGTGTGGAACACCGAGACGGGCGGGTCGATGTCGAGCCGGAAGGCCTCACCTCGCGGAAGATCCGCGAGACGGCACGCGGGAATCATCATGACACCTCGGTGCGTATAGCGAAACGGATTGCGGTAAGCGCAACGTCAGTTTGAGGGCGCCCAGAACCCTTGTCAAGAAGTCCAGAGGCCCGGATGAGCCATCGCACGGGTTGCGCCCTGAACAACACGACGCACATTGCACAACCGTAAACCAAGCGAGCCCGATGTCCGCCCGATGCCTGCGTGAGCGCGTCGGAGCAGCTCGGACAGGCATCGGGCGGACATCGGGCAGGCATCGGGCAGCAAAGTCCCCCACTCGGGGACGTACGGATCGCAGATCGACCCGGCGGGCGGTCAGAAACCGCGGTCGATCCACTCCTGGAGGTGCGGGGCCTCGGCGGCGACGGTGGTCGTGTCCCCATGCCCTGTGTATACGACGGTGTCGCCGGGCAGGGTCAGCAGCCGGGCCCGGATCGAGTCGACGATGGTCGGGAAGTGGGAGTAGGAGCGGCCGGTGGCCCCGGGGCCGCCCGCGAAGAGCGTGTCGCCGCTGAAGAGGGCGGTCAGGGCCGGTGCGTGAAGGGAGACCGCACCCGGGGCATGGCCGGGCGTGTGCAGCACGGTCAGTTCGACCCCGGCGACGGTCAGCACCTGACCGTCGGCCAGTTCGCCGTCGGGGGCGCGCTCCGGGTGGGTCTGCTTCCAGAGCGGCAGGTCGTCGCCGTGGAGCAGGATCGGGGCGCCGGTGCGCGCGGCGAGGGCGGGGGCGGCGTCGATGTGGTCGTTGTGAGCGTGGGTGCAGACGATGGCCAGGAGGGTGCGTCCGCCGAGGGCCTCGGCGATGGCGTCGGCGTCATGAGCGGCGTCGATGACGACCGCTTCGCTCTCGTCGCCGATGATCCACACGTTGTTGTCGACGTCCCAGGTGCCGCCGTCGAGCGAGAAGGTGCCCGAGGTGACCAGACGTTCGATACGGGCGCCGGCCATCACAGCACCACCACGGAACGCAGTACGTCGCCGCCGTGCATCCGCTCGAACGCCTTCTCTACGTCGTCGAGCGCGATGGTCTCGGTCACGAACGCGTCCAGGGGGAGGCGGCCCTGGAGGTGGAGGTCGATGAGCATGGGGAAATCACGGGAGGGCAGGCAGTCCCCGTACCAGGACGACTTCAGCGAGCCACCCCGCCCGAAGACGTCGATCAGCGGGAGTTCGAGCTTCATCTCCGGCGTAGGCACCCCCACCAGCACGACCGTCCCGGCGAGGTCACGGGCGTAGAACGCCTGCTTGTACGTCTCCGGGCGGCCGACCGCCTCGATGACGACGTCGGCGCCGTTGCCGCCGGTCAGCTCACGGATCGCCTCTACAGCGTCGGTCTCCCTGGAGTTCACCGTGTGGGTCGCGCCCAGTTTGCGGGCGGTCGCGAGCTTGTTGTCGTCGATGTCGACGGCGATGATCTTCGCGGCGCCGGCCAGGTTCGCCCCGACGATCGCCGCGTCCCCGACCCCACCGCAGCCGATGACCGCGACGGAGTCTCCGCGACCGACGTTCCCGGTGTTGATGGCGGCGCCGATACCGGCCATCACGCCACATCCCAGCAGCCCCGCGACGGCGGCCGAGGCGGCCGGGTCGACCTTGGTGCACTGCCCGGCCGCGACGAGGGTCTTCTCGGCGAACGCACCGATACCCAGTGCGGGCGACAGCTCGGTACCGTCGAGCAGGGTCATCTTCCGCTTGGCGTTGTGCGTGTTGAAGCAGTACCACGGGCGCCCGCGCAGACAGGCCCGGCAATTCCCGCACACGGCACGCCAGTTGAGGATCACGAAGTCACCGGGAGCCACATCGGTGACCCCCTCCCCCACCGACTCCACGACCCCGGCCGCCTCATGACCGAGCAGGAAGGGGAACTCGTCGTTGATCCCGCCCTCGCGGTAGTGCAGGTCGGTGTGACAGACCCCGCAGGCCTGGATCTTCACCAGCGCCTCGCCCGGCCCGGGGTCCGGCACGAGGATCGTCTCCAGGCTGACGGGGGCGCCCTTGCCCCGCGCGACGACAGCACGGACCTGGTGAGTCATGGCCACTCCTCGACTGATGCGAGACCTGATATGAGACCCGCGCCGAGCGTTGCTTATTGCGGCACGCATCTCATGTGTCGCAACACAGCATCATGGAGTGCCGACCGCCGGTCAAGGATTCAGACGTTCCTCCGGTACTGCCCCCCGATCTCGAAGAACGCCTCGGTGACCTCGCGCAGCGTGCACACCCTGGCCGCCGCCATCAGGGCCTCGAAGGCGTTGTCGCCGCCCACCGCGGCCTCCTTCAGGCGGGCGAGCGCCTGCGTGGCCTCCGCTCCGTGCACGCTCTGGAAGTCGCGGACGCGCGCGAGCTGGGACTCCTTCTCCGTCTCCGTGGCGCGGGCGAGCTCGACCTCGTGGGGCGCGCCCTCGCCGCCGGGCCGACGGAAGGTGTTGACGCCGATGATCGGGAGCGTGCCGTCGTGCTTGCGCTGCTCGTACAGCATCGACTCGTCCTGGATGCGCCCGCGCTGGTAGCCGGTCTCCATCGCGCCGAGCACACCACCGCGCTCGTTGATCCGGTCGAACTCGGCGAGCACGGCCTCCTCGACCAGGTCGGTGAGCTGGTCGATGATGAACGACCCCTGGAGCGGGTTCTCGTTCATGGCGAGGCCCCACTCGCGGTTGATGATGAGCTGGATCGCCAGCGCCCGCCGCACCGACTCCTCGGACGGGGTGGTGACGGCCTCGTCGTAGGCGTTGGTGTGCAGGGAGTTGGCGTTGTCGTAGATGGCGATCAGGCCCTGCAGGGTGGTGCGGATGTCGTTGAAGTCCATCTCCTGGGCGTGCAGGGACCGCCCGGAGGTCTGGACGTGGTACTTCAGCTTCTGGCTGCGCTCCCCCGCCCCGTACCGCTCCTTCATCGCGACGGCCCAGATCCGGCGGGCGACCCGGCCGAGCACGGAGTACTCCGGGTCCATGCCGTTGGAGAAAAAGAACGACAGGTTGGGCGCGAAGTCGTCGATGCGCATACCGCGCGCCAAGTAGGCCTCGACGTAGGTGAATCCGTTGGCCAGGGTGAAGGCGAGCTGACTGATCGGGTTCGCCCCGGCCTCGGCGATGTGGTAGCCGGAGATGGACACCGAGTAGAAGTTGCGAACCTTCTGCTCGATGAACCACTCCTGGATGTCGGCCATCATCCGGAGGCTGAACTCGGTGGAGAACAGGCAGGTGTTCTGCCCCTGGTCCTCCTTGAGGATGTCGGCCTGCACGGTTCCGCGCACGGTCGCGAGCGCGTGCGCCCGCAGCTCGGCGGCCTCCTCGGGCGAGGGGTCGCGCCCTTCCGCCGCCCGGAACTTCTCCACCTGCTGGTCGATGACGGTGTTGAGGAAGAAGGCCAGCACGGTCGGCGCCGGCCCGTTGATCGTCATGGACACGGAGGTGGTCGGCGCGACCAGGTCGAACCCGTCGTACAGCGCCTTCATGTCGTCGAGGGTGGCCACGGAGACGCCGGAGGTGCCGACCTTTCCGTAGATGTCGGGGCGTTCGTCGGGGTCACGGCCGTAGAGGGTGACGGAGTCGAAGGCGGTGGACAAACGGGTGGCCGGCTGGCCCTCGGAGAGCAGCTTGAAGCGCCGGTTCGTACGGAACGGGTCGCCCTCTCCGGCGAACATCCGCGCCGGGTCCTCGCCGTCGCGCTTGAAGGGGAACACCCCGGCGGTGAACGGGAAGAGGCCGGGCAGGTTCTCCCGGCGCCAGAACCGCACCAGCTCGCCGTGGTCGGTGAAGGCGGGCAGCGCGACCCGGGGGATCAGGTTGCCCGACAGGGACTCGCGGTTCAGCTTCGTACGGATCTCCCGGTCCCGTACCTTCACCACCTGCTCGTCCCCGGAGTACGACGCCACGACCGCGGGCCAGTTCACAATCTGGTCGCCGATGTCGTGCGGGAGGTCCCGGCGAGCGTCGGCGAGCAGCGACTCCACACCCTCCGGATCGGAACCGGCCTCGACCAGCTCACCCCTGACCGCGTCCAGTCGCTGCACCCGGCGGGCCGCGTCGGCCAGTGCCTCGGTCCGGTCGTGGTACGCGCGGACCGCCTCCGTGATCTCGGCGAGGTAGCGCACCCGTTCGGCGGGCACCACGCGCCGGATGCCGGAGGAGTGCCGTACGGCGACCGGCGCCAGGGTGCCTTCGGACAGCGGCAGTCCCCGCTCGGCGAGCCCGGCCCGCAGGTGCTGGTAGAGCGCGGTGACACCGTCGTCGTTGAACGTGGCCGCCGAGGTGCCGTACACCGGCATGTCCTCGGGCTTCTTGCCGAACGCCTCGCGGTTGCGCACCAGTTGGCGGCCCACGTCACGCATCGCGTCCTTGGCGCCGCGCCGCTCGAACTTGTTGATCGCCACGACGTCGGCGAAGTCGAGCATGTCGATCTTCTCCAGCTGCGAGGCGGCGCCGAACTCCGGCGTCATCACGTACAGCGAGGTGTCGACGTACGGCACGATCGCCGCGTCGCCCTGCCCGATGCCAGGTGTCTCCACGATCACCAGGTCGAACCCGGCAGCCTTGATCACGTCGATCACGTCGGACAGGTGCTCGGGCAGCTCACGGCTGCCGCGGGTGGCCAGGCTCCGGAAGAAGGTCCGGTTCCCGTCCAGGGAGTTCATCCGGATGCGGTCGCCGAGCAGCGCCCCGCCGCCGCGCCGCCGGGTCGGGTCCACGGCGATCACCGCGATCCGCAGCTTGTCCTGCTGGTCGACACGGAACCGCCGTACCAGCTCGTCCGTGAGGGACGACTTCCCGGAGCCGCCGGTACCGGTGATCCCGAGGACGGGCGTGACCCGTGCCGCGGCGGCGGCGCGCACCTGCTCCAGCAGCTCCGGGGGCAGCTTGCCCAGTTCGGCACCGGTGATGGCGCGGGCGATGGCGAACCGGTCACCGGTCAGAACGGCGGCGGCATCGACCGACCTGCTCTCCCAGAGGTCGAAGTCACAGTTCTTCACGACCGAGTTGACCATCCCGGCCAGGCCCATTCGCTGCCCGTCCTCGGGCGAGAAGATGGTCACGCCGCTGCGGCGCAGCCGGGTGATCTCCTCGGGCACGATGACGCCGCCGCCGCCCCCGACCACCTGGATGTGCTCGGCCCCCTGCCCGCGCAGCGACTCGACGAGATACTCGAAGTACTCCACGTGCCCGCCCTGGTACGACGAGACGGCCACCCCGTGCGCGTCCTCCTCCAGCGCCGCGTCCACGACCTCCCGCACCGACCGGTTGTGCCCCAGGTGGATCACCTCGGCACCCTGCGACTGGAAGATCCGGCGCATGATGTTGATCGAGGCGTCGTGCCCGTCGAACAGCGCGGAGGCTGTCACCAGGCGGACAGGGTGCACGGGTCGGTGGAGATCGTTCATGGTCATGGGGCCTTCCCAAAACGCGTCGGGGAGCACGACTGCCGATTTACTAGGACGTCCTACTAAAGACAATACTAGGACGTCCTAGTAAATCGGCGCCGACCCGCGCCCTGTAATGCGCCCCACACCATTGTGCAACTAGTTGCACAACCTCTCCTCCGTCCTCTACAAAGGCAGGACCGACCCCGCCCCCGGAGGCCCCCATGAGCCGTTACCCCCACCTGCTGGCCCCCCTCGACCTGGGCTTCACCACCCTCCCCAACCGCGTCCTCATGGGCTCCATGCACGTAGGCCTCGAAGAAGCCGAACACGGTTTCGAGCGCATGGCCGAGTTCTACGCCACCCGCGCCCGTGGCGGCGTCGGCCTCATCGTCACCGGCGGTATCGCCCCCAACGACGCCGGACGCCCGTACGAGGGCGGCGCCAAACTCACCACCGACGCGGAGGCCGACCAGCACCGGGCGATCACCCACGCCGTGCACCGCGAGGGCGGCCGGATCGCGATGCAGATCCTGCACTTCGGCCGGTACGCCTACCACCAGGACCTGGTCGCGCCGAGCCCCCTCCAGGCCCCGATCAGCCCCTTCCCCCCGCACGAGCTCACCGACGCCGAGGTCGAGCAGACCGTCGACGACTACGTCCGCACCGCCCTCCTCGCCCGCCGGGCCGGCTACGACGGCGTCGAGATCATGGGCTCCGAGGGCTATCTGATCAACGAGTTCATCGCCGCGCAGACCAACCACCGCACCGACCGCTGGGGCGGCTCCTACGAGAACCGCACGCGCTTCCCCCTGGAGATCGTGCGGCGGGTGCGCGAGGCGGTCGGCGCGGACTTCATCCTCATCTACCGTCTGTCCATGCTGGACCTGGTCCCGGGCGGCTCCACGCTCGACGAGGTGATCACCCTCGCCCGGGCGGTCGAGGCGGCCGGCGCGACCATCATCAACACCGGCATCGGCTGGCACGAGGCCCGTATCCCCACCATCGCCACCTCGGTGCCGCGCGGCGCGTACACCTGGGTGACGAAGAGGCTGATGGGCGAGGTCGGCATCCCCCTGGTGACCACCAACCGCATCAACACCCCTGAGGTCGCCGAGGAGTTGCTCGCCGACGGGTGCGCGGACATGGTGTCGATGGCCCGCCCGATGCTCGCCGACCCCGACTTCGTCAACAAGGCGCGCGACGGTCGTCCCGAGGCCATCAACACCTGCATCGGCTGCAACCAGGCCTGCCTGGACCACACCTTCAGCGGGAAGATCACCTCCTGCCTGGTCAACCCGCGCGCCTGCCACGAGACGGAACTCGTCCTCTCACCGACCAAGCTGCGCAAGCGGGTTGCCGTCGTCGGCGCCGGCCCCGCCGGACTCGCCTGCGCCGTCTCCGCCGCCGAACGCGGCCACCAGGTCACCCTGTTCGACGCCGCGTCCGAGATCGGCGGCCAGCTGAACGTCGCCCGCAAGGTCCCCGGCAAGCAGGAGTTCGACGAGACCCTGCGCTACTTCCGCCACCAGCTCGACGCCCACGGCGTGGACGTACGCCTCAACACCCTCGTGGCCGAAGGCGATGTGACCGACTTCGACGAGATCGTGGTCGCCACCGGCGTCACCCCCCGCACTCCGGACCTCCCCGGCGTCGACCACCCGAGCGTCGTCGGCTACCTCGACGTACTGCGCGGCGACGCGCCCGTCGGCGACCGCGTCGCGATCCTCGGCGCGGGCGGCATCGGCTTCGACGTCGCGGAGTACCTGACCGACGGCGGCGACAAGACGAGCGAGGACCCGGCGGCGTACTTCCGCGCCTGGGGCGTCGACATGGACTACCGCACCCCGGGCGGCCTGGCCACGCCCGAACGCCCCACCCCTCCCCGCAGCGTCCACCTGCTCCAGCGCAAGGCGTCCAAGGTCGGCGCCGGGCTCGGAAAGACCACCGGCTGGATCCACCGCACGGAGCTCAAGCACCGGGGCGTCACCATGGTCCCGGGCGTCCGGTACGACCGGATCGACGACGCCGGTCTGCACGTCACCGTCGACGGCACCTCCACCGTCCTGCCGGTCGACACCGTCGTCCTGTGCACCGGCCAGGACCCGCGCCGCGATCTGTACGACGAGCTGCTCGCCGCCGGCCGCAGCGTGCACCTGATCGGCGGCGCCGACGTGGCCGCCGAGCTGGACGCCAAACGTGCCATCAAGCAGGGCACGGAGCTGGCGGCGTCGCTCTGACGGCCGTACGAGCGCGCGAGCACAGGTCAGCCATCATCGCCGGTCCCTAGGATTGAACTCATGTCACTCCCGCACGCGATCCTCACCGCCCTGCTCGAAAAGCCGTCCTCGGGGCTGGAGTTGACCCGGCGGTTCGACAGGTCGATCGGCTACTTCTGGTCGGCCACGCATCAGCAGATCTATCGCGAGCTGGGAAAACTGGAGGCCGAGGGGCACATCCGCGCCCTGCCCGCCGAGCAGCCGACCCGCGGGCAGAAGAAGAGCTACGAGGTCCTGCCCGCGGGCCGCGCCGAACTGGCCCGCTGGACCGCCGCGCCCCAGGACCCCAAGCCCTACCGCGACACGATGCTGCTGCGGCTGCGCGCCTCGGCGGTCGTCGGCACCGAAGGCATCGAGGCCGACCTGCGCCGCCATCTCGCGCTGCACCGGCAACAGTTGACGGAGTATCGGGAAATTGAGGAGCGGGACTTCCGGCCGGGTACGGGCAACACTCGGACCAGCCCCCAGGGCCGCCTCCAGCACCTGGTCCTGCGTGCGGGCATCGACCTGGAGACCTTCTGGACCCAGTGGCTCACGCACGCCCTGGCGGAGTTCGCGGAGCTGCCCGGCGAAAACCGGTGAGCGCCCCGTCCCCGAGGCGGAACCTCGGACACAGGGCGCTCACGGCAACCGGGCCGATCGAGCAGATCGAGCAGATGCTCTCAATCGGCTTAAGTGGATGGGCAGTTGTCCATCAGAGCCGGAAGACATCGAGGAAGGAGCTCCAGAATCCCTTCTTGCGCTGTTCCTGACGGGCCGCTGGTGCCTGCTGCGGTGCCGGACGGGTTACCGGTTCGGCCGCCGGTGCCGGCGTCATGTTGCGCAGGGCCGCCGCCATCCGGGTGGCCGGTGTCGGGCTGAACCGCGTCGGCAGCGCGGCCAGCGCGCGGTGGAAGGGGCCGGGGCGCCACAGCAGGCTGTCCTGCGGGACCGCGAGGGTCAGGTCGGGCAGCGCGTTGAGGATCCTCTCGATCGCCGTGAGCGCGATGACCTGGGCCGGGTCCTTGGCGGGGCAGGCGTGCGGGCCCGCGCCGAAGGCCAGGTGCGCGCCCTTGCTGGCCAGCTGCCGGGCCTCGGTGAGGGCCGGGTCGCTGTTGGCGGCGGCGAAGCTGATGACGACCGGGCTGTTCGCCTCGACCGGGACGCCACCGAGGTCGACGTCCTGCAGGGCGTAGTGCGTCGCGTAGTTGGCGATGGGCGGGTTGTTCCACAGCACGTGCTCGATGGCTTCCTCGACCAGCATGCCGCTGCCTCGCTCGGACGGGCCGTCGGACAGCAGCAGGAGCAGCGCGCTGGCTATGAGGTTGCGCTGGGGTTCCAGGCCCGCGCCCATCAGCACGATCAACTGGTCGCGCAGTTCCTCGTCGTTGAGGCCCGCGGAGTGCTGGATGAGCCAGGAGGTCACGTCCTCGCCGGGCTCGCGGCGCTTGAGCGTGATCAGCTCCTGAAGGCAGGTCGCGACCTGCTCCAGGCCCTTGAGGGCGTCGTCCTGACCGTCGAACATGGCGGACATGCCGGAGGTGAGGCGGTCGCCGATGTCGGCCGGGCAGCCGAACATCTTGTTGAACAGCAGGAGCGGGATCAGCTTGGCGTAGTCGTTGAGGAGGTCGGCCCGGCCCCGCTCGCTGAACTGGTCGATCAGATAGTCGGCGATGGGCTCGACGTCCCGCCGGATGCGGCTGATGCTCAGCTTGGCGAGGCTCTCGGTGACGGCCTTGCGCAGACGCAGGTGCACCACGCCGTCCGTGAACAGGACGTTGGGCCGGTACATCATCATCGGCAGGACCGGGCTGTCGAGGGAGATACGGCCCTCGTTGAGCGCGGCCCAGCGGCGCGAGTCACGGGAGAACAGGGTGGTGTTCTGGAGCACCCTGAGGGCCATCTCGTGCTGGACGACGAGCGTGGCGTCCACCCCGGGGGCGAGCTCGACGGGTGCCGCCGGACCGTGGGTGCGCATCTGGTCGTAGAGACGGTGCGGCTCGGCGGCGAAGTCGGTGCCGTGCATGGGGCATCTGGCGGGCGCGCTCGGCGTGGCACCCGCGTGCTGTGTGTCCATGAAGGTTCCTTAGGGATCCCCGCGCGTCGGGGCGGGGGACGGGGGTGAGGAAAAACCTTGTGCGCGGCTGTTCTCCGGATGGCCTGGCCAGCCTGGGTCGTCCGGATGGTCCGGATGGTCCGGATGGTCCGGACCCCTGACCGGCCCCCCTGTCCGGACCCCGTGTGCGGGGAGGGGCCCGAAAGGGAGGTACCGGGGTTCAGGCCGCGCGGGTGAGCAGGTGCTGGACGAGGGCGATCAGGGCCCTCGCCGAGGACGTCTGGTCCCGGGCGTCGCAGTAGACGACCGGGGTGTCGGGCAGCAGGTCGAGGGCCTCGCGGATCTCGTCCTCGTCGAACTCGCCGGCCAACGGGTCGAAGGTGTTGACCGCGATGGCGTACTCCAGGCCGTACTTCTCGACCAGGTCGATCACCGGAAACGTTTCAGCCAGCCGGGACGGGTCGACCAGGAGGAGTGCTCCGAGCGCGCCGCGGGCCATGTCCTCCCACAGCTGCATGAAGCGCTGCTGACCGGGCGTGCCGAACAGGTACAGCACGAGTTCGTCGCTCAGCGTGAGCCGGCCGAAGTCCAGCGCGACCGTGGTCGTCACCTTGTCCGGCGCGCCCTTCAGGTCGTCCACCTGGGCGGACGCCTGGGTCATCTTCTCCTCGGTGCGCAGCGGGGCAATCTCCGACAGCGAGCCGATGTACGTGGTCTTGCCCACGGCGAAGTGCCCTACGACAAGGATCTTCGCGGTGGTGGTGACCGCGTCTGAGACGTAGATCGTCTCAGCCGTAGAGCGATTCGAGTCCATGCAGCACCTTTTCGATGATTCCTCTGTCGACGGACTGGGCGCGTGGGGGCGCGGCACGGCGCAGGAGATGACCCTGTTCGAATAAATCGGTCAGCAGGAGTCGGGCCACACCCACCGGCAGCGACAGGTGCGCCGCGACCTCCGCGACGGAGAGGTAACCGCCACCGCACAGGTCCCAGATGGCCCGTACCTCGGGGCTGGCGCCGAGCGGCACCTCCCGGTCGGGAGCCAGTGTGACCAGGGTGTGCAGGGACAGGTCGTCGGCGGTCGGCAGCCGTCGCCCGCCCGTGATGACGTACGAGCGGACGAAGTCGCTGGTGACCGTGACCGGAGCTTCCTCGCCGTGCGCGTTCATGCTTCCGCACCGGCGTTCTGACGCGGCGGGGTGGTCATCGCCTTGCCGAGCGCCCCCACCTGCTGCTGCATCCGGAACGACATGGCCTCCATGTCGACGTCCAGCGCTGCCGACACGGCGAGATAGGCGCCGCTGCCCGCCGCGATGAGGAAGATCCAGCCGCCGTCGTACTCGATCAGCGTCTGCTTCCACAGACCGAGTCCGAAGCCCACGAAGGGGGCGACGGCCCGGCTCAGGGACTGCATCGAGCTCATCGCGGCGGCGTTGGTCTCCGCCGCGTCGCGGTCGATGTCACTGGACCGCTCCAGCAGGAGGCCGTCGGCCGAGACGAGGATCGCGTGACGGGCGCCGCGCACCTGCAGCACGTCGTTCAGCACCCACGACAGATCGGGATTCACTGGTCCTGTGGTCCTTCCATGGTCGTCGTGTCCCGCCCGAGCAGCGTTCCGCGCTGGAACGCACCAATACGTGAAGCCGTCACCTCGTTGTGCAGCTCCGCCGGCTCCGGCGGCGGAGGCACCACCGCGACCGGGCTGCCGCGCCGCCGCCGCTTGGGCAGGCCGCCGGCAGTCGTCCCGATCGGACGCTGCGGTCCGCCGGGCGTGGCCACCGGGGTCAGCCGCTGCGGGGCGACCGGAACCTCGGCCCGGGGTTCGGCCCTTTCGGCACCGCCCTCGGGCTCGGGAACGTCCGTCGTCAACAGGTTCTCTGGCAAGAGAATCACCGCCCGTACGCCGCCGTAGGGGGACACCGAATCGACCGAGACCTTGAAGCCGTACCGGGTGGCGAGCATCCCGGACACGGCGAAGCCGAACTTCGGCGGGTCGCCGAGGCTCGTGATGTCGACCGGTGCCTGCGGGGAGAGCAGCACGGAGGCCCGCGCCTTCTCCTCCGTGTTCATGCCGAGTCCGGCGTCGTCGACGATCAGGCAGACACCGGTGGGTACGGCCTGGATGTTGATGTCGACGCGGGTGCCGGGCGCGCTGTAGTTGGTGGCGTTGGCCAGCAGTTCGGCGAGGACCACCGCGATGGGCTCGACGGCCCGGCTGGCCACCGTGACGTTCACCTGGGTGTTGATGGTGACCCGGTCGAAGTGCTTGATGCGGCCCTGTGCGCTGCGGGCGACGTCGTACACGGACGCGGTGGACTCGCGCCGGCCGAGCCAGCCGCCGCACAGCACGGCGATGCCCTGTGCACGCCGGCCGAACTGACTGTTGGTGTGGTCGATCATCATCAGGTCGCCGAGGACCTGTTCGTCGTCGCCGTAGCGGCGCTGCGACTTCTCGATGATGAGCTGCTGTTCGTCGGCGAGCACCTGAAGCGTCCGCATCGCGGACTTCAGGACGGCCTTGGTGTCCTCCTCAGCGTCCTTGCGCACCGCCGCCAGATCGCCCGCGTGCTGTGCGTTCAGTTGGGTGTATTCCGCATAGAGGCGGTCGCGCTCACTCTGTACGGCTTCACGGACGCTCTGCAGGTCGTTGTTCTTCCTGCGGAGCGCCATGTTGGTTCTCCGGGCCCGCATCACTGCGACAACCGCAGCGACCAGGACCACAAGCAAGATCCACAGCAGTGGATCCTGGATCAATGACGTCATGAGACTCTCTTCAAGTCGCCTTGCGACAGGAGCAGTTGCAGTCCGACGGGGCCTGGCCTCAAGCTCGGGCCTCGCCCGGTGGCGTACCTTACCGGCGGACCGATTCAGCCACTCCTTCGCATGGGGCCCGTAGAGACTGCCCCCGTGCGCATGGCGCGCCTCAGCCTACTGAAAGTGCGATGATCTTAGCAGTCAAAAGAGCGTCAAAAAGGTTCCGGTTAGGCTCACTTGGAGACCTTCACAGGATTCACGTACGGGCCCACGAGAGTTATGGACCCGATACCGTCCGGACACGCGAAGGCCCGCTCCCCCTGTTCTCCGGGGAGCGGGCCCTGTGCGCGGAAGCTCAGGCGGCGTCGGCCGCGGCGCCGAAGTCGGCCTCGGCGGGCCGCCAGTAGACGCCGCCGCTGCGCCGCAGGTGGTTCAGGTCCACCAGATACCGGCGCAGCGTCACATGGTCGATACGGCTCGCGCCCTCGCACCACACCCGCAGCCGCTCGTCGACGAGCCGCTCCGCGTACTCGATCCCGGGCTCGAAGGTCTCGTCGGCGATGTGCTGGAGCACGATCAGCTTCCGGCTCCAGCGGGCGGGCAGCCGCACGAGCCGGCCGTCCTCCCGTACGAAGGTCCGCAACACGTTCTCGGTCTGCTGCCGCTCGATCTGCTCGGCTTGGTCGGATGCCATGTCCGCGAGGCTAACCCGTGCGCGAGCGGCCTCCCACCACTTTTCCCGTCACCTTTGCTCTCACCGCGCTTCGAAAAGGGTGACGCCCGGCCGCACGCCGTTACCAGGCGTGAGCGGGCGCGTTGTAGGGGAAGTGCGGGCGCGAGTCGAGTGCCCGCACTCATCGAACAAAAGGAGAACGTGATGTCTCGCATCGCGAAGGTAGCCGTCGCCGCTCTCGGCACCGGTGCCGTGATGCTCGGCGGTGCCGGCATGGCCACGGCCGACGCGGATGCCCAGGCCGCAGCCATCGGCTCGCCCGGCGTCCTGTCCGGCAACGTCCTGCAGGTCCCGATCCACGTGCCCGTCAACGTGTGCGGCAACTCGGTCAGCGTGATCGGTCTGCTGAACCCGGCCTTCGGCAACACCTGCGTCAACGCCAGTGACCACGACGACTACAAGGGCAACCCCGGCCCCGGCGGATACGGCAACTGATCTGTAGCACACAAGCACTGGAAGAGCCCCGACGGTCCCACCGTCGGGGCTCTTCCATGTCCGCACCTCGTTACGCGCAGTTCCTCGCTACGCGTAGCGGTAGAGGTCGCTGTGGTCCTCCAGCTGGTCCGGCGTCAGGTCCCACGGCGGCAGCGTCTCGTGCCGGGCGACGACCCGGCCGCGCTGCGCGTCGCCGGGCCGCGGCGGCCGGTCGGGCAGATAGCGGGCGCCGTGCCGTTGCTGCCAGCGCGACCAGCACAGGTCGATGAAGGCGTGGTGCAGCCAGAAGACGGGGTCGTTGACGGAGGCACCGCCGACCATGTGCCCGCCGACCCAGCGGTGGACACGGTTGTGGTTGCGCCAGGACGGGGCGCCCCGCCCGCTGCCCCACCCTTCGAGTTTGTTGCGGAACCCTTTCGCGGACGTCGAGTTCCACGGCGACACGTCGTAGACGGGATCGTCGAGGGCCGAGTCCAGGTCCTTCCGGGTCGGCAGCTTGAGCGGCTCGCGGGCGCGGCCGAGGTCCCGGGTGAGGAAGTCGCCGTCGGTGACGCTCTCCCTGATGGTCCAGTCACCGTGGTCGTAGGCGAACGGCCCGGTCATCACCCGCTGGTCGGAGGAGCGCCCGGTGCCCCCGAGCAGGTCATCCTTCCAGGGCACGCCGGCCGCCGTACGGTCCCGGGTCCAGTCCCAGTACGGCACCGTCACCGACGGGTCCAGGCGCTGCAGCGCCTGCTCCAGGTCCAGCAGGAACTGCCGGTGCCAGGGCAGGAAGGACGGCGCCATGTGGGCCGTACGCAGCCCCTTCTCGCCGTCGGCGACGTAGTACTCGATGTGCGTGCGCACGAACTCGTCGTACTCGCCCCGCCGTTTGAGCTCCATCAGCGCCCCGACGAACCGCCGCCGCTCGGAACGCGTCAGCGTGCTGACGTCCTTACGCGTGTACGCCACGACCGTCCTCTCCCTCTCCGTCGACCGTCAACCGCCGCCCGGGCCCCAGCTCGTCGACGGCCGCGCGGGCCGCCTCCAGGGCCGTGGGGTACGAGCGGTAGTGGTCGACCATGCTCAGATACGTCCCGTCCGCGCGCCGCATCAGATGCAGTGGCCGCCCGTCCACGGTGACGTGCCACCGCCCGTCGCCGGGCGCGCGCAGGGCCTGCGCCATATGGTCGACGTGATCCGCGTGCCCGGCGTCGGTCTTCATGCCGCGCAGCCGGCGGCCCCGGTACGTCTCGTCGAACGACGCAGCCTCGTCGGCGTCCTGGTCATGCCGGGGCCACGCCGCGGCGACGACCGGGACCACCGCCAGGGCGAGGGCCGACACGCACAGGGCACGCAGCGCGTCCCGCCGCGTGCCGGAACAGGCACGGGGACCTTCCGGTCCCCGCGGCACTCTGCTGACGAACAACACTCTCTCCCCATCTCCTCGTTCGGTTCGTTCAGGAACGGCGACCGCCCGGCGACCGGGCCCGGGTGTCGCCCCCCGGGCCCAGAGGGTCCAGTTCGTCAGGTCCCGTACTTACAGCGAGCCGAGTCCCAGAACACCCGTGGGGGCCGTCTGCAGCAGCGGGGTGAGCACGGCGGCCTGCGGCTCCTTGAGCGTCGGCAGGCCGAACACCTCGGGGTTCGACGCGGTCATGGGGGTGTCCACGGACAGGCCGGGGGTCAGGGTGCGCAGGTCGGCCGCGGGGAGGCTGACGGCCGCCTCGTCGAAGCCCTTCCCGATCACCTGCGGCAGCGGCGTCTCGGCCGACAGACCGGGCAGCGCGGCCCCCATCGGCACCTGCGGCAGCG
Source organism: Streptomyces sp. SID12488 (assembly GCF_010548275.1). Classification (GTDB taxonomy): domain Bacteria; phylum Actinomycetota; class Actinomycetes; order Streptomycetales; family Streptomycetaceae; genus Streptomyces. Next base: position 473,613 of record NZ_JAAGLT010000001.1, read on the forward strand.
CGCTGTCCGGGATCATCCGCCCCTCGACGTACCGCGGTCCCTCGGGCACGCCCGGCGTCAGCAGCGGCAGTTCACCGCCAACCTTGGGCAGGCTCATGTTGAGGGACTGCTCGACGCCGTCCAGCGGCACGGGTACGGGGACCGTGCCGGCCGCGACGGCGGGGGCCGCGGAGCCCACCGCCGCCGCCACGCCGGTGAGGACAGCGGCGGCAAGAATTCGGGTGGTCGACTTCATGACAGTTACGGTCCTTTTCAGGAATCGGGGGGTGTTCGTCCGTATCGCGTAACGATCCTGGGAACCGCATCAGCTCAAGATTCCCCCGTGTGGCGCATTAGTCGTCCGATCGGCCCGGAAGAGCGGCCCGGCTCGGACGGCCTACCCGCCGGTCCGGGCCCCGGACCGCACCGCTCGCCCCGCTGCCGTCTGCTCGGCCGTCAGCGCAGGCTGCGGGCCGGGAGGATGACGTGGGCCGCGGCGGTCAGGGTCTCCTCGGCGCCCGCGAAGGCGGCCAGCGCCTCCGGCTCGATCGGCTTGCCGGGCTGGGCCTCGGGCCAGGCGCGGGTGGTGAACACCAGGTAGGCGAAGCCGCGTTCGGCGACCGCGGTGAGCCACTCCGGGGGCGGGGTGCACTGGGCGTTGAGCTGCGGCATGTTGAGGACGGCCGAACCGGCCTCGACGAGCAGGCTGACCGGCAGGCTCGGGCGGGTGGAGCCGTCGACGATGTCGCCGCCGACCGGCAGACCGGTGTTGGCGAGGAGCTGCTCGACGGCGACGGCCGAGGCCTCCGGGCCGCCCTCGCCGTCCCCGAGGGAGTAGGCGAGGAGGTAGGGCATGTCGCCGTCGGGGGCCTCACCGCTCCAGGCCATCACGACGAGCGTGCCCAGGTCGGCGATGCGGAAAGGGCGCGTTTCGCTTGAGGTTGAGGTCACCGCGGAACCTTATCGACGGGATTTGGGGCGTCCGGCCGCATTCTCACTCGACCGGGGGATTTCCCACCGGTATCCACACGAAAGAGGGACGGGACTCGAACAACGCGAAGGACCGATTCCGCCGCACGGAATCGGTCCTTTCGATACTCGGGTACCCGTGTCAGCCCTGGAGGGGGAGGCCGCCGAGCAGCCCGCCGGTCGAGTTGAGGGCGGTCGTCGCGCCCTTCACCGTGCTGAGCGCCGAATCCTTGTTCTCGGTGTCGAGCGCGTTCGACTGGTGCTGGAGCGGCTGCAGCTGCTCCGGGTCGAGGGGGCCCTTGGTGAGCGTGTTGACGGCGCCGTTGAGGCTGGTGGGCGTGAGGTCGGCGGTGTCGTAGGCGAACGCGGGCGCGGCGGCTCCGGCGATGACCAGGGACCCGGCAACAACAGCGGCAGCCTTCAGGGACTTCATCGTGTTCCTTTCTTCGGCAACTCATGTCACCAGAGGGAATTCTGTCGCCGTGCCTAACGAGCCCCGGTCACGGCGGAAACCCTGTACGCAGAAATTTCTGCGGTGCGGGTGATTCCGGAACACGGAATGCGTCTCAAAGGATTGACGCACAAACGAAATTGACGCACGGGCAAAAGAACGGTCGTCGTGCCGACCCGATGGGGTCGGCACGACGACCGGGGGGCATTCCTAGCGGGCCGGCAGCGGCAGGGGCGGCACCGGGACCGGCAGCGGCGGCACCGCCACGGGCAGCTTGGGCAGCGGCGGCAGGCCGGCCAGGTCCGGCGCCGGCAGCCCGCCGCCGAGCAGGGTGGCGGCGACGACACCGACGAGGCTCGTCAACACGCCGGTGACGGCCGGGACGACGTTCGCGGCATCGCCGGACGTGACCGCCGTGAGCAGCGTGTCGACCGACTTCTGCAGCGCGGCGAGCGCGTCCCCCTTGATGTCGAGCGGGCCCTTGCCCACCTTGCCCACCTTGAGGCTCAGCGGAAGGGCGGGCGCGGGCGGCAGCGCGGGCGCCGTCGGGAGAGCCGGGGTGGTCGGAAGGGCCGGGGTCGTCGGGAGCGCGGGGGTGGTGGGGAGCGCGGGGGTGGTGGGGAGCGCGGGGGTGGTGGGGAGCGCGGGGGTGGTCGGCAGCGCCGGGGTGGTCGGCAGCGCCGGAGCCGCCGGGACCTCAGGTGTCGCCGGCAGCGCCACCGGCGGAGTGGCCGGGACCTCAGGTGTCGCCGGCAGCGCCACCGGCGGAGTGGCCGGGGCCGGGGCCGCCGCCGAGGCAGCGGCGATGGCCTCCTTCACGGCGTCGCCCAGCTTCGTCGCCTCGTCCAGCGGCAACTGGCCGTTGTCCGCCTTGAGTGCGGCATTCAGCAGATCGGTGACGGGTTTCAATACGCCGCCCACGTCACCCAGCGACTTCACCTGCGCGAGGAGCGCGTCGGCGTTGGGGACGGGCGCCTGTGAAGCCGCGTGGCCACGCTCGCGGGCCGCGTCGCCGCCCGCCGCCAGGGCGGCCGGTGCGCCTATGCCGAGCAGAAAGGTGGCGCAGAGCGCGGTGGAGGCGAGACGCCGTGCGGGCAGAGCACGCATGGAAGGTTCCTTTCGGTGGTTCGGTGGTTCGGTGACCCGTGTCGGACCAGGCCGGACCGTGTGTTAGCTGTCGGATCCACCGTCAGATCCACCGTCGCCATATGCAACCGGACAGGCACACAAAGTGACGGTCCGTCGGTCGCGTCCCGTGCGTCATCGCTGGTGAGGGCCTGTATCGAGGCCCACCCGGCGAGTTGGCCGCCCGGGCCGCCATTCGGGGCAAACGCCGGAAACGCGAACCGGCCGCCCTCCCTGGAAAGGAGAGCGGCCGGCAGAAGGGTCAGCGTCGACTGATGTCAGTCGTTGACGCAGGTGTTGCCGAACGCCGGGTTCAGCAGACCGATGACGTTGACGGTGTTGCCGCAGACGTTGACCGGCACGTGGACCGGGACCTGCAGGACGTTGCCCGACAGAACGCCCGGGGAGTGGGCAGCGGCGCCGTGCGCGTCGCTGTCGGCGGCGGCGACACCGGCGGTACCCGCCACGGCGGCGACGGCAACGGTGGAAAGGGCAAGGCCCTTCGCGATACGCGACATGGAGAAGTGCTCCTTGGGAGTTGTCACAAACAGCCGGGCGGAGATGCCCGGCGCTGTGTCAACGCGTGGCACGCGCCCGGGTTGTGCCGCCAATGGGGTGATCTCTCGAATCGCTCGGCTGCACGATTACGACACAGTCTCCATGAATCACCAATAAATACGCATAGCGGCTAGAGTGACTCACCTTCTGTCAGTCGCCCCATAGCCGCCCAAAAGGTCGATCGCCACCCCGAATCCGTCGCGCAAAACAGGCCGGGGGCGCCTGGGGCACACAAGCGGTCTCCAGATTGTCCGTCCGTCGGTCCACGACCCCTTTCCCGACTTCTTCCGACCTTTTCCCGAAAGGGCAACGCCGGTCATGTCTGTTTCCCCGGGTCTTCTGCTGCGCCGTGCAATGGTGGGCGCCTTTGCCCTCGCCGCGATCTGGACTCAGGTAGGTCCGGCGACCGCCGCGCCGCCCGCCGGCCAGGAGCCCGGCAAGGAGTCGGCGCGCCTCGCGTTCACCCAGCGGTACCGCGCTCTCCAGCACGGCGGGATCGTCCGCGCGGCCAACGCGTCCATCAGCTGCCGCGCCGCCCTCGGAACCTGCGCGGGCATCCGCAGGGGCGAGAGCCTCGTGACGGGAACGGGCGGCGCCAGGGCGGCGGTCAACGGCGACCTGGACATGTTCTACGTCGATGTCGACAGCGACCCGAACACGTACAACTCCAGCCGTGCGGAGGTCCGGGTGCCGCAGGGCGGCAAGGTCTCCTACGCGCGGCTGTACTGGGGCGGCAACCTCAAGGTCGGGGAGCAGAAGCCGCCGAAGGACAACGGGCGGGTGCTCATCGCCGAGCCCGGCGGCCAGTACAAGGTGCTGCTCGCGGACTCGGTCGTCGGGCACCGGGTGGCGCACGGCGCCGACGCGTTCCAGGCCTCCGCCGATGTCACCGAGCTGGTCCGGGACAGCGGTTCGGGGCTGTACACGGTCGCGCAGGTCAACGTGGCGATGGGGAAGTCGGCGGCCGGGGCGTGGGGCGGCTGGACGCTGGTCGTGGCGTACGAGAACGCGGCGGAACCGCTGCGGCACCTCGCCGTGTGGGACGGGTTCGACGCGCTGGGGGACCGGAAGGGTGACGGCACGTTGGTCCGGTTGGCCGAACTGAAGTTCCCGGCGGGCGCGAACGGGCGCGCGGGCCTGGTCGCCTACAACGGGGACCGCGGCAGCGCCGGCGACTCCCTGACGGTGTCCGCCGCAGGGCGTACGACCGCGCTGGGAGACGCGGCCAACCCCCTCGACGACGTGCTGAACTCCACGATCGGCGGAGCCGTCTCGGAGCGTGTTCCGGCGTACGCGAACACCCTCGGCTACGACTCGGACGTGTTCGAACTGGGTACGGCGCTGCGGCGCGGTGGTGACCAGCTGGCCTTCCGGCTCGTTTGCCAGCGGGACGCGGCGTGGGCCGGCGCACTTTTCGTGGCCGTCGACGCCCGGCAGTAGCCGAGGTGCGTCCGGCACCGCCACCCGTGAGCGAGGAAACCGCGCATGCAACTGATCGCACCGGACCCAGGGCCACGGGTCCTGCACGTCACCCAGCCGGTGGACGGCGGGGCGCCCCGGGTCATGACGGACCTGGCACGGGCCCAGCTCGCCGCCGGTCTGCACGTCACGGTCGCCTGCCCGGAAGGCGGTGACCTCGCCGCGCGGCTGCGGGCGCTCGGCGCCGACGTACACCCCTGGCACGCGACACGCGCGCCGGGGCCCTCGCTCGTCGGGGAGGTGCGGCGGCTTCGGCGGGTGGTCGAGGCGGTGCGGCCGGATGTCGTGCACGCGCACAGCGCGAAGGCCGGGCTCGCCGCCCGGCTGGCGGTACGGGGGCGGGTGGCGACGGTGTTCCAGCCGCACGCCTGGTCGTTCGAGGCGGTCGGCGGGCCCACCGCCGCGCTGGCGCTCAAGTGGGAGCGGTGGGGCGCGCGTTGGGCCTCCCGGGTGGTGTGCGTGAGCGACGCCGAACGGGCGACCGGGGTGCGCGCCGGGATCGCCGGTCAGTGGCGGGTGATCCCGAACGGGATCGACACCGAGCGCTTCCACCCGGCTCCCGTGGACTCCGTACGGGCCGGGATTCCGCTGCTCGCGGAGGTCGATCCGGCCGCCCCGCTGGTCGTGTGCGTGGGACGGCTGTGCCGGCAGAAGGGGCAGGACGTGCTGCTCCGGGCCTGGGACGAGGTCGCGCGGCGGGTGCCGGGGGCGCGGCTGGTGCTCGTCGGCGACGGTCCGGAGGCCCAGCGGCTGCGGGATCTCGCCCCCGACTCCGTGCTGTTCGCGGGGGCCGTCACCGATGCCGTCCCCTGGTACCGGGCGGCCGATCTGGTCGTCCTGCCCTCGCGGTGGGAGGGCATGGCGCTGGCGCCGCTGGAGGCGATGGGCTGCGGGCGGCCGGTGGTCGTCACCGACGTGGACGGCGGACGCGAGTCTCTGCCCGCCGCTCTCGCACCGCGCTGTCTGGTGCCGGCCGAGAACCCGGCCGCGCTGGCCGGGACCGTCTCCGAACTGCTGCTCGACCCCCCGCTGCGCGAGTCGCTGGGGCAACTGGGGCGTCGGCACGTCCTGTCCGCGCACGACGTACGGCACTGTGCCGAGGCCGTCGCGGGCGTGTACCGCGAGCTGATCACCGCGCACGCCGTGCGGCCCGTGCGCGCCGAGTACAGGGAGTCCATCCACTCGTGACTGCGGAAAGTACCGTCCCCTCCCCCGCCGGAGGGCCTCGGGAGCACGGATTCTCGTCAGTGTCGTCAGTGTCGGCCGTCTCGGTCATCCCGCGCCGCGGGTCGGCGGGCGGCTTCAGATTCCCGGCCGGGCGGCGCCCCGCGCCCCGGCCGGCCTCCCCGCTGCCACTGCTCGCCGTCGACAGCAGCGCCGCCCTGATCGGCGCCCTGGCACTGACCGAGCCCCAGCGCCACCCCGTCCTCGTCGGCGCGCTGCTGCTCGGTGTGGTCGTGCTGAACACGCGCGCCTCGCTCTACCGGCCCGACTCCGTGCCCGCGTTCCTCGACGAACTGCCCGCCGTCTGCGGCCGGATCGCGATGGGCTGGCTGGCTCTGGCCGCCGTGATCGGGGCGTACGCGTCCGCCGACGCGCTGTCCGCGCGGACCCTCGTCCTGGGCTGCGCGGTACAGGCGGCGGCGAGTGCGGTGGGCCGCGCGACCGTCCACCGGCGGCGGCGCCGGGCGCTGTTGCGCCGCCCGCACACGGCCCTCGTCATCGGGCCGGCCGGCACCGCCAGGCGCGTGGCCGCCGCGTTCCTGCGGCACCCGGCGTGCGGGGTGCGGCCGGTGGGGCTCGTCACCGACCACCCGGACGGCGGGGCGGGCCTGCCCGTGCTGACCACCGGCGAGGAGGTCCAGCGGGCGCTGATCCAGAACGGCGTCCGGGCCGTGCTCGCCGTCCATCCCTCCGTACGGGCCGAACAGGGGCCGCTGCTGAGGGCGTTGGCGGAGTCGGGCTGCACGGTGTGGGAGATCGACGCCGAGTCGCCCTCGTACGAGAGCGCCGAACGGCTCGCCGGGTTCTCCTGCCGGCGGCTCGCGATGGTGCCGGACCGGCCGGGCAGCCTCGGCAAGCGGATGCTCGACGTGACGGTCTCGGGCACCCTGCTTCTGCTGGTCTCACCACTGCTGTTGCTGTGCGCGGTGGTGCTGCGGCTGACCGGCGGGCGGGGTGTGGTCTTCAGGCAGGAGCGCATCGGCCTGGACGGGCGGCCCTTCACCCTCCTCAAGTTCCGCACCCACCGCCCGGTCGACGAGATGGAGTCGGCGACCCGCTGGAGCGTCGCCGACGAGCAGCGCATGAACTGGTTCTGCCGCCTTCTGCGCCGCACCTCGCTGGACGAGCTCCTCCAGCTGTGGAACGTCCTCTGGGGCGATATGAGCCTGGTCGGGCCCAGGCCCGAACGCCCTTACTTCGTGGGCAAGTTCAGCCAGACCTACCCCGGCTACGCGGCCCGCCACCGGATGCAGACCGGGATTACCGGGCTCGCCCAGATCCACGGGCTGCGCGGTGACACCTCGATCGAGGACCGCAGCCGGTTCGACAACGCCTACATCGACAACTGGTCGCTGTGGCAGGACATCTGCATCCTGCTGCGCACCGCCGCCACGCTCGTCCGCCCGACAGGAAGCTGAGCGCAGTGAGCCACAGCCCCACGCTGACGTTGCCGCGCCGAGTGCCCTTCCCGTACATCGCGTCCTTCGCTCCGATCCTGCCCGTGATCCTGGTGATCGCCCTGCTCGCGCTGCCGGCCACGCAGGGCACCGACGGCGGCGCGACCCCGGCCGACGCCGTCTCCGGGCTGGTGGTCCTCTACTGCGCGATCCGCGTCGTACGGGAGCGGCGGCGTCCCCTGTCCCGGACGGCCGCCCTGGTGCTCGGGATGCCGGTGGCCGGGCTCGCGGTCGCGGCCGTGGGGGCGTCCTCGCCGGCGGCCGGGCTCGGGGGCCTGGGACGCTACCTCCAGATCTTCGTGCTGGTCCCGGCGTCCGTGGTGCTGCTGGTCCGGGACCGGCGTGACTTCCGGGTGCTGGCCTGGTCGTTCGTCGCCTTCGCCCTGTTCCAGGGGGCGGTCGGGGTGCACCAGTTCGTGACCGGGACCGGAGCCTCCTACCAGGGTGAGGAGATCCGGGCGGTCGGCACCTTCGGGCCCGCCGACGTGATGGGCATGGCGACCGTGGTGGCCTTCGGGCTGATGTGCGCGCTGGGACTGGCCCTCGGGTCGACCGCCGCCCGGCAGCGGGCCGTCGCCGCCGGCTGCGCCCTGGTGCTGCTCGCCCCGCTCGCCGTCTCCTTCAGCCGGGGCGCCTGGATCGCCACGGCGGCGGCCTGCACGCTGCAGCTGATGCTGGCCGGGATGCGGCGCGCGCTGAAGGTGGGCGCGGTGGTGACCGCCTCGGCGGTGATCCTGGTCGGTGGCCTCGGCCTGGGTTCGGCGATGCTCCAGGAGCGGATCAGCAGCATCGGCCAAGTCACGGACGCGCCCGACCAGTCGGTGACCGACCGGTACACGATGTGGGCGGCGGCGACCGACATGTGGAGCGAACACCCGCTCACCGGCGTCGGGTTGAAGGGTTTCCCCGAACACCGCGACGGACACGCCTCGTTGGCGCTGTCCTCGGGCAGCGACACGGAGGGCGCGGGCGCCGCGTTCCGCAAGCAGCCGCTGCTGTCCCCGCACAACATGTATCTGCTGGTGCTCAGCGAGCAGGGCCTCATCGGGCTGCTGGCCCTCGGGGGCAGCTGGCTGGCGCTGCTGGTGTGCGGCCTGCGGGGGCTGGTGCGAACCCGGCGGGCGGCTTCCGGCGGCCTCGACTGCGCCCTCGCCGCCTGCGGGCTGCTGATCTGGCAGCTGATCGACTTCCTGTACGCCGACATCGGCGGTCCCGCGACCGTGCTGACCGCCGTCGTCTTCGGGTTCGTCGCCTGGTGGGCCCTCGTCGGTGGCGACGACGTGCCCGAGGCCTCGGCGCGATGAACGCGACGCCTCCTCGGACCGAGGGAGAGACCAGAGTGACGCTGCCCGCGGCACGCGCCGCTGCACCGGCCGCGAAGGAAAGCGGAGACGGCGCCGGAGAGCAAGGCGACGAGGGCAGCGCCGGCAACCAACCCGCCGGACTCGCCCCCGTCTCCAGGAAATTCCTCGCCAAGGCCACGCTTGTCACGGCCGTCCTCTCGGTCGCGGGCGCTCTGCTCGGGCTGGTCCGGGACCAGTCGCTGGCCCGGCTGTTCGGGGCCGGCAGTGACACGGACGCCTTCCTGGTCGCGTGGACCGTGCCGGAGTTCGCGGCGACGCTCCTCATCGAGGACGGGCTGGCCTTCGTCCTGATCCCGGCGTTCAGCATGGCGCTGGCCCGGCGCGCCCACGGTGCACCGGGCGATCCGGTGCGGGCGCTGGTCGCCTCGACGCTGCCCCGGCTGGCGCTGGCCTTCGCGGCGGTCGGCGCGCTGCTGATCGCCACCGCCCCCTACCTGGTCGAGGCACTCGCCCCCGGCCTGCCCGACCCGTCGCTCGCCATCGACTGCACCCGCCTCACCGCGACCTGCGTCCTCAGCTTCGGGCTCGCCGGATACTGCAGCGCGGCCCTGCGCGCGCACCGGCGTTTCCTGGCGCCGGCGGCGATCTACGTGGCCTACAACACCGGCATCATCACGGCGATGTTCGTGCTGGGCGGACGCTGGGGGGTGCGCTCGGCGGCGGTCGGGGTGGCGGTGGGCGGCGCCTTGATGGTTGTCACCCAACTGCCTTCTGTTCTACGGCAGTTGCGTCGGCGCCGGTCTGCCGTGCCGGACGAGATCGTGCTGGAGGAGACGTCCGGGGCGCCGATGGCGTTCGCGCTCGTCGCGCCCGTGCTGCTCTTCGCACTGACCCGGCAGTCACAGGTGCTCATCGAGCGTTTCCTCGCCTCCACGCTCCCCGCCGGGGCCATCTCGCACCTGAACTACGCGCAGAAGGTGGCGCAGATCCCGATGACGCTGTCGCTGATGCTGTGCACGGTCACCTTCCCGGTGGTCGCGCAGGCCATCGCGGAGGGCGACACCGAGCGGGCCCGCAGCCGGGTGGAGCGGGACATCGCGCTGGCCGCCTGGGTGGTGCTGCTCGGTGCGGCCTCGGTGGTCGCCTGTGCGCCGCAGGTCATCGAACTCCTCTTCCAGCGGGGCGCGTTCACCGCCCGGGACACCGAGGCGACGGCCACCGTGATGCGTGTGTACGCGGTCGGGCTGCTCGGGCACACCCTGGTCGGCGCGCTCGTCCGCTCGTACTTCTCCTCGAACCGGCCGACCTGGTATCCGCTGGCCGCGATGGCCGTGGGCATCGCCGCGACCTCGTGGATCGGCGCGTGGACGGTCGGTCCGTGGGGGGTGTGCGGGATCGCCGCCGCCAACGCCGCCGGGATCACCCTGTCGGCCGCCCTGCTGCTGTACGGGATGGGCCCGCGCAGTGTGCCCATCCGGAAGCGCCAGGTGCTGGCCGAGCTGAGCAAGCCGGTGCGCGCGGCCGTGTGCGCCACGGCCGCGGGGGCGTTCGTGACCAGCCGGATCGACGGGCCTCTGGCGGGACTCGCCGCCGGTACGGCGACCGTCACCGTCGTCTACTTCCTGCTCGGCCGGCTCATGCGGGCCCAGGCCGTGCAGAGCTTCGTCCTCGCACTCCGTTCCGTACGCTCCATGACCCGAAGGCTTCCGCATGCCCGCAAGCGCACCCGCTCCCATGCCCGCCCCCGTACCCGCCGCCGCGACCGGGTCCGCTGACCGTGACCGAAGAGCCGCCCGTGCGGGTTCCGTGCCCTGGGTGGCGATGTACCACTCGGTGGGCGACTGCTCGGACGACCCGTACCGCGTCACGGTCACGCCCGAGCGCCTCGACGCCCAACTGCGCTGGCTGGACCGGCGCGGGCTGCGGGGCGTGGGTGTGGCCGAGCTGCTCGCCGCCCGTTCCCGGGGCGAGGGGCGCGGGCTCGTCGGGCTCACCTTCGACGACGGGTACGCCGACTTCCTGACCGACGCCCTTCCGGTGCTGGAGCGTTGGAAGTGCGGCGCGACCCTGTTCGTCCTGCCGGGACGGCTCGGCGGGGAGAACGTCTGGGATCCGCTGGGCCCGCGCAAGCCACTGCTCACGGCGGAGGGCATCCGCGCCGTAGCCGGGGCTGGTGTCGAGATCGGGTCGCACGGGCTCACGCATGTCGACCTGACGAAGGCGGACGACGAGCTGCTGCACGCCGAGGTCGCCGAAAGCAGAGCGCTGCTCGCCGAGTTGAGCGGTGCTCCGGTCCAGGGGTTCTGCTATCCGTACGGGACCGTCGACCGGCGGGCGGCCGATGCCGTGAAGGCGGCCGGTTACGGATACGGCTGCGCGATCGACCCGGGCCCGCTCAACGGCGTCCATGTCCTCCCCCGCGTCCACATCGGCGAGAACGACACCTCCGTACGCCTCCATCTCAAGTACCGGCTGCACCGGCTTCGGCGCCGACCGGTCGAGGGGGCGTGACGGCGGTGAAGGCCCTGCACATCATCACCGGCCTCGGTGTCGGCGGCGCCGAGCAGCAACTCCGGCTGCTGCTGCGGCACTTGCCGGTCGACTGCGATGTCGTGACGCTCACCAACCCGGGCTCGGTCGCCGACGGTCTGGTCGCCGACGGAGTCCGGGTCGTCCACCTCGGCATGGCCGGCAACCGCGACCTCGCCGCCCTGCCCCGACTGGTCGACGTCATCCGCTCGGGCGGCTACGACCTCGTGCACACGCACCTCTACCGGGCCTGCGTGTACGGCAGGATCGCCGCGCGGCTCGCGGGCGTACGGGCGATCGTCGCCACCGAACACTCCCTCGGCGACTCACAGATGGAGGGGCGGCGGCTGACCGCCGGGGTCCGCGCGCTGTACCTCGCGAGCGAACGGCTCGGCCGCAGCACCGTCGCCGTGTCCCCCACGGTCGCCGAGCGGCTCCGCCGCTGGGGTGTGCCCGCGCCCCGGATCGAGGTCGTCCCCAACGGCATCGACCTGACCCGCTTCCGCTTCGACCCGGTCGCCCGCCGGCACACCCGCGAGCGCCTCGGGCTGCCCGAGGGGGCGTACGTCGTCGGCGGCGTCGGGCGGCTCGCACCGGGCAAGCGCTTCGCCGACCTCATCGAAGCTCTGGCCCAACTCCCCTCCGACTACTGGCTGTTGCTCGTCGGCGGCGGCCCCGAGGAACACGTCCTGCGGCGCACCGCGAGCGAGGCGGGCGTGGCCGACCGGGTGCTGTTCACCGGCGAACGGCCCTACGTACCGGACGGCACCCCCGGCCCCGACCTGCCCTCCCTCACCTCCGCGATGGACCTGCTCGCCTCCCCCTGCCCGGAGGAGGCCTTCGGTCTCGCGGTCGTGGAGGCACTGGCCGCCGGGCTGCCCGTCCGGTACGTCTCCTGCCCGGCGATCGAGGACCTGCCCCCGGAGGCCGCCGAGGGCGCCCGGCGCATCCCCGGGGGCGCGGACTCCTTCGCGCGCGCCCTCGCCGAGGCCCGCGCGCTGGGCCCACGGGACCGCACGGCCCCCGCCGCCGCCCACCACTACGACATCACGCGCAGCGCCGCCCAGCTCATGGACGTGTACGCGGCGACCACCCCTGCCATGAACCCGACCCCGCCCACATCCCCATCCCCGTCTCCGTCTTCGTCACCCCAGGGAGCCCCATCCTCATGACCGAGAACGCCAGCAGAGTCCCCCGCCTCACTCCCTTCACCCGTACCCGCGTCCTGCCCGCGTGGTACCTCCTCGCCGCGAGCACCGTGCTCGGCGGCCTCCTCGGCGGCGCCTACGGCACCTTCAAGGCGCCCACCTACACGGCCACGAGCTACGTCGTCGCCGTACCGACCGAGAAGTCCGACCCGGCGTCCGCGCTCGGTTTCGCGCAGGCGTACGGGCGGGTCGCCACGCAGCTCGCGGTGCTCGGGGACGCCCAGGCGTGGGCGGGCGTACCGATGTCGACGCTGCGCAAGAGCGTGCAGACGGCGACCTCGCCGGACGCGCCCATGGTCGCCGTCTCGGCCACCTCCGCGCGCCCCGACCTCGCCGCCGACATGGCCAACGCCGTGGCCCGCTCCCTCACCCGGCACGCGAACGACACCAAGGAGTCCACCCACGTGGAGCTGCTCCAGTTCTCGCGCGCGGCCAAGCCGGCCGAGCCGTCCTCGGCCCCGGCCGCGGTGACCGGGCTGGTCGGCGCGAGCGCGGGCGGGCTGCTCGGCGGGCTGGTGCTGCTGGTGCGGCCCCGACGGCGTACCGAGGAACCGGCGCTCGCGGCCTCCGTACCGGGCCCGGCCGTCGCCGCCGACGCACATGGCCAGCTGTGACGGCCACGATCACGGGCGCCCTGCGCACCGAAGTCGTCAGCGACGAGGCCGCCTTCGCCGAACTGGCTCCGGCCTGGGGCCGGTTGTACCGGCGATGCGGCGCGGCGACCCCGTTCCAGAGCCATGCCTGGCTGCACTCGTGGTGGCTGTCCTACGGCGTCCCGGGCCGGCTGCGGGTCGTCGTCGTCCGCGATCCGGAGGGCGAACTCCTGGCCGCCGCCCCGCTGATGCGCGTACACCGCCCGCTGCCCGCCCTAGTGCCGCTCGGCGGGGCGATCTCCGACTACGGTGACGTGCTCCTCGACGACGACACGGCCGACGAGGCCGCCGCCGCCCTCGCCGAGGGCCTCTCCGACGCCGCGCGCACCGCGCTGATCGACCTGCGCGAGGTCCGCCCCGGCGGCGCCGCCGAACGCGTGTACGAGCGCTGGCGCGGTCCGCGCCGCCAGGTCAGGGACTCCGTGTGCCTGGAGCTGCCCGCCGTGTCGATGGACGGTCTGGTCTCCCGGCTCCCCGCCGCCAAGGCCCAGCGGGTCCGCGCCAAGCTGCGCAAGCTGACCGCGCTCGGCGTAGAGCGGCGCGTCGTCGGCCCCGACGAGGTCGACGCGGCCCTGGCCCGCCTCCTCGAACTGCACCAACTCCAGTGGCAGGGAAGGAAGGTGACGTCGGAACATCTCCAGCCCCGGTTCCGTGAGCACCTCGCCCGGTCGGTCGGGCCGATGGTGCGCTCCGGGGACGCCGTGGTCACCGAGTTCCGCCTCGACGACAGCGTGGTCGCCGTCGATCTGACGCTGCTGTCGGGACGCCTCGCGGGCGGCTATCTGTACGGCGCCCATCCGGGCCTGCGGAAACGGAAGGCGGACGTCGCCGTGATGCTCCTCGACGCCTGCGCCCAGCACACCGGGGCGGGCGGGCACAGCACGCTGAGCCTGCTCCGCGGCGACGAGCCGTACAAGCACCACTGGCGCCCCGAACCCGTCGTCAACAAAAGGCTGTTGCTGGCCCGGCGGCTGACGGCACCGCTGATGTCGGCGGTCGTGTGCGATGTCGCCGCCCGCAGCCGGGGCAAGGAACTCCTGCGCCGGCTGCGGGAACGCGGCGGAAGCGGAAGCGGCAACGGCGGCGGAGGGGAAACCGGAAACGGTGGCGGCGGATCGTGAACGACCCGCCGCCACCGGGCGGTCACCTGTTGCGCGACCACCAGTCGAACCTCAGGCACAGCTTCCCGCCCATCCAGTACTCCACCCAGTCGCCCAGATCCAGCGGCGAGCAGTTGGGCGGCGGCAGCGGCGCCGGCGGGGTGACCGGATCCGTGGGCTTCGGCGGCTCGGGGGTCGGTACCGGCGTCGGGACCGGCGGCACCGGGGTCGGCACGGTCGGCTCGGTGTCCTTACGGCCCGTCAGGATCTGGCGGTACACCTCGGACGCCTTCGGATTGCTGCCGCACTGCCACACGCCGTGCGGGCAGTAGTCGGTCAGCGTGTTGTACAGCGGCTTGTGCTCGTCCATCCACGCGAGCATGCGCCGCATGTACTCCGGATTGTCGCCGTTGCGGAACAGTCCCCATTCCGGATAGGAAATGGGCTTTCCGTGCGCCTTGGCGAAATCCACATGCGCCTGAAGTCCGTAGGGCTCACTCACCTGCTCGTCGAATGAGAGTCCCCGGGGCTGGTCATAGGCGTCCATGCCGATGATGTCGACCGTGTCGTCCCCCGGATAGCACTGCGGCCACGGAATGGCGTCCTTGCCCCGGGTCGGATTGAAATCGAACCGGAATTTCTGGCCCGGCACCGCCCGCATGGTGGTGACGATCCTGTTCCAGTACCTCTTCCAGGCCTCCGGGTCCGGCCCGCAGCGATGGGTGTACGTGATGCCGTTCATTTCCCAGCCGAGCACGATGACCGTGTCCGGAATGTTCAGCGCGACCAGCCGCTCGGCCAGGGCGCGGAAGTGGTGATCGTAGAGACCGGCCGCGCCGCGCCGCAGCTGCACCTGGACCTGACGGTCGGAGACGCCCTCCTCGTTGCGCTCCAGCATGGGCACGTTGAGGACGAACAGCCGGTCCTCCTCGGCCCGCCGCCAGTCCGCCCACACGTCGAGGAAGCCGGGCAGCCCTTCGATGTTGCTCCACCGGTCGCCCGGCAGATAGGTGTGGCCGACCTTGAGATCGGCATCGCCCAGCCAGCGGCTGAGCTCGGCGATCCTGGCCGTGCCCCGTTCACCGTCGTAGTCGACGTACGCGCCGAAAGCGGGGAGCTTGGGCGGCTCCGGTGGCTCGGGGGGTTCCGGCGGCTCGACCTTGGGCGGCTCGGGAGCCACCGGGGGTTCGGGGGTCACGGGCGCGACCGGTGCCACGATCCCGGTGGGCGGGGTCGGCTGCGTGACCGTGACCGTGTCCGGTACGGGGACGGGAGGATCGGCCACCCCCGCGCCCACGGCGTGTCCCGGCCCAGTCGCCAGGACGGCCGACGCGGCGACCACGGCCGCCAGGAACGCCAGCCGTCCGGTGCGGGCCCGTCGCTTCTGTGGGGCCATGCCTGCTCCTTCCTCCACGCGCGTACTCCCTGTTCTCACACTGCGTGTTTTCGCACTGCCTGTTCTCGTCCTGCCTTTTCACCTACTGACACTCAGTCATATGAGTATGAATTCCGCCACCGCGCTTGAGACTTTCGAGTGTTCCGCTCGCCCGCACGAGTGAACCGACCCGAAGGAAACCCGAAAACACATGTCCGTGTCGCTGCTCGACACCCGCGTCCCCGCCGTCCTCGTGCGGACCGACCGGAATCCCTTTCACCACGGAACACTGGGCGCCGTACGCTCACTCGGCCGGGCGGGCGTCGACGTACACCTGATCGCCGACGTCGACGGAAGTCCCGTACGCAGATCCCGTTTCGTACGACAATTGCATCCGCCGCCGCTGCCCGGCGCCGCCTCCGCCGACATCGCCCACGCCCTGCTGCGGGTGGCCTCGCAGATCGCGCGGCCCGCCGTGCTGATCCCGCTCGACGACGCGAGCGCCGTCGCGGTGGGCCGGGCCCGGGCCGAGCTGGCGCCCGCCTTTCTGCTACCGCAGCAGCCCGGCCCGCTGGCCGAACGGGTGGCCGACAAAGCCGAACTGGCCGCCGTGTGTGCGGCCGTGGGCGTGCCTCACCCCCTGACACTCATCCCGGACAGCGCGACCGAGGCCGCCGCCGTGGCCTGGCACCTCGGGCTGCCGGCCGTGGCGAAGTGGAGCCGGCCCTGGCTGCTCCCGGCCGACAGCGACCTGCGCAGCACGGTCGTCGTGCGCTCGGCGCGGCAGGCCCGGGAGCTGTACCTGCGTACGGAGGAGGCGGGCAGCCGGCTGCTCCTCCAGGCGTTCCTGCCGCCGGGACCCGACCTCGACTGGTTCTGCCACGGGTACGTCGACCGCACCGGGACCGTGCGCGGCGGCGGCCCCGGCCGCAAGCTGCACGCCTGGCCGCGCGGCGCCGGACTCACGGCGGTGGGCCACTGGACCCCGAACGCGTCGGTGTGGGCGCTCTCCGAACGCGTCGTCGGTGAACTGGGCTACCGGGGCATCTTCGACCTCGACTTCCGGCGCTGCGCCACCACCGGCGACTACCACCTGCTCGACTTCAATCCGCGCCCCGGCGCCCAGTTCCGGCTCTTCACCGACACGGCCGGGCTGGACGTCGTACGCGCCCAGCACCTCGACCTGACCCACCGTCCGCTGCCCGAGGGGGCGCCCCGGCCCGGGCGGGCGTTCGTGGTCGAGAACTACGCGCCGCTCAGCGCGCTGCGTCCGGCGCCGGCCGGCCGCGAACTGGCCTGGCACGCCCCGGACGACCTCGCGCCCGGCTGGGCGATGTGGGCCCTGTGGGCCCGGCACGCCGCCCGCCGCCTGCCGACCCGGCTGCGCCGGCTGTGCGAACGGCCCGGACCGGACGACACCCAGGCCCGCGTGGTCCGGCAGGCGGTGGCCGACACGCCACAGCCACTGACCGCGGGCTCCCTTGCCGACGACGAGAAAGCGAACAGCTACTGATGTACGACCTGCTGGTGGTGGGCGCGGGACCCTACGGCCTGTCCATCGCCTCCCACGCCGCCGGCGCCGGGCTCCGGCTGCGCGTCCTCGGCCGGCCCATGGCTTCCTGGCGCGACAACATGCCCCGGGGCATGTTCCTGAAGTCGGAGCCGTGGGCGTCGAACCTGTCCGACCCCGACGACCGCTGGCGCCTGGACACGTACTGCGCCGGTCAGGGCGTCGAGGCGCGGCACGGGCAGCCGATCCCGCTGGAGATGTTCGCCTCGTACGGGCAGTGGTTCGCCCGCAACGCCGTGCCCGGGGTCGACGAACGGACGGTGACCCGGGTGGCGCCCGTGCCCGGGGGCTTCGAGGCGGTGACGGAGGACGGCGAGACCGTGCGTGCCCGGACCGTCGCCCTCGCCGTCGGTGTGCTCCCCTTCGCCGAGATCCCCGCCGCTCTGCGCGGTCTCGGCCCCGACCTGGTCTCGCACAGCAGCCATCACGGCGACCTCGACCGCTTCCGCGGCCGGGACGTCACGGTGATCGGCGGCGGCCAGGCAGCCCTGGAGACGGCCGCCCTGCTCGCCGAACAGGGCTCCCGCGTACGGGTGTTGGCCCGCGTCGACCGGCTGAGCTGGAACGACGTACCGGCGCCGTGGGAGCGTCCCTGGTGGCTCTCGGCCCGCGCCCCGCACAGCGGCCTGGGCTGCGGCTGGCGCAACTGGTTCTACGCGGAACGCCCCGGCCTCTTCCACCGCCTCCCGGAACCGACCCGCGCCCGGATCGCCGCCACGGCCCTCGGCCCGGCGGGCGCCTGGTGGGTACGCGACCGGGTCGAACCGGCGGTCGAGGTGCTCCTCGGTCAAGAGGTGTCACGGGCACAGGAGTTGACGGGCGCCGGCGGCGGCGTACGGCTGGACACGGTGACCCGGTCGGGCGAGCGGCGCTCCCTGGAGACCGAACACGTCATCGCGGCAACGGGGTTCAGTGCGACCTGCGACAGGCTGGGCCTGCTGGACCCCCGACTCGGCGCCGGGCTGGGCGCGTTGGCGGACGGTTCCCCTGCGGTCGGACGGCACTTCGAGTCCTCGTACCCCGGCCTGTTCCTGGCGGGCCTGGTGACGGCGTCCGGCTTCGGCCCGGCGATGCGCTTCGTGCACGGCGCGACCTTCACCGCGGAGACGCTCGTACGAGGGGTTCGGCGCCGGCTGCGGACAGGGGCCCGGCCTGGCGGGCGGCGCGACAGTGCCGGGGCAGGGGCGGCGCGAGGGGGTGCGGTCCGCGTCCGCGGGGTAGGCGGTTCGTCTGCTGCGGGCCCGGTGGGGGCTGGTCGCGCCCACGCGGCGGAGCCGCATATCGATACAGCCTCGCGCCCCTGAATGAGCCACGCGCCCCCTGCAGGGCGCGTGGCTCATCCGGTTGCCCGGGGCCCTACCCGTGGCGCCTCACTCGTGGGCGCCGGGCTGGCCCCGCCTGCCCCGTCGGTACAGGACGACGCCACCGGCGATCATCACGACGCTGACGGCCGAGGCCGCGATCAACTCCTCACGACTGCCGGTCGGCGGCAGGTGGGGCGGCTTCGTCGGCGGCACGGTGGGAGGCGTCGTCGTCGGCGGGCCCGTGGGGGGCTTGGTCGGAGGCGTCGTGGGGGGCTTGGTCGGAGGCGTCGTGGGGGGCTTGGTGGGCGGCGTCGTCGGCGGCTTCGTGGGGGGCTTCGTCGGCGGCTTCGTCGGCGGCTTCGTCGGAGGCGTCGTCGGCGGCGTCGTCGGCGGCTTCGTCGGAGGCGTCGTCGGCGGCTTCGTCGGCGGCTTCGTCGGCGGCTTCGTCGGCGGCTTCGTCGGCGGCTTCGTCGGCGGCTTCGTGGGGGGCTTCGTGGGCGGCTTCGTGGGCGGCGTCGTCGGAGGCTTTGTCGGCGGCGTCGTCGGCGGCTTCGTCGGCGGCTTCGTCGGCGGCTTCGTCGGAGGCTTCGTCGGCGGCTTCGTCGGAGGCTTCGTCGGAGGCTTCGTGGGGGGCTTCGTGGGCGGCGTCGTCGGAGGCTTGGTCGGCGGCGTCGTCGGCGGCTTCGTCGGCGGCTTCGTCGGCGGAGTGTCGCCGTAGCCGTTGTCGTGACCGTGACCGTGACCATTCCCCTGGCCGTGGCCCGGGCCGTTGCCGTTGCCGTTGCCGTAGCCGGGGTCGTCGTGCGGGGCTCCGTGTGCGGACGGGCCCTTGACGGCCCTGCCCGCGTCCGCGTCGGCCAGGGCGGAAATGCCGTAGAGGGACAAGAGGCTCGTCGCGGCGGCCGCCACGACCATCCCCCTGCTCAGACTCTGTCGCATTCTGATTATCTTCCTGCTGGGAGAGGTGAGAAAAAGCCGGCCTTGGCACCGAAAGGCTCTCCAAGACCGGCCCAGACACCGCCGAACGGCTGGTGCTACGACGTCAGTCGTTGACGCAGGTGTTGCCGAACGCCGGGTTCAGCAGCGCGATGACGTTGATCGAGTTGCCGCACACGTTGACGGGAATGTGGACGGGCACCTGGATCACGTTGCCGGAGAGCACACCCGGGGAGTTGGCGGCGAAGCCCTCCGCCTCGGCGTCGGCGAAGGCCGGGGCGGCCATTCCGAGCGCCATGATGGCGCCCGCGATGACAGCAACGCTCTTCTTCATGAGGTTTCCCTTCTCTGCGGTCATGCCCCTATGTCGGCCGAAGACCGAGCGAGCACAGCATGAACGGCTCGCACCATGACCGGCAGTTCTAAAACGAGGGATAGACAGCCGAAGAAACTACGGAACGTGGTCCCACGGTTAATTCACTCGAACGCCCCGAAGCAGCAGAAAACACAGTCCACACGAAAGGCTGAAGGAAATCGGGGAGATGGCAAAGCGCGGACAGCCCCCGCACCGTGTGCAGAGGCTGTCCGAGCTGCGTTTATGGGCGACCGGACGACTGTTGACGAACGGTCAGCAGACGGCGCCAGATCAGCTGTTGCCGACACCGTTCCCGGACAGGACCGGAATGTCACTGAGAACGCCGGCCAGCGGCTCGTCACCCTTGGCCTGCGTCGAGTTCTCGGCGCACTGCTGGTTCTGCGGGGCGGACAGGATCGGAATGTCCTGGAGGGCGACCGGCACGACTCCCACGACGGAGCCCACGTTGCCCTTGACGGGCAGACCGACACAGAGCTTGTTCAGGGTGCCCTGTGCCAGGCTCATCTGAGGGCTCATGTCCCCCTTGGTCAGGGAGTTGCCGAACTTCGAGACCGCGCCGTTCCCGCTGACGGACGTGGTGCCGCCGTCGTCCGCTGTGGCAAGCGCCTGAGTGGCGGTCGCCGCCGAGACTCCGACGACAGATGCGGCTACCGCCGCCGCGGCCATTGCCTTCTTCAGCATTTCGCTTTCCTTTCCTGGCAGAGACACATGTTCCTGCTCTCGCATCAACCGGATGGACGGGGATTGGTTTCGCCGCTTCACCCGATTGGCCCGTTCAGGACTCGGAAATTCATGGAAACGCCCGGTTCACAGACCCCTCGCGAACGCCCCTCGCCATGGGCCATCAGAGTGAATCGCAGCAACTATGCGCGCCGGAGACAGTTGATCAGAGCGGCTCCGGTGGACGGGGTTTCTTCCGAAGGGACTAGCAAGTGATCAAGAAGGTTATGGCTGCCGCGGCGGTCGCCGCTTCCGTCGTCGGTGTCTCCGCTGCGGTGGCGGCCCCGGCAATGGCGATCGCGAACGACGGTGGCACGACGTCCACCAGTGGCAACGGCGCCATCCAGAAGTACGGCAACTCGGCCACGTACGGCAACATGAGCCCCCAGATGGCGCTCATCCAGGGCTCGCTCAATAAGCCCTGCATCGGTCTGCCGGCCAAGCTCAACGTCGGTTCTGTCGTCGGCGTCGTGCCGGTCGCCCTCCAGGACATCCCGGTCCTGTCGGCCCCGCAGAACCAGCAGTGTGTCGAGAACTCGACGCAGGCCAAGGGCGACGAGCCCCTGTCGCACATCCTCAGCGACATCCCGGTCCTGTCCGGCAACGGCGTCGGCAACAACTGACCGTCAGCACCAGTACCACCGGCGACAACTGAGCCGGGCGTACGTATGGGCTCTCTTCGAGCCTTCACCAGCGGGCCGTCGAACTCTCGGCGGCCCGCTGGCCTACGTTGCGTCCCGTGACGACGAGACACCCTTTGTTCCGGTTTTCCCGTCCTGCCCGCCTATCCCGGCTGTGCGGGATCGCGATGCTGTGCGCCGCGACCGCGATCGGCTGCGGCACACCCCAGGCGCCGCCGCTGAAACCCGCGGGCGGCGCCACCCCCGCCAAGGCCACCGACATCCTGCTGCTGGGCACGGACGGCCGCGGCACCATCACCGAGAAGGAGCGCCGTAAGTTCCACGCGGGCGGCTTCGCCTGCAACTGCGCGGACGTGATGATGCTCGTCCACGTGTCCGCGGCGCGCGACCGTGTCAGCGTGATCGGCCTGCCGCGCGACTCCCTCGCCACGATTCCGGCGTACAAACCCACATCCTCCGCGAAACAGCGCCCCGCGCATCCCGCCAAGCTCAACGGCGCGTACGCGGAGGGCGGCGCCCCGCTCCTGGAGCGGACGGTGGAGGCGGCGACCGGGGTGAGTGTCGAGCAGTATCTGCAGATCGACTTCCGGCGGTTCATCGACGCGGTCGACCAGGTCGGCGGGGTCGAGGTGTGCACGAAACGGCGCCTCAAGGACTCCAAGACCAAGCTGGACCTGGCGCCGGGACGGCATCTGCTCAAGGGCGGCCAGTCCTTGCAGTACGTCCGTTCGCGGCACGTCGACAACAGCGCCGACCTGGGACGGATCCAGCGGCAGCAGCGGTTCCTGGTCGCGGCGCTGGAGCAGCTGACCGCCCGGAAGGTGCTCACCGACCCGGTGGCCATGGGCCGGGTGGCCCGGACGCTGCTCGGTCCGGCCAAGGTCCAGCAGGGCTTCGGGAAGGACGGCGCGAAGGCGCTGGTCACGCTCGCCGCGGCGCTGAGCAAGGTGCCGGCCACGCGGACCGAGTTCGCCACCGTGCCGATCGCCGGGTTCAACCCCCCGATGAAGGACGTCGGTTCGACGCTGCGCTGGGACGCCGCGAAGGCGAAGGCGATGTTCACCAAGATGCGCGAGGACCGGCCCCTGATCGCGGCCGGTACGGATCCCAAGCCCGGCGATCCGCCGGTGTTCGGGAAGGACATGCCGGTGCGCGGGAACCGGCTGGCGTGCCCCTGAGCAGGGTGGCCGGGCGGGCCGGCAAGCGGCCTCGTTTCCCCCGTACGGCCGCTCGTACACCTCACCCGCTGGGCCAAATGGGGCAATCACCGCAACCCCGGCCGGGGTTGGGCCGTTGTTGATCACGCAGCTCCTCACCGGAGTCCGCATTTCGAAGGGAATGAACATGAAGAAGCTGTGGGCTTCCGCGGCCATCGCCGCCTCCGTCGCCGGTATCTCGGCGACGGCAGCACCCCAGGCCTTGGCGATCGCCAACGACGGTGGCACCACCTCCGTCAGCGGTAACGGCGCCGAGCAGGAGTTCGGCAACTCGGCCACGTTCGGTGACATGAGCCCGCAGCTCTCGCTGGTCCAGGGTTCGCTGAACAAGCCGTGTGTCGGCCTCCCGGCCAAGCTCAACGTCGGTTCCGTCGTCGGCGTCGTGCCGGTCGCCCTCCAGGACATCCCGATCCTGTCGGCCCCGCAGAACCAGCAGTGTGTCGAGAACTCGACGCAGGCCAAGGGCGACGAGCCCCTGTCGCACATCCTCAGCGACATCCCCGTGCTGTCCGGCAACGGCGCCGGCAACAGCTGAGCCTCCCCGCTCGGTTGCGGCGGCGGGTCACCGGTTCTCCGGTGGCCCGCCGTTCGGCGTTTGTGGCACCGACTCGGGCTCACCTGACGTCGGGCTGACTTGCTGTCCAGCTCACCTGCTGTACAGCGCCTCGATATCGGCGGCGAACGCCTCCCGTACCGCGTGGCGTTTGACCTTGAGGGACGGGGTGAGCAGGCCGTTGTCCTCGGTGAACTCGCCCTCGACCAGGGTGAAGGCGCGGATCGACTCGGCCCGGGAGACCGCCGCGTTGGCATGGTCCACGGCCCGCTGGACGTCGGCGCGCATCCGGGGGTCGCCGATCACCTCGGACATCGGGGTGTCGGCAGGCATCCCCCGGACGGTGAGCCAGTGGGCGACGGAGTCGGGGGCGAGGGTGATCAGGGCGGCGACGAAGGGGCGGTTGTCGCCGACGACCATGCACTGGGCGACCGGCGCACGACTGCGCAGCCGGTCCTCCAGGACGGCCGGGGCGACGTTCTTGCCGCCGGAGGTGACGATGATGTCCTTCTTGCGGCCGGTGATGGTGAGGTAGCCGTCGTCGTCGAGGGCACCGAGGTCGCCGGTCGCGAACCAGCCGTCGCTCAGGACGGCGTCCGTCGCCGCCGGGTTGTTCCAGTAGGCGCCGAAGACGACCGCCCCCTTGAGGAGGACCTCGCCGTCGTCGGCGATCCGAACGGCGGTGCCGGGGACGAGGAGGCCGACCGTGCCGGGTCGGGGTGCCAGGGGCGGGACGAGGGTGGCGGCGGAGGTCGTCTCGGTCAGGCCGTAGCCCTCGTAGACAATGATTCCGGCAGCGTAGAAGAAGAGGCTGAGGTCGCGGTCGAGCGGGGAGCCGCCGCTGATGGCGTAGTGCATACGCCCGCCCAACTCGTTGCGGATACGGCGGTACACCAGCAGGTCGTACAGGGCCCAGGCGGCGTAGAGGGCGGGGCCGGGGCCCTTGCCGGTGCCGGTGTTGAGGAACTTCTCCAGGTACGCCTTCGCGAAGCGGACACCGATGCCGTGCGCGCGGTCGAAGGAGGCGGCGCGGCCCATCTTCTCGGCGGTCGCGCGGCCGGCGGCGTGGATCCGCTCGAAGAGGTACGGGACGCCGACCAGGAAGGTCGGCTTGAACTCCTTCAGCATCGGGCGGAGTTCGTCGGGCTTGATGCTGGGGAAGTGGCCGATCTCGATGCGGGCCATCAGACAGCCGATCTGAAGGGCCCGGCCCATGATGTGGGCGAGGGGGAGGAAGAGGAGGGTCGAGGCGGTCTGGCCGGTGACCTCCTTGAAGATCGGGTGCAGCAGTTCGACGACGTTGGCGGCCTCGGCGTGCAGGTTCGCGTGGGTGAGGACGCAGCCCTTCGGTCGGCCGGTGGTGCCGGAGGTGTAGCAGATCGTCGCGGTGGTGTCGGGGGTCAGGGCCGCGCGCCGCTTGGTCACCTCCTCGTCCGACACCTCCCGCCCCAGGGTGGTGAGTTCGGCCATCGCGTCCTCGTCCAGGGTGAGTACGCGCGGGGGTTCGGGGTGGGTGGCCGTGCCGGTGATGACGGTGGCCGTGTTGTCCGGCGTCTCCGTGACGACCAGGTGGACCCCCGAGTCCCGGACGATCCAGTCCACTTGAGCTGCGGACGAGGTGGCGTAGACGGGGACGGTCTGGCCGCCGGCCGCCCAGATCGCGAAGTCCAGGACCGTCCACTCGTAGCGGGTTCGGGACATCACCGCGACCCGGCCGCCCGGTTCGAGACCGGCGGCTATCAACCCCTTCGCGGTGGCGGTGACTTCGGCCGCGAAGGCGGCGGCGGTGATCGGGCGCCAGGTGCCGTCGTCCGTACGGCGGCGCAGGATCACCGCGTCGGGGGCCTCGGCCGCGTTGGTGTAGGGCAGGTCAGCGGTGCTGCCCGTGGTGGGGACCGCCACGATGGGGACGGCGCGGGCCTCGCGGACGGTGCCGGTCGTCTCGTCGCGGATCAGCTCGACGCGGTGGCGGGCCGCCAGATCGGTGTGCCGCTTCGCCTGCTTCAGATCCCTGCGTACGCCCATGACGCTCGCTCCCGGTGGCTGGTTCCGCTCCTGATCCCGGGCCAAATTACCGGCGCGTAGCGGAAGTTCAATGGGTCGCGCAGAAGCGGATCATTCGGGGCGGATATTTTGTCGCCGGGCGCGGGGCTTCGGTCCGGCGTCGGCTCGACCTCCCCCCACCGAAAGGAACCCCGTGCGGTCTGTTCTTGTCGCCGTGTGCGTGTCGGCTGTCCTGGCCGTCGTCTCCGGAGCGGCGCCCGCTGTGGCTGACACCTCGACTCCGGTACGGGCAAGCGCCGTTGCCTCCTCCCCCACGTCCTCCCTCACTTCGCTGACTTCCCTGACTTCGCTGACCGACCTGTTCTCCGAGCGGCTGCTGGTGGCCGACAAGGTCGCCGCCGCCAAGTACGGCACCGACAAGCCGATCGACGACCCGGTGCGCGAGCAGCAGATCCTGGCCGACGTCTCCGCGCGGGCCGTCGGGCTCGGCCTCGATCCGGAGGCGGTGGCTGCCGTGTTCCGGGACCAGATCGAGGCGAACAAGTTGGTCCAGCGTGGGCTGTACGCCCGTTGGGACGCGCATCCCGAGCTACGGCCCACCGAGCGGCCCGATCTGGTCAAGGAGGTTCGGCCGATCCTGGATCGGATCACCACTGAGGTGCTGGACGCGTTGAAGGAGACGGAGGGGGTTCGGGCGGGGGACTTGTGCGAGGTGCGGCTTGTGCTTGCTGCGGGGCGCTCCGCTTGGGGTTACCGGTTGGATAGGCTGCATGTGGAGGGCCTTGGGAGGGCGGTTCCGTCTGTGTGCGGTTAGCGGCCTTGGGTTGTTTGTCGGCCGCAGGCCGGTGGGGGCTGGTCGCGCAGTTCCCCGCGCCCCTACAGGGGGCGCTCGTCGCGTCCCCTGTTCACTCGCACCGCCTAGTTGTCGTAGCGGTTCGCTTGTTCGATTGCCTCGGCCAGTTGGCCGACCGCCTTGTCCTCTGTCTTGTCCGCCAACTTGTTTGCCTTGCTTGCCAGTTCGCTCAGAGACGGGGCGCCCGGCAGGGTGGTCCAGTCGTCGGCGCCCTTGCGTAGGGCGTCGGCGAAGTAGGCGGCCACCGCTGTGACCTGGAGGCGGGACGGGGCGTTCCAGAGCGCCTCGTCCACCGCATTCGACTCCAACTGGCCCGATTCCTCGTGGGGTTCGCGGGTGTCGGGGTCGAGCCAGCGGACCGTCGCCGTTGCGAGGTGACCCGAGGCGGACTCTTTGGTGCGGACGGCGTACAAGGCGGTGACCGTGTGACCGGGGCCCACCTCGCCCCCGTCCACGCGGTCGTCGCGGAAGTCGTCGTCGGCGACCCGGCGGTTGTCGTAGCCGATCAGACGGAACTCGGCGACCGTCTCCGGGTCGAAGGCGACCTGGGCCTTGGCGTCGCGGGCCGTGAGGTCGATGTTGCGCGGGAGTTGCTCGCAGAACACCTGGCGGGCGTCGGTCTCGTTCGAGACGTAGGTGGTGTTGCCGTCGCCCTTGTCGGCGAGGCGTTCCATCAGGGCGTCGCCGTAGTCGCTCCCGACACCGACGCCGAAGAGGGTGATGCCGTGCTCGCGGCGGGCGTCGGAGATGCGGTCGAGGATCGAGTCGGCGTCCGTGTCACCGGTGTTGGCGAGCGCGTCCGAGACCAGCACGACCCGGTTGGTGGCGCCCTCGCGCAGGCCCTCGACGGCGGTGGCGTAGCCGGTGCGCACGCCCGCGCCGAGGTTGGTCGAGTCGGTCGGTTCCAGTTCGTCGATCGCGTGGTGGACGCGGTCGCGGTGGTCGTCGAGGCGGGTCATCGGGAGGACGGTCTCGGCCTCGTCGCTGAAGGTGACGATGGCCACCGAGTCGTCGTCGCGCAGCCGGTCCGTCATCACGCCGAGGGAGTCCTTGGCGAGGTCGAGGCGGCCGGGCTCGGCCATGGAACCGGAGATGTCGATGACGAAGGTGAGGGCGGCCGGCGGGCGTTCGCCCTCCTGTTCGGCGGTGCGGGTGGCGAGGCCCACGCGGACCAGGGACCAGTTCTCTCGGTCGGTGCGGGCTCCGTCGACGGTGACCGAGAAGCCGTTGCCGTCGGGGCGTTCGTAGTCCTGGCCGAAGCTGTTGACGAACTCCTCGGGCCGGACCGTCGACGGGTCGGGGCGGTGGCCGTCGGCGAGGGTGCGGCGCGCGTAGCCGTACGAGGCGGTGTCGACGTCGAGGGCGAAGGTGGAGAGGTAGTCGAGGGACGGGGCGAAGTCGCCTTCCGTCTCGCCTTCTGTCTCACCTTCCGTGTCGCCTTGTCCGCCGTCACGGTCGCTCTGTTCGCCGGGGCCGTTGCTCTGGGCCGGCGCGGGCGCGTAGCCCGAGCCGCCACCGGAGTTCTGCTTGCTGTCCTGGCTGGTGTCGCCGGCGCTGTCGCCGCTGTCCCCCGTCGCACTGCACCCGGTGAGCAGCAGCCCGCCCGCGGCCGTCGCCGCGATCAGCGCATCCCGCAGGCGTCGTGTTCGGCGTATCCGGTTCCGCTCCATCTGCCGTGCCCCCTCCGTCCGTTGACGCCGGACGACGTCAACTTCTGTGACTGTGACGGCGGAAGGGGCGGGAATGTGCGGTACGGGGCGTTGCGGATGGATCTCGAAGTGGCCACGAGAGGCGGCCGTCGAGACCGGTAGGTGATCCTCCGGTGACCTAGGAGACGACGTCCTTGCGGGCGAAACCCCGGAAGGCCAGGGCGAACAGGATGAGGGCGTACGTTACCGAGACGGCCGTCCCCTGGATCATGCCGCCCCACTCCGGACGGGGCTGGATGGCGTCCGCCCACGCGAACTGCCAGTGCGCGGGCAGGAAGTCGCGCCAGTCACCGAGGGCCGTCACGGCGTCCAGGACGTTGCCGACGATGGTCAGACCGACGGCGCCACCGACCGCTCCCAGGGGGGCGTCCGTCTTCGTCGACAGCCAGAACGCCAGTCCAGCGGTGACCAGTTGGGACACAAAGAGGTATCCCACGACCACGACCAGACGCTGGGCCGCCGTACCCGCGGCGAGCGAGCCACCAGTGGGGATCTCCAGTGGTCCCCAGCCGTAGGCCGCCGTGCCGACCGCGAGGGCCACGACCGGCAGCAGCACCATCGCGGCGAGGCTCATGCCGAGGGCGACGGCGAGCTTGGACCAGAGGAGGCGGGCGCGCGGCACGGGGGCCGCGAGCAGATAGCGCAGGGAGGACCAGCTGGCCTCCGAGGCGACCGTGTCCCCGCAGAACAGGGCGACGGGGATGACGAGCAGGAAGCCCGCGGAGACGAAGAGGTTGACGGCGACGAAATTGGCGCCGGACGCGGTGGCCGTGTCCATCAGGCTCACCTGGCCGTTGCGCCCACCGGGCTCGCCGCCGATCGCGAACGCGGCGACGAGGATGAACGGCAGCGCGGCGAGAATACCGCCCATGACGAGCGTACGGCGGCGCTTGAGCTGGCGCACCAGCTCGACGCGCAGGGGCAGTGTCCGCCGGGCACGGTACCCGTCGGCCGTCTCCGCCCGCTCCACGAGCGCGTTCGTCGCACTCGTCACGCTTTTCGTGTTCGTCGTGTTCGTCGTGTTCGTCGTGTTCGTCGTGCTCATGCGGAGCCTCCGATCAGGGTGAGGAAGGCGTCTTCGAGGCGCCGGTGGGGGCCCACCGACTCCACGGGCACTTCGAGGCGGACGAGTTCGACGACGAGGCGCTGGGCGCTGCCGTCCTCGGGGGCGAGGCGGACCAGGAGGCCGTCGTCGGTGCGTACGGCGGAGACGATGCCCGGCAGGGCGGCGACCTTCTCGACGACCGGCTCGTCCACGGGGGTGGTGGTGCCGACGAGCAGGGTGTCGCCGGAGCCGATGATCTCGCTGACCGGGCCGGCCTGGACCAGCTTGCCGCGGTCCATGACGACGAGGTGCGTGCAGGACTGCTCGACCTCCGCCAGGAGGTGGCTGGAGACGATCACCGTGCGGCCGGCCTCCGCGTACCGGATCATGACCTCGCGCATCTCGCGGATCTGGGGCGGGTCGAGGCCGTTGGTCGGCTCGTCGAGGATGAGGAGGTCGGGCATGCCGAGCATGGCCTGGGCGATGGCGAGGCGCTGGCGCATGCCCTGGGAGTACGTGCGGACAGCGCGCGCGAGTGCGTCGCCGAGGCCCGCGATCTCCAGGGCCTCCGCCAGGTGGGCGTCCTCGGCCGGGCGGCCCGTGGCCTGCCAGTACAGCTCCAGGTTCTCGCGACCGGAGAGGTGCGGGAGGAAGCCGGCGCCCTCGACGAAGGCGCCGACGCGGGAGAGGACGGGGGCGCCGGGGCGGATGGCGTGCCCGAAGACGCGAATCTCGCCGCCGTCGGGCCTGATGAGGCCCATCAGCATGCGCAGGGTGGTGGTCTTGCCGGCGCCGTTGGGGCCGAGGAGTCCGAGAACCTGGCCCTTCTCGACGCGGAACGACACGTCCCGTACAGCGTACCGGTCCGACGACTTGGCGTACTTCTTGCTCAAGTCGGTGATCTGGAGCGGGACTTCGGCCAGATCGGGGTCCGGGGCGGACGGTGCCGCCGTACGCCTGCGGCCGGACAGGAGCAGGGCCAGGGCGATCGCGGCGCCCGCGAGGGGCAGCCACCACACCCAGGCAGGCAGCCCGGCCGAGGCCGTGGTGACGCCGGGGGCGGTGGGGATCTTCAGGTCGCTCGTGACGGAGACGGTGTACGTGGCCGGGGTGACCGGTGACGCGTAGCCGAGGTCCGTGGAGGCGAGGACCAGGCGGAGACGGTGACCCTGTTCGACCTCGTGGTCGATGGCCGGGAGGGTGATCGTGACGTCCTTGCCCTGCTTGGCGCCCTCGACCCTGAGGGGGGTGACGAGCTGGCCGGGCAGCACCTGCTGCCTGCCGTTGGCCGAGACGTCGTACACCTTGGCGAAGAGGACGGCGTCCTCGCTGGTCGACTTGACGTGGACGGTGACCGTGGGGGAACCGGTGATCCGTACGTCGTCGGCGACCGGGGCCGACTCGAAGCGGGCGTTCTGCCCGGGGAAGTCGATCGAGACGCCGACTCCGAGCGAGGAGAGCTGGGAGAGGCCGCCCGCCGCGCCGAGGCCGGGCAGCGAGGAGACGGCGGGCGGGGCGGCGCCGGCCGGGTTGTCGAACGACTGCTCCCTGCCGGTCAGGGCGACCTCGCGCTGCCCGGCCTCCAGCCCCGGGTAGGTGTCCGAGGTGGCGCCGCGCAGGGTGGCCGCCCCGTCGGTGGAGTCGATTCCGCCGGTGCGGGTGACGCGGAAGGCGGGCCCGGTGTCGGCGCCCTTGTCGTCCTTCAGGTACCGGTCGAACCACGAGTTGATCCGGGACTCGACGCGGCTCGTCTCCATGTCGCCGCCGTCATGGCCGCCCGCGATCCAGTCGACGTCCACGGGGGCGCCGTTCGCGCGGATCGCCTTCGCGGCGGCGTCGGCCTGGCCGAGCGGGAAGAGGGAGTCGGTCTGGCCCTGGATCAGCAGGGTGGGCACCTTGATGCGGTCGCCGACGGCGGAGGGCGAGCGGTCGGCGAGGAGCGTGGTGGCCTCGGCGTCCGGCTCGCCGGCCTCGGCGACCCGGTCGTACATCTCGCACAGCGCAGCCTCGAACCGGTCGCAGCCGCCGCCGGTGTTGATGAAGATCCCGGCCCACTGCTTCTTGAAGACACCGTTGGGGAACAGGGCGTCCGCGAGGTTCCAGTAGGTGATCGCGGGCGCGATGGCGTCGACCCGGTCGTCGTAACCGGCGGCGAGGAGCGAGATCGCGCCGCCGTAGGATCCGCCGACCATGCCGACGCGCGGGTCGCCCTTCTTGTCGAGCTGGACCTCGGGGCGCGCGGCCAGCCAGTCGATGAGCTTCGAGACGTCGGCGACCTCGGCCTTCGGGTCGTTCAGCCCGATCTTCCCGGTCGATCTGCCGAAGCCCCGGGCGGACCAGGTCAGCACCGCGTACCCGTCGCGGGCGAGTTCCTGGGCCTGGGACCGTACGTCGTCCTTGCTGCCGCCGAAACCGTGCGCGAGGAGGACGGCGGGGCGGCGGTCGGAGTCGGACCCCGCGGTGAAGTACGAGGTGTCGATGCGCACCCCGCCGCCCATGTCCATGACCCGGTCGGCGCGGTGCACCGCGGGCGCGTCGTCCGAGGCGACGGCCGTCCACGTACCGGCACCGGCCAGCAGGACGACAGCGGCGGCCACGACGGCGCCCAGCCGCCGGGGCCGCGCTCCCCGCAGTCCGGGCATTCGAAGATCCATACGTCAACGGTACGGGCCGCCACCGACATCCGGGGCAACCGACGGTCGGAACCTTCCACCATCCTGCGGGCGTACGGCCCGGGTCCGGCGTACACCAGGCGTGGTACGAACGGGCCTATGGAGATCCGGGCCGGGGAAGGTGGAAGTGTGGAAAGTAGGGCTGTGGAGATTCGCCGCGCCATGACGGTCGCCGAGCTGGCCGCCGCCGAGCACCTCTTCGACCACCCGGTGCGTACGGAGTGGGCGGAACGTTTCCTGACGTCCCCCGGACATCATCTGTACCTCGCCTACGAGCCCGCCGAAGCCACCCCCGTCGGCTTCGTGAGCGGCGTCGAGACCGTCCACCCCGACAAGGGCGCGGAGATGCTGCTGTACGAACTGGGGGTGGCCGAGTCGTACCGGCGCGGGGGGATCGGGCGGGCCCTGGTGCGGCGGCTGGCCGAGGTGAGTCGCGAACGGGGCTGCTACGGGATGTGGGTGCCGGTCGACACCGACAACGAGGTCGCCCTTGCCACGTATCGGAGCGCGGGCGGCAAGGACGACGGCGAGTGTGCGGTGGTGGGCTGGGAGTTGCCACAGAACCCCGGAGGCGTACGGCAGTTCGGGTCGACGGACCTGTAGCGGGCGCCTAAGCCTTACGGCGCCGAGCAGTTCAGGTCACCGACGGACGTCGGCGGTTGGGCTGACGCGCGCCGCACGCACGTGTGCCGCCTCACAATCGAGGCGGCCAGGCAACCCCTCCGGCGCTGCAGATCCTCTCCTCGGATGTGAATTTCCTGAAGAGACGGCCTCGCCTGCTCATATCCCTGACCCTGGTCGTGCTGGCGGCTGTGACGGTGACCGTCGTCCTGATCATCCAGGCGTACAAGATGGAGACGCTCTCCCCGCGCGCGGAACGCGAACGGGCCGCGTCGGGAGCAGGCGTACCGTCGGGGCAGGTGGACTGCGCGAAGACCAAGTGCATCGCGCTCACCTTCGACGGCAACCCGGGCGAACCCACCGACCGGCTGTTGGACCTCCTGAAGGAGTACAAGGCGCCGTCGACGTTCTTTCTCGAGGGCCGGCGCATCCACAAGTTCCCGGAGGTGGTGCGGCGGATCGCCACGGACGGCCATGAGATCGGGAACCACACCTGGACGCACCCCGTGCTGAAGGATGTCTCCGACGCACGGATCCGAGTCGAGCTGGAACGCACGGAACGGGCGATCACCGACCTCACCGGCACCAAGCCGACGCTGATGCGTCCGCCCGGGGGCGCCACCGACGACCGTGTATCCAAGGTCGCCAAGGAGCTGGGCCTGGCGCAGGTCCTGTGGACGGTGACCGCGAAGGACTACGCGACGGACGACTCCGCGCTGATCACCAAGCGCATCCTCGAAGGCGCCGGCCGCGACGGAATCATCCTGCTCCACCCGCTGCACAAGGGCACCGTGCCCGCCATGCCCGCCATCCTGAAGGCGCTCAGCGACCAGGACTACACCTTCGTGACCGTCACCCAGCTCCTCGCTCCGGCCAAGGCCGAGCCCGGCAAGATCTATCGGTGACCGCCTGACGCGGAACGCATCTGCCCGCTGACCGGAAAGTCCAGGTCAGCGGGCAGGTACGGAGGGTGCTCGGTGCTCAGTGGTTGCGCGGGAAGCCCAGGTCCACGCCCGAGGGGCCGTCCGCCGGGTCGGGCCAGCGGGTCGTGACGACCTTGCCGCGGGTGTAGAAGTGGGTGCCGTCGTTGCCGTAGATGTGGTGGTCCCCGAAGAGGGAGTCCTTCCATCCGCCGAACGAGTGGTAGCCCACCGGGACGGGGATCGGGACGTTGACGCCGACCATGCCGGCCTCGACCTCCAGCTGGAAGCGGCGGGCCGCGCCGCCGTCCCGGGTGAAGATCGCGGTGCCGTTGCCGAAGGGGGAGGCGTTGATCAGTGCCAGGCCCTCCTCGTACGTGTCGACGCGCAGGACGGTCAGGACCGGGCCGAAGATCTCGTCCTGGTAGGCCTTCGCCGTCGTCGGCACCTTGTCGAGGAGCGAGATGCCGATCCAGTGGCCGTCCTCGAAGCCCTCGACCGTGAAGCCGCTGCCGTCGAGGACGACCTCCGAGCCCTCGGCCGCCGCGCCGGTGACGTACGAGGCCACCTTGTCGCGGTGGACCTTCGTGATGAGCGGGCCCATCTCGGAGGTGGGGTCGTTGCCGGGGCCGATCTTGATCTTCTCGGCGCGTTCGCGGATCTTGTCGACCAGTTCGTCGCCGATCGCGCCGACCGCGACCACGGCCGAGATCGCCATGCAGCGCTCGCCCGCCGAGCCGTAGGCGGCGGAGACGGCGGCGTCGGCCGCCGCGTCCAGGTCCGCGTCCGGGAGGACCAGCATGTGGTTCTTGGCGCCGCCCAGGGCCTGGACGCGCTTGCCGTTCGCCGAGGCAGTGGTGTGGATGTAGCGGGCGATCGGCGTGGAGCCGACGAAGGACACCGCCTTGACGTCCGGGTGGTCCAGGAGGCGGTCGACCGCCACCTTGTCGCCGTGGACGACATTGAAGACGCCGTCGGGCAGGCCCGCCTCGGCGAACAGCTCGGCGAGCTTCATGGCCGCCGACGGGTCCTTCTCGGACGGCTTCAGCACGAAGGTGTTGCCGCACGCGATGGCGATCGGGAACATCCACATCGGCACCATGGCCGGGAAGTTGAACGGCGTGATGCCCGCGACGACACCGAGGGGCTGGCGGATCGACGATACGTCGACACGGCTCGCCACCTCCGTCGACAGCTCGCCCTTCAGCTGCACGGTGATACCGCACGCGAGTTCGACGATCTCCAGGCCGCGGGCGACCTCGCCGAGCGCGTCGCTGTGCACCTTGCCGTGCTCCGCCGTGATCAGCTCGGCGATCGCGTCGCGGTTGGCGTCGAGCAGCGCGCGGAACTTGAAGAGGATGGCGCTCCGCTTGGCGAGCGACGAGGTGCCCCAGGTCGCGTACGCGTCCTTGGCCGCGGCTACGGCCGCGTCGACCTCGTCGACCGTCGCGAAGGCGACGTTCGTGGTGACCGCGCCGGTCGCGGGGTCGGTGACCGGCCCGTACGTGCCCGACGCGCCCTCGACGGTCTTGCCGCCGATCCAGTGGTTGACGATCTTCGTCATGCCCAGGTTCTCCTTCACAGATGGCGGCGTCGGGTAGAGACGTGCCGTTCGTACAGCTCACGTGCCTTGACCGCCGACGGGCGGGTCGCGGTCTCGGCCACAGGAACATCCCACCAGGCCTGCGCCGGAGGCGCGCCCGACACTGTGTCTGCCGTTTCCGTCTCGACGTAGACACAAGTGGGAGTGTCGGCGGTACGGGCCTCGGCGAGCGCCGCCCGCAGCTCCCGTACCGTCTTCGCGCGCAGGACGCGCATGCCCAGGCTCGCCACGTTGGCGGCCAGGTCCACGGGCAGCGGTGCCCCCGTGTACGTACCGTCGTCCGCCTGATAGCGGTAGGCGGTGCCGAAGCGCTCGCCGCCGACCGATTCCGACAGGCCGCCGATGGACGCGTAGCCGTGGTTCTGGATGAGGAGGAGCTTGATGGCGATCCCCTCCTGTACGGCCGTCACGATCTCCGTCGGCATCATCAGGTACGTGCCGTCGCCCACCAGCGCCCATACGGGACGCTCGGGCGCCGCCAGTTTCACACCGATCGCGGCCGGTATCTCGTATCCCATGCAGGAATAGCCGTATTCGAGGTGGTACTGGTCGTACGACCTCGCGCGCCAGAGTTTGTGCAGGTCGCCCGGGAGTGAGCCGGCCGCGTTGATGATGATGTCCGACTCGTCGGCGAGGGCGTCCAGCGCGCCCAGCACCTGGGGCTGCGTCGGGCGTACGTCCGGCTCGTCGGCCTCGTAGGCGGCGTCGACGCGCTGTTCCCACCGTTCCTTGTCCTCGGTGTACTCGCGGGTGTACTCGTCCGTGACCCGGTGGTCGTGGAGTGCCAGCGCCTCCGTCAGCTGTTCCAGGGCGCTGCGGGCGTCCGCGATCAGCGGGGTGGCGGACAGCTTGTGGCCGTCGTACGGGGCGATGTTGAGGTTCAGGAAGCGGACGTCCGGCGCGGCGAACAGGGTGTTGGAGGCCGTGGTGAAGTCCGTGTAACGGGTACCGATGCCTATCACCAGGTCTGCCAGGCGGGCGAGTTCGTCGGCCGTCGCCGTTCCGGTGTGGCCGATGCCGCCCACGTCCTGGGGGTGGTCGTGGCGCAGGGAGCCCTTGCCGGCCTGGGTGGAGGCGACGGGGATGTGGGTCGCCGAGGCGAACTCCGCCAACGCCTCCTCGGCGCGGCTGTGGTGGATTCCGCCGCCCGCGACGATCAGGGGACGGCGGGCGGCACGGATCGCCCGTACCGCTTCCGTCAGTTCGTCGGCGTCTGCGGCCGGGCGGCGTACGTGCCACACGCGGTCGGCGAAGAACTCGTCCGGCCAGTCGTATGCCTCGGCCTGAACGTCCTGCGGGAGAGCGAGAGTTACGGCGCCTGTCTCAACGGGGTCCGACAGGACGCGCATTGCCTGCAGCGCCGCCGGGATCAGCGCCTCGGGGCGCGTGACACGGTCGAAGTACCTCGACACCGGGCGCAGACAGTCGTTGACCGACACGTCACCGGCGTACGGGACTTCGAGCTGCTGGAGGACGGGGTCCGCCGAGCGGGTCGCGAAGGTGTCGCCGGGGAGGAGGAGCACCGGAAGGTGGTTGATCGTGGCGAGCGCGGCACCGGTGACGAGGTTGGTCGCGCCCGGGCCGATGGACGTCGTCACGGCGTGCGCGGAGAGCCGGTTGGACTGGCGTGCGTAACCAACTGCCGCGTGCACCATGGACTGTTCGTTGCGGCCCTGGTGGAACGGCATGTCGTCGGCGTACTCGACGAGCGCCTGGCCGAGTCCGGCGACGTTCCCGTGGCCGAAGATGCCCCAGGTGGCCTCGATCAGGCGGCGGCGGACGCCGTCCCGCTCGGTGTACTGGGCGGCCAGAAAGCGTACGAGCGCCTGCGCGACCGTGAGTCTCGTCGTCGGGACGGAGATGGATGTGGATGTGGGCGGGGTCATCGGTGTCCCCCTGCGTTGTCCGTTGTGCTGTCCGCGTGTGCCAAGTGGACCTCCGGCGCGGGGCCGTAGCGAGCGGGGAGTGGTCGCCCACACTTCGCTCCTGCCAGGGCGAAGCGGCCTCCCGCGCCGGAGGCGATCAGTGCCCGGGCGATCCGGGGTGCGTGCGCGAGGTCGGCGACCGACGCGAACACCCCTTCCTTGCCCAGGAGTTGGAAGTCGTGGTGCGTCGTGCCGGACTCCGCCCGCACGGTACAGCCGCCGTACCCCTCGGCCATCGCGCGCCTCACAGCAGTCCGACGGCGGTGTCCACGGCGGCGGACACATCGCCGTCCGCCGGGTACAGCAGCGAGCGGCCGACCACGAGGCCCTGGACGGTGGGGAGTTGGAGCGCACCGCGCCACTTCTCGTACGCGCCGTCCTGGTCGTCCCCGACCTCGCCGCCGAGCAGCACGGCGGGCAGGGTGGAGGTCTGCATGACCTCGGCCATGTCGTCCGGGTTCTCGGTGACGGGCACCTTCAGCCAGGTGTACGCCGAACTGCCGCCCAGGCCCGACGCGATGGCGATGGACTTGGTGACGGCCTCGGCGGAGAGGTCGTTGCTGAGCTTGCCGTCGGGGCCGCGCCTGCTGATGAACGGCTCGACGAAGAGCGGGAGTCGGCGCTCGGCCATCGCGTCGATCGCGTGGGCCGTGGACTCCAGGGTGGCGAGGGAGCCCGGGTCGTCGTAGTCGATGCGCACGAGCAGCTTGCCGGCGTCGAAGCCGAGGCGTGCCATGTCCTCGGGGCGGTGGCCGGTGAAGCGGTCGTCGAGTTCGAAGGTGGCGCCGGAGAGGCCGCCGCGGTTCATCGACCCCATGACGACCTTGCCGTCGAGGGCGCCGAGGAGAAGCAGGTCGTCCAGGATGTCGGCAGTCGCGAGGACACCGTCGACACCGGGCCGGGAGAGTGCCAGGCACAGGCGTTCGAGCAGATCTGCCCGGTTGGCCATGGCCAGCTTTCGGGTGCCGACCCCGAGGGCGCCGCGGGCCGGGTGGTCGGCGGCGACGATCATCAGCCGCCCGGAGTCCCCGAGGAGGGGTCGCCGGGTCCGCCGGGCGGCGGCTTCGGCAACGGCCTCGGGGTGCCGGGCGCGGGTGGCGGCGAGGGCGGAGATATCTACGGGGCTCAGCGGATTACTGGCTGGGCCGGTCACTGGCTCGGCCACTCGGCGGGCCACTGGTCCAGCCACCGAACCACTCACCGGCTCAGCCACTCGGCCAATCACTGACTCGGCCACCGAACCGCTCCCGCCCTGCGTACCGGCGCTCACAGAACCGCTCCCGCCGCGAGTGCCGCCTCGACCTCGGCCGGGGTGGGCATCGCCGACGAGCACTCCAGGCGGGAGGCGACGATCGCGCCGGCCGCGTTGGCGTACCGCATGATCCGTTCCAGGTCCCAGCCTTCGAGGAGGCCGTGAACGAGCGAGCCGCCGAAGGCGTCGCCGGCGCCGAGGCCGTTGAGGACGGTCACCGGGAGCGGGGGCACCTCGGCCGTCTCGCCCTTGCTGTTGACGGCGAGAACACCCTTGGGGCCCTGCTTGACGACCGCCAGTTCGACTCCGGCGTCGAGGAGGGCGCGGGCGGCGGCGTGCGGCTCGCGTACGCCGGTCGCCACCTCCACCTCGTCGAGGTTGCCGACGGCGACGGTGGTGTGGCGCAGGGCCTCGGTGTAGAAGGAGCGGGGGGACTCCGGGTCGTCCCAGGCTGTGTCTTTCCAAAACATGGGGCGCCAGTCGAGGTCGAAGACCGTCGTACCGGACTTCGCGCGGTGGGCGAGGGCGGCCAGGGTCGCCGTGCGGCTGGGCTCCTCACTCAGACCGGTGCCCGTGACCCAGAAGATGCTCGCCTCGCCGACCGCGTCCAGGTCCAGCTCGTGGGCGTCGATCTCAAGATCCGGCGCCTTGGGCTGCCGGTAGAAGTACAGCGGGAAGTCGTCCGGCGGGAACACCTCGCAGAACGTGACCGGGGTGTTGAGGCCGGGGACCGACGTGACCCAGCGGTCGTCGACGCCGAAGTCGCGCAGGGCGTCGTGCAGATAGCGTCCGAAGGCGTCGTCACCGGTCCGCGTGATCACCGCGGTGCTCCGCCCGAGTCGGGACGCGGCGACCGCGACGTTCGTCGCCGAGCCGCCGAGGAACTTTCCGAAGGACGTCACCTGGGCGAGCGGCACACCGGTCTGCAGTGGATACAGATCCACTCCGATCCGCCCCATGGTGATCAGGTCGTACGCCATCGACTTCCCTTCGCGTTTCTTCGGCTCAAGCGGCTCAAGCGGCTCACGTGGCTTCGCACGGCTCGCACATCGGTCGGCACAGCACTCGCCACAGCGGTCGACACAGCGGCTCGCACTCAGGTCTAGCCCGCCTCACTGAGCCCTGTCAATACTTTGTCCGGACATTCGGACCAGACCTTGACACGCGTCCCGGAGTCGGCTGAAGCTGACGCCCATGACGACGGTGCCCCCTTCCTCCGCTTCCTCCCAGTCGAGCCCCCCGCTGTCACGCATCCGGGTCGGCTCGGCGCCCGACTCCTGGGGCGTGTGGTTCCCGGACGACCCCCAGCAGGTTCCCTGGCAGCGCTTCCTCGACGAGGTCTCGCAGTCCGGCTACGAGTGGATCGAGCTGGGCCCGTACGGGTACCTGCCGACCGATCCGGCCGTCCTCACCGAGGAGACGGCCAAGCGCGGGCTGAAGGTGTCCGCCGGCACGGTCTTCACCGGGCTGCACCACGGCGAGTCCGTCTGGGAGAAGACCTGGGCGCACGTCGCGGACAACGCGGTGCTCACCCAGGCCATGGGCGCGTCCCACCTGGTGGTCATCCCGTCCTTCTGGCGGGACGACAAGACCGGCGAGGTGCTGGAGTCGGACACGCTGACGCCCGAGCAGTGGCGCAACCTGACCACGCTGACCGAGCGGCTCGGACACGAGGTGCGGGAGCGGTACGGCCTCCAGATCGTCGTCCACCCGCACGCGGACACACACATCGACAGCGAGGCGAACGTCACACGCTTCCTCGACGGCACGGACTCGTCGCTCGTCTCGCTGTGCCTGGACACGGGCCACTACGCCTACTGCGGCGGCGACAGCGTCAAGCTGATCGAGACCTACGGCGAGCGGATCGGCTACCTGCACCTCAAGCAGGTCGACCCCGAGATCCTCGCGGACGTGAAGGCGAACGAGGTTCCGTTCGGTCCGGCGGTCGCCCGCGGTGTCATGTGCGAACCCCCGGCCGGCGTACCGGAGTTGGGGCCCGTCCTGGCCGCCGCCCAGAAGCTGGACGTGGACCTGTTCGCGATCGTCGAGCAGGACATGTACCCGTGCGAGCCGGACAAGCCGCTCCCGATCGCCCAACGGACCCGCGCGTTCCTGAGGTCCTGCGGGGCCTGATCCGCTCCCCGTCCGTTATCGGCGTACACCCCGCAGGTCAATGTGCCACTCCGGTCTGCGGGCGTGCGCCTTTGCGTCACTCGTGTCACAAAAAACCCCTTCCCGTCACACATGTCGCGCGTACGCGGGTTCTGAGTCACACCGTGTCCACAGATGCTTACCCAGGGTCACCAAAGGTCGTTCAACGGGCAATGGCTTTGTGATCGCCAAGCGCAGCGTCCGGCTCCCCCGACGGCCGACCCTGGCCGACCCCGTGACGCACGCGCAGGGAGGTGCACCGATGACCGACCGACGGCTCTGGTCGTACAAAGAGATCGCCGCACACATCCGTGTCCAGCCGGACACCGTGCGCTCGTACCGGAAACACGGCCTGCTGCCCGCACCCGACCACGTGGAGGGCGGCAAGCCCTACTGGTACGCCGACACAGTCCGGGCGTGGGTCGCGGCCCGCCCGGGCAACCGTGGCCGAAGGGACGACTGAGCACCTTTTATTCCCTGTGCCCCACTCACCGGTGGGGCACAGTTCTTCGCATGAGTGGCATGAGTGGCACGAGCCGCGTGGATCGCGTGGATCGCACGAGTCGTACGAACGCTGTGGACTTCTCCGTCAAACCCGTCCTCATCGGCGACAAGGCCGTACTGCGGCCGTTCACCGAGGCCGACGCCGAGGTGATCGCCGAGATCGTGGAGGACCCCGAGGTCATCCGCTTCACCTTCGAACCGGACACCGAGATCACCATGGAGCGGCTGCGTTCCTGGTACGGCTCCCGGTCCACCCAGACCGACCGCCTCGACCTCGCCGTGACCGACCGCGCCACCGGTGAACTCGTCGGCGAGGTCGTGCTGTTCGAGTGGGACCGCGCCGCCCGCAGCTGCACCTTCCGGACGCTGCTGGGCCCACGGGGCCGTGGACGCGGCCTCGGTACCGAGGCGACGCGACTGATCGTGGCGTACGGCTTCGAGCAACTCGGCCTGCATCGGATCGAGTTGCAGGCCTGGGCCCACAACCACCGGGCCCTGCGTGTCTACGAGAAGGTCGGCTTCCTGGTGGAGGGGGGATGCGCCGGGAGGTCCATCTGCGGGACGGCGAATGGGCCGACGAGGTGCTGATGGCGATCCTGGACCACGAGTGGGCGGCCAGGGCCGGAGTCAGCGCCACGGCTCGATGACCGTGACCCCCGCCCCCGGTGCCTTCCCCATCTTCGCCAGCGCGGCCGGGGATTCGGTCAGCGGGATGGTGGATGTGACCAGTAGGTCCGGTCGCAGGATGCCCGCCCCCACCAGTTCCAGCATCGGCGGGTAGGTGTGGGCGGCCATGCCGTGGCTGCCCAGGAGTTGGAGTTCGAGGGCGACAACTCGGGCCATCGGGACCGGCGTTGAGCCGGTGTCCGACGGGAGCAGGCCGACCTGGACATGGCGGCCTCGGCGGCGCAGGCCGTTCACCGAGGCCGCACAGGTGACCGGTGAGCCGAGCGCGTCCAGCGACAACTGGGCGCCACCGCCCGTCAGTTCACGTACCGCCGCCGCCGTGTCGTCGGTGGTGGCCGCGTTCACGCACTCCACCGCGCCGAACTTCCGCGCCAGTTCCAGTGCCCCGGGGGACACGTCGACCGCGACGACCCGCGCGCCGGAGGCCACCGCGATCATCACGGCGGACAGGCCCACGCCGCCGCAGCCGTGCACGGCGACCCACTCCCCCGCCGCCACCCGCCCCTGCTGGACCACCGCCCGGTACGCCGTCGCGAACCGGCAACCCAGCGAGGCCGCCGTCCCGAAGGACATCTCCTCCGGCATGGCGACGAGGTTCACGTCGGCGCGGTCCAGCGCCACGAACTCCGCGAACGAACCCCAGTGCGTGAAGCCGGGCTGGGTCTGCCGCTCGCACACCTGCTGGTCACCGGCCGCGCAGGACGGGCAGCTCCCGCAGGCGCAGACGAAGGGCACCGTGACCCGGTCGCCGGCCCGCCAGCCGCCCACCCCGGCGCCGACGGCCTCGACGACACCGGCGAGTTCATGGCCTGGCACGTGCGGCAGCGCGATGTCGGGGTCGTGGCCCATCCAGCCGTGCCAGTCGCTCCGGCACAGCCCGGTGGCCTCGACCCGCACCACGACGCCGTGCGGCGCGGGCACCGGGTCCGGCACCTCGCGCACCTCAGCCGGCTCCCCGTACCGCTCGAACACCACCGCGCGCATACGTCCTCGCCCTCGCTCTCAACGTCACCGTCGTGGTCCCCGTACCGGAGATCTTGCCACCGACACGAGCTAAGTACCCCCCAGGGGTATAGTAGTGTGAGACTCACAGGGCACGTGCGCCACGACGACGCCCTTGATGACACCTCGATGAGACCTCGAAGAGGAGCAACGACATGACCGCCCAGACCGACACCCCCGGTTCCGTCACCGCCGTCTACCAGGTGACCGGCATGAGCTGCGGGCACTGCGAAGGCTCGGTTTCGAGTGAACTCTCCGAGCTCGCCGGGGTCACCTCGGTGAAGGCCGTCGCCGCCACCGGCGAGGTCACCGTGGTGTCCGAGGCCCCGCTCGACGAGGCCGCCGTGCGCGCCGCGGTGGACGAGGCCGGCTTCGAGCTCGCCGGCCGGGTCTGACCGTACGGACGCGGCGACCATGACCAGTACCAGCACCGAGACCCCGACAGTCACGCCCCACGAGGTCGAGCTGACCATCGGCGGGATGACATGTGCCAGCTGCGCGGCCCGCGTCGAGAAGAAGCTCAACCGCATGGACGGCGTCTTCGCCACGGTCAACTACGCGACGGAGAAGGCGAAGATCGCGTACCCCGACGGGGTCGGGGTCGACGACCTGATCGCCAC
This sequence comes from Streptomyces sp. SID12488, assembly GCF_010548275.1. GTDB lineage: Bacteria > Actinomycetota > Actinomycetes > Streptomycetales > Streptomycetaceae > Streptomyces. Next base: position 515,909 of record NZ_JAAGLT010000001.1, read on the forward strand.
CGTCGTGAAGACGGGGTACACGGCCGAGGAGCCGCCCCCGCCGGCCGTGACGGAGGCACCTGCGGTCGACCGGGATACGGACCCCGAGCCGGCCGGTCTGCGGCAGCGGCTCGTCGTCTCCGTGCTGCTCGCCGCGCCCGTCGCCTTGATGTCGATGATTCCCGCGCTCCAGTTCGACAACTGGCGGTGGCTCGCGCTGACGCTGGCCTCGCCGGTCGTCGTCTGGGGCGGACTCCCGTTCCACCGGGCCGCGTTCACCAACGCGCGGCACGGCGCGGCCACCATGGACACCCTGGTGTCGGTCGGCACGCTCGCCGCGTACGGCTGGTCCCTGTGGGCGCTGTTCTGGGGCGACGCGGGCAAACCCGCGATGCCCGGGATGCCGGGCATGGAGGGCATGGGAGTACGGGAGAGCTTCTCGTTCACCGCCGCCCGCACCGGCGGCACCTCGGAGATCTACCTCGAAGTCGCCGCCGGGGTCATCGCGTTCATCCTGCTCGGACGCTATCTGGAGGCACGCGCCAAGCGGCGCTCGGGCGCGGCCCTGCGGGCGCTCATGGAACTGGGCGCCAAGGACGTCTCCGTGCTGCGTGGCGGGCGTGAAGTGCGCATCCCCGTGGGCGAGTTGGCGATCGGTGACCGGTTCGTCGTACGGCCCGGGGAGAAGATCGCCACCGACGGCAGCGTCGTCGAGGGTGTCTCGGCGGTCGACGCGTCGATGCTCACCGGCGAGTCCGTGCCGGTCGACGTGGGCGCCGGGGACGCCGTCACGGGCGCGACCGTGAACGCCGGGGGCCGACTGGTCGTCGAGGCCACCCGCATCGGTACGGACACCCAGCTCGCGCGGATGGCGCGGCTGGTCGAGGACGCTCAGAACGGCAAGGCCGAGGTGCAGCGGCTCGCGGACCGGATCTCCGGGATCTTCGTGCCGGTGGTGCTACTGATCGCGGCCGGTACGTTCGGGGTCTGGCTCGGTGTCACGGGCGACACGGTCGCCGCCTTCACCGCCGCCGTAGCCGTTCTGATCATCGCCTGCCCGTGCGCCCTGGGCCTCGCCACGCCGACCGCGCTGATGGTCGGCACCGGGCGCGGGGCGCAGCTCGGCATCCTCATCAAGGGTCCCGAGGTCCTGGAGTCCACGCGCCGCGTCGACACGATCGTCCTGGACAAGACGGGCACGGTCACCACGGGCCGCATGACCCTCCAGGAGGTGTACGTCACCGAGGGCACCGACGAGAAGCAGGTGCTGCGGCTCGCGGGCGCCCTCGAACACGCCTCCGAGCACCCGGTCGCCCGAGCGGTGGCCGCGGGGGCCGCCGAGCGGGTCGGGGCGCTGCCGGAGGCCGAGGCGTTCGAGAACGTGCCCGGGCGGGGCGTGCGCGGGCGCGTCGACGGGCACGAGGTGGTCGTCGGACGGCTCGTGGACGGGCTGTCGGGGCCACTGCCGGAGGAACTGGCCCACGCGAAGGCGGAGGCCGAGAGCAGCGGACGTACGGCCGTCGTGGTGGCCTGGGACGGCGTGGCGCGCGGTGTCCTCACCGTCGCCGACGCGGTCAAGGAGACCAGCGCCGAGGCCGTGCGCGAGCTGCGCGCGCTGGGACTCACGCCGGTGCTGCTGACCGGGGACAACCGGGCGGTGGCCCAGGCGGTGGCGAAGGCCGTCGGGATCGAGCAGGTGATCGCCGAGGTCCTGCCCGAGGAGAAGGTCGAGGTCGTACGGCGGCTGCAGGGCGAGGGGCGGACCGTCGCGATGGTCGGCGACGGGGTGAACGACGCGGCGGCGCTGGCCACCGCCGATCTGGGTCTGGCGATGGGTACGGGCACGGACGCGGCGATCGAGGCGAGCGATCTGACACTGGTGCGCGGGGATCTACGGGTGGCCGCCGACGCCATCCGGCTGTCCCGGAAGACGCTCGCGACCATCAAGGGCAACCTGGTGTGGGCGTTCGGCTACAACGTGGCCGCGTTGCCGCTGGCCGCCGCCGGACTGCTGAACCCGATGATCGCGGGAGCCGCGATGGCCTTCTCCTCGGTGTTCGTGGTGACGAACAGCCTCCGACTGCGCACGTTCCGCTGAGATCGGCCCCTGACCGGCCGAAGTTACCGGCAGTACGCACAAGTAGGTGTCATAGACCCTATGGAGTCCAACGCCAGCCTCACATAAGCTCTTCACAAGGCTCGCGCATCATCCTTACGCTTGGGCCCCGGTCGCGACAACCGGGATCTGGCGCACCTAAGGGACATTTGCGCGAGACGCAGATCACAGTGCTGTGAACGTAACCATCGAAGGGCTTCGAACGTCTAAGTTGGCGATGTCAGACAGCGTCTTGGGGGGCGCTGGATGACGTCTGAGGATGTCTTGGGGGACGTCCTCGGAGATGCGTTGCCGGGACACGTACACCGGGAAGCTTGAGCGGCCCACCCCAGCGTGCGCGTCCCGGCAGACCGCACACAGCATGAGTACGGCGAGTTTTGCTCGTTTTGCTCAAAGCCGTCAGTATGGCGGTTCGCACAACAACGGTTGCTTCGGCGGCCTGCACACCAGTGATAGCGAATTCAGGCGCTGTCCTCTCGAAACGCCCGGCCGGATCCCGTGGGGGGAATCCGCACCGGGACATGGGAAGGCGCCCTGTACGCCGGCCCGTGGGGGGACCGTCGGCAGGGCGCCTTCCGCTTTTACATCCTGTTTTTCATGGCCTGCTCGCCGGGTGAACTGGCGTGAGCCGCAAGCCCACCCGGCGAGGCGAACTCAGCTCAACGCTGCTCGACCGGCACGAAGTCGCGCTCCACCACGCCCGTGTAGATCTGGCGCGGGCGGCCGATGCGCGAGCCCGGCTCCTTGATCATCTCGTGCCACTGGGCGATCCAGCCCGGGAGGCGGCCCAGCGCGAACAGGACCGTGAACATCTCGGTCGGGAAGCCCATCGCGCGGTAGATGAGGCCCGTGTAGAAGTCGACGTTCGGGTAGAGGTTGCGCGAGACGAAGTAGTCGTCGGAGAGCGCGTGCTCCTCCAGCTTCAGCGCGATGTCCAGCAGCTCGTCGGACTTGCCGAGGGCCGAGAGGACGTCGTGCGCGGCAGCCTTGATGATCTTCGCGCGCGGGTCGAAGGACTTGTACACCCGGTGACCGAAGCCCATCAGGCGGACGCCGTCCTCCTTGTTCTTCACCTTGCGGATGAAGGCGTCGACATCGCCGCCGTTCGCCTTGATGCCCTCGAGCATCTCCAGCACGGACTGGTTGGCGCCGCCGTGCAGCGGGCCCCAGAGCGCGGAGATGCCGGCCGAGATCGACGCGAACATGTTGGCCTGCGAGGAACCGACCAGACGGACCGTCGACGTCGAACAGTTCTGCTCGTGGTCGGCGTGCAGGATCAGCAGCTTGTCCAGGGCGGAGACGACGACCGGGTCGAGGTCGTACTCCTGCGCCGGAACCGAGAACGTCATGCGGAGGAAGTTCTCGACATAACCGAGGTCGTTGCGCGGGTAGACGAACGGGTGACCGATCGACTTCTTGTACGCGTACGCGGCGATCGTCGGAAGCTTGGCGAGCAGCCGGATCGTCGAGAGGTTGCGCTGCTTCTCGTCGAACGGGTTGTGGCTGTCCTGATAGAAGGTCGACAGCGCCGAGACGACCGACGACAGCATCGCCATCGGGTGCGCGTCACGGGGGAAGCCGCGGTAGAAGTTCTTGACGTCCTCGTGCAGCAGGGTGTGCTGCGTGATCTCGTTCTTGAACACGGAGAGCTCGTCCACGGTCGGAAGCTCACCGTTGATCAGCAGGAACGCCACCTCGAGGAAGGTGGAGCGCTCGGCGAGCTGCTCGATCGGGTACCCGCGGTACCGGAGGATGCCCTGCTCACCATCGAGGTAGGTGATTGCGGATTTATAGGCGGCGGTGTTTCCGTAGCCGCTGTCCAGCGTCACCAGACCGGTATGAGCGCGGAGCTTCCCGATGTCGAAGCCCTTGTCGCCGACGGTGCTGTCGATCACCGGGTAGGTGTACTCGCCGTCGCCGAACCGCAGTACTACAGCGTTGTTGGTGTGCTCGCTCACGTCATCCCTCACCGACGTTGTGCCTCTTCTTCGAGGTGCCCTGACTGTCTCTACCATCCCCCATTTGGCGCAGGAGAGTGCACTCGGGGTCGACCATTGGGCCTATTGGCGGCACTGAGTGCCGCCAAGCTACTCATCCTGCCCCCCTTCGCCCTGGTTCCGGAAGTCTCCTGTGACCTTTGTGACTCATTTGATCGATCATTTTTCGCGATCGTTGCGCCGGTCACGACAGCGGCCACGGCTGCCTCGGCTACGACCGCAGCCTGAAGTCCAGTGCGGTGCAGCGCCGTCCAGCCGACACCGTGCGTACCGCCTGGCCTATCGCCTTGCGTGAACCGACGAGGACCACCAGCTGCTTGGCGCGGGTGACGGCCGTATACAAAAGGTTGCGCTGGAGCATCATCCACGCACCCGTGGTGACCGGGACGACCACCGCCGGGTACTCGCTGCCCTGGGAGCGGTGGATGGTCACGGCGTAGGCGTGGGCGAGTTCGTCCAGCTCATCGAAGTCGTACGGCACTTCCTCGTCCTCGTCCGTCAGTACGGTGAGCCGCTGTTCGACCTCGTCGAGGGAGGTGACGACGCCGACGGTGCCGTTGAAGACGCCGTTCTCACCCTTGTCGTAGTTGTTGCGGATCTGCGTGACCTTGTCGCCGATGCGGAAAACCCGGCCGCCGAACCGCTTCTCGGGGAGGTCGGGGCGGCCCGGTGTGATCGCCTGCTGGAGCAGCCCGTTGAGGTTTCCGGCGCCCGCCGGACCCCGGTGCATCGGAGCGAGCACCTGGATGTCCCGCCGGGGATCGAGACCGAACTTGGCCGGAATTCGTCGTGCAGCCACATCCACGGTGAGCCGGCCGGCCTCCTCCGTGTCGTCCTCGACGAAGAGGAAGAAGTCCTTCATTCCGTCGGTGACCGGATGCTGCCCGGAGTTGATCCGGTGCGCGTTCGTCACCACGCCCGACTGCTGGGCCTGCCGGAAGACCTTGGTGAGCCGGACTGCGGGGACCGGGCTGCCGTCGGCCAGCAGGTCCCGCAGGACCTCGCCCGCGCCGACGCTGGGGAGTTGGTCCACATCCCCGACGAACAGCAGGTGCGCGCCCGGCGCGACCGCCTTCGCCAGCTTGTTGGCGAGCAGCAGGTCCAGCATCGAGGCCTCGTCCACCACCACCAGGTCGGCGTCGAGGGGGCGGTCCCTGTCGTAGGCCGCGTCGCCGCCGGGCTTCAGCTCCAGGAGGCGGTGGACGGTGGAGGCCTCGGCGCCGGTGAGTTCGGCGAGGCGCTTGGCGGCTCGGCCGGTCGGGGCGGCCAGCACGACCTTGGCCTTCCTGGCGCGCGCCAGCTCCACGATCGAGCGGACCGTGAAGGACTTGCCGCAGCCGGGACCGCCGGTGAGGACGGCGACCTTCTGCGTCAGCGCGAGCCGGACGGCGGCCTCCTGCTCGGGGGCGAGATCGGCCCCCGTACGCCCCTGGAGCCACGTCAACGCCTTGTCCCAGGCCACGTCGTGGAAGGCGGGCATCCGGTCCTCGCCGGTACGCAGGAGGCGCAACAACTGCGCGGAGAGGGAGAGTTCGGCGCGATGGAAGGGGACGAGGTAGACGGCCGTCACGGGCTCCGAGTCGCCGTCGGGGCCGGGCACCTTCTCCCGTACGACTCCGGGGTCCTCGCCCTCCTCCGGGGGCGCCGCGAGTTCGGCGAGGCACTCGATGACGAGGCCCGTGTCGACCTGGAGGAGCTTCACCGCGTCCGCGATCAGGCGTTCCTCGGGGAGATAGCAGTGGCCCTGGTCGGTGGACTGCGAAAGGGCGTACTGGAGGCCCGCCTTGACGCGCTCGGGGCTGTCGTGCGGGATGCCGACGGACTGGGCGATCTTGTCGGCGGTGAGGAAGCCGATGCCCCAGACGTCGGAGGCGAGGCGATAGGGCTGGTTCTTGACGACGGAGATCGAGGCGTCGCCGTACTTCTTGTAGATGCGCACGGCGATGGACGTGGAGACCTCGACGCTCTGGAGGAAGAGCATGACCTCCTTGATCGCCTTCTGCTCCTCCCAGGCGTCGGCGATCTTCGCGGTCCGCTTGGGGCCGAGGCCCGGCACCTCGATGAGCCGCTTGGGCTCCTCCTCGATGATCCGGAGGGTGTCCAGGCCGAAGTGCTGGGTGATCCGGTCGGCGAAGACCGGGCCGATGCCCTTGACCAGGCCCGAGCCCAGATAGCGGCGGATGCCCTGGATGGTGGCGGGCAGGACGGTCGTGTAGTTCTCGACCGTGAACTGTTTGCCGTACTGCTGGTGGGAGCCCCAACGGCCCTCCATGCGCAGCGACTCGCCGGCCTGGGCGCCGAGCAGCGCACCCACGACCGTGAGGAGGTCACCGGCGCCGCGTCCGGTGTCGACGCGGGCGACCGTGTAGCCGTTCTCCTCGTTGGCGTACGTGATCCGCTCCAGGACGCCTTCGAGGACGGCCAGGTGCCGTTCTCCCTGCGCCGCCTGCTTCGGACCGCCGCCCGCCTGTTTCGACATGATCCGACGCTACCGCCAGGCACCGACAGTCCGTGGGGGCCTGTGGACAAGTCACCCCGCGTCCCGATCTCCGCGTGCCGCGCGACTCGCATCACGATCCGGTATCGGGAAGCGGTCGGGGGCTTGTTTACCCGCGTGTAATCGATTCCAATCTGTCTTCAGTCAGTCGTGTAAACGATTCCACACGGCTACCGAACCACAAGGAGGTGGTCCGGCGATGGCGAGCATCAAGGACGTCGCCGCCGAGGCGGGCGTGTCCGTCGCCACGGTGTCGCGGGTCCTGAACGAGCATCCGTCGGTCAGCGCGGACGCACGCGCACGCGTGCTGGCCGCCGTCGAGGCGCTGGGCTACCGCCCGAACGCCGTCGCCCGCTCCCTGCGCACCGATCAGACCCGCACCCTCGGCCTGGTCATCAGCGACGTGCTGAACCCCTACTTCACGACGCTGGCCCGCTCGGTCGAGGAGGAGGCCCGCGCCCTCGGCTACAGCGTGATCATCGGCAACGCCGACGAACACCCCGAGCTCCAGGACCACCACGTACGGACCCTCCTGGACCGCCGTATCGACGGCCTGCTCGTCTCCCCCACCGACGGCGGCTCCCCGCTGATGCTGGACACCGCGCGCGGGGGCACCCCCATGGTCTTCGTGGACCGCTGGATCCCGGGCGCGGACGTGCCGGTCGTACGGGCGGACGGGCGCGCGGCGGTCCGGGACCTCGTCGCCCACCTGTACGGGCTCGGCCACCGGCGGCTCGCGATCATCGCGGGCCCGGCGGCCACCACCACCGGCAGTGAGCGCGTCGAGGCCTTCAGGGAGGCTCTGGCCAAGTACGGGCTGCTGCTCCCCGACGCCTACATCGGGCAGGGCGACTTCCAGGCCGAGAGCGGGCGCCGAGTGACGGACGCCTTCCTCGACCTGGCCGAGCCGCCCGAGGTCGTCTTCGCTGCCGACAACCTGATGGCGCTGGGCGCGCTCGACGCCGTACGCGCGCGTGGGATGCGGGTTCCGCAGGACATCGCGCTCGCGGCCTTCGACGACATCCCGTGGTTCGTGCACACCGATCCGCCCGTCACGGCCATCGCGCAGCCGACCGGCGAGCTGGGGCGGGCCGCCGTCCGTGCGCTGGTCGACATGATCGAGGGTCGCCCTCCGCAGTCCGTGACGCTGGCCGCGCACCTCGTCGTACGGCGGTCGTGCGGTGAGTCTTCTCCGGCCCCGGCTCCGGTTCCGGCCTCATCCGAAGAGCACCCCGTGACGAACAGGAGTCTGTCGTGAGCGACCCGGACGAGTTGCTTCGCATCGAAGGCATACGGAAGTCCTTCCCCGGTGTGGTCGCGCTCGACGGCGTCGACTTCGAGCTGCGCCGGGGCGAGGTGCACGTACTGCTCGGTGAGAACGGCGCGGGCAAGAGCACCCTCATCAAGATGCTCTCCGGCGCCTACCGCCCCGATGCCGGCCGCGTGCTCGTGGACGGCGAGGAGACCCGTATCCACGGGGCGCAGGACTCCGAGCGTCTCGGGATCGCCACCATCTACCAGGAGTTCAACCTCGTACCCGATCTGACGGTCGCCGAGAACATCTTCCTGGGGCGCCAGCCGCGCCGCTACGGGATGATCGACCGCAAGCGGATGGAGACCGACGCCGCCGTGCTGCTGGAGCGGGTCGGTGTGAACGTGTCTCCACGCGCGCGGGTGCGTGAACTCGGTATCGCGCGGCTCCAGATGGTCGAGATCGCGAAGGCACTGAGCCTGAACGCGCGTGTCCTGATCATGGACGAGCCGACCGCGGTCCTCACCTCCGAAGAGGTCGAGAAGCTGTTCGCGATCGTGCGCTCGCTGCGCGAGGACGGTGTCGGGATCGTCTTCATCACCCATCACCTGGACGAGATCGCCGCCCTGGGAGACCGGGTGACGGTGATCCGGGACGGCAAGAGCGTCGGGCAGGTGCCCGCCGACACGCCCGAGGACGAGCTCGTACGGCTCATGGTCGGGCGGTCGATCGAACAGCAGTATCCGCGGGAGGCCGCCGAGGCGGGCGCCGCCCTTCTCAAGGTGGAGGGGCTCAGCCGGGACGGTGTCTTCCACGACGTGAGCTTCGAGGTGCGGGCCGGTGAGGTCGTCGGCGTCGCGGGGCTGGTCGGCGCCGGGCGTACGGAGGTGGCGCGCGCTGTGTTCGGCGCCGATCCGTACGACAGGGGATCGGTCTCCGTGGCGGGTGCCGCCGTGCGCGGGAGCGATGTCGGGGCCGCCATGTCCGCCGGGATCGGGCTCGTGCCCGAGGACCGCAAGGGCCAGGGGCTGGTGCTCGACGCATCCGTCGAGGAGAACCTCGGCCTGGTCACCCTGCGGGCCGCGACCAGGGGCGGCCTGGTCGACCTCAAGGGTCAGCGGGCCGCCGCCGCGAAGGTCGCCGAGCAGCTGGGCGTCCGGATGGCCGGGCTCGGCCAGCAGGTGCGCACCCTCTCCGGGGGCAACCAGCAGAAGGTCGTCATCGGCAAGTGGCTGCTCGCGAACACCAGGGTGCTGATCCTCGACGAGCCGACGCGCGGTATCGACGTCGGGGCCAAGGTCGAGATCTACCAGCTGATCAACGAGCTGACGGCCGCCGGTGCCGCCGTACTGATGATCTCCAGCGATCTGCCCGAGGTGCTCGGCATGAGCGACCGGGTGCTGGTGATGGCGCAAGGCCGGATCGCCGGTGAACTCACGGCCGCCGAGGCCACCCAGGACTCAGTGATGGCGCTCGCCGTCAGCACGAACACCAGCACTGACATCAGCACTGACAATGGAACTACTGCTGTGGAGGGCTCCCGTGGCCACTGACACGCTCAAGAGCACGGCGGGCGCGAGGGGCGCCACGAGCGGCCTGCGCCGCGTTCTGCTCGACAACGGCGCGCTGACCGCGCTCATCGTCCTCGTCATCGCGATGTCGGCGCTGTCCGGCGACTTCCTGACGACGGACAACCTGCTCAACGTGGGCGTCCAGGCGGCCGTGACGGCCGTTCTCGCCTTCGGCGTCACCTTCGTGATCGTCTCGGCGGGCATCGACCTGTCGGTCGGTTCCGTCGCCGCGCTGTCGGCCACCGTCCTTGCCTGGGCGGCGACTTCGGAGGGCGTGCCGGTCGCGATAGCGGTCGTCCTGGCCGTCGTCACCGGCATCGCGTGCGGCCTGGTCAACGGCTTCCTGATCTCGTACGGCAAGCTGCCGCCGTTCATCGCGACGCTCGCCATGCTGTCGGTGGGGCGCGGTCTGTCGCTGGTGATCTCGCAGGGTTCCCCGATCGCGTTCCCGTCGTCGGTCTCGCATCTCGGTGACACGCTGGGGGGCTGGCTGCCGGTGCCCGTGCTGGTGATGGTGGCCATGGGGCTCGTCACCGCGTTCGTTCTCGGCCGTACGTACCTGGGTCGCTCCATGTACGCGATCGGCGGCAACGAGGAGGCGGCCCGGCTGTCCGGGCTGCGGGTGAAGAAGCAGAAGCTGGCGATCTACGCGCTGTCCGGGCTGTTCGCCGCCGCCGCGGGCATCGTGCTCGCGTCGCGGCTGTCCTCCGCGCAGCCGCAGGCCGCACAGGGGTACGAGCTGGACGCCATCGCGGCGGTGGTCATCGGTGGGGCATCGCTGGCCGGCGGTACCGGCAAGGCGTCCGGGACGCTGATCGGCGCGCTGATCCTGGCGGTGCTCAGGAACGGACTCAACCTCCTGTCCGTTTCCGCCTTTTGGCAGCAGGTCGTCATCGGTGTCGTGATCGCGCTGGCGGTACTGCTCGACACCGCGAGGAGGAAGAGCGGGGCTACGGTGGCACCGGCCGGGGCGGCCGGTGGCGGGGACCGGCGCAAGCAGGCGCTGACGTACGGGCTGGCCGCGGTGGTCGCGGTGGCTGTCGTGGGGGCCACCTCGCTGCTGCACGACGGCTCGTCGTCCGCGACGAACCGGAAGGTGGGGCTGTCCCTGTCGACGCTGAACAACCCCTTCTTCGTACAGATCCGGGCCGGCGCACAGGCGGAGGCCAAGAAGCTGGGCGTGGACCTGACCGTCACGGACGCCCAGAACGACGCCTCCCAGCAAGCCAACCAGCTGCAGAACTTCACCAGTTCGGGCCTCGGGGCGATCATCGTCAACCCGGTGGACTCGGACGCGACGGGACCGGCCGCGCGGGCCGTGAACAAGTCCGGAATCCCGCTCGTCGCGGTCGACCGGTCGGTCAACAACGCGGACACCGCCACGCTCGTCGCCTCCGACAACACAGCCGGCGGCAAACTGGCGGCGAAGGCGCTCGCCGAGAAACTGGGCGGCACGGGCACGATCGTCATCCTCGAGGGCCAGGCGGGCACCTCCGCGAGCCGTGAGCGCGGCGCCGGCTTCACCGAGGGCCTGAAGGCCTACCCGGGCATCAGGGTCGTCGCCAAGCAGCCCGCCGACTGGGACCGCACCAAGGGCCTCGACGTCATGACCAACCTCCTCCAGGCCAACGCCGGCATCAGCGGTGTCTTCGCCGAGAACGACGAGATGGCACTCGGCGCGATCAAGGCGCTGGGCAGCAAGGCGGGCACGTCGGTGCAGGTCATCGGCTTCGACGGTACGCCCGACGGGCTGAAGGCCGTCGCGGACGGCTCGCTGTACGCGTCGGTCGCGCAGCAGCCCAAGGAGCTCGGGAGGATCGCGGTGGAGAACGCGCTGCGGGTCGCCGAGGGCAAGGGCGTCGAGAAGGCGGTGATGGTGCCGGTGAAGGTGGTCACGAAGGAGAACGTGGCGGCGTTCGGCGGCTGAGCCGCGTCTCTCTCCAGGAAGCGCTTCGGAGTTCGCTTCGGGATCGCTTCGGGGCTCATGAGGAGTGGGCAGGCCGGGCGTCTTTCGTCGAGGCTGCCCGGCCTGCTCGGCGGCAGACCGGCCAACCGGCTGACCGAACTGGGCAATCGACCGACTGACCGGCTGCCGGCCGGTACAACTGATGGGTATGGGGAGACTGTTCATGTACGACTACGACCTGCTGGTCGTGGGATCGGCCAACGCCGACCTGGTCACCGTGGTCGAGCGGCGGCCCGCCGCCGGTGAGACGGTGCTCGGTTCCGACCTGGTCGTCCACCCGGGCGGCAAGGGCGCCAACCAGGCAGTCGCCGCAGCCCGGTTGGGGGCCCGTACGGCGTTGCTGGCCCGGGTCGGCAACGACGGCCACGGCCGCCTGCTGCTCGACTCGATGCGGGACGCCGGCGTCGACACAGTGGGCGTCCTGGTGGGCGGGGCGCCGACAGGGGTCGCGCTGATCACGGTGGACCCGTCCGGCGACAACAGCATCGTGGTGTCGCCGGGCGCCAACGGGCGGCTGTCGCCCGAGGACATCCGGGCCGCGGGGAGTCTGTTCCAGGCGGCGCGGGTGGTGTCGGCGCAGCTGGAGATTCCGCTGGAGTCGGTCGTGGAGGTCGTACGGAACCTGTCTCCCGAGGGCCGGTTCGTCCTGAACCCGTCTCCTCCTCGCCCGTTGCCGCGTGAAGTCCTGGCCGCCTGCGACCCGTTGATCGTGAACGAGCACGAGGCCCGGGTGATCGCCGGTGCGGACGCCGAGTTGGGCGACTCGCCGGAGGACTGGGCGAAGACGCTGCTCGCGCTCGGGCCGCGCTCGGTCGTCATCACCCTGGGCGCGGAAGGCGCGTTGGTCGCCGTACGGGCCGGGGAGCGGGTACGGGTGCCGTCGGTGCCGGTGGAGGCCGTGGACACCACGGGGGCGGGCGACGCGTTCACCGCCGCGCTGGCGTGGCGGCTGGGCGCGGGCGAGTCGTTGGCGAAGGCTGCGGCGTACGCGGCCCGGGTGGGCGCGGCTGCCGTGACGCGGGCCGGGGCTCAGGATTCGTTCCCCACCGCCGAGGAGGTCGAGGCGCTGTGCCGTGCTCTCCCGGGGGACACCCCCCGGACCCCCGGCCGGAAAAGCAGCCCGGGACAGTCGACCGGCGAGGCCGCGCGAGGTGAGTCCCAGTGAAGCGGGGCGGAATCCTGAACCGTCATCTCGCGGGCGCGCTCGCCGAGTTGGGCCACGGTGACGGGGTACTGGTGTGCGACGCCGGTATGCCGATCCCGGCCGGGCCGCGCGTCGTCGACCTGGCCTTCCGGGCCGGGGTGCCGTCCTTCGCGGAGGTCCTCGACGGGTTGTTGACCGAGCTGGTGGTGGAGGGGGCGACAGCGGCGACGGAGGTCCGGGAGGCGAATCCGGGGGCTGCGAAGCTGCTGGACGGGCACTTTCCCGACGCTGCCCTCATCCTCGTCCCGCACGAGCGGCTCAAGGAGCTGTCGGCGGGGGCGCGGCTGGTCGTACGGACGGGCGAGGCTCGGCCGTACGCGAACGTGCTGCTGCGGTGCGGGGTTTTCTTCTGAGTCGGGTCGGCCCCCTTGATGTTCAGTTGATCGCGCGGGTGAACGTCATATGCGTGACCCCGGTGGGCGAGGACGTGGCCTCGACCGTGTAGCCCTTCTCGACGCCCTCCAGGCCGTCCCAGAGGCGTACGCCCCGGCCCAGCAGCACGGGGACGACCACGACGTGCAGGTGGTCGATGAGTCCGGCGGCGAGGAAGTCTCGTACGACGGCAGGCCCGCCGCCGATGCGTACGTCCTGGTCGCCCGCCGCTTTGCGGGCTGCTTCGAGTGCCTCGGCGGGCGACGTGTCGAGGAAGTGGAAGGTCGTGCCGCCCTCCATCTCGATCGGCGGGCGCGGGTGATGGGTGAGGACGAAGGTCGGTGTGTGGAAGGGCGGGTTGGGCCCCCACCATCCCTTCCACTCCGGGTCCTCGTGCCAGCCGGGCGGGCCGAACTTGCCGGCGCCCATGATCTCGGCACCGATCCCCGGTGCGAACTGCTGCGCGAAGGCGTCGTCGATGCCGCCGGTCCCACCGGATCGGCCGGTCATCTCGTGCCAGAACCGGGTGGTGAACATCCACTCGTGCAGCACATGGCCGGCGTGGCCGAACGGCGCGTCGAGGCTCAGCCCCTCACCGGTGCCGAAGCCGTCGAGCGAGATGGAAAAGTTGTGGACGCGGGCGACTGACATGGTCGGCGACTCCGTTACTGCGGCTGGTCGGGTCCTGCTGCCGGTCGAATCCGGTTGCAGGTCGAGCTTCGCCAATTCTTCCCAGCACCTCAAGGACGCCGGAGGCGGTGTCGCCCGCCGGTCGAGTTCAGCATCGAGGGGGCCCGGTCCGTCGACCGGGCCCCCTCGGCTTCCCCTCCGTATCGAAACCCCCGCGATCCCCCCGGATCCCCCTCCAGAAGCCCCGATGACAAGTACGACTGGCTATACGGGGGGAGGGTTGTACGGGGGGCCAAGATTTTTTCGGCTGCCGTGCGAGGGACACCCCGTCTCGGGCCGTAAGACAGGTGGAATGTCTCGCTCGGGGTGTACGGGGGCCTTTTTGGGATGCCAGGAATCTCTTCCACACCAGAACCACGTCTCGGCTCGCCCGCCTTGAGTGGTCGGTCGCTCTCGTCGTTTCCTCCGTCGCCGCTCTGACGCATCTTTCCGAGATCCGCTGGTGGCTTTTCGTCTCCCTGTTTCTCGTCATCGATGTCATCGGGTACATCCCGGGCGCCATCGCCTATCGGGGAAGCCCTGACGGACGTATCGGGCGGAGGTATTACGTCGCCTACAATCTCATGCACTCACTCGTCACCTGGGCCGTGTTCGCGGGAGTGTGGAGTTGGCTGGTCGGTGCGGAATGGGCGTTGCTCGCTCTGCCCATTCATCTGCTGGGCGACCGGGCCCTTTTCGGGAACTCCCTCAAGCCCTTCGGTGTGCCCTTCGAGCCGTCCATCCACCCGGACTTCGCGACATTCCAGCACGCTTACGACGGGAAGGTTCGCGATGCCGTCCGCGTTTGATCTGGTGTCGGCGCACGCCGACAATCCCAGCGCTTTTCTCGCCCTCAACAGAGGGAACGAGTTCTTCCTCGACGAGCGTCACGACGGCGTCTGCGCCTTCCGGCCGGCGGGGCGTCATCTCCTCCAGCTCGGCGGTCCCTTCGCCGCCCCTGGCGACCGTGCCGGGCTGCTGGACGCGTTCCTCGACCGGGCCGCGGCCGGGCGGCGGCGCGTCATCGCCGTACAACTGCAGGCCGATGACGCCCGGTTGTACGCGTCTCACGGTTTCACCGTGAACCAGATGGGGGCTTCGTACGCCGTCGATCTGGAGCGGTTCACCCTGCGCGGGTCGCCGTTCGTGCGGCTGCGCAACAAGATCTCGCGGGCCCGGCGGGCGGGCGTGGAGGTCGCCGAGGTCGGCCCCTCGGACACCTCGGGCGAGCTCGACCTCCTCGATCGTGAATGGCTGCGCGGGAAAGGGAAGGGAACGAAAGGGAAGGGAACGAAAGAGCTTCGGTTTCTCGTCGGGGAGCGGGACGGGCCCGAGCAGAAACAGCAGCGAGTATTCACCGGTACCGTCGACGGGCGCATCGTGGGGTACATCTGCTACTCCCCCGCTTTCGGCAGCCGTCCGGGCTGGCTGCACGATCTCAGCCGGCGCCGCACCGACGCCCCGCCCGGCACCATGGAACTCCTCAACTCGACCGCGATCGAGCGGATGACCGGTGAAGGTGGGAGTCAATGGCTGCATTTTGGCTTCACCCCCTTCGTCGGGCTTGATCCGGCCCTTGAAGTGGCGGGCTTCAGTGGAACGGTGGCGCGTGTCGTGCGGTTTCTCGGGGAGCACGGTGAGCGCGTCTATCCCGCCGCCGCGCAGCTCGACTACAAGGAGAAATGGGCTCCGCATGTCGTGCTGCCCGAATACATCGCCTTCCAGGAGCGAGTACGACCGGGTGCGTTGTGGCGGCTCGGGCGGGAGACCAACGCCTTCTGATCATCCCGGTATCCGATGACCCCGGTACGCAACAGAAGAGGAGTAATTCATGCGTGAGGTAATCGTCCAGGTGGTCGCCGAGGAGCGCACGGCCCGGCAGGCGTACGAGCTGATCTGCGACTTTCGCCGCTACCCCGAGCTGACCGACACGGTGAACGAGGTCGTGGTGCATCCGCCGGAGGCCGACGGGTCGCTCCGGTCGGACTGGAGTGTCGTCTTCCGCAACGGGCTGATGCGGTGGAGCGAGCTCGACCGGTTCGTCCCGGAGACGCTGACCGTCGAGTTCGAGCAGATCCAGGGCGACTTCGAGATCTTCCACGGGTCCTGGGCGTGCGAGGAGCGGGATGCCGAGGACATAGGGGCCACCGGGACCACGGCGGTCACGGTGGTCACCTTCCGGTCCGATTTCGACCTCGGTATCCCCTCCCTCGCCGAGATCCTCGACCCGGTCGCCGAGAGCACCCTGCGGGACAACATCCTGCGCATCCTCGAAGGGCTCATGGGCCGGGTGACCCCCATGAGCCCCGTGGACCTCACCGTCTCCCGGCATGGCTGACCCCCTGTCGTCCCTGGCGACGCGGCCCGGTGTCGCCCAATGCCTCGACATGTACGCCAAGTTGGCGGCCGGAGTGTGCGTCGTGACCACCCGGGGTGCCGCCGGGCGGCCGGTCGGTGCCACGGTCTCCTCGGCGGCGGCCGTCTCCGCGTCCCCGGCCCTGATGTCGCTCTGCCTGGCCAACGCCTCCCGCACCCTCGCTGCCCTCCGCGATCACGGCTCCTTCGCCCTCCACGTCCTCGACGAGCGGCACCGCCCCTGGGCCGAGCGCTGCGCCGACCCGCTCGCCACCGCCGCCGACCGCTTCGGCGAGGAACAGGCGGAGTACGTCCATGACGTGCCCGTCCGCACCGACGCCCTCGCCTGGTCCGTGTGCGCGGTGACGGACGTACGGGCTTACGGCGACCACCACTTGGTCGTCGGTGAGGTCCTCGCCGCCCACACCGGCACCGGGCATCCGCTGCTCTGGTACGACCGCGCCTTCCACGGCCGGGGAGGCGGGACGCGGCATGGGTGAGCGGCGGTCCCACGGTGGCATGGAAGCACCTGCGGCCCTGGCGCCGCCGTGGCGGGGCGGGCGGCCCGAGGATCATCAACTCCCTTCTGTACGAGGCCTGGTGAGCGCCGATTTCACCGTCGTCGGCGCCGGTCTGGCCGGCCTCTCCACCGCCTACCACCTGCTGCGGTACGCACCCGGCGCCGATGTCGTCGTCGTGGACGCGGGCCACCCCGCCGCTGGTGCCAGCGGCCACGGCACCGGACTCCTCGGGCCCCGGGCGGGTCCGCCCGTCGACCGCGCGATCCGCCGCCACGGCCCGGACACGGCCCGTCGTATGCACCGGGCCAGCGAGGACGCGGTGGCCGGCGCCCTGGAGTTGTGCCGCGCCCTGGACGTGCCCGTGCGCACCGGCGAGCAACTGGTCGCGGCCCGCTCACCGGAGGGGCTGGCCCGGCTGTCGGGACAGTCGGCGGCCTACCGCGCCCTCGGCCTGGACGTACCGCCCCTGTCGGCGGCCGGGGTGCGCGAGCGCATCGACGTGCCCTGTCAGGCGGGGCTGCTCCACCGGCAGGCGGCCACCCTGGACCCCCTCCACCTCACCGCCGCCCTCGCCCGGGCCTGTGCGGCCAACGGAGCCCGTCTGTACGGGCGTTCACCTGTCCTTGACCACCGGGCCACCGGCACCGGCGGCACCCGGCTGCTCTTCCCACGCGGTGAACTCCGTACGAGCGCCGGGGTGTTCGCGGTCAACGGCGGGGCCGGTGTCCTCGGCCTTCCCGTGGGCACGGTGGCCCCGCTGGAGGTGCATGCCATCGCCACCGAGCCGTTGAAGCCGACGGCGCGCGAGGCGCTCGGGGAGGCGTCGGGGGCCTCGCTGGTGGACGCGTCGCGGCTGGCGCCGTACTTCCGGCTGACGCCGGACGGGCGCCTGGTGCTGGGCGGTGGCCGGGCCTCGCTGCCGGGCCCACCAGGAACTGCCGGGGCCCGGCAGGACGACAGGGCCCGCCTGGCGACCTGGCGGTGGCTGACGGAGCGGATGCGGGCCCTGCACCCGCTCCTCGCCGACGCCGCCGTCACGCACCACTGGACCGGCCGTATCGGGGTGACCCTCGACGACCTGCCCGTCGTGGGCCCGCTGGCCGGTTCCCCGGGGATGTGGTTCATCGGGGGGTGCTGCGGTCACGGGCTGGCCCTGTCCATCGCCCACGGGGCTTATGTGGCGCGGCAGTTGGTGGAGGGCAGGGTGGACGGGGTGGACGGGAGTCCGGCGGCGCTGCCCTGGCACCGGTCGGCCGGGCCGCGGTTGCCGCTCGGCGGGACGGGGCGGTGGTTGCTGCGCCGCCATCTCGACCGGCTGGACCGCGAGGTACGAAGCACGAAGCACGGCGTGAGCGACTGACGCGGACACTCGCTCTCAAGTCCGCTCAAATCCACGCGAGGGACACCGGAGCGGGAGATCGTAAGACCTGGTGGAGACCGAGAAAGAGGGGAAGCCCATGCCCGGCACCAAGAGCACCGGCACGAAGACCAGAGGTCCCTACCGTCTGTTGCAGGAGAACTTCCGGCGCCCGGCGGGTGCGCCGGGCGCCCTGGTCGGGCATCTGATGACCGTGCAGCATCGAGGGCTCACCCGGTGGTCGGCGGAGCATCTGGACGTCCGCCGTACCCATCAGGTGCTCGACCTCGGCTGTGGCAGCGGGATGGCCGTGGAACTGCTCGCCCGGCAGGCCGGGTTGGGTTTCGTCGCGGGGCTCGACCACTCGCCCACCATGGTCCGCCAGGCCGTGCGACGCAACGCCGGCGCCATCGGGCGGGGCCAGGTCGCGATCCGGCAGGGTGATGTCGGGCAACTGCCTTACGAGGACGAGGCGTTCGACCGGATCAGCGCCATCGAGACCTTCTACTTCTGGCCGGACCCGCTGCGCGGGCTCGCCGAGGCGTACCGAGTCCTGAAGCCTGGCGGGCAGTTGGCCGTCACCCTGGAGATGAGCCGGGAGGCGTCGTCCGTACCGACGCTCACCCAGTTGCTCTTCGGGCGGCGCTTCAGCAAGCGGTCCGAGCGGGACGGGCTACGCATCCTGTCCGGCGCCGAACTCGTGGCGATGCTCGACGTCGCCGGTTTCAAGGACACCCGTTTCGTCGCCGAGCCCCGCCGTTCCCTCGGCTGGGTCTGCGCCCTCGGCAGCAAATGAGCAGCCCGGCGGACACGCGAGCCGCTCCCGAGGTGGCCGGACTACCGGTCCTCGGTAGTGTGTTGGACTTCCGGCGGGACATCCTCGCCGCGATGCGCGTCGGCTGGCGGGAGGGCGGCGACCTCGTCCGATACCGGCTCGGCCCGGTGTCCGTGCACGGTGTGTCCAGCCCGGAACTGGCCGGCGAGGTGCTGACCGACAGTGCCGTCTACGGCAAACTCGGGCCCGACAACCCACTGCGCCTGGTGCTCGGCGAGGGGCTGCTGACCGGCGACGACCACGAGAGCTGGCGGACCAACCGGCGCATGATGCAGCCGATCTACAGCAAGCAGGCCCTCGCCTCGATGTTCCGGACGATGGCCGCCTCGGTCGAGGACCAGCTGACCCACATGGCGGCCACCTACCGCACCGGTGACGCCGTCGATCTGCACACCGAGCTGATGCGGGTGACGCTGGACATCGTCAGCCGGTGCATGTTCAGCACCGACATCACCGAGGGTCTCGGCGAACTCGGCCCGGACGCGGTGGAGGTGGCGATCAACTTCGCCTTCGACCGCCTCCAGAACCCCTTCAGCCCGCCCACCCACTGGCCGACCCCGCGCAACCGGCGTTTCCGTGAGGTCATGGACGGCATCGACGCCCTGATCTTCCGCATCATCCGCGAACGCCGGGCCGAGGCAGAGGAAGCGGCAGCGGCGGAACTCCCGTATGTCCGGCGCGGTGATCTGCTGGACATGCTGCTCGACGCCCGGGACGAGGACACCGGTGTGGGCATGCACGACCGTCAGTTGCGCGACGAGGTGATCACCACCTTCGCCGCCGGGCACGAGACGACCGCGGTCACCCTCAGCTGGACCTTCTACCTGCTCTCCCGCCACCGTGACGTCCTGGCGGCGGTGCAGCGCGAGGTCGACGACGCTCTCGGCGGACGCCTGCCCACCGTCGACGACCTGCGCGCGATGCCGTACACGCTCCAGGTCTTCGAGGAGTCGCTGCGGATGTACCCGTCGGCGCCGATCGTGCCCCGACTGAGCCTGAAGGACACCGAGTTGGGCGGCCACCGGGTACCGGCGGGCTCCCGTGTCCTGGTCAACCTGCACAACATCCACCGCCATCCGGCGCACTGGCCCGACGCGGAACGCTTCGACCCCGGCCGCTTCCGCAGCGGGGAGGGCGGGACGCCAGGGAAACGGCACCGGTTCGCCTACCTGCCCTTCGGCGCGGGGCCGCATCTCTGCGTCGGCAAGCACTTCGCGCTCATGGAGGCGCATCTCCTGCTCGCCGCGCTGCTGCAACGCTACGAGTTCCGGCACGTCCCGTCCCACCGGGTCGTCGACCACGCCACGATCACCCTGCGGCCCCGCCACGGGATGGTGATGACCCTCCACGACCGTCGCCCACGCCGCTGAACCGGCACCACCCGCCCGCTGAACTCCCGCCCACCACAACGGATTTGGAGCCACTGATGGTGACGCGCCAGGACGATCCACACACCCTGCCGCTCAACACGGTCCAGTACGACCCGGCCCGGCCGCAGGGCCACTACGAGAGCTTCTACCAGCGCGGGAACCATCCGACGGAGCCGCGCGCCTTCTGGGTCCGCTACACCGTCTTCAGCCCGGCCGGGATGCCGGAGGCGGCCATCGGTGAGCTGTGGGCGGTGTACTTCGACGGGGTGACGGGCCGGCACGTGGTCGCCAAGGAGGAGTATCCGATCGCCGAGTGCGACTTCCCGCGCGGGGCGTTCGGCGCGCGGGTCGGCGACCGGGTCCTGGAACCGGGCCGCCTCAAGGGCGAGGCGACGGGCCCGAACGGCGCCATCGGCTGGGACCTGACGTACGAGGGCACCGAACCGCCGCTGTTCCTGCTGCCGCCGAAGATGTACGCCGGCGGCTTCCCCAAGGCCAAGAGCCTGGTCGGGATGCCGCTGGCGCGGTTCGACGCCTCCCTCACGGTCGACAGCGAGACGGTCGACGTGGACGGCTGGACAGGCAGCCAGAACCACAACTGGGGCAGCCGGCACACCGATTACTACGCCTTCGGTCAGGTCGCCGGGTTCGACGACGCGCCCGACAGCTTCCTGGAGATCGTCACCGCCCGCGCGAAGGTCGGCCCGGTCCGGACACCGATGGCGACCTTCCTCGTCCTGCGCCACGACAACCGCGAGTATCAACTCGTGTCGATGCGCAGGGCGTTGACTGCGAAGGCCCAATTCGGCTACTTCCACTGGGACTTCAGCACGGGCGACGACACCGTGACCGTCAACGGGCGGTTCCTGGCGAAGCGGGAGCAGTTCGTCGGGCTCAACTACTACAACCCGCCCGGCGGCATCAAGCACTGCCTCAACACCAAGATCACCAGCTGTGAGCTGGAGGTCCACAACAAGGTCACCGGCAGGGTCGACCTGCTGCACACCGAGCACCGCGCCCTGATGGAGATCCTCACCGACGACCGCTCGCACGGCATCGAGATCCGCGCGTGAGGACACCCGGCCGCACCGGTGAACGCCGAGCCGTCCGTACCCGGTCCTCCACCGGGTACGGACGGCTCTCGGCCGTGTCGTTACGCCGCGTGCTCCACGAACCGCGCCGCGGTCTCCGCGAGCACCTCGCGCCCGTCCCGGGCCCACAGCGCGTCGTTGAACAGTTCGACCTCGATGGGACCGGTGTAGCCGGCCGCCTCGACGTACGTCCGCCACTCCCGCATGTCGATCGAGCCGTCGCCGATCTGACCGCGGCCGTTGAGGACGCCCTCCGGCAACGGGGTGGTCCAGTCGGCTAGTTGGAAGCTGTGGATACGGCCACCGGCGCCGGCGCGGGCGATCTGCGCGGGCGCGTCGTCGTCCCACCAGATGTGGTACGTGTCCACCGTGACGCCGACCTGGTGGGCAGGGAAGCGTTCCGCGAGGTCGAGGGCCTGGGTGAGCGTCGAGACCACGCAACGGTCGGCGGCGTACATGGGGTGGAGCGGCTCGATGGCCAGCCGTACGCCGTGCTTCTCGGCGTACGGGCCCAGCTCGGTGAGCGCGTCGGCGATGCGTTCCCGGGCGCCGTACAGGTCCTTCGAGCCGGCCGGCAGGCCGCCCGACACCAGGACCAGGGTGTCCGTGCCGAGCGTGGCCGCCTCGTCGATAGCCCTGCGGTTGTCGGCGAGGGCCTCCGCTCGTTCCGCCGGGTCGATCGCGGTGAAGAAGCCGCCCCGGCAGAGGGTGGTCACGGCGAGGCCCGCGTCGCGGAGCAGCTTCGCCGTGGCCTCGACGCCGTACTCCTGGACCGGTGCGCGCCACAGGCCCACCCCGGGGACGCCCAACTCCAGGCAGGCGTCGGCCAGTTCGGGCAGTGACAGTTGCTTCACCGTCATCTGGTTGATGCTGAAGCGCGAGAGATCCGCGGTACCCCTGCTCACTGGGCTCACTTGGCTCACTGGGCCACTCCGTACAGGGACAGCAGGTTCTTCATACGCTCCTCCGCCAGCTTCGGGTCCGGGAACAGGCCCAGTCCGTCGGCGAGTCGGTAGGCGCGCGCGAAGTGCGGGAGGGAGCGGGCCGACTGCAGCCCGCCGACCATGGTGAAGTGCGACTGGTGACCGGCCAGCCAGGCCAGGAACACCACGCCCGTCTTGTAGAAGCGGGTGGGCGTCTGGAAGAGATGGCGGGACAACTCGACCGTGGGGTCGAGCAGTTCACGGAAGCCCGCCGTGTCCCCGGTGTCGAGGACGTGTACCGCCTGCGCCGCCAACGGGCCCAGCGGGTCGAAGATGCCGAGGAGGGCGTGGCTGAAGCCCTGCTCGTCGCCCGCGATCAGTTCGGGGTAGTTGAAGTCGTCGCCCGTGTAGCAGCGCACGCCCTGCGGGAGGCGGCGGCGGATGTCGATCTCGCGCTGGGCGTCGAGGAGGGACACCTTGATGCCGTCGACCTTGTCGGGGTGGGCGGCGATGACGTCCAGGAAGGTCTCGGTCGCCGCGTCGAGGTCGCTCGACCCCCAGTAGCCCTCGAGCGCCGGGTCGAACATCGGGCCCAGCCAGTGCAGGACCACCGGCTCGGCGGACTGGCGCAGCAGATGGCCGTAGATGTCGAGGTAGTCCTCGGGGCCCTTGGCCGCCGCCGCCAGGGCGCGGGACGCCATCAGGATCGTCCGGGCGCCCGCCTCCTCGACGAGGGCGAGCTGCTCCTCGTACGCCTTGCGGATGTCCGCCAGGGAGGCGCCGGGGGTGGTCAGTTGGTCGGTGCCGACGCCGCAGGCGATGAGACCGCCGACCGACCTGGCCTCGGCGGCCGACCGGCGGATCAGCTCCGCCGCGCCCGCCCAGTCGAGGCCCATGCCGCGCTGGGCGGTGTCCATGGCCTCCGCGACGCCGAGGCCGTGGGACCACAGATGGCGGCGGAAGGCGAGGGTCGCGTCCCAGTCGACGGCGGCCGGGGAGTCCGGGGACACGTCCGCGTACGGGTCGGCGACGACGTGGGCCGCCGAGTAGACCGTACGGGAGGTGAAGGGGGTGCCGGCGGTGAGGGCGAGCGGGGTGGCACGCGGCTCGTACGCCCGCAACACCCCCGTAGCGTCCGGGAGTTGGATGGTCACAGCGAGATCTCCGGAACGTCGAGGCGGACGCCCTCCGCCGAGGACTTCAGGCCCAGTTCGGCGAGCTGGACGCCGCGGGCGCCGGCCAGCAGGTCCCACTGGTAGGGCGCGTCGGCGTAGACGTGCTTGAGGAACAGCTCCCACTGGGCCTTGAAGCCGTTGTCGAACTCGGCGTTGTCCGGGATCTCCTGCCACTGGTCGCGGAAGGAGTAGGTCGCCGGGATGTCCGGGTTCCAGACCGGCTTGGGAGTCGAACTACGGTGCTGGACACGGCAGTTGCGCAGACCGGCGACGGCGGACCCTTCCGTCCCGTCGACCTGGAACTCCACCAGCTCGTCGCGGTTGACGCGCACGGTCCAGGAGGAGTTGATCTGGGCGATGGCGCCGCCCTCGAGTTCGAAGATGCCGTAGGCGGCGTCGTCGGCCGTGGCGTCGTACGGCTTGTCGTTCTCGTCCCAGCGCTGCGGGATGTGGGTGGCGGTGAGTGCCTGGACGGACTTCACCCGGCCGAACAGCTCGTGCAGCACGTACTCCCAGTGCGGGAACATGTCGACAACGATGCCACCGCCGTCCTCGGAGCGGTAGTTCCAGCTCGGGCGCTGGGCGCTCTGCCAGTCGCCCTCGAAGACCCAGTAGCCGAACTCGCCCCGGATGGAGAGGATGCGGCCGAAGAAGCCGCCGTCGATCAGGCGCTTGAGCTTCAGCAGGCCCGGGAGGAACAGCTTGTCCTGGACGACGCCGTGGCGCACACCGGCCGCGTTCGCCAGCCGGGCCAGCTCCAGGGCGCCGTCGAGACCGGTGGCGGTGGGCTTCTCCGTGTAGATGTGCTTGCCCGCAGCGATCGCCTTCCTGATCGACTCCTCGCGCGCGGAGGTGACCTGCGCGTCGAAGTAGATGTCGACGGTCGGGTCGGCGAGGACCTCGTCCACGTTCGTGGAGACGTTCTCCGGGTCCAGGCCGTGCTGCTCGGCGAGCGCCTTCAGCGCGTGCTCGCGACGGCCGACCAGGATCGGTTCCGGCCACAGCACGGTGCCGTCACCGAGGTCGAGACCGCCCTGCTCGCGCAGGGCGAGGATCGAGCGGACCAGGTGCTGGCGATAGCCCATGCGCCCGGTCACGCCGTTCATGGCGATACGCACCGTCTTGCGTGTCACGTCTTTCCCTTCGTAGGTGCCACAGGGGGCGGGGTACGCGGTGTACGCGCCGCGTACGCCCGGTGGAAGAGCAGCCCCCTGGCGGCCCTACTGGCAAGCGTTGCAGCAAGCGCTTTCTATCTAGGGAGAAGCTAGCCTCTGTGCAGCGGTCTGGACAAGAGCACAGAGGCGCCGAATTGTTCGAGGGGGCGAACGGCGAGGGCCAAAGGCCATAGGGTCTGCATCGGTATGGACCTGAAGACGCAAAATACGACAACTTACAGCGACGCGATAGACGACAAGTTGTTGGACGGCTTGTTGCCGGCCGGCAAGTCGCGCGACCGGAGGACAACGAGATGACGGTGACCCTGGCGGACGTGGCGGCCCGCGCGCAGGTCTCGCCCGCGACGGTGTCGCGCGTACTGAACGGGAACTATCCCGTGGCCGCATCCACCCGTGAGCGGGTGCTGCGTGCCGTGGACGACCTGGACTACGTGCTCAACGGCCCCGCGAGCGCGCTCGCCGCGGCCACGTCCGACCTGGTCGGGATTCTGGTCAACGACATCGCCGACCCCTTCTTCGGGATCATGGCGAGCGCGATCCAGTCGGAGGTCTCGGGCCCGGGCGGCCGTGCGGGCGGCGAACGGCTGGCGGTCGTGTGCAACACGGGCGGCTCTCCCGAGCGCGAGCTGACGTACCTCACCCTGCTGCAGCGGCAGCGCGCGGCTGCGGTCGTACTGACCGGCGGCGCGGTGGAGAACCCGCCGCACCTCGCGGCCGTCTCGGCGAAGCTGCGGCGACTCGCGGAAGCGGGGACGAGGGTGGTGCTGTGCGGGCGCCCGCCGGCGCCGGACACGTCGGCGATCGCACTGACCTTCGACAACCGCGGGGGCGGCCAGGAGCTGACCGAGCACCTGATCGGGCTCGGACACCGGCGGCTGGGGTACATCGCGGGGCCGGAGGAACGGACGACGACGCGGCACCGGCTGGAGGGGCACCGGGCGGCGCTGGCGGTCCACGGGATCGACGAGGACCCCCGGTGGACCGTCTACGGGCGGTACGACCGCCGGTCGGGGTACGAGGCCACGCTGGAGCTGCTGCGCCGGGACCCGTCACTGACGGCTGTCGTCGCCGCGAACGACTCCGTCGCGATCGGCGCGTGCGCGGCGCTGCGGGAGTCGGGGCGGCGGATCCCGGACGACGTGTCCGTGGCCGGGTTCGACGATCTGCCGTTCAGCGTGGACGCGTGGCCTTCGCTGACGACGGTGCGGTTGCCGCTGTCGGAGGCGGGGGCCCGGGCGGGGCGGATCGCGATGGGCCGCGAGGAGCCGCCGCCCGGGGGGATCGCAACGGTTCGGGGGGAGCTGATGGTTCGGGGGTCTTCGGGGGTGCCTCGGAAGTAGGGGGTGGGGGGTGGGGGGTGGGGGCGGTTTCTCGCCCCCACCCCCGCCCACACCTGCCCTGCCCCGCCCTCGGGGAGGCTCCGCTGCTGGATCCCCGCCGGAGTTGGGAGCAGCAGTAGTTGCCGGAGCCGCTCTCCGATAACGTACCGACCAGACGGTACGGCTGGGTGTGTCCCACGCGCCGTCGTGTGCTCGATGAACAGCAACGTTTCGTCCGCCACAGGTCGGAGAGCCCTTCATGACACAGCACACGGACCGCGACAGTCTGGCCTTCGCACGCCAGACCTGGAGAACTCTTGAGCCCTACCACGGGGCTGTCTACTTCTCGCCCGAAGCCGCAGGCCAGTACGCGGAGTTGGGCGTGGACGCCAGGACGGGGTACTTCGCGTCCCGCTCCGCCGCGCTCGGCGCCGCTCCGACGGATCTGGTCATCGCCACGTTCTACAACTTCAATCCCCAAGTGGTGCGCCGATCCATACCCGCGGCATGGGAAGCCGCTACGCCCCAGCAGTTCGCCGCCGCCCGGCTCACCGCGATCGATACCACGCTTCGCCGCATCCTCGGCACGGACGTCACCTCACCGGCCATGGCCCGCGCGGCGGAATTGGCCCGTACCGCGGCTGAAGCGACCGTGAGCCATCCACAAGGGCGGCCTCTCTTCGCCGCGCACGCCGCACTGCTGTGGCCGAGCGCACCCCACCTCGTCCTCTGGCACGCGCAGACTCTGCTGCGGGAGTTCCGTGGCGACGGTCACGTGGCAGCACTACTGACTGCCGGACTGAGCGGGCTGGAGTCTCTCGTCACGCACGCCGCCACAGGCGAGTTCGACGCAGCGGTACTGCGCGACTCAAGGGGATGGACGCCGGAGCAATGGGGACAGTCCGTGCAGAACCTGCGTGAGCGCGGATGGCTCCACGACGGACCCCACCTGACCTTGACCGAGGACGGTACGCGGCGCAGGGCGGAGATCGAGTACACCACCGACAAGCTGGCCGCTCTCCCCTACCTCACGCTCGGCCCTGCCGCCTGCGCCGAACTTCGTTCGCTGGTGAGACCGTTCAGCCTTGCGATTGCCGAGGAGCTCCTGCCGTGGGCAGTCGACCGCCTCAGCGACGAGAGCGCATGAGAGACATGAGGGAACTGGAGCCGCCTCCCTGACCCGACCCGCATGCGGTGCGCTCGGGTGTGGACGGACAGGTCGGCGCGTCACGCCCTTCGGCAGGGCAGCGCTTGTTTTTGGATCACTTGGCAGGCAACAGAGCAGCCGGAGTGACCAGACGTGCGCGTTCGTAGAGCTCCCGCGCCGCCGGGTTGCCCAGGTACGGACGGATCAGCTTGAATATGTTCCGCACTCGCTGATCCGCGCGCCCGGACTGGACCAATGGGTAGTCGCCCAGTGCGAGATTCCACGTAGTACAGGCGGCTTCCAGGTGGCCGACGGCGAGTTGGCGCTCAGCGAGGAGCCCACGGCGATGGACGCGCGTACGTCGGTAAACGACGTGCCGCAGTTTGTCAGCCTGCTGCAGTGCCTCCACGGCGCCCACCCTGCCGCCCAACTCGTACCGCACCTGGCTCGTGTGATACTTCAGCGCGGCGGGGTCGTACGAGCCGAAGATCTTTGCTCTGGATTCCGCTTTGTCCATGGTGACTTCGGCCTCCCGAAGGTACCTGAGAGCCTTGTTGCGTTCGCCGGTCTGAGCAGCGGCGTGCGCCTGCTGACCGGCCAGGAAAGCCCGCATGCGAGGACCGGCGTCAGGAGAGGCGGCTGCAGCGGCGTCGGCCAGGCGCATCGCCTCTTGTCCATGCCCCAGGTCCACGGCCTGGACGCTCATTCCCCGTAGCGTTGTGCAGTACGTCAGGTGATCCTCCGACGCTCCGGCCAGCTCCAACGCCTTGAGGTAGTACTGCTGGGCCACGCCGTGAACACCTTCATCCACAGCCATGTAACCGGTGAGATAGCAGAGGTCGGAAGCCGCCGCCATCATCGCCTTGCGCACATGGTCGGGAGCATCCGCCCGAAGGTAGGGGGCCACCGTGTTCACGAGAAACGCGGCAGCCATGGGGCGCGCATGGCGTCCACCGATCTGGTCATCGAGGTCGGACACTCGCTCGGTCATAGCGATGACCATGTCCACCTCGGACATTCCCACCCGCTGCGTCCGGCCCTTCAGTGCGGCATCCATCCGCCCGACGACGTCCGGCCAGTTGGGCACGGTCAGGGCGACGGAGAACAGGCCTGCTCCTATCACGCTGCGGCGGGAAGGGTCCATGTCTTCGAGCACGCGCGCAAGTGCGCTGTCGGCTGCAAGCGGGTCGGCAGGGCAAGGGCGGTGCCCCGGTGACCGTCGTCCAGCAGCTGCTGGACGACGGGTCGGCCGATGCCGCCGGTGGCGCCGAAGACGGTGACACGTATGAGGGGGTGGCTCCTTGCCGGTGCGGTGGGTCAGGGGGTGAGGGGGAGGACGGTGGGGGCCCAGCCGTCGGCGACGAACTTGTGGCCCCAGGCTTCGGATGTGGAGGGGTTGGTCTGGACGAAGGTGTCGTCCAGGAGTTCACCGCCTGCGCCGAACTCGATGTCGAAGCCGGTGGGCGAGCGCATGTAGAAGGAGATGAGGGTGTCGGACATGTGCCGCCCCAGCGTGACGGTGACGGGCAGCTCCCGGTCCTGGACCAGCTCCCAGGCGCGGCCGACGTCGTCCAGGTGGGTGGACTCGATCGCGATGTGCTGGACGCCCTTCATGCCGGGTACGCCGACGTAGCCCAGGCAGTGGGTGCGCGGGTTGCAACGGTAGAACTGCGGTCCCGAGACGCTGCCGTCCGGGGTGGTGGCCGTCCAGCCGCCGAAAAGTTCCAGGCCGAGCACCCTGGTGGCGAACTCCTCCAGTTCGGGAGTGATCTCGGGGACGACGAACACGACGTGCCCCACCCCGTCCGCCCCGGCCACGAAGGTGCCGGCCATCGGCTTGCCCGCCGGTAGCGGCCAGCGGGGTCAGGACGGGGGCGATGCCGGTGGCCGCGGGCAGGACCGCGCCATGATCCGACTCGCACGCCCCGGGCCCACCACCTCCTGACCAGCGCGCGGCGCGACGCCGGGGACTTGTGGGCCTCGCTTACGACGGCATCACGTTGGCCAGGCCCTCTGATACGCGCAGTCGCCACGCCGCGGGCTCTCCGCGGCTACCGCAGCGCGCGAACCTCTCCACGGTTCGCCGCGTCGACCTGAGACCGGAGTTTCCGGGCGTCCTCTTCCAGTTCGGCGTTGCGCAAGGCCGGCGCTTGGATCTGGTTGGCGTAGGTGGCAACTGTGTCCTGGAGTTCGCGGAGCTCGGCGGCCCTCTCCTTACGGAGGTCACATTCACGAAGTAATGGGCCGATTGTTGGTGAGTCCGCAGGAGAACGGCTCGCGGGCCCGGGAGTTTGACCGCATCAAGGTCGAGGCGGGTGTCCATGTCGAGGTTGACCTCCCCGTACGGACGCACGTGCGACCAGAACAGCGGGGTCAGGCCACGCCGATCGGCGGGCGTGAGGAGCTCGGCCCACTCCGGTTCGCCGAGGAAGTCCTGAAGCATCAGAGTGTTCACATAGACCTGGGCCATCTCGCACAGGTGCCGGGTGTCGCGCTGGTAGGGCGTGTCGTCGAGTTGGGCCCGCAAGGGCAGACATCTCAACTCGGCGGTGGGTTGCCGCCCTCGCCGGGCTCCTCGCTCCGCCAGGTGAAGCCGTCCAGCGAGCCGCGTGACGCTTCCTCGGTCTCCACCGGCGGATGCCGCCACCACGCGACCAGCGACACCCCCGAGGCCAGCACCCAGCCCACCAGGATCATCACGACCAGGCACCCCAGAACCAGCCCCGTCATCCCCAGGAACCCGAACTTCGCCAGCATCCAGGGGATCTGGTCCTCACCGCAGCCACAGGCCAGCCGGCCGTCCGCCAAAGAGGTCGTCATAGGGGCAGCGTGCCCGCGCGCCACACCGCGAGTACACACGTCGTGGAACCGTCGCCCGACAGTTACGGTTCCGGGATCCCGCGTCCGACCTGCGTACCGCCCCGAACCCGAGGACAATGGTCCCCGTCGGTCGGACATCGCCCACACACCGAAAGGTGGCGATCACCATGACTGAGCACCCGCACGCAACCCTCGTACGCAAAGGCTTCGACGTCTTCTCGCGAGGTGACATGGACACCATGCGCACCCTGCTGGCGGCGGACGCCACACATCACGTGCCCGGAAGCCATCCCCTCTCCGGGGACTTCAAGGGCCAGGACGCGATCATCGACATGTACCGTCGGCTCGGCGAGGAGACGGCCGGGACGATGCGCGTCGCGCTGATGAACGTCCTTGTCGACGGCCGGGGGCACGCGGTCGCCGTGCACCGTTTCACCGCCGAGCGCCAGGGACGGCGGATCGACGAGGTCGGCTGCATCGTCTTCCGGATCGTCGGGGACAAGATCACCGACCTCGACGAGTGCATCGAGGACATCGACCGCAGCAACGAGTTCTGGGGTTGAGGAGCCACACACCTTCGGACTCTCCGGACCGCCCGGCGACGGTTTTGCCGCCGGGCGGTCGGCCGTTCCGCCGTCAAGGGTCTTCAACTGTTGGGGATTTTGCTTAGTGATCCTTGTGGATGCTGCGTAGCAGAGCCCGTGTGGATCTGTGGGCAGTTCCGTCCCGCTTCCCGCGATGGTGTGACATTCATGCTGGTGGGTGCGGTCGGGGTCGTAGGTTCCTCGGTATGGAACTTCTTCGGTTGGCGGTGGCTGCGCGGCGGGTGGGTGTGCATCCGGGGACGCTGCGGCTGTGGGCGAACGAGGGCAGGGTTCCGGTGGTGTGGGTGGGGCGTGAACGGCGCTTCTCCATCGAGGCGTTGGATGCTCTGACCGGTTGTGTGGATGAGGCCGGGCGGCGTGAGGCTTTGTATGTGCGGGTGTCGGGCGCCAGTGGTCAGGAGTCGTCGCTGGCCGCGCAGGAAGCCGAACTGCGGGTTCGGCTTCGGGGGTGGTGGTCGTGGTCTTCAAGGACCGTGCTTCGGGGCTGCGGGAGTCACGGCCGGGGCTTGACCGGCTGTTGAAGCGGGCCGCGAAGGGGGAGTTCACCCATGTGCGGGTCACGCACGGCGACCGGCTGGCCCGCTTCGGTGCGGGCTGGCTGATTCAGGTGCTGGCCCATCACCGCGTCACGGTCGAGGTGTTGCATCCGAAGGGGACCGCCGGAGGGATGGAGGAGTTGCTGGACGATTTCATGTCGCTGGTGGCCACCTTCGCCGGCCGTATGTACGGGATGCGCTCGCGTGAGGCGCGCCGGAGGCTTCTGGCCGAAGCCGGGGGCCGCACGCAGCACCCTGTCCCCGGAGCCGGAGTTGCGGGTGAAGGGCATGGCTAGGTTGATGGCGACGGCGACGTGTACCGCCTTCTCGGGGGTGCTGGAGGCTACGGGTGAGCGGGTCGGGCAGCGGGTTCTGCTGGAACGGGTGGGTTTTCTGGCCGGGTTGAGCCGGGAGCTGACCGGTGCTCTGGTGGCCGCGCGGTGGGACGAGGCGTCTTTGGATGTGCTGGCTGCCGGGGTGGACGGGCGGGGTGAGGTGTTGCCGTCCAAGGGGTGGATGGCGCTGCGCCGTCTGGAGTGGCCGCAGGCTGTCATGCCCCCGGTGGGGGTGTATGTGTCGGACCGAGTGCGCCGGGGCGTGGAAGAGTACGCGGCCCGTACCCTGCGGCTGGCCCTGCACCGGCGCGGCATCGTGGCCGCGGTCCTGGCCGCCTGGCCCGCCGATCCCGGCCGGCGCACCGACGCGGAGTGGACGGCACTGCGGGTGGCACTGCCTGCCGGAGTGACGGAGGCGGAGATCCGCAACCGCACCCGGCAGGTGCGCGCCTACCTCGCCGAGCACGATTGCCTGCCCGCCGGGCTGTGTGCACTGGAGGGCCCACCACAGGTGGCTGGGCAGGTGCTCCTCGCTGCGATGGACCGTCAGCAGGTAACCCTGGTCCGGGTGGATGCGGCCACCGCCCGGCTGCGGGTCAGACTCCCCCTGCACGCCGCGCCCGCCACCGGCCGTGACTGGGTCTGGCACGTGATCGACATCCGCCTGCCCGCCACGATCACCCCGGACGCGGTGCTGCACACCCCGACCCTGCGCCCCACCCCGGCCGGGAGGATCGCCGTCGACCTGCCCCACTCCCGGCCCGCCCCGGCCACCAAACCGACCGGGCATACGCTGGCCCTGGGCTTCGACTGGGGCGTCAATACCCTGCTCACGGGCACTCTGGGCCGCCTGACCGGGAAAGGGCAGACCCGGCGGGTGGTCACCGACGGGCGGCCCCTGATCTTCGACGCCACCACCATCAGCGCCCGCCTGCACCGCCTTCGCGGCAACCGCGAGCACCTCGCCGCCAAACGCGACCACCACCGAGCCCTGGCCGACGGGCTCGGCTCCCCGCACCGGGCCTGGGCCGAACACCTCGACCGGGCCCGAGTCCTGGAAACCGAGCACGCGCGGGTGTGCGCGCGGATCCGGCACCTGAACGCCGCGCTGGCGTAGGCGGCGGCCCGCTGGGCCGTCGACCAGGCGACCGCACTCGGCGCGCCCGTCATCTACCTGGAAGACCTCGCCACCCTGGAGGCGCGTGGCCACCGGCGGGGCAACGCCCGGCTGTCCGGGCAGGTACGCGGCACCCTGGTCGAGGCGATGCGGCACCTGGCGGTGAAGGCGGGGATCGCGGTCGTCACCGTCCCGGCCCGGGGCACCTCCAAACTCTGCCCCGGCTGCCTGAACACCCTCACCCACCATCCCGCCCGCGACCGGCTGTCCGAACGCGGCTGGAAGTGGGCGCACTGCGCGGGCTGCGGCCTGTCCATGGACCGCGATCACACCGCCGCCCGCCGGATCGTCTCCCGCGGCCTCCTCGCCCAGACCTACACCACCACCGAACGCACCACAGGCACCCGGACCATCCGCACCACCGTGGACGGAACCGTGGCCCTGGTGCGCCGCCCGGCGAAGACCACCCGCCGCCTGCGCCGCCAACGCCACACCGAGCACGCCCCGCCCCGGCCGCGCGGGCCCAAGAGCACTCCCGGCAAGGGGCACCCCACCCCCACCAGGCCCACCCGCCCTCGCGGCCGGGGCATTCGGCGCGCCACCGAACAAACCCCGGGCCAGAAGACTTCCCGCCGTACGCCCGATGTGCGTACGGTCCCCGCCACCACCCCCACCGGGGTGGTCCAGCGTCCGGCGGGGCATGACACCCAGGCATCAGCAGCATTCAGGCCGGTGCCAGGTCATGGAGTACCCGCACCCCACCGGGCCGGAGAAGACCATCTCCCCTCCGGCCGGGTGCGGCTCTCACGCAGAACCTGTCGACGGCGCACCCGCGCCGCCGAGCGGACCGGCTTCCACCACCTGCACACCACCGAAGTCCACCCCCTCACCTCGAGGTTCGGACCACCGGACGGCAACCGCAGACGGCCACGCCGCGCCCGAAAAGCCTGGAAACCACAGGCACACACAGAGTTCTAGAGACGCTGGTCGTACCAGGCGAACGCCGCGATCCGCCAGCCCTCCGAGGTGCGGACGAACTGGATCGTCTTGGTGCCGCCTCCCTCGAACGGTTCACCGTCCAGGATCCCGGACTTGCGGTACTCGCAGAACCGCGACGCGATATCACCCGCGATCTCTGTCCGTTCGGAGGTCTCCCATTCGGAGAACTCGACCAGCCGGCCGTCGGTCAGCAGTCGCCGGCGGGGCTCGATGAACTCGTCCACCGTGTAGACCGTGAACTCCGGTCCGGTCTTGACGATCACTCCACCCGGGAGCATCAGCCGGCGGATCCGCGCCACATCGGCAGCCCGGCCGCCCCGGTTGTCGAAGGCCTCGAAGAACTCGGCGGTCATCACGTCTATCTGGGTCCTGGACATGGCGCGACGCTAACAGCGGAGGGGTGCTGGACTTCATCGGTCTCGGTTCACCTCACCTCAACTCACCTCAAATCACCGCGTATCGCCTTCCGGCTGCCGGGTCTTGAGGAACACATCACCCGGGCCCTACCCTCAAGGCAGCAATATCTCTGACTGAGTCAACTGTCCGCAGTCTCGGCCGAAGTCGAAGTCGAAGTCACCCACGAGGTGGTTCATGACCGTTCAGGACATCCGTTCCTTCAACCGCTTCTACACGAACGTCATCGGCGCCCTCGACTACAGCAGCCGCCTCTACGCCCCCTACACCCTCACCGAGGCCCGTGTCCTCTACGAGCTCGCGCACTCCCCCCGTACCGACGCCGTCGATCTCCGTGCCGAACTCACCCTGGACGCGGGGTACTTGAGCCGTATCCTCAACCGTTTCGAGCAGGACGAGCTGATCGAGCGGGCGCCCTCCGAGCGGGATCCCCGGCGGCGGCGTGTCACGCTCACCGTGCGCGGGCGTGAGACCGCCCGTCTGTTGAACGAGCGGTCCGCCGAGGCCATCGCCTCCCTGCTCGCCACCGTGCCGGCCGCCGACCGGCCCCGGCTCACGGAGGCGCTGCGCACGGTCCGTTCGCTCCTCTCCGGCGGCCGGCCCCCGCGCCGCGAGGACGTCGTGCTGCGCGAGCCCGACCCCGGTGACCTGGGCTGGATCGTGCAGCGCAACGCGGCGCTGTACGCGGCCGAGTACGGCTTCAACGCCGACTACGAGGGGCTGGTGGCCAGGATCGTCGCCGACTTCGCCGAGGACCACGACCCGCACCTGGAGCGGGTGTGGATCGCCGAGCTGGACGGGCGGCCCGTCGGGTGCGTGATGTGCGTACGGGACGAGGCGCCCGGGACGGCCCGGCTGCGGCTGCTGCTCGTCGAACCGGAGGCGCGCGGGCTCGGTGTCGGTGACCGGCTCGTCGCGGCAGTCGTCGGCTTCGCGCGCGAGGTCGGCTACCGCGAACTCCTCCTGTGGACCAACGACGTACTCACCGCCGCCCGCCGGATCTACCAGCGCCACGGCTTCGTCCTCGCCACCGAGAAGCCCCACCGCTCCTTCGGCAGGGATCTGGTCGGCCAGGACTGGCGGCTGGATCTCCACGCGGTGACGGAAACGATGGAAAGGATGGAAACGACTGAAAGGTGGAGTGACGGATAGGGTCCCCTGTATGAAACTGGCGTTCTCCACCCTCGGCGTGCCCGGTCTCCCCGTCTCCGATGTCCTGCGGCTCGCGACCGCCCACGGTTACCACGGCATCGAACTGCGCACGCACCCCGAAGAACCCGTCCACACCGGTCTCGGCCTCGCCGAGAGAGCCGATGTGGCCGCCGAGTTCAAGGCGTCCGGCGTCGAGATCCTCGGCCTCGCCGGGTACGTGCGTGTCGCGGCCCCCGGCGACGACGAACCCGTACTCGCGGAGCTTCGCGCGCTCCTCGAACTCGCCCGCGACCTGGGCGCCCCCTTCGTGCGCGTCTTCCCCGGCGGCGGCACCGACCAGAGCCCCGAGGAAGCGGACGCGACGGCGGCCCGGAGGCTCGGCAGGGCCGCCGAGTACGCGGGCGACTACGGCGTACGCATCCTCCTGGAGACCCACGACTCGCATCGCACCGGCGCCGACGCGATCCGTATCCTCGGCCCGGTCGGCCACCGTCGGGCGGGCGCGCTGTGGGACGTCATGCACACCTGGCTCGGCGGTGAGCAGCCGTCGGACAGCTTCGCGGCGCTCTCCCCGCACCTCGGATACGTGCAGGTCAAGGACATCGTCTCGGCCGAGGACACCACCCCGGTGGCACTGGGCGCCGGGGTCCTGCCGCTCGGCGAGTGCGTCGAGGTCCTCTCCCGGCACAGCTGGGACGGCTGGCTGTGCTGGGAGTACGAGAAGCGGTGGTACGAGGCCGCCGCACCCCTGGAGGGCCTGCTGGGCGCCGGCCGCGAACACCTCGCGCAGCTGCTCAACGAATCGGCCTAGTCCCTATCCGAGTACGTCCCTCAGCTCGCCGAACGCCTCGTGGAACCCGGGGAACGTCTTCCGTACGCACCCCGGGTCGTCGAAGGTGATCCCGGGGGTGCGCAGGCCGGTCACCGCGAAGGACATGACGATGCGGTGGTCGCCGTACGACTTGATGTCCGTGTCCTGCGCGGGAGCCGTACCGGGCGGGCAGGGGTGGATCTCGATCCAGTCGGGCCCGGTCTCCACCCGGACCCCGAGCCGTCGGAGGTTCTCCGCGCAGGCCTCCAGGCGGTCGCACTCCTTCACGCGGGTGTTGGCCACGTCCTCGATGCGGACGGGGCCGGAGGCGAAGGGGGCGAGTGCCGCCAGGGTGGGCATGGTGTCGGAGATGTCCCGCATGTTGACCGTCAGGCCCCGCAGTTCGCCGGTTCCGGTGACCGTCGTGCGGTCGTCGGCGATCTCCACCCGCGCACCCATCCGGCGCAGTACGGAGACGAAGCCCAGGTCGCCCTGGAGCGCGCCGGTGCCGAGGCCGGGGACCGTCACCTCGCCGCCGGTGAGAGCCGCCGCCGCGAAGAAGTAACTGGCCGTGGAGGCGTCGGGCTCGATGGCGTAGGTGGTGGCCCGGTAGCCGCCCGGCGGGACCACGAACACGTCGCCCTCCTTGCGCACCTCCGCGCCGAACGCCCGCATCATCGCGACGGTGATCTCCACGTAGGGCGCCGAGACGAGGTCGGTGACGTGGATGCGCAGGCCCTGGCGGGTCAGGGGGCCGAGGAGGAGCAGTGCGGTGAGGTACTGGGAGGACTGCCCGGCGTCCAGGGTGACCTCCCCGCCCTCCACGCCCGCCGCGACGACGGTCAGCGGGTGGTGTCCCTCCGCCTCCTCGTGCCGCAGGTCCACGCCCAGGTCGCGCAGGGCGCGGGTGAGGGGGGCGAGGGGGCGGCGGCGCATCTGGGGGGAGGCGTCGAAGCGGTAGGTGCCGTGGCCGGTGGCGGCGAGGGTCGGGAGGAAGCGGGCGGTGGTGGCGCCGTCGCGGCAGTGGACGTCGGCCTCGGTGGCCGCCGGGCCCTGCGGGCGGCCGTCGATCTGCCAGGCGCCGGGGGTCCGTCCGACCCGGTAGCCGAGGCGGACCAGTCCCTCGGCGAAGCCCTCCGAGTCGTCCGAGCGCAGGGGGCGTACGAGGGTGGTGACCCCGTCGGCTGCCGCGGCGAGGAAGAGGGCGCGCGCGGTGATGGACTTGGAACCGGGAATCTCTACGACGGCCATGGCCCTATGCTCGCCCGGCCCGCGCCCCACGCGCCGGAACGTCCGCGAAATGGACCATGAACGGTGGGGGGTTCCGCTGGAAGTGGGGCGGGGTTTCGGTTGTCGGTTCGCTGCGGCGCCGTCGTGGCTTGTCGCGCAGTTCCCCGCGCCCCCATGAGGGCTTCGCCCCATCATTCACTCCCGTACCTACTTTCCGGAACGGGCCGCCATCCGGGAACCCACCCCCGCCCCGCCCCGTCCAACCGGCAAGACTGCCGGATGAGTCACCGCTGTGCGGTGTCGGCCTCGCTGCTGGCTGCGAACGCTGACGCACCCTCTCCAAGCCGCCTGCGGCCGGCAGCGAGCCGTCACCGGCGCGCCCCCCTCCGATGCGCCGGTGACGGCCCCTTTCCGGGGGCATTCGGCCATCTCGCGTTAGTGCCCGCGCTCTTGACTGGAAGAAACTTCCCGGTTATTCGTGACTTCTCGGAAGTTTTCTTCACGAGGGAAGGAGCGCCTTCGTGCGCGACCAAGCTGAGCAGAACGCTGAGCCGAACGGGACCGGTGCCCGCCCTTCCAGACGCGCACTTCTCGCCGCGACCGCCGGCACCGGCGCCGCGCTCGCCCTCGGCGGGGAGGCGTATCCGGCCGACCGTTACGGGAGTGACGCGCGAATCCGCCGGATCGTCTCCCGTATGACCCTGGAGGAGAAGGTCGGTCAGCTGTTCGTCATGCGGGTGTACGGACACTCCGCCACCGCGCCCGACCAGGCCGACATCGACGCCAACCTCGCGGAGGTCGGCGTACGGACGGCCGCCGAACTCGTCGCCAAGTACCGGGTCGGCGGGATCATCTACTTCGCCTGGGCGCACAACACCCGCGACCCGCATCAGATCGCCGACCTCAGCAACGGGATCCAGCAGGCCTCGCTCGCTGCTCCCCGCGGGCTGCCGGTCCTCATCTCCACCGACCAGGAGCACGGCATCGTCGCCCGCGTGGGCAGGCCCGCCACCCTCCTCCCTGGGGCCATGGCCCTCGGCGCCAACGGCTCACGCACCGACGCGCTGACCGCCGGCCGTATCGGCGGCGCCGAACTGCGCGCCCTCGGCATCCGTCAGGACTACGCGCCGGTGGCCGACGTGAACGTCAACCCGGCCAATCCGGTGATCGGCGTACGGTCGTTCGGCGCCGACCCGAAGGCCGTCGCCGGGCTGGTCGCCGCGCAGGTCACGGGGTATCAGCGGTCCTCCGTCGCCGCCACAGCCAAGCACTTCCCGGGGCACGGCGACACCGCCGTCGACAGCCACTACGGCTTCCCCGTCATCGAGCACACGCGTGAGCAGTGGAGCACCGTCGACGCGCCGCCGTTCCGCGCCGCGATCCGCGCCGGCATCGACTCGATCATGACCGCGCACATCATGGTCCCGGCCCTCGACGACTCCGGCGACCCCGCCACACTGTCCCACCCGATCCTCACCGGCATCCTGCGCGGGGAACTCGGTTACGACGGAGTCGTGGTCACCGACTCCCTGGGCATGCAGGGCGTACGGGAGAAGTACGGCGACGACCGTGTTCCGGTGCTCGCGCTGAAGGCCGGTGTCGACCAGCTGCTCAACCCGCCGTCGCTCGACATCGCCTGGAACGCGGTCCTGGCGGCCGTACGGCAGGGCGAGTTGACCGAGGCGCGGCTCGACACCTCCCTGCTGCGCATTCTCCGGCTCAAGAACCGGCTCGGGCTGCTCGACCGGCCGTACGTCACCCACGCCGGGGTCGACCGGGCCGTCGGTGTCCGTGGCCATCTCCTGGCCGCCGACCGGATCGCCGAGCGGACCACCACCCTCCTCGTCAACGAGGGGAAGACGCTGCCCCTTTCCCGGGTGACCCACAAGCGGGTGCTCGTCGTCGGGGCCGATCCCGCGTCGCCGTCCGGTACCACCGGGCCGCCGACCACCGTGCTGGCGAACGCCCTCACCGAACTGGGCTTCACCGCCACCGCCCTGTCGACCGGCACCGCCCCCTCCGCCGCCGTCATCGCCCGGGCGGTCGCCGCCGCCGGGGAGGTGGACGCGGTGGTCGTCGGGACGTACAACCTCAGCGGCGCAAGCAGTCAGCGGGCCCTCGTCACCCAACTCCTCGCCACCGGGCGGCCCGTGGTGTGCGTCGCCGTCCGCAACCCCTACGACGTGTCACAACTTCCGTCTGTGCGTGCCTACTTGGCCACCTACTCCTGGACGGACGTCGAACTCCGGGCCGCCGCACGGGTGATCGCGGGACAGGTCAGGCCGCGCGGAAGGCTGCCGGTGCCGGTGCTGCGCGCGGACGATCCGACGCGCGTGCTGTATCCGATCGGTCACGGACTGTCGTACTAGAGGCGGGAGGTAAGGAGGCGTACGCGGCGTACGCCGCACAACCGGCGCACCACCCCCAATAGGCGCAAATCCGCTGAACTTCCGGCGTGGCCCTGGCGTCGCGGGCCACGCTGGGCGCGGGTACTCAGGGGGATGCGATGCGCACAGTGCGTTCTGTGGGGTCCGTGCGTTCCATGGGATTCGCGGGAGTGGTGTGCCGACGGGTGATCGCCTGCGCGCTGCTGATGCTGGTCGCGTTGTTCACGGCGACCGGGTGTCAGCTGTCGTCGGACGGTTCGGCGGACGGTTCGTCGGGTGACTCGTCGGAGGGGGCGGCCTCGGGGGGCGCCGACGGTACGGCGGTCGGTCGGCGGCCCACGCCGCCCCGGCCCACCGGTTACGGCACCGTCTTCCTCTCCATCGACGAGTGCAGTTCCTTCGGCATCACCAGTTTCACCGAGGTGCCCTGCACCAGCGAGCGGGCGGCGGCCCGGGTCGTGGCCCGGTTCGACGGCAGGGTCACCGACGGTCCGTCGTGCCCGGCGACCACCGACTTCGTGCTGCACATCAGCGAACAGCGCCCCGCCGCCGACGAGG
The DNA here is from genome assembly GCF_010548275.1 of Streptomyces sp. SID12488. Lineage (GTDB taxonomy): Bacteria > Actinomycetota > Actinomycetes > Streptomycetales > Streptomycetaceae > Streptomyces. The sequence continues at coordinate 555,764 of NZ_JAAGLT010000001.1, forward strand.
ACGGTGACGGGGCCGTCCCGCAGGGCTACGCCTGTATGCGCAACCTCCAGGCCCCGCACCCCGGCGACCCCGGCGGCGGCGGAGGCCCGCGCACGATCGTCGGCGACTGCGTGTACAGCGCCGGGCGCGGGGAGGTGCGCGAGACGGCGTGCGACGGCAAGAGCGAGAAGAAGCCGGAGTACCGGGTGACCGAGGCCGTCGCCGAACGCTCCAACTGCCCTACTGCCACCGCCCTTTACGTGCAGCTGGGCGGGGAGCGGCCGGTGGGGTGCGCGAAACCGGTGTGAGGGATTCCATTTCTTCGCCCGAATAACGAGTCGCTCCCATTCACTGGAACAACTGTTGTGCTGATTTCGTGAATCGGTAGGCTCCCCCTGTCATGCGCGGACCCCTTCTTTTCGGACAGTCCGCCAGCACTCACAGGCCGGGAACCTCTGTGGCATTCCACGCACGCACGGCGCAACAGCAGCAGGACCGGACTCCGAGGGCTGCGGAGGATGTGAGGGAAGCGAAGGCTCCGAAGCGCCAGTTGTCGCTCCGGACGATCCTTCTCGTCCTGGCCCTGGTGCCCTGTCTGGCCCTGGTAGGCCTGGGCGCGGCGAACTCGTCCCATCTCTACGGCGACTGGGGAACCGTCCATGACCGCAACGAGGAAGCGAAACGCTTCGGCGCCCCGCTCGCCACCGTCTTCTTCAACCTCCAGGCGGAGCGGCGGCTCAGCGCGACGGCGCTCGCGAACCCCAAGGCCGGCAAGTCCGAACTGGCAGCTCAGCGCGGAATCACCGACAAGTCCGTACAGAGCCTCGACGCACTCGGCACCGCCCCGCGCTCTCTAGCCGCGACCTTCCAGAAGGTCACCCTCGGTCTGAAGAAGCTGCCCGGCTACCGGGACGCCGTGGACCGGCGGTCCGCCGACCAGCAGCAGACGTACGATGCCTACACCGGCGTGATCTCGTCGAGCATGCAGTTGTTCGAGGACTTCAGCAACGTCGGCTTCGGCGAGACGGCCATCCTCACCCGGCCGGCGCTCGACGCGCAGTGGGGCATGGAGATGATCTCCCGCGAGGACGCGATCATCGCCGCCGGAGTGGCGAGCGGCAGGCTCACCGGTGAGCAGCGCTTCCAGCTCGCCGAGATGATCGGCAGCCAGGAACACATCTTCGGCGACAAGGTCGTTCCGCAACTTCCCGCCGACCGGGCCAAGGCCTTCCAGGCCGTGCTGTCCGGCGCCGACTGGAAGCGGAAGACCACGGTCGAGCAGAGCCTCCTGAACGCCAAGGGCGCCGACGGCAGCGGCCGGACCGTCGTCTCCGCCGCACTCGGGAAGCAGTGGCAGCAGAGCCTCGCGGGGATCTCTCCCCAACTGCTGGGGGGCCTCAACGCCTACCACGACGACCTCGTCGCCTACACCGAGGACTCACTCGACAGCCTGATGACCAACATGATCGTCAACAGCGCCGTGAGCCTGGCGGCCGTGCTGCTGATGCTGGTCCTCTCACTGCGTCTGACCGGAACGCTGCGCCGCCGGATCTTCGCTCTGCGCGCCGAGGCCCTCGAACTCCAGGAGCGGCTGCCGGACATCGTGGAGCGGCTGCGCAAGGGCGAGAAGGTCGACACCGACGCCGAGCTGCCCGCGATCCGTCACGGCGACGACGAACTCGGCCAGCTCGGCCAGGCCCTCAACCAGGCCCGCGGCTCGGCCCTGGAGACCGCCGTGCGGGAGGTCGAGCTGTACCGCGGCTTCGAGCGGCTGCTGCAACGCATCGCCCGGCGCACCCAGTTGCTGATCGGCATGCAGCTGAAACGTCTCGGCGAGATGCAGCGGCGGCACGAGGATCCCGAGGTCCTCGAAGGCCTCTTCGACCTCGACCACCTGGCGGCCCGGCTGCGCCGCTACGAGGAGAACCTGGTGATCCTCGGCAACGGGACACCGCAGCGGCGCTGGCGCAGGCCCGTCCTCCTGCTGGACATCCTGCGCTCCGCCCAGGGCGAGGTGCAGGACTACCGGCGCATCCGGATCGACACCGACGGCGAGACCTGGCTCTCGGAGCGTGCCGTCGGCCCCATGGTCCACCTCCTCGCGGAGCTCATGGAGAACGCGGTGTCCTTCTCCCGGCCGCCGACCCCGGTCGAGGTGACCGCCTCCCAGGTGGGGCGCGGGGTCGCGATCGAGATCGAGGACCGCGGCATGGGCATGGACCCCGAGCAGTACGCCGAGGCCAACGAGCTGATGGCCGCGCCGCCCCGCATGGACGTGATGTCCCGCGCCGACGACGCCCGTCTCGGCCTGTACGTGGTGGCCCGGCTCGCCGCCAACCTGGGCCTCCAGGTCGAGCTGCGGCCCTCGTCGTTCGGTGGCACCCGGGTCGTCGTCCTGGTCCCGGCAGAGCTGATCTCCGCCGGTCAGCCGGTGCAGGGCCGGCCCGCCGCGCTGCCGGCGACCCCGGGGCCCGGTGCCGCCGCGGTCCCGGACCGGCTCGCTCTGCGTGGGGCGACCGCCCGCACCGGACCGGGGCACGCCCCAACCCGCACCGCGCCCCGGCCGCGCGCCGCGCCCGCCGCCGACCAGGAGGCGTACGCGCGTCCGCTCATCGGCCCCTGGATCGCACCCTCGACGCCGTCGACGCCCTCGACACCGCCGGCCCGCCCCACGCCAACCCCCTCCCAGGCATCCGCTCCGGCCCCCACCGCGAGCCAGAACCCGCTGCCCCGGCGCGTGCGGCAGGCCAGTCTCGTCACCGAACTCCGGGAGGCTCCGCCCTCGTACGACACCGAACCGCAGCGCACCGGCCCCAGCGCCGCGCAGCCCCTCCCCCGCCGGACGGGCGCCCGCTCCGGTGCCACCGTCGGTGCCTTCCAGCGCCAGTCCAGGGCCGCCCGGCTCAGGCCCGACGCCGATCCCCAGCCCAGCCGCCGGCCCACCAGCCCCTCACCCGGACCCGACGGGGCCCGGAAGGAAGACGGACGATGACTCTGCGAACCACTGCCACCAACTCCGACCTCGACTGGCTGCTCGACCGCCTGGTCGACCAGGTTCCGGGCACCCGGGCCGCGATCGTGCTGTCCGACGACGGGCTGGTGGTGAGCCAGTCCGGCAGCGTCGCCCGGGTCGACGCGGAACGCCTGGCCGCGATCGCCACAGGTCAGCAGAGCCTGGCCCGTGGCGTCGGCGAGGTCTTCGGCGGCGGGGCCGTCCGTCAGGTCATCATCGAGCTCGACGAGCTCTGGCTGTTCGTCAGCGCGGCCGGCCGGGGCACCCATCTGGCGGTCGTGGCGGACCAGGAGGTCGACGCCGAGGTGATGGCCGTGGCGATGGACACCCTCGTCCAGCAGGTGGGACAGCGGCTGGGGACCGAGGTGCGGGTCCAGCGGCTGGAGGGCGGGGGGCGTGAGTGAGCCACTGGGCGGACGCGTCGCCGGACGCCGATGAGGCCGAGGAAAGCCTGGTCAGGCCGTACACGATCACTCATGGGCGGACGGCCTCGGTGCGCGACGACCTCACCCTCATCACGGTGATCGCCACCGTCGCGCCGGACGAACGGCACGGCGACCGGGGGCTGCAGCCCGAGCTCCGGAGGATCCTCGGGCAGTGCCGTGCCCCGGTGGCCCTCGCCGAGGTCGCCGCCGGGCTGAACCTGCCCGTGGCGGTGACGAAGATCCTCGTCGGCGATCTCATCGCGCTGGACCGGGTGACGGCCCGGCCGCCGCTCGCGGTCGCGGTCGGCCAGGAAACCGACATGACTCTTCTGCAGGCGGTGAAGGATGCCCTACTCAGACTCTGACGAACAGACCGGGTCACAGGTGTCCGTGGCCGGGACGCCCACCGCGCCCGCCGCGGTGAAAATCCTGATCGCGGGCGGCTTCGGTGTCGGCAAGACCACCATGGTCGGCTCCGTGAGCGAGATCCCGCCCCTGCACACCGAGGAGCACCTGACCGCCGCGGGGCTGAGCGTGGACGACCTCGACGGTGTCGAGCAGAAGACCACGACCACCGTGGCGCTGGACTTCGGCCGGATCACGGTGAGCAGCCAGCTCGTCCTCTATCTGTTCGGTACGCCGGGCCAGGAACGTTTCTGGTTCATGTGGAACGACCTGGTGCACGGGGCGCTCGGCGCGGTGGTCCTCGCGGACACCCGGCGGCTGGAGAGCAGTTTCGCGTCGATCGACTTCTTCGAGAGCCGTGGCGTCCCCTTCGTGGTCGGCGTCAACTGCTTCCACGGGGTGCGGGACCGCACGGTGGACGAGGTGCGGGACGCGCTCGACCTCGACCCGGACGTCCCGGTCGTCATGGGCGACCTCCGGACGCGGCTGGACAGCCGGGACGTGCTGGTGGCCCTGGTCAACCGGCTGATGGCAGGCCGCCCGCCCGCCGCGATCGGCGGCTGACCGCACGACGACGCGGCCCCCGGTGACATGTCACCGAGGGCCGCGTGGCGATCAACTACCCATACCCTCCACGGTCGTTACGGTTACGGCCTCAGGGTGGGCTCGCGCTCGAGGTTGCGCTTGTCGAGCCTGGCGTCGTATGTCGCCAGCGGCTTGGCCACCGACGGGTTCGACTGGACGGCGGTCGAGGCGACGCCGGCCCACTCCAGGATGCGGGCCGTGGCGAGCGTCTTCTGCTCGGGGACCAGACCCGCGACGTTCGCGCCGTGGTTCAGGCCGGGGGCGGTGAAGACGTACGAGTCCTTCGCGCCCTTGCCGAGGCGGAACCGCTCGGCGCCCCACGGGTCGTTCTGCCCGTACACGAACAGCATGTGCTGGGCACGGTGCTGGACCCAGTTGTCTACGTCACGCATCGCGCGCGGCTGGAACTTCATCGAGATGTCCCGGGGGACGAAGTTGCGCGGCGGCTGGTAGCCGTAGCGGACGTACTTCTTCTCGATGTGCGGGAACTTGATGGTGGGCGCGCCGAGTTGGGTGCCCGCCTGGTAGTAGTACGGCGTGTACGGCTCCAGGCCCTGGTCGGTGTAGAAGGAGAACCCGGAGATCGTGTCGATCGAGGTCCAGATGTCGTCGTCGGTCGCGTTCTTCGCGTCCGCCGGGATGGACTCGCAGTCGGCGAGCAGGCTGTACTGCCAGAAGCCCCACACGTAGTCGAGGACGACGGCCTCGTACGCGCGGTCCAGGCTGCCGATGGTGTCGAAGGTGAAGCCCTCGGCGGCGGCGACCTCCGCGTACTTCTTCTCCAGCGGCTTCCGGCGGACGAGCGCCTCGCGCTGTACGGCGTTCAGCCGGTCGCGGCATTCCTTGGTGCCGACCTTGGCGAAGAACCGGTCGTAGGCCGAGTCCTCCTTGTTCACCACGTCGTTGGGGGCGACGTACGCGACGACGCCGTCCATGTCGCGGGGGTAGAAGCGCTCGTAGTACGTGGCGGTCATGCCGCCCTTCGAGCCGCCCGTGGACAGCCACTTCTTGGTGTAGATCTTCTTCAGCGCCGAGAAGACGCGGTGCTGGTCGCTGGCCGCCTGCCAGATGTCCAGCTTGGACCAGTCGGCCGGGTCGGGCCGGGACGGCGTGAAGAAGCGGTACTCCAGGGAGACCTGGTTGCCGTCGACGATCCGCGTCGGCTCACTGCGGCTGGGGTTCGTGTTGACGAAGTACCCGCTGGTGAAGAACACCGTCGGGCGCGAGACGTCCTTGTGCAGGACGGTGATGCGCTGCTGGAACGTGCCCTTGGACGGTCGCCGGTGGTCGATCGGCTGGGTGTAATTGAGGACGAAGTACCGGTAGCCGGTGTACGGCTTCTCCTGGATCAGGCTCATGCCCGGGATCGCGAGGAGCTGGTCCTTGATGTCCGAACTGGCAGTGCTGGTACCGCTGGTACTGCTCTTGGTGCCGGATATGGCTTCCGGCTGAGCGGCGGTCGCCGCCCCCGCCGTACTCACCGTGCCGATGAGCACGGCCAGTGCGAGCAGCCATCTGAGCGCCTTGCGCATGCACCCTCCCCTATGAAACATCTGTGCGCCGGAAGCTATCGGAGCAACTTCCGGCGCACCAGGGGACATAGGGAAATCCCTCGGGCGAGGGATCGGTAAATAGGGTCCGGGAGGGGAGTCAGCGGGAACTCAGCACCGAATCCAGCCGGAACTGACCGATCCCCGCCCGACCGCGCCCTCGATCCACACCTGCCGTCGCCCCGCGTGCACGGTCACCGGGCCGGCCCGCTTCGTGAACTTCCCCGAGTCGACGACCGGCCGCCCGCCCCGCGCCCGGATGCTCACCGACATCCACTGGCGGGCACCCGGCCGCTTGGGCACGGTCACCGCGCAGACGTAGCCGCTGCGCCGGTAGATGCGCACCTCGCCGGTGGAGAAGGCCAGCGTCCGCGCCTTGCGGCCGGAGCACGCCGAGGCCGCAGACGCCGCGTCGGCCGCCTCGGCCGTACCGGGACTCGCGAGGGAGAGCATCCCGGACGCGGTCAGCACGACCAGCCCGAGCGCCAACCGCCGCCGTAGCGAACCACCACTCACCGCGTCCCCCTCGCGCAACCGCCCATGACTCCAACCGTGCGTCCGTACTGATGTACGGACGCACGGTACCTGCCGAACGGTTGCGCGAGGCGCTCCGCGGGAAGTGCGGTACTCCGACTCCGGGCCATATGTGGCTTGTCGCGCCCCGCGGCGGAGCCGCGTATCGACACAGCCCCGCGCCCCTACAGGGCGCTCATCCGGGCGCGGGGACCGGTTCCTCCGGTTCCGACGCGCCCACGAACGTGCGCCACAACTCGGCGTACTGGCCGTCCAGGGCGAGCAGTTCCTCGTGGGTGCCGTCCTCCGCGACGCGGCCGTGGTCCATGAGGACGACCCGGTCGGCGCGGGCGGCGGTGGTCAGCCGGTGGGCGACCACCAAGGTCGTACGGCGGCCTGCGATGCGGTCCGTGGCCTGGTTGACCTGGGCTTCCGTGGCCAGATCCAGAGCCGCCGTCGCCTCGTCGAGGAGCAGGATGTCCGGGTCGACCAGTTCCGCGCGGGCCAGCGCGATCAGCTGGCGTTGGCCCGCCGAGAGGTTGCGTCCGCGCTCGGCGACCTCGTGCAGGTAGCCGCCCTCCAGCGTGGCGATCATGTCGTGCGCCCCGACCGCCCGGGCCGCCGCCTCCACCTGGGCGTCGGTGGCGTCCGGCCGCCCGTACGCGATGGCGTCCCGCACGGTCCCCTGGAACAGGTACGCCTCCTGCGGCACGACCCCGAGGCGATGCCGGTACGAGGTGATGTCGAGGGCGCGCAGATCGGTGCCGTCGACGGTGACCCGGCCGCCGGTCGGATCGTAGAAGCGGGCGACCAGCTTCACGAGCGTCGACTTGCCGGCGCCCGTCTCCCCGACGAAGGCGACGGTCTGCCCGGCCGGAATCGTCAACTGGACCCCGCTCAGGGCCTCTTCGGCGTCGTCGCCGGACCCGTAGGCGAAGTCCACGCCCTCGAAGGCGATGTCGCCGCGCAGGGAGAGCACGTCCAGCGGCTCCTCGGCGGCCTCGGTCGAGGTCCGCTCCTGGAGGAGTTCCTGGATGCGGCCCAGCGAGACCGTCGCCTGCTGGTACCCGTCGAAGACCTGCGAGAGCTGCTGCACGGGCGCGAAGAACAGGTCGATGTAGAGGAGGTAGGCGACCAGCGCACCGGTCGTCAGCGTCCCGTTCTCGATCCGCCCCGCTCCCACGACCAGCACCGCCGCACCCGCGACCGAGGCCAGCAGTTGCACGAAGGGGAAGTACACGGAGATCAGCCACTGGCCCCGGACACGAGCCTGACGGTAGCTGTCGCTGCCCTCCGCGAACCGCTTCGCGCCCGCCCGCTCGCCCCGGAAGGCCTGCACGATCCGCAGCCCGGACACCGACTCCTGGAGGTCGGCGTTGACCACGGACACCCGCTCACGGGCGAGTTCGTACGCCTTCACGCTGGCCCGGCGGAAGTAGAACGTGCCGACGACCAGCACCGGGATGGTGACGAACACGACGAGGGCGAGCTGTACGTCGATCACCACCAGGGCGACCATGATGCCGAAGAAGGTGACGACGGAGACGAAGGCGGTGACCAGCCCCGTCTGCAGGAACGTGGAGAGGGCGTCGACGTCGGTCGTCATCCGGGTCATGATCCGCCCGGTCAACTCCCTTTCGTAGTAGTCGAGTCCGAGGCGTTGCAGCTGGGCGAAGATCTTCAACCGGAGTGCGTACAGGACGCGTTCGCCGGTACGGCCGGTCATCCGCATCTCGCCGATCTGCGCCGCCCACTGGACGGCGACGGACACCAGGGCGAGCCCGGCGGCCACCCACACGGCACCCAGGGCGAGTTGGGAGACGCCCGAGTCGATGCCGTGCCGGATCAGGATCGGCAGGAGCAGTCCCACTCCGGCGTCCAGGGCGACGAGCCCGAGGCTCACCAGCAACGGCCGTCCGAAGCCGCGCAGCAGCCGCTTCAGCCCGTACGACTCCTCGGGCGTGACCGCGCGGGCCTCGTCGATGTCCGGGGTGTCGGCGGCCGGGGGCAACGCCTCGACCTGGGCGAGGAGTTCGGGCGTGGCAGGCATCCCGGCGAACGCGGTGTCCTTGGGCTCACGGTCACCGTTCCACAGCCTGGGCGTGACCCCGCGTTCGGCGTCGAACTCGGCGTCCAGCTCGTCCCGTACGGAGGTGTCCTCGGGCGGAGCGGCGGAGGGCAGGGCTCGGCCGGGCGAGACGCCGCCCAGCTCGTCGGGGTCGGTCAACAGCCGCCGGTACAGGGCGGATCGGGCCTGGAGCTCGTCGTGGGTGCCGATGTCGGCGAGGCGTCCGTCGTCGAGGACGGCGATGCGGTCGGCGAGGCCGAGGGTGGAGCGGCGGTGGGCGATGAGGAGGGTCGTGCGGCCCTCCATGACGTGCCCCAGCGCCTCGTGGATCTCGTGCTCGACGCGCGCGTCCACGGCGGAGGTGGCGTCGTCGAGGACGAGGAGCCGAGGGTCGGTGAGGATGGCGCGGGCGAGTGCGACGCGCTGGCGCTGGCCGCCGGAGAGGGTCAGGCCGTGCTCGCCGACCCTGGTGTCGTAGCCGTGGGGCAGTTCGGCGATGAAACGGTCCGCCTGGGCGGCGCGGGCGGCGACCAGGATCTGTTCCTCGGTGGCGTCCGGGCGGCCGTACGCGATGTTGTTGCGGACGGTGTCGGAGAAGAGGAACGAGTCTTCGGGGACGAGCCCGATCGCGGACCGGAGGGAGTCGAGGGTGAGTTCACGGACGTCGTGCCCGCCGATGAGGACCGCGCCGCGCGTCACGTCGTAGAAGCGCGGCAGGAGGAGGGAGACGGTCGACTTGCCGGAGCCGGAGGAGCCGACGACGGCGAGGGTCTCGCCGGGCCGGATCTCGAAGCTGAGCCCGGAGAGGACGGGCCGGTCGTCGTCGTACCCGAACGAGACGTCGTCGAACTCGACGGTGGCGGGGGCGTCGGCGGGCAGGTCCTTGTCCCCGTCGGTCAACGACGGCCGGGTGTCGATGAGTTCGAGGACGCGCTCGGTACCGGCGCGTGCCTGCTGTCCGACCGTCAGCACCATGGCGAGCATGCGCACGGGCCCGACTAGCTGGGCGAGATAGGTGGAGAACGCGACGAACGTACCGAGCGTGATGCGCCCGCCCACGGCCAGCCACCCGCCCACGGCGAGCATGGCGACCTGCCCGAGCACGGGCACGGCCTGCAGGGCCGGGGTGTAGACGGAGTTGAACCGGATGGTCCGCAGCCGCCCCGCGAAGAGCCGCCGCCCGACCTCCCTGAGCTTCCCGGTCTCCTGGTCCTCCTGCCCGAACCCCTTCACCACGCGTACGCCGGTCACGGCGCCGTCCACGACACCGGCGACGGCGGCGGCCTGGGCCTGCGCGTACCAGGTGGCCGGGTGGAGCTTCGTCCGGCTGCGCTTGGCGACGATCCAGAGGGCGGGGGCGACCGCGAGGGCGACCAGGGTGAGCGGGAGCGACAGCCAGGCCATGATCGCGAGGGAGATCACGAAGAGCAGCACGTTCCCGAGGGTCATCGGGAGCATGTAGAAGAGGCTCTGGATCAGCTGGAGGTCACTGGTGGCCCGCCCGACGATCTGCCCGGTCGACAGCTCGTCCTGGCGGCGGCCGTCGAGCCGGGTGATCGTCTCGAACATCTCCGTCCGCAGGTCGTACTGGACGTCGAGGGCGAGCCTGCCGCCGTAGTAGCGGCGGATGTAGGTGAGGACGTAGACGAGGACGGCGGAGACGACGAGCGCGCCCGCCCAGGGGGCCATGGAGCGGCTCTTGTCGCCGATGACGTCGTCGATGATCACCTTGGTGATCAGCGGGACCAGCGCCATGAGGGCCATACCGCCGAGGGACGCACCCAGGGACAGCACGACGTCCTTCGGATACCGCCAGGCGTATCCGACCAGCCGCCGCGCCCATCCCGGTACGGGTGCAGGCTCAGGTGCAGGTGCCGACGCAGGCACCTGTGCCGATGCCTGCACCTGTTCCGGATCCGGTACCTGTTCCGGTTCGTGTCCTGGCTTCCGCCCCCGCTGCTCTGCCACTCCGGCGCCTTCCGTAGATCCGCGATTCCGCACTCCGCCGGTAAGCACCAACACGGGCCGAAGGGGATTTCATCCCTCCGCAACAATTCCAGCTACGCCCGGCTACGCCTGGCCACGTCCGGCTAGGGCGTCCGGACCCGCAGGAAGTAGAAGCGGGTCGTCTGTGCGGCGTTCTGGTTGTCGTCGCTGACCAGCAGGACGCGCAGGGCACCGTGGGTGCGGCCGGTGACGACCATGCCCTCGATGTTGTCGAGGAGCGGGTTCGGCTGGGGCTGCTTGGCGGTCGCTCCCAGTGACGGGCAGTTCACGATGTCGGCGAGGAGGGTCTTCCTGACGAGGCGCACACCGCTCTGGCCGGTGAGGTTCTCGACCCCGCTCGTGTCCGTGGCGTGACGCGGGTCGGCCAGGTAGAGGCGGACCGTGTTGCCGACGCCGGCGGTGAAACCGCGCTCCAGGACGAGAAGACGGCCGTCGGGGGTCGCGGCCACCTCGGGGACACCCAGGCCTGAGTCGGTGCGGTAGGCGTACTGGGCGCCCAGTACGAAGTGGCTGCCCCTCCGCTCCCAGGTCTGCCAGCGGGCGATGCCGGTGGAGTCGCCGGAGATCGCGTACTCCATGGACGCGAGGAGCGTACGGCCGCCGGGGAGGAGGGTGAGCCCCTCGAAGGTCTGGTTGGCGGTGGCACGGCCGACCGGGGCGACCTTGAGCGCGTCCGGCACCGGGAGACGGTCGAGGATGCGTCCGTCGCGGGAGTAGCGGCGTACGGAGGGTTCCGTCTCGGAGGAGACGAGGCGGGTGCCGTCCCGGTCGACGACCAGGCCCTCGGAGTCGAGCGCGGCGCCGGTCTCGTCGGCGAGGGGGACGACGCTCGTCGGGCTCAGGGTCCGCCGGTCCAGGGTGAACAGGGACGAGCGGTCGGAGAGGGCGGCGAGGTCGCCGTTCCGGTCCACGGCGAGCGCGGAGAGGTTGCCGACGAAGGTGCCGTCGTACGTCGTCTTGTCGAGGACGTCCGAGAAGCGGTCGAGGGAGACGGTGGGTGAACAGGCCTTAGTGACGGCCGAGTTGGCGTTCGCCGGTCCGGCGGCGGTCAGACAGCCGGCCGCCGCCAGGCCGGCGGTGACGGTGGTGAGCAGGGTTCGCAGGGGTCGCGAGGGTCGCAGGCGCATGGCGGTCACCGTAGATCGGGTGGGTGACGGCCGGGAGGCGACGCGGTGAAGTCGGCTCGCTCCCGACCGGCCTGCGACCGGCTCGCGATCAGTTCGCGATCAGCTCGCGGCGAGATCCCGGTGGACGACCTTGGCCACGCCCTCGATGGTCGTGATGCCGTAGTTCCAGGTGCTGTTGCCCTGCGTGAGCACCGTGATCGAGTAGTCGTGGCCGCCGCCCTTGAACGTACCCACGCTGTGCACCCGCCAGCCGTTCGTCGCGCGTTGCAGCCAGCCGTTCTTGACGTGCACCGAGACACCCGAGGGCGCGCCCTTCGGCGTGCCCCAGCGCTGGGACGCGATGACCTGGCTCATCAACAGCTGAATGTACGTACGGGAGTTGTCGGTCAGGATCGTGTTGGTGGCGGTGGTGAGGGCAAGGAGCTTCTGCTCGTCGCGGGCGGTGATCTGGGTGAGACCCCAGTAGCCGTTCGCGCCGGGTTTGGTCTGCGTCATGCCGGCCGCCGCGACGAAGGCCTTGATCTTCGTCAGGCCCAGCTGGTTCCACAGCTTCGTGGTCGACGCGTTGTCCGACTTGGTGATCATGGCCTTCGCGAGGGTCTTCTCGGTGGCCGTCAGCGCGCGGTTGCGCTTCTGGGCGTCCCAGAGCAGGGTCGCCAGTACGGTCACCTTGACGACACTGGCGGAGTCGTAGGCGGTCTGCGCCCGGTACTCGCAGGTCGTCTTGGTGGCGCGGTCGTAGACGCCGACGCTGATGGAGCCTCGCCGGCCGGAGAGGGCGGTGGTGATGTCCCGCTTCAGCTTGGTGGCGAGGGCGGGCTTGGCGGACGTACAACTGACGGCCGCCGCAGCCGCGTCGGCGGGTGTCGCGGTGGCGACGAGCGACAGCACGGTCGCGGCGCAGACGGCGGCGCCGCCGAGTACGCGGGTGCGCGCGGATCTGGATATGTGGTGAGTCATGGAGGTTTCCCATCCCCGTGAAGGACATCAACGCGCCCCCGGCACGCTGGTGTTCTTCTGACTCACGTACACATGCGAATGGTTGTACGGCGGTCGCACTTTTTTTCGAGACCCACGTGAGGACCTACTGGAGGACTTGCTTGGAGACTTGGGGGACCTGCTTGGGGAAAGCCCGCACCGCGCGTAACGCACTGTTGCCCTGATTCACAGCTGGCCCCCAGTCGCGCCACAGCGCGCACCCACCCCCTGTCCGGACGATTCGATGGTGACATCTGCCACCGACCCGAACCCCCACGCCCCGGAGACCCCCGCCGCCGCAGATCCCGCGGCCCCCGAGGCTCCACCGGCCCCCGCCGCGTCAAGCATGCCCGGCGCTTCCGAGAAGGCGCCGCGCTGGTCGCTGCCCGCGCTGGTCGCGATCATGCTGCTGGCCGGGGTCCTGTACTCCTGGAACCTCTCCTCCTCCAGCCTCAACAGCTTCTACAGCGCCGCGATCTACAGCGGTACACAGAGCTGGAAGGCCTGGTTCTTCGGCTCGCTCGACGCGGGCAACTTCATCACCGTCGACAAACCACCGTTCGCGATGATGCTCATGGGCCTGTCGTGCCGCGTCTTCGGCTTCGGGACCTGGCAGATGATGGTGCCCGAGGTCGCGGCCGGTGTCGGCACGATCTGGATCCTGCACTCCTCCGTGAAGCGGGTCTTCGGGCATGTGGCGGCCACGATCGCCGCGCTCGTCCTCGCGCTCACCCCGATCACCGTCGCGATCAACCGCGACAACAACCCCGACACCATCCTCGTCCTGCTGATGGTCGGCGGCGCGGCCCTCGCCCTGCGCGCGGTGCACAACGACAAGCTGCTGCCGCTCATCGGCTCCGCGGTCCTCTTCGGGCTCGCCTTCAACACCAAGATGCTCCAGGGCTACATCGCCCTGCCCGCCGTCTTCGCCGTTTACGTGTACGCGTCGAAGCTCGGCTGGAAGAAGAAGGTCGTCAACCTGGCCCTGGCCGCGGTCGCCCTGGCCGTCTCCAGCTTCTGGTGGGCCACGGCGGTCTCGCTCGTCCCGGCCGACGACCGCCCGTACATCGGCGGGTCGACCGACGGCTCCGCCTGGAACCTGATCATGGGTTACAACGGCCTGGGCCGCGTCCTCGGTGGCGAGGGCAACGGCGGAGGCGGCGGAGGCGGAGGCGGCACCTTCGCCGGCACCGCGGGCATCGGCCGGATGTTCAACGACATCCTCGGCGGCCAGATCTCCTGGTTGATTCCTTTCGCGTTCCTCGCGCTCGCCGGCGGCCTGGTGCTGTGCGGACGGGCCCCGCGCACCGACATGACGCGCGCCGCGCTCGTCCTGTGGGGCGGCTGGCTGGCACTGCACTACGTGACCTTCGCCATGGCCGAGGGCACCATGCACCCGTACTACACGACCGCGCTCGCCCCCGGCATCGCGGCGCTGACCGGCGCCGGCGGCGTCATGCTGTGGCGCGCCTTCCGCAGCGGTGACGCCCGCTGGTCCTGGGTTCTGCCGGCCGGCCTCGCGGTCACCGGCGTCTGGGCGGTCGTGGTGCTGCGCCGTGCCACCGGCTGGAACACCTGGCTGTGGCCGACGATCGCCGTACTCATGGTCCTCGCGATCGCGGGCCTGTTCGTCCTGCGGACCGCGAGCTCCGGTACGAGGGTCCGGCTGCTCGGCGCCTCCGTCGTCGCGGCGATCGTGGCGGCCCTCGCGGGTCCGACGGCTTACGCAGTCTCGCCCGCCTTCTCCTCTGCCGGCGGCGGCATGAGCGGCACCAACCCGACCGCGGGTCCGTCGAGCGGCGGCGGCATGGGCGGTCCCGGCGGCGGGGGCGGCCGGGGCGGCTTCGGCGGCGGCAACGGCGGCGGTCCCGGCGGCCAGCAGAGCGGCCGGGCGAACGGGGAGCTCCCCGGCGGCGGTAACGGCCAGATGCAGCCGGGCGGCGGCAACGGTGAGCTCCCGCAGGGCGGCGGCGCACCCAGTGGCGCACCCAGTGGCACGAACGGGGGGTTCCCGGGCGGCGGCACGGCTCCCGGCGGCGGGACCACCGGCCAGAACGGCGGGACCGGTACGGCTTCCGGCGGGACCGGTACGGCTCCCGGTGGCAGCAGCGGCACGAGCGCCGGCCCCGGCGGCGGTGGCGGCGGAGGTATGGGCGGCAGCGTCAGCAACGAGCTGATCTCGTACCTGGAGAAGCACCAGGACGGCGCCAAGTGGCTGCTCGCGGTGTCCAACTCGCAGGGCGCCGGCCAGATGATCCTCAGCACCGGCAAGCCCGTCATCTCGATGTTCGGCTTCACCGGCCAGGACAAGGCGATGACCTTGGCCAGGCTCAAGGAGTTGGTGAAGAAGGGCGAGCTGCACTACATCCAGCTCGGCGGTGGCATGGGCGGCGGCATGGGTGGCGGCGACCAGGAACTCACCGCCTGGGTGCAGAAGTACGGCACGGCGGTGAAGGAGAGCGAGTACAGCAGCAGCGCGACGACGGGGTCCTCCAACTCGTCGGACTCGTCCAACTCGGCGGCTGAGGAGAGCAGTTCGAGCACACAGTCCACGTCGACGATCTACCGTCTGGACGCGTCGGACGTCAGCTGAGCCCGACCGGCACCGGTTGACACCGCGTGGCCCCCGACCGGAACGCCGGTCGGGGGCCACGCCCGTTTCCAGACCGCCTCATGACCTCTCCTTGGCCCTACGCGGGCTCTACGCGCGTCAAATCGAGCCGAAATCAGCCGAGTTGCCGGTTCACGTCATGCAACGGACACGCGTAGTTCATTGCCGGAAACGCATGTCCATGTCACGCTCCCGAATGTCTCCTCCATTCGACACGCGTAGAACGGACACCCCCGATGCCCGCGACGCTGATACGCACCCGCCGCTGGAAGACCGTGGCACTCGCCACGTCGACCGTTCTGGCGGCCCTCGCCATCCCCACGATGACCGCGACTCCGGCCGGCGCGACGACGACCGCGTACGACGCCACGTACTACAAGAACGCGGTCGGCAAGACCGGTACGACGCTCAAGTCCTCGCTGCACACGATCATCAGCAGCCAGACGAAGATCTCGTACTCCGCGGTCTGGAACGCGCTCAAGGTCACCGACCAGGACCCGAACAACAGCAGCAACGTGATCCTGCTGTACAGCGGTGTCTCGCGCAGCAAGACCCTCAACGGCGGCGACGTCGGCGACTGGAACCGCGAGCACACCTGGGCCAAGTCGCACGGCGACTTCGGCGAGGCGACCGGCCCCGGCACGGACCTGCACCACCTGCGTCCCGCGGACGTCCAGGTCAACAGCATCCGCGGCAACCTGGACTTCGACAACGGCGGCAGCGCCGTCACCAACGGCGGCGGCAGCACCGTCGACTCCGACTCCTTCGCGCCGCGCGCCGCGGACCGGGGCGACGTGGCCCGCATGATCCTCTACATGGCCGTGCGCTACGAGGGTGACGACGGCTGGGCCGACCTGGAGCCCAACGAGAAGGTCGGCAACGGCAGCAACCCGTACATGGGCAAGCTCTCCGTACTCAAGGCGTGGAACGAGGCGGACCCGCCCAGCGCCTTCGAGGAGAAGCGCAACCAGGCGATCTACGACACGTACCAGCACAACCGCAACCCGTTCATCGACCACCCCGAGTGGGTCGAGGCGATCTGGTAGCCGGTCCGGCGACGGACACATGCCGCGCCCTGAACTCCCCCTGATCTACGGGGAGTTCAGGGCTTCTGCTATTTCCGGCCGAGGTTTCCGGCGATGGTCAGGAAGAGCAGGAGATTCGCGACACCACTGACCGCGACGTTGGACCAGGGGGGACCGGACTCGCCGGCCTTCATGATGTGGACGCGGCCTCCCTTGACGTCGATCTCCTGGACTTCGGACCACGGAAGAACACGTTTCCCGGTACCGGTCACGCCGTTGCGGGAGACCGAGAGAGCGCCGAAGTCGACCGTCCCGCCCTCCAGCACCGCTTCCAGGACCGTCTGCCCCTGGGCACGGAGTACCGCCTCCTGCATCCACGGACCCCAGGTCTCAGGTCTCTCGTAGAACTCGGTGACCTCGGCGCCGCCGAAGCTCGGGGCGGCCACGGAGTAGACGTACTTGGCGGGGGTGGGGGCGCCGTTGACGAACAGTTGGGTGATGTCCTGGTAGATCCTCGCGGAGTCCCAGCGGAAGGCGGTCATCCCGTCCCCGAACTGCGGTTGCACGATCATCCCGTGCTCGAACAGGTGCAGGCGCTTGGCGGCCTGCTTCCTGCTGAAGTTGGGGAAGCGCCGCAGCCACCAGAAGCACAGCACCCCGGGAACCAGGAAGAACGCCGAGAACACGAAGAGCATGTTGAGGTAGACGAGGAACATCAGCGCGCCGAGCCGCTTGGGAGCGAACGAGCCCTCAAGCGCCCCGAGTTGATGACGCGCGGCCAGTGCGGCGACCTCGGGCGACGGGGACGCGGGCGTGGGTGTGGGTGTGGTCATGGGCCTCTGCTTCACGAAGGAGTGACGGGGATCGGGCGAGCTACTGCCTTGTCCGGGCGACGAGTTCAGCGAGCAGTTGGGTACGAGGGACCATCGTTGCGATCATGACATGCTCGGTGTCCGCATGGGCACCCCTGCCGACGCCACCAAGACCGTCCAGCGTCGGACAGCCCACGGCAGCCGTGTAGTTGCCGTCCGAGGCGCCGCCGACGGCGACCCCACGCAGCGGTTCCTGACCCAGGTCCGACGCGATGCGGGAGGCCAGGGCGAACAGTCCGGCGGACGAACCGGACTCCATGGGCGGCCGTTTCCTCCCGCCCAGTACGGTCAGCCGGGCGCCCGGTGTCCGGGCGGTGAGCCCGCGCATGAGCTCGTCGGTACGGTCCTGCGCCGCCAGGGTCGGTACGCGTACGTCCACCGCGATCTTCGCCAGCGCGGGCACGGTGTTGAGCGTGCTGCCGGCCGACATCAGGGTGGGCGTGACGGTCGTGGCTCCCAGAACCGAAGGGGTTCCACCGACGACTCCGTCGGCATCGAGCGAGGCCCCGAGACCGGCGATGGCCAGCACCTGGTGAGCGGCCTCGACCGCGGCGTTGATCCCCCGGTGCGGTTCCAGTCCCGCGTGGGCGGCCTTGCCGTGCACCACGACCTCGTACCGTGAGGTGCCCTTGCGGGCGGTCTTGAGTGCGCCCGTCTCGTCCGCGGACGCCTCCAGTACAAAAGAGGCGGCGAGACCGCGCGCGGTGTCCTCGATCAGTTCCCGAGAGGTAGGGGAACCTACCTCCTCGTCCCCGGTGACCAGCACGCACACACCTTCCCGGGACGGCAGCGACGCCAGCGCGTGGAACATCTGCACCAGCCCGGCCTTCATGTCCAGGACCCCAGGGCCACGGGCGATCCCACCGGCCACCGACCAGGGGTGGGTCTCCAGCGAACCCCCGGGCCACACCGTGTCATGGTGCCCCACCAGCAGCACACGCGGTGTGCCGAAGGTCCACCGCAGGTGGGTCACACCGTCGACCACGATCGTCTCCGGCACCGCGCCCAGCAGGCGCGCGCCGAGGGCGCCGACCACCTGGGCGCTACGGGCCACGGCGGCATGGTCGGCGGAGAAGGACTCACAGACGACGAGTTCCTCAAGATCGGTGAGCATCGCGGGCAGAGCGATCACGTTTCCCCCTCGGGTCGCGGACTCCGGACTGCGGATCGGCGATGTGATGAGACGTTACGAAGGGGCATGACATTCCACCAGCGACCAGATTGCATGGAACCCATGCACTGAAGGAATGTGAGCGGAGGGGACGTGTTCGAGACCGACGCGCTGCGTCTGCTGGTGACCGTGGCCGACACGGGGTCGTTCACCGCTGCGGCGATCCAGCTCAACTACACGCAGTCCGCGGTGTCCCGGCGGATCGCCACCCTCGAACAGCAGGCAGGCGGCCCGCTCTTCGAACGGCTCCCACGTGGCGTACGCCTGAATCCCGCCGGCCGGGCACTGCACCGTCACGCCATGGACGTACTGGAACGTCTGTCGAGGGCGGAGCAGGAGCTGACCGTGATCCACGCGGGCCAGGGCGGGATGCTCCGCGTGGGAGCTTTCGCGACCGCCAACATCTCACTGGTACCGGCCGCCCTGCGGGAGTTCGGACGGGCCAGACCGGACGTGGAGATCGTCGCCGTGGAAGGCCGGAGTACGACACTGATGGACCGCCTCGCGGAGGGCGCGCTCGACCTGGCCGTGGTCAGCGACTACCCCTCCGGCCTCCCCTCGGCCGACGGCACCACGACGACCGCACTGCTGGAGGACGAGCTGTTCGTCGCCCTCCACCGCGAACACCCCCTGGCCGAAGCCGAGTCGATCGACCTGCGCGATCTGCGCGACGAGGCCTGGCTCCAGGACGCGTACGGCGACCGCCCCACGATGCTCGCGGACGCCTGCGCCCGGGCCGGCTTCACCCCACGCAAGATCATCAGAATCGCGGAGTGGACCGGCAAGTTCGGCTACGTCGCCGCCGGCCTGGGCGTGGCACTCGTCCCGTCGCTGGCCACCTGGGCGATCCCACCCGAACTGACCCTGTGCCGCGTCGCCGACCCGCCCCTACGCCGAACGGTCCACATGGCACTGCCCGTTGCACCGCTGCCGGCGGCGCTGAAACTGGGGGACCTGCTGCGTGCCACCGCAGTGGGGGACCTACTGCGGTGGCACCGCGGGCTGAACCGTCCTGCGCCTCGGCCGGGCAGGAAATGACAGCGCGGGCGCGCCCGATAGACCGGGCACACCCGCTACCGCCGCACCCCTGCCGACCGCGACCGACC
Source organism: Streptomyces sp. SID12488 (assembly GCF_010548275.1). Lineage (GTDB taxonomy): Bacteria > Actinomycetota > Actinomycetes > Streptomycetales > Streptomycetaceae > Streptomyces. The sequence continues at coordinate 575,199 of NZ_JAAGLT010000001.1, forward strand.
ACACGGTGGTGGCGAGTCGGCCGGAGCGCTGGGACCTGCCTGCTAGACCTTCTGCAGGTGCAGCTGCATCTGGCAGCCGCCGGAGCGTCCGTCGGTGTCGATGCCGATGGTCACCGGGGTGCCCTCGAACGCCGTGTGGTTCTGGTTCGAGGGCAGGGCGTTCCCACACTGGCTGCCGTCACCGTCCGCGAAGTACCGCACTTCGAGGATGACGTCCGAGCGGCCCGAGACGGTGAAGGTGAGATTGCAGCCGCCCGACCTGCCGTCGGTGTCGACCCGGATCTGGGGCCCGAAGGTCCGGAACCGCTGGATCGGCATCTGAAACGTGCCCGGGTTCCCGCACTGTCCCGCGTCACCGTTGGAAGTGACCTGGAAGCCGTAGCTGATGGACACGCCTCGGAGCGTATTGTCCGGGTCGAAGATGCCGAAGGACAGCTGACAGCCGCCCGAGCGGCTGTCAGTGTCGAACCGGATCGCTTTGGTGAAGTCCGGATCCTTGGCCCACTGCTGCCCTGCCAGCCCGCCGCACTGCCCGGCATCGCCGTCCGGGTTGAACCGGATGCCGATCTCCGCCGGGACAGCGGTCGCGGTGCTCTCCGATGCCTGCGCCGCCGTACCGGACAGACCGGCGATGAGCGCGCCGGCCGCGAGTACACCGGAGAGCGCTCTCAGGCGTGAGTTCCTCATACTGTTTCCCCTCCCAGGGCATCGTGGGCACACGTCGGCCACGAAGTGGCGTGAGTGAACGCGATGACCGCGTGAACCTCGGCGGCGCCTGGTCAGTGGCGCCGCGTTTCCTGCGTTGCGTTGCGGTTCAGGACGTAACAAGAGCCCCCGTTGCCGCGCGGACTCAGTATGGGGGATCTAAGGCCAGAGCCGCACTGACGGTAACTGGCCAATCTGCGGAGCGTGAGTACCGAACGGGCAAAACCGGTCACCCGGTACGTCTTCCCTGCGGCGTACCGGCAGCTCAGAGCCCACAGGTGATGCACAGCCAATTTCCGCACGGCGAGCCATATTCATCCGGCACAGTCCACCAACCGCCCGAAGAGGGAGAGGGAAAGGGCTTGCATTGATCTTGACGCCCCGACCTGGCGGACCCATGGTCCAGACGACCGCGTTCGGCCTCAACTGCCGCTACAGGTAAGCGAGTTCACTGGATACGCGCGCGAGTCGACCGACTCGTACGCCGTGCCCCAGCGTCCCCGGGGAGGGTGCGTCCGGACTGAATCGCAGGCACGGGAGCCAGTGATCCAAGAAGCCGTTCCGGGTGTCACCGCATGCTTGACCATGCGTCTTCTGGCCGGGGTGCCAGCACCGCGGAGACCACCTCGTCGGCGGACGCCATGACGTCGGCGATGAAACGAAAGCGCCCGATACCGAGCCGCCGCAGTGCTGAGCCGTGGTCAGCGGCGACGACAAAGGAGACCGCGAGCAACAGCATTCGCCAAAGGACCATCACTGGGCGGCGCACCGGGCGGGGCAGTTCTGCCAGGGAGGCGTGCAACCGCTCGCAGTGGAACGGGACATGGCGCTGCTCGTCGGACAGGATCCGTCCCGCCACATCCGAAGTGAGCGCGTCAGGGGCGCCATCACGTACGACCCTGTAGTAGCGCAGCGCCACCACCTCCGCGATCATCAGCACCAGCAACTCCAGGCGCAGGCCCATGAGACGCCGCAACCGCACGAAGACCGTGTCGCTCCAGTGACCGGTCAACGTCGGTACGCCACCCGCAGCCAGCAGCCGAGCGAGCAGACGGGCGTGGTTCTGTTCCTCAGCGACGAAGAGCCGGACGGCCTGCGCGTAGTCGGCATCACCGGCCTGATCAGCTTTGCCGACGAGGTTCGCTCCGTCACCGTCCTCGCCGATCTGGAAGCGCTGAATGCTGGCCCACACCGCCGGATGCAGAGTTGCCCCTTGCCCCCAGTCCGGGTCCCCCTGGGCGAGCCGACGCTCCCGCTCACCCTCGAACCGCTGCGTCCACTTGGCGAATCCGCCCGTCTGCACCCGGTCACTCCTCTCCGGGACACGACCACCGCGCCCTGGAGAGGAACGACGCCCGGCGGACACCGAACCGTTCCACCGCTGCCCGACGGGTCACCTCGTGAGCACGCACACGACAACCGCCCTGGGATGGCGGGGCCGACGCCCCCGGTGTCTCTCATGCGGCAACTGGGCGCCGCGCTCAACGCCTCAGCGGCTGAAGCCTCCAACGACGCCGACGCTGAATACCTGCAGGCATCCGCACGGCCCGAGGTCGTGGCCGTCGCGGGACGTCTCGCACAGGTCATGGTCGCGAACGACCTGAGCGAACTTGCCACCCTGTGGCAAGCCAAGCACGCCGACGAGCCGCCACACAAGAATTAGGGGCCGCAGTCTGGCGGCTGAGCCCCGGCGAAGCCCTGCACCGTGTCAGTCACGCACGCTGATACCCGCGTCACTTGGAACAGACAGAGCGGCCAATGACGTGTCGTCGCCACCGCCCAGCAGACGTTCGAGCTGGTCCCGCTCCATGAGCTCACCCCCGATCGGGATCCTGCTGTACAGCAACGAAGTACAGCAACCCCAGCAACCGTCAGCGCCCAGCACTGGCCCTCTCGACCCTCCCCGCAGCCTGTACGACCTCCAATGACCGGTCTCTGCAGAGCTACGGATCAGCAGGCATGACCTGTTGAGCGGTGAGGTCGTCCGCACGGTAAAGGCCGCGACCCGGGGTGCGACAAGGGTCGGCTACCTCACCACTCAGAGCCGCGCCAGATTCGTGCCAGGTGGAGCGGGGAACCACGAGGAACGGCGGGTACTGAACCGCTGGCGTCGAAGCAGTTCCGCACAGTCGGCCGCAGGTCAGACGCCCAGCGGGCCCAAAAACACCTCAGCTTCCCAAGCTCAGTACGCGGAAGGTGCTGACGCAGACGATGCCCTCCCTCCGACACGGTCCCGAGCATGGCGAATGGCAACGGCGTGCCGGAGAAGGTGGCGTGGATCCTGGTGCGGGACGACCGGGTGTTGGTGACGCGTAGTCACGGCAGAGATCGCTTCTACTTCCCGGGCGGTCATCGTGAGCCGGGCGAGTCCGACGGCGAGACCCTGGTGCGGGAGATCGACGAGGAACTGCAGGCGGCGATCGACCCCGGTTCCATGGTTCACTTCGGCACTTTCGAGATCGGCGAGGGCCATCCGGATCACGGCCCCTTCCGGATGATCTGCTACACCGCCGATCACCAAGGTGAGTTGACCCCGTCAAGGGAGATCGCCGAGAAGGCATGGTTCCGTTACGCCGATCGGGACCGAGTCTCGGCCGTCGACGAGATGGCTTTCGACGCGCTTCACGAGGCCGGGCAGCTTCCCTGATCTCGTGAGGGAAGAGGACCACACCGAAGAGGCCGTCCCACGGCCATTCCCACAGGCCAACGCCCAAATCGGCACCGAATGATCGCAGTTTCCCAAGCTGAGAGCACCCATCGCCATCCACGAACCGCGAGTCAGAGCAGGTCCCGCCAGAAGGGGACCGTCGCTGTGGGGTCCCAACTCTCGTCGACGTCGCCGCGTGCCTCATCGAACTCCTGGTGCATGTAGTCGACGAGGTCCAGCCCGTAGTAGATGACGTCGGTCTGCCACATCGAGAGCGCCGGGTGCCCGAAGTTTCCGTGGCCGGCGGGAAGGTGGCGGTGGGCGTACACCGGTACGAGCACCGGCACATCAGCGAGGTGGAGTCGTGCGGTGGCCAGGGCGTCCGCCGCATCGGACGGCCGCGTGCCCCAGGCCGCGTACCAGAACCCGTTGTGCTCGACGCTGAGGAGGACCCCCTCGGCCAGCCGGCTGAGCTGCTCGCGTACCTGGGCCGGATCCTCGCTGCGCCACTCGGGCCAAGGCCTCGACCAGGTCTGCCCCTCTTCGGGCGGAACATTGACGGGAAGGCCGGCCGCGAGGAACGCACGGTGATCGGAGCGGTCAGCGGTGCAAGATTTCCGGCGCTGCCTGCCCGTGTCGGACGTCCTTGATCAGAACATAGCCCGGGCCCGCTGGCTCCAGGCAGTCCGGACCGTGCAGGTCGAGATCCTCAAGATCCGTTGGAAGCACGAAGTGCTGCCCTACATATGCCGGATCAAGGGCGAAGCCCACCCGGGTGCCGCTGCCTTCCGCCGGATGAAACTCCTGGGGATCGGCAAGGGGCCGGATACCGCTGAGGTCCTGGCGCAACCCGCGCCCCGCGCACCACATCTCGACAGTCACCCGGCGGGATATTGCGGCAACAGCTGCCAACTGCCACCACTCAGGCCCTAGGAGGGAACCGAAGTAACCGAGGTCAGGACCGCCGGAGACTCCCCAGGCATGCGGCTGGTCCATGGATACCGTGAAGCTGCTGTCGCTGGTGATCGTGACGAGACCACGCAACACGTGCTCCCCGGCAACTCTCGTCGCTGGATGAAGCACGTGCCGCCCCGCCGTGCACAGCAAGTTGGCTGGCAGCTTCGGACTCCCGGGCCCCACTCCGAAGTACATGCCCGGCCGTCTACGCACGGCGGTATCGAACTCCAGCACCTCGATGTCCGCCGCGCTGTACCCATGCTCCGTCACCACCACACGCTATCGACGGGGCAGGCCCGTCTGAAGGTGAAAATCAGGCCGCCGCCCAACCAGTTCCGTTCACCGACCCCCGTTCGTCACGTACACCGCGTACGGGATCAGGACCGCCGGCAGGGTCAGCAGGCGTGGCTTGAGGGGGCGGCCGGTGTGCAGGGGGCGGAGGACGACGAAGAAAAGGAGCAGGAGGAGGACGAGGCTGCCGATCAGGACCAGGGCGATCAGGGCGAAGCCGCTGTTCTCGATCTGGTCGTAGGTGCAGCCGTCCAGGTCGCGGCGGCCCAGGTCGTCGTACTCGCAGTGGCCGTAGGCGATGTACCAGCGTGTGCAGAAGATGGCGAGCGCCGCTGGGACACCGATGAGGAGGTGAACCAGGAGCGGCGGAAGGTAGCAGCGCAGGGCGCGGAGGGCGGTACGCATCCGGTCATCTCACCATGGCGGGGTCGGCCGGGCTCCCCAGCAGGCGAGCCCCGAGGACGAAGGAGGCCGCGGTCTCACACTCGTACGGGCCCTCGCAGAACGCCGGGGCTGTTGCCCCCGGCGGCACGGCATCGGAAAGGCGACGTGGGTGGAACTGGCGCTTCCGGCGGTGCTGCGGATGTTCGACGGGCCCTCAGACCTGGCTTCCAGTGCCGGATAACGCCTGCCCGTCACCCCAAGTGCGTCGCCGCGAACATCCGCAGCACCGCCGGAAGCACCACCACCGACGGTCCCGGCTGCGTCAACGCCTTCGCGAGGTCCGTCTCCAGCGTCTCCGCCGACGTCCGTACCCCCGGTACCCCGAACGACTCCGCCAGCGCCACGAAGTCCGGCCGCGCCAAGTCCGTCCCCGTCGTCTCCCCGAACGCGTCGGTCATGTACTCGCGCAGGATGCCGTAGCCGCCGTCGTCGACGATCAGCCAGGTCACGTTCAGGTCGTACTGCCGGGCCGTCGCCAACTCCGCGATGCCGTAGAGGGCGCCGCCGTCGCCCGAGACCGCGAGGACCGGGTACGTCGGGTCGGCCACCGCCGCTCCCAGGGCCGCCGGGAAGGCGTAGCCGAGGCCGCCCGCGCCCTGAGCCGAGTGCATGGTGTTCGCACCGCGCGGGTCGAAGGCCGACCACGCCCAGTACGAAAGGATCGTCATGTCCCAGAAGGACGGGGAGCGGGGCGGCAGGGCCGTCCTGATTGACTTCAACAGACCCTGTTCCAGGGTTAGTTCCTGGGCAGCGAGGCGCGCGCCCACCCGGTCGAGCACCCCCCGGACCCGGTCCCCCGCCGTCTCGTCCGCCCTCGCCGCCGGCACCGTCTCCAGCAGCGCCTGCAGCGCCAGTCGTGCGTCCGCGTGGATGCCCAGGGCCGGGTGGTTGGACTCCAACTTGCTCAGGTCCGCCTCGACTTGGATGATCCGGCCGCGCGGCTTGAACGTGTGGTAGTTGGAGGAGAGTTCACCCAGGCCCGAGCCGACGACCAGCAGGACGTCCGCGTCCTCCAGGAAGTCGGTCATGTGCTGGTCCTCCAGCCAGGACTGGAGGGAGAGCGGGTGCATCCACGGGAACGCGCCCTTGCCGCCGAACGTCGTCACCACCGGCGCCTGGAGACGCTCCGCCAGCGCCCTCAGTTTGCCCGAGGCGTCCGCCCGTACGACCCCGCCGCCCGCGATGATCGCCGGGCGCTCGGCGTTCGACAGCAAGTGGGCTGCCAGCGCCGTCAGTTCGGGGCGCGGGGGCAGCTCCTCGGGGAAGGCGTCGCCGCCCGTCACCACGGGAATCGGGGTCTCCGCCATCAGCACGTCCTGCGGGATCTCCACCCACACCGGGCCGTGCGGGGCCGTGAGCGCCGACTTCCAGGCGTCGGCGATCACCGAGGGGATCTGGGACTGCGTACGGACCGTGTGGACGGATTTCACCACGCCCCTGAACGAGGCCTGCTGGTCCGGGAGTTCGTGGAGGTAGCCGTGCCTGCCGCCGCCCAGCCCGGCAGTTGGGATCTGGCTGCTGATCGCGAGCACCGGGGCCGAAGCCGCCGCCGCCTCCTGGAGTGCTGCCAGTGATGTAAGCGCGCCCGGGCCCGTCGACAGGAGCAGCGGGGCCGCCTCCCCCGTGATCCTGCCGTACGCGTCCGCGGCGAACCCCGCGTTGTTCTCCACCCGTAGGCCGATGTACCGCAGGTCGGAGCGGCGCAGTGCGTCGAACAGGCCCAGAGCGTGCTGGCCGGGGAGGCCGAAGACCGTCGTCGTGCCGAGTCCGGCCAGCGTCTCCACGACCAGGTCTCCGCCGTTGCGGCCGGGGGGCGGGTTGAGCGCCGCCTCCGTCTGGGCAGCGGTCGGCTTCAGCACCAGGTCGTGGTCGTGGGTCACTTCGCTGCCTTTTCCTGCTTCTTCTGCGCGATCTGGCGGGACATGATCGTCGTCAGTTCGTACGCCGTGTGCGACGCCGCGACCGACGTGATCTCGGCGTGATCGTACGCGGGGGCGACTTCCACGACGTCCGCCGAGACCAGGTTGCAGGACGCCAGGCCCCGCAGGATCTCCAGCAGCTCGCGCGACGTCATTCCGCCTGCCTCGGGCGTGCCCGTGCCGGGGGCGAACGCCGGGTCGAGGCAGTCGATGTCGATGGAGATGTAGAGCGGGCGGTCGCCGATGCGCTGGCGGAGCTGGTCGGCGACCTCGTCGACACCGCGCCGCATCACGTCCGCCGACGTCACGATCCCGAAGCCCATCTTCGCGTCGTCGTCCAGGTCCTGCTTGCCGTACAGCGGGCCGCGCGTGCCGACGTGCGAGAGGGCGGAGGTGTCGAGGATGCCTTCCTCCACCGCCCGCCTGAACGGCGTCCCGTGCGTGTACTCGGCGCCGAAGTAGGTGTCCCAGGTGTCGAGGTGCGCGTCGAAGTGGAGCAGCGCCACCGGGCCGTGCTTCTTCGCCACCGATCGGAGCAGGGGCAGCGCGATCGTGTGGTCGCCGCCGAGGGTCATCAACCTCGCGCCCGTTCCCAGCAGTTCGTCCGCCGCCGCCTCCACCGTCTCCACGGCCTCGTGGATGTCGAACGGGTTCACCGCGATGTCTCCGGCGTCCGCGACCTGGGCGAGTGCGAACGGGGACGCGTCCTGCGCCGGGTTGTACGGCCGCAGCAGCCGGGACGCCTCGCGGATCGCGTTGCCGCCGAAGCGGGCGCCCGGCCGGTAGGAGACCCCCGAGTCGAACGGCACCCCGACCACGGCGACATCCGTGCGCCCGCCGACCTCGTCGAGGCGCGGCAGCCGCGCGAAGGTCGCGGGACCGGCGTACCTCGGGATGCGGGACGAGTCGACGGGGCCTCGGGGCGTCTCGTACGCCTCGTTACTGCTGGTCATGCTGTTCTGCCTTCTTTTCGCGCCGGATGTGGCCGGCGAACCGCTCGCACCGGGACAGGTGGCCGGGACGGACCCAGGAAGTGTACTTTTCTCCACTTTCCGCAAGCCGTGCGGATGGCACGTCCACCATCTCCACCACCTCCATCATGCCCACCACACCTGACCCCTCCGTACTACCGAGGTCGCGTGACCTGCGTCCCAGCGGTCGGGACGTCCGGGTGCTCGCGGTGTCGCCTGCCTCACAATGGGAGGCATGCCGATACCCGGGATTCCCAGCCGCGCCGAGCTTGTCGATCACCTTGTGAAAACCCGCATCGCGGGTGACGTCGCCACGCCCCGCGAGAACAACCTCTCCCACTACCGCAAGCTGGCGAACGGCGAACGGCACTACTGGCTCGGGCTGGAGCTGGGCGACCGCTGGACCGACGAGCAGGACGTGCTCGCGGTGATGGCCGAGCGGGTCGGTGTGAACGACGATCCCGAACACCGGTACGGCCAGGACACCATCGACCCGGAGCTGACGGTCGCCGGGCTGGAGCGGCTGGCGGCCCGGCTGCGCAAGGCGGCCGACGGGCAGCAGCGGGTGCTGTTCGCGACCGGTCACCCGGGCGGTCTGCTCGACGTGCACCGTGCCACGGCCGACGCGTTGCGGAGCGCCGGCTGCGAGATCGTCGTCATCCCGGACGGTCTGACGACGGACGAGGGGTACGTGTTCCAGTTCGCGGACGTGGCGGTGCTGGAGCACGGGGCCTCGCTGTGGCACACGCACTCCGGCGAGCCGATGCGCGCGATCCTGACGGGCCTTGAGCGCGCGGGCCGCCCGCTGCCCGACCTGGTCGTCGCCGACCACGGCTGGGCGGGGTACGCCGCACAGCACGGCATCGACTCCGTCGGTTACGCCGACTGCAACGACCCGGCGCTGTTCCTGGCCGAGGCGGAAGGCACCCTCCAGGTGGCCGTTCCGCTCGACGACCATGTGACGAGCCCGCGCTTCTACGACCCGCTGACGGCGTTCCTGCTCAACGAGGCCGAACTGCTCGGCGAGTAAAGAGATGAAACTCGTGATCAGGGGGTGCGGGGGACCCTGATCACGCCCTCCTGGATGACCGTGATGGCCAGCTGTCCGTCCTGCGTGTAGATGCGGCCCTGGCCGAGACCCCGGCCGCCGGACGCCGACGGTGACTCCTGGTCGTACAGCAGCCATTCGTCGGCGCGGAACGGGCGGTGGAACCACATCGCGTGGTCCAGGGAGGCGCCGACCACGTCGTTGACCGCCCAGCCGCCCCGTCCGTGCGCGAGCAGGATTGAGTCGAGCAGCGTGTAGTCGGAGACGTACGTGGCGAGGCAGACGTGGAGCAGCGGCTCGTCGACGGCGCCGCCGAGCTTGCCGTTCGTACGGAACCAGACCTGGGAGCGCGGTTCGCGGGGCTCGCCGAACCTGCCGTAGGGCGGGTCGTCGACGTAGCGGATGTCGACGGCCTCGCGGGACTGCAGGAACTTCTCGACGATCGCCGGGTCCAGGTGCTCGTACTTGGGGAGCTGTTCCTCGGCCGTGGGGAGGGTCGCCGGGTCGGGGGCGGCGGGCATCGGGGCCTGGTGGTCGAGGCCCTCCTCGTGCCGCTGGAAGGACGCGGAGAGGTGGAAGATCGGCTGCCCGTGCTGGACCGCGACGACGCGGCGGGTGGTGAAGGACCGGCCGTCCCGGATGCGGTCGACGGTGTAGACGATCGGCACCCCGGGGTCGCCCGGGCGCAGGAAGTACGAGTGGAGCGAGTGGGCGGGGCGGTCCGGAGGGACCGTGCGCCCGGCGGCGACGAGTGCCTGGGCCGCGACCTGCCCGCCGAAGACGCGCGGGACGATGGCGGGCCGGGACCGGCCGCGGAAGATGTTCTCCTCGATCTGCTCGAGGTCGAGCAGATCGAGGAGAGACTGAAGTGCCTGACTCATGCAGTCATTTCTACGGGTCAGTAATTTCCGGGACCTTACGGGCCCATGTCCTTACAGGCCCGCAAGATCCCAGCCGTGCGGATGTACCTACAGGCCCATGTCCTTCGCGATGATCGACTTCATGATCTCGCTGGTGCCGCCGTAGATCCGGTTGACGCGGTTGTCCGCGTACAGACGGGCGATCGGGTACTCGTTCATGAAGCCGTAGCCGCCGTGCAGCTGGAGGCAGCGGTCGATCACGCGGTGCGCGACCTCGGTGCAGAACAGCTTGGCGCTGGCGGCCTCGGCCGGGGTCAGCTCGCCCGCGTCCAGGGCCTCGGTCGCGCGGTCTGCGACGGCCTCGGCGGCGTCCACCTCGGCCTTGCAGGCGGCCAGCTCGAACTTGGTGTTCTGGAAGTGCGCGACCGGCTTGCCGAAGACGACGCGCTCCTGGACGTACTGCTGGGCGAACCGGACGGCCGCCTTGGCCTGCGCGTACGCGCCGTAGGCGATGCCCCAGCGCTCGGAGGCGAGGTTGTGGCCGAGGTAGTAGAAGCCCTTGTTCTCCTCGCCGAGGAGGTTCTCGACGGGCACCTTGACGTCGACGAACGCCAGCTCGGCGGTGTCGGAGGTCTTCAGGCCGAGCTTGTCCAGCTTGCGGCCGATCGAGTAGCCCTCGGACTTGGTGTCCACCACGAGGAGGGATATGCCGTGGCGGCGATCCTCGGCGCTGGGGGCGTCGGTGCGGGCGCAGACGATCATCTGGTCGGCGTGGACGCCACCGGTGATGAAGGTCTTGGAGCCGTTGAGGACGTAGTGCGTGCCGTCCTCGCTCAGCTTGGCGGTGGTCTTCATGCCCGCGAGGTCGGAGCCGGTGCCCGGCTCGGTCATCGCGATCGCCCACATCTCCTCACCGGAGACGAACTTGGGCAGGTAGCGCTTCTTCTGCTCGTCGGTGGCGAGCAGCTTGACGTACGGCAGACCGAGCAGCACGTGCACACCGGAGCCGCCGAAGGAGACACCCGCGCGCGCGGTCTCCTCGTACAGGACGGCCTCGAACTTGTACGAGTCGATGCCGGCGCCGCCGTACTCCTCGTCGACCCGGATGCCGAAGACGCCCAGCTCGGCGAGCTTGTAGTAGAACTCGCGCGGCGCCTGGCCGGCGGCGAACCACTCGTCGTAGACGGGAACGACCTCGGCCTCGATGAAGGCGCGAAGGGTCTCCCGGAACGCCTCGTGATCCTCGTTGAACACAGTACGGCGCACCGCCGCCTCCTCGACTCGAACACCTAAGCGCTTGCTCAGATCAACCGTACCGGCGAGTACGAAGCCCCGTCCAGTGGAGTTGGGCCGTAACGCTCATCACTCTCCCCGCTCCCCCGCCGCCGCGAACGCCCCCCTGGCCATCCGGTGCAGCAGTGCGGCCGTGACACCCCGGCCCGGAAGTGCGCCCGGGCGGCCCAGGTGCGGGGTCGAGTTCAGGAGGCCGAAGACCGAGTGGACGGCCGAGCGGGCGGTCGGTTCCGTCAGCTCCGGGTAGACCTCCCGGACCACCTCCACCCACAGCTCGACGTACTGCCGCTGGAGCTGGCGCACCAGCTTGCGGTCGCTGTCGCGCAGGCGGTCCAGTTCGCGGTCGTGGAGGGTGATCAGGGGGCGGTCGTCCAGGGCGAAGTCGATGTGACCCTCGATGAGGGAGTCGAGGAGCGTCCCGGGATCTCCGTCGGCCTCCGAGACCCGCCGTTTGCCACCGGTCAGGAGCTGGCCGCTGATGCCGACCAGCAGTTCGGCGAGCATCGCGTCCTTGCCCGGGAAGTGGCGGTAGAGGCCGGGGCCGCTGATGCCCACGGCCGCTCCTATCTCGTCCACGCCCACACCATGGAAACCGCGCTCGGCGAAGAGCCTCGCGGCCTCCTTGAGGATCTGTTCGCGGCGGGTCGGGGCGTCGGTTCTCGTGGCCATGCGATTGATTCTAGACACGGAGGTTAGCGGTCGTTAACCTGAGGGAAACAGGTTAACGCTCATTAACCAGTCGACCGCTGGTGGGCTACTGGACGACCACCGGCTCGACGACTGGGCCGACCACTGGGTTAGGGGACCGCAGGATGCAGGAGGCACCGGAGCTCCACAGCGCGGCGGACCCCGCTTCGGAGGCCTGGCGGGCCAACGAGGCGGCTCACCGCGCGCTGGTCGGGGAACTGCACGGCAAGCTGGCCGCGGCTCGGCTGGGCGGCGGCGAGAAGGCCCGGAACCGGCACACCGCGCGCGGGAAGCTGCTTCCCCGGGAGCGGGTCGACCGGCTCCTCGACCCCGGGTCGCCCTTCCTCGAAATCGCCCCCCTCGCCGCCGACGGGATGTACGAGGGGCAGGCGCCGGCGGCCGGTGTCATCGCCGGGATCGGGCGGGTCAGCGGGCGTGAGTGCGTGATCGTCGCCAACGACGCCACCGTCAAGGGCGGCACGTACTACCCGATGACCGTCAAGAAGCATCTCCGCGCGCAGGAGATCGCCCTCGACAACCGGCTTCCCTGCATCTACCTGGTGGACTCCGGGGGCGCCTTCCTGCCCATGCAGGACGAGGTCTTCCCCGACCGTGACCACTTCGGGCGGATCTTCTTCAACCAGGCGCGGATGTCCGGCGCCGGGATTCCACAGATCGCCGCCGTGCTCGGATCGTGCACCGCGGGAGGCGCCTACGTGCCCGCCATGAGCGACGAAGCGGTCATCGTCCGCAATCAGGGGACCATCTTCCTGGGCGGTCCCCCGCTGGTGAAGGCGGCCACGGGTGAGGTCGTGACCGCCGAGGAACTGGGCGGAGGGGATGTCCACGCGCGCGTGTCGGGCGTCACCGACCATCTCGCGGAGGACGACGCGCATGCCCTGCGCATCGTCCGGAACATCGCCGCCACCCTCCCCGCGCGCGGGCCGCTGCCCTGGGACGTCCAGCAGTCCGTGGAACCCAAGGTCGACCCCCACGGGCTCTACGGCGCCGTGCCCGTAGACTCCCGCACTCCTTATGACGTACGGGAGATCATCGCGCGCGTGGTCGATGGCTCCCGGTTCTCGGAGTTCAAGGCCGAGTTCGGGCAGACCCTGGTCACCGGCTTCGCCCGCATCCACGGGCACCCGGTCGGGGTCATCGGCAACAACGGCATCCTGTTCTCCGAATCCGCCCAGAAGGGCGCCCACTTCATCGAGCTCTGCGACCAGCGCGGCATCCCGCTCCTGTTCCTCCAGAACATCTCCGGCTTCATGGTGGGCCGGGACTACGAGGCTGGGGGCATCGCCAAGCACGGCGCCAAGATGGTCACGGCGGTGGCCTGCACGCGCGTGCCCAAGCTGACGGTCGTGGTCGGCGGGTCCTACGGGGCCGGCAACTACTCGATGTGCGGCCGGGCGTACTCGCCGCGCTTCCTGTGGATGTGGCCCGGCGCCAAGATCTCGGTCATGGGCGGCGAGCAGGCCGCGTCCGTTCTCGCGACCGTCAAGCGGGACCAGTTGGAGTCGCGCGGGGAGTCCTGGCCGGCGGCGGACGAGGACGCCTTCAAGGACCCGATCCGCGCGCAGTACGAGCACCAGGGCAATGCCTACTACGCGACCGCCCGGCTCTGGGACGACGGGGTCATCGACCCCCTCGAAACCCGCCAGGTCCTAGGTCTCGCGCTCACCGCCTGCGCCAACGCGCCACTGGGAGACCCCCAGTTCGGCGTCTTCCGGATGTGAGGACTCATGTTTGACACTGTGCTTGTCGCCAACCGGGGCGAGATCGCCGTACGTGTCAGCCGTACGCTGCGCTCCCTCGGTGTGCGTTCGGTCGCCGTGTACTCCGACGCCGACGCGGACGCCCGGCACGTCCGGGAGGCCGACACGGCGGTACGGATCGGACCGGCGGCAGCGGCGGAGAGCTATCTGTCCGTCCCCCGCATCCTGGAAGCCGCCGCCCGTACCGGCGCGCAGGCGGTGCACCCCGGGTACGGCTTCCTCGCCGAGAACGCCGCCTTCGCGCACGCGTGCGCTGCGGCGGGGCTGGCGTTCATCGGCCCCCCGGCGGACGCGATCTCCCTCATGGGCGACAAGATCCGCGCCAAGGAGACGGTCCGCGCGGCCGGGGTCCCGGTGGTTCCCGGGTCCAGCGGCAGCGGGCTCACCGACGCCGAACTGGCCGACGCGGCACGGGAGATCGGCATGCCGGTGCTGCTCAAGCCCAGCGCGGGCGGGGGCGGCAAGGGCATGCGGCTGGTGCGGGAAACAGGGGAGCTGGCGGAGGAGATCGCCGCCGCGCGGCGCGAGGCCCGCGCCTCCTTCGGTGACGACACGCTCCTCGTCGAACGGTGGGTCGACCGGCCCCGGCACATCGAGATCCAGGTCCTGGCCGACGCCCACGGGAACGTCGTACACCTGGGCGAGCGCGAGTGTTCGCTCCAGCGGCGCCACCAGAAGCTCATCGAGGAGGCGCCCAGCGTGTTCCTCGACGAGCGGACCCGGGCCGCGATGGGCGAGGCGGCGGTCCAGGCGGCACGCTCCTGCGGGTACGAGGGCGCGGGCACGGTCGAGTTCATCGTCCCGGGCAGTGACCCGTCCTCATACTACTTCATGGAGATGAACACCCGCCTCCAGGTCGAGCACCCGGTGACGGAGCTGGTCACCGGCCTCGACCTGGTGGAGTGGCAGCTGCGCGTGGCGGCGGGCGAGCCGCTCAGCTTCACGCAGAAGGACGTACGGCTGACCGGGCACGCCGTGGAGGCCCGTATCTGCGCGGAGACGGTGTCCGTGCGGGCGGGTGCGCGCGGGTTCCTGCCGTCCGGCGGCACGGTGCTCGCCCTGCGCGAACCCTCCGGTGACGGCGTACGCACCGACTCGGGGCTGACCGAGGGCACGGAGGTCGGTTCGCTGTACGACCCGATGCTGTCCAAGGTGATCGCGTACGGCCCGGACCGCCCGACCGCGCTCAGGAAACTCCGGGCGGCCCTCGCGGAGACGGTCACGCTGGGCGTGCCGACGAACGCCGGGTTCCTTCGCCGACTCCTCGCCCATCCGGCGGTGGTGGCGGGCGAGTTGGACACGGGGCTGGTGGAGCGCGAGGTCGACTCCCTCGTACCGGACGGGGTGCCGGAGGAGGTCTACGAGGCGGCGGCGGCCGTACGACTGGAGGCGCTGCGGCCGAAGCCGACGGGGGGCGGCTGGACGGATCCCTTCTCCGTGCCGAGCGGTTGGCGGCTGGGCGGCACGCCGAAGCCGCTGCCGTTCGAGCTGCGAGTGCCGGGACTCGAACCCGTCACCCACTTCCTCCAGGGCACGCACACGGTCACCGACGACCAGGTGTCCGTGGTCGTCGACGGCGTCCGCCACACCTTCCACCGCGCCGGCGACTGGCTGGGCCGCGACGGCGACGCCTGGCAGGTGCGCGACCACGACCCGGTGGCGGCCTCCCTCACCGCGACAGGCTCGGGGGGTGCCGGTTCCCTCACCGCGCCGATGCCGGGCACGGTGACGGTGGTGAAGGTGGCGGTCGGGGACGAAGTGGTCGCCGGTCAGAGCCTGTTGGTGGTCGAGGCGATGAAGATGGAGCACGTCATCGCCGCCCCGCACGCGGGCACGGTCGCCGAGCTGGACGTCACCCCGGGGACGACAGTCGCGATGGACCAGGTGCTGGCCGTGGTCACGCCTGCGGAGTCCATGGCGGAGTCCCCTGCGGAGTCCTTGGCGAAGTCCTCGGCAGAGGAGGAGAAATGACGCTCCCCATGGTCGTACCGGCCCCGGGTCTGCCCGCGCGGGTCAGGATCCACGAGGTCGGCGCACGCGACGGCCTGCAGAACGAGAAGGCGACCGTCCCGACAGCTGTGAAGGCGGAGTTCATCCGCCGACTGGCCGCCGCCGGCCTGACGACGATCGAGGCGACGAGCTTCGTACATCCCAAGTGGGTGCCCCAACTCGCGGACGCGGAGCAGCTGTTCCCGCTCGTCAGAGATCTGGGCGAGCTGAGCGAACCGAGCGGTCTGAAGGTGGCGCTGCCGGTCCTGGTGCCGAACGGGCGCGGCCTGGACCGGGCCCTGGCGCTGGGAGCGAAGCGTGTCGCCGTGTTCGCCAGTGCCACGGAGTCCTTCGCCAAGGCCAACCTCAACCGGACGGTCGACGAGTCGCTCGCGGTGTTCGAGCCGGTGGTGAGACGCGCGAAGGACGAGGCGGCGCATGTGCGCGGCTATGTCTCGATGTGCTTCGGCGACCCCTGGGAGGGGGCGGTCCCGCTCCACCAGGTGGTACGGGTCTGCAGGGCGCTGCGGGACATGGGCTGCGACGAGTTGAGCCTGGGCGACACGATCGGCGTCGCCACCCCCGGCCATGTCCTGGAACTGCTCTCCGCCCTCAACGAACAGGGCGTCCCGACGAACGTGCTGGGCGTGCACTTCCACGACACCTACGGACAGGCACTCGCCAACACCCTGGCCGCGCTCCAGCACGGCGTCACCACCGTGGACGCCTCCGCGGGCGGCCTCGGCGGCTGCCCGTTCGCCAGGTCCGCGACCGGCAACCTGGCCACCGAGGAC
Source organism: Streptomyces sp. SID12488 (assembly GCF_010548275.1). Classification (GTDB taxonomy): domain Bacteria; phylum Actinomycetota; class Actinomycetes; order Streptomycetales; family Streptomycetaceae; genus Streptomyces. The sequence continues at coordinate 591,585 of NZ_JAAGLT010000001.1, forward strand.
CTGGTGTGGATGCTCCAGGGCCTCGGCATCGAGACCGGGGTCGACCTCGCCGGCCTCGTCGCCACCAGCACGTGGATGGCGGACCAGTTGGGCCGGCCGAGCCCGTCCCGCACCGTACGAGCCCTGTCCCACAAGGATTCACAGGGCTCACAGGCCTCGCAGATCTCACAGGATTCCCAGGAGCAGTGAAGGACCATGGACCACAAACTCTCCCCCGAACTGGAAGAACTCCGGCGTACGGTCGAGCAGTTCGCGCACGACGTCGTGGCCCCGAAGATCGGCGACTTCTACGAGCGGCACGAGTTCCCGTACGAGATCGTCCGCGAGATGGGCAGGATGGGCCTGTTCGGGCTGCCATTCCCCGAGGAGTACGGCGGTATGGGCGGCGACTATCTGGCGCTGGGCATCGCGCTGGAGGAGTTGGCGCGGGTCGACTCGTCGGTGGCGATCACCCTGGAAGCCGGGGTCTCGCTGGGCGCGATGCCCATCCACCTGTTCGGCACGGAGGAACAGAAGCGGGAGTGGCTGCCGCGGCTGTGCGCCGGCGAGATCCTGGGCGCGTTCGGCCTCACGGAACCGGACGGCGGCTCGGACGCGGGGGCGACGCGGACGACGGCCCGGCTGGACCCCGACACCGATGAATGGGTGATCAACGGCACGAAGTGCTTCATCACCAACTCGGGTACGGACATCACCGGCTTCGTGACGGTGACGGCGGTGACAGGACGCAAGCCGGACGGCAGGCCGCTCATCTCCGCGATCCTCGTCCCGTCCGGCACGCCGGGCTTCACGGTGGCGGCGCCGTACTCGAAGGTCGGCTGGAACGCCTCGGACACGCGGGAGCTGTCCTTCGCGGACGTGCGGGTCCCGGCCGCGAACCTGGTCGGCGAGGAGGGGCGCGGCTACGCCCAGTTCCTCCGCATCCTCGACGAGGGGCGCATCGCGATCGCGGCGCTGGCGACCGGACTCGCCCAGGGCTGCGTGGACGAGTCGGTGAAGTACGCAAAGGAACGGCAAGCGTTCGGGCGTCCGATCGGCGCGAACCAGGCGATCCAGTTCAAGATCGCGGACATGGAGATGAAGGCCCACACGTCCCGCCTGTCCTGGCGGGACGCGGCCTCCAGGCTCGTGGCAGGGGACCCTTTCAAGAAGGAAGCGGCCCTGGCCAAGCTGTACTCGTCCACGATCGCGGTGGACAACGCCCGCGACGCGACCCAGATCCACGGCGGCTACGGCTTCATGAACGAGTACCCGGTCGCCCGGATGTGGCGCGACTCGAAGATCCTGGAGATCGGGGAGGGCACGAGCGAGGTGCAACGGATGCTCATCGCACGGGAGTTGGGGTTGGGGATGGAGATGGCGGGCTGAGACCGACGGAAAGCGCCCCGGTGATCGCGGCGGTGTGCCGGTAGGCGCCGCGGGCCGCCGCGACGACCTGGTCCTGCACCTCGGGGTCGGCGAGGGCCTGGTTCATGCGGGATGCGAAGCGGGCCCAGCGGTCGCGGTCGCCGCTGGTGTAGTAGGCGACTCCGTCCGTGCCGGGCAGGCGGTAGGCGGCGGTGACGTACGGGTGCAGGTAGAGGGCGCCGAGCGTCGAGCCCTCCATGACGTAGAGGTACCCGAGGAGCGCCGGAAGGTCGGACGCCGCGGCCAGTCGCCGTACGTCCGCCGCGAACGCCTCCCCTTCCTCGGCCGCCCAGGAGCCGGGCACGGTGCCGAGGCTCGCGAAGTAGGCCAAGTCGCGCTCGATGACGGGGAGTTTGCCGAGGTCGGCCGACCACACGGGGTCGGCCGACGACTCCGTGACCCGGGCGAGTTCACCTTCAAGGGCGCTCAACACCACCCGATAGGCGGCGAGTTGGCCGACGTACCGCTCGACGGGAAGTGTCCCGGCGATCATCGCGCTCGCGAAGGGGGTGGCCTCCAGCGCGTCATGCCAGTCACGGGTACTCGTACGCAGCCGCTCAACCACCGTGGCAGGGGCAGGGACCGGGGCGGTCGTCACGCGCCGCTCCGCTGCTGGAGCGTCTCGAGGAGACGGTCGATGAGGTGGCCCTTGCGTTCGATGGTGAGGTCGAAGTAGGCGGCGCTGCGGTCGGACCGGCACACGCGGTACACGCTCTCCTTGGCCTCATGCTTCAGCAGGACAGCTTCAGCTGCGAGCGCGAGGAGCGTCGACTCCAGCTTCGGGTGACCGAGTACGTACGCCTTCAGCCGCTCCCCCGAGAGTGAAGGTTGGGACGACTCCGGGTCGAGCAGTTCGAGGAAGACCCGGTTGCTGAGCCCGTCGTAGTCCTCGTGGATCCTGCCCCCGCCGAACTCGGGTACGAAGTCGGTGAGGTCGTTGAACAGCTGGCTGGCCAGGCCGAGTTGGCGCATGGCGGCGTCCAGGACGTACTGCTCGTCATCGACGACGCGCAGACCCGCGAGTGCCGAGTCGAGCGGCATCCGAAAGAGCGTGCCGGTCTTGAGGGCGGCCAGCGACTCCCAGTAGGCAACGCGCTCTTCGAGGGGCGCGGCCAGCAACTCGGCGCGGGTCTCGGCCGTACGCGTGGACAGGTCGACGGCCTGCCCGGTGAAGCCGCTCTCGACGGCCCGCAGGAGGCTGTCCACGACATCGGGATCGGCCGCGTGCCGCAGGACGGCCGCGATGAGCCAGGAACCGGTGTTGAGCGCGAGGGGCACACCATGGGTGACGTGGAGCGCGGGTTCGCCGTAGCGGACCTCGCTGCCGTCCTGGATGTCGTCGATCGCGACGAAGGCCTTCAGCATGACCCGTACGGCTACGGCAGCCCGCCGGACGACGGCCAGGTCGGCCTCGGAACCGTCATGCCCGGCCCCGTTCCCGATCTCGTCGGGGAAACCCCGGTAGTTGCGGTAGGCCCAGTAGACCATCGACGGTCGCAGCGGGGCCCGGTTGCCGCCGGGCGCCCCGGCGGTCGGCGGCAACGCCTCCTGGCCCACCTTGGACCCGACGGCGTCGGCGACGGGTTCGTAGAGGGAGCGCCGCAGGGCGGACTCGTACACGGACTGCGAGGCGACCGACCCAGGAGCGGTCAGCGAACCGAGAAACTCGGCCAAGTCCTCCTCCAGCAGAGCGGCGTCGCTCCGCACAACCTCCGCTACCGCGTCCACTGCTTCCCCAGTCGCATCAGCGACCCTCTCCGTGGCACCCATACCCGCCCCAGCCTCCACTTCCCGCTACCGCCCCCGACCCCCGTCGACACGCAGAAGCGTGATCGCAACTGGCATATTTCGCAAGGGAGTTCGAGGACAGTGAGGCGGCCAATATTGCGAAATCCGGCCACTGAGTGCACCGAACGGGCCTACACGAGAACGGACGCATACCTCTCTGGCAAATTCCAAAAGCAAAAGCCACTCGTACGGCTGAACGCATCGCCTTGGCACCGCAGAATCGTATTCACCCCATTACGTTCCATCGCATGGTCAGCTCACCGCACGAGGCGATGCACCAGATCTTCAGGGAGGACCCGGAGCTCTTTGCCCGAGCCCTTCCGAGGGCCGGTATCCCCTTCCCCAAACCCACGTCGATCCAGTTCCTGGACACCGATCTCACCGAGATCAAGCCCCTGGCACGCCGCGTGGACACCCTGTTACGGATCACCACGGAGGACAACGACGGCTATCTGCTCGCCTTCGAGTCCCAGGGCAAACCGGACCAGGAGAAGCACAGCAGTTGGACGTACTACTTGGCCTATCTCTACGCCACGTACAAGGTGCCCCCGATCCTGCTGGTGCTCTGCCGGGACAAGAACACCGCGTCCTGGGCCGCGAACCCGATCCGCATCGGCCTGCCGGCCCACACCAGCATCGCGGTCTTCCCCCTGGTCCTGGGCCCCGACAACCTGCCCACGATCATCGACCCGGACGAGGCGGAACAGGACATCCCCCTGGCGGTCCTCTCCGCACTCGCTCACGCCAAGGACCCGGCCCTCCCTGCGATACTGGAAGCTCTGGCGACGGCGCTGGCCAACGTCGGCGGCAATGCGTTGGACGACTGGGCGGAATACACCGAAATTGGCCTGGGTGACACCCCGGCCCGCGCACTCTGGAGGAACCTCGTGGCCATGCGTCCCAGCCGCTTCCCGGGCAGCGGCACCATCGTGGAGGAGTACCGCATCAAGGGCTTCACCCAGGGGGAGGCCGAAGGCAAAGCCAAGGGCGAAGCCGAAGGCCGGGTCAAGGGTGAGGCCGAGGGCCGGGCCAGGGGTGAAGCCGAAGGCCGCACCCAGGGCCGCGTACAGGGCCGCGCCCAGGACATCCTCCGCATCCTTGACCTCCGCGGCATCGACATCACCGAGGCCACCCGCGAACGCATCAGCGGCTGCACCGACCTGGACATCCTCGGCACCTGGTTCGACCGGTCACTCACAGCCGCCGACGCGGAGGAGCTGTTCGCCCAGGGGTAGCCTCCGGAGCCGACACGGGCCGCGCCGCCAGAGTTCACCGGCGGCGCGGCCCGTTTCACACAAGCACGCTACGCCGCGTGAAGGTCACCCCACACGTACTTGCCTCGCCAGCCATTCCTGGCCAGTGGCTGCCAGCCCCACAGGTCGGCACAGGAACTGACCAGAGCCAGTCCACGCCCCTCCTCCAGATGTGTGAGCTGCGTCAACGCTCCCGCCGAGGGCGGCGGCACAGGCGGTTCCGGGTCGGCATCCCACGCTCCGACGCGGAGGAAGCCGCCCCGCATGCGCAGACGCAGGGCGACGGGACCCTTGGTATGGCGCACAGCATTGGAAACCAGCTCCGTCGCGAGGAGTTCGGCAACGTCGGCGAGGCGGATCAGCCCGTGCATCGTGAGGACCAAACGGACGGTACGGCGGCAGACGGTGACGGCGCGGAGGTCGTGCGGGATGTGGAGGACGTATTCCCAGGGCTCGCTCCCGGCGGGGACGATTCCTTCAGTTTCCGACATGCGTGAACTCCTTGTAGCAGGAAGTGGAGTTGGCTGGTCGCTGAGGGTGCGGGCGGTGGCCGTGCCGCAGCCGTCGTGGCAGGACGGAGTGGTGCGCTTCCGGGGTCCCGGCAGTTTCGCAGCGTGTGCGTCGCGAGACCGACCGTAGTGCAAAAATTTTTCCTCGCGCAAGCTGTTGCACTAACCTGGCACCCGAACGTGGTGCAGTGAAGGCGAGTTCGAACCGGAGGGCACGTGGCACCGAGGAGCCGACCGACCGCACGGCAGGCGCGCCTGGGCACGGAACTGCGCAGGATGCGGGAAGCCGCCGGACTGAAGGCCCGAGAAGCGGCGGAGCTGCTCAGTTCGACTTCGGCCCAGATGAGCCAGGTGGAGGCCGGCCTGGCCGGGGTGAGCGAGGAGCGAGTACGCCGCCTGGCCGCTCACTACGCATGCGCCGACGAGGCTCTGATCGACGCGCTGGTGGCGATGGTCACCGACCGTACGCAGGGCTGGTGGGAGGAGTTCCAAGGCCTCCTGCCGCCGGTCTTCTCGGATGTCGCCGAGTTGGAACATCACGCGACGTTCCTTCACGAAGTCGTCATTACCCACGTACCGGGTCTGCTCCAGACCCCGGACTACGCCCGCGCGGTCTTCGGGTACATGGTCCCGCAGTTGCCCGAGAGCGAGTTGACTCCGCGGGTCCAGCACCGGATGAACCGGCGAGCCGTCATCGAACGCGATCCCCCGGTCCCGTACCGGACCGTCGTCCACGAAGCCGCCCTGCGTATCCGGGTGGCCGACCGCAAGGTGATGTTGGCCCAACTTCAGGAGATCCTGAGCGAGATGGAGCGGGGCCACGTCACCGCGCGCGTCGTTCCCTTCGACACCGACGGGTTCGCCGGAGCGAGCGCCGCCATGATGCACCTGGGCGGCCCGCTCCCCCGCCTGGACACGGTGCTTCGCGACTCACCCAGCGGCACGGCGTTCGTGGATGCCGAGTCCCAACTGGACCGATTTCGAACGCTCTTCCGTAAGGTAGAGAAGGCAGCACTAGACCCCGCAGCGTCGCGGGACTTCATCCACCGCTTGGCGAAGGAACTGTGAGGCACCACGCGTGACCAGCCCCCTCCTCTGGCAGAAGTCCTCCTTCTCCGAAGGAGGCGACGGGAACACCTGCGTAGAGATAGCGGACGTGCGCACCCGCATAGCCATACGCGACTCCAAAGACCCGGCCCAGGGGACGCTCAGCTTCCCGCCTCGAGCCTTCGCCATGTTCCTCGAGGTATTCAAGACGGACACTTCAGACACGGTCACATGACCCGACCCGATCGGCCGTGTGTTCCACCAAGGGCGAGGTACGCAGTGGCGTTCGCCCACCCTCGATGATCACCACGGCTCCATCCCTCGCGTGATGACAGGCTCCCCGCTTCCCGCCCCAGCCCTGTTCAGCGCCGAACCATCAAGGGCTTGAAAGTTGGGCAGTGGAGCCGCAGCCAAGGTTGAGGAATTCCAAAAGCTCGTCGAATAGCACCGCGACAGCCCGCTCCTGCTGCTGTTGACTCAGGTCATCCAAGTGCCGCACCCGAACCGGCGAAGAAGCGAGGTTGGCGACCAAAAGTGCCCAGTAAAGATTTGCCCCACTACCCAGCTTTGCAGCCAGTCGTTCGGGAAAACCTTGCAGAAGCTCGGCACCGGTCGCGGCATTGCAGCCGTTGATAAAAGCGACGAACTCTCGATAGCCACCGTTCAGACCGTAGGAGTTCGGCCGCCTTCGAACATCGGAGAAAATTCTTACGAAATCCATATCAGACCTCATGGCTGGTAGGGGCTCGGCTTCATCTGCAGGTACTCGCCGTACTCCCAGTGACTCATATAGCGTTCCACTGGCTCACCACTGCGGCCCGTCCAGGCATCGTAGACCTGACCATCCTTGAGCACGACGTCATGATGTGCCCAGCCCGTATCCTCGCCTCTGTACTTTCCCAGCGTAGGCGCACCATACTGGTCAGTAATACGCATTCTCTCTCCACCGATCTTCGTCTGGATGCCGACAGCCACGTCTTCACAGCCACTGCTCCCGCAGACAGTCGATGGTTCTTGTGCTTTCCAGGTCGGGCCGAGATCTCCGCTCGTAGACCCGGAACTACTCTTCGACTCTGCTTCCCTCAGCGCCTTGTTCAACCCGCTGTCGATGCGCCCGATGCCGTCCTCGGCGCCATAGATCCCCATACCGACCATGGCCATACCGCCCGCAGCTGCGGGGACGCCGATGACGCAGCCGACACCGGTGGCGATGCAGAGGGCTCCGCCAGCAACAACCAGGTCCCCTCCGGCGCCCATGAGGAACAGGCTTCCGGCGGTTTCGGCAGCTCCCCACCAGAGGTCGGGCTCGGTGACGAGCGCGGTGACGTAGTTGTCGACGGTGTCCACGATGTCGCCCAGCCAGCCCCACATGGGACCGTTCTCCTCGACTACGGGCGCTCCGGCGCTGTCGGCGCTCGCCGTACCGCAGTTGCTGTTGCAGGGATGGGCCGGGCGCGGTTTCGCGTAGTCGACGGCCTCCATGGGGCGCCCATTCCCGGCCGAACCGTCAGGACGCTTCTGGCAAGGATCCTCCTTGCCCCCGCACGCAAGCCCCATCCCCGTGGGGTCGCTGAACGTAAGCGGATTCTGGCCGCCGTAGGTGTAGCCGTTGAGGGTCTGCTGCTTGTCGAGTTCCAGGAGCGGGTCGACGCTGATGAACCGCCCGATCGACGGGTCGTACTCCCGCGCCCCGAGATGCGTAAGCCCCGAAGCGGAGTCCGTCGAAGCCCCGAGGAATCCCTTGTCGTCCGGCCAGGGGCCGAAGGTCGGTTGGCCTCGGTCCGCGCCGAACGGTTTGCTGTAGCGCTTCGTGGTCACCTGGGTCGCGTTGTCCACAGCGAGGCTGCTCGTGCCGTGGTGATCTGCGGCCAGCCAACTGAGCTTGTCGGTACCCGACTTGTTGGTGCGCATCGCGATCGTCGCGCCGGCGCCCGAGTAGTAACGCTGAGCCCAGAACTTCGCCGTCGATGTCGAGGTGTCGAGGTGGATCTCGCTCGATCCCAGGTACAGGACCGTCTCGCCGGCCGTGTTGCGGCGGATCAGGAGGCTACCGTCGGCGTCGTAGACGTAGCCGGTGGTGCTGGTGCCCTCCTTGAGGGTGTCGAGCTTGCTCTCCGCCGACCAGGTCAGGGTCTGGCTTGCCGTGCCGTCCGGCCGGGTCGTGGTGTTGCCCGTCGCGTCGTATGCGTAGGCCGAGGTGACGCCGGTGCAGGTGTTAGCGGTGGTGGTGGCGAGGAGGCGGTGGGTCTTCGTGCTGTCGTAGCAGTACGTCTTGGTCGTGGGCGTGCTGCTGGTCTTGTTGACCTCGGTCGCGCGCAGGCCCGAGTCCTTGTACGTGTACGACGTCCAGTACGGGGCGGCGCCTCCCAGCTTGGCCGTTGTGCGGTTGGCCGTGGAGCAGTCCGCTGCCGCCGGGGTCCAGGCGTCGGTCAGACGGCGGTGGCCGTCGTAGGTGAAGCACTGGTTGTCCGCCGCGCCGGTACCGCCGAGGGTCATCGGGTCCGAGACGGACGTGACATTGCCCGCGACGTCGTAGCCGTAGTTCAACTGCTGGAGCGTGTAGGCGTGTGTGTCGTCGGTGACCGACGACCGGAGGAGACGGTCGGTGCCCGCCTCGTAGATGTTGCTGACGTACACGTTGTAGGTGTTCTCGGCCTCGGACTTGCCCAAGCTGAGTATTTGGGGCTGCCCCAGGGACGTGTAGCTGGCGTCCAGCATGTAGACGCTGGTCCCCTTGACCCGGGTGTTCAGACCAAGGCCGTCGTACGTGTAGGCGACGAGCTCCGACTCAAGGCCACCGGCGGCCGGCACCGTGACGTTTCGCTGAGTCCCGTCGACGTCGTAGTACGCGGTGGAGGTCAGCTTCGCAGCGACAGCCTTCTTGGCGACGAGGGGGTCCGCCGCCGGCAGTTCGAGCTGGGTGGCGGTGGCCCGGTACATGCTGTCGAATTCCGTGACCCTCTTCGTGTACGCGGTATCAGCAGGATTGACGGCCCCACCGACATAGCGGGTGGCGGAGTCCCGCTGGCCCTTGGCGCCGGTGACCCCGTCGTAGGTGTACGCGGTGAGTTTGTTCGCGTCGACCTTTTCCTCGGTGGTCGAGGTCAGGTCCGCAGTTCCAGGGGCCGACCATGTGCCGGTGTTACGGCCCAACACGTCGTAGCCGCTGATCACGACCCGGGCCGCCGCGTCCTTGGTCCAGGAGACCTGGTCCAAGGTCGTGTAGCCGGTGGTCGTCGTGCCCATGTCGGGGTCGGTGGCGGAGGTCTGACGGCCGTACAGGTCGTAGGCATACGACCAGGCGCTGTCGGGGCCAGTGATCGTGAACGGCTTGCCGTCGCGGGTGTACGTGAACTTCGTGGACGTGTAGGTCGCGCCCACCGTGGCGCCGTAGCCGGTGTCGGCCGGGCTGGTGCCCTCGTACTCGCGGGTTTCCGTCGTACGGCCCTGGGCGTCCACGATCGTACGGACGGCCGAGCCTCCGTCCAGGGCGGTCGTCGCGGTGGAGTCACCCGAGTAGCTGGTGCTGGTGCTCCATTTCTTCACTCCCCCGCTGTAGAAGGTGCTGGTGACGGGCCGTTCCGCACCGTCGAAGACGATCACCGACTCTTTGGGGGTCTGGCCGTCGCCGGCTTCGAAGTACTCGCCAGACGGAGGGTTCTCGTCGTCGAAGAGATCGGCGTACGTCTGGCTGACCAGGCCACGGTTGTTGTAACGAGTGTCCGTCAGCAGCCGGCCACCGTGCGGTGTGACGCTCTGGGTCTGGAGCGGCCTCAGCAGCGAGTCGTAGATCTCGTAACTGGTGTTGTACGTGCCGTCGTTCTTGAGCGTCGAGGTCGATGACCAGGGGTTGTCGGCGTTGGAGACCGAGTAGGCGTACGTGTAGTTGGGGCTGTAGTCGGCGGCGCGGGAGCGGTTGGGCAGCCACGTCGCGGTCTGTCTGCCGAGGGCGTCGTACGTCGTCTCGGTGATCTTGCTGTTGATGTCGTAGACCTTGGTCGGCAGACCTCGGGCATAGTCCGCATACACAAAGGTGCTCTGCGTCTTGGCGTTGGTGACCTTGGTCCTGGTCAGCGGGCCCGCTGTCTCGGGGACGTAGAACGTGGCCGTGGTGTTGCCGTCGGTGTCGGCTACCGTGGCGACGCGGCCCAGGGTGTCGTACGTCGTCCGGCTGGTCGTCTGCCATGCGGACGGGTGGCGTTCGCCGTTCGTGGCCGCCGCCGGGTAGGCGGTGGGGCGGCCGACCCAGGTGACCGCGCCCTTGGTCGGGGTCTGGGACGCGGACCAGGCGGCGGTCGTGGACGTGCCGTCGTAGACCATCGCGGTGTCGGACAGGACGTCACCGCGTGTGGCCGACGACGTGGGCAGAGCCAGCTCGGTCTCGGCGATCGTGCACGCTCTGCCGAGCACTCGGGTACGGGTGACCAGGGAGTTGATGCCGAGCGTGGCGTTGGCCGCGTACCAGGTACGCGTGCACGTCTCGTCGCCGGTGACGGCCGCGTCACCCGCGTCGTACACCTTCAACGGCTGGCCGTAGGCGTCCCATTCGGTGGTGGCTGTGGTGTGCGTGCGCCAGGATGCGTTCGCCGTCAGATAGGTGTGCGTGTACGCCTTCTCCGTGCGGACGAAGTAGGCCTTGGTGTTCGAGGCGCTGTGGGTGGCCGTGGTGCGGTACCAGGGGTCGTTGACGGTCACGCTGACCGGTGTCGAGCCGTTGTAGGTGATCCGCTCCCGCAGGAAGCCCGCGTACGGGTCGCTGTCGGTCTCGTCGGCGATGTCCAGGCCGGTGAAGTCGATGCCGGCGACCGAGGCGGACCGCGTGGTGGCGGTGCCCTTGAGTTTGTCCCCGTGCATGCCCTGGAGGTAGGTGGAGACCGTCTTGCTCTGGGTGGTGCCCGCGATGCCCTTGGTCGAGGTGACCTTGCCGTAGCCGCGCCAGACGGACCACGTGCGCTCTGCTGCGGGAGTGAGCGGGTCGTCGTTGTAGTGCCAGGCGGGGTCGGAGTAGGTGTAGGTGTTCTCGACGTCCGCGCTCTGGCTGTACGGGTCCGCGCTGAGGACAGCGGTGACGCGGTACTTGTGGAACCAGTCGATGGATGCCTCGGCGGCTCCGTTGATGTTCCAGTACTGCGGATAGCAGGGCTTCGAGTTGTCGTCCTCGGCGGCCGGCATGTTCGAGCCGCGCACGCACTCAGGGCCGGTGATGGTGACCGTGGTGACGGCGCCCGTCTCGGAGGTGACCGTCCTGATCCGGGGGCGGTTGAGCGGCAGGATGTTGTCGCTGTCGCCGTCGACCCGGTTCGGCCGCATCTCGTAGGTGAAGGTCACCGGATCGAGCTTGATGGCCGTGCCGTTCTTACCGGTGTGCTGAACGGACTCCAGGACCAGGCTGTGGTCGGAGGTGTCACCGATGTCGTTGCCGTCCTTGAAGTCCTGGTCCAAAGCCCAGGAGTCAACGGCGGTGAACGCGCTCGTGGCGGCCGACCAGGCGTGGGTGTTGACGCCGGTCAGGCGCTTGCGGGTGAAGAAGGACGGGCTCGACGCGTCGCAGTCGGCCCCTGAGGCGCAGATCGAGTCGAAGGGGACATCGGGCCAGTTGGGGGCGGAGGAGTCCGTCAGTTCGCCGCAGTCGGAGACGGTGCAGCGTTCGGTGTAGGAGAAGGTGACCTTGTCGGAGGTCACGCCGGAGAACAGGGTGTCCTTGTTCTGGCCGTAGCGGATCTCGGTGAGGTAGCCGCCACGGGTGTACTTGGCGGTGGCGGTGGAGGCGTCGTTCTGGGCGTAGTAGTTGATCTCGGGGGTGTACCAGTACGTCATGGCGTTGCCGCGGATGTCCACGACGTAGTCCAGGTTCCAGCGCCAGGCCTGGGTGAGCGAGCGGCCGGCGAAGGCGGAACCCTTGTCGTAGCCGGGCTCGCCGGAGTCGTTGCCGTAGACCGGCACCGTCCACACCGAGTTGGTGCGGTCGGTGGTGGCCGCGCCGGGGAGCTTGTTCTGGCCGAAGACGTACTTCGTGCCGTCGCCGGTGGTGACGGTCCAGTACTCGCCGTCGTCGTCGCCGTTGTCGCCTCCGGTGGAGCGGACGACGGTGGAGGCGTCGTCGGAGCTCAGTCGCCAGACGTCGTCGGTCTTGTCTGCCGCGTCGACCTTGACCAGCTTGCTGGACTTGCCGTTGAGGACGATCGAGGCGTTCTCGAACTTCCAGCACAGGTCGAACTTGTCGGTCTGCCCGTCCTTGTCGCAGCTGCCGTAGGAGCGCTCGATGTACGAGGACGAGGAGATCTCGAAGCCCTCGCCGACCGGGTTGGACTGGTTGTTCGTCGAAGCGGTACGCCCGTCGACGCTGCCGGAGTCGTAGGACAGCGACAGTGACGGGGACGGTCCGGCCGCAGCGGGCGGCACGGCCATGCCGTACGACCAGGTGAAGGCGCCGGAGGAGCCCCCCGCCTCCCAACTGGAGGCGGGGGAGAGCGGGCTCGCCGTATAGTCGCCCGCGCCGGACGGGGACGCGCCCGCAGTCGCCGCGAGGGCCAGGACGGTCACCGCAGAGGAAGCGGAGGAAACGGAGGAGGCCGAAGTAGTGGCCTTGGCAGTGGAGTTGGATGTCGACGAGCTCTTCTGAGCCGTCGGTGCCCCAGGTTCCGCAGCGAGGGATACCTTGGCCGAGACGGTCTGGCCCGAGATGTTGTTGTGCGAGTCGAGCGGTGTCCGCTCTCGGCAGGCCGCCTTGTTCGGCGTCGTCAACGCACAGGCCGGGAGCTGGAACAGCCGCAGCCGACCGGACCATCCGCCGCCGTACGCGGAAGCGAAGTCCGAGTAGTCGACGCTGACTTCGGCGGTGCCGGGGTCAGCCGCCGTCGCGGTCAGCAGTACGCCCTTGATCCCGGCAGCCTCGGTCGCTTTGCGGCTGCGGACCTCGACACGCGTGTCACCCGAGGCTCCGTCCCGTGTACCGGTCAGCGTCACCGGGAGACCGCCGGCCGTCAACCGGGCCGCCTTGCCCTTGCCTGCGAGCCCCGCCTTCGCCGAACCCGCCTTCGGCCAGGTCGCGGTCTGCTCGGCGCGGGCGCGCCTGCCCTGTTCGGCGTTCTCCGCACGGGTCTCGGCCACCCGAGCCCTGGCCTTCTTGGCGCCCTGCCCGTTGAACTCGTGTACCTCGGAGACCAGTTGCTCCGGCATCTTGGGCTTGCCCAGGCCGACAACGCTATCCGCCGCCTGCACGGGGGCCGCGACAACGCTCGACACGACGAGGGACATCACCACGGCCGACAGCAGGCGTCGGCTGAAAACAACACGTCTGATCCTGGCGCCAACCCCACGCCTTACGGCACTCACAGCAGAACTCCCCAAGTGATCAAAGCGAGCAGAGGGCGACCGGACGGCGGACGGCCGGTGAGGTGAACGGTCAGTCATCCGTGCCACCCACGATGGCGCCGACCTGCTGCTCGGACATGGCCCCGGCCCAGATCCGAATCCGGGTGATCCGGCCCCCGAGGTAGTGGCCCCAGGCGGAGTCGACGAAGCCCGTGCCGACCGCGAAGTCGCCCGAACCCACCACAGCGGTGTAGGCGAGGTCGGGGCCGTTCTGGTTGGCTCCGACGTACAGGCTGATCGTGCCTGCGGAGGCGTCGAACACACCGGTCAGCCGCGTCACGCTGTTGGCCGTCACCGTCTTGGGCGCGTCGGAGACAACGGCTGTCCAGGCCCCGAGCGCGTCCAGCCGACCGAAGTACCACTTACCGATGGGGAGTTCCTTTTCGGTCTCCGGGTCGAATTCGGTGCCTTTCTTCTCGAACCACAGACCCCAGGAGGAACCATCAGCGCCTCGCTGACCGACGACCTGAGCGACATAGTCGTCGCTCTTGGCTGCCATGACCTCCGAGTCCAGCTCCACGGCCGTTGTCACTGTGAAAGACCCTGAGTCGTCAACGACCGGGCCTGCCGTTGTGGCCGTGTCATTCGTGCCGTCGAGGACGATCGCCTTGCCATCGAGGGATGCCCCGCTGGAGAGCTTGAGGGACCGCTTGTAGCCGGAGAAGGTGTCCGCCAACGGGCCTGTGCCCGGAACAGCCCCGTCCGGATTCCAGTCGGCGACGAGCTCGGCGTACGCGTCGCCGTTCTCGTCCAGCAGGTGGGCCTCCGTGGCCACATCTTCGTCAGTCAACAGCCGCTGCCAGACAGTCATTTCGTCGACGCGACCGCTCATGTAGTTCTGGTAGGTGCCACCCGAGGTGAACGCGACGCGACCGACCTGCAGCGCGCCACCCGCGACCGTCGCCTTCGACGTGCTGGGCAAGGACACCGGAGAACCCTGTGGTTGGCCGTTCACGTAGAGGCGGATCGACCGGCTTTCGGCGTCATAGGAACCCGCCACGTGGACCCACGCGTTGAGCGGCACGCCTGTGGCACTCGCACTGACGCTGTCGTACTTCCGTACACCGTTCTCGTACCAGCTCCACAGGAACACCCAGCGCTGCACGCCCGACGAATAGTAGAGAGTGAAGTTGGAGTTGTCGCTTCCCGTCTGGGAGATGACTGTCCGGCTGGCGGACACGTCACTCAGGTTGGCCCATGCCGAGACGGTGAAGGAGAACCTCGCGTCGACCACTGCCTCCGAGGTGGCCGCGTATCCCGACTGCCGGGCGGCGTCGTTGGGATCAGCGTTCAGCCACAGGGAGTAGTCAAGCTCGCCCCGTCTCGCCAGCAAGGACCAGCCCGCGCCCGCGCCGCGCAGAGTCATGGCGTGCCGTGTGCCCTCTGTTGCGGTGTCAGCCGCCGAGGTCTCAGTCGTGGCGGGGTCGGGGGTGTAGTCGTTGAAGTGCCAACGGCCGACTGCCGGTTGGCCCTCAGCGACCTTGAACTCCACGAATTTGCTGTCGCCCTCACCAGCGCTGTCTCCGGCCCGGACCTCAAGCTGTTCCGTGCCCGCAACCCTCGGCGTGACCCATGTCACGACCGTGTTTCCCGCGATCCGTTCCGACCACGACGCGCTCTTGGAGAGCTTGTACTGGTAGTAGTCGTTCACGTCTCCGGCCGCCGGAGAGAAGGTGAACTTCCCCTTGATACCCGGCCCGCCGGCCGCCGCGCAGTCGTCGCACTCGCTGTACGGACCGCCGAAGGTCACCACCGGGGGCTTCGGGGAGTACAGGTCGACCGTGAAATAGCACCAGTTCTTGGTCGTCACCGTGCTGGACGACTGCAGGTAGCTCTTGTCGTCGTTGTATAGAGACTGTGTGAAAGCCGCCATCCGGTACGTGCCGTTCTCGGCAAGTGTGATCGGCGTCTCGGCCTTCACTTGTGCGTTGTCGATCACGGTACTGGGCTGAGGTCGCACCGGCTCGGTGACCAAGTCCCATGTGCCGTCGGCCTGCTTCTTCTGGACGTAGAAGTGCGCTCGCAGGTGCGCAGCACCCTCACCACCCGCGGCGGTCTGCGGTCGCGCGGTCAGTATCGGATTCCGGTCCGCGATGACGTCCGGATCCGTGGACTTGGTCGAGCATTTGACACCCTTGCCCACCGCGATGCCGGGATAGGTCGGCACGGCAGGCAGCCCCACGAACTTGACCGACAGAGTGGCGTTGTCGTCGAACCGCTTCCATCCGTTGGGGTCGCCCTCGTCGTGCGCCTTCAACATCAGGGTCAACCGGGAGAAGCCACCGTCCGCGAAGACCTTCACCGTGTGGGTGAGGTTCTGGTAGCTCTTGGCAGGGTCGTCATTGAACTCGACCGGCGCGTCCGGCTGGCTCGGAGAACATGCCGTCCCACGCCCTGCGGCGACTCTTTGGTCGCCCATGACATCCCAGTTCGCCGTCGGGCCCGGCCAGTTGGTCGCCGAGGAGATGTTGCCGGTACGGACGAGGTCGACGACCGTCTTCTCGCAGGACATCGAAAACAGCTCGGTCACCCGGAAGGTCGCGTCAAGTACGTGCTTGCCCGCGAGCTTTGCCGACCCGAACTCGAAGTACATGCGCTGCCGGTAACCCGAGCCGCAGTAGTAGGCGAACCCGCCGGTCACGTATGTACCGCAGAGGCCGACGCCCTCGCCGTCGTCTCCGCCGTCGAAGTTGTAGAAGGTGTCGCCGTCCGAGGACAGCACGGTGCGCTCGGACTCGTCCAGCCCCACATCCGGGTCGATGTACAGCGGGTAGACCGTGTTCTCGCCGCTCAGCAGGCCCGCGTCCGGCACCACGGCCACCGCGTCCTCGGTCAGTTCCACCGGCAGCACGGCTGAGGCGTCGCCGTTGCCGGGGCCGTCGGCCGGGTCGGCGGAGGTCCCACCATGGCCGTCCACGACGGGCTCGTCGTCAGCGGCGGCGAGCGACATGGTCGTCGTCCCCGTGCCGGCGGTGTCCCCTGCCGAGTCCCACATCCGCGCGGCCGGTGAACGGAACACCGCGTTGCCGTCCTCGTCCATGGCGGCGAGACCACCACCCGCCCGGGTGGCCACCGTCAGGCCCTGCGTCTTGAGGGAGAACTCGATCCGCTCCAGCTCCGGATTGGCGGCTGCCTCGGCGGACTTGACGACCAGCACCTGTCGGACGCCCTCCACCGTCGCCGTCATCCGCAGGTCAACTCCGGGCAGCACCTCCGCGTACGTGGCGGACGCGCCGTCCAGCACCGGCTTCGGCAGGCTGCCTGGCCAGCCCAGGCTCAGCCAACGGCCGTCCTCGGCCAGCTTCACCAGGCCTCCGCCGTCACCACCGGCGGAGAAGGAGATGTCGGCCACCGACGCCTTCGGCCCGATCGAGCCGTCGGCCCGGCGCTCCAGCGTCGCGTCCGGCTCCGCCCAGGATCCGTCCGGCCGCGCGACGCGCACCGGTACGGCTGACTGCGTCAGGGTGAACGAGTAACCGTCAGGGTTGGCGTGGGTCGTGGCGTACTCCTCGCGAGCACCTACGACTTCGACCGCTTTGCCAGAGGCCTCCGCCTGTTCCAACGCGGCGGACGCCTCGGATGTCGGCGACTCCGTGTCGTCGGCTCACGCCACCGATGTGGTGACGCCCAGGGCGGGTAGAGCCGCCAGCAACGCCGTGACCGTCAGACCGGAGACCAACCGTCTCGCACGTCCGACGCTTCCGCGCTGCGGGCAGCGCAAAGAGTCCCCACCCATCCGTACCCCCGTTTTACGTGATCTTTATGAGCCCCCATATCGAACACGGTTGATCGAGAACGGTCAAGCAATTTCAAAGTGACACATCGACGTCGCAGAACTGCGCACCGAGTGCTGACGCACCTTCTACGACCGCTCATTGAGACTCAAAATCGATGTTTACCCATGCGCACCATCCGCCAGGATGGCGGCCATAGGGTCACGCTCACGTCGGAAGGCGAATGCAAGTGGCTTGAAATCAACCGCTGGTTCAGCTCGCACCCAAGCGGCCTTGAGCAACACGGAAAGGGCCCCGCAAGGCCCTTTTCCCACCACCGCGCCCCGTTTCCAACCTCACGCACCGGCAGCCGCGCCCCCCGAAGCCGGCCAGATCTGCCGCAGCGCGTATCCCATGAACGCCGCGTTGGCCAGAGCCGCCGCCGCGATGCCCACGAGGTAGAGGGCCAGGAACACCCCGTCGCCCGTGCCGTTCAGTGTGCCCTCGGGGAGAAGCGTGTACAGGAGGCTCAGCGGAGCGGTCAGCAGCCACGGGACCACGCCCGACATGGAGGCGTCGGCGTGGGAGACGAAGAAGGTGTCGACGAGGAAGAAGCCCGTCGCGGCGACGACCACGGCCAGGTACACCCGGGAGAGCCAGTTGTCCGTGGCCAGGGTGAGCAGGGTGCGGGGGCGGCGGTTGCCGTTCATCGTGTCCTCCGGTGAGTGCGCCGCGTCGTGCCGCGCGATGCCTCAACAATGGCCCGCGCACCGGCGCCCTGGCATGAGTACACCTACTCATCCGTAACTAGGTTGCCTCGGAGGCGAGTTGAACCTCGGCCACCCTTCACCTTCATGGCACAGGCGTCGCCATCGCGAACGAATAACCGACCGAACGAATAGCCCACCTTTGATTCACAGGCCATCCACAGGGATCGGCACACCTCGCCCCGCCCGCACCACTCCCCCGACCCACCCTCTGGACAGCGGGTAAAGTTAGGCTAACCTAACTTTCGAATTGTCCGGCGGGCCGACCCGCCCCGTTCGAAAGCAGCCATCTCATGTCCAACGCCCGTGCCACTCATCTCTCCCGCCGCGGCATGCTCGCCGCAGGCGGCGCCCTCGGCCTCGGGGCCGTCCTCGCCGCCTGTGGGGACGACGACGCGAAAAGCGGTGGCGCGGACGCGGACGCGTCGAAGGCCGCCGCCACTCCCGCCGGTCCCTGGACGTTCAAGGACGACCGTGGCACGACCGCCAAGGCCGACAAGGTGCCCTCAAGCATCGTCGCCTTCACCGGAGTCGCCGCCGCGCTCCACGACTACGGCGTCGAGGTCAAGGGCGTCTTCGGCCCGACCACGACCAAGGACGGCAAGGCCGACGTCCAGGCCGGCGACCTGGACGTCACCAAGGTGACCGTACTCGGCAACGAGTGGGGCCAGTTCAACATCGAGAAGTACGCGGCCCTGGCCCCGGACCTCCTCGTCACCACGATGTTCGACAGCGCGGGCACCCTCTGGTACGTCCCGGAGGAGTCCAAGAAGAAGATCCTCGCCGTCGGCGCCCCGACGGTCGGCATCTCCGTGTTCGACATCCAGCTGGACCAGCCGTTGCAGCGCATGCTGGAGCTGGCCAAGACCCTTGGCGCGGACATCACCTCCACCAAGGTGACCGCCGCGAAGAAGGCCTTCGAGGACGCCGCCGCCCGACTGCGCGCGGCCACCAAGGCCAAGCCGGACATCAAGGTGCTGGTCGGTTCCGCGAGCCAGGACATCTTCTACGTCTCCGGCTCCAACCTCTCCGTCGACCTGGAGTACTTCAAGGCCCTCGGCGTGAACTTCGTCGAGCCATCCGCCGAGGCCCTGAAGGCGAGCGGCGGCTGGTACGAGAACCTGAGCTGGGAGAACGTCGACAAGTACAAGGCCGACGTCATCATGATGGACAACCGTACGTCGGCGATCCAGCCCGCCGACATCACCGAGGCGACCTGGAAGCAGTTGCCCGCGGTGAAGGCGGGGCAGGTGATCGCGCGTAATCCCGAGCCGATTCTGTCGTACGACAAGTGCGTGCCGCTTCTCACGAGCCTCGCAGAGGCGATCGAGAGCGCGAAGAAGGTCGGCTAAGAGGCAGGCGCTCCACTGGAAGTGGGGAACTGCGGGTCCGTTGTAGCTGGTCGCGCAGTTTCCCGCGCCCCTATCGGGGGCGCGTCATCCGCGTCCCCTGACATCACATCAGGAGTCCGTATGACTACCGCCGTTGCTGTCCCCTTCCGGTTCTTCGCCCTCCATGTCGTGCGGACCGCGCGGCTCGGGCCCTCTCTCGTCCGGGTCACCTTCGCCGGGGACGATCTGTCGGCCTTCTTCTCCGACGGGCTCGACCAGAGCCTCTCCCTCTTCCTTCCGCACCCGGGACAGTCCGCTCCCGCCGTGCCCGTCGAGTTGGGTGACGGTTGGTGGCAGGGGTGGCGTGAACTCCCGGACGACGTACGGGCGGTGATGCGCTCGTACACACTCCGCGCCCTGCGCGCCAACACCCACGGCCGTACGACGGAGATCGACATCGACTTCGTACTGCACGGCGTCGAACCGGGTGCCCTCACCCCCGCCGGTCCGGCCTCCCTCTGGGCCTCCCGTGCCGACGCCGGTGACCGGGTCCTCCTGCTCGGACCGGCGATCGCGGACAACCGCGCGATCCGCTTCCGCCCGCCGACCGGCACCGACCTCGTCATCATCTGGGCCGACGAGACCGCCGTACCGGCCGCCTCCGCGATCCTCGAACAGCTCCCCGCCGACACCCGGGCCCAGGTCTGGCTGGAGGCCGGGCATGCCGGGGACATCCAGGATCTGGCGACCGGCGCCGATGCCGAAATCACGTGGCTCGTGCGCGGCGCAGGCACAGGTACACGTGCGGGCACAGGCGTACCCACGGCCCTGGACGCCATCCGGGACGCCCAACTCCCCTCCGCCGAGCGGCCGTACGCCTGGATCGCCGGCGAGTCGTCCGCCGTGAAGGAGCTGCGTCGGCATCTCGTACGGGAGCGCGGGATCGACCGTCGGGCCGTCACCTTCGTCGGATACTGGCGGCGCGGGCTCAGCGAGGAGCAGCTGCGCGAGCAGTCCGAATGACGGCGGCCCAGGCCTGGATCACAGCCCTGACCGGCCCTGACCGGCCATGACCGGCCCTGACTCGCCGGTCATGGCCGGGACTGATGGGGCAGGAACGCCTCACAGAAACTTAGGTTAGGCTAACCTAAGTTGAACCGTTCGACATGTCGAACCTGCACCTGCCCTCTCTGTCCCCCGGAGGCTTCCCCGATGCGCTCGCACCTGCTCAATGACACGACGGCGGAGCGGTACCGCCGCTCCGTGACCGAAGGAGTCGAGCGGGTGGCCGCGAAACTCGCCACCACGGACCGTCCGTTCACCGGCGTCACGGTCGACGCCCTCGCCCCCCGCATCGACCGGATCGACCTGGACCGGCCCCTCCTCGACGAGGCCGCCGCCCTCGACGAGCTCGAAGAGGTCTATCTGCGCGACGCGATCTACTTCCACCACCCGCGCTACCTCGCCCACCTCAACTGCCCGGTCGTCATACCCGCGGTACTCGGCGAGGCGATCCTCTCCGCCGTCAACTCCTCCCTCGACACCTGGGACCAGTCGGCCGGCGGCACCCTCATCGAGCGCAAACTGATCGACTGGACCAACGAGCGCATCGGACTCGGCCCGGCCGCCGACGGCATCTTCACCAGCGGCGGCAGCCAGTCCAACCTCCAGGCGCTGCTGCTCGCCCGGGAGGAGGCCAAGAGCGGGTCCGCCGCCGAGCTGCGCATCTTCGCCTCCGAGGTCAGCCACTTCAGCGTGAAGAAGTCCGCGAAGCTCCTCGGGCTGAGCCCCGACTCGGTCGTCTCCATCCCCGTCGACCACGACAAGCGGATGCAGACCGTCGCCCTCGCCCACGAGTTGGAGCGCTGCGAGCGCGACGGGCTGGTTCCGATGGCTGTCGTCGCCACCGCCGGCACCACCGACTTCGGCTCCATCGACCCGCTGCCCGAGATCGCCGAACTCTGTGCCCAGTACGGCACTTGGCTACACGTCGATGCCGCGTACGGCTGCGGACTGCTCGCCTCGGTCAAGCGCCGCGGCCTCCTCAGCGGCATCGAGCGCGCCGACTCGGTCACCGTCGACTACCACAAGTCCTTCTTCCAGCCGGTGAGTTCGAGTGCCCTGTTGGTCCGGGACGCGGCCACGCTCCGCCACGCCACCTATCACGCGGAGTACCTCAACCCGCGCCGCATGGTGCTGGAGCGCATCCCCAACCAGGTCGACAAGTCCCTCCAGACGACCCGCCGCTTCGACGCGCTCAAGCTGTGGATGACCCTGCGTGTGATGGGCGCCGACGGCATCGGCGAGCTCTTCGACGAGGTCTGCGACCTGGCCCAGGAGGGCTGGGAACTGCTCGCTGCCGACCCGCGCTACGACGTCGTCGTCGAGCCCTCCCTCTCCACCCTCGTCTTCCGCTACATCCCTGCCGCGGTCACCGACCCAGCGGAGATCGACCGCGCCAACCTGTACGCCCGCAAGGCCCTGTTCGCCTCCGGTGCGGCCGTGGTCGCGGGGACGAAGGTCGGCGGACGCCACTACCTCAAGTTCACCCTGCTCAACCCCGAGACCACGACGGACGACATCACCGCCGTACTCGACCTGATCGCCGGCCATGCCGAGCAGTACCTGGGAGAGTCCGCCGACCGCGTCGCTTCCGTCGCCTCCGTCACCGCCGTCGCTTCCTGAAGCCGAAGCCATGAACAGGACCGAAGCAGTGAACAAGACCTACGACTTCATCGGGATCGGTCTCGGCCCCTTCAACCTCGGCCTCGCCTGCCTCACCGAGCCGATCGACGAACTCGACGGCGTCTTCCTGGAGTCGAAGCCCGACTTCGAGTGGCACTCGGGGATGTTCCTCGACGGTGCCCATCTCCAGACGCCGTTCATGTCGGACCTCGTCACCCTCGCCGACCCGACCTCCCCGTACTCCTTCCTCAACTACCTGAAGGAATCGGGCCGGTTGTACTCGTTCTACATCCGCGAGAACTTCTATCCCCTCCGCGTCGAGTACGACGACTACTGCCGCTGGGCCGCCAACAAGCTGCGCAGCGTCCGCTTCAACACCACTGTCGCCGAGGTGACTTACGAGTACGAGGACGAGCTGTACGTCGTCCGCACGGCCGCCGGTGACATCTACCGGGCGCGCAGACTCGTCCTCGGCACCGGCACTCCCCCGTACATCCCGGAGGCGTGCGCGGACCTGGGCGGCGACTTCATCCACAACTCCCG
The DNA here is from genome assembly GCF_010548275.1 of Streptomyces sp. SID12488. GTDB lineage: Bacteria > Actinomycetota > Actinomycetes > Streptomycetales > Streptomycetaceae > Streptomyces. The sequence goes on from NZ_JAAGLT010000001.1 coordinate 614,002, forward strand.
GTACATGCGGCACAAGCGGGAGTTGCAGGCCAAGGAGTCGATCACGCTCGTCGGCAGCGGTCAGTCCGCCGCCGAGATCTACTACGACCTCCTCAGCGAGATCGACGTCCACGGCTACCGGCTGAACTGGGTGACGCGCTCAGCGCGTTTCTTCCCGCTCGAATACACCAAGCTGACGCTGGAGATGACCTCCCCGGAGTACATCGACTACTTCCGCGCGCTGCCCGAGCGGACCCGCTACCGCCTCACGCAGGAGCAGAAGGGCCTGTTCAAGGGCATCGACGGCGAACTGATCAACGAGATCTTCGACCTGCTCTACCGGAAGAACCTCGGCGGCCCGGTCCCCACCCGACTGCTCACCAACTCCTCGCTGAACACGGTGACTTACGAAAGCGGGAGCGGAGGCCGAAGCGGAAGCGGGACGTACACACTCGGGCTGCGTCAGGAGGAACAGGAGAGGGACTACACCCTGGACACCCAGGGCCTGATCCTCGCCACCGGTTACAAGTACGCCGAGCCGGAGTTCCTGAAGCCCGTCCGCGACCGGCTGCGCTACGACACCCAGGGCAACTTCGACATCGCCCGCAACTACGCGATCGACACGACCGGACGCGGGGTCTTCCTGCAGAACTCCGGCGTCCACACCCACTCGATCACCTCGCCCGACCTGGGCATGGGCGCCTACCGCAACAGCTTCATCATCGGCGAGCTGCTCGGCAGCGAGTACTACCCGGTCGAGAAGACCATCGCCTTCCAGGAGTTCGCCGTATGAACACGACCTCCACCACCCCCACCACCACTACGACCTTCACCTTCCGGCCGCTCGACCCCCTCCAGGACGCCGAGTTGCTGCACAGCTGGCTCACGCACCCCAAGGCGGCCTTCTGGATGATGCGGGACGCCCGCCTCGAAGACGTCGAGCGGGCCTACATGGAGGTCGCCGCCGACGAGCACCAGGACGCCCTCCTCGGTCTCCACGACGGCGTGCCCGCCTTCCTGATGGAGCGGTACGACCCGGTCCACCGCGAGTTGGCCGGCCTGTACGAGCCGCAGCCCGGCGATGTCGGCATGCACTTCCTGGTGCCGGCGACCGACACACCGGTGTCCGGGTTCACCAGGTCCGTCATCACGGCCGTGATGGCCCACCTCTTCGAGGACCCGCGCACCGCCCGTGTCGTCGTCGAGCCGGACGTCGGCAACAAGGCAGTGCACGCCCTGAACGAAGCCGTCGGGTTCGTGCCCGAACGCGAGATACAGAAGCCGGAGAAGAAGGCGTTGCTGAGTTCCTGCACCCGCGAGCAGTTCGAGAAGGCGATGAAGGCGATGTCCGTATGAACCTCACCGACGCCACCGCCCACCTCTCCCCCGAGCGCTGGGAACAGGCCAACCGCCTCCTGATCCGCAAAGCCCTCGCCGAGTTCGCGCACGAACGGCTGATCACCCCCGAACCCGAGAAGGGCGACGGCGGTGACAACAGTGCCGACCGTGACGACAGTTACGTCGTACTCGGCGACGACGGCCTGACCCGCTACCGCTTCGCCGCCACCCGCCACGCCCTCGACCACTGGCAGGTCGACGCCGACTCGATCACCCGGCACCGCGGCGGGGCCGAACTCCCGCTCTCCACCCTCGACTTCTTCATCGAGCTGCGGAAATCGCTCGGCCTGAGCGACGAGGTCCTGCCCGTCTACCTGGAGGAGATCTCCTCCACCCTCTCCGGCACCTGCTACAAGCTCACCAAGCCACAGATCCCCGTCGCCGAGCTGACGAGAAGCGGCTTCCAGGAGATCGAGACCGGGATGACCGAGGGCCACCCCTGTTTCGTCGCCAACAACGGGCGGCTTGGCTTCGGCGTGCACGAGTACCTCTCGTACGCGCCCGAGACGGCGAGCCCGGTCCGGCTGGTGTGGCTGGCCGCGCACCGCTCGCGCGCCGCGTTCACGGCGGGCGTCGGCATCGAGTACGAGGCCTTCCTGCGCGCAGAGTTGGGGCAGGAGACGGTCGTCCGCTTCCGTACGAAACTGTCCGACCGGGGCCTGGACCCCACCGAGTACCTCTTCATCCCGGTGCACCCCTGGCAGTGGTGGAACAAGCTCACCGTCACCTTCGCCGCCGAGATCGCCCAGCAGCACCTGGTCTGCCTGGGCGAGGGCGACGACGAGTACCTCGCCCAGCAGTCCATCCGTACGTTCTTCAACCGGACCGACCCCGAGAAGCACTACGTCAAGACGGCTCTCTCGGTCCTCAACATGGGCTTCATGCGCGGGCTTTCGGCCGCCTACATGGAGGCGACCCCGGCCATCAACGACTGGCTGGCCCAACTCATCGACAACGACCCGGTGTTGAAGTCGACGGGCCTGTCGATCATCCGGGAGCGCGCAGCCGTCGGCTACCGCCACCTGGAGTACGAGGCCGCCACCGACCGCTACTCCCCGTACCGCAAGATGCTGGCCGCGCTCTGGCGCGAGAGCCCGGTGTCTTCCCTCGAAGACGGCGAGTCGCTGGCCACCATGGCGTCGCTCGTCCACGTCGACCACGAGGGCCGCTCCTTCGCCGCGGCCCTCGTCGAGCAGTCGGGTCTGACCCCGAAGGAGTGGCTGCGCGGCTACCTGGGCGCCTACTTCACCCCGCTCCTGCACAGCTTCTACGCCTACGACCTGGTCTACATGCCGCACGGCGAGAACGTGATCCTCGTCCTCAGGGACGGCACGGTCCAGCGCGCGATCTACAAGGACATCGCCGAGGAGATCGCCGTCCTGGACCCGGACGCGGTTCTGCCGCCGACGGTCGAGCGACTGCGCGTGGACGTACCGGAGGACAAGAAGCTCCTGTCGGTCTTCACGGACGTCTTCGACTGCTTCTTCCGCTTCCTGGCCGCGAACCTCGCCACCGAAGGCGTCCTGGCGGAGGACGACTTCTGGCGGACGGTCGCCGAGGTCACCCGCGCCTACCAGGAGGCGAACCCCCAACTGGCCGACAAATTCCGCCAGTACGACATGTTCGCCCCCGAGTTCGCCCTGTCCTGCCTCAACCGGCTGCAACTGCGTAACAACAAGCAGATGGTGGATCTGGCGGATCCGGCGGGCGCCCTCCAGCTGATCGGCACCCTGAAGAATCCCGTCGCAGGGTTCTGATCAAGGCAGACGGGCTCCCCGAGTACGGTCCTCGGGGGGCCCGTCAACGTCCCCGTCACCCTCTTCGCCCTCCCCGTCACTTTCCGTGTACTCGACACGGGTGGGTGAACGCACAGCCCCCTCACAGAATGCGGCACTACGGTCCTGGCCTTGCCGTGCCCGCTCCGTGGGGAGTCAAGATTCATGACCGAGCACCTCGCACAGCAAGTCCCGCACCACCAGCCGTCCGTGCCCGGCCTCCCGCCGGAACACGCCCCGGCCGTCCACGCGTACGCGAACACCTTCTGTGCCAAGCCGCGCGACGCCACCGACCTGGCCGTCCAGGTGCTCGCCCGTGGATCGCGGCAGCACGGACCCGCCCTGCGCACCGCTCTCCTCGCCGACGTGCGGCGCACCGCCGACAGTTGGCTGCGCGACGGGCGACACGGCCTGCTGCGCGCGGAGTTCCGCGACTGGTCGAAACGGGCCGCCGACAGCCTCGGCCCCGTCGACACGCTGCGCCGGGTGGAACACAGCTCGGTTCTGCTGGCCGCCTTCGAGCAACTGCCCGACCAGCAACGGGCCGCACTGTGGCTGTGCCTGGCCGAACCGGAGGAGACGGAGTCGGCGGCCAGGCTCCTGAACACGACCGCGGAGTTCGCCGACTCCCTTGCCCAGGCGGCCCGCAGCCGTCTGGTCGACACCTTCCTGCGCGTACGAGCCGGACGCACCGCCGACCCCCAGTGTCTCCGCTACGGCGGCATGCTCGGCGCCATCGCACGCGGCACCCATCGAGAGGCCCCCGCAGACCTCCAACAGCACCTGGACACCTGCCAGTTCTGCACCAGTGACCTGAAACTGCTGCACACGCTCGCGGCGGGGGGTGCGGAGGACGTACGGCCGCTGCTGGTCGACCAGGTACTGGTGTGGGGCGGGGCCGCGTACCGCAGGGCCCGGTCGGCGAACCGGCCGACGAGCGGCGAGCCCGTCACGCAGCCCGCGCCCGCCCCGTCCGCCCCGTCCGCCGGAAACGGGAGCCACAGAGCCGAGGGCCGGCGACGCAGACGGCCGGTGCTCACGGTGGCGGTCACCGTGGCCGTCACGGCCGTCCTGACCACCGGCGTACTGCGCCTGCTGGCGGGATCCGGCTCCGCCGAGGGCGCCGAGCCTCCCGCGTCCACGACGGGTGCCTCGATCGCACCGTCCTCCGTGGCCAACACCACCACCGACACGATCACCCTCAGGGACCTGTCCACCGGCCGCTGCGTCAACGGCCCGGCCGCAAGCGCCTCGCCGGGTTCCGGACCACCCGCCGATCCCACCCTGGCGGCCTGCGACGGCGGCGAGACGCAGAAGTGGCAGGTCGTCCGCCTGACGAAGGGCGCGGTCGCCCTGGTGAGCCCCGCGTCGAGGTTCTGCCTGGACATCGAGGGCAACCGGGTGGCCGGCGACGGGATGCAGCTGCGGCCGTGCGCCTACGAGCAGGGTGCCTCCGCGCCCTTCCCGGAGGACCAGGCGTTCCTGCCGAAGGCAACGGCCGACGGCTCGTTCGTCCTCGTCTGTCAGGACAACCCGGAGATCTCCGTCGGGGTGCGCGCCGGCAAGCTCTCGATGCGCACAACGACATTGACTGGCAAGGAAGTTCGGTTTGCCTTGGACGACGAGGCCGCGAACGCGCTGGGGTTGTGACGGCCCGGTGCCAGAATCTCTCCATGGCGGAAATCATCCAGAAGGACGGCACATGGGTCTTCGACGGTGACGGGCTCCGGCTCACCCCGGGGCATGACAAGAACGTCAGTCTGCTCCGCAAGGAACTGGGCGAACTCGCCGTTCCCCTCCAGGCGTTGGCCGGTGTCTCCTTCGAGCAGGGCAGAAAGTCGGGGCGCCTCAGGCTCCGGCTGCGCGACGGCGCCGACCCGCTGCTCCGGGCCACCGGCGGCAAGCTGGCGGAGACCGACGACCCGTATCAGCTGAACGTGGAGTCGGACCGGTACGGCGTCGCCGAGTACCTCGTGGACGAGGTGCGCAACGCGCTGCTGCTCGACGAGGTGCCGTCCGGCGCCGTGGACCGCTATCTACTGCCCGGGCCCGCCGTACCGCTGTCCGTGTCGGCCGGGGACGGCACCGCGACCTTCGACGGTGAGCACGTCCGCCTGGAGTGGAACTGGAAGACGGAGGACGCGAAGGCCGCCGCCGGCCCCCGTTCCCTGGCCGTCGGCGACATCGCGGCCGTGGAGTGGCATCCGGCGGTGGGCCTGGAGAACGGCTACCTGCGCTTCGGTGTGCGGCACGCACCGACCAAGGCCCCGCCGAAGTACGACCCCAACTCCGTCGAGCTGTGGGGCTTCAAGAAGGACCCGCTGATGGCGTTGGTCGCGGCGGCCGTCCAGGCCCGCCTGCCGCATCCAGCGACGGACGTGACGGACGTACCCCCGCAGCGGCGGAAGGAGCTCGCCGGGCCCGACGGCAGGCCGGTCGAACACGACCACGACGCCCAGCTCCGGCGGCTGCGCGAACTCGGTGAGCTGCGCCGGACGGGCGTACTCACGGACGACGAGTTCGCACTCGCCAAACAGGCGGTCCTCAAGCGCATGTAGGAACACGCGCCGGAGAACCGCCTGTTGGTGTTGCTCGTACGCCCTGCCTTCGGGGCATACGCGCACGCTCAGCGTACGCGGCGCGCGACCGTGAAGCGGTCGACCTCCTCGCCGGTCTCCGCGATGCCGCGCACCGTCAACGTGGCGAGGCGGCCCTTGGCGGCGGGGGTGACATCGACACGGAGGAAGGAGTAGTCGAGGTAGCGCACGCGCGACCAGGTGACCGTCTCGTTGACCTTGCCGTCCTTGGTGTTGATGAAGGAGGCGACGGAGTCGACCTCGTTCTCGTGGCCCTCGTAGGACAGCGGGGCGGTGAACGCGTACAGGCTGCGGCCGGCCGCGCCCGCCGTCACGTAGACGACACCCTCGGTCTCGGGGTACGAAGTGCCGCCGATCGGGAGCTTCTTGGTGACCGCGCCCGCCTTGATGACATCCGTCCGCTCGTACTGGTGGTTGTGGCCGTTGATGACCAGGTCGACCGTGTACTTCTCGAACAGCGGCACCCACTCCTGGCGCACGCCCCCCTCCGAGGCGTGCGCGGTGGAGGTGCAGTAGGCGCAGTGGTGGAAGAAGATCACGATGAAGTCGACGTCGTCGCAGGCGCGGTACTTCTTCAGCTGCGCCTCCAGCCACTTGGTCTGGGTGCCGCCCGAGATACCGAGGTTGGCCGGGATCTCGAAGGAGATGTCGTTGGCGTCGAGCGAGATGACCGCCGTGTTGCCGTAGACGAAGGAGTAGACGCCCGGGAGGTTCTTCTTGTCCGGGCCGTTGTCGGGGAGGTTCCAGCGGGCTTCCTCGCCGCCGTAGCCGTTGGGCGAGTACCAGGCCTCCATGTCGTGGTTGCCGTAGGCCGGCATCCACGGGACGGACTTGGCGACGGACTCGGTCTGCGCGAGGAACTGGTCCCACACGCGGGAGTCGAAGCCGGTGTCGGCGGTCTTGCCCGCGCCTGCCGGGTCGGCGTACGCGATGTCGCCGGCGTGCAGGTGGAAGGCCGGGTTCTGGCCGAGCAGCAGGCTGTTGTTGGCGAGGCCGTGGTAGCTGACGCCCTCGTCGCCGAAGGCCGTGAAGGTGAACGGCTTCTTGTGGTCGGGGGCGGTGGTGAAGGTGCCGAGCGTGCCCAGGAGGTGCGCCTCGGCCGGGTCGAAGCCGGCGTGGCCGACGCCGTAGAAGTACGTCCGGCCGGGGCGCAGGTGGCTGAGCTTGGCGTGCAGGTAGTACTGGGTGTGGTCGCCGCTGGCGCCGACACCGGCCGGGGTGTACAGCGTCCGGACCTCGGCCTCGATCTTGCGGGAGAGGTCCCAGGGGTGGGCGCCGATGCGGATGAAGGGCTTCTTCACCGCGACCGGGACCTGCCAGGAGACGGTGATCTCCGTGCGGGGGTCGTTGCCCCAGGCGAGGTGACGGCCGAAGGGGGCGACGAGCGCGCCGTCGACCTTCGCGGCCTGCGAGTACGTCTGCGTCGGTGCGGAGGTCCGCGTCGCGGCCTGGGCGGCGCCCGGCACGAACGCACCGCCCGCGACGGCGCCCACGGTGACGGCACTGCTTCTGATCATCGTGCGCCGCGAGAACTTGGCGCGAAGGTACTCGTGCTGCTCGGCCATGCTCATGCGCTCTGCGAGCTGCTCGGGTACGCCCATGCGAGGAGTGTCCATGGCTGAAAACGGTGCTCTGGGCAGCCATCGCCACGCAGGACACAGGGTGAACAGGCACCGAACAGGGTCCCATAAGAGTTTCAACAGACCGTTGCCCGATATCGGGCAGGATTCTTGCGATTGCCAGCGCTTTACCTCAGGATCGTCGGGTGCACGACGAACTCGTTGATCACCTGACGCGTACCACACCCCTCTCCCGGGGCGAGGCGCTGCGGGTGATTCAGGACGTTCTCGCCTACTTCGACGAGACAACCGAGGATTATGTCCGTCGCCGCCACCGCGAACTCCAGGGCCAGGGCCTGGTGAACGCGACGATCTTCGACCGGATCGAGGCGGACCTGAAATACCGCGCGGTCGCACCGCCGGAGCTCACCCTCCGGCAGTTGCGCCGCATGGTCTACGGCTAGATCACCCACGTACGCATCCACGTACGGCAGGAACAGGGACAGGGACACTTATATATGTGCGGGATTGTCGGATACATCGGCAGGCGTGACGTGGCGCCGCTGCTCCTCGAAGGCCTCCAGCGCCTGGAGTACCGCGGCTACGACTCGGCAGGCATCGTCGTGACCTCGCCGAAGGCCGCGGGTCTGAAGATGGTCAAGGCCAAGGGCCGGGTCAGGGACCTGGAGGCCAAGGTCCCCAAGCGCTTCGCGGGCACCACCGGCATCGCTCACACCCGCTGGGCCACGCACGGCGCCCCCTCCGACCACAACGCGCACCCGCACATGTCGGCCGACAACAAGGTCGCCGTCGTCCACAACGGGATCATCGACAACGCCTCCGACCTGCGCAAGAAGCTCGAGGCCGACGGTGTCGAGTTCCTCTCCGAGACGGACACCGAGGTCCTCACCCACCTCATCGCCCGCTCCCAGGCGGACACCCTGGAGGAGAAGGTCCGCCAGGCGCTGCGCGTGATCGAGGGCACGTACGGCATCGCGGTCATGCACGCCGACTTCACCGACCGGATCGTGGTCGCCCGCAACGGCTCCCCGGTCGTGCTCGGCATCGGCGAGAAGGAGATGTTCGTCGCCTCGGACATCGCCGCGCTGGTCACCCACACGCGGCAGATAGTGACTCTGGACGACGGCGAGATGGCCACCCTCAAGGCCGACGACTTCCGTACGTACACGACCGAGGGCACGAGTACGACGGCCGAGCCGACCACCGTGGAGTGGGAGGCCGCCTCGTACGACATGGGCGGCCACGACACGTACATGCACAAGGAGATCCACGAGCAGCCCGACGCCGTGGACCGCGTCCTGCGCGGCCGGATCGACGACCGCTTCTCCACGGTCCACCTCGGCGGCCTCAACCTGGACGCCCGCGAGGCGCGTGCCGTGCGGCGCGTGAAGATCCTCGGCTGCGGCACCTCGTACCACGCGGGCATGATCGGCGCCCAGATGATCGAGGAGCTGGCGCGCATCCCCGCCGACGCCGAGCCGGCTTCCGAGTTCCGCTACCGCAACGCGGTCGTCGACCCCGACACCCTGTACGTGGCCGTCTCCCAGTCCGGTGAGACGTACGACGTGCTGGCTGCCGTACAGGAGCTGAAGCGCAAGGGCGCCCGGGTGCTGGGCATCGTCAACGTGGTCGGGTCGGCGATCGCCCGCGAGGCGGACGGCGGCATGTACGTGCACGCGGGCCCCGAGGTCTGCGTCGTCTCGACGAAGTGCTTCACCAACACCACCGTCGCCTTCGCCCTGTTGGCCCTGCACCTCGGCCGCACCCGCGACCTCTCCGTCCGCGACGGCAAGCGGATCATCGAGGGCCTGCGCAGGCTGCCCGGGCAGATCGCCGAGATCCTGGAGCAGGAGGAGGAGATCAGGAAGCTGGCCGAGCAGTACGCCGAGGCCCGCTCGATGCTCTTCATCGGCCGCGTCCGGGGCTACCCGGTGGCCCGCGAGGCCTCCCTGAAGCTGAAGGAGGTCTCGTACATCCACGCCGAGGCCTACCCTGCCTCGGAGTTGAAGCACGGCCCGCTGGCCCTCATCGAGCCCGCGCTGCCCACGGTCGCGATCGTCCCGAACGACGACCTCCTGGAGAAGAACCGCGCCGCCCTGGAGGAGATCAAGGCCCGCAGCGGCCGCATCCTCGCGGTGGCCCACCAGGAACAGGAGAAGGCCGACGAGACGATCATCGTCCCGAAGAACGAGGACGAGTTGGACCCCATCCTGATGGGCATCCCCCTCCAACTCCTCGCCTACCACACGGCATTGGCCCTGGGCCGGGACATCGACAAGCCGAGGAACCTGGCGAAGTCGGTAACGGTGGAATAGACACCCAGTTCCCCGCGCCCCTTCGGGGGCTGCGCCCCGAAGGGGCGCGGGGCTGTATCGATTTGCGGCTCCGCCGCGTGGGCGCGACCAGCCCCCACGCACCCGCAGAGGCCAACGAACAGAACGATCCCCCCGTGTTGCCACCAGCCACGGGGGGACCGTCATATCGCCGGGGATCGCCCAACCCCCAGCCTGCGCAGCTAACCGGTGGCCGTCACGCCCCGGCCGGCAGCACGTCGTGGAAGAACTGTCGGCCAGTGAGCCAGCGCCGCCGTGGCCGCGTACCAGGCCACGAGACCGCCCGCCGCGGCGAACCAGCCACCGACCTTGGCAAGCCCCCCGGAATCCCCGAACTGCGCGATGGCGAGCAGCAGCATCGCCACGAACAGCAGCCCGTACGCACCCCGCGTGAGCGGAGCCCCCGCTGAAGCCCCCAGTGTCAGACTGAGCGCGACGAGCGCGAACAGCAGCAGGAACAGCCCCGCCGCGTTGGCGGAGACCTGAGTGTCGGCCCCGACGCCCCAGGTGAACCAGAACGCCCCGAGCGCGGCGAACGCCGTTCCGGTGAACGTGTCCCCGTCGCGGAAGGCGAGCAGCCCGGCGATGAAGAGGGCGAGGCCGCCGACATAGGTGGCGAGTGAGACCGCGCTCGCGGCCGTCACGCCGTCGATCACCTCGGTGTACCCGAGGCCGAAGGCCAACAGGGTTATTCCGAGGGCGAGATGGCCGAGGATCGTGGTGGTGCTTCCCGCGGAGACGTCATTGTCCACGGCGGGCTCCCTTCGTGCATGTGCCCGTACAGCTTGTGCGGTGACCGATATATGCCCTTCACAAGCGCACAAACACCTCTACGCACAAGTAGGTTCACGCAGCGCGAAGGGAGATCGGGGAGCAGCCACGGAGTTGGGAAGGGAGCTACGGAATGACGATGACCGGACGCTGGGCGCGCTTCGCGAGCCGCCCGGCCACCGACCCGAAGATGCGCCCGACGATGCCGTGGGTCGAGCCGACGACGATCGCGTCGGCCTCGTACTCCCGTCCCACCTCTTCGAGTTCGTGGCAGATGTCACCGCCGCGCTCGACAAGGATCCAGGGCACCTCGGCCAGATAGTCCGCACAGGCGAGTTCGAGCCCGAGGACCTCGGTTCTGTGGTCCGGCACGTCGACGAAGACGGGCGGCTCGCAGCCGGCCCACACCGTGGTGGGCAGCCGGTTGGCGACATGCACGATGATCAGACCCGAACCGGAGCGGTGGGCCATTCCGATGGCGTACGCGAGGGCGCGCTCGCTCGACGTCGAGCCGTCGAAACCGACGACGACACCGTGCTTGAACGCGGGGTCGCAGGACTGACGTGGTTCTTCCGCCGCCAAGGGCTCGGCCGCCGTGTGATCGGCGACGGGGCGCTTGCGGTCCGCGGGTTCCAGGAATTCGTGACCGGCCATGGGATTCTCGGCGTTTTGATCCTCGTGGTGGGACAACGTGATGTGGGACGACAGTGTGCGGCGGAGCTGTGTCCGGGAATCATCTTCCCAACCCCATACCCCCAAGGGTACGGCGGCACGCCTCCGTAGCCCATAGCCCGCACGTGCTCCGGACGGGTTCCAGGGAGCATGCACGAGGGGGTGCCCGTAACGCAATGGTTGCTGCCACGTACAGGCTGTTTCCACAGGGTTCGCCTACATCTCGCCCACTCCGATCACTCCCACGCACATCTTCCGGACATCCTGGCCAGTGACCGACCGCTCGAACACGCGTTGAACTCCGTGACCCTTCGTCACAGGGAGCAGCCATGACCTCACCGAGCCAGGACTCCGCGACCGACCTCGTCCGCTGGGCGGCCTTCAGCTGCGTTCTGGTCCCCGTGGTACTCGTCCTCTACGGCTCCTCCCTCGGCGGCGCGGCCGGTACGGCACTTGGGCTGGCGGCCGTGACAGGGGTGTGCCGGGTGCTGCTGCGGCAGTCCGAGCGCTGCGCGGCCCGCCTGCCGGCCGAGGAGAGCGCCCCGCCCCGGGGACGGCACGGCAGGACCCCTTCCGGCGCCCATTACGGGAGCGTTTCCGGCACTCACCGGGGCGGTCGGCACTCCGGCGGAAGTACACCGGTCGACTGACCTGTTTTAGCGCACGCGCCCGATGCTTTTCAGCCAACTTCCGGCTACCGTGCACCCCTTGGCCGAACAACCCCCAAACCCCTGTTCCACCTGCACTGAAAGGGTCCCGACGGGTCCTCGCACCCTACGCGGATTGGCCACTGCGACGAGGCGCACTTCCCTGCACGCCCCACGAGTGCAACGCTTCGTGATCGAATGCTTTACGCCAAGTTGCCAAGTCGACAATCCGTCGAGTGACCAACTGGTCACCTCGGCATCATGGGACACAGTAGATTCGATCTTGACTGTCTACGGCGGGGGACTCGTGCAGGACCGAGGGGAAACGTGCAGGAGCGACACAACCGAGGAGCCGCGACCACCGAGGGGGGCTTAGCAGTATGAGCCACGACTCCACTGCCGCGCCGGAAGCCGCGGCCCGGAAACTTTCCGGGCGACGCCGCAAGGAGATCGTCGCGGTGCTGCTGTTCAGCGGCGGCCCCATCTTCGAGAGTTCCATACCACTTTCGGTGTTCGGGATCGACCGCCAGGACGCCGGAGTGCCGCGCTACCGATTGTTGGTGTGCGGCGGCGAAGAGGGTCCGTTGCGGACCACCGGCGGGCTGGAACTGACCGCGCCGAACGGCCTGGAAGCGATCGCACGGGCAGGCACTGTCGTCGTGCCCGCGTGGCGTTCGATCACCGCGCCGCCACCGGAAGAGGCGCTCGACGCATTGCGCCGGGCCCATGAAGAGGGTGCGCGGATCGTAGGCCTGTGCACAGGTGCGTTCGTCCTCGCGGCGGCGGGCCTGCTGGACGGCCGCCCGGCGACAACACACTGGATGTACGCACCGACACTGGCGAAGCGCTATCCGTCGGTCCACGTCGACCCACGGGAACTCTTCGTGGACGACGGCGACGTACTGACATCCGCGGGCACGGCGGCGGGCATCGATCTGTGCCTGCACATCGTGCGGACGGACCACGGCAACGAGGCGGCCGGTGCGCTGGCCCGCCGACTCGTGGTCCCGCCGCGCCGATCGGGCGGCCAGGAGCGCTACCTCGATCGGTCTTTACCAGAGGAGATCGGCGCCGACCCGCTCGCCGAGGTCGTCGCCTGGGCGCTGGAGCATCTCCACGAGCAGTTCGACGTGGAGACGCTGGCGGCACGCGCGTACATGTCCCGTCGTACGTTCGACCGCCGCTTCCGCTCGCTCACGGGAAGCGCACCGCTGCAGTGGCTGATCACGCAACGCGTCCTGCAGGCCCAGCGTCTCCTGGAGACGTCGGACTACTCGGTGGACGAGGTCGCGGGTCGCTGCGGCTTCCGTTCCCCGGTGGCTCTGCGCGGCCACTTCCGCCGCCAGCTGGGCTCGTCCCCGGCCGCGTACCGCGCGGCCTACCGGGCGCGCAGGCCGCAGAGTGAGCGGGTGCCGGAGCCGGACGCAGGGGTGACCGGGGCGCAGGGCGGCCCCGGCGGCGGCATGGGTACGCCGACCACGGCGGGCCAGGGACACGGGCACCACGGCCAGGGCGGCCACGACCGCGCCCCGCACCCGGAGAGCCCGGTCCCGCTCCAGGCCCGGCGTACGGCGAACTCGGTCGGCCTGTCGGCGGAGCACGCGCGGGATCCGTACGTCGGAAACCGCGCGAGTCTGCCCGGGCAGCGGAGCGGCGCGTAAAGGGTGCCTTGTGAACGCGGGACGGGCCGGGGTACGTCACCCGGCCCGTCCCGCGTTTCCGGGTGGGCCGACGCGGCCCACGCCCTGTCTCCCACCCACCGACCCGTTTCCGGTCTGTTTGCCCGGCACCCTCGAACCGCGGGCCCGCACCACTGGTTCGCCCCGCGCCACCTGCCCGTAAGGTGAGACGCATGAACGATCGCATGGTGTGGATCGACTGCGAGATGACCGGTCTCTCGTTGTCCGACGACGCGCTCATCGAGGTGGCCGCACTGGTCACCGACTCCGAGCTGAACGTACTCGGCGAGGGGGTGGACATCGTCATCCGTCCGCCCGACTCGGCGCTGGAGACGATGCCGGAGGTGGTGCGCCAGATGCACACCTCGTCGGGCCTCCTCGACGAGCTGGCCGGCGGTACGACGCTGGCCGACGCCGAGGAGCAGGTCCTGGCGTATGTGCGCGAGCACGTCAAGGAGCCGGGCAAGGCGCCGCTGTGCGGCAACACGGTCGGCACGGACCGCGGCTTCCTGCTCCGCGACATGAGCACCCTGGAGGCGTACCTCCACTACCGGATCGTGGACGTCAGTTCGGTGAAGGAGCTGGCCCGCCGCTGGTTCCCGAGGGCGTACTTCAACAGCCCGCCCAAGAACGGCAACCACCGCGCCCTGGCCGACATCCGCGAGTCGATCGTCGAACTGCGCTACTACCGCGAGGCGGTCTTCGTACCGCAGCCCGGCCCGGACTCGGAAACGGCCCGCACGATCGCGGCGAAGCACGCCCTGCCTGCGGCGCAGTAGCCCCTACGACAGCCCTGGGAAAGCCCTTACGGCAGCCCCGAGAAAAGCCGGGCGCGAGCACCCCTTCAGACCCTGTACACTTTTTCTCGGCCGGTCAGGAAGACCACTCGGACTTCCCAAGCCGGTCATGGTGGGTGTAGCTCAGCTGGTAGAGCACCTGGTTGTGGTCCAGGATGCCGCGGGTTCAAGTCCCGTCACTCACCCTGAACGAAGAAGCCCTGACCTGTGAAAACAGGTCAGGGCTTCTTCGTGACCGGCCCCGTGGGAACTCATGGGAACACACGACGCACCCCCTCCCCCGCGCCCGGCGAGGGAACGCCCGGGCCCGGTCCAGGGAACCCTGAGCCCGTCCGGTGAGCGCCGCCTCGACGAACCCGCGTTCCCCGCCCGGCCGGTGGCCTTCGTCCTCAGGAGGACGTACGGGTCATCAGCTCCGTGGGAAGCACCAGCCGGCGCCGTTCCAGGACCCGGGATGCCGTCGGGCGGCGGTCGGCGACCTCCTCCAGGAGGAGGTCGATCATCGCCCGGCCCATTTCCACTATCGGCTGGCGGACGCTCGTCAGGGGCGGATCCATGTGGCGGGCTATGGCCGAGTCGTCGTAGCCGACGAGGGCCACGTCGTCGGGTATGCGGCGGCCCTCTTCGCGCAGGACCTGGCGGGCGCCCGCCGCTGTCACGTCCGAGCCCGCGAAGACCGCGTCCAGGTCGGGGCAGCGGGACAGGAGGCGGGTCATCGCCCGGCGACCGCCCTCCTCGGTGAAGTCGCCCGGTTCGATCAGGTCCTCGTCCACCTCGTGGCCCGCCGCCTCCAGGGCTTCGCGGTAGCCGTCGACGCGACGCTGGGCGCCGTACACGTCCATGCGGCCCGTGATGTGGGCGATCTTGCGGCGGCCCCGGGAGAGGAGGTGTTCGGCCGCTTGCCGGCCACCTCCGTAGTTGTCGGAGTCCACCGAGGTGAGGGTCTCCGCCGCCGACCTCGGGCCGCTGATCACCGCCGGGATCTCCAGCTGGACCAGCAGGTCGGGGAGCGGGTCGTCGGCGTGGGTCGAGACCAACAGGACGCCGTCGACCCGGTGGGCGGCCAGGTACTGGGCGAGGCGCTGGCGTTCCCTGTCGCTGCCCGCGAAGATCAGCAGGAGCTGCATCTCCGTGTCCGAGATCGCCGCGCCCACACCGCGCAGCATGTCCGAGAAGTACGGTTCCGCAAAGAATCGGGTCTCCGGCTCGGGGACGACCAGTGCGATCGCGTCCGTGCGGTTCGCGGCGAGGGCGCGGGCCGCGGTGTTCGGGACATAGCCGAGTTCCGCGACCGCCGCCTCGACCGCCGCGCGGGTCACATCGCTGACTCTCGGCGAGCCGTTGATCACCCGGGAGACCGTGCCGCGGCCCACTCCGGCGCGTGCGGCGACCTCTTCCAGGGTCGGCCGCCCGCCACTCCGGCCCCGCACTCCGTGGCCCACCATGGTCCGCCTCCCGTCACCCGCTCCGGCCTGGAATCTAACAGCCCGCATTCCGGACCGAAGTCCGGCAACAGGCCTCGTGAGGCCTGGTGACACTCCCGGCAAGGCCCGCCGGGGATCTTCCGGTGCCTGGCGGCACATTCCCGGGGGTCCGTTCGCCGGCCTTCCGAAGCCTTCCGTTCCGCTTCCGGGAGCTTTAGTTAACAGCCCGATAACCGAAGACACATCCCCGCGTCTCCACCCTTGACACCCCCGCCCGGACCGACGACTCTTCAACACATCACCTGTGGGAGCGCTCCCACGGTACCTGACACATACACATCCCGCACGTTCCCCGCCCGAGCCGCCGCATCAGAACTAACGGGCCCAACAACGCAGTTGGCCGGGGGGTCGGCACGTCAGGCAACAGGAGGACGCAATGCGCACGAGTACCCGCGGGTCCCGCAGACTGATGACCCTCGCGGTCGTCGCCACGCTGACGACGGGGCTGCTGGCCGGCTGCGCCGACGACTCGGGCGACAGCAAGCCGAACAACGGCGGAGGCAACAACGGAGGCGGCAAGACCGCCCTGACCATCGGCACCTTCGGTGTCTTCGGTTACAAGCAGGCCGGTCTCTACGACGAGTACATGAAACTGCACCCGGACGTCAGCATCAAGGAGAACGTCACCACCAAGACCGACGTGTACTGGCCCAAGACGCTGACCCGTCTGCAGGCCGGCTCCGGTGTCGACGACATCCAGGCGATCGAGATCGGCAACGTCGCCGAGGCCGTGCAGACACAGGCGGACAAGTTCGTCGACCTCGGCAAGGAGGTCGACAAGTCCCAGTGGCTGGACTGGAAGAACGCACAGGCCACCACCAAGGACGGCAAGCAGATCGGGCTCGGCACGGACATCGGCCCGATGGCGATCTGCTACCGCAAGGACCTGTTCAAGAAGGCCGGTCTCGAGACGGACCGCACCAAGCTCGCCGCAGAGTGGAAGGGCGACTGGTCGAAGTTCGTCGATGTCGGCAAGAACTTCATGAAGAAGGCGCCGAGCGGCACCAAGTTCGTGGACTCCGCCTCCTCGGTCTACAACGCGGCGCTGGGTGGCGAGAGCGAGCGGTACTACGACAAGGACGGCAACCCCATCTGGGACAAGTCGACGGGCGTCAAGGCCGCCTGGAACGCCGCGATGGAGGTGGCGACCAGCACCATGTCGGCGAAGCTGAAGCAGTTCGAGGGCCCGTGGGACACGGCCCTCTCCAAGGGCACCTTCGCGACGGTGGCCTGCCCCGCCTGGATGATCGGCTACATCCAGGAGAAGTCCGGTGAGTCCGGCAAGGGCAACTGGGACGTGGCGGCGGCGCCGACCGCGGCCAACTGGGGCGGCGCGTTCATCGGTGTACCGACGGCCGGCAAGCACCAGAAGGAGGCCATCGCGCTCGCCAAGTGGCTGACGGCCCCCGAGCAGCAGGCGAAGGTCTTCGCCAAGCAGGCCAGCTTCCCGTCGGCCCCGGCGGCGTACGCGACCCTGAAGCCGCAGGCCGCCACCGTCGAGTACTTCTCGAACGCTCCGATCGCCGAGATCTACGCGGCGTCGGCCAAGACCATCCCGGTCCAGTACTTCGGCGTCAAGGACCAGCCGATCGGCACCGCGATCGCGGACATCGGCATCCTGCAGGTCGAGCAGAAGGGCAAGACCCCGGCGCAGGGCTGGGACGCGGCAACGAACGAGATCAAGGACGTGCTCGGCCAGTGACCAGCTCCAAGCAGGCTCTCGCGCATCCAGCGTCGAGTGCCGAGACCGCGCCCGGCGACCAGCCGGGCGCGGTCCGGGGCGCTCAAGGTCGCGGTAAGCCGCCCGCGGGTCCGGGCTCGTGGCGCAGTCGGCTGTACCGCTGGGACATGAAGGCGTCGCCATACGCGTTCATCACCCCCTTCTTCCTCGTCTTCGGGGCCTTCGGTCTGGTCCCGCTCCTCTACACGGGCTGGTACTCGCTGCACAGCGTGCAGCTGTCCTCGCTGGACCACCAGACCTGGGTGGGCCTGGAGAACTACAAGAACCTGTGGGCCTCGGACTTCTTCTGGAACGCCCTGCAGAACACCTTCACCATCGGTCTGATCTCGACCGTGCCGCAGCTGCTCCTGGCGCTCGGCATCGCGCACCTGCTCAACTACAAGCTGCGCGGCTCGATCCTGTGGCGGGTGGTGATGCTCACCCCGTACGCCACCTCGGTGGCGGCGGCGACGCTGGTCTTCACGCTGCTGTACTCGTGGGACGGCGGCATGATCAACTGGCTGCTGCACTTCGTCGGGGTCGACGCGATCAACTGGCGCGAGTCCGACTGGGGCGGGCAGTTCGCCGTCTCCAGCATCGTGATCTGGCGGTGGACCGGTTACAACGCGCTGATCTACCTCGCGGCGATGCAGGCGATCCCCACCGACCTGTACGAGTCGGCGGCTCTCGACGGCGCCAACCGCTGGCAGCAGTTCCGCCATGTCACGGTCCCGATGCTCCGGCCGACGATCCTGTTCACCGTGGTCGTGTCCACCATCGGCGCGACCCAGCTCTTCGGTGAGCCGCTGCTGTTCGGCGGGTCCAAGGGCGGCTCCGAGCACCAGTACCAGACGCTCGGCCTGTACATGTACGACCAGGGCTGGGTCATCGGCAACCTCGGCAAGGCGTCCGCGATCGCGTGGTCGATGTTCCTGATCCTGCTGGTCGTCGCCGCGGTCAACATGCTGATCAACCGACGTCTGAGGAAATCCCAATGACCACAAGTGATCTGACGCTGCCTCAGGTGGATGCGGAGCCGAAGCCGAAGGACGACAAGGGCTCCGGGCGCCGCCGGATCATCGGCGCGGGCAAGCAACTGCACGCGGGCCCGGTCACCTACGTCGTCCTGGCGGTCTTCTCGCTGATCTCGCTGGCCCCACTGCTGTGGACGGCGATCGCGGCCTCCCGCGACAACGCCCGGCTCGCCCAGACGCCGCCGCCGCTGTGGTTCGGCGCGAACCTGTTCAAGAACATGCAGGTCGCGTGGGACGAGGTGGGACTCGGCACGGCGATGCTCAACAGCACGCTCGTCGCGGGCACCATCACGGTCAGTACGGTGCTGTTCTCGACGCTGGCGGGGTTCGCCTTCGCCAAGCTGCGGTTCAGGTTCTCCAGCGCGCTGCTGCTGCTGACCATCGGCACGATGATGATCCCGCCGCAGCTCGCCGTCGTACCGCTGTACCTGTGGATGGCCGACCTCGGCTGGTCCAACCAGTTGCAGGCCGTGATCCTGCCGACGCTGGTCACCGCCTTCGGTACGTTCTTCATGCGGCAGTACCTGGTGCAGGCGCTGCCCTCCGAGCTGATCGAGGCGGCGCGGGTGGACGGCGCGAACAGCCTGCGCGTGGTGTGGCACGTGGTCTTCCCGGCGGCGCGGCCCGCGATGGCCGTGCTCGGCCTGCTGACCTTCGTGTTCGCCTGGAACGACTTCCTGTGGCCGATCATCGCGCTCAACCAGCAGAACCCGACCGTGCAGGTCGCCCTGAACGCGCTCGGCACCGGTTACGTCCCCGACCAGGCGGTCATCATGGCGGGCGCGCTGCTGGGCACACTGCCGCTGCTCATCGCCTTCCTCCTGTTCGGCAAGCAGATCGTGGGCGGCATCATGAACGGCGCCGTCAAGGGCTGACCCGTACAGGACTTCGTACGGGACTTTCGTCAGGGACTTTTCGTACGGGAACTCTCGGGGGCCGGGTCACCGCCGCCTCGGCCCCCTCGCACTCTCCCCCCACTTCCCTCATCTCCTACCCGTCGGTCTCCACGACTTCCTATGGGAGCGCTTCCATGCCTGAATCCGTTACCCCGGTGACTTTTCCTCCCGCCTTCCTCTGGGGCGCAGCGACCTCCGCGTACCAGATCGAGGGGGCGGTGCGGGAGGACGGCCGCACCCCCTCGATCTGGGACACGTTCAGCCATACACCGGGCAAGACGGCCGGCGGCGACCACGGTGACATCGCTGTCGACCACTTCCACCGCTACCGCGACGACGTGCAGATGATGGCCGACCTCGGCCTGACCGCGTACCGCTTCTCCGTCTCCTGGTCGCGGGTTCAGCCGACGGGCCGGGGGCCGGCGGTCCAGCGCGGTCTGGACTTCTACCGGCGCCTCGTCGACGAGCTGCTCGCACACAACATCAAGCCTTCGCTCACCCTCTACCACTGGGACCTCCCGCAGGAGCTGGAGGACGCGGGCGGCTGGCCGGAGCGGGAGACGGCGCTGCGTTTCGCCGAGTACGCCCAGATCATGGGCGAGGCGCTGGGCGACCGCGTCGAGCAGTGGACCACGCTCAACGAGCCCTGGTGCAGCGCGTTCCTGGGGTACGCCTCGGGTGTGCACGCCCCCGGCCGGACCGAGCCGCTGGCGTCCCTGCGGGCGGCGCATCACCTCAACCTGGCGCATGGGCTGGCCACTTCGGCCCTGCGCGCGGCGATGCCGGCCCGCAACACGGTCGGGGTGTGCCTCAACTCCGCGGTGGTCAGGCCGCTTTCGCAGACCCCCGAGGACCTGGCGGCGGTCCGGAAGATCGACGACCTGGCCAACGGCGTCTTCCACGGCCCTATGCTGCACGGCGCCTACCCGGAGACCCTGTTCGCCGCGACCTCGTCGGTCACGGACTGGTCGTTCGTCCTCGACGGCGACCTCTCGCTGATCAACCAGCCGCTGGACGCGCTGGGCCTCAACTACTACACCCCGGCACTGGTGTCGGCGGCCGAGGAGAAGCCGAGCGGTCCACGTGCCGACGGTCACGGGGCGAGCGACTTCTCGCCGTGGCCGGCGGCCGACGAGGTCCTCTTCCACCAGTCGCCGGGCGAGCGCACGGAGATGGGCTGGTCGATCGACCCGACGGGTCTGCACGACCTGATCATGCGGTACACGAAGGAGGCGCCGGGCCTGCCGATCTACGTCACCGAGAACGGCGCCGCCTACGACGACAAGCCCGAGTCGGACGGCAGCGTCCACGACCCGGAGCGGATCGCCTACCTGCACGGCCATCTGCGGGCGGTCCGGCGCGCGATCGCCGAGGGCGCGGACGTCCGCGGCTACTACCTGTGGTCCCTGATGGACAACTTCGAGTGGGCCTACGGCTACAGCAAGCGCTTCGGCGCGGTGTACGTCGACTACGCGACCCTGACCCGCACCCCGAAGTCGAGCGCCCTCTGGTACGGCCGCGCTGCCCGCAGCGGCGCCCTCCCGCCGGCGAACGGCGAGTAAGCGCTCCGCTGACGGGGCGTCGGTCCAAAGGCCGGGTCGCGGCACCTGAGGGGGGTGCCGCGCCCCGGCCGGGGCCGCTCCGGGGCTCGGGCCGACGGGAAGCAGGGGGCTTCTCAGCGCTGGTCGGCGGGGTCCCGCGCGTGCGAATGCACGCGCGGGACCCCGCTGACAGCAACCGGGCCACAGCAGGCGGCACGGAGTGCGTCGGCAGCCGGCGGCAACATCGCCGTGCCCGCTGGGAGCGTGCCGCCGGCCCCGCGTCCGTTACCCGATCCGCCGGACAGACCCCCGGGCGTCGGAAACGACTCGGCGACCGGCGGCCGAAGTCAGGCCCTCGCGCCGGCGCCGCGCCGCCGCAACACCCCCGGTCCGCTCCCCCGGTGTCCGCGCCGTACCGGTGCTGCCCGGCCGTCCAGCTGGAGCCAGATCCGTATCTCCGTCCCACCGAGCACCGACGAGCCGATCCGTACGTCCCCGCCCGTCGCCTCCGCGAGCCGGCGCACGATGTCCAGGCCGAGGCCGGTCGATCCCGCGCTGCCCGAGCCGCGCCCCCTGGCCATCGCGGCCTCGGGGTCGGTGATCCCGGGCCCCGCGTCCGACACCAGCATGATCACCGCGTCGTCGCCGTTGTGGACGTCGACCGCGAAGGCGGTGCCCTCCGGGGTGTGCCGGAAGACGTTGCCGAGCAGGGCGTCGAGGGCGGCGGCCAGGTCGGCGCGGGCCACGGGTATCCGCACCGGCCGCTCCACACCGGCCACCCGCACCTTCCTCCCCTCGTCCTCCGCGAGCGCCGACCAGAAGGCCATCCGCTCGCGCACGACCTCGGCCGCGTCGCAGCCGGCGCCCGGTCCGGCGAGGGTCGTCTGCGGCTTGGCCTCGCGGGCGGTACGGATGATCGTGTCGACCTCGTGCTCCAGCTGGGCGACCGCGGCCCGCGTCTGCTCGGCGGCCGGGCCGTCTCCGAGCGAGGCGGCGTTCAGCCGCAGCACGGTCAGCGGCGTTCGCAGCCGGTGGGACAGATCGGCGGCCAACTCCCTTTCGTTCGCGAGCAGTTGTACGACCTGGTCGGCCATCGAGTTGAACGCGACCGCCGCGAGGCGCAGTTCGGCCGGTCCTTCCTCGGGCACTCTGGCGCCCAGTTTTCCCTCCCCCAGTTCCTGCGCGCCCTCGACGAGGCGCCGGGCGGGCCGCACCATGCGCACGCCCAGCCGGTCGGCGACGGCGACCGAACCGACGACGAGGATCGCCCCGACGCCGGCAAGGACCGCCCAGGCCAGGCCGATGCCGTTGCTGACCTCGGCCTCGGGGACGTACACCTCGACGACGGCTATCTCACCGGAGCCGATCGCGACGGGCTGGAGGAGGGCGGACCCGCCGGACACCTCGGTGGTGGAGGCGCGGCCGAGTCTGCGGACGGCCTCGATGTCGGCGCCGGCGGCGCGCTTCCGTCCGAGGTCGACCGGGCTCGTACCGCCGCTCGCGGGGATGTGCACGGCCAGGGCCGCGCCCGATCCGGCGGAGGCGACGACCCGTTCCAGCTGGTCGCGGTCAGTGGTGATGGAGAGGGCGGGGGCGACGGCCGCGGCCTGCCGCTCGGCGTTGGAGAAGGCGCGGTCGCGGGCCATCTCCCTGATGACCAGGCCGAGCGGCACGGCGAAGGCCACCACGACCATCGTCGTGACCGCCACGCACACCTTGACCAGCGCCCACCTCATGGTGTCCCCCTCACAGCGGCGGCTCCGCTCCGGGCGGCGCCAGCTTCACGCCGACGCCCCGCAGGGTGTGCAGATAACGGGGTCGGGCCGCCGTTTCGCCCAGCTTCCGCCGCAGCCAGGACAGATGGACGTCGATGGTCTGGTCGTCGCCGTAGGACTGCTGCCACACCTCCGCGAGCAGTTCCCTGCGCGCGACGACGACACCCGGCCGGCCGGCGAGGAAGGCGAGCAGGTCGAACTCGCGGCGCGTCAGGTCCAGTCGTACGCCGTCCAGTTCGGCCTGCCGGCGCAGCGGGTCGATGGCCAGGCCGCCGACGCGGATGACCGTGGAGGGCGGGGTGTCCGCGGGTGCGGTGCGGGCCCTGCGCAGGACGGCGGCCATGCGGGCCGACAGGTGTTCGACCGAGAACGGCTTGGTGAGGTAGTCGTCCGCGCCCGCGTTCAACAGCCGGACGATCTCCGTCTCCTCGTCGCGGGCGGTGGCGACGATCACCGGCACGTCGGTGATTCCGCGCAGCATCTTCAGGGCCTCGGACCCGTCGAGATCGGGCAGACCGAGATCCAGGATCACCACGTCGAAACGGAAGTGAGCGACCTCGCGCAGCGCCTCAAGGGCGGTGCCGACACTGCGCACGAGGTGCGCGGCATCGGTCAGATGCCGGATGAGGGCGGAGCGCACGAACTGGTCGTCCTCGACCACGAGCACACTTGCCATGCGCCGCACCGTACGCCAATCCGGCGAGTCGGGTCCGGCGCCTGTGGATAACTTCCTGGCGACCGCGCCCGGCCGACGACAGGCGACACCGATGGGGCGCGTGAGGCAGTATGACCGGCGATGCGCAGAGGACTCGTACACCTTCTGGCGTGGACGCTGGCCACGGGCGCGGCGGCCACGATGACGTGGTGGGGTGTCCACACAGTGATGGCGGGAACGGCGTACGACCCGCCCCGCGCGCTCCCCATCACGGCGGCCGACGCGGCCGGACGGAAGTCGACTGCACCGGAGCCGGACCCGGAACCGAAGCCGCTCGACACGACGGCAAGCCCACAGCCCACCCGCCCGGCACCGACTCCGACGCCCACCCCGACGCCGTCACCCGCGTCGGCATCCACCCCGAGTGCGACCCCCTCGAAGCCCCAGACCCGGACCCCGTCCACGGTGAAGGCGTACGACACCGACGGCGGGCGGGCGGTCTTCGACCTCGGTACGGACTACGCGACGCTCGTGTCGGCGACGCCCGGGGCGGGCTGGTCGATGCAGGTGTGGAAGACGGAGTCGTGGATCCGGGTGGAGTTCAGCGCGGGCGCGGACCGGGTGACGGTGTTCTGCACCTGGCACGACGGCCCGCCGCACGTGCAGGTCATCACCTACTGAAACAACCACTGCCCGGCTGACCGGGTCAGCGGAACACCGACGGCGGTGGTGCCGGCGACGCGACCGCCGCCGTGTCCGTGACCGGTACGGCTCCGCCGGTGAAGTCGGTGAGGGCGCGGCCGTGTTCGAGGCGGGCGGGCTGCGGGTCGGAGGCGGCGCGGCGGGTCAGCTCGGCGATGGGCAGCGGGTGCGCGGAACCGACGAGCACCGCGTTGCCGAACCGTTTCCCCCGCAGCACGGTCGGGTCCGCGATCAGGGCCAGCTCGGGGAAGACCGCCCCCGCGGTGGCGATCTGGCCGCGCAGATGGGCGAGCGGCGGCCCGTCGGCGAGGTTGGCGGCGTAACAGCCGGCGTCGTTCACGACCCTGCGTACGTCCGTCAGGAACTCGACCGACGTCAGATGGGCCGGGGTGCGCGCCCCGCTGAACACGTCCGCGATGACGAGGTCGGCCCAGCCGTCGGGGATCTTCGCGAGCCCTTCGCGGGCGTCGGTGGAGCGCACCCGGATACGGGCGTTCGGGTCCAGCGGCAGCTCGCGGCGGACCAGTTGGACGAGGGCGGCGTCCCGTTCGACGGCCTGCTGGGTGGACCGGGGGCGCGTCGCGGCGACATACCGCGCCAGGGTGAGGGCGCCGCCGCCGAGGTGCACGACCTGCACGGGCTTGCCGGGCGGCGCGACGAGGTCGATCACATGACCGAGGCGGCGCTGGTACTCGAAGGAGAGGTACGCCGGGTCGTCGAGGTCGACGTGGGACTGCGGGGCGCCGTCGATGAGCAGTGTCCAGGCGCGCGCCCGGTCCCGGTCGGGGATCAGCTCGGCGAGCCCGCCGTCGACCGTCTCGACGACGGCCTCGGCGGCCGACTGTCCGCGCCGCGCGTTTCTGGACTTTCCCATTCCCCCATTATCGGGGTGGGCGAATACCCCGGCACAATTGCGGCCGCACAACGGCCGTACAACGGTCGCGCCGGGTCAGCGGCGGTTGTCGGCGGCCTCGATGAGCCGGGCCGCCTCGCCGAGGGCCGCGCGGAGCACCGCCGGGTCGGTGGCCAGGTCCGCGTCTCCGGGCGGGAGCAACCAGTCCGAGCCCTCGACGGGGGGTACGGGATCGGGGACCGCGAGGCTCAGACCACGCCCGTTGGTCTCCGTACAGGTGCTGCCGGGAACGTCCCAGGCCGCGGCGGTGCCGGGCGGTACCAGGAAGCCCAGGGTGTCGCAGCCGTCGTCGTGCAGTACGGGGCCGACCCCGTCCCCGGCACCCCTGCGCAGGATGTCGACCGCCTCCAGCCCCTGCCGCGCCGGAACCGTCACCAGATCACAGATGTGCGCTGTGTTTGGCGCGGCCGATGCGGGCAACGCGGGTGATGTGTGTGCTCCGAACTGCGCACAAGGATCGGCGCTCTGACTGATCTCCATCCCGGCCTCCACCACGGAACCCCTCCTGTAACGAACGGGTCGGGAGTTCGGGTTGCTCCCGGTCCATCGGGTTCAACGCGCCAGAACGTCAACGGCTACGGCGCAAGACCGCTGCAAAGGATGGCAGTTCATGGCGGATCGTGGATGAGATATCCGGTTTGTAGCCAAACCCCGCATGGCGGGTCGTGCGCACCCGGTACGTTCTTGCCCGCCGGAAACAGGACGTCCGATGGATAACTGTTCCAACTCGTCAGGAATCCGGCACGGTTCGACGGTTCGCAGAGAGGGCCCGGCCATGACGTCGTCAACAGTGACCTCGTCGGAGTCCCCCCGGCCGCCACGGCCGAACCTCGCCTTTCGGCAGTTGCGCGGACAGCGCTCTCCGGGCGAGTTCGCCGCGGCGGTACGGCGGGCCGCCCGCGAGATCGGGGAGCGGGTCAGCTGTGACGCGCGTTACGTCGGCCGGGTCGAGGCGGGTGAGATCCGCTGTCCCAACTACGCCTACGAACGGGTGTTCCTGCACATGTTCCCTGGCCGGACGCTGGCCGACCTGGGGTTCGCGTCCCGCTCGTCGGTGCGCGGCCGCGGGGCCCGCGACATGGAGGACACGCCCTCCGCGCACCCCGCGAGCCCGACGTACGGCACCGGTGAGACGCCGGGGGCGTACGAGACGTATGAGATGCAGGACGCGCAGGACCCGTACGGAACGCACGACAACTACGAGGAGAGCGACGTGCTGCGTCGCGCATTCATGACGGGCGGTGCCACCGCGGCAGCCGCCTCCCTGAGCCCCTTCGGGTTCACGTATGAGGCTTCGGCCTCGGCCGCGGGCCGTCCCGCGCGCCGCGTCGGAGCCGTCGAGGCGGGGGCCCTGGAAGAGGCCGTCCGCCGTATCAGACTGCTCGACGACCGGCACGGCGCCGACGGCCTCTACCGGCGCGCGGCGGCACCACTGCGGGCCGCCTACGAGCTGCTCGACGCGGGCACGGTACGGCAGACCACCGCGGACCGGCTGCACTCGGGCGCCGGTGAACTCGCCATCTCCGTCGGCTGGCTGGCGCACGACTCGGGCCGCTTCGACGACGCGCGCTCGCACTACGCGGAGGCGCTGGCGACCGCCCGGGTGGCCGGGGACGCGGCCCTGGAGGCGCACGCCTTCTGCAACACCGCGTTCCTCGCGCGCGACACGGGGCGACCACGCGAGGCGGTCAGAGCGGCACAGGCCGCCCAGCGCGTGGCCCGGCCCCTGGGCTCACCCCGCCTGATGTCGCTGCTCGCGCTGCGCGAGGCGGGCGGCTGGGCGGGCCTCGCCGACCGCGCCGGCTGCGAACAGGCACTGGCGCGGGCCCAAGCGCTGTACGAACGCGGCCCCTCGGAGGCCGACCCCGAGTGGATGAGCTTCTACGGCGAGGCCGAGCTGGAGGGTTTGGAGGCGCAGTGCTGGTCGACGCTGGGCGACTGGCCCCGCGCGGCCCGGCACGCCCGCCGCGCGGCCCACCTCCAGAACCCGCACTTCACCCGGAACATCGCCCTCTACACGGCCGAGCTCACCGACGACCTGGCCCGCGGCGGCCACCCGGACGAGGCGGCGGAGGCGGGCATGCGGGTTCTGGACCTGCTGGACGAGGTCCAGTCCTCCCGCATCCAGACGATGCTGGCGGCCACGGCGCGGGTGCTTCTGCCTCACCGGCGGGCATCGGGGGTTTCGGCTTTCCTGGAGCGGCACGCGAGCCTGCCGCGCACGGCCTGAGCCTTCGCTCCCGGCCGGCCCTCGGCTGCGGGCCCGGTGGGGGCTGGTCGCGCCCACGCGGCGGAGCCGCACAATGTCACAGCCCCGCGCCCCTGAGGGGGCGCCCAGTCGCCCAGAGTTCACAGGCGCCGGGTTGCGCTATCCGACCAGGTGCCCCAGGTCGTTCCAGCTCTCGATCGCCGGTTCGCCGTAGGCCCATCCCAGGACCGACAGTGATGTCGGGTTCAGTCTGATCCGTGCCGCGAAGTCGATCGGCAGCCCAAGCCAGCGCGCCCCGATCGACCGCAGTATGTGCCCGTGCGCGAACACCAGCACGTCACGATCAGCGGACCGCGCCCACGCGACCACCTCGTCCGCGCGCGCGGTGACCGCCTCCAGGCTCTCGCCCCCGGGGACCCCGTCCCGCCAGATCAGCCAGCCCGGCCTGACGGCCTGGATCTGCGCCGGGGTCATGCCCTCGTACGTCCCGTAGTCCCACTCCATGAGCGTGTCCCACGCGGTCGCGCGCTCACCGAACCCGGCGATCTCGCACGTCTCACGCGCGCGTGCCAGTGGGCTCGTGCGCACCTCGACCCCGGGGAGCCCGTCGAAGGGCGCCCGGCTCAGCCGTTCGCCGAGCAGCTTGGCGCCGCGCCGCCCTTCCCCCATGAGGGGGACGTCGGTCCTGCCGGTGTGCTTGCCGGACAGTGACCACTCCGTCTGCCCGTGCCGGGCCAGCAGGATGCGCGATGCCATGAGGACCCCTTCCGGGGGGAGACGGTGAGCGTGGCAAATCAGGTGAGAGGCGAACGAAAGGGAACGGTCAAGCGAATCAGGGGTACCGAATGGTGGAAAAGCAAGGCGGAACCCCTCCATCATCGCGCACGCTGTCCGGGGGCAACCGGGGGGTCGATCTTTGCGTCTTGTGGGACGGGGGCGCCGCATGGGGCGTTCACGTACACCGTAAAATCGGACGAACCGCAGGCCACCGACGACCGGAGGCGCAGCTCAACGGGAACACAGAGTGGGAGAGACGATCGGATGCCGCGGACCGATAGTGCACGGACCGGGGCGGCCTCGCCCACCCGCCTCCGCTGGTGGACCGAGCTGCCACTGCTCCTGCTGGTCTACGCGTGCTATTCGACCGGACGCCTGCTGGTGCGGGGAGACGAGTCGACCGCCGTCGATCACGGCCTGGCGATCCTCCGGTTCGAGAAGTCCCTGTGGCTGAACGCCGAGCACCCGCTCAACCGTCTGTTCACCCGCGAACCCTGGATCGGCGTACCGGCCGACTTCTGGTACGCGTCGCTGCACTACCTCGTCACCCCCGCCATCCTGATCTGGCTCTTCCGGTCCCGTGCCGTCCACTACCGGGCGGCCCGCGCCTGGCTGATGACCTCGACCTTCATCGGCCTCATCGGCTTCACCCTGCTGCCCACCTGCCCGCCCCGCCTGCTCGACGCCGGCCACGGCTTCGTGGACACGATGGCCCAGTACAGCTCGTACGGCTGGTGGGGCGGCCAGGCCAGCGCCCCGCGAGGGCTCGGCGGTATGACGAACCAGTACGCGGCGATGCCCAGCCTGCACGTCGGCTGGGCCCTGTGGTGCGGAGTGATGCTGTGGCGGTACGGCGGTACGCGCACCACCAAGGTCCTGGGCGTCGCCTACCCGCTGATCACCACCATCGTGGTCATGGGCACCGCCAACCACTACTTCCTCGACGCCGCCGCGGGCGCCGCCGTGATGGGCCTCGGGCTGCTGCTGGCACCGCTCGTCATACGGAACGCGGACCGGGCGAGGGCGTGGATCACGGCCCGCGTCGCGCCTGTCGCGCCCGTCGCAACGCGCTCTCACGGCGCAGAGGCCCCAATTGTCAGTGGTGAATGCCAGACTTCCCCGCGTGAGCGAATTCCAAGGCAGCGCGAGTCCGTCTTCGGGCCAGGTCCCGGGCCAGGGGCCGAGCCGAGTACCGCTTCCGCGGACGCGGGGGACGGCGCTGCGGCAGCGGCTCGCTGAACTGCGCGGTCCCGCGGTCCCGCCGAAGGCACTGGACGCGCGTGCCCTCGCGGCCCTCGCCGCCAACCCCGGGTGCAGACGGCGCGCGATCCTGGACGGCGCGGGGGTGAACAAGGCGACGCTGGCGAGCGCGCTGGGTTCACCGACCGCCTTCGGACAGTCCCAGTTCGCTCTGGCGCGCGGCAACACCTTCGAGGCCCGGGTCAAGGCCGACGGCGGCGCGGAGCTGCTCCGGCTGGTGCACGAGAAGCTGGACCCGGGTGCCGAACCGCCGACGGAGGCCGAGGTACCCGACCTCACGGCGAGCGGGCCGGAGGGCCGCACCGCGCGGACGGCACTGGCCCTGCGCGAAGCCACAGCGGCGGCGCGGGCCGCCACGGGTACGGGTACGGGTACGGGTACGGGTACGGGTACGGGTACGGGTACGGGTACGGGTACGGGTACGGGTACGGGTACGGGTACGGGTACGGGTACGGGTACGGGCGGCTGGACGCTCCTCGACCACCCCATGCTCGCCCTCGACGTCGCGGGCTCGCCGGCCTTCCTGGAACCGGACGCGGTGGTCGTGCACCCCGACGGCAGCTGGACGGTCGTCGAGATCAAGTCCTTCCCGATGCTGGACGGTTCGGCGGACCCCGCGAAGGTGGGTGCGGCGGCCCGCCAGGCCGCCGTGTACGTGCTGGCGCTGGAGGAGGTCGCCGCTCGGCTCGTCCAGGACGGCGATCCGGCGCCGGTCGTGCGCCACCGGGTGCTGCTGGTCTGTCCGAAGGACTTCTCCAACCTCGCGGCGGCGTCCGCGGTCGACGTCCGCAAGCAGCGCGCGGTGACCGGCCGCCAGCTGTCCCGGCTGACCCGTATCGAGGACATCGCCGACACCCTCCCCGAGGGCACCTGCTTCGACCCGGACCTGCCCACCGCCGAACTGACCGCGTCGGTCGAGTCGGTCCCCGCGGAGTACGCGCCGGAGTGCCTGTCCACGTGCGAGCTGGCCTTCCACTGCCGCGACCGTTCCCGCGCGCGGGGCGCGGTGACGTCCCTGGGCCGTTCCGTACGGGCCGAACTGGGCGCCCTGACCACGGTCGACGACGTCCTGTCGGCGGCCCACGGCCGGTCCGGTGACCCTGCCGACCCGACGGTGGCCACGCTGCGGAGGGCGGCCACCCTGCGCGCGGAGGCGCTGCGCGGCGCCGAACTCGCCCCTCCGGAGACGGAGTTGGAGCTGGAGTTGGAGTTGGGGACAGGGGGTGCCGCATGTCGTTGATCGCCACGCTCGCCCGCCTCGAAGCAGTCAGCACCGGGCGCGCCCAGCCCGCCGCCACCGTCCGGCACCGCCATCTGTCCGAGCGGCCGCTCGTCCTCGTACCGCTGATCACCGCCGGTGAGGCCGGGGCTCCGCTGGGCGCGCTGGTCGGCGACGACCGGGACGCGCCGCGTCTGCTCGTCGTACCTCAGCCGCGCGACCGCGACCTCAGGTTCGCGTTCCTCGCCGAACTGGCCGACGTCGTCCTGCCGTTCATCGACTCCCACGCCGAAGCCGTGGAGGCCGCGGAGCGCAACGAGATCGACCCGGAGACCGGCAAGCGCGTAAAGGTCGAGGTCGAACTGTGCGCGGACGCACCCCAGTTGATCGTCCCGAGCCGCGCCGGCATCGACTTCGTACGGCTGCTGGGGCGCTCGATGCGCTTCAGGCGTACGGCGGAACAGGACCCGGAGACGCCACATCCCGCGCCGCCCCATGTGCCGTTGCTCGGCCGCTGGTTCACGCACTACGGGGAGCGGGCCCGGGTCCCCGGCTCCGCCCTCCTCCTGGCGCTGACGGACGTGCTGTCGCGGCACTGGGCCACCGGTCAGTCCACGCTGGAGGACCAGCACCTGGGTGCGCTGCTCGCCTGGATCGACCCGCCGGACGGGGTGTCGGGCGCCGAGGCGGCGCTGCGGGCCGAGTTGGCGCGGGACGGGAAGGGGCAGCTGCTGTGGCCGCCGGCCGGTCCGGCGACCGACCCCGCGTTCGACAACAAGCTGCTCGCCCCCGCGATCGAGAACTACAACCGCGCGCGGACGGCGCTCGCCGGCGCCGAGGACGGTGAGTCGGCGGACGACCGGCTCGGTGTACTCACCGCCACCGAGCGGGAGATCCGCGCCCTCGTCGAGAGCCGTACGCGGCCCACCTGGGACGCGGTGTGGCGCGGCCTCGACCTCCTGAGGACGCTGCCGGAGGGCGCGCACGCGGGCGACAGGTGGACGCGCGACCGGTGGTCGTTCACCGGCCACCGCGACCGGGTCACCGCGGGCGAGCCCCCGCAGCCACGCCGCGACGACGCGGTGACGGCGGCGAACAAACTGGCCACGCGCGAGCGCGAGCAGGCCCGTCTGGAGGCCCAGGAGGCCTTGGACGACCCGCTGGTGATGGCGGGCCGACGGCTGTCCGGGGAGGCGTTCGCGGGCGAGGTCACGGACGTCGTCATGACGTACAGCGAGGGCAAGCGCCCGAGCCCGCGCCCATTGGTCACCGTCCGCACCGACGACCGCCCGCAGCTCGCCGAGCGGGTGAAGGTGTACCGCTCGCTGGGCGGCAAGCCGCAGGCGGCGGAGTTCGTGGGCCGTGAGGACGGTCCGGGAGCGGAGGGTTCGGGATCCGAGGGTTCGGTGATCGTCCTGCGAGTGGTCGACAAGATGGGCCGCGGCAAGGAGCCCGAGGTCGGATCAGTGCCCGAGAAGGGGGACCTGATCTGCTTCACGCTCTTCGAGCACGAACAGCGGGGCGGCGCGAAGCTCCCCGACGCGGACCAGACCCCGTGGACCCACGGCGGCCCACCGGGCGAGGAAGCGACACCGACGCTGCCGGCGGCCGACCCGGTGACCGAGGAGGACATCCTGTGAACGCCGGTTCGCGGAGGGGTTTTTCGATCGCCGCCGCCCAACGACACCGCTGCCGCCCCACCCCCGAGGAAGGCCCCCTGTGAACCCCGCTCACCCCCCGCAGGCCGCCTTCGATCCCGGCGCCGCCGCCGGGCGGGCCACCGACGCGATCCTCCGCGACACGCTGCACGGCACCCACCGCGGAGTCGTCGTCGACTCGCCGCCCGGGGCCGGGAAGTCCACGCTCGTGGTCCGGGCCGCGCTCGAACTGGCCGAGGCCGGGCGCCCGTTGATGGTCATCGCGCAGACGAACGCCCAGGTCGACGACCTCGTCGTCCGCCTCGCCGAGAAGAACCCCGAGCTGCCGGTTGGCCGCCTGCACAGCAGTGACTCCGACCCGTACGACAAGGCGCTGGACGACCTGCCGAACGTACGGAAGTCCGCGAAGGCGGCCGAGCTCGCGGGCCTGGACGTGGTGATCTCCACGGCCGCCAAGTGGGCCCACGTCAAGGTCGACGAGCCATGGCGGCACGCGATCGTGGACGAGGCGTACCAGATGCGCTCGGACGCGCTGCTCGCCGTCGCCGGACTGTTCGAGCGGGCCCTGTTCGTGGGCGACCCGGGCCAGCTGGACCCCTTCTCGATCGTCGGCGCGGAACAGTGGGCGGGCCTGTCGTACGACCCGTCGGCCTCGGCGGTCACGACCCTCCTGGCCCACAACCCCGAGCTGCCCCAGCACCGCCTGCCGGTGTCCTGGCGGCTCCCGGCCTCGGCCGCGCCACTCGTCTCGGCCGCCTTCTACCCGTACACCCCGTTCCGCAGCGGCACCGGCCACGGCGACCGGCGGCTCGCCTTCGCGGTCCCGTCGGACGGCTCGGCCCCGGACCGGGTGCTCGACGAGGCCGCCGAATCGGGCTGGGGCCTGCTGGAACTCCCCGCCCGGCACACCCCGCGCACGGACCCCGAGGCGGTACGCGCGGTTGCCCTGGTCGTACGCCGCATGCTGGACCGGGGCGGCGCGGCCACGTCGGAACGCGGGCCCGACCCGACGCCGCTCACGGCCGACCGGATCGCGGTCGGCACCGCGCACCGGGATCAGGCGGCGGCCGTCCGGGCGGCGCTCGCCGAGCTGGGGGTCGCGGACGTCACCGTGGACACGGCGAACCGCCTCCAGGGGCGGGAGTTCGACGTGACGGTGATCCTGCACCCCCTCTCCGGCCGCCCCGACGCCACCGCCTTCCACCTGGAGACGGGCCGCCTCTGCGTCCTCGCCTCCAGACACCGGCACGCGTGCGTGGTGGTGTGCCGAGCGGGCGTGACGGAACTCCTGGACGACCATCCGTCGACGGAGCCGGTCCAGCTCGGGGTGACGGTGAAGTTCCCGGACGGCTGGGAGGCGATGATGTCCACATGGGATCGCTGGTCCGAGCACCGGGTGTCCTGGCAGCCGTGATCGACGCGCCCCGGGCCCCTGGCCAACAGGCGCCCGGCACAGCGCCGCCCCCATCGCCGGACGGAGTCCGGCACGCCGCCGCAGGCGGCCGATGGTTACAGCCCCCGACGGCTGGGAGGCGAACCACGCCGTGCTGTCGCATCTCGCGGAGCACCGGGTGCCCTGGCGGCCGTAGCGGCAGATCAGCTGCCTCATCGGGCGAACCCGGGGCCCACTTGCGCGGGCAGGGGACAATGGACGGTGGCCCGGCTCGACGGCGGGGCCTTTCGACCGTGTGCCGTACATGCCGTGGCGCATGGAGGGTACGTACGAACGGTGCGGACCGTACGAGGAGGAGAAGACATGGCGGAGCCAACGCCGCGTCGCAACGAACCGCGGCTACGCCCCGCGCCCCTGCTCTTCGAGCCCACGCAGGTGGCCGACGACCCCGAGCACTTCTTCGACCTGGAGTCGATCGACGACCCCCGCGCGCTGCTGACCCGCGCCACGGAGCTGACCCTCGCGTTCCGCGCCGCGACCGACCGCGCGGTCGAGTTCCAGGCGATGGCGGCGGCCCAGCTCGCCGACCCGCGCCGCTTCGACCGGCTGACCACGGCCGACATCGCGAACCAGGCGCAGTGGACCGAGGACTACGCGACGAAGATGGTCGAGTACGGCCGTGAGCTGCTGCGCGACGGCGGGGAGAACGCCAGCGGCGGAGGCGGCAGCGGGATCGGCGGCCACGGCCAGGGACACGTCGACCCGGTCTGATCCGGCCTGATCCGGCCTGAACCTGTCTCGTCCCAGCTGGCCCGATCCGGTCTCGAAAGTTCGTGCGGCATATTCAGGAGGGCAAGGTACCCCACCTCGCCCCCTCCCGTCCCGGTTTCCGGCAACCCTCGGAGATCATGCGGTCACTGCCGGTAGATCTAGATGCCATGAGCAGCACACACTCTGACGTCTCGGGAGTCACCTCGGAGGGCGCCGTCTGGCTCGCCTCCGCAGGAACGTATCCGCGCAGCACGCTCTCGCTCTGGGCCGAGCAGCCCACCGCACCGCTGGTCCTGCCTTGCGGCACCGCGTTCGACGTCGTCAACGTGCCGGCTGTCTTCGGCCGCAGGATGCTCGACCGCCTCTGGGACGACGGGCCCGGCTCCGGCCCGGTGGCGGCCTATCGGGGCCGGATCCTCCTGTTCGCGGCGCTGGGTACGGCCCAACGGCTGCCGTCGCTGCTGAGGTGGGAGGAGTGGGGCTCGGCCGGCGAGGGAGGCGAAGACGGCGGCGGTGGCGCCCGGCGCAGGCACTCGATCCCGCCGCTCCTCTGTCACGGCCGCGGCGACGCCGTGACGGTCCCCGCACTGGAGCCCGACACCGAGCACAGGGAGGCAGAGGGCGATCTTCGGCCGGAATCCCGCTGGGTCGTCGCCCCCGACACCACCCAGCCCTGGCTTCCGGGCCCGGAAATCCTGCTCTGGGCGGCCGTGCGGGCGGCCCGCGCCGCGGTCTCCGGCGGGGTGCGGATATCGATTTTTCCTCCCGCCGATCAGGGTGCTAATGTCTACGACGTCAGCAGGCGCCGCTAGCTCAGTTGGTTAGAGCAGCTGACTCTTAATCAGCGGGTCCGGGGTTCGAGTCCCTGGCGGCGCACGTTGTCGATTGGCGAGGCTGTTCACCAACAGCCTCGCCAACGTCGTTTCCGGACACCTCACAAACGTCTCAGCCGCCCGCCGTGATCTGCACCGTCCACGCCCCCGAGGGCGTACGGCCCTCCACCTCGACGCGGACGTTCTCGCCGGGCACCGTGAAGCTCTCGCCGAGGGCCACGGGCGCGTCCGCGAGGGGCGGGTACACGGAGTCCTCCCAGCAGGCCTCGGTACGCGGATGGGCGTCGACCACCTCGACCGGACCTCCGCCCGACTCGGCCCCGCCGCGCACCCGGTAGACGAGCACACCCTGCGTACAGGTCGCGCTGTCGTTGCCCGTCGTCCCCCGCGCCTCGAAGGCGAGCGCCCGATCGGCCCCGGTCCGCACGACGGCCAGCTTCACCCCGTTCCCCTGCCCGAAGACCGGCGCACCCGCCCCCGCACCCCCTCCACCGACCGCATCCGCACGGGCGTATGCGGTCGTAGCCGGATGTGCCCCCAGCGATTCCAGGGTCAGCCGGGCCGAAGTTCTCCCGCGGACACACACCACTTGGCGTGGTTCCAGCCACCCGAGTTTCCACTTGTGCCAGGCGAACAGGTCCGGCGCCAGTCCGAACTGGCTGCCCATCAGGTCCCAGTCGCCGACGTACGTGTCCCAGTCGCCCTTTCCGTCCACGGGCCGGTGGTAGAGGTCGGGCAGGTCGAAGACGTGGCCCGTCTCGTGGGCCAGGACAAGCCGGTCGGGCGGGTGTTTCTCGAAGACGGTGACGACCCGCCGGATGTCCGCGCCGTCGGCTCGCAGCGGGACGTCCAGGTTGACGACCTTCGTCGCGTCGGAGTCGACACCCGGCGCGTCCGGGTCGGCCACGAAGTACACGATGTCGTAGCGCGAGAAGTCGACGTCCCGGTCGGCGGCGGCGAGCGCGTCGCGCAGATAGGCGGCCCGGTGGGCGGCGCTCCAGTCCCGCTGTATGGCGTACGAGGTCGACGGCCTCGGCATCCGGATCCAGTTCGGGAGCGGGTGCGGGCGCAGCGTGAACCTGCCGTACGAGGCACGGGCGAAGAAGTCGCTGGTGGCGGGGAAGTGGTCGGCGGCCAGCTCGGCGGGGGTGGTCCGTGGACGCGCGTCCGGGAAGGAGAGGAACACCATCACGGCGTCGAGGGCGCGGACCGGGCGTGGATAGGCGGCGTTCCAGGTGTCCAGGCCCTCCGAGTGGTGGGCGTCGGTGCGCTGGAGGGCGCAGGACTGCGCCGAAAAGGGTTCGGCGACCGAGGGGCCCGCGATGAGGGAGGTGGCGGCCAGGGCCGTCATGGTCGTGAGAACGGCAGCCGTGCTGCGCAGATGGGGGCGCGCTCCGGCGCACGCGAGCCCCTTGAATCCCGCCAGGGCATCACGGGTGAGCCCTTTGAGGGGGAGCTGACGCGGCACGCAGACCTCCGATGCGGTTGGGGGACACCGCAACCCAGCCTGTGTGATCTTGCGTTTGTATGCCCTGTTTGTCTGCACCAGAAGGGTGATTGAGAGGCAATCAGGCGGGTGACCAGGGACGATCGGAGGCGGCCGGGTAAACGGCCAAGCATGCGAGGGCTCACCCTTCGTGGAGCGACACCCCGAAACACTCACGGAACGTCACAAGCGATCGAGGGCGAAGGAACCCGTCCAGGCGCGGGCAGAAACGATCTGTCAAAACCGCCGGTCGTTCATGGACACTGGACAGTGGCTGGAAGGGCCTGGGACCAGCCTCTATGATCGGCACACTTTCCTGGCACTTCCCTGACACTTTCCTGCACGGACAAGGCCGGGGCGGCGGTTTGCCGCCCGGTCGGCCGCCCGACGGGATCCACATCAAGACCGAGTGCACTGCGGGAGCGAGCGGTGAGCGGAACGTCCGAAGGGCCGGCGCCCTCGGTAGATCTCATCCGGCCGGCCGACACAGAGAGTAACTCCGGCACGTCTTCTACTTCTTCTACGTCGTCCATGCCGTCCATGCCATCCGTGGCGTCCGTCGCGTCCGTCACGTCAATGGCGTCCATGGCGTCTTCCCATGTGGCTGCCGGTACGGCTCTGCTGCGCGGTGCGTTCGCGGCGGCGCCGCTGGCAATGGCCGTGGTGGACCGCGAGGGCCTGGTCGTCACGGCCAACGAGTCCCTGGGCGCACTGCTTGGCATCGACCCGGAAGTGCTGGTCGGGAAGGTCGCCGCCGATCTGGTGGACCTGGCCTCCGACACCCGGGCGTGGCACGCGTACCGCGAGGTGCTGCGCGGCCGGCAGGCACGGCTGCGCTGCACACGCCGCCTCAAGCACCCGGACGGGCACTCCCTGTGGGCCCAGGTCACGGTCACACCGCTGCCGGCCGAGACTGCGGCGGAGGCGGCGGAGGGTTCGGGTTCGGAAGGGTCTCGGGCTTCGGAAGGAGTTCAGGGGTACGGAGGCCGGGGCGTTCTGCTGTCCGTGGCCGACATCAGCGCACGCCGTGAACTCCAGGCGCGGCTGCGGCACTTGCAGATGCACGATCCGGTGACCCGGCTGCCCAACCGCACGCTGTTCTTCGAGCGGGTCTCGGCGGCGCTGGAGGCGGAGTCGTACGAGCAGAGCGGGACGGGCCGGATCGGGCTGTGCTACCTGGACCTCGACGGTTTCAAGGCCATCAACGACACCCTCGGTCATCGCGTCGGTGACCGGCTGCTCGCCGCCGTGGCCGAACGCCTCACGCGGTGCGCGGAGGAGGCGGGGCTGGCCCGGCGGAACCCGGGCGCCGTCGCCCCGCTGGTGGCGAGACTGGGCGGCGACGAGTTCGCGCTGCTGATCGAGGACTCGACAGGCACCGACCAACTGGCCGACCTGGCCGAGTCGGTGCTCAAGGCCCTCCAGCTCCCCTTCGACCTCGCCGGTCAGCGGATGTCCGTCTCCGCGTCCATCGGGGTCGTCGAACGGCACGCGGCGGGCACGACTCCCACGGGTCTGATGCAGGCCGCGGACACAACGCTGTACTGGGCCAAGGCCGACGGGAAGTCCCGGTGGACGCTCTTCGATCCCGAGCGCAACGCTCACCGCATGACCCGCCAGGCTCTGTCCTCCACTCTCCGGCCGGCCATCGAGCGGGGTGAATTCACCCTGGACTACCAGCCGTTGGTGGGCATGGCGGACGGCCGGGTGCACGGTGTGGAGGCGTTGGTGCGCTGGCACCACCCCCAGTTCGGCACGTTGACGCCGAACCGGTTCATCGGACTGGCCGAGGAGGACGGTTCGATCGTGCAGCTGGGGCGCTGGGTCCTCGCCACGGCCTGCCGCCAGGCCCGCCGCTGGCAGCTCGAACGTCCGGACAAGCCGCCGATCTTCGTGAGCGTGAACGTCGCCGTACGTCAGGTCTGGGACTCGGACCTGGTGGCGGACGTGGCGGAGATCCTCGCGGAGACCGGCCTACCGGCGGAGTTGCTGCAGCTGGAGCTGACGGAGTCGGCGGTCATGGGCTCCGCCGGCCGACCCCTCCAGGCACTCCAGGCACTCAGCGACATGGGCGTAGGCATCGCGATCGACGACTTCGGCACGGGGTACTCGAACCTGGCCTACCTCAGCCGGCTGCCGGTGTCAGTACTGAAACTGGACGGTTCTTTCGTGCGGGGGTTCCAGTACGAGGGCGAGGGCGTCGCGCCGAACCCGGCCGATGAGATCGTCGTCGAGGCTATGATCCAACTCGCCCACCGGCTGGGGCTGACGGTCACCGCGGAGTGCGTGGAGACGGCGGCCCAGGCCGAACGCCTGCGCCGTATCGGGTGCGACACGGGGCAGGGGTGGCTCTACTCACGGCCGGTGGGGGCGGATCGGATCTCCCTGCTGATGGGAGGGAGTTCGTGTCGGCAGGGGTGATCCGTCGTTGTCTGCCGCTTCGTCAGACCGTTGCCGGGTTCGGGTTCGGGTTCGTGGGCAATCCGTAGGCGTCCGCGATGAGTTCGTACGAGCGTAGGCGCAGATCGCCCCGGTGGGCGTGGGAGACGAGCATCAACTCGTCGGCTACCGTGCGCTTTTGCAGGTCGTCCAGGCCTGTGCGGACCTCGTCCGCCGTGCCGTGGACGATGTTCGTCATCCAGGAGCTGATGAACTCCCTTTCCATCGGGCTGAATTCGTACGCCTCCGCTTCCTCCGGAGCCGGGAACAGGCCGGGGCGGCCGGAGCGCAGGCGGGCCATGTTGAGGCCCATCGCCAGGACCTGGCGGCGGGCCTCGTTCTCGTCGTCGGTGGCGAGGGCGGACACGCCGATGACGGCGTAGGGGGCGTCGAGGACGCCCGAGGGCTGGAAGGACTCGCGGTAGAGGTCCAGGGCCGGGACGGTGTTCTGCGCGGAGAAGTGGTGCGCGAAGGCGAAGGGGAGGCCCAGGACGCCGGCCAGGCGGGCGCTGAAGCCGGAGGAGCCGAGCAGCCAGACGGGCGGGCGGTGGGCGGACTGGACTCCGCCCGGGGACGTCGACTGGATCGGGCCGGGGATGGCGTGGATGCGGCGGTAGGGGTGGCCGTCGGGGAAGTCGTCATCCAGGAAGCGGGTCAGCTCCGCGAGTTGCTGGGGGAAGTCGTCGGCGCCTTCGTTGAGCCGCTCCGTGCGGCGGAGGGCCGCCGCGGTGGCGCCGTCCGTGCCCGGGGCCCGGCCGAGGCCCAGGTCGATGCGGCCCGGCGCCATGGCTTCGAGGGTGCCGAACTGTTCCGCGATGACCAGGGGGGCGTGGTTGGGGAGCATGACTCCGCCGGAGCCCAGGCGGATGCGGTGGGTGTGGGCGGCGAGGTGGGCGAGGATCACGGCGGGTGAGGAGGAGGCCACGCCGGGCATGGAGTGGTGTTCGGCCACCCAGTAGCGGTGGAAGCCGCGGGATTCGGTGAGGCGGGAGAGGGCGACGCTGGTTCGCAGGGCGTCGGTGGCGGTGTGGCCGGAGCCTACGGTGACCAGGTCGAGGACGGAGAGGGGGACGGGGGCGGTGCCCTGCGTCGTGCCTCGGATCTCGTCTGCCGTCGCGTCTGCCGTCGCGTCTGGCGTCGCGTCTGCCGTCACGGTGGATGCCTCCTGCTGCTGTTTCGGTGCCGTGCGCTGTCCTCCGGACTGGAACAGGAGGCTGACTCCGTTTATTCCCGGGGTGTTTCTCGCCCCCGCCGCCCTTACCCGTCCCATCCTGTACCTGGGGGCTGCACCCCCAGACCCCCCTACGGCCCTGAACGGGCCTTGTCCTCAAACTCCCCCAGAGGGGGACCCCCGGACGGGCTGAATTATCCCGGCGCGTCAGGCCTGTATCAGCGGCTCCTTTGTGAAAAGCGTGCCCAGGGACGGGGCGTTCACTTTGCGGGTCGTCAGCCTCAGGGCTTCCCATACCGAGACCTGGTTCGCCGTGAGGACCGGCTTCGTGAGGTGTTTCTCCAGGGTCTCGATGTGGGACGCCGTGTGCAGTGCCGTGTCCGGGAGGAGCAGCGCCTCCGCGTCAGCATGGTCGGCCTCCTGGGCCAGCGACAGCAGCTCCTCCTCTCCCCACTCCCCCGCCTCCGCGTGGATCCCGACACCGTGGACCGCCGTGACCTCGATCCCCGCGGCCCTCAGGAACTCCGCGAACAGTTCCGCCACGTCCGCCGGGTACGGCGCCCCGATCGCCACCTTCCGTACCCCGAGCTCCCGCACCGCGTGCACGAAGGCGAACGACGTCGACGACGCCGGTGTGCCCGCGGCCCGGGCAAGGGCGCGTATCTGCTCGTGGGCGCCCTCCCATCCGTACAGGAAGCTGCCGCTGGTAGACGCCCAGACCACCGCCTCCGGGCCGCTGAGCAGCAGCTCCG
This sequence comes from Streptomyces sp. SID12488, assembly GCF_010548275.1. Lineage (GTDB taxonomy): Bacteria > Actinomycetota > Actinomycetes > Streptomycetales > Streptomycetaceae > Streptomyces. The sequence goes on from NZ_JAAGLT010000001.1 coordinate 654,918, forward strand.
CCGCGCCCGCCGCGAGGCGGTCCGCCGAGCCCGTCTCCAGGGCCTCGCCGATTTCCGTGTGGACCAGATCCAGCCGGATGTCGCTGCCGAGAAGCTGCTCGATGCGGTGATAGTCGTCCTCGGCGGAGTGGCCCGGGTAGAGGAATCCGAGTGCCGTCATGTCCAACCTTCCTGTTCCTGCTTCCGCTGCCTTCCGGCAGTACCTGGAGCCGGGTGGCCCCAGGGCTCGGGTACCCAGTCAGCGCAGCCCTGCCCACCTCATGATCCGGTTGGCCTAGATCATCGGGATACGCGGTTCCGACCCGGCAACGGACCGTGCACACGACCGTGTTGACGAAGGTGGGTCCGGGTGCAAGCGTGGTCAATCCGCGCATGTCAGACGCCTGGACGCCCGGACACCTGTGAACCCGGTCAGCCAGCCTCCTCGATCGGAAACGGCTCCCGATGCCCGCGCTCCCCACGCTTCTCGTCCTGGACGCCGATCCACCGCCCCGCCTCGGCCGGCTCACCGGGCGGGTCCGGATCGTGCACGCCGACGAGACCACCCTCGCCGGGCAACTCCCGCACGCCGACGTGCTGCTCGTCTGGGACTTCGCCTCGCACGCCGTGCGCGCCGCCTGGCCGGGTGAGGGGGCTCGGCCGCGCTGGGTGCACACCGCGAGCGCCGGAGTGGACCATCTGCTGTGTCCCGAACTCGCCGCGTCCGACACCGTGGTGACCAACGCGCGGGGCATTTTCGACCAGCCCATCGCCGAGTACGTCGCCGCCCTGGTCCTCGCGATGGCCAAGGACCTGCCGAGGACCCTGCACCTCCAGGCGCGGCGCGAATGGCGGCACCGGGAGTCGCAGCGGGTCGCCGGGACAAAGGCCTGTGTCGTCGGGTCGGGCCCCATCGGACGGGCAATCGCGAAGTATCTCAAGGCACTTGGCGTGACGACGGCGATCGTCGGGCGTACTCCGCGTACCGGCATCCACGGGCCCGACGACCTCAACCGGCTGATGGCGCGCGCCGATTGGGTGATCGCCGCCGCACCCCTCACCGCCGACACGCACCACATGTTCGACACCCGTCGCTTCGGCGTCATGCAGCCCTCGGCGCGTTTCGTCAACGTCGGCCGGGGACAGCTCGTCGACGAGGCCGCGCTCGCCGAGGCGCTGTCGAAGCGGTGGATCGCGGGCGCCGCCCTCGACGTGTTCGAGCACGAGCCGCTCACCTCCGACAGCCCTCTGTGGGAGGTGCCCGGGCTGATCGTCTCCCCGCACATGAGCGGCGACACGGTGGGCTGGCGCGATGAACTGGGCGCGCAGTTCATCGAGTTGTACGAGCGGTGGGAGACGGGAAATACACTCACGAACGTCGTCGACAAACAGCGCGGGTACGTACCTGGGCACTGACCCGGCATGTTCCCGCCGGGATAACAACCACCTTGCCTCGCCGCTCCGAGAATCCCTCGGAAAGCATTCCTCACATTCCCTGGCGCATAACCCGTGTGCTCTCGGGTAGCTGCGCGCCCATGGCTCCATCAATCGCTCCATCAATCGCTCCGTCAACCACTTCATCAATCGCGTCACCACTCGCACCATCAGGTATCAGACGCCGGTCGCTGTTCGCGGGGGTGGCGGCGCTCGGCACGCTCGGTACGGTCGGTTCCCTCGGCACCGGGTGCAGCCGGGTGTCCGCCGCCTCCGGCGTCGAAGGCGGTGACCTGCTCGACCGGCTTCGGGCGCAGGGCGTCGTACGACTCGGTATCGCCGGTGAGATCCCGCAGGGATTCATCGACAAGGACGGCGAACTGACGGGCGAGGCGCCCGAATTGGCGAGGGTCATCTTCAGGCGGCTGGGGGTGGACCGGGTCCAGCCCGTGCCCACCGAGTTCGGATCACTCATTCCCGGGCTGAATTCCCAGCAGTTCGATGTCGTGGCCGCCGGGATGTACGTAAATCCAGAACGCTGCGAACAGGTGATCTTCGCCGATCCCGACTACCAGATGCTCGATTCCTTCATTGTTCGCAAGGGAAATCCCAAGGATCTTCACAATTACCGGGATGTTGTCGAGAAGAAGGCCAGTCTGGCGACCGGTACCGGATATGCCGAGATCCAGTACGCGGTCGAGGCCGGCTACCAGGAGAGCGACCTGCTGATCGTGCCCGACCAGGTGGCCGGACTGAACGCCGTCGAGGCCGGACGCGTCGACGCCTTCGCCGGTACGGCGGTCACCGCGCGTCTGGTGGTGGAGAAGTCCGGCAAGGCGGAGGCCACCAAGGCCTTCGCCCCGCTCGTCGACGGCAAGCCGCATGTCGACGGGGGCGCCTTCGCGTTCCGGCTGACCGAGACAAGGCTCCGGGACGCCTTCAACGTGGAGTTGCACAGGATGAAGAAGAGCGGCGAGGTGTTCCGCATCCTGCGGCCGTTCGGCTTCACCCGGGCCGAGATGACCGATCTGACCGCGAAGGAGCTGTGCGGCGGATGACCTCGGGACTCTGGGAAATCGTCCTCAGGGGAGTCTGGGTCACCGTCCAACTCCTTCTGTTCAGCGCACTGTTGGGCGCAGTGGTCGCCTTCACGATCGGGATGGCGCGGACCCACCGGCTGCGGTCGGTGCGCTTCCTCGCGGGCTGCTACACCGAGGTGTTCCGCGGGACCTCGGCACTCGTGATGATCTTCTGGGTGTACTTCGTGCTGCCACCCGCCTTCGGCTGGCAGCTGGTGCCGATGTGGGCGGGCACACTCGCGCTCGGGCTGACCTACGGGGCGTACGGCACGGAGATCGTGCGCGGCGCGCTGAACGCCGTCGACCCGGCGCAGCGCGAGGGCGGGGTCGCGCTCGGGTTCACGCCCTGGCAGCGGATGCGGCTGGTCCTGCTGCCGCAGGCGGTGCCGGAGATGATCCCCTCCTTCGGCAACCTGTTGATCGAGCTGCTCAAGGGCACCGCGCTGGTCTCCGTCATGGGCATGGGTGACCTGGCCTTCAGCGGCAATCTGGTGCGCCTCGCGCTGCAGCAGAGCGCGGAGATCTACTCGTACATCCTGGTCATCTACTTCCTGATCGCCTTCCTCCTCACCCGGCTCATGCGCGGGCTGGAGAAGCGGCTGAAGGAGCAACTGGCCGGGCAGCCGACGGGTGGTGGTGTCGCATGACGTGGGACTGGGGCGCCGTACGCGATTTCCTGCCGCACCTGTGGGACGGGCTGCTCGTCACCCTCCAGGCGCTGGGCCTCGGGTCGCTGATCTCGTTCACGCTCGGGCTGGTCTGGGCGCTGCTGATGCGGACGCCGACGCGCTGGGTGCGCTGGCCGGTCGGAGTGGTCACGGAGTTCGTGCGGGACACCCCGCTGCTCGTGCAGCTGTTCTTCCTCTTCTACGTGCTCCCCGAGTGGGGTATCGGCGCCTCTGCGCTGACCACCGGTGTCGTCGCGATCGGGCTGCACTACTCGACGTACACGATGCAGGTCTACCGCGCCGGCATCGAGGCAGTGCCGCCGGGCCAGTGGGAGGCGGCCACGGCGCTCAGCCTGCCCGTGCGGCGCACCTGGACGGCGGTGATCCTGCCGCAGGCGTTGCGCCGGGTCGTGCCAGCGCTCGGCAACTACGTGATCGCGATGCTCAAGGACACACCGCTGCTGATGACGATCACCGTGCTGGACATGCTCGGTGAGGCGCGGCTCTTCTCCCAGGAGCACTTCCAGTTCACCGAGCCGCTGACCGTGATCGGTGTCGCCTTCGTCCTCATCTCCTTTCCCGCCTCCCTCCTCGTACGAGCTCTGGAGCGACGCCTTGCAAGTTGATACCGCCAAAAGCCCTGTTGCCGGCACCCCTACGGAACTGGTCCGGCTGGACCAGGTCACCAAACGGTTCGGTGAGCAGACCGTTCTCGACCGGCTGAGCCTCTCCGTCGAGGCGGGGCGGCACGTCACGCTCATCGGTCCGTCCGGGTCCGGCAAGACGACGATCCTGCGGCTGCTGATGACTCTGGCCAAGCCCGACGAGGGCACGATCACCGTCGACGGGGAGGCACTGTTCCCAGCCCCGGAGAAGCAGATCCGCGAGGTGCGGAAGAAGATCGGGATGGTGTTCCAGCACTTCAACCTCTTCCCGAACATGAGCGTGCTGCGCAACATCACCGAGGCGCCCGTCACCGTCCTCGGCCTGCCGAAGGACGAGGCGGAGGCGCGCGGGCGTGAGCTGTTGGAGCTGGTGGGCCTCGCGGACAAGGCCGACGAGCATCCGTCCCGGCTGTCGGGCGGGCAGCAGCAGCGGGTGGCGATCGCGCGGGCGCTGGCCATGCGCCCGCAGGTGCTGCTACTCGACGAGGTGACCTCGGCGCTCGACCCCGAGCTGGTCGCGGGCGTCCTCGACGTGCTGCGGGACATCGCCCGCAGCACCGACATCACGATGCTCTGCGTGACCCACGAGATGGGGTTCGCCCGGGACATCTCCGACCAAGTGCTGATGTTCGATTCTGGCCATGTGATCGAGTCCGGCCCACCGGAGCAGATCTTCGGCGATCCGGAGCGGGACAGAACGCGCGAATTCCTCAGCGCGGTGCTCTGACCGCGCCGGAGAGGGCATCACGGTAACTTCTACATGTCATAGGCATATGCCAGATGACCAATGCCCCTGCTGAGAGGCCGGAGCCCGGCCGACAATCTCGTCAACGCCCCCTCCACGCAGACCCCTTGGCGGCTATCGTGGAGGGGATTGGCTGTCCGGATCACGGCTAAAAGCAAGCCAGGGGGAACACCGTGGCTCTCAAGCACGAGCCGACCGCGCCGCACCACTCCACCCAGGACGCGCTGCGCGTCCTGGAGACAGTGGCACGGCACTCCGCCGGTGTCACCGACGCCGAAATCGCACGCCAGACCCACCTCGGCACGGACCTGCTCACCCCCCTCCTGCGGATGCTGCGCCGCGAGGGGTACGTCGAACAGGCCGCCGACGGTTCGTACGTCACCGGCACCGCCCTCAGCCGCCTCGGCGCCGCGCACGGCCATGACCAGGCCCTGCGCGCCCAGCTCCAGCACACCCTCGACCGGCTGCGCGACTCGGTGGGCGCGGCCGTCTACATGAGCCGGTACGTCGACGGCGAGATCCATGTCACCCAGTGCGCGGACAGCGCGGACACGCCCGCGGTCAACGAGTGGGTCGACTTCCGCTCGGCCGCGCACGCCAGCGCGATCGGCAAGAGCCTGCTGGGCCAGCTCGACCACAACAGCCGCCGTGACCATCTCGCCCGCCATAAGCTGGCCCGCCTCACCTCCCACACGATCACCAACGAGCGGCTCCTGCTCTCCCACCTGGAGACCCAGCCGCCCACGGCGCCGGTCCTGGACCTCCAGGAGTACGCGGTCGGCACGGTCTGCGCGGCGGTCCCGATCACGGCCGGCTCCACGGTCGGCTGCCTCGCCCTCTCCCTCCCGCTCCGGCACGCCCACCGCCTGCGCCAGGCGGCCGAGCGACTGAACCGGAGTGCGGGGCCGCTGCTGCTGTCGCTGGCCATCTAGCCCTCGATCGAGGCACGGCTGCCTGGTCCGGAGCACCCTCCCGGACCAGGTAGTATTTTTCTTGTCGCCAGCCGCGAGAGCGGTCGGCGAGAGTCATGCGCCGCTAGCTCAGTTGGTTAGAGCAGCTGACTCTTAATCAGCGGGTCCGGGGTTCGAGTCCCTGGCGGCGCACAGTCTGCGACCAAAGGCATTCTTCTCTCCGGAAGGGTGCCTTTGGTCGTTTTCAGGGCCGGATGCTAGCGACGGGCTACCGCCACCGTAGTCCGGCTGCACGGCGGGTGGTTGCGGAACGAGCGCGGCGGCGGTTTCCGCGGCCTGGCAGGCGATCTCCGGCAGCACCGATGTGTAGGTGTCGGCCGTGATCGTTGAGCGCTGCACGCAGCGGCGTGGATGCGTTGGACCGTTGCCAGACCGGTCGGCCGTGGAGTGGTAGCGGCACTGACCACGATGGCGTCGTACGCGGTCCGAATCTGGGCCGGCCGGAGCTTTTCCAGGGGGATGTCACCGAGCTGGGGCTTGAGGTAGCGCCGGATGAAACCCTCATACGAACGGCGAGTGTTGGCCGCCAGCTTGCGCTTGCCACCCATCCACTCATCCAGCCACACCGTGCCATCTCCCTGGCAATCGTGCGAAAATTCTAGCGCGCCTCATCACTCCGCAGGGTGCCTGCGCGTGTTCTAGCAACCCATCTTGAGCATCAACTGACCGTCATAGCAGGGTCTCTGGTTCGGGCTTGGGCGTCTTGGCTACGGCCTTCTTCGCCGCCTTCTTCCGCGGTGGTTGCGGCGGCTTCAATTCCGGCAGGAACTTCCCCAGTCGGGTCTTCATCGAGAGCTGTAGTCCATCTATGGCCCCGCCGGCCGCCAGAGCTGCCTCGGGAGCAAGGTCCAGGGCGTAGTGGCTCAGGGTGGCGGCGTCGGTGCCAATGACTCGCCAGAGACCCAGACGGTTAGGGGTCTCTGTCTCGGACAGGTCGGTGTCGAAGACATAGATCCAGGCCGGCGGGTTCTTAACCGGCTCGTGGTCGGGCTTTACCAAGCGCCAGGTGCCGTCCTCATAATCGGTCAGCTCCGGCTTGCCGAGGTGGCGCTGCCAGCTGTCCCAGACCGACCGCGGGATGGCGAAGATGCAGCCAGCCGAGGTGTCGTGGGCACCAAGCTGGAACTTGAACATCATCTGGTAGAAGGTGCGCTTGAACACGTTGGCGATGTTCGGCCCCTCGACCTTTTCGGCCAGCCACCATTGCTGTTGGCCGACCGCCTCGCCGAACCCGTCCCGATGCATGTGCAGGGCGCTGTTCAGGTTGGCCACAGCCTTGGCATATGTGCCGTGGAAGTCCATGGTCTGAATCTCGAAGATGCCGTACCGGCCGACGCTCAGGTTGCCCTGCTCGTCGGGCACCAGCTCGATCATGGTGGCGTCGAACGACAGCTCTGGCGAGCGTTCTGTCGATTGGATCCGTATCTCGCCACCGAGCTTGTTCTGGAAGTACACGATGGTCGGCAGGCCGGCAGCAACACGCTGCCGGACTTCCTCAGCAACGTCCTTCTGCGCGAGGACCGTGGCGGCTAAAACCGACACGTCCGTGCCTTCGGCGAAGCCGAACAGACGGTGGGCCGCGTTATCAAGCATCGGGACGTCGAGGGCCCGGAACGGGCAGACCAGCCAATCCTGGTGCTCGCCATTGCTCGTGCTGCTGATGGCGCAGACACCCTTGGAGTTCTTCCGCTTTACGCACGGAGTGTGCTTGTTCGTCGCGTTCGTCAAGAACGGGCAGCGCTGATGCTCTTGATCGTCGAGACTCGCCGCTGTCTGAGCGACCACCGGATAGACCCGGTGGCCGAACCACTCCGCGATGAAGTTGTTGGGCTCTTTCTTCTGCTTTGGGCTAGTCCCCCCGGACAACTACTCCTCCGTCTTCCTCTTGCTCTTCGTCGTGGGTTTGGCTGGTTGTCTTGCCTTCACGACCTTGGCCACGTTGGCCGTCGCCGCTTGATGGAACGGCTCGTTCAGCTCGAAGCCGATGCCGAGCCGATCGTGCGCCGCCGCCACAGACAGCGACCGCCCCGTGCCACAGAACGGATCAAGCACGGTGCCGCCGGGCGGGCACGAACTGAGGATGCGAGGCGTGATCAGATCTTCCGGGAAGGTCGCCGAGTGACCGTCCGAGCCAGATCGAGCCATCGTCTTCACTACGTCCAGAGCGCCTGGCTCGACCTTGCTCATGTCGTAGTAGTACTTCGGGCGGCCTTCCTTGGCGCGCTTCACGAAGTGGAAAAAGTGCTCGTGGCCCAGTCGCAGTCGGTCCTTCTCGGGACGTGGCGGCACGTTCGGCTTGTGCCAGATGAGGTCGTTGCGCACGATCCACCGCTTGTCTTGCATGGCGATGGCGAAGCGGGTAGGGACCAACAGCAGCTGCTTCTCCTGGCGATAGCCACCCATGGGAGTGCGGCGCCTGGATCGCGGGTTGTCGCCCAGACCCTGCCGACCGTCATGACGGATGCTGGACCAGCGGGCGAAGTAGGTGTCACCGATATTGATCCACATGCTGCCCTCAGCCTTGAGAGCAGCCGCGCCACGCTGCAAGATCTCGACGAGGTGAGCGATGTACCACTCGGGCAAGGGCTCCAGCCCAAGCACGCCACCGTGGGCGCGGTACCACTCGTAGGGCGGCACATCCATCTGATCCCGCGACTCGTCCTCGGCTAGCCACTCCTTGAGGATGTCCTCGTTGTGCTCTTGCCCGTACGACCGCAAGCCCCAGTAGGGCGGAGAGGTGATCAACAGATCGATGGACTCTGGCTCCAGCTTCTCCATCAGGTCGTAGGCATCGCCGTGCATCAGCTGCACTTGCCCGTCTCCCTCCGCCGGCTCATCCGCTGCGGGGGCTGACTCGTAGACCATCTCTAGCTGCTGAACCACAGGCGCAGCCTAGACGCTAGGTCTGACCGAAGCGAAGCTCACTGCCAATCGAGCATCGTTTGGGTAGTCGCTCCACATGCCAGCAACACACCGCCAGAGGTAGACGTACCCCACTGCCTGGTCTGTGGTGCAGTCCAGCTTGAAGTGTCTGTCATAGCACGCTACCGAGGTGGAACTGACTAATTCCGAGTCAGCCGATCCATTCTTCTGCTAACTCTAGTGCGCGTGCATAGCAGTCGAGAAGGATACTAATTTGAAGCAACTGATGCCCACACCCGTTCAGTCCATAACGAATAGGACTCCTCCGGCATGCACCGCTTGCGCAACGTGTCAGCCGTGACGGAGAGGCATCCCCTGTCGGCAGTGAAGCTCACTCCCCAAGCTATTAGACTGCCTTGCAGCCCAACTGGAAAGAGGAAAATTCTATGGTCCAGCGCACCGTAACCGTCTTTCCTTAAGGTCGGCCGCAAGTCGGGCAGCGCGCCACGTCACCGTGGTCGCAGCAAGCCGGCTGACGGCCCGGATCCCATCAAGGTGGGCGAATGGGCTAAGAGCCAGGGCATTGTGGTCAATGCCCGCGGCCGAGTGCCGCGTGACGTGATCGAGAAGTACGAAGACAACCACTGATCGCGGGTTCGGTGGCCTGACCCGGAGTCGAATCGATCCCGGCAGGCACCACCGATCGATCCATATACCAAGGTCCACAGACCTCTTGCACGGGTAGTCGCCGTTCGGTGATGCCTCTTTCCTCAGCACCGAGGTGCGAGCTAGACCAAGTAGGCGCACGCTGGAGGTAGGTCTCACTAATGCTCGAATCGGTTGCGAGAGAACCCGTTAGCAGATTCTCGGCTGTGGTTTGAGGCAGCAAGCACCGTGATGTCGAGTTCCGGTGATGACGAACTCTGGTCAACCACTCATCATGACTGGAGGTTGCCGTGAGTACAGCAACTGATAAACCTCTCAGCGGAGTTCAAGGGGAAGGCTTCGCCTCTCCTCTGGTGAAGTTCTTGAGGCGCCTGCACCTGCTGAGCAAAGAAACAGACAAGGTTACACTGCGTGGCACACCTCCAAGCTTGCAGGTGCTGACGTCCGGCGCACTCAGCGTAACCAAGCTCTGGACAGCGGCGGCAGCGGCCGGTGGGGCAACAACCTTCGCTACTGCCTGGGCTGCCTTTGTGGGCGCAAGCGATTCAGTCAAGATTGCAGCCATTGCCAGCGCAGGGTTCCTACTGGGGACACTGGCGGTCGCGATCGCAATCATCGTCAAAGCTGATGTCTCTAATCGAGCCGCAGCGACGAGTTCCAGAGTAAATGCGCGTGCTCTGGTTGCGGCTGAGTACCTGCGAATTATCGGTTCACGCATAGACGAAGACACAGACGCACCCGCCAAGGAGACCAGCGAGGACGATCTCATCGCATCCCAAGACGTAGGCACGCTGTTCCATCAGGCGTTCATGCAGATGGAACAGCAGGTGCAGGATCAAATAGCCAATGCTCAGAGAACTCGCTGAACCGGCCGAGTACTCATCAAGCCAAACCATTGACCGTTGATTCCGCCTGTGCGTCCGTCCGCCCGGCCGACACCTGAAGCCCTCGTCCATCGGACGCGGGCTTCCCCTTGTTGATCGCCAGTTCCTCCGGCTCGTCGCCCACCGAGATACTGAGCTTGACGTCGCGTAGGCCCGCAACGCGTGCGCGCGTCGCCTGGCCGGTGTCGTAGGTCAGCGCAGTCACCTCGCGTCCCGAGTTTGCGAGGTTCGGCGGAGGCGCCGACGGCGCTGTGATGAAGGCGGTCACTCCGACCGTTTCGGTGAAGTCGTCCAGCCGGATGTGTACGTGCTCGGTGAGCCGTCCACGAGCATGATCGGACGCCACTGGCCCGCCTCGGAGGCGGATGATCAGGCGAGTGTTATCGCGCACCACGGGCTCAGACACCACGTGCCAGAACGAACCGGTCGTGTCGAGAACTCGTGCGATGCCAATCGGCGAGCCGTCGTCGAAGCGGGCCTCTACGACCTGTTCCTGTGCCTCAGCGCCGGCCCACAGCGACCCCAGGTTGATGTACCGGTGGTTCAGGACGATCGCACGCAGCTTCGGTGGCGGCGCGGAAGAGGTGGCGGAGGCGCTGTCACTACGTTGATACGGACCGGCACCAGCACTATGAGATCGTCAACCATGATCCGGAACCGGTCACTGCGGAGGCCAGACGCATCGTGCGCCGACAGAGCCCGGACTCGAAGCCGCAGCCTCACCGCCGAGACGTCGCGACATGGCCGCGGCTCGACCACCTGTCAGAAGTCTCCGCAGTGCTTCAGTACCCATGCGTAACGGATGGTCGAGTAGTCGCTGAGCCTCACCGTGATGATCTGGTCACGCGGCGTCTCGCCGATGGCGACGGACCCGAAATCCACCGCCGCAGGATCGAGCACGATGACTCGCGTCGACGGAGTTGGCGGTGGAGTCGGCTCGCGGTACTGCTCACGCTTGGCGTTACGTTCCGCGCCGCGGTCGAGATCGTAGGCAGCCCGGTTGCCTGGGTCCCTCAGCGTTTCGTACGCCAGATTGAGCAGGACCATCTCCTCGTGGGCCGCCGCCGCGTCCTCGGACGGGCGGCCGTCAGGGTGGGTCTGCCGCATACGGGTGCGGAATGCCTTGCGGATGGCGGCCAGATCCGCGTCGTTCGGAACCCCCAGCACGGCGGACAAATCGATGGACGCGGTGTTCATGATCGCCCCCGTGCTAGCGCGGGCCCTCGTTGGCCCGGCGCCCTATCTGCTCAGCAGCTCCTCGCGCCCCCGCTCCCGGTAGCGCTCCACCAGGCCCGCCACGTCGTCGCCGGTCAGCCTGCGGTACGTCGGCTCGTCCGGGGGGCGCCACCACACCGGGTCCGGGCAGCGGAAGCCCTCGCGTCTGAGTCCGGCCCGGTGGATCTTGTTCGTCGCGGTGACCGGCATCCGCCGTACGACCCGTACGAACCGGGGTGCCATCTTCGTCCCCAGGTCGGCCTGCGCGGCCAGGAAGGCGGAGAAGGCGGCGGGGTCGAAGGTGCCGGCCAGGGTTGCCATCACCTGGTCGCCGGCCACCGGGTCCGGCACCGCGTACACGGCGACGGCAGCGGCACCCTCGTACCGGGCGAGGATGTTCTCGATCGTCGCGGCGGCCAGGTTCTCGCTGTCGACGCGCAACCGGTCGTCGGCGCGGCCCGCGAAGTACAGGAAACCCTCCGCATCCCGGTAGAAGAGGTCGCCCGTCCAGTACCAGCCATCCCTGCGGCGGGCCGCCTCGGCCTCCGGGTTGCGCCAGTAGCCCTCGAAGGGGTTCCGGCCCCGGTTCACCAACTCCCCTATCGCCGCTGTCCCGTTGAGCAGCCGGCCCGAGGCGTCCAGGATGGCCGGCGGGCACTCGGCACGGGTCGCAGGGTCGACCACCGCGAGGTCGTCGTCCGGGGCCGCCCGGCCGACGGCACCGGCCGGGGTGCCCGGCGTCCACCGCACCGCCGCCCCGCCCTCCGAGGACCCGTAGCCCTCCACCAGCCGTACCCCGAACCGGCGTTGGAAGGCCGCCGCGTCCACCGCCCCGGCCTCCGTGCCGAAGCCCAGCCGCAGGGGGTTGTCCCGGTCGTCGGGCCGGGCGGGCGTCGCCAGCAGGTACTGGACGGCCCGGCCCACGTACGTGAAGTAGGTCGCCCTGTAACGGCGTACGTCCGTCAGGAAGCCGGAGGCCGAGAAGCGGCGGCGCAGCGCGACCCCGGCGCCCGCCGCCAGGGCCGGGGCCCAGTCCGCGATCACCGCGTTGCCGTGGAACATCGGCATGCAGACGTAGTGCACGTCGTCCGGGCGCACCCCGAAGGTTCCGGCCAGCGTCCGCCCGGCGGCGGCGAGCCTGCCCTGGGTGCAGATGGCGGCCTTGGGGGCACCGGTCGAGCCCGAGGTGAAGTAGAGGAGGAGGCGGTCGGCGGGGGTGGCGCGGGAGGCGTCCGGTTCGGCGTCCGCGTACGGGGCCAGGAGGTCCTCGTACTTCGGTGTGTCGGTCAACAGGAGGCGTACGCCGGGGAGTTCGAGGTCGGCGAGCAGCGGGAGGTGGGTGCGCGCGGTGATCAGGACCGGGCACTCGGTGTGCAGGATGTCGCGGGCCAGTTCGGGGCCCCGGCGGGTGGGGTTGATCCCCGCGACGGCGGCGCCGGCGAGGGCCGCCGCGCTCAACCACAGCGGGTATTCAGGGGTGTTGTCGAGCAGGACGCCCACGTGCGGCTCGGCGGCCGGCGGCAGCAGGTCGGACAACAGCGCGGCCCTCGCCGCCGCGCCCGCTGCCACCTCGTGATGCGTGAGCGTCCGGTCCTCGCACCACAGCCCCGGCCGGTGGTCGCCCCACCGCGCCGCCACGAGTTCCGCGACCGTGCGCCCGCCCGGCCCGTTGGGTTCCGTGAACTCCATGGGCGCGCACGATAGTTGACATGCCGTCAGATGTGGAGGGTCACGGCGACTCCGTGGTCACGTCCCAGCCCTCGGGGAACCCGTCGACCGTGCCGGAGTCGGTGCTGCTGTAGCCGCTGTCGTCACCGAAAAACATGTCGCCAATCGGTTCGAAGATCTGGCTGTACGTCACCATGAACCCGATACAGAACACCACCATCACCCCGAGGAACCCAAGGATGCCCGCCAGTGCCAGCCCATGGCGGACCGGGCTCGGGCGGTGTGCCGTGGCGTTGATCCGCTCGCCCTCGCTGTAGAAGACGGTCACGTAGTCGCCCTCGATGACCGTGCCCGGGCCGTGCGGTTCCTCGAAGCGGACGGTGCGGCCGTCGCGCGCGACGAACTCGTACACGTGATGCAGCGACGTGTGCACGGAGGAGTCGCCGGACCCTCCGCTGGTGGTCGTGTAGGTCCGAATGCAGCGCGCCTCGGCGGTCAGCCCGCTGTTCCAGGCGCGGCGCATCCGCAGCACCCGGCGGATCACGAACGCCGCCATCAGGACGGTCATCACGATGATGAGCGTCGGCACCCCGTAGAACATGAAGTCCATGGCGGTTCCCCCGGTCTTTCGTTCGGTACGGCTCCCCGTACGCCGCCTCACCTGGTCCTGGGGGCGTACGGGGAACCTACCCGTGGGGGGTCGCGGATTTACTCAAGGAATGCTCAGAACCTGACGTCCGAGCAGGCGTAGAACGCGTTGGCCGTGTCCGCGATCGTCCACACCGCGACGATCACATGCCGACCGCTGAGCCCGGACGGCAGGGTTCCGGCGTGGGAGAGCGTGGCCGGCGGGCGCTGGCCGTTGTAGGGGACCGTGAGGAACGGGGTGAGGTTGAGGTCCGAACGGGCGAGGGCGTGGTTCTGGTTCCAGCCGGACTTCGTCACGTAGTACTTGAAGTCGGTCGTGGCGTGCATGGCGGTGAACTGCCAGCGGAAGGTGTAACTCTGACCGCCCGTCACCGCGGTCGCCGGCCAGGTACCGCCGGACGGGGTCCTCGGCTGGTTGAGCGCGCCGAAGTTGCCGTGGTTCGCCGAACAGATCTGGCCGTCGGCCGGTCCGGCGGCGGGGAAACCCTTGGGGCCCTCGACGCTCTGCGGCTCCCACTGGATGTCGCCGCAGCCCGTCACGGTGCCGTTCTGACAGAGCTTCTGCCTGCTGACGGGAAGGTCGGTGTAGCCGTGGCCGCTGGCGCCTCCGGTCGTGAGGACGAGGGCGCCGGTGGTGGCCAGGCCCACTATGGACGCGTACCACCTGGTCTTTTTGCGCATGCTGCCGCTCCTGCTGAACGTGGGGGAGGTTCAAGTGAGACGTGCAGGTCTAGACCAAGCCTCAGATTATTACGACGTAATAGGCATGTCCAGACCAATCACGGGCTCGACTCCCCCACCCTCACGCCCCAGGCTCGCTCCGTCCCGAGCAGAACGCGACCGTCAGGTCCTTCACTAGAACCTTGCGTTCGTAGTCGTCCAGTTCGACCAGGCCGCGCAGGGTCAGCCGGGTCACCGTGTCCTCCACCGAGTCGACGACCGAGGTGAGCGTGGCCGCCCGGTGCTGGGCGTCCAGGGCGGCGATGCGGCGGCGGGTCATCGCGGCGGCGACCTCGGGGGCGTACTCGACCCGGACCGGCAGTACCGAGAACACCTCCAGGCCGACCGGGGCCGTGTCCGCCGCGACCGCCCGGGTCAGCGCCTCCCCGGCCGCCTCCATCGCCCGCTTTCCCGCGCCCGGCATCTCCACCGGCACCCGGACGAGCGCCGCCTCGACGCACTCGCGCAGGTAGGCCTCGTGGTCCTCGACGCCGAGCGTGGCCCGCGCGGTGTCCCGCACCCGCCACACCACGAGGACGACGACCCGCAGCGCGACCCCGTTCGCGTCGGCAGCCGGCATCGGCTCACCGCGCCAGTGCCGCAGCCGTACGTCGACCCGGGCACGCAGGAGAAGCGGGTTGACCCACAACAGGCCGGTGCGCCGGACGGTCCCCCGGTAGCGGCCGAACAGGCCGAGCACCCAGGCCCGCCCGGTCCGCCCCCGGGCCAGCCCGCCGAACCCGAACAGCCCGAGAGTGCCCGCCCCGGCGTACGCCGCCCACTGGGCCGGACCGAGACCGGCGCCCGCGTACGCCGTCGGCAGCCGCAGCGCCTCCACCGCGAGGGGCGGCAGCGCGCCCGCCCACCAGGAGGTGAGCACTCCCCCGGCCACTCCGGTGGCACCGGCGAGCACACCCACCGCGCCGGGCAGCACCCGCGCCGGGCGCTCCACCAGGTCGGGATCGACCGTCGGAACCGCCGGGCGCGGCGTCGCCGGTGCGGGTCTGCGGATGCGCGGCTGTTCGCCCGTACCCTGCCTGCGCCCCACGACGGCGGGCCGCAGCGGCACCGACACCGGGTCGGGTTCGTCGCGGAACAACAGGTGGACGGGGATCTCGGTGGTCGCCTCGTTCTGGATGAGCCGGGCGGGCCGGGGGCCACTGTCCGGGGATCCCTCGGGCTCAGGTGTGTGTTCGGTCGTCGTACTCATTTGTGCCTCCAGCCTCCGCGCCAGATGCGTTCATGCCTGTTTTCGTGCGTGCGCTCACATGCGTTCGTTCATGTGTGCGGGCGTGCGTGCGTGGGTTACGAGGTGAAGAGGCGGCGCCAGGTCTCCGGGCCCGGGTAGCCGTCGGCCGCGCCGCCCCGCCAGCCCTGGGCGCGCTGGAAGGCCTGTACCGCGCGGCGGTCCGCCTCGTTCCAGAGGGAGTCGGGCCCGGTCGTGTAGTACCGCCCGAACCCCTTCTTCACCAGCTGCTTTCCGAGCTGGGTGACGTACGGGCTGCTGGAGCCCGGCCGGAACAGGCCCCGTCCGGGGAAGGAGGGGACCGCTTTTCCGGCGGAAGGTGGACCGGGCGCGCCGGGGACCGTTCCGGGGGTGGTTGCCGGAGCCGTTCCCGGAGCCGCTCCCGGGGCGTTCCCGGTCGGCGGGCCTTCCGGACTGCCCCCGGCCCCGATGTCGTTGCCCGTCCCGGTCACCAGCAGTGCCCAGGTGCGCGGCCCCGGCAGTCCGTCCGCCGCCGTGCCCTGCCAGCCCTGGGCCTGCTGGAACGCCCGGGTCGCCCTGCGGTCCGCGTCGGACCAGCGCGGGCCGGGGCCCGAGGTGTAGTAGCGGGCGCCGCCACGCTCCACGAGCATCCGGCCGAGCCGGGTTACGTACTTGTTGCTGGCGCCGGTACCGAAGTACGTCCGCCCCGGGAACCGGGCCACCGTGTCAGAGGAGGCGCCGGGTGCCGAGCCCGGCGCGCCCTCCGGGTCGTCCGTACCGCCGGTGCCACCGGTGTCGCCCGGGTCCGAGGTGCCGCCCGTGTTCGCGGCGAGGCCCTTGTAGCGGTAGGCCTGATAGCGGTCCGAGTGGCTCCAGTAGGAAAGCGGGGTGGCCTGCCTGCGGGCGTGCGGGCGGGTCTCCTCGTAGGCGATGTAATAGGTGTGCGTGTAGTCCGTCCAGCCGCCGAAAATGACGACGTGTGAGCCCTTCTCCGGGTCCGTCGGATTGTGGAACAGGAGAATGTCGCCGGGTTGCAGATCCTCCTTGGGAATGCGCACGCCGTACTTGTCGAGGCTGCCCGTCCATTCGTTCCCGGCGAGGTTCCAGGCCATGGAGACGAAGCCGGAGCAGTCCTGCCGGTAACCGTCTCCCCAATAGGTGACCATGCTGTACGGCACCCGGGCGGCGACCCAGGTCCGGGCCCGATTGATGATCTCCGCCCGGGTGGTCGTCCGGAGCTTGTCCAACGCCGGCTTCCCGGACGGGCCGTGCAGCGGGGCCTTTCCGCCCTGCGGGGTGTCAGGCTCGTCACCTGCGGGTACGCCCGGCCGGTGGGGGGCCTGCGGGGCGGCGGCGGCCGGCAGGGCGAGCCCGGCGCCGAGGACCGTCGAGGCCGTCGCCGCGACGACGAGGGTCCGGCGGACTGCCGTACGGGCGGGTCCCGGGCCTGTTCCCGACACCGGTCCGGAATACGGTGCGGCTCGTCGCCGGTGAACACATCCGGGGCATTCGCAGTCGCTCGCGGGATCGAATTCCTCGAATACCGGAGTCGCCATACGATTCCCCTCACGTCCCAGGCGATGACTTGCACGCTTCTGCACCCTCGCAGTTTCTCAACTGTCACCCGCTGTCGCATGTTGACGGTCCGAATGATGTACAGCCGGCGTTCGGCCGGGCTCGGACCCCGGCGGTCCGGACCACTCGTCGGGGTCGGGTAGAGTTGTCCGCGTCACCGCGCGCCGCTAGCTCAGTTGGTTAGAGCAGCTGACTCTTAATCAGCGGGTCCGGGGTTCGAGTCCCTGGCGGCGCACAGACACACGGCAGGCCCTCCGCTGATGCGGGGGGCCTGTTCGCATACACCGCGTAAGCGCTCCGAAACCATCCGTGCACAAGCGGTCCCAATTGCACCAATCAGGATCAACAGCCGTCACAATGAGTGCGTATGACCGGTAAACACCATGTTTCGCATCTTGCGATCATGCTGAGCGGCATAGAACCCTGGGCGGCAAGATGCTGCGGATACGCAGTCATCGGGGGCGGACCGGTTGCGTCGGCACGGGGATGGGGCCCCGTTCGTGAACCGATGCCGAGGGGGCATCAGTGCAACCGGAAGGGCACTCTTCCATGTCTATAGAGTGTGGATTATGGATGACGTGGGGGCAGAGGTCCATTAGTGATGCGTCTGTGACGGTCGAGGGGGGCCAAACAGACGTATAAGAACCGACAAACACGCGGCTGTCCGCGTGTGGGGGGACGACTCATGACGTCGACGCCGACGGGCGCCCGGCATAACTCCGATTCATCACAGACGGCCCAGCTCAGGCTGCCGTCGAACCGGACCGGCGGTTTCCGCCGGATCAAGAAGAGCCTGCCGAAGTACGACTACGAGCACTACAGCCGGCTGGCCGGACCCCTCACACAGCCCGACCCGACCAAGCCGTACACGGTCAAGTACCGGTCGCTGCTCTCGCAGGAGCCGCACCGCATACGGGCCGCGCTGATGCTGGGTGCGGCGCCGCTGCTCTCCATCGTCCTGCTGGTGTGGCTGCTCCAGCCCGCGCACTGGACGGAACGTGACTACCCGGCCTTCGACTTCCTGCCGGCGCTCGACATCGTGATGCTTGTCTCGATCGGTCTGATCGAGCTGTTCCGCTGCCTGAACGTGCTGTCGAACGCGCACGCCACACTCGTCGCCCGCGACCCGATCCCGGTGGTGCCCGAGACCGGCACGAGAGTGGCCTTCCTCACGTCCTTCGTGCCCGGCAAGGAACCGCTGGACATGGTGACGAAGACGCTCGAAGCCGCAGTGAGAATCCGGCACCGCGGCCTCATGCATGTCTGGCTGCTGGACGAGGGCGACGACGCCGACGTGAAGGCGGTCTGCGCCCGCCTGGGTGTGCACCACTTCTCCCGCAAGGGCATCGCGAAGTGGAACCAGCCCACGGGCCCGCACCGTGCCAAGACCAAGCACGGCAACTACAACGCCTGGCTCGACGCGCACGGCGACGACTACGACTTCTTCGCCTCCGTCGACACCGACCACGTGCCGCTGCCCAACTACCTGGAGCGGATGCTCGGCTTCTTCCGGGACCCGAACATCGGCTTCGTCATCGGCCCGCAGGTGTACGGGAACTACGACAACTTCGTCACCAAGGCCGCCGAATCGCAGCAGTTCCTCTTCCACGCGCTGATCCAGCGCGCCGGCAACGCCTACGGCTCGCCGATGTTCGTGGGGACCAGCAACGCCGTACGCATCAGCGCGCTGAAGCAGATCGGCGGGCTGTACGACTCGATCACCGAGGACATGGCGACCGGCTTCGAGATCCACCGCCACAAGAACCCGGCGACGGGGAAGAAGTGGCGTTCGGTCTACACGCCGGACGTGCTCGCGGTCGGTGAGGGTCCCAGTGCCTGGACGGACTTCTTCACCCAGCAGATGCGCTGGTCGCGGGGGACGTACGAGACGATCCTCAAGCAGTACTGGAAGGGCTTCTACTCGCTGCCGCCGAGCAAGCTCTTCAACTACACGATGATGATCATCTTCTACCCGATGTCCGCCCTCAACTGGATCCTGGCGGCGCTGAGTTGCGCGCTGTTCCTGGGCCTGGGCGCCTCGGGTGTGAACATCGACCCGACCGTGTGGCTGATGCTGTACGGCAACGCCTCGGCGCTGCAGATCGGCCTGTACATCTGGAACAGGCGCCACAACGTCTCCCCGCACGAGCCGGAGGGCTCCGGCGGTGTGGCGGGCATGGTCATGTCGGCGCTGTCCGCGCCGCTCTACGCGAAGGCCCTGATCGACTCGGCGCTGCGGCGCAAGAGCAAGTTCGTGGTCACACCCAAGGGCGACTCGGCGAGCCCGGACCGCTGGTTCGGTACGTTCCGCTACCACTGGTACTTCATCCTGATCTTCGGCGGTTCGATCGCGGCCGGTTTCGTCTTCGGGCACGTGCATCCCGCGATGGTCATCTGGGCGACGTTCGCCACGGCGATCACCGCGACACCGATGGTCGTCTGGCGGCTCATGCTGCGCCAGGAGAAGAAGAAGCTCGCCGCCGGCCCGGCCGAACCGCAGGACGCCGTGCCCACGCCGCAGCCCTTCGTACCGGCCCAGCCGACACCGCAGGCGCCACACGCCCCGCACACATCGCACGCCCCCCACTCCACCCACGCGCCGCAGCACAAGCCCCAGTGGGCCGCATCCGGCGGGACGGGCGGGGGCAGCGTAGGGGGCGAGGGCAACGACCAGACCATGCAGATCGCCCTTGGTGGACTTGGGGGACGTAAGGAATGACAGACCGTGCAGGCCGCCGCCGCGCCCGTCGACTCGCGATCGGCACGGCGGTGGTCCTCGCGTTGGCGGGGATGAACGGGCCGTGGGTGTACCGCTTCAGTACCGAGAAGTACCACGACTACAAGATCAACAGACCGGAGTACAAGGCCGAGAACGGCAAGTGGCAGGTGGTGAACTTCCCGGAGAAGTACCGGCAGAACACCATTCACGCGGCCCTTCTGCACACCGGCAAGGTCCTCCTCGTCGCGGGCTCCGGCAACAACGCGGACAACTTCGACGCGAAGAAGTTCGACACCCGTATCTGGGACCCGGTCAAGGGCACGATCAAGAAGATCCCGACGCCCGCCGATCTGTTCTGCACCGGCCACACGCAGCTCTCCAACGGCAATCTGCTGATCGCGGGCGGTACGAAGCGGTACGAGAAGCTGAAGGGTGACGTCACCAAGGCGGGCGGCCTGATGGTCGTCCACAACGAGAACCCGGACAAGCCGATCACCCTGCCCGCCGGCACCAAGTTCACCGGCAAGGAGACCGGCAAGACGTTCGTGTCGAAGGACCCGGTCGTCGTGGAGCGTGCGACGAAGGTCTTCGACAAGTCGACGGGCGCGTTCCTGCGCAATGATCCGGGGCTCGGCCGGATCTATGTCGAGGCGCAGAAGAAGGGCTCCAAGTACGAGACCGGTACGCAGGACAACTACCGCGTGCAGGGCCTCTCGGGCACCGACTCCCGCAACACGTACGGCATCGCCGAGAAGCTCGCCCTGGACAAGAAGGACTTCCAGGGCATCCGGGACGCCTACGAGTTCGACCCGGTCGCCGAGAAGTACATCAAGGTCGACCCGATGAACGAGGCCCGCTGGTACCCCACGCTCACCACCATGTCGGACGGCAAGATCCTCAGCCTCTCCGGCCTGGACGACATCGGCCAGCTGGTGCCGGGCAAGAACGAGGTGTACGACCCGAAGACCAAGAAGTGGACGTACACGACCCACACGCGCCAGTTCCCGACGTACCCGGCGATCTCGCTGATGCAGAACGGCGAGATGTTCTACTCCGGCGCGAACGCGGGCTACGGCCCCGACGACGTCGGCCGTGACCCGGGCGTCTGGGACGTGGCGACCGACAGGTTCACCAAGCTGAAGGGTCTGAGCGACCCGAAGTTGCTGGAGACCGCCGGCACGGTGCTGCTGCCGCCGGCGCAGGACGAGAAGTACATGGTGATCGGCGGGGGCGGGGTCGGCGAGTCGAAGTTGTCGAGCAGGAAGACGCGCCTGATCGACCTGCTGGATGCCAACCCGAAGTTCACGGACGGCCCGTCCCTGGAGAAGGGCACGCGCTATCCGCAGTACTCGATCCTGCCCGACGACACGGTCATGATCTCGGGCGGTTCGGAGGACTACCGGGGCCGCGGCGCCTCCAACATCCTCCAGGCCCGTATGTACGACGCGAAGACCGGCAAGCTGAGGAGGGTCGCCGACCCGCTGGTGGGGCGGAACTACCACTCGGGCTCGATCCTGCTGCCCGACGGCCGCGTCATGTTCTTCGGCTCGGACTCCCTGTACGCGGACAAGGCCGACACCAAGCCGGGCAAGTTCGAGCAGCGCATCGAGATCTACACGCCGCCGTACCTGTACGGCGACGCGCAGCCCTCCCTGTCGGGGGGTCCGCAGACGATCGCACGTGGCGCGTCGGGCACCTTCAAGTCCCAGCACACGGCCACGATCAAGACAGCCCGTCTGATCCGCCCGAGCGCCTCGACCCACGTCACGGACGTCGACCAGCGCTCCATCGCCCTCGACCTGAAGAAGACGAAGGACAGCATCACGGTGACGGTCCCGAAGAACCGGAACCTGGTGGAATCGGGCTGGTACATGCTCTTCGTGACAGACGACCAGGGCACACCGAGCAAGGCTCAGTGGGTCAAGGTGCCTTGATCGGGCTGCACAAGCCGGTCGGCGCCCTTCGAAAGAAGGGCGCCGACCGGCTTGTGTCCTTTAGGGGCGCGGGGAACTGCGCGACCAGCCACGTGCGACCCGCAGCCGACAACGCACAGCCCCCCCCCACCCTCATAGTCACTTGCTAGCTTTCGCCAGCTTCAGCGCATACGAGGCCCACCACTGCCCGGCCTTCGGCCCCCCCTTGCACTCCCCGTCGGACTCCCCCGGCCGCTTGACCCACAGATACGCGTCGACAAGCGGATCGGCCGTCTTCACGGTCGGAGACTCCCCGAGCGCCCTCCCGGGAGGGTTGCACCAGTTCTCAGCAGCCTCGCCCCCGGTGTAGGGGCCGTTCCCGTTGCGGGACGTGTCCACCACGAAGTGCTTTCCCCCCACCTTCGCCGAGAGCTCCTTGCCATAGGCAATGGACTCGGCCGTCGAGTAGAAGTTGGACACGTTGACGGAGAACCCGTCCGCCTTGTCGATGCCCGCCCACTTGAGCGGCTCGAAGATCTGGTCGGGATGCGTCCATCCCGCGTTCCCGGCGTCCAGGTACACCTTCGTGTTCTTCAACGCCGACAGGGTGTCGATCGCGCCGCTCAGCAGGTCGTACCGCTCCTCGTGGAACTCGTCCTGGGTGCAGCCGTCCACCAGGTGGAGGATCGCGTCCGGTTCCAGGATCACCGTGGCCGCGCGGTCGCCGATGCCCTTGGCGACGCCGTCGATCCAGGCGCGGTAGCTGTCGCCGTCGGCTGCGCCTCCGCTGGAGTACTGGCCGCAGTCGCGGTGCGGGATGTTGTAGAGGACGAGGAGCGCGGAACGGTCCGCCTTCTGCGCGGCCTCCGTGAAGCCGCGGGCCTCCGCCTCCGGGTTCTCCGGGCTGATCCACTCGCCGGTCGGCTGCTCGGCGATCTTCCGGATCTGCTCGGCGTCGGTGGTCTTGTCGTCCTTGACATACGCGGCGACCTGTTCCGCCGCGTTGCCGTCCGGGTTGACCCAGAACGGGTTGGTCCCCTTGGGCTGCTGGGTGATCCGGGCTTCCGTCTCCTTGCCCAGCTCGTCGCCGTCCCCCTTGTCGGAGGACCCGGAACAACCGGTGAACAGCAGTGCCGCCCCCAGCACCGCCACGGACGCCCGCCCCCAGGTCGCCCCCTTACTGCCGAACATCGGACTCCCCCTCGAATGCACTGTCCTGGTCCCCCCTGGATTCAGTGTCGTAAGCCTCAATCCTGACATAGGTGGCCGGACACCCACGAGGTCGCCAGCGGCTTGTCGGTTACCTGTTACAGCGTGTTCGGGCGGGGTAGACGCGGGCCGGGAACCCTGAACAGCGGGGCCTGGACCGGGGCGGCGGAGCAGCTCGTAGAACTATCTACTACCTGCGCGGATAACACAGAGCCACTGGACCGGGACTTGGCGTCAGCCTCCCTCTAGGCCTGGGCGCTCATCCGTTCTACAGTCGTCTCAGACGGCCCCAGCCCCCGGCCAACAGTTCACCGTCCGCAATCATGGGCGGGCACCGAACCTCCCGCGCCGGTCGCCGGGTTACTCCCGCAGCCCGTGTGCCCGCGGTCGAGGACCAGCCCGGTCGACGGCTCTGGGGGGAGCGGGTCGTCGACCGGGCAGGTTGGGGCTGCGCGTGTGGGGACGTACCGGAGGAGCGGGCTCAGACGGCCGCGCCCGTCAGGTACGCCGACACGATCACGTTCGCCGTGTAGGTGCGGGAGGCCCGGTCGAACGTACCGCCGCAGGTGATGAGCCGGAGTTCCGCGCGGCCCGACTGCCGTGTGCCGTAAGCCTGTTGGGCGTCGAAGCGGTCGCGGGGCAGGACCCGGACGTCGTCGACGGTGAACTCGGCGACCTTGCCGTCGGCACGGGTGACGCGGATCGTGGCGCCCGGCCGCAGGGTGCTGACCTTGTAGAACACGGCGGGCCTGGTCTCGGTGTCGACGTGTCCGACGAGGAGCGCGGCGCCGGCGGCGCCGGGCCGGATGCCGGACCCGTACCAGCCCACGACGCCCGCCTGGTCGAAGGGCGGCGGATCGATCGCGCCGCGCCGGTCGAGGCCGCGGGCCACCACCGGGGCCTGCACGCCCAGTTCGGGTATGTCCACGCGCTGCGGCAGAGCGCCGCTCAACGGCTCGTGCGCCGGCGGGAGTTCGGGGTCCGGCGGGCGGCCGACCGCTGCGATGTCGCCGGTGGTCGGCGCGGATATGCCGTGGCGTACGTCGGTCATCTCGCGGCCCCACAGCCACAGTCCGAGAAGCAGCAGCGCCCAGGCCACGCCCATGGTCAGGCGTCCGGTGCCGGGGGTTCGTTCGCGGTCGTCGTCGGACATGGCGGCTCAGTCCGTCCCACGGCCCCGGCGGAGCCCGCGCACCGCGACGACGATCGCCGCCACACCCGCGAGGACGAGACCGACCACCGCCTGCCCGGTGCCGGGGCCGGTGCCCCGGGCCTCGTCGGCGGCCAGTTGCTCCGCCGCGCCGCCACCACCGGCGGGCACGGGGGCGACAGGTGAGGCGGCCGGACGGGAGGGCGCGGTGGAGGGCGGCTTTCCAGCCCCTTCGTCCGCCTCCTTGTCCGTCCCCTTCGCGGCCACGGCGATGACACCGCTGACCTTGCCCTCCTGGCCGCCGCAGCCGACCGTGACGTCGTACGTGCCCGGCGAGAGCGAGGAGCGGACGCGGGACCCGCCGACGAGCGCCCCGTCATCCCCCTGCGCCGCGAGCAGCACATCGGCGACGAAGGCCTCCGACTTCGCGGTCCCCGTCCTCCCCGTACAGCCGCGCACGACCAGCCGCAGGTCACTGCCGGGTGCCGGGGACGACGGGGTCACCGAGATGCCCCCGCCGGCGGCGAACGCCACGGGTACGGGGGTGAGCGCGGCGGCGACCGCGGCACCGGCACAGAAAGTGAGACGCATGGAACCCATCGTGAACCTCCAGACACCTGGAGACTCCTCCTCCCGACCCCGGTCCGCATCTCCGGAGCGGGTACGGCTGCTCCGTACGGGTTGCGAGGGGTTTGGAGGCGTACGGAGATTCAGGCGGGAGAAGGGTCCTGACGCTGAGGGTTCTGATGCGCGGGCTCAGACGTGGGAGGACTCAGGCACGCAGGGCTCAGACGCGGAGGGCTCAGACGCGGTCGACGAGGTCCGCGATGGAGTTGACGATCTTGGACGGGCGGTACGGGAAGTTCTCGACCTGGTCGGGCCCGGTCAGGCCGGTGAGCACCAGGAAGGTCTGCATCCCGGCCTCGATGCCGGCCAGGACGTCGGTGTCCATGCGGTCGCCGATCATCGCGCTGGTCTCGGAGTGGGCGCCGATCGCGTTCAGCCCGGTCCGCATCATCAGGGGGTTGGGCTTGCCCGCGAAGTACGGCTTCCGGCCGGTCGCCTTGGTGATCAGCGCGGCGACGGCACCGGTCGCGGGCAGCGGTCCCTCGGCGGAGGGGCCGGTCTCGTCCGGGTTGGTGGCGATGAAACGGGCGCCGCCCTCGATCAGACGTACGGCCTTGGTCATGGCCTCGAAGGAGTACGTGCGCGTTTCACCGAGGACGACATAGTCGGGCTCGTGGTCGGTGAGGATGTACCCGACGTCGTGCAGAGCGGTGGTCAGGCCGGCCTCGCCGATGACATACGCCGTCCCGCCGGGGCGCTGGTCGTCGAGGAACTTGGCGGTGGCGAGCGCCGACGTCCAGATGTTGTCGACAGGCACGTCCAGGCCCATACGGAGCAGGCGGGCGTGCAGGTCGCGCGGGGTGTAGATCGAGTTGTTGGTGAGCACCAGGAAGGGCTTGCCCGACTCGCGCAGCTTCTTGATGAAGGCATCGGCGCCAGGGATCGGCACGCCCTCGTGGATGAGCACACCGTCCATGTCGGTGAGCCACGAGTCGATGGGCTTGCGGTCTGCCATGTCCGGTCTCCTGCTCCTGCACTGCGTTTTGCGTTGCCGTACACGCGTACGAGATGCCGCGTGCGCCCAGCCTGTCACAGCCCGGATCTTGGGGGAATGGCCGGTTTATGTCCGTCCTACGGGTCGGAGCCGGGCGAGCAGCATCATTCCGCCGCCGGTGAGCATCAGGGCGAGGGCGATGCCCGCGAGGCGGAGCGCGGTGTCGTGACCACCGGTGCCGGCGAGCTCGCCGATGTGCGGCGGCAGTCCGTCCGGTACGCCGGGTACGGGACCGGCGGACGACGCCGGGTACGCGTCCGCTGAGGTGGAGGTGGAGGTGGAGGTGGGAGCGAGGGCGAGGGCGGGGGCGACGACGCGGAAGCGGTAGTCGTTGGACTGGCCGACCCAGTCGCCGTCGCCGGCGTGCCGCTGGACCACTGCGGCGTTGGCGACGACGTCGTTGGCCACCGCTCCGGCGCCGATCGCGAGCCGCACCCGCACGGAAACGGTTCGCCCGGGCCCGACGGTGAACCCGGGAAACCCGTCGCCGTCGAACACCCCGATGGTCTCGTCGGCGTCGGTGGCCTCGAACCGCACGGGGTAGGGGCGGGGGCGGTGCTCGTCGTAGAACTCCAGGCGCGGCTGAGCCGTCGTCAGGGCACGGCGTTCGTCGACGAGTACGAGGACGGGGTGGATGTCCGTGCAGGTGCGAGCGGTGTTGTTGGTGAGGTCGAGGCGCCAGGTCCGGTGCTCACCACCGGCTTCGTAGGCGGCGGGCCCGCCATGGATGCGGGTGGTGAGGGGGAAGGCCCGGTCGGTGGGGGTGGTGGCGCAGGTGGCCGCGTGAGCATGGGCGGAGGCGGTGGCGGCCAGGGCTCCCGGTGAGGCGAGAAGGGCGGCGGTCATGGTCGCGGTGACGGTGACGGTCGTGGTCACGTAGGTACACAGTCGCATGAACACATGACCATGCCGGGGTGGTGGGGCCGGTGGGCGGCACCGCTCCGGGGGGTGTGGGGCTACGCCCCGAACGGGCTCGCGAATGCGCCCGATCGGCGGATGCCGGCGGCTTCCAAGGGCGCGGGACCGCATCGATCTGCGGCCCCGCCGCGATGGGGGTCCCCCGGTCTGGGGGTCCCCCAGGCCCTTAAGGCACTGAGGGAGAAGCCGAGAGTGGGGAAGCGACAAGCCCCGACCGGCCCTCGGACAAACAACCACCCCGTTATTCGGGCCGTCCGAACAGTGGCGCGAGGAGCAGTTGGGCCGCGCCCTCGGCGACTCCGCGCGCCCCTCCGGGGGCGACCCGTACGGGCACCGCCCGCTCGGCGCCCTCACGCCGGGCGCGTCCGGTGAGAACGGTGGCGACTCCTCGTACGAACCGTTCCGGTTCCGCGGCGACGGTACGGCCGCCCAGCAGGACCCGGTCGATGTCCAGCAGCCCCACGAGGTTCGCGGCGCCGGCGCCGAGTACTCGGGCCGCCTCGTCGAGGTCGCCGCGAGCCACCGCGCCGAGACACAGCGCCTCGATACAGCCACGGTCGCCGCAGCCGCACGGCGGTCCGTCCAGCTGGATGACCTGGTGCCCGAACTCGCCGGCACCGGTCCGGGTCCCCCGGTGCAGCACGCCGCCGATCACCAGGCCGGCCCCGAGACCCGTACCGAGATGGAGGTAGGCGAAGGACCCGCCCTCGCCCCCGACCGCCAGCCCGAGCGCGGCGGCGTTGGTGTCCTTGTCGACGGCGACCGGCACCCCGAGCCGCCGCGCCAGCGCGTCCCGCAACGGAAACCCGTCCCACTCGGGAAACCCGGTGACCCGGTGCAGTACGCCCTGGGCGTGATCGAGCGGCCCGGGCAGGGCAACCCCGACGCCGAGAAGAGCGCGGCCCCTCGCACCCGGCCCACTGGCCCCGCCCGACTCGCCGACCGCCCCAGGGCCACCGCGGAGCAACGCCCCGCTCCCCCCGGGCCACCCGGCGGGCAGCACCTCGGCCTGCCCACGCGACACCTCGCTCGCCCCCGCCCCGTCGCCGAGCGGCACCTCGCTCCTCCCGGACCGCCCGCCGGGCACCACCCCGGCCTGCCCATCCGACACCTCGCTCACCCCCGCCCCCTCGCCGAGCAGCACCTCGCTCCTTCCGGACCGCCCGCCGGGCACCACCCCGGCCTGCTCACGCGACACACCGCTTGCCCCCGCCCCGTCGCCGAGCAGCACCTCGCACTTCCCGGGCCGCCCGCCGAGCACCACCTCGGCCTGCCCACGCGACACCTCGCTCACCCCCGGGCCGCCGCCGAGCGGCGCCTCGGCCTTGCGCGGCCCCCCGCCGAGCAACGCCCCGCCCCTCCCCTGCCCCCAACCCAGCAGCGCCTCGACCTCTCCTGCCACCCCCTCGATCACCGCGTCCGCGCCCGCGCCGAGGTCCAGCGGGGCTCGCCGCTCCCCCACCACGGTCCCCATGAGGTCGACCAGCACCACCCTCACCTCGTCGCGGTCCAGGTGGACGCCCACCGCGTGGCCCGCCTCCGGTACCAGGCGCAGTACCGTGCGCGGCTTGCCGCCCGTCGAGGCTCGGTGGCCCGCCTGGGCCGCGAGGCCCTCGTTGCGCAGGCGGGCGGTGATCTTGCTGACCGCCTGGGGGGTCAGACCGGTCCGTTCGGCCAGTTCGAGGCGGCTGATGCCCTCCGCGCCGGCCGTGCGCAGGAGGTCGAGGACGAGCGCGGCGTTGTGGCTGCGCAGGGCCGGCAGGTTCACGCCGGGGACCGTGGCGGCGGCGGTGGTCATGGGGAGGTTGGCGTTGGTCCTGTTCACGTGAGCCATTTTCCCTGCCGCTTGCACTTTGGCAACAGCGTTGCCAAAGTGGATGGCATGACTGGTACGACTGGAATGACCCGCACGTCCGGTGCCCCCCTCCGTCTCGGCCTCGTCGGTTACGGTCTCGCGGGCTCCGTCTTCCACGCCCCGCTGATCGCCGCCACCGAGGGCCTCGTCCTCGACACGGTCGTCACGGCGAACCCCGAGCGGCAGGCACAGGCCCGCGCCGGGTTCCCGGACGTACGGATCGCCGCCACCCCGGACGAGCTGTTCGCCCGCGCGGACGAGCTGGACCTGGTCGTCATCGCGTCCCCGAACAAGACGCACGTCCCGCTGGCCACCGCCGCCCTCAAGGCCGGTCTGCCGGTCGTGGTCGACAAGCCGGTCGCGGGCACGGCGGCCGAGGCGCGTGACCTCGCCGCCCTCGCCGACCAGCGGGGACTGCTCCTCTCCGTCTTCCAGAACCGCCGCTGGGACCATGACTTCCGCACCCTCCGCAAGCTGGTCGCGGAGGGCGGGCTGGGTGACGTATGGCGGTTCGAGTCACGGTTCGAGCGGTGGCGGCCCCAGACCAAGGGCGGCTGGCGCGAGTCCGGCGACCCGGCGGAGTTCGGCGGACTGCTGTACGACCTCGGCAGTCACGTCGTCGACCAGGCACTGGTCCTCTTCGGCCCCGTCGACTCCGTGTACGCCGAGACCGACATCCGCCGTCCGGGCGCCGAGACCGACGACGACACGTTCATCGCGCTCACCCACACGAGCGGTGTCCGCACCCACCTGTACGTCTCCGCGACCACCGCCCAACTCGGCCCGCGCTTCAGGGTGCTGGGCTCGCGTGCCGGATACGTGAAGTACGGCCTCGATCCACAGGAGGACGCCCTGAAGGCGGGCGGGCGCCCGGGGGACGCCGGTTGGGGGCTCGAACCCGAGAGCATGTGGGGGCGGATCGGGGCCGGAGAGTCCCCGCTCACGGGTGGCGGCCGGCCGGAGCCGACGCTGCCGGGATCGTACGAGAAGTACTACTCTGCGATCGCCGCCGCCCTGCGCGACGGCGGCCCCAACCCGGTGTCCGCGCTGGAGGCGGCTGCCGCGCTCGACGTACTGGAAGCGGCCCGGCGTTCCGCGAACGAGAAGGTGACGGTGACCCTGCGATGACCAGTCAGAAGACCGGCGGCCACAAGGCGGGCGGACAGCCCTCGCTCGGGCCGCGCATCGCGCCCGAACTCACCCCGAGCGTCGAGGAACTCGAGTCACAGCAAAGGCACTTGGTGTTCCCACAGTTCTCGTACGACGACGCGTGGGCGCTTGGTTCACTGCTGGTGGAGCTGGCGCGGGAGCGGCAGGCGCCGGTGGCCGTCGACATCCACCGGGCCGGTCAGCAGCTCTTCCACGCCGCCCTGCCCGGCTCGACCCCCGACAACGACGCCTGGATCGACCGCAAGCGCCGGGTGGTTGAGCGTTACGGCGCCCCCTCCTACCTGGTGGGTGCCCGCTTCCGCGCCAAGGGCACGACCTTCGAGGACGACTCCCGCCTCGACCCCGACACGTACGCGGCCCACGGCGGCTCGTTCCCGATCACCGTCGAGGGCGTCGGTGTGATCGGGTCGGTGACGGTGTCGGGGCTGCCTCAACTCCAGGACCACCGGATGGTCGTAGAGGCGCTGGAGATCTTCCTCAAGGTGTGACGCTCCGCGAGGTGCGACGGGAATTATCCTGAGGGACCCTCCGTTTCTAGGAGCCACAGCACGGCATCCGGACTCGGAGGGACACCAAACCGATGAACCAGGTCAACGCCTCACAGGTCGGCTCGCTGAAGGAAACCGTCGGGCGGTACGGCATCTGGAGTTTCGGGCTGCGCTCGGAGGACCCCGAGGGCCTCACCGAGCGCGCCGAGGCCGCCGCCGAGCTGGAGGAACTGGGCTTCCGCGCCCTCTGGTTGGGCGGCAGCCCGGGCGTACGGCACGCTGTTCCGCTCGTCGAGGCGACCTCACGGCTCGTCGTGGCGACCGGCATCCAGAGCATCTGGCAGTACGAGGCCGACGAAACGGCGTCCCTGTTCGCGGAGTTGGAGGCGACCCACCCCGGCCGCTTCCTGCTCGGCCTCGGGGTGAGTCACGCAGGGATGACGGACCGGTACCGCCGCCCGTACGCCTCGATGGTCGAGTACCTCGACGCCCTGGACGCGGCCGGACTGCCCGCCGAACGCCGGGTGCTGGCCGCGCTCGGCCCGAAGATGCTGGGGCTCTCGCGGGACCGCGCCGCCGGCTCGCACCCGTACCTCGTGACGCCCGAGCACACCGCGCAGGCCCGGGAAGCACTGGGCGAAACCCCGCTGCTGGCACCGGAGTTGAAGGTCGTACTGGAGACGGACCCCGAGCGGGCCCGCACTGCCGCCCGCGGAGCCCTCGCCATGTATCTGACCCTGCCGAACTACACCAGCAACTTCCTGCGCATCGGCTTCACCGAGGACGACCTCACGGACGGCGGCAGCGACCGTCTCGTCGACGCGGTGTTCGCCTGGGGCAGCGAGGACCGGATCCGTGAGCGGATCGACGCCTTCCACACGGCGGGCGCGGACCATGTCACCCTCCAGGTCGTCGAGGACCGGTCCAGGGACGCCCTCCCCCGCGACGGCTGGCGCCGACTGGCCGCCCTGCTGAAGCCCTGATGGCCTGACGCCTTGAAGCCCTGAAGCTGTGGCGTTTCCTTCGGATGCATCCGATCGTTGGTCTGCACGTGTCATCGGGCGAGATCCAGGAGCCCGGTGACACGCATGCGAACGGAGAAGTCCCGTGCGATTGACCGATATCCACCGTTGCGAGATCCGGCCCGGACGGCTCGTGACCTGGACCCTGCATCCGACGACAGTCGAAAACGTCGCCGAACTGCCGGAGGACACCCGCCCACCCGCGTACGTACAGGAGGCCCACGTCCGCACCGCGCGAACGGTGCGCGAGGACGGCCTGTTCGTGCCGACCTGGCTCGGTACGGCCTTCGACATCCCCGGGCAGGTCGATCTCGACGTCCTCCAGGGCGCGTTCCGGGCCTGGACACTGCGGCACGAGACGCTGCGCAGCGGTTTCCGCTGGGTGGACGGCCCGCCCGGGTCGCCCGACGACTCTCCCGAGAGCTCTCACGACAGCTCCCCCAACGACGAGTTGCGGCGCTTCACGCTCGCCGCCGAGGACGTCGTCCTGCACCGCGAGGACGTCGGTGACTTCCGGGACGGGGCGGTGCTTTCGCGCTATCTGCAGGATCGGTTCGACATCGCGGCCGACGCGCTGACCTGGCCGAACTTCATCTACAGCGCGGTCGTCAGGGACGACGGCACCAGCGTGTACATGGCGTTCGACCACACCAACGTTGACTCGTACTCGATCTTCCGCATCGCCCACGAGATCCACCAGCTCTACACGGCCGGCCTCGACGGCGAGGCGGTGGACACGGCGCCGGTCGCCAGTTACGTCGACTTCTGCGCGAGCGAGCGTACGCACGCCGACGGGATCGACGAGACCCACTCGATCGTCGACGAGTGGCGGAAGTTCATCTCCCGGTGCGACGGCAAACTGCCGAACTTCCCCGTCGACCTCGGCCTCGACCCCGAAGGGCCGCTGCCCACCCAGAAGTTGATGCGGGAGTGGCTCACGGACGACGCGGACGCGGCGGCCTTCGAGGCGTACTGCCGTCCGTACGGCGGCAGCATGACCGGCATCCTCGCGGCCACCGCCCTCATCGTGCGCGAGATCAGCGGCCAGCAGGTGTACCGCACCGTCGTGCCGTTCCACACGCGGGCCAGGTCGGAGTGGTCGGACTCGGTCGGCTGGTACGTGGGCGGCGCGCCGATCGAGATCCCGGTGGGCCAGGTGTCGGACTTCGACGGCGCGCTGGACCTGGTCCGCACCGCACTGCGGGCCAAGCGACCCCTGTCGAGGATGCCGATCGCCCGGGTGCTGAAGCTGCTGGGCTCCGACTTCCGGCCCACCTCACCGGACCTGTACTCGATCGTCTCGTTCGTCGACACCCGGGGCATCGCGGGCTCGGAGCGATGGGACGACCTGAAGGCGTACGGGCTGATCCGGGTGTCGTACGGCGACCAGGTGTGCGCCTGGACCACCCGCCTCCACGAGGGCCTCCAGTTCGCGTCCCGCTACCCGGACACGGACGTGGCCCAGAAGAACATGCGGCTGTACGTGTCCAGGCTGCGGGAGCTGATCCAGTCGGTGGCGCGGGAGGCCACCGTTCCGGGCCCCGAAAAGGCGCGGAGCGCCTTCGAAGGGGCGCGGGGAACTGCGCGCCAAGCCCCCACCGGACCGGCAGCCGGATTCCCCGCACCCAGCGGAGCGCTCACGCGTCCTTGAACTCCTGACGCTGCCGCCCGAGCCCCTCGATCTCAAGCTCGACCACATCCCCGGCCCTGAGGAACGGCTTGGGCTCGGGCGCACCCAGCGCAACCCCCGCCGGCGTACCCGTGTTGATGACGTCACCCGGGTACAGGGTCATGAACTGGCTGACGTAGCGCACGACTTCGGCGACCCCGAAGATCTGCTCGGCGGTCGTCCCGTCCTGCTTCAGCTCACCGTTCACCCACAGGCGCAGCGCGAGCCCCTGCGGGTCCGGCACCTCGTCGGCGGTCACCAGCCAGGGCCCGAGCGGGTTGAACGTCTCGCAGTTCTTCCCCTTGTCCCAGGTGCCGCCCCGCTCCAGCTGGAACTCGCGCTCGGACACGTCGTGCGCGACCGCGTACCCGGCGACATGCGCGAGCGCCTCCTCGTGCGAGCCGAGGTAGCTGGCCTTACGTCCGATGACCACCGCGAGTTCCACCTCCCAGTCGGTCTGCGTCGACTCGCGCGGCACGAGCACCGTGTCGTACGGCCCGACGACCGTGTCCGCCGCCTTGAAGAAGATCACCGGCTCGGATGGAGGCTCGGCGCCGGTCTCGCGGGCGTGGTCGTGGTAGTTGAGCCCGATACACACGATCTTGCCGATGCCGGCCAGCGGCGGCCCGATCCGCAGCCCGGTCGCGTCCAGGACGGGCAGCTCACCCGCGTCGACGGCGGCCCGGATCCGGCCGAGCGCCGCGTCGTCGGCGAGCAGCGGTCCGTCGATGTCCGGGACGACCCCCGACAGGTCCCGCAGGGTTCCCTCGGCGTCGAGCAGCGCGGGCCGCTCCGACCCCGCCGTACCGACTCGCAGCAGCTTCATGATCGTTCTCTCCCTCGGTTACGTCCCCCGGCCACGCCCTCAGTCACCATTCATCGGAGGACTGGTCGATCGTCCAAGGTCGACGGCCTGTCCGCAATACCCGGTTCACGTAGTGGACCGGGTATTGGAGTCCGTAGTGGACCCCGCGGCCCCCGGTGCGAGCTGCCAGCGGTACAGCACCGCCCGCTCGACGGCGCTCCAGGTCGTACTGGTCACCATGTAGAGCGCGGCGGCCAGCGGCATCACGGCCACGGAGAAGAGCGCGAAGAAGGACATGAAGGGCGCGAACTTCGCGGCGGACGCGAGCCCGGGCACCGCCTCACCACCACCGGCGTTCACCGCCATCGGGCTGGCCGCCATCACCAGCTTCATGCGGCGGTAGTTGAAGGTGGCCACGGCACCGACAAGGACGAACAACCCGAGGTAGACGAGCCCGGCGGCCCCGAGGATCCCGTCACCGCCGAGCGCGTCGGCCCAGCGCTCGCCGAGCGGGGCGGCGAACAGCTGGTGGGTGAGGAGACCGTTGGTCCGGCCGCCGATCTCCGGGTTGGAGAAGAGGTGGTAGAGCAGGAAGAACGCCGGCAGCTGGAACAGGCTCGGGAAGCATCCCGACAGCGGCGAGACCTTCTCCTCGGCGTGCAGCGCCATGACGGCCTGCTTGAGCTTCTCGGGGTCCTTCGCATGCCGTTTCCGCAGCTCGGCGACCCTCGGCTGCAGCGCGGCGCGCGCCCGCTGGCCACGCGCCGCCGCACGGGACAGGGGATGTACGAGGAGTCGCACGAACGCGGTGAACAGGATGATCGCGACGGCGGCCGAGGAGGCGTGGAAGAGGGGCTGGAGCAGGTCGGCCAGATGTGCGACCAGGTCCGCGAAAGCGGACAGGAAGGTGGACATGGGTGAGCCCTCCGAGGGGTCTCGTCGTGCCGGGATGAGGAGAGATCGGCAGGACGACCCGCGCGGGGGCTCGCTACAGAGGGTTGTGGTGCTGCGTGCCCTACGCGGTGGCCGTCGGGAGGGCGGGTCCCGGGGCGCGGGGGCGGGTACGGCCGCGGGCGTCGGGGTCCCGTTGTGGCAGGAAGGCGGTACGGCGGGCACGGTCGCGGATGGCCGTACGGACCCGGGTGGGCGGCACGGCGGGCGCGCAGCGCGAGGCGATGAGCGAGCAGGCGGCGAACGCGGACCCGGCCGCGGCGGTCGCCGCGAGGGCGACGGCGGCGGAGAGGCTGCCGGCATCGAGCAGCGCGACCTCGAAGAGCAGCAGGAACAGCGCGGCGGCGGTACGCGGGTTCACCAGGACCGGACTCCAGCTCCGGATCATGCCCACGCCCCCCCTCTCGCACATCTTTTGCTTCTCGTGCTTCTCGTACGGCTGTATGCCCTGCTGTTCGTTATACAGGATGCCCGGCTCGGTTCAGCGGGGCCGCATCGACGTGAGTCTGGCCCAGACGACCAGACGGTAGCGGGACGTGTACTCCGGGGTGCAGGTGGTGAGGGTGAGGTAGTACCCGGGGGTGCGGTAGCCGTAGGCCGGCCTGACGGTGGAGCGGGGGATGGCCCTGATCACGCCGTCGTCGCGGGCGGAGGTCTGCGGGAGTGCCCGGTCGACGGTGTACGAGTAGACCGCGTCGGACGTCTCGACCTGGACGGCGTCCCCGCGCCGCAGCCGGTTGATGTACCGGAAGGGTTCGCCGTGGGTGTTGCGGTGCCCGGCGAGGGCGAAGTTCCCGGCCTGGCCCGGCTGTTGGGTACCGGGGTAGTGGCCGACGTACCCCTTGTTGAGTACGGCCGGCTTGCTGACACCCTCGGCGACGGGGACGCGGAGGCCGAGCCGGGGGATGCTGAGGATGGCGTACGCCTGCGACCAACTTGGTGTGGAGGAGCTGGAGTTGGTGAGGCGGGTGCCGTCCCGGCCGGTGGTGCCGGAAGGCTCGGCGGGGTCGGAGGAACCGGACGAGCCGGAGCCGCTTCCCTGGCTCCCCGAACTCCCTGAACTGCCACCGGGACTCGCGGAGTTTCCCCACTCCTTCTCCAGGGACCGGACTTCCCGCTGGGCGCCCTGTTCGGCCTGGCGGTTGGTCCACCACAGCTGGTGGACGACGAGGAGCGCGAGGACTGTGCCGACGGTGACGAGGAGTTCGCCGCAGCTCCACAGCGCGCGGCGGCGGAGGGCGCGCCGGCGAAGTGTGCGGTGCCGTACGACAGGAGTCCGAGCCAGCATGCGTACGCCTCCTCCGCACCCTCACATGGGTCGGCCGCACCATAGGCCAGACCTCGCGAAGTCACCAGACCTCGCGAAGTCACCAGACCTGCCCGCCCCGGGCCCTGTCCGCCCTCTCCCTGTGAGCCCCCTTTGTCCAATGGTTCTAGAAAGCGCTGTCACAACTCTCGACAACCCCACGCGCCACGCCTGATGCTTCCTTCTGGCATGAACGGGGCAGGTCAGAATCCGGACGGAGAAGCCATGATCCGACGCAGATCTCTGCTGGCCGCGGCAGGAGGCACTGTCCTCGGCAGCGCCCTGGCTACAGGCACCGCACGAGCCGACGCGACCATCACCGTCAACCCCGCCACGAAGTACGGGACTTGGGAAGGCTGGGGCACCTCGCTCGCCTGGTGGGCGAACGTGTTCGGCGCCCGGGACGACTTCGCGGACCTCTTCTTCACCACCAAGTCGGTGACGTACAACGGGACCTCGCTGCCCGGCCTGGGCCTGAACATCGCCCGCTACAACCTCGGCGCGTCCAGCTGGAACAGCGTGGGCGGCACGACCATGACGGCGTCGGCGAACATCCCGGCCTTCAAGCAGATCGAGGGCTACTGGCAGGACTGGAACAACGAGGACCCCACCTCCTCCGCCTGGAACTGGTCGGCGGACGCGAAACAGCGGGCGATGCTGACGAAGGCGGTGGCGAGGGGTGCGACGACGGAACTGTTCGCCAACTCGCCGATGTGGTGGATGTGTTCGAACCACAACCCGTCGGGCGCCTCGGGCGGCGGCAACAACCTCCAGACCTGGAACTACCGCCAGCACGCCTCGCATCTGGCCGCCGTGGCCCTGTACGCCAAGAACAACTGGGGCGTGAACTTCGCGACGGTGGACCCGTTCAACGAGCCCGCGGCGAGCTGGTGGACGGCCACCGGTACGCAGGAGGGCTGCCACATGGACGCGTCGGTCCAGGCCGCCGTACTCCCGTACATGAGAAGCGAGTTGGACAAGCGGGGCCTGACCGGGACCAGGATCTCGGCCTCCGACGAGACGAACATCGACACGGCCCGTACGACCTGGGCGGCCTTCGGATCGTCCACGAAGGCCCTGGTGAACCAGGTGAACGTGCACGGCTACCAGGGTTCGGGGGGCCGCCGCGACCTGCTCTACACGGACGTGGTGACGACGTCCGGCAAGAAGCTGTGGAACTCGGAGACCGGCGACAAGGACGGGACCGGCCTCACCCTGGCGTCGAACCTCCTGTACGACTTCCGCTGGCTGCACCCCACGGCCTGGGTCTACTGGCAGGTCATGGACCCGACGGCGGGCTGGGCGATGGTCGCCTACGACGCGAACACCCTCCAGCCGACGACGGTCCAGACGAAGCACTATGTGATGGCCCAGTTCAGCCGCCACATCCGCCCCGGCATGACGATCCTCGACACGGGCGTCAGCTACGCGGTGGCGGCGTACGACGCGAGCGCCAAGCGCCTGGTGATCGTGGCCCTGAACACGTCCACGTCGGCCCAGACCCTGACCTTCAACCTCGGCAACTTCACCACGGTGACGGGCGGCTCGGGCGGCCTGGTCCCGCGCTGGAACACGGTGACGGGTGGCGGTGGCGACCTCTACACGGCCCGCTCGGACAGATACCTGAGCGGCAAGACGGTGGCGGTGCCGTTCGCGGCGGGCGCGGTGCAGACGTTGCAGGTGGACGGGGTCACCATCTGAGCCGAGGAGAGACGGTCGGCACTGTGCCGACTGTCTCTCTTCTTTGACGGGCGTCGGCAGTACGGTGATCTCATGCGCCCCGACACGCCTCAGGAAAACGTCGACCACATCGCCGAAGCGGCCCGCCTGGAGCGGACCGCCGGCCTCTACCCCGAGGACGCCGAACACCTGCTCGTGCAGGCCTCGGCCCACCTGGAACTGGCCGGCGACCGCCCCGCCGCGTCCGCCCTGTACGACCGCCTGTTGCAATCCCCCAGTTCCCTGGAGAACCCCCACCTCGTACGCGCCCTGAAGGCGTCGAACCTGTGGGAGTACGGCCACGAGGCGGAGGCCCGGGCGATCATCGACGGCGTCCGCGCGGCCGGCCCGCGCGACCCGGCGCCCTGGGTGATCGTCGCGGAGTCCCTGGAGTCGCACGACGAGCTGGAGGCGGCCCAGGAGACGTTCACGGAAGCGGCCCGCCTGCTGATCTCGGACGCGCAGGAACCCCCGTACTCGACCCATCCGCTCCTCTACGGCCGCCACCGCGTACGCCGGATGCTGGGCGTCGCCCACGACGACTGGGACAACCTGGCCGACACCCTCCATTCGTCGCCGGTGTCGCTGGACGAGCTCCACGACCCCAAGAGGGTCTGGTCCCTCGGTTCGGACAACCCGGCGGAGCTGCAGGCGGAGATCTCCCGGCTACGGGCGGAACTGGGCGCGTTCAGGGAGGCGCTGTCCCGTCCGTTCCCGGTGGCGGTCCTGCACTGGCCGGCGGCGGAACTGGCGGAGCTGGTGGCCGCGTATCCCGACCTGGCGGACGAATACCCCTCGCACGAGGAGCACCTCGCGACGATAGAGGCGTCCCTGCGGGAGCTGGCGGCTTCCGGCACGGCGAACCTGGG
The DNA here is from genome assembly GCF_010548275.1 of Streptomyces sp. SID12488. Classification (GTDB taxonomy): domain Bacteria; phylum Actinomycetota; class Actinomycetes; order Streptomycetales; family Streptomycetaceae; genus Streptomyces. The sequence goes on from NZ_JAAGLT010000001.1 coordinate 693,288, forward strand.
GATCGTCACGGGCACAGTGCCTTCCTACGAGGCGTTCGCGGCTTCGGAGGGGGCGTCGCCGGGGGCCGGCGATCTGCTGCCGCAGTATGCGACGACCTTGGCGGCCCGGGGGAAGGCCGTGGGGTGGCCTCCGCAGCGGGGGGCGGTCTGCTGGTGCGGGTCGGGGACCGCTTACGAGGGGTGCCACGGACGGGTGGCGGTGTAGGGGGCGAGAGGAGCGTGGGGCGAGGTCGGGTGGGGCCGGCGGGGGCCATGGTTCCCTGGGCGGTCTCACCCGGAGGCGGGGCCCTGTCCGGCGGTGATCGCGTGCGGGTCCTGGGCCCGCTGTCCGCCCGCTTGCCATCTTCTTTCCGCCCGTTGTCCGCCCGTTGTAGTGGTCGGCCGGATCAAGTAGCGTCAGCGGCATGAACACCGGACCGGCGCTTCGACGCCACGCACGGATCGGCTATCCGGTGGAGGTCTGATCCCGCGGCGGGTGCGAACAGGTCACCCGCTCGGTTCGGCACGCGGCCCTCCCAGTACTTGTGCACCACGAGTCCCTTTTTCGTGTCGAACAATACTGAGGTCAGCCGAATGACAGTCGCGTTCAACCACACCATCATCGCGTCCAAGGACCGCCACGAGTCGGCCCGCTTCTTCCGCGAGCTGCTGGAACTGCCGGAAGCGCCGTCGTGGGGCCCGTTCATCAACATCCAGCTCCCCGACGGGGTGTTGCTGCAGTTCGCCGAGCCGCCGGTGGACATCCAGATGCAGCACTACGCGTTCCTGATCGACGACGAACTGTTCGACCGGGCGTACCGGCGGCTCTGTGACGACGGCATCGAGCACTGGGCCGACCCTCAGATGCGACGCCCGGGCGAGACCAACACCGAGCACGGCGGCCGAGGCGTGTACTTCAAGGACCCCGGCGGCCACGCGATCGAGCTGATCACCCAGCCGTACCTGTAAGACCTACCTGTAGGACCTACAGGCAGGCCGTATCTGTAGCGGGGGCTAAGCCTGGTCGGGCGTCTGCGATGCGGCGCTCGACCAGGCAGTCGGAGTCGGCTGAGCCGAACGGCGGTGTGCGGGCGTCCCCGCGGCCCGGTGTCAGTCCTCGGTCGTAGCGTGTGCGCGTGACCCAACTCATGCAGACCTACTCCTACTTGCGACCCTCGGCCGTGCATGATTCCCCGGCCGGACGTTCCCTCGCACTGGAGACCTCCGGCGGTGCCACCCCGGCCGGAGAAGCGGCCAACCCCCGTTTCTTCAGCGGGTTCCTGACCGCGCCGGCCGCCGCGGCGACAGCGCTGCTCGCGGTCGCCGACGTGGCCGCCGCCCGCTACTACCGGCCGAGCGCGAATGCCTCGCTCGACCCGGTGGTGACGGCCGACGGCGACCGGCTGCGGCTCGAGTCCTTCTCCGGCTGCTGCGGCGTCTACGCCCGGCTCGACGTCCTCGCGCCCGGCCTCGACGGTGACGACGTCGGCCACGGCACCACGAACGTGGACGTCAACCTGCCGCTGCGGCGGGCGCTGGCCGGGCTCGGCGGGCTCGACCCCCTCCATCTGGCTGTCGGGCCCGAGGAGTTGACGGTCAGGACCTTCGACGGCGAGTTCGTGGAGAAGAAGGTCCCGCTGCCGGAGCGCTGGCTGCGCGGCTTCGCCGAGGCCCAGGTGCTCGCGGCGGGCTTCGCCCTTCGGGCCGAGGTGCCCGCCGTGGAGGCGGCCTCCTTGCTGCGGGCGCTGCCCAGGCCCACCCGCAGGTCCGACGCCCGTACGACCCGCTGGGTGGTGCCCGCGGGCCGCACCCTGCGTCCCACGACGAGGCCGACGCCGGGTGCCGTGTGCCTGCCCGGGCCCGAGCGGCTGCTGACCCTGCAGACGGTCCTGCGGCACGCGACGACCGTACGGGTGTACGCGCCGTCCGCCCCGGCCGCGGCGGACGGGGCCGCCGCCGTCGCCTGGGAGGTCGAACTGCCGGGCATGCGGCTGACGTTGATGCTCTCCCAGAGTGCCTCGCGCGGCTTCTCCGGCGAGGGCGGAGTGCTCCACGACCTCGCCACCGGATCCGCTGCGGCGGACGCGGAACGGGTCGCCGAACTGCTGGCCTGGGAGCCGCGGATCGACGTCGCCGAGCTGACCCGGCAGGCCGGTCTGCCGGCCGACCGGGTGCGTGCCGCGCTGACCATGCTGGGAACGTCCGGCCAGATCGGCTACGACCTCGCCGAGGAGGCGTACTTCCACCGCCACCTGCCCTACCGCGCGGGTGCCGCCGAGACGCGCAACCCCCGGCTGCGCGGTGCACGGGCGCTCGTCGCGGACGGGGCGGTGCGGCTCGAAGGACCGCTGGCCCGGGTCGGGAAGGGCGACGACGCTCATGTGGTCCGTACCGACGAGGAGTCGGGCCAGCTGAGCTGCACCTGTTTCTGGTGGGCGAAGTACCGGGGCGGACGCGGCCCCTGCAAGCACGTGCTCGCGGTGGGCATGGTGCGCGGCACGGCGGCGGACGCGGAGGTGGAAGCGGACGCGGAAGTTGCTGCGGAAGCCACAGCGACAGGCACAGGCACAGGGTCAGCGACCACTGCACGATCGGAGACGGCACGATGACACTGGTCCAACTCGCGGAAGCCTGCGACGTCGAGGGAGTGCTCCGGGAACTCGGCGCCCTGACGCCGGACGAGCGCGCGGCACAGGCCGAGGCTCTGGAGGCCCGGCGCGCGCCGATGCGAGCCGGCTGGTACCACGTCCCGGAGCACGAGAAGGCCGCCCAGCTCGCCGCCGAACTCGGCTGCCGGACCGACCCCGGAGCCGCGGCCGACTGGATCCTGCGGCACGAGAACGGCAGCAACGTGGGTCGCCTGCCCCTCGGCGGCGTCTGGATGCTCGACGTGGTGAACCTCCACCCCGTCGCCTGGCGGGCCGAGTTGGCCGCGCAGCTCGCCGATCGGTCGACGCCAGGGGAGTCCATCAGGTCCGACCTCGTCGAACACCTCGTCCACGACACGGGCTGCCCCGTCCCGACCTCTGACGGGTTCATCGACAACTGGCTGAGGTGGCGCAACAACACCTGGCAGCATCCCGCGCACCTGCGCGGCGGGCCTCGGCCCGGCGCCAGCTTCCTGGAGCGGCTGCGCGCGGACGAACTGACGCCGACGCTCCTCCCGCTGGTCCTGGACCGACCGGGCGTGGACATCGGCGTGGGCTCGTTCCACTACGGGCTCAACACCCATGGCCGGCCGTACCTCAGGGAGAACACCAGGCTCGGCGTGCTCATCAGCCTCTCCGAGGAAGGCCTGGTGGACCGCGCCGCGCTGATCCGGCGCTTCTTCACCGACCTGGCGGCCGACGAGAGGTGGGGGTGGGACGCCACGACCGCGCTTACTGAACTCGCCCTCACCCCGGCGGAACACGCCTCCGTGACCCGCGAACGCGTCGCGCTCGCCGAGCCGTTGCTCGCCCGGCTGCTCCAGGACGGCACGCGCACGGAGACCGCGCCGCCGCTCGCGTATCTGCGCGCCCTCGCCCTCACCCCGGCCGAGAACGCGCTCGCCCTCCGGGACCATGTGGCGCTGCTCGACCTGTCGTCACCGGTGGCCGGCTACGCCCAGGAGGTCCTGATCGGTCTGGACGAGGCCCGGTTGCTGGAGCCCGACGTGCTCACCGAGGTGTGTGAACGGGTCCTGCTCCGACCGGAGAAGAAGCTGGTCCGCGCCCAGCTCACCCGGCTCGACCGAGCGGCCCGCCGGGACCCCGCGCGCGCCGCCCGGACCGTGCTCGACGCGTCGACGGCCTTCGACCACCGGGATGTCGACCTGCAGGAGCGCGCCCTCGACGTGATCGCCCGGCACCTCGGGGCCGCGGGCGACTCGGTACTGCCCGAGCTGCGCACGGCCGCCGCACGGATCAGCCCCGGTCTCGCGGCACGGGCCGCGGAACTCCTCGGCACCGCACCGGCCCGACTCACCGGCCAACTCGCCGACCAGTACGCCGACTTGCTGCCCATCGTGCCCGAACCCCGTCCGGTGCCGGGGCCCATCGAGACGGCCGTCGAGGTCGCCGAGGAGCTCGCGGCGGTCGTCGCGAGCGGCAGGAACGACAGGAACGACAGCGGCACAGTGACGTTCGAGCGGGTCCTGGACGGGCTGGTCCGGCACGCCCACCTCGACCGGGTCGCGCTGGCCCTGGCATTGCAACCGGTCATGCGCAAGGAGCCCCGTGAGGTCATCGACTTCACCCCGTCCGACGTGTACGACGTGGCCAGGGCGCTGCGGGGCGACGAGCCGAGGGAGCGCGCCTTCACCGCCCACTCCAGGTCCAGCCGCCCCTCCCCGGCCGGGCTGCTGCTGAGGGCGCGCCTGACCGAGGCGATGGACATCATCAAGACCGGCTCGCAGCCGTTCCTGCTGGCCGTACCGACCGATGCCACGGGTGCGCTGGACGCCGCCGTACTCGTGCGGCGCGTCTCGGTGCTCGACGGGCTCGGCATCACGCCCGCGCCGGTCGATCTGACCCAGGCGCTGCTGCGCGTCACCCCGACCGCCGACGCGAAGGTGCTGGGCGCGGCCGAGGAACTCGGGTCGGACGCCGGGCAGCGGCTGGCCCGGTGGCTGCGCGAGGGCGGCCTGCCGCACTGGGACTCCGCTCCCGCGAACTGGCCCGACGCCCACTCGGGCGTGCACCTGACGGACTGGGTGAGCCACATACGCCCCGACCCGGCCACCGGTCCCCCGCTGCTCCCGGCCGCCGAGGCCCTGATCGGGCCACTCTGGAGCAGCTGCCTCTACGACCCGATGGTCCCCTTCTGGCTCGCCCAGCTCCCGCACCACCGCGAACTCGTGCTGGCGCGGGACTACTTCAGGTCCCGTGATTCCATGCGGGGCTGGGCCCACGCCCTGCCGTTCGCCGCGGAGTCCGGCGGCCCGGCGGGATTCGCGCTGCACCTGGCCCTGGCGTACACCCTCACGTACGACCAACAGGGCGAGCGCGACGCGGCGGTGGACGCGCTGCTCGTGCTCGCCGCGCGCGGGCAGCTGAACACCGAGCTGCTCGGACAGCAACTGGCCGAGTTGCTGCGCCACTGGGGGATCGAGGCGAACCGGGTGACCGCTTCCCTGGGTACGGCGGCCGAGACGGGGGCGTACGCCGTCATCTGGTCCGTGCTCGAAACCGCCCTGCCCCGCCTGCTGGGTGCCCCCGTGGTCCGGGGCACCGGAGCACTTCTCGCCCTCGGCGTCGAATGCGCCTCGCGCTGCGCGGCGAAGGGCGAGATTCCCGAGGTCACCGCGACCGCCGCGCGCACCGGATCGAGCCAGCTGGTGAAGAACGCGCGGCTGCTGCGCGACGTACTGGGCTGAGCGGGCCTGTCTCGCGGCCTCCGCCCGGTGGGAAACCGCCCTCCGCGCGGTCGGCCGAACTGCCGGGACGGCCGACATGACGACGATCGACGGTGAGGTCGCGGCCGAGTTCGAGCCGGTGCGCGAGGCGTTCGCGGCGCACTTCGCCCGGCGCGGATACATCGGCGCGGCGGTGAGCTGGTGCCGGTACCGGGATCGCCGAGCGAATTGTGGGTGCGGTGTCGCTGTTGTGGGGTGGTCGGCCTACGAGGTGCGCTCCAGGAGGAGGGCCATGCCCTGGCCGCCTGCCGCGACGATGCTGATCAGGGCGGTGCTGAGATCGTCGTGGCGCAGGGTGGCGAGGGCGGTTGTGGTCAGCCGGGCTCCGGCCGCGCCGTAGGGCTCGCCGAGGGCGATCGAGCCGCCGTGCGGGTTCATGCGCTCGGGCTCCAGCCCGAGTTCGGCGCAGTACGCCAGGATCTGGGCCGCGAAGGGTTCGTTGCCGGCGACGGTGCCGATGTCCGCCAGGGACAGGCCCGCCCTGGCCAGGACGGCGCGGGTCGCGGCGACGGGGACCGGGCCCTCGGTCTCGGGAGTGCCCGCGCTGACGGCGGTGGCCAGGATGCGGGCGAGCGGGGTGTGACCGTGGGCGCGGGCGTAGCTCTCGGACATGACGACGACCGCTGCGGCTCCGTCGGACAGCGGGGCGCTGTTGCCCGCGGTGACCCTGCCATCGGGACGGAACCGTGGCGGCAGAGCGGCGAGGCTCTGCGGGGTGACCCCCGTGCGGGGGCAGTCGTCGGCGGTGGCGGTGGTGCCGTCGGGGGTCTTGACCGGGACGATGTCGCCGAAGTGGAAGCCCTGTTCGAGGGCTTGCTGGGTGAGCCGGTGGGAGCGGGCGGCGTAGGCGTCCATGTCGGTGCGGGTGATGCCGTACAGGTCGGCGGTGTTCTCGGCGGCGAGTCCCACCGGGATGTACGGGTCGGGGTGCCCGCCCTCTTCGCGTGGGTCGCGCCAGGGGCCCGCGTCGGCCTGCGAGCGCCGGATCGTGCGTTGCCCGGCGGTGTGGAAGGCGGGGTTCTCGGTGCCGGGCCAGGTGTCGGAACTGCCGTGGGCGAGGCGGGACTGCGACTCGACTCCGGCCGCGACGACGACGTCCGCGTCCCCGCAGCGCACGGCTTGCGCGGCGATACGGATCGCCTGCAGTGAGGAGGTGCAGAAGCGGTTGACGGTCACCCCGGGCACATGGTCCCAGCCGAGCAGGACGGCGGCGATCCGGGCGATGTTGAATCCCTGTTCACCGCCGGGCAGGGCACAGCCCACGACCAGGTCCGCCACCTGGTCCGGTGTCAGACCGGGAGTGCGGGCCACGGCTTCGGCGACGGTGCGGGCGAGCAGGTCGTCGGGGCGGACGTCGGCCAGAACGCCCTTGCGGGCACGCCCGATGGGGGTGCGGACGGCTGAGGTGATCACGGCGTGCTGCATGGCGGTGGCGGTGTCCTGTGCGTCTCGGCGAACGGGAAGAAGAGGGAGAAGGAGAACAGGGAGGGAGAGCGGGGAGGGTGTCAGAGGCGGAGGGTGGGGCGGTGGGCGCGCAGCCAGTGGTCCAGGTCCAGGACGAGTTCCAGTCCCTCGCGGGGGAAGCGGTCTGTGCCGGTGGGACGTAGCAGCAGGTCGCGTACGGCGGCGGTGTCCAGCAGGTCGGTGGCGGGGCCTGCCTCGGCCAGGAGGCGGTCGACCTGGGCGGTGAGGGCCGCGCGGTAGGCGGGGTCGCGGACCATCGGGTAGGGGCTCTTGCGGCGGGCCAGGACCGGTTCCGGGAGCAGGTCGGCGACGGCGGCACGCAGCAGGCTCTTCTCGCGGCCGTCGAACATCTTCATGTCCCAGGGGGTGTTGAAGACGTACTCGACCAGGCGATGGTCCAGGAACGGCACCCGCACCTCCAGGCCGACGCCCATGCTGAGGCGGTCGGCGCGGTCGAGCAGGCAGGGCAGGAACCGGGTCAGGTTGAGGTAGCTGTCGCGTCGCAGCGCGGCCTCCGCGAGGGTGGTGCCGGGAAGGTGCTCGATCTCGGCGCAGGCGGCCCGGTGGAGTGCGGCACGGTGTGCGGGCAGGTCCAGGGCGGTGGCCAGGGCCGGGTCGAGCAGCCGGGTCAGGTCCGCGCGGTCCAGCACGCTGTCCCAGGGAAAGGATGCCGCCGCCGCGGCCTCGGGGGTGAACCAGCGGTATCCGCCGAAGAGTTCGTCGGCCCCGTCCCCGGCCAGGGTGACCGGGAAGTCCTCGCGTACCGCGCGGTACAGCTGGAGCAGCGAGGTGTCGAAGTCCCCGAGCGTCAGCCCGTCGCGCAGGTGACCGACCCGGGCGCGCCGGTGCGGGTCGGCGAGCCCGTCGGCGTCCAGTCGTACCCGGCGGTGCGAACTGCCCAGGTGGCGCACCATCAACTCGGCGTAGGGGCCGTCGGGGTCGCGCCCCATGGCGTCCCGGTCGGACGCCTGACCGCCGAGGTCCACCGACAGGGTGTGCAGGGTCCCTGCGGCGGGGCGGGCCAGCGCGGCGATCGCGCTGGAGTCCAGGCCGCCGGACAACAGAACGCTCACCGGTACGTCGGCCGCCAGCTGCCCGGTGACGGCCTCCGCCAGCAACTGCCGTACCCGCGCCACCGTGGCGGGCAGGTCGTCGTGGTGCTCGGCCGGGGCCAACGACCAGTAGCGGCGGGCGCGTACGCCCTCGGGGGTCAGGGTGACCACGGTGCCCGGGGCGACCTCGTCCAGCCCCGCGAAAGCGCTGCGTCCGGGCGTTTTGATCATCGGGTGGGCGGACAGCAGGAGTTCCCGCAGCCCGTCCAGGTCCAGTCTCGCGGTCACCGCGGGATGCGCCAGTACGGCCTTGGGCTCGGAGCCGAACACCACCGCGTCGCCGGCCCGCGCATAGCACAGGGGCTTGATCCCGAACCGGTCCCGTACCAGTGTCAGCCGCCTGGGGCCCGGCTCCCACGCGGCGTAGGCGAACATGCCCTCCAGCCGGGCCGGAGCCCCCTCACCCCAGGCGTCGATCGCGTGCAGCACGACCTCGCTGTCGCTGCGGGTGGTGAACCGGTGCCCGAGGGCGGTCAGTTCCTTCCGCAGCCGGGCATGGTTGTAGACCTCGCCCGTGAAGGCCACCGCCAGCGCCGTACGCCCGTCGCGCACCAGGATCATGGGCTGCCGGCCGCCGACCAGGTCCACGGTGGCGAGTCGGGTGTGTCCCAGAGCCGCCGCCCCCTCCACCCACACGGCGGAGGCGTCCGGCCCTCGGCATGCCAGGGTCTCGGTCATCTCCTTGAGCGAGGTGTCTTCGGTGCCCTGCGGCACCTGGCCCGCGAAACCGGCGTAGCCGACCAGCCCACACATCGTTGGCACTCCCCCGACCCCGGCGAGGGGGCGCGTCGCACGATCCGGATCCAGTACCTCCTCCCACACCGCGGACACCGACCGCGCGCAGGACAAGGACCAGGTGCCGGACCCGTTACGCCGGACACCACCACGGAAACGATCAGACCGCGGCCGGGTCACCTCCTCGTACGGCGAATCGCCCGAACGAATGCCCGTCCGCTGGTCAGGCGCCGGCGCCGGCGGTTTCCACGGGCCTGCGCGGGGTTCACCCGACGGTCGGCACCTCCGGCGCGGCTGATGCCTGCGGCCTCATCGCGTCCGAGACGGACTTGACTCCGCCGTGGGCGGTGAGGCCGCCGTCGACGGGGATCTCCACTCCGGTGATGAAGGAGGACGCGTCGGAGAGGAGGAAGACGACGAGGGGCGCGATGTCGTCGACGGTGCCGCTGCGACCGAGGGGTGTCTCACGGAACATCGCCTCCCGGAAGGCCGGGGTGGCGGCCGCGGTCATCTCGGTCTCGATGTAGCCGGGGTGCACCGTGTTCACGCGGATGCCTCGCGGTCCCAACTCCGTTGCCGCGATCTTCGACACCCCGCGCAAGGCCCACTTGCTGGCCGTGTACGCCACCGGGTAGTACGCGGTGAGCGCGGCGGACGACCCGACGTTCACGATGGACGAGCCCGGCGGCATCAGGGGCGTGAGGTGCTGGATACCGAGCAGCGGCCCGGTGGTCTTCACCGACTGGACGTACGCGAAGTCGTCCGGGCGCACGTCGCCGAGGCGGTCGCGCTGGATGACCCCGGCGTTGTTGACGAGCCCGTGGATGTGCCCGTACGTCTCCCGGAGTTCGGCGGCGAGCGCTGCCCAGTCGGCCTCGTTGGAGACGTCAAGCTTCCGGCAGTCCCCAACTCCGTCCGGGCGTACGTCGGTTGCGACCACCGTGGCTCCGGCGCGGGCGAGCGCCTCGGCTTCGGCGGCGCCCTGGCCTCAGGCGGCGCCGGTGATGACGACGACCTTGCCGGTGAGGGGGCGGAGGTCGCCGGGGTGGTGGGGGGACGGGTCGCTTTGAGGGGTGCGCGTCATGGCGGTCAAGGTAGCTGCCGGGGGTAAGGGGGCGGCGGTTGACCCGGTCAGCTAGTCATAGGAATAGCAGTTGACCTGCAACGATCGAGGCTAGAAGGCGGCAGCGGCCGCCGCCTCGGCTTCCGGCAACAGGTCCTTGCTCTCCTGGATCAACCTCTCGTACGTGCGCTCGTGGTCCCCGCTTTCGAGAGCGAACCGCAGGAGCGAGCCGGACCAGTTGTCGAAGAGCGAGAACGTGCGGTCCACCATCCGCTTGGCTTCCTCGCGCTGTGCGTCGTCGAGCGGCGGCAGGCTTTTCTCTTCCACCTCGGGCGACTTTATGCTGTGCGACGCCTCCGCCATGTAGTGCTTCGTGCCGAAGAACTCACATTCGCGACCGTCCCGCAGGGCGATTCCCCGGCAGTGGGTGAAGATCGTGATGGAGACGGCCTCGATGGACTCGACCATCGCGAAAACGGCGTACGTGGGGGCGCCCGCGGCGAGCGCGGCCAGCTCCAGGCAGAGACGTCGAGAGTGGCTGAAGTTCTCGCTCCACAGGACCCGCGTGGCGTCCGACAGGGGCATGCTGCTGTCGGCCCCCAGCTTCTCCAGGTCGGTCAGCATCCACTGCCAGTGGAAGTCCTCTTCGTACGTGTGCGCGTTCAGAAGGGCCTGCAGCTGATCGGGCCGGGCATTGTCTTCGTCTTTACGGAAGACGTACTTGTTCAGATCGGAGTAGCCCATGATGAAGGGAACCACGCTGGGCCCCCACGCCAGACGCTTTTCTCCGGGGAGGGACTCGTCGGCGAGCAGGCGGGTGAAGAATGCGTGGTTCTCGTACGATTTCCGATGTTCTTCGATGTAGTCGATGACCTTCTGCATGGAAACTCCGTTCACGTCCTGTCGACATCTCCGCAGCGACAGGGGGGTGAAGGCAGCATCGCATAGGCATCTTCAACTCATTATGTTTCACGAAGCGTTGATATGGAGTCTGCCCTTTCTTCCCGTCAGGATTTCCCTTCTTTCCCGTCGGGAATGCCCTTCCTCATGCAGCGCACAGCCGCACCACGACCGGCCGGTGATCGATACAGACCCGTGCATCCGCCGCCGGCCAGGGTCGCGATCAGGCCCAGTGCGGCAGCGGAGCGAAGGCGCCGGGCGGGCGGGTGATCAAGGCGAGACATGCTCCCCAGTGAATGGCCCTGCCCCGGCACCTGCCGCATCAGCGAGCCATTCGGGGGACCCGGACACGACCCGGCCGGGCCGGTACCCACGCCGGGGACAACGCCGACGACAACGCCGGTTGACGGTCTGAACGAGTGGACTCGCCGGTGCCCGCTCGGAAGGGGGCCTTCGCGACGAGTCACCGATGGTGATGTTGCCGTCCGAGCCCGTGACCGACCGTGACTGGAAGAGGCACCCCGGATGCGACGTACCCCCCACCGCCACCGTCGACTGCTCGCGACAACGCTGTTCGCAGCGTGTTGTGCCCTGGTCCCGATGGCAGCGGCAGCGGCTCCCGCCGCGGCTGTCCAGACCACAACAGCCGACCGGCACGACCGTTACGACGGTCACGACCGGACGGACTGCCCTCCGGGCGGCCTCGACCCGAAGGTGACCGCCCGGCTGGACAAGGCGATCGAGGACGTCCGCCGACAGGCCGGCATCCCCGGTGTCGTCGTCGGACTGTGGATGCCCGGCAAGGGAAGCTACGTCCGCGCGACCGGTGTCGCCGACACCGCCACCCGCCGGCCGATGACCACCGACGGCTATGTGCGGATCGGCAGCGAGACCAAGACCTTCACGGTCACCGCGTTGCTCAAGCTCGTCGACGACCACCGGATCCGGCTGGACGACCCGATCTCCCGTTACATCCACGGCGTACCGAACGGTCGCCGGATCACACTGCGTCACCTCGCCGAGATGCGCAGCGGCCTGTTCCCCTACACGTCCGATCCTGACTTCGTCCATGACCTGTTGAGCGACCCGACGCGCTCCTTCACACCCCGGGAGGTGCTCGCGTACGGCTACAAGCACAAGAACACCTTCGCGCCGGGGAAGCAGTTCGAGTACTCCAACTCCAACCTCGTCCTGCTCGGCCTGGTGATCGAGAAGGTCAGTGGTCAGCGGCTCGTCGACTTCATCGACGGGCGGGTCCTGCGGCCGGCCCGCCTGCACCACACCTTCCTCCCCCAGGGAGCCGAGTTCCCCGAGCCGCATCCGCGCGGCTACACGAACCAGACGCTGAGCGGCGCGGTCGCCGACTCCACGGACTGGAACCCCAGTTGGGCCTGGGCGGCCGGGGCGATGATCTCCGACCTGCACGACCTGCGCCGCTGGGCGGACATCGTCGCCACCGGCAAACTCCTCACCCCCCAGACCCAGGCCCAACGCCTCAAGACGCTGCCGACCGGCCTCCCCGGCCTCAGCTACGGCCTCGGCATCTTCAACGCCAACGGCTGGATCGGACACAACGGCTCCATCCCGGGCTACGAGACGGTGACGGTCTATCTGCCCTCGAAGAAGGCCACGCTGGTCATCATGATCAACACGGACATCACCAGCGGGGGCCAGGAGCCGTCCACGCTTCTTGCTCGGGCGATCACGGGGGTTGTTACGCCGGGGAACGTGTATGACGGGGCGGTTTCTCCGCGGTAGGGGTACGGGCCGGTGAGGTGAGCTGGGGCCGGTGGGGCCGGGTGCAGCTCACCTCCGACGGCGACGGGGTGGTGGTCGGTCGGCTCCAACTCGGCGAACGGTCGCTGCCCTACGGGACATGTGTGGACGTGGGTCTTCAGGTTGCAAGGGCACGGCGCAGGACGGCGCTGAGTTCGTCGCCGAGCCTTCCTCAAACTCGCCTGCTCGCTCATCACCACCACCCACTCAAAGTCATTACATTGACAGTTGTTAGGGTCATGACATGACGACCAAGGCTAGCGCGATCGTTCCCGGAGATGTGCACACGCGCGCAGAGATTATGCCGGTGTTCGGAGGAAGCGGACAGGGCGGCATATGCCCCTCCATCGAAAAGCAGAGCGTCAACCTGTATTCGGACCCCTCCGTCGGAGAACTCAACGGATACTACGACGGTTGGCTGGCGGAGGAAGACGACCTGGGGCCCATATTTGAATACACCGGGGCCGGGAAGTCCGGCAACCAAACATTCGCCGGCATCGTAGGTGCAGGCAATCGAGCCATATTGCGCCACGCCGAACAAAATCGTAGGTTACGAGTTTTCACAAAGGTCGGCTTACTCCCCAATAGCGGCACCAAGACTCATCAGTTCATCGGGGAATTTACCCTGGACGCCCTAGAACCTTACGTATGGCGCAGAGTGCACGGAAACGACAACAAAGAGCGCAATGTGATCGTTTTTCGCCTTCGGCCGGACGGTGAATTCCAGCACTCGTCGAAGAACTTAATCCCCGCCGCACCAGAGACCACATGGGAACTCGTCCCCTTTGAGATAGTCACTGCGGCTAACTTTCATAGCGATCCTGCGACTACTGGGACACTGCCAGTTTCCAACCAGCGCAGAAAAAAGGCAAGTTCCCTAAAAAAGGCTGCCGAAAATGCCGCCACCCTTGGCACCTTCGTTGCATCAGAGGAATTCAATAAGAAGATGAGCCTCCGCTCGTCGGCAGCAGCCCACATCGCCGTGCGTCATGAAGCCGAATTAACCCGTACCTACATGGCCCACCTTAAAGAGGTCGGACGTAAGACCGGCGCCTTCCAGATAAAAGTTAAAGGGCTTACGTCCACTCTCAGGACAGATCTCTATGACGCGACGGAGCATGTGCTTTACGAAGCTAAGGGATCTAGTGCACGCGAGGACGTGAGGATGGCCCTGGGGCAGATTTTAGATTATAGCCGCTATGTGCGAACTGAGGATCATCCAGAGCCACCCAAGCGCGTCATCCTCCTCCCCGCAAAGCCTGACTTGGACATGTTCGACCTGTGCAAAACGTACGGGGTAGAAATAGTTTACAGATCGGAAAATGGGAGCTTCATAGGGGAATCGGTGCCAACCGACTAAACCCTAGACTCTTCTCCTCATGGACCTTCCAGTATCTTAAGCGGCCTACCTGCGGGAGTCATACGCCATCGACGTGAAATGTCGCCAAGACGAGTGGCTCCCGCGTACGGTACGAGATCAAGCGGATTCATCCACGCATCAGAGAAGTGAATGTTCAAGTGTAACGCGAGAGCCAACAGAATATCCTGAGATGCATCCGTATCGATTTGCGCAAGCAGAGACCCTGGCCCGGGTGAGCGTTCTAGAAGGTAACTATCAGGGTTCTGCCACTGCAGGTGACCTTTACCTAACACCCAGACACTGTCAGGCCACTCGACTGGCGGCCGAGTTTGACACCATTCCATGAGGTGACTACCAATCGTCTCTAATTTGAGACTATCAAAAGCAATGACGATCCCAGAGGTCGGGAAGAAGTCGTAGATTTTCCCATAGGCCAGCGTTTTTCGTGGTACAAGTCCTGGCGTCGGACGATATGAATCCTTCGACATGCACCGCAATTTTCTAATTTTATTGCACGCGTCCACGAGTTGCTGCTTGTCTAATTTGGTCTTCACTTCGACAACGCCATAAACACACTCGTTCGGGAGGATTCGATACCCGTTCAGGGTAGTGAAAGGTGGAGTTCCTCGATCCGCGAGAACGATGTCACACTGAGGGGAGGTCTCGTCTGAAGCTGTGACTATCTCGGCATTATGTATCGGTTCCACGTGAGATGGTAGATAGCTGGCGAGAAACTCCCGAATAAGAGCTTCTCGAGAAGTTCCTGCTTCACCGTTGTGACTGAAGTTTCTCGACTGCTCGAAGTCTGCGCGCATCCGCATGGCAACCGAGCTGAGGATTCTTCCAAGTTTCTCTTGAGCCATGAAATAATTCTAGGGTAGAACAACAGGTCAGTGCAGCTATGACGGCAACTCGCTCCTCTCCCCCATCCAGCAGTCGGTCATCGCCTGCGCACTGTCACTGCCCTCTGTTACACATGAGTCAACTGCTGCGCGATCAAGGGAGCCAGGGTGTCTGTGTCGGGGGGATTCACGCAGCCGGCTGTGGGCGTGTACGAGGAGCTCATCACGGTGCGCTTCGAGCAGAAGTTGAAGGAGTTCGCGAGCCTCGGGTGGCATCTCGTGAGCGACAGGGTGGGAGACGAGTCGGCTCCTCATGTCCTGGCAAGACACATCGCCCGGACGGTGCGCCGCGTGCTACAGAGCATCCCCGCCGAGGAGCGGGTATACGCGACGAACCACATCTTGGAGTCCATCAGCACTCTCGAGGGAGCACAGGAGTGGGTGGAGTTGGTGGCAGACGGACCTCGCCAACTCCTGGCGCTGACAAGGCAGGAGGCTCCTGGCGTCTTCGCTGTTCGCCCAGGTATCCCCCTCTCCGATACCGCGCTCATCACCAACTCGCCCGACGACCCCAGCCTCGGCTTCGAGCTACGCGCCGAGCTCGCCACCGCCGATCGCGTCGACCTGCTCTGCGCCTTCGTGAAATGGCACGGTCTCCGCATCATCGAGCAGTCTCTTCAGGCGGCCAGCGAGCGGGGCGTGCCAATACGCGTCATCACAACGACGTACATCGGAGCCACCGAACGTCGCGCACTGGATCGACTAGTGCAGGACTTCAACGCCGAGGTCAGGGTCAACTATGAGACCAGGTCGACGCGACTCCACGCCAAGGCATGGCTGTTCCGGCGTAAGAGCGGTTACGACACGGCGTACGTCGGCAGCTCCAACCTCTCCAAGGCCGCACTACTCGATGGCTTGGAGTGGAACGTCCGGCTGTCGTCCATCGCAACGCCTGACGTACTGCGGAAGTTCGAGGCAACGTTCGAGTCGTATTGGAGCGATCCGTCCTTCGAGATGTACGACCCGGACACTGACGGAGCTCGACTCCAGGAAGCGTTGGCGATCGCCGGAGGTACCTCCGCTTCGTCTGTTGCAGATCGCCGAATCACCCTGTCCGGCCTCGAAGTACGCCCTTATCCACATCAGCGCGACATGCTGGAGCGGCTCGAAGTTGAGCGCGAAGTACATGATCGGCACCAGAATCTACTGGTCGCGGCGACAGGAACCGGCAAGACCGTGATGGCGGCGCTGGACTACAAGCAACTACGCAAGAAGCACGGCCGTGACCTCCGGCTGCTGTTCGTCGCTCACCGCAAGGAGATTCTCCAGCAGTCCCTGCGGACCTACCAAGACGTCTTGGTAGACGCGAACTTCGGCGAATCCCTGCACAGCGGAGAGATCCCGGAGCGTTGGACACATGTCTTCGCCAGCGTGCAGTCGCTCAACGCACGGGCGCTGGACCGGCTCGCTGCTGATCACTTCGATGTGATCGTGATCGACGAGTTCCACCACGGGACTTCGCTGACATACCGGAAGATTCTCGATCACTTCGAGCCGCTGGAACTTCTTGGTCTGACGGCGACCCCTGAGCGCATGGACGGCAAGAACATCCAGGACGAGTTCTTCGATGGCCGCATCGCCGCCGAGATGCGGCTGTGGGAGGCCTTGGAGAACGATCTGCTTAGCCCCTTCCACTATCTCGGCATCAGCGACAACACCGACCTGAGTGCGGTGAAGTGGCATCGCGGGGCGTACGACGCAAGCGCTCTGAGCGATGTGCTGTCCGCCAACCACGCGCGGGCGCTGCTGGTCTTGAAGGCCGTTCAGGAGAAAGTCGCCGATCCAAGTGCCATGCGTGCCTTGGGCTTCTGTGTTTCTGTCGCGCACGCGCACTTCATGGCGGAATCCTTCCGCCAGGCTGGCCTCAACGCCGTTGCCCTGTCTGCCGGAACCTCTGCCGATGAGCGCAGGCAGGCGCTGGCCGATCTCACGGCAGGGGCGTTGCAGGTGATCTTCTCGGTCGACCTCTTCAACGAGGGTCTCGATATCCCTGACGTAGACACTCTGCTCCTGCTGCGACCCACCTCCAGTGCAACGGTGTTCTTGCAGCAACTCGGCCGAGGGCTCCGGCGTACCGAGAACAAGGCGGTGCTGACCGTACTGGACTTTATCGGCCAGCACCGCAAGGAGTTCCGCTTCGAGAACCAGTTCCGTGCCCTGACGAATCTGACCCGCAAGCGGCTCTTGGACAACATCGAGCATGACTTCCCGCAGCTCCCGTCTGGCTGCGAGATCATCCTTGAGGAGAAGGCTAAGAAAACCATCATCGCCAACATCAAGGACCAGATCGGCGTCAACGTCACAGCTCTGGCACGCGAGGTAGCGGATTACGCCGAACTGGAGCTCAGCCTGTACCTGGACGAGAGCGGACGCGAACTCAAGGAGCTCTACCGGGGCAACGGGAACTCTTGGACGGGTCTACTCCGCCGTTCCGGCCTCCTGAAGGGGGAGGCGCCGGAAGGTGAGGCCGCGCTCCTCAAGCGCGTCTCCGCATTCCTGCACGTTGACGACCCAGTCCGGGTTGCTGCGTACACACAAATGCTGGAGGACGACGCTCCTGCCTACAGCGCCCTCAACGAGCAGGGACAGGCCTACGCCCGCATGCTCTTCTTCCAGCTGTGGCCACTCGGCGGCATCGTCCGCAAGGGCTACGCCAACTACGACGCCGGATTTGCGACCCTGCGCAAGCTGCACGCTTTCCGAGGTGAGCTGCGCCAGGTGCTGGCGTACAACCTCGCCCACACCGAGCACGTACCGATCCCTCTCTGGGGCTTGGGCGGTCCGAGTGGTGTCCCCCTCACCGTGCACGCCTCATACAGCCGCGAAGAGATCCTGCCTGCGCTGGGGCAGTCGTACATCGGCGGCTTCATGCCGGCCGATTTCCGCGAGGGTGTGAAGTGGTGCGACTCGATCAAGACGGACGCGCTTCTCATTACCCTGGAGAAGGACGAGAAGGACTTCTCACCGCAGACCAGGTACCACGACTACGCGCAGAGCGAGACTCTCTTCCACTGGGAGTCCCAGAACCAGACTTCCGAGACCTCCCCCACTGGCCTGCGCTATCAGAATCATGTTGCTGAGGGCAGCCACGTCCTGCTCTTCGTGCGCCGTTACAAGAGCACCGACATAGGTGGTGCCCAACCGTGGATGCTGCTCGGCCCGGCGGAGTACGAGAAGCACACAGGTAGCAAACCGATGGCGATCACGTGGAAGCTGAAGCAGGAGATCCCGGCGGACGTCTGGACGTACTCGACGATCAAAGCCGGGTAGTGCCTCACATCGAGTCGCTCACCACCCCTGCTTGCGCTTCGAAGTGCATCTGGGCTCGATCCAACGCATCATCCGCATCGCGGCCGTGCGCCCGCAGCCAGTGGAGGAGGTCAGCAATGGCACCAATCGCTGCCTCCTCCGCCACGGCTGCGCTCAGCCGACCTAGGTCGGCTGCGGGCGGCAACGTTACGCCGTTGTAGAGGCCGAGCACCTCCCCCGCTCTCGTCACGTGAGGTCCACCTCTGTGGCCGTTCGGCGAGGTCAGCGTGGTGGGGAGCTCGCACCACGTCATCTTGCGGTCGGCGAGAAGCTGCACGCCCCAACGGTCAGCGGTGAAGGTGATGAGCTCCATCCCTCGCCCGGATTCGGAGTTGACGCCTTGGTTGAGGAGCGTGGGCAAGGCCCGGGTGTCGGGGTCGTAGACCTCGATCCGAAGGCGGGTGCCCTTCATGGAGACAGTAAGGGTGGTGGGGGTACCGGGACCGACGTGTGTGATCACGTTGGAAACGAGCTCGCTGACGCAGAGTTGGGCCGCGTCGATGAGCTCGTCCAAGCCCCAGAGTCCGAGGTGGATCCGCAGGACGCGTCGTAGACCTGCTACTTCCTCGGGCTCCGCCAGAAAGTGAAGGTCCCAGGGCTTCCTGGGCATGCAGGTGGTGCAGTCCATGCTCAACTCCTTCTTGCCCACACCGAGTTGCACAATGCATTCGGTCGCACACCTAGAGTTGCATTGGAACTCTCAAAATGGAACTCTCATTAGTATCGAGAAGGAGCGCGCCATCAAATCTCGCGCCCCCGGCGCACACCGCCTTGCCGACCCCCGCAGGCAACCAGGACGATCTGATGGACCGACATGAAGGGTTTGTAGGGATGCCGATTGGACCCACCACGCGCAGGCGCCAACTAGGCGCGGACCTGCGCCGTCTACGCGAACTCAAGAGACTGACCCTTGAGGAAGCAGGCTCACGCGTCGGCATCTCAAAGGCAACGCTGAGTCGGTACGAGACGAAGGAAGGCACGGTCAAGTGGCCGGCCGTGGACGCACTTTGCCGCGAGTACGGAGCTACCGACGCGGAACGGCTTGCTCTGGTCGAGCTTGCGAAGGGTGCCAGGATCCAAGGTTGGTGGCGATCACTCGCCGACCCCATCCCCGACTCCATGAACCTCATGCTCACGCTTGAGGACGAGGTCGTACGCGAGGATCACTACGCATGCATGTACATTCCTGGCCTGCTCCAGACCCGCAAGTACGCCGAGGCCGTTCACCGGGCTTCAGAGGTTCAGTGCGCGGAGCGGGAAGTGCAGCACATGGTGGACATCCGCATGAAGCGACAGGAACTCCTTGAACGGGAGGAACCGCCACACATTTGGTCCGTGATCGACGAGGCAGCCATCAGGCGCAGTGTCGGCGGACGTGAGGTAATGCGCGAGCAGCTACAACACCTGCTCACCGTGTGCGAGCGCCCGAACATCACCATCCAAGTGTTGCCCTTCTCAACAGGGGCCCATGCAGCGGCAGTTGGGAGCTTCGCCGTCCTGCGCGGTCCGAAGCCCGATCTGGATGTGGTCTACGTAGACCTACTCGGCGGCGGACTCTTCATGGAGAAGCCCCCGGAACTGGACCGCTATAGGTTGGCGTTCGAGTACCTGAGCGCACAGGCGCTCGATCTTGAGTCTTCGGCAGCACTCATCGCCCGTATAAGCAAGGAGACGTGATGACCGCACGGCACGTGCCCGCTCCCTCGTGGTTCAAGTCCTCTTACAGCGGGGGAAGTGGGACGGAGTGCGTCGAGTGTGCGTGGATGGCGAACGGCACCCTCATACGCGACTCGAAGCGTGTCGGAGGACCTGTAATTGCTGTTCGAGGTCAAGCATGGCAACTGTTCATAGGGGCGTTGAGAAATCTGAGACATGAAGGTTGAACCCAGTTACCGCCTGGGCTCAATACTCCCGAGTCGGAGGCTCACAGGTCCGGCGATCACAGTTGACGAAACGGGTAGCCGCATAACCCTCCCGACCCTGCTCCAGTAAGGTCCCGACATGCATCAGGTGCATCGTCTCAGTGAACGCCTCCTCGTACGCGAACTAGACCCCGGCGACGTGAACGCCGTACACGCGATCTACGGCGACCCGAGAGCCACGGAACACCTTTCCTTCGATCCTCGCACCCGGGAGCAGGTCGAGCAGATCGTCACCCGTTCCATCAAGGCCGCTCACGCGGACGAGCGCCGCGAATACGCCTTGGCCGTCGTCGAGCAGACCGGCGGAGATCTTGTCGGCTTCGGACGACTGGCGCTCGACCCGCACCAGCCGGGGGCCGCGACGATGGGCTTCGCCCTCAGGGCGTCGAGTTGGGGGCGTGGCTACGGTCTGGAGACCGTCCGGCTTCTCCTGGCCGTTGCCTTCGAAGACCTCGGCCTGCATCGGGTCTGGGGAGCACGCTCGCCCGCGAACGAAGCCTCGGCCCGAACCATGGAGCGGGCCGGGATGATCGTGGAAGGCCGGATCCGCGAGCACATCCAGCGGGGAGGCAGTTGGCGGGACAGCATCGTCCACTCCGTCCTCGATCACGAGTGGCAGTCCGTCAACAAGTAGCAGCCGCTACCGAATCACGGCGACGGAAAGGCCTCACGGCGCATGACTCTGGGAGGAACACGGTGACCAGTTCAGTCCCCTGGCAGCAACGCCTGTCCACCGGCACGGCAGACGTCCAGAACGAGGTCGTCAGCCTCTACCAGCAGACCCGGCACAGCAAGGCCTACGTCCCCGCCATGATCTGGGGCACCCTCCAGACCGAGGCCTACGCGACCGTGATCCTCCGTAAGGTCGTCGACTTCCTCGACATCCCCGACGATGTGCCGGCGGGCGTGGCCAAGCGTATGGAGCGCCAGCAGGTGCTGTACGACGGTGAGCACCGCTACGACGTGATCCTCGGCGAACAGGCCCTGTACACATACGTCGGTGGGCCCGAGGTGATGCGCGGGCAGCTGGAACGTCTACTCCGCGAGATCGACCTTCCCTCCCTCACTCTCGGCATCCTTCCAGCCACCGCCGACGTCGACATGGTCCCCGCGCACGGCTTCAACATGTACGACGACAGCCGAGCCCACTACGAACTCGTCTCCACCGGCGTGGACATCACCGACCCTGCCGAACTGGCCCTGCACAACAAGGCGTTCGGGCTACTCAGCAGCGCCGCGCACTACGGGACCGACGCCAAGCAACTGATCGAAAAGGCCTTGGCCTTCTGGAGCTACGAGTAGTGCTCCAACAGCGAGGCGCACCCAGCCTCCTCGCCGTCTTCGCACACCCCGACGACGAGTCCATCTCGGCGGGTGGTGTCCTTGCCCGCCACGCAACCGCCCACGCCCGCACCGCAGTTGTGACCACGACCTGGGCCGCCACCACCCAACGCGCCACCGAACTCACCGAAGCCCTCCGCATCCTCGGCGCCGGCGCCCCCCGAATGCTCGGCTACGCCGACTCCCGCGTGCCACAGTCCGCCCCGGACAGGGCACGCTTCCTCGACGCGCCCCTCGACGAAGCGGTGGGTCAACTGGTCGCGTACATACGGGAGTTCCGGCCCGAGATCGTGGTCACCCATGACGCGTACGGCGGACTCACCGGTCACGAGGATCATGTGCACACGCACCGGGTGACCATGCTCGCCGTTCAGGCGGCCGGACTTGAGCGGCTCTACCCGGGGGCCGGTGAGCCCTGGCAGCCGAGCGCGCTGTACCTGGCCACCCATCCACACTCGGCCGTTCCACTGTGGGGCGGACACCTGGCCCCCGTAGGCAAGGCCATGCACAGCGTCCCGGACGAGCAGGTCAGCGCGACCGTCGACGTCAGGCCCTGGCTGGAGCAGAAGGTCGCCGCCGTGCTGGCCCATCAGACCGAGGTGGCACGGGGGGCCGCCCCCGGGCTGATCGCCGGGCTCAGCGGCGCCGAACGGGAACTGCTGCTCTCCACCGAGTGGTTCATCCGCCACGACCCCGTGTCCGCGACGGCAGCGCAGACAGAGCTCACGGTCTGAGTACCTCCGACAGTGCGTACGTCTGAGACCTCCTTTCTGACCCTTTGCGCCTGCGGAACCGTTTCATCACACCCCGTGTCCTCCTTCGTGGAAGGTGGTTCCATGCCGCGGACCGCCTCCGGAGGGGGATGGTCATGGGGGAGATGCGCGACGGGGCACGGATAGGGGCCTGGGCTGTCGTCGGGGTTGTCGGCCTGGCGGTGTTGTACGGGATAGGGGCGTTCGCCTTCGGCGGCGCGATGTGGATCACCGCTCCGTTCCGGGGTGAGGTGGACAAGCGCGAGAACAACGTCGCCTCGGGCGAGTTCCGGCAGACCACGTACGAGGAGTTCTTCGATCTGTGCGTGGCCGTGCAGAACGCCGAGGGGACGATCCAGGTGCTCCAGGAGGAGCGGAAGGCCGCGTCGGAGACTCGCACCACGCAGATCGACCAGTCGATCACCGCGCTGAAGGTCACGCGGATCGAGTCGGTCAACGACTACAACTCGAAGGCCGCCCAGGAGCACCGCGCGCCCTTCCACGACAAGGATCTGCCGTACCGGCTGGATGCCGGCGCCGAGCGCACGACGTGCACCAACTGATCCCAGCTCATCCCCATTTCATCCCGGGAAGAGGGCAGCACGACATGAAGAAATTCGTACGCATGGCTCTGGCCACCGTCGTCGCGCTCGTTGCGGGCCTTGCCCTGACGTCCTGCACCGACGACTCCAGCCAGGACAAGGAGAACGCGGCCAAGCAGGACAACTACGACCACCTCGTGGCCCTGCAGCCGGCGGGCCGCATGGAGTACTCGCCGACCCGCGAAGCGATCAACCAGTGGGTCAAGACGTGGGGGCAGCGGGGCAAACTCTCGTACGTCTACATCCAGAACGCCAAAGGCGAGTACGGGTACTTCATCATGAAGGGCCTGCCGGTGCCGCGCTGCAAGATGCTCACTCCGACAGAGAGGGTGGAGTCCTACGGCGAGGGTGGTGTCGCGGTCCTCCCACAGCCAGGCATGGACGGCACGTACACGACGGGTTCCACCTGCAACGCCTACTACGGCTTCGACGCCACGACGGGCGCGTACATGGAGTTCACGGTCGGCACGAACCAGTCGTTCTTCCTGTTCGACAAGCCCATGACGTTGCCGGAGTACTCCAGCGCCAAGCAGTTGGGGCCGACCTCGGTGAAGGACGCCGCGAAGCAACCCTGAGCGGGCGGGGGCCGGTTGGAGGAGTTCCGGCCCCCGTGACCGCACGATGGTTCGCCGCCCTGAAGGTCGGCTCCATCACGCACGGCCGGCAGGTCAGAAGCCCCGGTGCACCCCGTCCGCGTCGACGGCCGCCGCGAATTCCCTGAAGTCCATGTTCGAGATCGACAGGTTGTTCTCGATGCCCCACAGCTCGCTGGCCACGACCCGGAGGCAACGCCCGTGCTCCTCCCGCAGGTCCACGACGAGGAGGGGGAACTCCTCCGAGGCCAGGGCCGTCGCGTCGGCCAGGACGAGGATCGGGTGCTGGTGGTCGGCCGGGAGCAGGGTGACGGCCTCCGCCGAGGTCATTCCGGCGAACCTGCGGTCGGAGACGAGTTCGACGTTCGGCAGGAAGTCGTCCTCGCTCGGTGAGGAGAGAGCCAGCCTCAGGTTCTCCCACGCGGCGTCGCTCGAAAAGTCGGTGCGGACAACCATCGGGTCCGCAGTTCGGGGCAGTTGCTGCTCAGACATGCGCGCACCGTACCGCCGGCCCAACCGTTCTTTCGCCGTCGGGCGCGACCGAGTGCCCTTTCACCCCCGCCAACGTGCCTCCGTACGCCAAGGCCGTACCGTCAACCGTCGTCAACCATCGCCAGAGTGGGCATAGTTGATCATTGTTTTCATCAGAGGGGCCGGCCACCCCGCCCGGCCGGTTACCCAGGATCACGGGTTAGCCTCGCCCGTAGTACACGTGCAGGTGCACGTACACGCAGACGTACACACGACTGCTGTACAACCCGATCCAGCGGAGGCAGGCCGGCATGGCGAAGACGACGAAGGTTCCTACGGCGCTGGTGGCCGCCGGCGGGCTCGTCGGCGGGTACGGCGTCGCCCGCTGGAGCAGGAACCGGCAGCTCGGCGGGACCGTGCTGGCCGTCGCGGGGACCGTCGCGGCCCAGCGATGGCAGGAGCAGGCGGGCGTGACGGCCGCCGGGGCACTGACCGTCGCGTACGTCGCCGCCTTCGCCGGATCGCATCCGCTGGCCAAGAAGGTGGGCGCCTGGCCCGCCGTGTTCGGGGTCGCCGGAGCCGTCGCCCTCGCCTCCTGGGCCGTTGCCGACCGCCACGCCTAGCAGGGCCTGGTCAGGTGCGTTGTCGGTGGCGCGTCCGGTTGAGGGGCCGTGTCGTTGACGGTTTGTGACACCTGGGGAGCTGGATGAAGTCCGGTGCTGTCTGGAGGACTTCGCGGCGGATGGGTTCGAGCCGTTCGCGCGGGCGGATCAGCGTCGGTGGGGCGGGGTGTATCTGCGGGGACCGCTGCTCGGCGGCGGAAATCGGTGGAGCCGATGGCCGCCCGGCTGGGTGAGGACGGCAACCGCCAGGCCCTGGCCCACTTCATCACCACCAGTCCGGGGGATCCGGCGCATGTGCGGGCCCGACTCGCATGGAAGACGGCCGCGGCGATCGGACCGACCGCGCTGATCATCGATGACTCGGGCTTCCTCAAGGACGGCGACGCGTCGGCGTGTGTGTCGCGGCAGTACACCGGCACCGCGGGCCAGGTGACCAACTGCCGGGCGGGCGTGTCCTTGTGTCCGGCCTCGGGCACCGCCTCGGCGGCGATCGACTGGCGCTTGTTCCTTCCCAGGAGCCGGGATCCGGCCTCGCCGCAGGCCGATCCCGCGAAGGTGGCCCGCCGTGAACGGGGCGGTTCCCGCCGACGTGGGCCATGTCGAGAAGTGGCAAGTGGCAACTGACCCTGGACGTGATCGACGAGATGCGGTCCTGGGGCGTCGATGTCCCCCTCGCGGTGGCCGACGGCGGCTACGGAGACACCGCGGCCTTGGAGTCTCGCCCTCACGCGCGGCGCGACCAAGGCGGGTGGCGGCGCGGGAGGCTTGCAGGGTCCCCACCATCATGGTGAAGAGCCCGATGGCCTTGCTTCGGGCGGAGCGAGCGGAGCGGGCGGTCGGAGGGCTCCCGCCACCGCGTACTGCTGGGATTCCGGCGATTGCCTACCTACCGCCGGATCCCGGTCGCACAGCCGCGTCCCGATCCGGGTCAAGGCCCGGTGGTGCGGTCAGGGCTTTGTGGGTCGACTCCAGGATCTTCTCCGACAGTTCTGTGCCCGCGGTGGCTCGGGCGAGGAGGATCGCGCCGACCAGGGTGGCCACCATGGGAAGGCCGTCGTCGGCGTCGGTGGACAGCCACGCGGCGAATTCCTGGACTCCGCCCGCGTACGTGTCGCGTACCTCTCCGGCTGTGGGTTCGCGAGCCATGTCCCCTGCGAATCCGGCGGTGGGGCAACCGGTGCCGGGCTGGTCACGGTGTTCGGCCGACAGATAGAAGTCGACGAGGGCGCCGCGCGCGGTGTCGTGATCGCCGTGGGCCGTGTCGAACGACGCCAGGAGTAGGTCAAGGTCCCCGAAAGCGGCTTGAGCCGCCTCGGCCACCAGGGCCTCCTTGGAGGGGAACTGCTTGTAGAAGCCGCCCGTGGTCAGCCCGATGGACTTCATCAGATCGGCGACGCTGATGCCGTTCACGCCGCGTTCCCGGAAGAGCTGGGAGGCCGCGGCGACCGCGCGCCTGCGGTTCTCGAGCGCTTGTGCCTGCGAAACGCGACTCATCACTCACCTGCCCAAGATAGATAGTTAAGTGCATCTATCGTACGCGAAGTGCCGGCGGTCGGCCGCGACATCCTTTTCCCGTACGACTCTTTCTCGCTACCGCAAGGCGGGGGGCCGTGGACCCGCCCCCACCTCCGGCCACGGGGGGGGCGACTGGAGGGGTAGCTGGCGTTGACCGGAGCGTTTTAGATAGCTATCGTAATCTAAAGCGGGCCGACGCTTTGGCCCCTCCTCATCCGCCAGCCCAGAAATGAGATCCACCCCATGACCACGCAGAACAAAACCGCCGTCGTCACCGGGGCGTCCGCCGGCCTGGGTGCCGCCTACGCTCAGCGGCTTGCCGACCGGGGTTACGACCTGATCCTGGTGGCCCGCAACGCCGCGCGCCTGGAATCACTGGCGTCGGACATCCGCAGCCGCACGGGCCGTGCGGTGGATGTCGTCGCCGCCGACCTCACCGATGCGGCGCAGATCTCCGTGGTCGAGGAGCGTCTGCGGTCCGACGAGAGCATCGAGGTGCTGATCAACAATGCCGGCGGTGCGCTGCTCACGCCGCTGGCAGGCTCCGACGCGGCGGCCTACGAGGCGCTGATCAGCCTCAACGTGACCTCGCTGACCAGGCTGACCATCGCGGTCCTGCCGGGGCTGACGGCCCGCGGGCGCGGCACGGTCGTGAACATCTCCTCTGCCATGGCTCTCAACATCCTGCCCGTCAGCGCCGTCTACAGCGGCACCAAGAGCTACGTGCTGACGTTCACCCAGGCCCTGCAGCAGGAACTCGCCGAGAGCCCCGTCGTGGTGCAGGCCGTGCTGCCGGGCGCTGTCCGCACGGATCTCTGGGACGGCTCCGGTGTCGACCTTGCGACGTTCCCCGACGAGATCGTCATGAACGTGGACGACGCCGTCGACGCGGCGCTCGTCGGCCTCGACGCCGGGGAGCCCGTCACCATCCTGTCGCTGCCGGACATCAGCGACTGGGAGTCGTTCGAGAAGGCGCGTCAGACGCTCGTCCCGAACCTGTCGCTGAGCGTCCCGGCCGATCGCTACCGCGGCTGACCACCGCTCCGGCTCCCGTACGAGAGTCCCTTTGCGGCAACGGCACGGCCGCTGCCGCACAAGGCCGATGCGTCATGCGGCGTGGGGGAAGACCGACACACTCGCCACCTTCCCCTCGCCCACCCGAACAGCCGGGGACCGGCACCGCAGTGGCGGCGGTCATGTGCGCGGCAAGCCCGTCCGCCCCGTCGACTGCCCCTCCGTGCAGCTGCCTTCCATGGTGGAGGGACCCGGGCCCATCAGGCCGATCAGGCCGATCACCGCGTACACGCTACTTCCGGCAACCCGCCACCCCGCATCTCTCTCACCCTTCATTTGAGGAGACATCCATGTCGAACGCCCTGTGGAACCCAACGACCGTCGGTGAGATCTCCCTGCCGCACCGGCTTGCGATGGCCCCCATGACGCGCAACCGGTCCACGCCGGGCGGCGTGCCGACCGAGCTGAACGCCGAGTACTACGCCCAGCGTGCCTCGCACGCCCTCATCATCACCGAGGGCACCCAGCCCAACGCCGACGGGCAGGGCTACCTGCTCACCCCTGGCATCTACTCCGAGGAGCACATCGCCGGCTGGCGCAAGGTCACCGACGCCGTGCACAAGGCCGACGGACGCATCATCATCCAGCTCATGCACGCCGGACGGATGTCCCACCCCGACAACACCCCCCACCACTGGCAGCCGGTCGCACCCTCCCCGGTCCAGCCGGCGGGCGAGATGTTCACCGCCACCGGGCTCCAGGAGATGCCGGTACCGCGCGAGCTGTCCACCGAGGAGGTCGCCACCACGGTCGACGACTTCCGGCGCGCCGCCGCGGCCGCCGTCGCCGCCGGCGCCGACGGCGTCGAGATCCACGGCGCCAACGGATACCTCGTGCACCAGTTCCTCGCCGACAACACCAACCAGCGCACCGACCAGTACGGCGGCTCCATCGACAACCGCATCCGCTTCGCCGTCGAGATCGCCACCGCCGTAGCCGAGGAGATCGGCGCCAGCCGTACCGGCCTGCGGATCTCTCCCGGCAACCCGTTCAACGACATCGCGGAGAGCGACACCCACGAGCTGTACCCGGCACTCGTGCGCGCCCTCGCCCCCCTCAACCTCGCCTACCTCCACATCGGCCACGGCGGTGACGACGAACTCCTGCACACCCTCCGCAAGCTCTGGCCGACCACCCTCGTCCTCAACCGGGCCGGCACCGACATCGCCACCCGCGCCAAGGACATCGAAGACGGCATCGCCGACGTCATCACCGTCGGCACCATGGCCCTCGCCAACCCCGACCTCGTCGAGCGCGTACGCACCAACGCACCCCTCAACACCCCCGACCCCGCCACCTTCTACGGCGGCGGCGAGGCCGGCTACACCGACTACCCCGCCCACACCGTCTGACGAACCAGGACCACACCGCCCGGCAAACCCCGGCGATACCGGTCCTCGCGGGCCGGTATGCACGGATGGCCCAGCGTCTCTGTCACCCCGGTATGTGGGCCATCCTCGCGCTTGTTCGATCCGATTTCACGGTCCGTCACCGGGGTGAAGCCGCTCCGCCCATCCATATTGGAGAAGCACATGTCTTCCTCGAAGGTCGAAATCCAAACGTCCACCGCCGACTTGCACCGGCTTGCGGACGAGTACGTCAGGCGCGTCAACCTGCGTGACCTCGACGCCCTGTTCGCCCTGTACGCGCCGGACTTCCGCAACCACGCCGCCGACGGCACCGCCACCGGCCTCGAGGAGACCCGCGCGGTGCTGGCCTCGTTCCTCGACGCGGTCCCCGACTTCGCTGCCACGCCGGTCCGTGTCGTCGCCGAGGACGACTGGTTCGCGATCAACTTCATCCTCACCGGCACGAACACCGGGCCCTTCAACGGCACTCCCGCCACCGGCCGATCGATCAAGGTGCTGGAGCTCCGCATGTTCAAGGTGGCCGACGGGAAGCTCACCGAGCACTGGGGCCTCATCGACCTGGCGACGCTCTTCGCCCAGTTGCAGTCCTGAGAGGGCTGCGTGAGTCGATGTCTGTTTCACCCTTTCGCAAGGGGCAGGCGGGCCGGCCTCAGCGTCGCCGGGCGGCTACGGCCGCGGCTGGCTGAAGAAGCCCTGCGCCACGGTGATCGATGGTGAGCTTGTCGCCGTTGGAGTACCAGGTGGCGCTGCCGGCACCGCCGGGGACGGTCGCGGCCCCGGCGGTGGGAGCGGCCAGATGAGGGCCGAGGCGGTGGTCGCCGCCACGACGAGGGCGTTGTGGACCGTCTTCCTGCCGGACAGGGTCCGGTTCGGCTGGCGCAGGCTGAGCATGGGGCTCGTTCGGACGGGGTGCCGTACCCGACGCGAGACGCGAGACGCGGGCGGCACGGGTGGCCCAGGACCGTCAATTCCTGCCCGTGGTCTGTCAGTTGCTGATCATGACGCGAGAAGGGCATCCGCCGGGGCGGCCAGAACACACCTAGCCCGCTGCCGCAGGAGCCACAGGGGCCGCCTGGAACGCCTTCCGGTACGCGTACGGGCTCGTCCCCACCACCCGTCCGAAACGGTCCCGGAACGCCGTCGGTGACCCGAACCCCGTCTGCGCGGCGATGTGTTCGACCGGGTGCGCCGTCGTCTCCAGCGGGTACTACGCCCGCCGCACCCGCGCCCGGTGCAGCCACTGCAGGGGTGTCGTGCCCGTCTGTTCGCGGAAACGGCGGTTCAGGGTACGGACGCTCATGCCGGCCCGCGCCGCGATGTCGGCCAGCGTCAGGTCGCCCTGGTCCGCGTGCTCCTCCAGCCGGCGCAGCACCGGTTCCATCGTCGCGCCCGCCGGGGCCGACGGCTGGGCCTGGACGATGAACTGGGCCTGCCCGCCCTCCCGTTCGAGAGGCATCACGCACATCCTGGCCGCCTGCGCGGCGACCGCCGAGCCGTGGTCGTCGCGGATCATGTGCAGGCACATGTCCAGGGCCGCCGCCGCGCCCGCCGAGTTGAGGAACTGGCCGTTGTCGGGAGCCTAAGGTCGTTGGGTCCCTGCGGCGCCATCGTGGCTTGTCGCGCCCACGCGGCGGAGCCGCATATCGATACTGCCCCGCGCCCCTGAAGGCTTGACTCCGCCCGCCGACACCAGCCCCTCCATCGACTCCTCCTCCACCCGGAACGCGCGCCCCACTCCCGCCGCGACCAGCACCCCCGACGCGATCACCAGCGTGAAGAAGGCCCAGGTCAGGGGCCAGGCGTCGGCGAAGCCGTCCGGTGCGCCGGGATGGGTGCGCAGGGAGACGTACATGAGCGCCGCCGGCGGGACCGCGATCAGGAGCAGCGGCCAGCCCCGGCTGTCGCGGTAACCGAAGTAGGCCGCCAGGAGCAGCAGTACGACGCCCAGGACGACAACCCCGAGACGCGTCACCGGGGTCGTCTCGTCCAGCGAGCCCGCGCTCTCCGCCCGGTTGCGCAGGTCCCAGGGGACACAGACGACGTACGACGCCGAAACGACGGCGACGGCGAGTCCGCGTGTCAGCCAGCGCTCGGCCCAGGGACGCGTCCCCAGCGGCCCGAGCAGCTTCCCGGTGGTGCCGTTCCCCGTTATCTCGGTCATACGTACGAGGGTCACCTGCCCGAAGGCGGTGCGACAGAGTACGCGTACTCAGGTCCGGGTACTCAGTTGCCGGTACTCGGCCGCGCACCCAACCACGTACCCAGCCCTTGGCTACACCCCCGCCGCCCGGGACACCACATAGATCAGCAGCCCCGCCAGCGAGCCGACCACCGTGCCGTTGATGCGGATGAACTGCAGGTCGCGGCCGATGTGTGCCTCGATCTTCTTCGTCGTGTGCTCGGCGTCCCAGCCCGCGACCGTGTCCGTGATCAGGGAGGTGATCTCGCTCTGGTAGGTCGTCACGACGTACACCGCCGCGCCCTCCACCCAGCCGTCCACCTTGTTCTGCAGTCCGGAGTCGACCGACATCCGGGAGCCGAGCGACAGCAGCGACGCCCGCACGCGCAGCCGCAGTTCGCTGCGCTCGTCCTCGGCAGCCGAAACGATCATCGAGCGTACGGCCGTCCAGGCGGACGCGATCAGGTCCTGGACCTCGCCGCGCCCCAGGACCTCGGTCTTCAGCCGCTCGACACGCGCGCGTGTGTCCGTGTCGGACTGGAGGTCGGAGGCGAAGTCGGTGAGGAAGCGGTCCAGGGCGCCGCGCGCCGGGTGGGAGGGGGCGTCGCGCATCTCGGTGACGAAGCGCAGCAGCTCCTTGTAGACGCGCTCGCCGACCTTCTTGTCGACGAACTTGGGCGTCCAGCCGGGCGCACCGCCCTGCACGGCGCCCATGACCTCCTCCTCGTGCAGGACGAGCCAGTCGTGGGCGCG
This sequence comes from Streptomyces sp. SID12488, assembly GCF_010548275.1. Taxonomy (GTDB): domain Bacteria; phylum Actinomycetota; class Actinomycetes; order Streptomycetales; family Streptomycetaceae; genus Streptomyces. The sequence goes on from NZ_JAAGLT010000001.1 coordinate 724,478, forward strand.
TACACAGACCAGGTCGACGACCCGTCTGTGGCCGCCGTCGACGACGACCTTCTCCAGCATCTTCCCTATGCCCGGGGCGATCTCCTGGGCATCGGCCCGCCGGGTGATGGCCTCGCCGACGACCGCCTGGACGTCGGAGTCGCGCAGCACGGTGAGCGCCCCGCGCAGGGCCGCCGACAGCTCCGCCGTGACACGGTCGGCGTGCTCCGGCTCGGCGAGCCACGTACCGAGGCGGCTGCCGATGCCGACGGCCCGCAGCCGCTGGCGTACGACGTCCTGGGAGAGGAAGTTCTCGCCGACGAACTCGCCCAGCGAGACGCCCAGTTGGTCCTTCTTGGTGGGGATGATCGCGGTGTGCGGGATGGGCAGGCCGAGGGGATGGCGGAAGAGTGCGGTGACCGCGAACCAGTCGGCCAGCGCACCGACCATGCCGGCCTCGGCCGCCGCGGCGACATACCCCGTCCAGGCACCGGCACCCTGCTCACCGGCCCACTTGGCGAGGACGTACACGACGGCGACGAAGAGCAGCAGCCCCGTCGCCGTGAGCTTCATCCGGCGCACCCCGCGTTGGCGCTCCTCGTCGGCAGGGCTGAAGGAGGTCATGGCGCGGCCCGGAACCGCGCCGTCCGCTGATCCCGTTCTCGTCCGTTCTTCCGTGCGTTCCATTCGCTCCACTCACTCCGCCGTTCAGTGATCCCTCACACATTGTCCCTTCCTGACCGACTCCCGGAACGGAACAAGAGTTCCCTGCGTATACCCGAAGGAAGCCGATCCGAAGGATCGGGCCGGCTCGCACACGCCCATCCCGCATCATGGGCTCAGCCCACCGGAGCCCCACGCTCCCCGCAGTACGAGGAGTCACGCATCCCATGACCAGGCGCCACGGTTATGGCCTGCTCGCCGCGATGATCACGCTCGTCGTGGCCGTGTCGGCCGCCATATACGTCGGGGCGACCCTCGACGACAGCAGCCGGCATGCTCGGTCCGTCAGCCAGGCTCGCGGCGACTCGGGCAACGCCGTCGCCCCCGCGTCCGCCGGTGCCTGGGTCGGCACCTGGGCCGCCTCCCCCGTCGAGGGCGAACCCGGCACCGAGACACAGGGCCTGGCCGGCCGCTCCCTGCGCAACGTCGTGCACACGGCGGCCGGCGGTACGAGTGCCCGCGTCACGCTCTCCAACCTCTACGGCAAGCAGCCCCTGACCATCGCCCACGCCTCGGTCGCCGTCGCCGCCGCCGAGAACAGCGCCGCCGCCGACGCCGGCACCATGCGCCGCCTTACCTTCGGCGGCAGCCCGTCGGTGACCATCCCGGCCGGGCAGCAGATCGTCAGCGACGCGGTCCGGATCGTCGTCCCGCGCGACAGCGACGTCCTGGTGACGACGTACGCCGCGGTCCCGTCCGGCCCGGTCACCTACCATCCGAACGCCCGGCAGATGTCCTACGCCGCCTTGGGCGACCGCACCGAGGACCCCCGTGCCACGGCATACACCGAGCGGACCGAGGCCTGGCGGTACGTCACCGCCCTGGACGTCCTCAGCGACCAGGCCAACGGCACGGTCGTCCTCCTCGGCGACTCGCTCACCGCCGGCAGCAAGTCGAGCGTGGGCACCAACAGCCGATGGCCCGACGTCCTCGCCGACCGGCTGCACGCGGCGGCGGAGTCCGGCGCGGACGTGCCCCGCTACAGCGTCGTCAACCAGGGCATAGGCGGAAACCGCGTCCTGCTGCCCGGCGGTGCCGGGGTGCCCGCACCCAACGCGAGCGCACTGTCGCGGTTCGGGCGGGACGTCCTGAGCCGTACGAACGTCAAGGCCGTCGTGATCGACCTGGGCGTCAACGACATCCTGCGCGCCCCTGACCCCGAGACCCTGCGGGCGTCCTCGATCGTCTCCGGGCTGCGCGAGCTGGTGGACGACGCCCACCGGCGGGGGCTGCGGGTGGTGGGGGCGACGCTGATGCCGTTCGGGGGGTTCCGCGGGTACTCGACGACCACGGAGGCGCTGCGGCAGGCCGTGAACGCGGAGATCCGGGGCGGGCGGGTGTTCGACGCGTACGCGGACTTCGACAAGGCGCTGCGCGATCCGTACGACCATCGACGGTTCCGGGCGGACTACGACTCCGGGGATCACCTGCATCCGAGCGACAAGGGGTACGCGCGGATGGCGGCTGTGTTCGACCTGGAGGATCTGAAGGGGGCAGTTCCGGCGGAGCTTTAGGGAGTCCGGGGTGCGTTTTCGGGTGCGGGTCCGTCGTGGCTTGTCGCGCCCACGCGGCGGAGCCGCACAGAGTCACAGCCCCGCGCCCCTAAAGAAGGCGTGCCCCAGCCGCCCGGAGTTCAGAGGCACCGAGCCCCTCGCTCATCTGTAATCCGAACCCGAGCCGTCGAGTTCCCCCCGCCCGTCCCGCCGCTCCAGCTTCTCCTGGCGGCGTTCCTCCTTGAGCCGCTGGCGCTCCGCCTTCGGGAGCTTGCGGGTCACTCCGACGCCGCCCCAGAAGGCGAACCCCTGGATGATCACTCGGGGGGCGCCGGGATCGCCCAGTACCCCCTCCTGGCTGTGGTCGAAGCCGCCCATGACACCGATGCCGCGCACAATGACCTCGACGCCGGGCGGTACCAGCACATTCACGCCACCCATGATCGCGACGCAGTTGAGGACCACCTCACGGTCCGCGAAGTACGCCTCACGCAGGTCGAGTTCGCCACCGCCCCAGAACGCGAACGAGTTGAACTGCCTCGGCACCGTCCAGCGCCCCCTGCGCTGGAACCCGCCCATGATGGCGACACCCCACCGCGAGGAACCCTCGCCCCCGACGATCCGGTCCGCCCAACTCCCGTCCCCCACCGGCTGCTTGACCATGCTCACAGCGGGCGCGCTCACCCCGGCCCCGGGCAGGTCACGGGTGATGGGCGTCAACTCACCGTACGTACGCGCCTGGTAGGTCGCGTCCAGCCGCTCCTCGAACTCGGCCATGTCGAGCCGGCCCTCCGCGAGGGCGTCCCGCAGTACCTCGGCGACTCGTTCACGATCGGCGTCGGAAGCGCGCAGCTCCGGAAGGTCGTCCGTCATGCACGCAGCCTACGAGGTCCCCGCGAGGGAGGCTACGAGGCCGCGCGCCCCGACTTGTCCCTCGGCTTGTCCCCCGACTTCTCGGCCTGCTCGGCGTACATTTTCGCGATCACGGCCTCGATGTCCGGCTCCCGCACCGACAGGTCGACCAGCGGATACTCCGCCGCGATCCGCGCGACCAGCGGAGCCGCCGACTCCGACGCCGGGAACGCCAGCCACTGACGCGGACCCTCCACCCGTACGACCCGCGCCGACGGCACCTCGATCGGCGGCAGTTCACGCTCCAGGTCCACCACGAGGGTCCGCTCGCTGTCGCCCACCTCGTGCAGACCGGTCAGCGGACCGTCGTACATCAGGCGGCCGTGGTCGATGACCATGACCCGCGAGCACAACTGCTCGATGTCCTGGAGGTCGTGCGTGGTGAGCAGGACCGTCGTACCGCGCTCGGCGTTCAGGTCGCGCAGGAACTCCCGTACCCGGGCCTTCGAGATGACGTCCAGGCCGATCGTCGGCTCGTCGAGGTACAGCACCTCGGGGTCGTGCAGCAGGGCCGCCGCGATGTCGCCCCGCATCCGCTGGCCGAGGGACAGCTGACGGACCGGTACGTCCAACAGGTCGGCCAGTTCGAGGAGTTCGACGCAGCGGTCGAGGTTCTCCCGGTAACGGGCGTCGGGGATGCGGTACATGCGGTGCATCAGCTTGTACGAGTCGATCAGCGGGAGGTCCCACCACAGCGTCGTACGCTGCCCGAACACCACCCCGATACGCCGTGCGAGGCGGGTGCGCTCGCGTGACGGGTCGATGCCGGCGACGCGCAGCCGGCCGCCGCTGGGGGTGAGGATGCCCGTCAGCATCTTGATGGTCGTGGACTTTCCGGCGCCGTTCGGGCCGATGTAGCCGACCATCTCCCCGCGCGCCACCCGGAAGGAGATCGAGTCGACCGCCCGCACCTCCCGCCGCTCGCTCCTCATGAACCCGGTCCGCTTGCGCACGTCGAAGACCTTCTCGACGCCGTCCAGCTCGATGAAGGACTCGTTGAACGAACCGTCCGCGAAATGACCGTCCATGTGACTGTGACCGTCCTTGTCCCCGCGACTGCGACTGCGACTGTCCACGTGCCCTAACTCCCCGTGCTCCGGTACGAACGAAGTCCCGCCCGCCAGGCCAGCCCGGCCAGCGAGCAGCAGCCCACCGCCACCAGCGGCGGCAGGAACGCCACCCACTCCGGCAGGTCGAGCGGATAGGGGCGGCCCAACACGTACAGCGCGGGCAGCCAGTTGACGAAGGCGAGCGGAAAAACGAACGTCACCCCGCGCACCAGGTCCTGCGCGAACAGGCCCGGCGGGTACTGCAACAGCGTGGCGCCGCCGTACGTGAACGCGTTCTGCACCTCGGAGGCGTCCCGCGCCACGAACTGGAAGGCCGCGCCCCCGACGAACACCGCGCAGAAGATCGCCCCGCCGCTGACCACCATCACCGGCAGCAACAGCACCTTGAGCACCGTCCAGTGGACGCCGTCGAGGGCCGTGAGGGCGTAGCCGAGCACCAGCAGACCCTGGGTGATCCGGCCGAGACGGCGCAGCGCGAACCGGTCCGCGGCGACCTGCGCGAGCACCGGCGCCGGCCGGACGAGCAGCGTGTCCAGGGTGCCGTCGCGAACCCGGCGCCCCAGCCGGTCCATCGACCCGACGACGAGGTCGGCGATCCCGAACGCCATCGCCGACAGCCCGTACAGGAACGCGATCTCGGGCAGCGAGTAGCCGCCGAGCCGGTCGATCTGGGAGAACATCAGCACGATCGCCAGGAAGTCGAGGCCGGTCGCCACGAAGTTCCCGAACGTGGTCATCGCGAAGGAGACCCGGTAGGCCATCGTGGACCGGATCCACATCGCGGCGATCATCCGATAGGCCCGTACGCCGTCGAGCAATCGCTCCCGGCGACCGAGCGGCCCGTCGTCCCAGTCGGCGCCGGTCCACCGCTCACTCCGGACACCGGTCTCCACCGCACCGTCAACGCCTACGCCCGCGCCCACACCCACACCCACGTCATCCACCCTGAACCACCACCCGCCGAGTAGCGACCGCCTGCAACAGACGCCCCGCCCCCAGCAGCACCACCGCCCACCCGGCCTGGAACGCGAACGTGGCCAGCGGATCCGCCTCCCCCAGCAGGATGTCCGTCGGCGCCTGGATCAACGCCGCCCACGGCAGGGCCCGTACGATCTCGCCGAGCAGCCCCGGGAAGACGTTCAGCGGAAGCACCATGCCCGAGCAGAAGATGCCCGCGAGCCACGCCATCTGGATGACACCCGCGCCGTCGAGGAGCCAGAACCCGGTCAGCGCCACCAGGAACCGGAAGGCGTAACTGACCACCACCCCGAGCGTGACCGCGAGCAGGAACGCCAGCCAGGTCAGCGGCGAGACCGGGAGCGTCAGGTCGAAGGCCCACGCGCCGAACGCGACCGGGATCACCCCCCGGCCCAACAGATGGAACAGGGCCCGGCCCAGGTCCTGTGCCAGCCACCACAGTTGGAGGTCGGCCGGCCGGTACAGGTCGATCGCGATGTCACCCGTACGGATACGCTCGATCAGCTCGCCCTCGAAGCCCGTACCCATCACGCACATCGTCATCAGGAGCGCCTGGCCGAGCCACACATAGGTGAGTGCCTGGGACTGGTCGTACCCGCCGAGGTGCGGTCTCTCGTCCCACAGGGCGATGTAGGTGTATGCCAGGATCACGCCGAAGACGGTGTTGGTGAACATCCCCGCCAGCGTGGCCGCCCGATAGGTGGCATACCGTCGGAAACCCCCCGCCGCGACGGCCGCGTACAACCGCCCAGAACCCACGACACCAGCCTTCCCCAACCCGTCCGGACCGAAGCGCAGGAGCCTAGTCCGCTCCCTTCCCTGCCCGCCACGCGTTTTCGGGCAGGACGCGTGCCGAGGTCAGGGAACTGATCGCCGGGTGCGACAGTCTTCAAGAGGGGGCGCAGAAAACGTTTGAAGTGGTGAAAGAGGTCGTACGGGAACGTACGACGCGAAACAGGAGTCCGTGCACGACATGAGCGACCAGCCAGAGCCGCAGCAGCCGACGCAGGGCTCGGCGCCCAAAGAACCCGACGTGGAACCCGACGCGCAGTCCGAACAAACCGTCGTACAGCCCGTCATCCAGCCCACCGCCCCAGCCGTCGTTCAGGCCGACGCGGAACCCGTCGCGCAGTCTGCGGTGGCGGAGGGCGGGAAGCCCGAGAACCCAGAGACGGCCGAGAACCCAGGCACGGCCGAGAGCCCAGAGACGGCCGAGAACCCAGGCACGGCCGAGAACCCAGAGACGGCCGAGACAGCCGAGAAGGGCAAGAAGCCCAAGCGTCCCCGACGGACCGGATGGCGGCGGCTGGTCCCGACCTGGCGGTTCGTGCTCAGCGCGTTCGTGATCGGGACCATGATGCTCATCGCCCTGTTCGCGCTCGGCTACTACATGGTGAACATCCCCGCGGCCAACGCGGCGGCCATCAAGCAGAGCAACGTCTATCTCTACGCCGACGGCAGCCAGCTCGCCCGCGACGGCGAGGTCAACCGGGAGAACGTGACGCTGGCGCAGATCTCCAAGGACGCCCAGCACGCCGTACTGGCCGCCGAGGACCGCGACTTCTACACCGAGTCGGCGATCGACCCCAAGGCGATGATCCGCGCCGCCTGGAACACGGCGACCGGCAAGGGCAAGCAGTCCGGCTCGACGATCACCCAGCAGTACGTGAAGAACTACTACCTCGCCCAGGAACAGACCGTCACCCGAAAGATGAAGGAGTTCTTCATCTCGATCAAGCTGGACCGGGTGAAATCGAAGGACGAGATCCTCGAGGGCTACCTCAACACCAGCTACGCCGGCCGCAACTCGTACGGCCTGCAGGCCGCCGCCCAGGCCTACTACGGCGTCGACGCCGTCGAACTGACCGCCGGCCAGGGCGCCTACCTCGCCGCGCTGCTGAACGCGCCGAGCGAGTACGACGTGATCGCCCACCCCGAGAACAGGTCGGCCGCACTCGCCCGCTGGAACTACGTCCTCGACGGCATGGTCACGAAGGGCTGGCTGACCGAGTCCGCGCGCAAGGCCATCACCTTCCCCGAGCCGAAGCAGTCGATCGTCTCGACGGGCATGTCCGGCCAGCGCGGCTACCTGGTCAAGGCGGTCAACGACTACCTCTTCGACAACAAGATCCTCACCGAGGACGAACTCCAGGCCGGCGGCTACCGCATCACCACCACCCTGCAGAAGCCGAAGCAGGACGCCTTCGTGAAGGCGGTCAACGACAAGGTGATGAAGAAACTCGACAAGAAGAAGAACAAGGTCGACAACTACGTCCGCGCGGGCGGCGTCGCCATCGACCCGGCCTCCGGCAAGGTCCTCGCGATGTACGGCGGCATCGACTACACCAAGCAGTACGTCAACAACGCCACGCGCCGCGACTACCAGGACGGCTCCACCTTCAAGCCGTTCGTGTTCACCTCGGCCGTCCAGAACGGCTCAGTGACCCAGGACGGCCGGACGATCACCCCGAACACGTACTACGACGGCACCAACGAGCGCCCGGTCGAGGGCTGGAACGGCGGCGAGTACGCCCCCGAGAACGAGGACCAGTACTCGTACGGCAACATCACCGTCCGCACGGCGACGAACAAGTCCGTGAACGCGGTGTACGCGCAACTGGCCGTCGACGTGGGTCCCGCGAAGGTCAAGCAGACGGCGATCGACCTCGGCCTGCCGTCCGACACCCCCGACCTCAACCCGTACCCGTCCATCGCGCTCGGCACGTCGACGGCCAGCGTCCTCGACATGACCGAGGCGTACGCCACGCTCGCCAACCACGGCAAGCACGGCACGTACACGATCATCGAGAAGATCGTGAAGGACGGCGAGGAGAGCGCGGTGACCCTCCCCAGCCAGAATCCCAAGCAGGTCGTGTCGCGGGAGGCAGCCGACACGACCACGGCGGTCCTGCAGAGCGTGGTGGAGGAGGGCACCGCGACAGCGGCCCAGGCGGCCGACCGCCCGGTCGCCGGCAAGACCGGCACGGCCGAGGAGGACACGGCGGCCTGGTTCGCGGGCTACACCCCCGACCTCGCGACGGTCGTCTCGGTCATGGGCCAGGACCCGGTCACCGGCAAGCACAAGTCGCTGTACGGCGCGATGGGCCTCGACCGGATCAACGGCGGCGGCGCCCCCGCCGAGATCTGGGCCCAGTTCACGAAGGCCGCCCTGAAGGGCAAGAAGGCGAAGGACTTCGACCTCCAGCTCCAGGACGGCGCCGAGGAACAGGAACTCCCGCCCGCCGACACATCGCCCGACCCCGGCACGAACGCCGGCCAGGACAACGGCGGCACCACGGACGGCGGCCAGAAAACCCCGGGCGCGACGACCGGCCCGGCAACCGGGGGCACCCCGACGACCGGCGGCACGACGACGACCACGACCGGGACCACCACCACGGGCGGCACGACCACGACCGGCGGCACGACAGACACCGGCGGGACCACCACCACCGGCGGCACGACGGACACGGGCGGCACGACGACGGACGGCGGCACCACCGACACCGGGGGCACGACGACCGACGGCGGTACGACGGACACCGGCGGCACCACGGACACGGGCGGCGGCACGGAAGGAACGACGACCGGGATCACGAACGGCGCGCTGAGCACGTCGAGACGGGACTGACAGGACTGACGGGGCTGACGGGGCTGACGGGGCTGACGGGAAAGGGGCTGGTGACGATGGTCGTCACCAGCCCCTCTCACCACTTCACCACTTCACCACTCGCCCGTTCACCACTTCACCACTCGCCCGCGATTCAGAGATACAGGCCGGTCGAATCCTCGCCCTCGAACCGGTCCGCCGCCACGGCATGCAGATCGCGCTCACGCATCAGCACGTAGGCGACCCCGCGCACCTCGACCTCGGCAAGGTCCTCCGGGTCGTACAGCACACGGTCGCCCGGCCCCACCGTACGTACGTTCTGCCCGACCGCGACGACCTCCGCCCAGGCCAGCCGACGACCGACGGCCGCGGTGGCGGGGATCAGGATGCCGCCACCGGAACGCCGCTCGCCCTCGCTGGCGTCCTGCCGGACGAGCACACGGTCGTGCAGCATCCGGATGGGCAGCTTGTCGTGCTGGGTGCTCTGGTCTTTACTCTTGGCGCTCACACTCCGAACCTACCTGCCTGTTCAGCCCTTGCGCCGCCGGGTGCCGAGAGCGAGCAGCCCGACAAGCCCCACGACCACCAGGGCGACGGGCACGATCCGCTCGATCCGCGGCGCCCCGTCCTCGTCGACGAACTGCCCCTTGACGTCACCGACAACACGGTTGACGCCGACGTAGGCACGCCCGAGGGTGTGATCGACGCCGGCGACGACCTTGGCCTTGGCATCGCCGACGATCGTCTTCGGGTGCACCCGCACCCCGATCTCGTCGAGCGTCTCGGCCAGCGTCTCGCGACGACGCCTGATGTCCGCCTCGATCTGCGCCGGGGTTCTGCTGCTGTCCGAGGTGTCCGCCACCGTACGCCCTCCGAAGTCCGCTGATGCATTGCTGCGGACAGTCTGTCAGTTCCGCCTCGGCCCGCACTGTCAGCACCCCCGGTTAGGCTCGGACCCGGCACCTTTCCAGGCCGCACGAGGACGTACGAGGAGACCAGACGGATGAGCGAGCGACTCCAGCCCGGTGACGTGGCCCCGGCCTTCACCCTGCCCGACGCCGACGGCAACGAGGTGTCGCTGGCCGACCACAAGGGCCGCAAGGTCATCGTCTACTTCTACCCGGCCGCCCTGACCCCCGGCTGCACCAAGCAGGCCTGCGACTTCACGGACAACCTCGACGTCCTCGCCGGCGCGGGCTACGACGTGATCGGCATCTCCCCCGACAAGCCGGAGAAGCTCGCGAAGTTCCGCGAGAAGGAGAACCTGAAGGTCACCCTCCTCGGCGACACGGAAAAGACGGTCCTCCAGGCGTACGGCGCCTTCGGCGAAAAGATGAACTACGGCAAGACGTACGTAGGCGTCATCCGCTCCACGTTCATCGTGGACGAGGAGGGCAAGATCGAACAGGCCCTGTACAACGTCCGAGCGACAGGCCACGTAGCGAAGATCATCAAGGACCTGGGCGTCTGAGCCCCCGCTCCCGCTACCCAGGCGGCCCGTGCCGGTCCAGGTCCGGCACGGGCCGCTTTGCGTTTCGGGTCTGCATTTCGGGCGTGACTGTCCGATAAACGGTTCGTTACTCCGTACGAGGCCGCGAACGGGTGGTCGGGAGACGGAGGGAACGCGCTACATGCAGACGGCACCAGTACCAGCGATGCCACCTACACACCCATCCGGCAAGGAGCGGCTCGCACCGATCGTCGCCGAAGCACGACACTGGACGGATCTGATGCGGCGGCTCGAACTCCGGCCCAGCGGAGGCCAGCGGCGCGTGCTCCAGGAGAAAGTCGCCAGCCATGGACTGGACACCAGCCACTTCGCGAAACGGAGCCCATGGCGCAAGTACCCGGACGCCACCATCGCGGAAGCCGCGACTTCGTCTTCGTCGCTACGCGAAGTGGCGCTGAAGCTGGGCGCAACCCCGGCTACCGGAACTCTTTCCCACATCAGGCGCCGCATCGACGCCGCGGGAATCGACATCAGCCACTTCCCCGGTGCGAACCGCGCGGAGGTGGACTTGCCCTTCACCCCCGAGGAACTGAGGGCGGCCGCGGCAGACGCCACCAGCGTGCGTGGCGTGGCTCGCGCCCTCGGAGTACCGGACGACAGTCGGTCACGTGCAACGTTGAGCCGCATGTTGCGTGCGCAGGGCATCAGCACGGAGCACCTCTCCCATCGGCGCGCGGCCATCCCCGAAGACAGGCTTCGCGACCTTGTACCGCGCTCCACGAGCTATGCCGACGTGATGCGTGGCCTCGGCCTGGACGTCAACGACACCAACCACCGGCGAGTCCGTCGCACGGCAACCCGCCTCGGCCTCGACACAACCCACTTCAAGCGCCGAGCCTGGGGTCGAGCCGATACCCCTGCGCCCGCACCCATTGCTCCCCGGGTGTTGGTCCTTCTACCCACCCACGCAGGCCGGACCAATAGGGCTCAACTCCACCGGGCCTTGAACGAGGTCGGAGTGCCTTACGCGTGCGAGAGCTGCGGCAACCCTGGTGAATGGCTGGGCCGCTCGATCACTCTGCAGATCGACCACATCAACGGGGACTGGCACGACAACCGCCAGGAGAATCTGCGGTACCTGTGCCCCAACTGCCACGCGCTGACAGATACGTGGTGTCGGCAGAAGCAGCGAATGCCGCTCGCCGGATAGCCATGGCTCGCCGTACACTTACAGCCGCCCGTCATGCCCGACGACGGGCAGTCAGCGGCCTTGGCGGAACGGCAGACGCCTCGCGTTTAGGGCGCGATGGGAGCAATCCCGTGAGGGTTCGAATCCCTCAGGCCGCACTGACCTTCACTTGAAAGGTCTGGCATACGACTTCCGTAGGCCAGACCTTCCAGTGCACACACCTCAGCCCAGCAACTCCCGAACCACCGGCACCAGCCCCCGGAACGCCTGCCCCCGATGACTGATCGCGTTCTTCTCCGCCGGCGTCAGCTGTGCGCACGTCCGCGTGTCACCCTCCGGCTGGAGGATCGGGTCGTAGCCGAAGCCGCCGGAGCCCTCCGGAGCGTGCCGCAGTACTCCCCGCATCCGGCCCTCGACCACTCGCTCCGTGCCGTCCGGGAGTGCCAGGGCCGCCGCGCAGGCGAAGTGGGCGCCGCGGTGTTCGTCCGCGATGTCGGACAGCTGGGCCAGGAGCAGGTCCAGGTTGGCCCGGTCGTCGCCGTGGCGGCCCGACCAGCGGGCCGAGAAGATGCCCGGGGCGCCGTTCAGGACGTCGACGCACAGGCCCGAGTCGTCGGCCACCGCCGGGAGGCCTGTTGCCTGGGCCAGGGCGTGGGCCTTCAGAAGGGCGTTCTCCGCGAAGGTGACGCCCGTTTCCTTGACGTCGGGGATGTCGGGGTAGGCCTCCGCGCCGACCAGGTCCATGGGGAGGGCCGCGTCGGCGAGGATCTGCCGCAGCTCGGTGATCTTTCCGGCGTTGCGGGTGGCGAGGATCAGGCGTGTCATGGCGTCCAGTATCCCGGCCTCACCCGGGACCCCTCACGCCGCACATGACGATTGCGACGATTACGACGTGCAGACCTTCGTCAGTTCGCCCGCCGCGTCCGTGACGCCACTGATGTCCGGGGTCTGGTCGCCGCCCTTGATGGACGAACGGACGTTGTCCACAGCCTTGTTGAGGTCGTCGACCGCCTTGTTGACGTCGGCGTTGTCCGTCTTGTCGCCGAGATCGGCGAGGCTCTTGTCGATCGCCGACAGGGCCTCGTCCGCCTGGGTCGGGTCGTTCGCCGCGTTCTCGACGGCGTTCTGGAGGTTGGAGACGCTGGTGGCGACGGCGTCGGCGGTCTGGACGCAGTCCAGGGCCTTGTTGACGGCGTCGCATCCGGTGGTGAGCCCGGCGGTCAGCGCGACGGCAGCCACGGTGGCGGCGATCGCGCCGGCACGGCGCCCCTTTCCGAGTCCTCGTGCGGTGCGGATTCGGCGGCTGACGGGCATGGTTCGGGTTCCCTACGTTTGACGGTGACGGTGATCGACGGTGCCGGATCGGGCGTACGGCGGTGCGTATGTGCCGTACGCCCGGTTCCTGCGCGTTGCCGCGAGTTCCCGCGTATCCCTGGAGACGCGCTGGAGCAGCGGTGCGGTTGCCCGCGACCGCCACCTTATTTGGTGTGCCCTTTACCTTTCCAGGGCCTCGTCCAGTGCCTTGCGCTGGAGTGCCGCCAGGTCGGTGCAGCCGGCGACCGCGAGGTCGAGGATGGAGTTCAGTTCGTCGCGGGCGAACGGTTCGGCTTCGGCGGTGCCCTGGACCTCGACGAAGCGGCCGTCGCCGGTGCAGACGACGTTCATGTCCGTCTCCGCGCGTACGTCCTCCTCGTAGCAGAGGTCGAGGAGGGGCACTCCGCCCACGATGCCGACCGACACCGCGCTCACCGTGCCGGTGAGGGGCTGGCGGCTGGCCCGGATCAGCTTCTTGCCGTGTGCCCAGGCGATGGCGTCGGCGAGGGCGACGTACGCGCCGGTGATGGCGGCCGTGCGGGTGCCGCCGTCGGCCTGGAGGACGTCGCAGTCGAGGACGATCGTGTTCTCGCCGAGCGCCTTGTAGTCGATGACGGCGCGCAGGGAGCGGCCGATGAGGCGGCTGATCTCGTGCGTACGGCCGCCGATCTTGCCGCGGACCGACTCGCGGTCGCCGCGGGTGTTGGTGGCGCGCGGGAGCATCGAGTATTCGGCGGTGACCCAGCCCTCGCCGCTGCCCTTGCGCCAGCGCGGGACGCCCTCGGTGACCGAGGCGGTGCAGAAGACCTTCGTGTCGCCGAAGGAGACGAGGACGGAGCCCTCGGCGTGCTTGCTCCACCCTCGTTCGATGGTGACCGGGCGGAGTTGTTCGGGCGTGCGGCCGTCGATACGTGACATGCCGACGAGCCTAGCGTCAACGCCTTGAGGGGCCCTTCCTGCGGTCAGGAAGGGCCCCTCATGGGCGAACACCCGCACTGGGTACGGGAGTTCGGATCCGGGTTCGGGTTCGGGTTCGGGTTCGGGGGCTACATCATGTCTTCGATGTCCCCTGCGATCGGGTCGGCGTCGGTGCCGATGACGACCTGGATCGCGGTGCCCATCTTGACGACGCCGTGAGCGCCGGCGGCTTTGAGGGCGGCGTCGTCGACCAGCGAGGCGTCGATGACCTCGCAGCGCAGGCGGGTGATGCAGCCCTCGACCTCTTCGATGTTGTCGAGGCCGCCGAGGCCGGCGACGATCTTCTCTGCCTTGGTGGACATGTCGTACTCCCTGGTCCGAGCCACTTTGTCGCAGTAACCCACAGTTGACCGATCTTCGCGAGCGGTCTGCGCACCGTCCGCGCACTGTTCGCGACTGGTCTACACCAGTCTGCATCTGTTGTGAAATCGTGGGTTCCTTATGCGCCCTTCACCGTGCTACAACATGGTCTACACCACTGACTGGTGTAGACCACGTTCCACCCGTTGGAGGAAGTATGAGCACCGCCACCACCGCGGCGGTCCCCGCGAAGAAGAGGGGATCCGGCCTGTTCCAGGGCCTGCAGAAGGTCGGCCGCAGCCTGCAGTTGCCGATCGCCGTACTTCCGGCGGCGGGGCTTCTGCTCCGGTTCGGCCAAGCGGACTCCCAGGAGAGGTTCCACATCCCCGCCGATGTGGCGAAGGTGTTCGCCGGAGCCGGCGGCGCCCTGCTCGACAGCTCCTTCGGTCTGCCCCTGCTGTTCTGCATAGGCGTGGCCATCGGCTTCGCCAAGAAGGCCGACGGCTCGACGGCACTGGCCGCCGTGGTCGGATTCCTGACCTACTACGCGGTGATCCACCAGTACCCGATCAAGGACGGCCACGAAGGCGCCACCTACACGGCGACCGGACTCGGCGGCGGCTTCTGGCAGAAGGGCAACGAGGCCGCCCAGACCGCGACCTTCCAGAACCCGGGCGTGCTCGGCGGCATCATCCTCGGTCTCCTGACGGCGATGCTCTGGCAGCGCTACCACCGCAAGCAACTCGTCGACTGGCTCGGCTTCTTCAACGGCCGCCGGCTCGTGCCGATCATCACGGCCGCCCTCGGCACCGTGCTCGGTGTTCTGGTCGTCCTGGGCTGGCAGCCCATCGGTGACGTCATCACCGACTTCGGCGAGTGGATGACCGGTCTGGGCTCCTTCGGCGCCGCTCTCTTCGGCCTCATCAACCGTGCGCTGATCCCGATCGGCATGCATCAGTTCGTGAACTCGGTGGCCTGGTTCCAGATCGGCGACTTCACCAACTCCGCCGGCACGGTCTTCCACGGCGACCTGCCGCGCTTCTTCGGCGGTGACCCGTCCGCCGGAATGTTCATGACCGGCTTCTTCCCGATCATGATGTTCGGTCTGCCGGCCGCCGCCCTCGCGATCGCGCACTCCGCCCGGCCCGAGCGTCGCAAGGCCGTCCTGGGCATGATGATGTCGATGGCCCTGACCTCGTTCTTCACGGGTATCACCGAGCCGATCGAGTTCACCTTCATGTTCATCGCCCCGGTGCTGTACGCCATTCACGCGGTCCTCACCGCGATCTCGATGGCCGTGACCTGGGCCCTGGGCATGCACATGGGCTTCAGCTTCTCGGCCGGCTTCATCGACGTCTTCATCAACTGGGGCATCTCCACCAAGCCCTGGCTGCTGATCCCCGTCGGCCTGGTCTTCGGCGCGATCTACTACGTCGTCTTCCGCTTCGCCATCACCAAGTTCAACCTCCCCACCCCCGGCCGCGAGCCCGAGGAGGAGATCGAGGATCTCACCAAGGCGTAAGCCGCCGTCCTCGTACGGAAGTACAGAAGTACAGGCATGACGAGGGCCCCGGAACCCGACGAGGAGTCGGTTCCGGGGCCCTCGTGCGTCTACGCGGCGTCAGATCTCAGATCTCGTACGACGCCCGTGGCGCCGCCAGTTCCACCGGTCCCCTGAACACCTCGCGTGCGTCGAGCAGGTTCACCTGCGGGTCGGTCCACGGGGGAATGTGGGTCAGGACGAGCTTGCGCGCGCCCGCGCGTTTCGCCGTCTGGCCTGCCTCGCGGCCGTTGAGGTGCAGGTCGGGGATGTTCTCCTTGCCGTGCGTGAACGCGGCCTCGCAGAGGAACAGGTCGGTGTTCCGGGCGAGTTGCTCCAGCGTCTCGCTGACGCCGGTGTCCCCCGAGTACGTCAGCGACTTCCCGGCGTGCTCGATGCGGATGCCGTACGCCTCCACCGGGTGGCGCACCCGCTCGGTGTGCACGGTGAACGGGCCGATGTCGAAGGTGCTCGGCTTGACCGTGTGGAAGTCGAAGACCTCACTCATGGAGGAGGCGGTGGGGGTGTCGGCGTAGGCGGTGGTGAGACGGTGTTCGGTGCCTTCGGGGCCGTAGACCGGGATCGGGTCGCAGCGCCCGCCGTCATGGCGGTAGTACCGTGCGACGAAGTACGCGCACATGTCGATGCAGTGGTCGGCGTGCAGATGACTGAGAAAGATCGCGTCGAGGTCGTAGAGACCGCAGTGGCGCTGCAACTCGCCAAGGGCACCGTTGCCCATGTCGAGTAGCAACCGGAAGCCGTCGGCCTCTACGAGGTAGCTCGAGCAGGCCGATTCCGCGGACGGGAACGACCCAGAGCAGCCGACGACGGTGAGCTTCATAAAGCAGAAACCTCCGCGGGCGGGGAGCGTCAAAACGAACGTGACGGGGTTCTTGCGGTGCTGTCGAGCGTAAGGCGCAAAACCCCCCGTCGCTCCTCCGTCAAGGGCTGTTGTGGGCGAACTCACCTGTGCTGTCACCGGTTCGGCTGGACGTGAAGCACCGGTAGCGCGGGCAGTGTGGGGAGTGCGCCGGTACGGTCTTCCGTATGGACACGTCATGGTGGCTCGCCCTGGCGGCCGTTGTGCTGCTCGCGCTGGTCGCGGCGCTGGTGGACGGCTGGGGACGCGGGCATCGGCCCTCGAAGCGCGGGGGCAGGCCGCCTGCGCGGCCCGAGGGGCCGAAAGGTCAACGGGGGCGGTCGGCGCGGCCCCGGCCGGCGGAGATCTGGTGGGCGAACGTGCCCTTCGAGGACGGCCCGGGGAGCAAGGACCGGCCGTGTCTGGTGATCGCGGTGCGCGGGCGGCATGCGACGGTCGCGAAGATCACCAGCAAGTACCACGACGAGCGGCCCGGAGTGATCCCGCTGCCGCCGGGTGCGGTGGGCGACGCCCAGGGCCGGCCGAGCTTCCTGGAGACGGACGAGCTGCGTGACCTGCCCTTGAGGGAGTTCCGGCGGCGGGTGGGGGTGGTGGACCCGGCCCTTTGGGACCAGGTCCGGCACCTCGCCTAAGGCCTGGTGACGCGGAGCGGGCTCGTGATCGGCCGGTCAGGGCCTTACGGCCGCACGAGGCCGTGCGGCCTTACGCCCAGAGCTGGCCCTGCAGTGTCTCGATGGCTTCCTCCGTCGTGGCCGCCGTGTAGACGCCTGTCGAGAGGTATTTCCAGCCACCGTCGGCGACGACGAAGACGATGTCCGCGCTCTCGCCGGCCTTGACGGCCTTGTTGCCGACGCCGATCGCGGCGTGCAGCGCGGCGCCGGTGGAGACGCCCGCGAAGATGCCCTCCTGCTGGAGGAGTTCCCGGGTGCGGGTGACCGCGTCCGCCGAGCCGACGGAGAAGCGGGTGGTGAGGACGGAGGCGTCGTACAGCTCGGGTACGAAGCCCTCGTCGAGGTTGCGCAGGCCGTACACCAGGTCGTCGTAGCGCGGCTCGGCGGCGACGATCTTCACGTCCGGCTTGTGCTCGCGGAGGTAGCGGCCGACGCCCATCAGGGTTCCCGTGGTGCCGAGGCCGGCCACGAAGTGGGTGATGGAGGGGAGGTCGGTGAGGATCTCCGGGCCGGTGCCGGCGTAGTGGGCGCCCGCGTTGTCCGGGTTGCCGTACTGGTAGAGCATCACCCAGTCGGGGTGCTCGGCGGCGAGCTCCTTGGCGACGCGTACCGCCGTGTTGGAGCCGCCTGCGGCGGGGCTGGGGATGATCTCGGCGCCCCACATGGCGAGCAGCTCTCGGCGTTCCTGAGAGGTGTTCTCGGGCATCACGCAGACCATGCGGTAGCCCTTGAGCTTGGCGGCCATGGCGAGCGAGATGCCGGTGTTACCGGAGGTGGGTTCGAGGATCGTGCAGCCGGGGGTGAGCCTGCCGTCCTTCTCGGCCTGCTCGACCATGTGCAGGGCGGGGCGGTCCTTGACCGAGCCGGTGGGGTTGCGGTCCTCCAGCTTCGCCCAGATCCGTACGTCGGCGGACGGCGACAGCCGCGGCAGGCGCACCAGGGGGGTGTTGCCTACCGCGGCCAGCGGCGAGTCGTAGCGCATGGGTGCCAGGGGCCGATCAGGCCATGCCGCCGGCCACGGCCGGCAGGATCGTCACGGTGTCACCGTCGGCGAGCTTGGTGTTGATGCCGTCGAGGAAGCGGACGTCCTCGTCGTTGAGGTAGACGTTGACGAAGCGGCGCAGCTTGCCGTCGTCCACGATCCGGGCCTGGACGCCCGCGTGCCGGGTCTCGAGGTCGGCGAGGAGCTCGGCGAGGGTCTCCCCGGCACCGGGGACGGCCTTCTCGCCGTCGGTGTAGGTGCGGAGGATGGTCGGGATGCGGACCTCGATGGCCATGGCTCGGGGCTCCTGTCGGGAGTGGTAGGTCGATGGGCGCGCGGCGGCGCGAAAAGCATTCTTCAGCAGGTCATGCAGGTCATGCATGTGAGGCGCCGCGGCTCACGGCCGTACGGCAGCAGGGATCAGCGTCAACAGATGGCGCTGGCCAGCCTGCACAGGTCGACGTGCAGCCGCGCCACGAGCAGCGGGGCGCTCGGCGTCTTCTCACTCACGTCGTAGGGAACCATGGGCTCATCGTATCGATTCCCGGTCCGGATCCTGGAGACCTGTCCCGCACTCTGGACATTTTCGGGCCGGTAGGTGAGATCAGTAGGTTTCCACGACCGTGACCTCTTCCTCCGTGACCTCGCCCTCGATGATCCGGAAGGAGCGGAACTGGAAGTCGCCGGCGCCGTCCGTGTCGCGGGTAGAGACGAGGACGTAGTGGGCCTGGGGTTCGTGGGCGTAGGAGATGTCGGTGCGGGACGGGTAGGCCTCGGTCATGGTGTGGGAGTGGTAGACGATCACCGCTTCCTCGTCGCGGTCCCACATCTCGTCGTGCACCTTCTTGTGCTCGCCACTGTCGAACTCGTAGAACGTGGGCGACCCGGCCGCGTTCAGCATCGGGATGAAGCGCTCGGGCCGGTCCGAGCCCTCGGGGCCGGCGACGACGCCGCATGCCTCGTCGGGGTGGTCCTTGCGCGCGTGGGCGACGATCTGGTCGACGAGGGCCTGGGTGATGGTCAGCATGCTGGCCAGGATAGACAGAGGGGCCGTCCCGTACCGAGGGCTGGTACGGGACGGTCCACATGCCGGAATCAGGCGATGCCGCGGGGGATGGCAGCGTCAGGGCATCAGCGTGGAGACGAGTGTCTCCTGCAGCCCGCCCAGCCACAGGTACGCCATCACCATCGGCTTGCGAGGGTCCTCGTCCGGCAGTTGGTAGAGGAGGTCGGTGTCCTCCTCGTCGATGACGTCCAGCCGGGAGCCGATCGCCAGGCGCAGGTCGTTGAGCGTGCCCAGCCACTGCTGGGACTCCTCGTGGGCCAGCTTGAGCACCGCGCCCCCGTCGCCGGCCGGCGTCAGCGCGTCCAGTGAGCGGATCACCTTGATGGCGTTCTCCCGCTTGCCGGTCCGCAGGTCGTTCTCGGTGAACCGGCGGAACTCGGCGGAGTACTCCCGCTGTTCCTCGGCCTTGCCGGGCGACGTTGGTACGTCGACGGGGTCGCCGTAGGCGTCCGGGAACAGGCGCTTGAGCACCGGGTCGGAGGGGGGTTCGCTCGGGCCCTCGGCGAACAGCTCGGCGAGCGGGTCGTCGGAGGCGTCCTCGGCGGGGCCGGGGCCGATCAGCTCCAGGAGCTGGACGGCCAGCGACCGGATGATGGAGATCTCGACATCGTCGAGCGCGACGGCCGCGCCGCCGCCGGGGAGCGGTTCGAAGTGTCCTGGCATGGAATGAGTTCGCTACTTCCGGTCCTGCTGGAGGGTGGCCCACAGACCGTAGCCGTGCATCGCCTGCACGTCGCGTTCCATCTCCTCGCGACTGCCGCTGGAGACGACCGCCCGGCCCTTGTGGTGGACGTCCATCATGAGCTTGGTGGCCTTGTCCTTCGAGTAGCCGAAGTACGTCTGGAAGACGTAGGTCACATAGCTCATGAGGTTGACCGGGTCGTTGTGGACGATGGTGACCCACGGGACGTCGGGCTCGGGTACGGCGAAGGTCTCCTCCGCCGACTCGGTGCGTTCGATCTCTACGGGAGCGGGTGACGTCACAGGCCCATGCTGCCACCACAAGGGGGTCGCGGGCCAAATCACCCGGGAAATCGTCAAAGTGACGAGATGGGGGTAGCATCCTTCCTCATGAACACAGCGGACCTTGGGCTGCCGGTGGACGTTCCCTCTACGGCACTCTTCACGGATCACTACGAGCTGACGATGCTCCAGGCAGCCCTGAAGGCGGGCACCGCCGACCGGCGGTCGGTCTTCGAGGCCTTCACCCGGCGGCTGCCGGAGGGCCGGCGCTACGGCGTCGTCGCGGGCACCGGGCGGGTGCTCGACGCGGTGGAGAACTTCCGGTTCGACGCCGCCGTCCTCGACTTCCTGCGCGAGCGCCGGATCGTCGACGAGGAGACCCTGGAGTGGCTGGCCACGTACCGGTTCGGCGGGGACATCTGGGGCTATCCCGAGGGCGAGGTCTATTTCCCGGGCTCGCCGATTCTCCGGGTCGAGGGGTCCTTCGCGGAGTGCGTGCTGCTCGAGACGGTGATCCTCTCCATCCTCAACCACGACTCGGCGATCGCGGCGGCGGCGTCCCGGATGGCCTCGGCCGCCGGGGAGCGCCCCCTGATCGAGATGGGCGCCCGGCGCACCCACGAGCTGGCCGCCGTGGCCGCCTCCCGCGCCGCGTACATCGGCGGCTTCGCGACCACGTCCGACCTGGCCGCCGGTTTCCGCTACGACATCCCGACCGTCGGGACGAGCGCCCACGCGTTCACCCTGCTCCACGACAGCGAGCGGGAAGCCTTCCAGGCCCAGGTGGACTCGCTGGGCCGGAACACGACGCTGCTGGTGGACACGTACGACGTCACCGAGGCGGTACAGGTGGCGGTGGAGGTCGCCGGGCCCGAGCTGGGCGCGGTGCGCATCGACTCCGGGGATCTGCTCCTGGTCGCGCACCGGGTGCGGCAGCAGCTGGACGAGCTGGGGGCCACGCGGACTCGGATCATCGTGACCTCGGACCTCGACGAGTACGCGATCGCCTCACTGGCGGCGGCGCCCGTGGACGCGTACGGGGTCGGCACCCAGCTGGTGACGGGTTCCGGCCACCCGACATGCTCGATGGTCTACAAGTTGGTGGCCCGCGCCGAGTCTGCCGACCCGAAGGCTCCGCTCGTACCCGTGGCGAAGAAGTCGAGCGGCGGCAAGACGTCGATCGGGGGTCGGAAGTGGGCGGCGCGGCGGCTCGACCGGGACGGGATCGCCGAGGCCGAGGTGATCGGTACGGGACCGGTGCCCGTCGAGCTGGCCGACCGGCAGCTGCTGGTCGAGCTGGTCAAGGGCGGTCGGGTCGTCGCCCGCGAGCCGCTGGACGTCGTTCGGGACCGGCATGCCGCCGCGCGCGCCAACCTGCCGCTGTCGGCGACGCAGCTGTCGCGCGGGGAGGCCGTCATTCCGACGGAGTACCTGCCCGTGCGCGTCTGACGCCCCCGGGGCACAGGGGCAACGGGCGTCCGCGCGCGTCGATTGCCCCGAATGCCCCCTCCCGAAGTGGTGCGGAAGTCTCTAGGCTCGGTGGTTCAGCAGTTCTGTAGTTCTGTAGTTCACACAGTCGCACCGGCCGGGCCCGCACCCTCCCGCACGACCGACCCGCCGTCACCGCCGAAACGGCCGTACGGCCGAAACCGTCGAAGGAAGTCCGCCCATGCGCCGCGCCTTGATCGTCGTAGACGTGCAGAACGACTTCTGCGAGGGAGGCAGTCTCGCGGTGACCGGAGGTGCCGACGTTGCCGCCGCGATCACCGAGCTGATCGGGCAGGCCCCCGCCGGATACCGCCACGTCGTGGCGACCCGTGACCACCACGTCGCGCCCGGCGGCCACTTCGCCGACAATCCCGACTTCCAGCGCTCCTGGCCCGCGCACTGCGTGGCCGGCACGGAGGGCGTCGGCTTCCACCCGAACTTCGCCCCGGCGGTCGCCTCCGGCGCGGTCGACGCCGTGTTCGACAAGGGGGCTTACGCGGCGGCCTACAGCGGCTTCGAGGGCGCCGACGAGAACGGGGTCACGCTGACCGAGTGGCTGCGGGCCCGCGAGATCGACGAGGTGGACGTGGTCGGCATCGCGACCGACCACTGCGTCAGGGCCACCGCCCTGGACGCGGCCCGGGAGGGCTTCCGTACGCATGTGCTGCTCGACCTCACCGCCGGCGTCGCCGAGGAGTCCACGGACCGGGCCCTGGAGGAGCTGCGGGCGGCGGGCGTGGAACTGTCCGGCAAGCCGGTGGTGTGACCCGTAGGCCGTACGCCCTGGTCAGTCGGCCGCCTGGTTCAGCCACTTGCCGTCGCGCATCAGATCCCGGTCGGACATCTCGGGCACGGTTCCCCACGCCTGGATCACCTCCGGGACGACCTGGAACCAGACGTACGCGGGGCCGCTCTCCCGCGGGTCCCAGCCGTCCTTCGCGGTGAAGGCGTCGCCCACACCGGCCGGGAGTTCCTCCCGGGTCAGCGTGCGGGCCGTGCCGTGGATCAGGACCACGTCCCGGGTGTGGCCGAAGCAGAGCCGTACCCGGCCCGAGGCGCGCAGGTTGCGGCCGGTCGGGTTGGTGTCGCGGGTGGCCAGCCACACCGTCCCGCCGTCCCACCAGAAGGTCAGTGGAACCAGGGTCGGCTCGCCGTCGGCGTCCGCCGTGGCGACCCATACGTCGATGTCGCGCGCGAGCCGTTCCAGCGCTTCGCGCCTGCGCTGATCGAGGCTGCGGGGTCCGTCGGGAGATGCGTCGGGTGATTCGTCGGAAGGTGAGCCTGCTGCCGTCATACGGCGAGGTTATGGCCTACGCCGGCCGCTCACATCAGGCGGCGGTCCTAGGCCGCAGGACGGAGTCCCGCCCAGGACGACCGCTCAGCACTGCCACTCAGCACTGCCACCCAGGACGTCCCCGGCCGGGCGTCACACCCGTACCGGCGGCCTCCGCAGCAGGGACCTGATCGGGTGCCACAGCTCCGTGCGCTCCGGTATCGACGGGACGCTGTTGTCCGGGGCCGTGCGCCATATCAGGCCGTCGGGGTGGTGGAGGACGGCCGTGATCTCGTCGGGGGTTGGCGGGGCCGCGTTGCCCCGGAGGTACACCGCTCGCAGGCCGAGGTTGCGCAGGCGGGTCAGTGCCCGGGCGCGGTTCTGGGCCAGTACCAGGACGCGTACGTCGTCCAGCCCGGCACCCGTGCGGGTGGGGGCCGGGGCGGTGGGGCTGGGCAGGTTCAACGCCACCACCACGCTGCCACTGGGCAACTTGCAGAAACCTCCTGCGGCCATGCGGCCACACCCCCCGTGGGACTCGGTGTCAATAAGAAAGGCACAGGAGGCACCTAAACACGATCGGCCGCGACCCGCCAGGGGGTCACGGCCGATCATGCTCTGACCTGCGATTATGTGGACTACTTCACCGCGGGGCCCACCTGGAGCGAGATCGTGGAGCCGTCCTTGGCCTCCTTGACGATCTTGATCTTGGTGTTGGTGTCAGTGATCTTCACGCCCGCCAGCGGGGTCGCCGCGTCGTAGTACGTGGAGGTGTGGTCGTTGAAGACCGGCACGCCCTTCTGGGAGGCGACCTTCGTGAGCACGTCCGCCTTGTGGAGCCGGAGCGCGTCCGTGCGGTACAGGCTGAACGGGGAGTCGTAGGACTGGATGCGGCTGCGCATCAGCGTGCCGTCCGCCCACTTCAGCGGGGTCGGGTGCGCGTCCACCGGGAGGATCTTGCCGAGACCGTTGTGCGCGGTCACGTTGTTGTCGTTCTGGGAGGTGTCCCACTTCCAGATCAACAGGCCGTTCTGGTACGGGAAGTGCTCGACCCAGGACGGACGGGTCGTCGAGAAGCCGAAGTTGTACGGGCCGACCTTGAGGGTCTTGTCGTACGACACGTACTGGCGGTTCTCGGCGATGTAGTACTGCGGGTAGTCGTCCGTGATGCCCGCGCCGATGCGCGAGAAGCCCTTCGTCGTCCACGCCGCGTCCGCGCTCTCCGCGTTGTCGGCGAAGACCGTGGCGCCGTCGGCGGTGACGGTGATCTCGTCGGCCGCGAAGCCCTTCTGGGAGACGCCGCCGTCGGACGTGTAGCGGAAGCGCAGGTCGAACTTCTTGCCCGCGTAGGCGTTCAGGGAGTACGACAGCTTCTTGTACGCGTCCACCGTGCCGGTGAGCGCCGGGTTGCCGCTGCCGTCACGCGGGATGGCAGCGCCGTCGACCGTGCCGTCGAGAGGCGTGTAGGTGGCGCCGCCGTTGGTGGAGACCTCCGTGTAGAGGAAGTCGTAGTCGGCCTCGATGTCGTACCAGCCGTCCAGGGTCAGGGTGGCCGAGGACTTGCCGGTGAGGTCGACCGAACGGGTCAGCGTGTTGGAGAGGTTGTTGTCGCTGCCGCTCCACCACTGGGTCGCGCCCTGCGCCGGGGCGACGATGTCGGTGGTGACCGTCTTCTCGGGCAGTTCGACGACGAGCGCCTGCGCGTTCTTGGTGTTGTACTCGGCGACGCCCAGCTTGTGGTTCGACTTCTTCCCGGCCTTCGCCGTGTCGTAGTTGAGCCAGCCCAGCTGGAGCTTGTCCCAGGCGTTCATGTCGCCGGGCAGGTTGCCGATGTTGTCGCCACCGGTGCCGAGCCAGGAACCGGACGACATCAGAGTCCAGAAACCGGTCGAGTTCTCACCGGTGTTGGTGGTGTCGTAGTGGTCCGGCAGACCGAGGTCGTGGCCGTACTCGTGGGCGAAGACGCCGAGTCCGCCGTTCTCCGGCTGGATGGTGTAGTCGCCGACCCAGATGCCGGTGTCGCCGATCTGGGCGCCGCCGAGCTGGTTGCCGGCCGGGCCGGTCGAGCCGGCGTCGGTGCCGAACGCGTACCAGCGGTGGGCCCAGATGGCGTCCTCGCCCTGGGCGCCGCCGCCCGCGGACTCGTCCTCACCGGCGTGCACGATCTGGAAGTGGTCGATGTAGCCGTCGGGCTCGTTGAAGTTGCCGTCGGCGTCGAAGTCGTAGCGGTCCCACTGGTCGTACGCGGCGAGCTGTGCCTTGATCGCCGCGTCGGTCGCGCCTGCTGCCTCCTGCGCCGCGACCCATGCGGTGACACCGTCCTGGACCGCGTACCAGGCGCCGTCGTTGGCCAGGTTGGAGCCGTAACGGGCCTCGTTGTAGGGGACCTTGACCCAGTCCGAGACGGTGCCCTCGACCGAGTAGCGGCCCGAGGACTGCTTCTCGTAGTACTTCTTCATCGACTCGACGTTCTTGCCGGTGCCGAAGTAGAGCTTCTGGAAGTGGTCGGTGTTGTAGTCCGCCTGCCAGGCCGTGCTGTTGTCCTGGGTGCGGTCCGGCTTGGCTATCTTGTTGTGCAACGGGCCGGGCGTGCCGCCGTAGCGGCTGTCGACCTGGTCGCCGAACTCGACCAGGATCGTGAAGATCTTGTCGGTCTTCTCCCGGCCCAGTTCGACGTACTTGCCCTTGCCCTTGCCGCTCTTCAGCTGCACGACCTGCGAACCGTTGCGGTTCTTGGCCGTGGCCTCGCCGGAGATGACCTGGTTGAGCGCTTCCTCGCGCTGGGCCTCCTGGGTCTTGCTCAGCGGGCCGTCGAGATCGTGGTCCGCGTGCTGCTGCTCCGCCGGGTCGTGCCGGTTCGCGGCCGGCGCGGCCGAAGCGCTCGAATCGGCCTCGGCGATGGCGTAGGTGGAGAAGGTGGCGGCGGCTGTGGCGAGTGCCACACCGACGGCCGCCGTTCTGAACGTCCAGGGTCTGCTGGTCACTTGAGGGTCCCTCCCCCGCGTCCGTCCGCGCGGATGGGGGGTTCCTGGTTCGGAAGCTCTCCGCGGGCGGTATACGCGTGTAGTCAAGTGACGTAATTTGACTAGAGGTTTAGAAGAAAAGACAGACCTTGACTTGGACAGGTCAAGTGCATTATGTGGAGTTGGCAGCCGCCATATCTCCGCCAGGGGTCCGCTTTACGGACATCGGGAGCACGTCCGACGTGTCGCCCAACCGTGTCGCCCAACCGGCGCGCGGGCGCGTCCAGTTGCTGGACGCTGTGACTCCGTGCGCCCCCTGTGCTCCGGAGCCGTGGGTTAGGTCACGCTTACTGCGCGTTCCAGTCGGGCATGGACGCGATTAGAGTCGGTTGGCGGAACGCCGGATGCCCGGTGGAAGCCACGCCGACCCGCTCCCCTCACTCCCGAATCCAACGAGGACTCGATTGCCATGCCTCGTCAGACCGCGCCTCGTCCGACCGTCGCACAGCTCACCTACGGTTCGTGCACCGTGATTCTCTCGACGCTCGCCATGCTGCTGCTGTCTCAGACGGATTCGGGTCCGGGGGTCGCGCTGATCGCCCTCGTGGGACTCGTCCTGGGACTGCTGGTCGCCATGACCGTTCCCCGGTCCAGGCCGGCCCGGGCGACCTCACAGATCGTCGCCTCGTCGGCCGCCCAGGCACCGCGCGAACGCGTCCCGGTACCGGCCTCCTCGGGACAGCAGGACTGAAGCACCCCGAACCCTTCCGCTCCGCCAACGGCGGTTGGGCGGGCCCGCATTGAAGCGGGCCCGCCCAACCGCCGTTGCCGTCCCCGGAGTTGATCACCGGATCAATCGGATCAACCGGTGCTGACCACCACCGTCTTGGCCGCCTTGTCGTGCAGGCCCTGCCTGTACGGCTTGTCGAAGAAGCTCCAGCCGCCCGAGATCGCCGTCCAGATGCAGGCGCAGCAGAACGCGAACGGGATCCACAGGACGAGCGACCGGACGAGCGCGCTCTGCACGGAGGGCGTGGCACCGTTGTCGAGGTTGGCCACCCGGAGCCGTAGCCACTTCTTGCCGAGCGTCTGCCCGGTGCGGGAGATCAGGATCGTGTCGTACGCGATGTAGAGCACGGCGGCGATCACCGACTGGCCGACCGAGCGGCCGTAGTCCATGTTGTCGCCGTCGACGTCGTACTCGTTGACGTTGAAACCCCAGGTGAGCAGCCAGACGACGATCCCGACGAGGATCATGTCGATGAGCCGCGCGAGCACGCGCCGGCCGCCGTCGGCGAGCGGGGGCATGCCCGCGAGGGGGTCGCCCGCACCGCCGTACGGATCACCGCCGCCGCCTGCATAGGGTGGGCCGCCGGCGCCCGTGTAGGGCTGGCCGCCGCCTCCGTACGGCGAGCCGCCGCCGGCGGGGCCTGAGCTGCCGTACGGATCGCCCGCGCCGTACGACGGAGGCGGTGGCTGCTTCCTGAACGGGTCGTCGTCCGGTGGCTGCTGACCGGAGCCGGGAGGCGGTTCGCTGCTCATGGCCCGAGTGGACCGCGAACCACCCGGCTCCGCATCCGGCGAGGGGCCGTCCGGGGGACCGGATCAGGCGATCCGTACGCCGTACCCGGCCGCCCCGCGTCGAACGTACGGCCGACGTATATCGGTGTGCGCTCAGCCCGCCACGAAGGTGTGCGCCGCCTTGTCGTGCCAGCACTGGCGCCACGGGCGGTCGAACAGGCACCACAGGACACCCACGACACCGATGCCGAGCAGTCCGGGGACGGCGTAGACGAGCCAGCGGCGCAGGGCCCCGCCGAACGACGGCGGCTCGTGGCCCTCGATGTCCCGGACCTCCAGACCGACCAGCTTCTTGCCGAGGGTGCGGCCCCACTTGGCCGTGGGCCACACCTCGGACAGGATCCCGGCCAGCAGCAGCACGGCCAGCACGATGCCCAGGTACATCCCGGTCGTGCCGTCCAGCAGCCATACGGTCACGGTCTCGCCGGAGAGCTTGGCCGCGTCGATCTTCTCCGTGATGTGGTCGGCGGCCATGGTGCCCAGCGGTACGGCCGCCGCGGCGGTGAGGGCGCCGACGACCAGGGTGTCCACGAGCCGCGCGAACAGCCGCTTGCCGAGGCCCGCCGGACGGGCCGACGCCTGTCGGCGGGCGGCGGCCTGGAACACGTCCTCGACAGGCGGCTTCCAGGGCGCGAGGCGCTGCTCTCCGTCCTCCTCGGCCCCGCCCAGGCGGTGCACCTGCTGGGCCCAGGAGGGCTGGCCGCCGCCGACGCCGGGGCCCATGGCCGCACCGGCTCCGGGAGTGTTCTGCTGGGGAACGGCCGGGGGCGGGGGCAGCAGGGCGGGGTTCGCGCCCTGGGCCGACGCCGCGCGGGCCGCCGCGGCCTTTCCGGCGCCGAAGCCGCGGCCGTTTCCGGGCGAGGGTGCGGGTGCGGGTGCCGTGACAGGGCCCTGTGCGCCCTCCGGCGAGCTCGTGCTCCCCGGCTGCGCGCCGCCCGCCCCGCCCTCGCGCCCCGTGCGCGGGGAGAGCGCACGGAAGGTCATGGTGCCCTCGGAGGGCACGGGGCCACGGGTGCCGGGGACGCCTCCCTCGGCGCCGGTGGCGGCCGGTCCGGGGGTGGGCCGGCGGAACACGAACGTGCCCGACTCGGGCACGTCACCGGCGTCCGGTTCCATCGGCGGGATCGTCGCCGAACCGTCCGTACGCGCCGACCGCCCGTCCGGCTGGACCGGGGGCTCGTGCGCCCCCCTGGGGTCGGTGGTTCTCGGGTCGGCGGCCGGTGCCGGGAAGCCCCAGGAGACCTGGCGGTCCCGGTCACCGCCGAACCCGGACTGGTGCGAGCGGTCGGCACCCCAGGCGGACGCCGGTTCGGGCCGGCTGCCGTGCTGGGCCTCGGCCGGGGTCGCCCGACGCGGCTCGCCGGCCGGCGAGTGCGGGTCCTCGTCGAAGAAGTGCGGCCCGGTCTCCTCGACCCGCGCCGCGGCGGGCGCACCGTCGGACTGCGCCGGGCGGCTGGTGCCCGGCACCCAGGCGGTGCCGTTCCAGAACCGGACATATCCAGGAATGGACGGGTCCGGGTAAAACCCTTCGCGGGGCCTGTCGTCACCGGGTGCCGGGGTTGGGGCGCTCATGTCCGTCGTCCCGTATCTGTCGGGGGTCATTTGGGGTGCCCCACATCTATCAGACCGGCGCATGCGCCGATGCCCCTCCCGCGCTACCTACTCCCTTCGTGACAGCTTCTGACATCTGTCGCGACGGCTCCGACAGCGTTCGCAAAAAACTTCTCCGAAAAACCTCTCGGAACCCGCGTAATGCTGACGCGTTCCCGCGCTCTCTCCTCGTACGGGCCCACCGCGGGCCCCGTACGAGACGCCTGTCGCGCTCGTGGAGAGAGAGGAAGTGCCCGCCATGAACCACGCGATGAACACCGTGGTGGAACGGGAACTGGAGCTGAAACTCATCCTGTCGCCGGAGCGGAGCATCCCGGTCCCCGCCCGCCTCACCTACCGCACCAACGATCCGTTCGCCGTCCACATCGCCTTCCACATCGGTTCCGAGAACCCCGTGAACTGGACGTTCGCCCGCGAACTCCTCGTCGAGGGGGTGTTCCGGCCGTGCGGGCACGGTGACGTCCGGGTGTGGCCGACGAAGGTCGACGGGCGCAGCGTCATCCTCATGGCGCTGAGCTCACCCGACGGAGACGCCCTGCTGGAGGCACCCACCGCTCAGGTGTCGGCGTGGCTGGAGCGCACCCTTCGGGCGGTCCCCCCGGGCTCTGAGGCCGAGCAGCTCGGCATCGACGACGGCCTCGCCGAGCTGCTCGCACCCACCGTGGCCGATGACCTGTGGCTGCGTGACCCGTGGCCGTCGGACGAGTCCCAGGACGGGGAGGGGTACGTATGACTCGCACCGCACGTGTGACACGTACCGCCGGTCGTTCAGAACAGTTTTCCCGGGTTCAGGAGGCCCAGCGGATCGAAGGCGGCCTTGACCGCCCGCTGCATCTCCACGCCCACCGGGCCCAGCTCGCGTGCCAGCCACTCCTTCTTGAGGATGCCGACGCCGTGCTCGCCGGTGATCGTGCCGTCGAGTTCCAGGCCGAGGGCCATGATCTCGTCGAAGGACTCGCGGGCCCGCCGGGACTCGTCGGGGTCCTGGGCGTCGAAGCAGACCGTGGGGTGGGTGTTGCCGTCGCCCGCGTGGGCGCACACCCCGATGGTCAGCTGGTACTTCTCGGCGATGCGCTCGACCCCCTCCAGCAGTTCGGCGAGCCGCGACCGGGGTACGCACACGTCGTCGATCATCGTCGTGCCCTTGACCGCTTCGAGCGCGACGAGGCACAACCGCCGTGCTTGGAGGAGGAGTTCGGACTCGGCGGCATCGTCGGCGGGGACCACCTGCGTCGCCCCGGCCGCTTCGCAGAGCGCGCCGACGGCGGCCAGGTCGGCGGCGGGGTCGTGGGTGTCGAAGGCGCAGAGGAGGAGCGCCTCGGTGGTCTCCGGCAGGCCCATGTTCGCCAGCGCGTTGACCGCCTTGACGGTCGTACGGTCCATGAGTTCGAGGAGGGACGGCACGTGACCGCCCGCCATGATCCGGCACACGGCGTCGCAGGCGGCGGCGGCCGACCCGAACTCGGCGGCCAGGACCAGTTGCTGGGGTGGCTGCGGCTTCAGCGCCAGCACCGCCCGTACGACGATGCCGAGGGAGCCCTCCGAGCCCACGAACAGGCGGGTGAGGTCGTATCCGGCGACGCCCTTCGCGGTCCGGCGCCCGGTGGACATGAGCCGACCGTCGGCGAGGACGACGTCCAGCCCGAGTACGTACTCGGCGGTCACCCCGTACTTCACGCAGCACAGCCCGCCCGACGCGGTGCCGATGTTGCCGCCGATCGTGCACATCTCCCAGCTGGAGGGGTCCGGCGGGTAGTACAGGCCGTGTTCGTTGACCGCGCGGGAGAGCGTCGCGTTGATGACGCCGGGCTCGACGACGGCGATGCGGTCGACCGGGTTGATCTCCAGGATCCGGTCCATCTTCACGAGCGACAGCACGATGCAGCCCTCGGACGCGTTGGCCGCGCCCGACAGCCCGGTACGGGCACCCTGCGGGACCACCGGGACGCGCAGTTCGGTGGCGACGCGCATGACGTGCTGGACCTGCTCGACGGTGCGCGGCAGGACCACGACGGCCGGGGTGCCCGCCTCGCAGAAGCTCGCCATGTCGTTCGCGTAGGCGGCGGTGACGTCGGGATCGGTGAGCACGGCCTCGGCCGGCAGCTCCGCGAGCAGCCGGTCCGTGAGGTTGCCCTGGGCTTCGTCGGGTGCGGCTTGGATACGGCTCATGATCACAGCGTCGCACCCGGGGCCATCGGTGTGAACCCCGGCTGCGGGGCGCTTTCGATACGGGAATCCGGTCGTCGTATTGACGCACAGTGAGCGCCATGGAGATGGAGAGAGTCCGTGGCCGTGGTCGTGTACGTGTCCTTCCTCGCCCGTTGATCGCCGCACTCGCGGGGTGTGCGGTACTCGGCGGCGCGTTGATGCTGCTGCCCCCTGACCTGCCTGCCCCGGCGTCCGCACCGGCGCCGGGTCCGGCGGCCCGGGCGGAGCTGGCGGTGACCGGCGGGGTGCCCGCCGCGCTGCCCGACCTGGCGGTGTTCATCGGCGATCGTGAGGCATACGTACGCACCCATGCGCGTGACGGGCAGGCCTGGGCGCAGCTCGGCTCGGCCTATGTGGAGCGCGGGCGGCGGACGGCGGACGCCGCCGACTTCCCGAGGGCGGAACGGGCACTGCGTACGTCGCTGAAGGTGCGGCCGGCGGCCGGGGGCCGGAACGCCGAGGGGCTCGTGGGCATGGCCGCGCTGGCGAACGCGCGGCGTGACTTCCCGGCCGCCCGGACGTGGGGCGAGGCGGCCCTGCGGCAGGCGCCGAAGCGCTGGACGTCGTACCCGGCGCTGCTCGACGCGTACACGGGTCTCGGCGACCACAAGGCGGTCCGGCGGACGCTGGAGCGACTGCAGGGGCTGCGTTCCGGGACGGCGGTACCGGCGGTGATGGCGCGGGCGGCGGGTGTGTACCGGGACCGGGGGTGGCGCGAGGACGCGCAGGCGGCGCTCGCGGACGCGGCGGCGCGGGCCTCGACCCCGGCCGAGGAGGCCGAATGGCACTACAGGGCAGGCGAGTTGGCGTGGGAACGCGGCGAACCGGCCGACGCGCTGCGGCACTTCGAGGCCGCCCTGCGGCTCGACCCCGGGCTGTCGTCGGCGCGGGCGAGCGAGGGGCGGGCGTTGGCCGCGCTGGGCCGTACGCGGGAGGCGGCGATCGCGTACCGGGCGTCCCTCGCCAAGCAGCCGTCGCCTCAATACGCCTTGGAGCTGGGCGAGTTGTACGACTCCCTGGGCCGGCCGACGGAGGCGCGGGCGCAGTACGCCGTGCTGCGGGCCCGAGTCGCGAAGGAGCAACTCGGCGGCGTTGACAGCGAGTTGTTGCTCGGGCGGTTCGAGGCGGACCACGGGGACGCGGGGTCGGCCGTACGGCGGCTGCGCGCGGAGTGGGCGCGGCAGCCGGGGCTCGATGTCGCGGACGCGCTGGGCTGGGCGTTGCACCGGGCGGGCAAGGCCGAGGAGGCACTCGCCTGGGCTGGGCGGACGACCGACAAGGAGCACGGCGCCGAGGTGCGCAGCGCCCTGTACGTGTACCACCGGGGCATGATCGAGCGGGAGTTGGGGCTGACGGGTCCCGCACGCCGGCATCTGGAGGAGGCGCTGCGGATCAACCCGTACTTCTCGCCGGTGGGCGTACCGGCGGCGAAGGAGGCGTTGGCGGGGCTGGGCGATCCCGTGGCGTCGGGACCGCCCAACTGACCGCAGATACAAACCGGTTACGGAGTTACAGAGATTCAGGGTTACAGGTTGCCGCGCTTGTCCTGTTCGCGCTCGATCGCCTCGAAGAGGGCCTTGAAGTTGCCCTTGCCGAAGCCCATCGAGCCGTGCCGTTCGATGATCTCGAAGAAGACGGTCGGGCGGTCCTGGACCGGCTTGGTGAAGATCTGGAGCAGGTAGCCGTCCTCGTCGCGGTCGACGAGGATCTTCAGCTCGCGGAGGGTCTCGACGGGCACGCGGGTGTCGCCGGCCCACTCCCCCAGGGTGTCGTAGTACGAGTCGGGCGTGTCGAGGAACTGGACCCCGGCCGCCCGCATGGTCCGTACGGTCTCGACGATGTCGCCCGAGTTCAGGGCGATGTGCTGGACGCCCGCGCCGCCGTAGAACTCCAGATACTCGTCGATCTGGGACTTCTTCTTGGCGATGGCCGGCTCGTTGATCGGGAACTTGACCTTCAGCGTCCCGTCGGCGACGACCTTCGACATCAGCGCGCTGTACTCGGTGGCGATGTCGTCGCCCACGAACTCCTTCATGTTCGTGAAGCCCATGACCCTGTTGTAGAAGCCGACCCATTCGTCCATGTGGCCGAGTTCGACGTTGCCCACGCAGTGGTCGATCGCCTGGAAGGTGCGCCGGGCGGGCGGTTCGACGATCGGGGTCGCGGCGGCGAACCCCGGGAGGTACGGGCCGTCGTACCCCGTGCGCTCGACGAGGGTGTGGCGGGTCTGGCCGTACGTGGCGATCACGGCGAGGACGACCGAGCCGTGCTCGTCCTTCAGCTCGTACGGCTCGGCCAGCGAGCGGGCGCCGTGCTCGACGGCGTACGTGTACGCGGCGCGGGCGTCCGGGACCTCGATGGCGAGGTCGACGACGCCGTCGCCGTGCTCGGCCACATGTGCGGCCAGGAAGTGGCCCCAGGTGGTGGCGGGCTTGACGACGGAGGTGAACACGAACCGGGCGGAGCCGTTCTCCAGGACGTACGACGCCGTCTCTCGGCTGCCCGTCTCCGGTCCGGAGTAGGCGACGAGCCGCATGCCGAAGGCCGTGGAGTAGTAGTGCGCCGCCTGCTTGGCGTTGCCCACGGCGAAGACGACCGCGTCCATTCCCTTGACCGGGAAGGGATCTGCCTGCCGGGCGGTGTCGGGAGTGTGGTGTGTGGTCTGCGTCATGGCCGCAGCCTGGTCCCGCCACGGCAAGATGCGCAACAGTTTGCGCTGGAGCTGGACATTCTGCTCAGCTGTAGGCGCGGACTTACGGGCTTTCTGTACAGGATGACCATCCCATCTGGGGGGCTGCTGTGACGATCGACGAGCTGGACGGGCGGATCATCGTGCTGCTCGCGCGAGAGCCGCGGATCGGCGTACTGGAGATGTCCCGGCGGCTCGGAGTGGCGCGGGGGACGGCGCAGGCGCGTCTCGACCGGCTCCAGTCGAACGGCGTCATCCGGGGCTTCGGGCCGCAGGTGGACCCGGCGGCCCTCGGCTACCCGGTCACCGCCTTCGCGACGCTCCAGATCCGGCAGGGCCAAGGGCCGGACGTACGGGCCCACTTGGCGTCCGTACCGGAGGTGCTGGAGCTGCACACGACCACCGGCAGCGGGGACATGCTGTGCCGGCTCGTGGCCCGCTCGAACGCCGATCTCCAGCGGGTGATCGACCGGGTCGTCGGCTTTGACGGCATCGACCGGGCCGCCACGGCGATCGTCATGGAGAACCCCGTTCCGCTGCGGATCATCCCACTGGTGGAGCAGGCGGCTTCGGAGCACGGCGACTGAGCCGAGTTACAAAGAAGGCGCTGCAAAGAAGTACTTGCAATGGTTTCTTTGCAAGGCTACCTTTGCATGCATGACGGAGCACGAGGAACGCCCGGAGAACCAAGAGCGGACGGCCAACGAAGAGCGCAAGGTGCGTCACCTCGACGCCCGCTCGCTGCGCGGCCTCGCCCATCCGCTGCGGATGCAGTTGCTGGACGCTCTACGTCGGCGCGGTCCGGCGACGGCGTCCCAACTGGCCGAGAAGCTCGGCGAGTCCAGCGGGGCGACCAGCTACCACCTGCGCCAGCTCGCCACACACGGCTTCGTCGAGGACGCGCCGGAGCGCGGCAAGGGGCGGGAGCGGTGGTGGAAGGCGGTGTACCAGGGGCTGTCCTTCGACAGCAGCCAGTTCAAGGACGCAGACCCCGAGTTGCGCGGAGCGACCGAGCTGTACCTGCACGAGATCGCGAACAGCCACACCCGCGAGCTGTCCACCTGGCTCGGCACCCGGGACGACTGGCCCCAGGCGTGGTCACGCGGCTCGGACATGAGCAGCGCGACGCTGCAACTGACGCCCGACCTCGCCGAGGACCTCATCCACAAGATGCACGAACTGATCGAGGGCTACCGCAGCCTCACCCCCGACAAGGACAGCCCCGAAACAGAGCAAGTGCGCGTCCACACCCACCTGTTCCCCGTCAAGACGGACTGAGAGGCTGCCGCCCGATGAACCCCGAGCCCTACCTCGCCCCCCATCACCTCCGCGTCGTCGACCTCCGCGCCGAGGCCGACGCCCACCGACTCGCCCTCGCCGCCAAGCGCTCCGGCTCGCAGGATCTGCGTACCCGCGTCGGCTGGACCCTCGTAGAGGTGGGCCTGCGGCTGGCCTCCGCGCCGCCGAGGCCCCGGATCGCCTAGGACCTACGACCTGTCCGGCAGTGACCGTGGCCGCCCACTCGACTCCCGTACGACCAACGGCGGGTCCACCTCGTGCAGGACGCGTTCCGTCGAGCCGGGGTTCGTGATCTCGTCGACCAGGAGGCCGATGCCCTCGGTGGCCACCGCGTCGAAGTCCTGCGCCACCGTGGTCAGCGCGGGCTGCTGGAACCGGGCGGCCGGGATGTCGTCCATGCCCACGACGCTCACCTCGTCCGGGACCCGACGGCCACGCTCGTGCAACGCTCTGACCAGGCCGATCGCCATGTCGTCGTTGGCCGCGAAGACCGCGGTCATCGCCTCGTCGGCCGCCAGCCGCAGGCCCGCCTCGTAGCCGCTCGCGCAGGACCAGTCCCCCTCGACGGGCTCCGCCACGGGCAGGCCCGCCTCGGTCAGTGCCGACCGCCAGCCCTCCGCACGGTCGCGGGACGCCCACCACTGGCCGGGCCCCGAGACATGCCGGATCTCGGTGTGCCCCAGGTCGATGAGGTGCCGGGTCGCCACATACCCACTGCGGTCCGACTTCTCCGCCGACCGGATGCGCCGCGCCGCGACCAGACCGGGAAACCGCCCGATGGTGAGGATCGGAACGTCCAGCCAGACCTTGACGGGGCTTCCCTCGTCGATCGCCTCCGACAGCACGATGCCGTCGACACCCTGTTCGAGGAGGCTGTCGATGGCCTCGGCGGTGCTGTGTTCGTCGTCCTCGGTGGTGTGGGCGACGCTGACCGATTGACTTGCTCCCGGGCTGAAGCCCGGGGATTCTGGCCTTCTCTTCCGTTGCTGTGCCGCTACGCGGCACGGGGTTCGGAGGGGAATCCGTGGCTTCCTGCTTCGTCGCGCTGTGCCGGGACGAGTCCTGGTCTGACCTGCGCTCCACAGGCTGTCACCGCCAGTCCGGCGGCCGTTTTCACATTCTTCGCTGCATTGTGATCCCGATCGTGCACCGCACCGCAGGCCGTACAGGTCCACTCCCTGACGTTCAGGGGTTTGGGTCCGTCCTTGGCCCCGCAGGCCGAGCAGACCTGGCTGGTCGGCTCGAACCTGCCGACCTTCACCAGGGACCGGCCGTACCGGACCGCCTTGTACTCCAGCATGGCCACGAACTGCGCCCAGCCCGCGTCATGCACACTCTTCGCCAGCCTGGTGCACGCCAGTCCCTTGACCGCCAGGTCCTCCACACCGATCGCTTGGTTGTCGCGGATCAGCTTCATGGAGAGCCGGTGGTGGAACTCGCGGCGGGCGTCGGCCACCTTCGCGTGGGCGCGAGCGACCTTCAGGCGGGCCTTGTTCCGGTTCTTCGATCCCTTCTGTTTGCGGGACAGCTCCCGCTGGGCCTTCTTCAGCTTCTTCTCCGCGCGGCGCAGAAACCGAGGACTGTCGATCTTCGTGCCGTCGTCGAGGATCGCGAAGTGGGTCAGGCCCAGGTCGATGCCGACCGTTTGGTCGGTGTCCGGCATGCGGGTGGCGTCGGCATGCGGGTCGGTGTCGATCACGAAGGACGCGAAGTACCGTCCGGCCGCGTCCTTGATCACGGTGACCGAGGTCGGGGTGGTGGGCAGAGTCCGGGACCACGTCACCTTCACCGCCCCGATCCTCGGCAGGTTCAGCCGACCACTACCGGTGACCGACCAGCGGGCATTGGCCGTGAACCGGATCGACTGCCGGTTGTCCTTGCGGGACTTGAACCGGGGCGCACCCATCCTCGGGCCCTTGCGCCCGCCCTTGAGAGAGGCGAAGAAGTTCTTGTAGGCCGCCTCCACATCGCGCAGGGACTGCTGCAGCACGACGGCGGACACCTCGCCCAGCCACGACCGTGCGTCCGTCTGTTTCGCCTGAGTGATCAGCTGCTTCGACAGATGTCCGGCGGTGGGGAAGGCCAGCCCTGCCGCGCGGGCGTCCTCGCGGGCGCGCACCGCGTCGTTGAACACGACGCGGGCGCACCCGAACGCCTTCGCCAGTGCCGTTCGCTGGCCGGAGTCCGGGTACAACCTGAAGGCGTACCGAAGCTGCATGACCGTCACGCTACATACTTGGGTTATGGGCGAGACGCGGAAGATCAGAACTGGCCGGCACTGTATTTTCATGATGCACGTCCACTTGGTCTTCGTGACCAAGCTCCGGCACAACGTGTTCACCGATGCCCATCTGACGCGGATGGAGGAGATCATGCGGTCGGTGTGCACGGACTTCGAGTGCGAGCTGATGGAGTTCAACGGCGAGGACAACCACGTCCACCTCCTGGTGAACTTCCCGCCCAAGGTCGCCGTCACCAAACTCGTCAACTCCCTCAAAGGCGTCTCCTCCCGCCGCCTGCGCCAGGAATTCCCCGACCTGGTACAGCGCTACTGGCGGGCCAACAAACTCTGGTCCGGCTCCTACTTCGCCGGCACCGTCGGCGGCGCCCCACTCACCGCGGTCAGGCAGTACATCGAACGACAGAACCGGCCCGTGTGAGCAGCACCCAGCTCCGCCGGACAAGAACCTGCGACGCTCCGCGTCGCAGCCATCAGATTCGCTTCACCACCAGGCTGAAGCCCGATGCACTGCGAATGAATCCCGGTAGCCGAGCCGGCGCGCCGAGCGCTCTATGGCGACGAGCATGGTCATGGGCCCGTGGAGGCGGGTGCCGAGGGAGATCACACCGAGACGCCGGCTCCGGCCCGAAGCGAGGTTGCGCGCCGCGCCGTTCGGGCGGTACCCGAGTTGCTCGGCCGCCCGCAGGACTCGCGTCCGGAGTTCTTCACGGACGTACGGCTCGTTGTTCGTCACGCGCGAGGCCGTCTTCTGGGAGACGCCGGCGAGTCGCGCGACATCGCTGCTCGTCGCAGGAGGACGCGAGACACCGCTGGTGAGGTGAGACAGGGCGGGGCCGGGGGTCCTTCAGGGGCGCGGGGCTGTATCGACCAACGGCTCCGCCGCGGGGCGCGACAAGCCCCCACTGGGCCCGCAGCCGAAGAACCGCGTACCCGGCGGAGCTAACAGCCCGGCACCGACCCCCGCCCCGTCTCCAACGCCACCAACGCCTCGATCGCCCCCTTGAGCGAAGTGACCGGAATCAGCCGCAACCCCTTCGGAAGCTCCGACTCCGCATCCGAGCACTCCGCCTTCGGCACCAGGAAGACGGTCGCCCCGTCCCGCCGCGCGGCCCGCGTCTTCAGGGCGACGCCCCCCACCGCACCGACCTTCCCGTCCTCGTCGATCGTCCCCGTACCGGCGATGGTGCGACCGCCGGTCAGGTCACCGCCCTTGCCGTCGCCGTCGAGCTTGTCGACGACGCCGAGGGAGAACAGGAGCCCGGCGCTCGGACCACCGACGTCGGACAGCTTCAGGCTGACCTTGATCCTGCCGGAGTCCTCGTCCAGGTACTTCAGGGCCGCCTCGGCCGCCGCGTCCTGCGACTCCTTCATCTCGGCCTCGTTGTGCTCCTGGATCTCCTTGGTGCTGTTGCCGCTCGGGTAGACCGAGTCGCGCGGCATCACGGCCTGGTCGGTACGGAACCAGCCGTCGAGTACGTCGCCGAGGCTCACGTGGGTGTCCGGGCCGGTCGCCTCGATCGTCGTCATCCGCAGCTCGCCGCGCGTCTCGCGGGTCGTCGCGCCGGTGATGGTGATGACCGCGTCGCCGTCGTTGTCGCCGAGCACGTTCGCCGTCATCCCGGGCTGCGCCACGGCGAACGGCAGCGGCGCGAACACGGCCGTGGCGAGCAGGGCCACTACGGGCAGGGCACAGACGGCGACGGCCCGGGGGCGCGTGAGGCGAGAGAGCACGAGGTCAATCTAACGTGGGGGCCCCTTCCGGCCAGGGGCGGCCACCCCGCCCCTCACCCACGGGAGCCCGCCCCCTCCCCTACGGGAGCCCGGCGGTCAGCGCAGCGCCTCGGACACTTCCCGGGCCGCGTCCATGACCCGCGGGCCCACCCGCTCGGGCACCGCATCGGCGAGCATGACAACCCCCACGCTCCCCTCGACCCCCGTCACGCCGATCAGCGGGGCCGCGGCCCCGCTCGCGCCGGCCTCCAGCTCCCCGTGCGTGAGGGTGTATCCGGGGTCGATGGGGGGCTGCTGCCGGGCGGAGAGGATGGCCTTGCCGGCCGCGCCGCGCTCCAGAGGATGCCGGAAACCGGCCCGGTACGCCACGTGGTAGTCGGTCCAGGTCGGCTCGACGACGGCCACGGCGAGCGCCTCCGTCCCGTCGACCAGGGTCAGATGGGCGGTGGCGCCTATGTCCTCGGCCAGCGACCTGAGCGCGGGCAGCGCGGCCTCCCGTACAAGAGGGTGCACCTGCCGGCCGAGCCGCAACACTCCCAGCCCCACCCTCGCCCGGCCGCCCAGATCACGGCGTACGAGCGCGTGCTGTTCCAGGGTGGCCAGCAGCCGGTACACGACGGTCCGGTTCACGCCGAGCCGGGTCGACAGTTCGGTGACGGTCAGACCGTGGTCGGTGTCGGCGAGCAGCTTGAGGACGCGCAGTCCCCGGTCGAGCGTCTGGGAGGTCTCCGCGGTCACGACGCCCACTCCTTCACGTGGTGAGGTCGGCAGCTCCCTGGCGGCAGGTGCGTCGCCGGTCCCGTGGGCGACGCGCGTCAGAGGCGGCCGATCGGCGGCGGCCCAGGGCTCTCCCGGACGCTGTCGCTTTACGACTGCGCTCCGCGGCGGCGCTGCCACGGGGCGTGTACGTTCGGGGACAGTAGCGAAGGCAGTTCGCTCAGCGGAAGGCTCCGTCCAGAATCCGGTCACTCCGCGGTACGGACTACTGCGCTTCCTCCCGATATGCACAGCGTGCGCACGACCGCCCACGCCCCCTCACCGGACACGCCGGGCGTCGGTGGGGCGATCACCGCATCCGGGTCGCCCATTCCTGCACTTTGGCGATGCGCTGTCGCAACTGTCCCGCGGTCGCCTCGGCGCTCGGGGGCCCGCCGCAGGCGCGCCGCAGCTCGGTGTGGATCACCCCGTGCGGCTTGCCGGTCTGATGGACGTACGCGCCGACCATGGTGTTGAGCTGCTTCCGCAGCTCCAGCATCTCCTTGTGGGAGACCACGGGCCGCCGCTCGGCGGGCAGTTCGAGGAGGTCGGCCTCGCCGTCGGGCTTCTTACGGCTGTGCGCGATCTGCCGGGCCTGCCGCTTCTGCAACAGCATCTGCACCTGGTCGGGCTCCAACAGCCCCGGAATCCCGAGGTAGTCCTGCTCCTCCTCGCTCCCCGGGTGCGCCTGCATGCCGAACTCGGCGCCGTCGTACAGCACCCGGTCGAAGACGGCGTCGGACTCCAGCGCCTCGAAGGAGAACTGCTCCTGCTCGCCGGTGTCCTCGTCCTCCTCCTTGTTCGCCTCGTCCATCTCCTTCTCGGACTCGGCGTACGGGTCCTCCTCGCCCTGCTTCTTGGGCTTGTCGAGGGCGTGGTCGCGCTCGACCTCCATCTCGTTGGCGAAGGTGAGGAGGTCGGGGACGGTCGGCAGGAACACGGAGGCCGTCTCGCCACGCCGCCGGGACCGCACGAAGCGTCCGACGGCCTGGGCGAAGAAGAGGGGGGTGGAGATGGTGGTGGCGTACACGCCGACGGCGAGCCGAGGCACATCCACCCCCTCGGACACCATGCGGACGGCGACCATCCAGCGGGAGTCGTTGTTGGCGAACTCGTCGATGCGGTTGGAGGCGCCGGTGTCGTCGGAGAGGACGACCGTCGCCTTGGTCCCGGTGA
Source organism: Streptomyces sp. SID12488 (assembly GCF_010548275.1). Taxonomy (GTDB): domain Bacteria; phylum Actinomycetota; class Actinomycetes; order Streptomycetales; family Streptomycetaceae; genus Streptomyces. The sequence goes on from NZ_JAAGLT010000001.1 coordinate 765,593, forward strand.
TGTCGCGGATCAGTTTGGCGTAGGCGCGGGCGGATTCCTGGTCGGTGGCGATGACGAGCGCCCCGGCGTCCGGAATCCCCTTCCGCACCTCGGTCAGCCGCTTGTCGGCGGCGCGCAGCACGCTGGGCATCCACTCACCGCGCGGGTCCAGGGCCGTACGCCAGGCCTGCGAGATGGCGTCCTTGGTCATCGGCTCGCCGAGCCGGGCGGCGATCTCGTCCCCGGCCTTGGTCCGCCACCGCATCTGCCCGCTGTAGGAGAGGAAGATGACGGGCCGCACGACATGGTCGGCCAGCGCGTTCCCGTACCCGTAGGTGTAGTCGGCGGAGGACCGCCGAATCCCGTCATTCCCTTCTTCGTACGCGACGAAGGGAATGGGGTTGGTGTCGGAGCGGAACGGCGTACCGGTCAGCGCGAGCCGGCGCGTGGCGGGCTCGAAGGCCTCGAGACAGGCCTCGCCCCAGGACTTGGAGTCCCCGGCATGGTGGATCTCGTCGAGAATGACAAGCGTCTTGCGCTGCTCGACCCGGTTCCGATGCAGCATGGGCCGCACGCCGATCCCGGCGTACGTCACGGCGACGCCGTGGTACTCCTTGCTGAGCGGCCCGGCGCTGTACTCGGGGTCCAGCTTGATCCCTATCCGCGCCGCCGCCTCGGCCCACTGCTTCTTCAGATGCTCGGTGGGCGCGACCACGGTCACCTGCTGCACGACATGGTGGTGCAACAGCCAGGAGGCGAGCGTCAGCGCGAACGTCGTCTTGCCTGCGCCAGGGGTGGCGACGGCGAGAAAGTCACGCGGCTGCTCCTGGAGATACCTCTCCATCGCCTTCTGCTGCCAGGCACGCAGCTTGCTGGCGGTACCCCAGGGGGCACGGCCGGGGAAGGCGGGCGAGAGGTGATGGGCGGTGCCGGGGGAAGCGTTGGCGGCGGTGGTAGTCACGGTCTCCGGGGGTGGTGGGTCGGGCGGCTCTGCGACGGCTATGGCTGGGGCTGGGGCTGGGGCTACGTATGACAACCGGGCCACCCTACCGGCGGCCCGGGTCTGTCAACGTGCGTACGACGCGGGGGTGCCCCGGGATGGGACTCAGCTCACACCGACGGCTCGGCCAGGTCTCGCAGCACCTCGGAGATGGCCTTGACCTCATCCACACCGCCGGAGGCCACCGCGATCACCAGACGTTCGGCGGCATCGATGTCCGGCCGCAGCTGTACGTCGTTCAGCGCCAGGAAGACGACGCAGGAGGTCCACGCCGTGCGCTTGTTGCCGTCGACGAAGGGGTGGTTGATCGCGAGCGACTGCAAGAGGGCCGCCGCCTTGTCGAACAGGTCGGAGTACGCCTCCTGCCCGAACATCGAAGCCGAGGGACGATGCACGGCCGACTCCAGCAAACCGGCGTCGCGGACGACAACTTGCTGATCATCGACAGCGAGTCCGGCGATGTCCAGCACGTCCTCGGCCGACAGATAGACGTACGTCATTTGAGCCGCTCCAGCAGTTCGGCCCACTTGACGGTCTGCTCCTTGGCCGCCTTACGCACCAGCGCCTCGTGAGCCGTCCTGGAGAGGTAGTCGTCCACAGCCTTCAGCAATATGGCGTGCATACTCGTGCCCTCCTCCTCGGCACGCAGCTTCAGAGCTTCCGTCTGGTCGTCACGAAGACGCAGGTTCATAGCCATACCAAAATGGTACCACCCAGTGGGGCCAGACTGGTATCACTCAGGAGTGAGCGGCCCGCACCCGCGTAGTCACCCAAGCCCCCACCAACGCCACCCCCGCCATCGGCAGGAACACGACGGCGAAGGCGCCCGGGTGAGAGCCGCCGGCCGACGCGGCGGAGGCGTGAGCCACCGTCCCCCCGCCCAGCGCGGCGAACGCCGCGCCCCCGCTCGCCAGCAGCACCACGTTGGAGAGCCCGTCGGAGATCTGCAGGGCGGCGGAGTTGCTGCCTGCCTCCTCGGGCGCGGAGAGGTGAAGCAGGAGCACGCTGGTGCTGGCGATGACCAGCCCCATCCCGAAGCACCCGAACGCCCACACGACCGCGAGGGTCCACACCGGCACGGCGTCGATCAGCACGGCGGGCGCGGCGGCGATGGAGGCGGCGACGACGACCATCCCGAACGTCATCATCCGCTCCCGATACGGCTCCATCCGCGCCCGCGCCTGCACGGACGACCCCAGCGCCCACGTAACGCCCCCCGCCGCGAGCGAGAACCCGGCCATCGTCGGCGACAGCCCCCGCTGCGTGACGAGCATCAGCGGGATGAAGGACTCGGCAGAGATGAACGCCCCCGCGGCGACCCCGCGCAACAGCACGACGGACGGCAGCCCGCGCGCGGCCCGATAGGTCCCCCGGGGAAGCAGCCCGAGCGCAGCGGGCACGAGCAGCGAGACGCCGAGGAGCCCGGGAAGGAGCGAGAACCAGCTCAGATCCTGGGCCGCGTACTGAAGCAGCCCGGCGCCGAACGAGATTCCGAGGGCCAGCCGGATACGCCGCCGGTCTCCCTGCTCATCCCGCTCCCCCGCTTTCACGGGACCGCCGGCCAGCCGCCGTATCTGAGGCAGCGCTAGGGCAAGCGGAAAGACGACGAGCACCGGAACCCCGACGAACACCCACCGCCAGCCGAGGTGCTCAGTGACGGCACCGGCGGCAAGGGGCCCGACGACGGAGGGCACGACCCAACTGGCGGCGAACGCGGCCATGATCGAGGCCCGCAACCGCTCCGGATAGGCCCGCCCGACCACGACGTACAGGGAGACGATCACCAGCCCGCCCCCAAGCCCCTGCACAGCCCGCCCGGCGATGAACAGCCACATGACCCCGGCAGTCCCGGACAACAGCAACCCGGCGGCGAAGGCGGCGATCCCGGTGGTCAGCGGCCCCAACGGACCCCGCCGGTCCGACCACTGCCCGGCAAGCACCATCCCGAAGAGACTGGTCGTGAAGTACCCGGAGAACGCGAACGCGTACAGCGACACCCCGTCCAGCTCCCGCGCCGCGACGGGCATGGCCGTCCCCACGGCGGTCGCCTCGAAGGCGATCAGCAGCACGACGGAGACGATCCCGACACTGAGCGCCCGATAGGTACGCCCCAGCACCCCCTCACCGGGTACGGCAGCCAAAGGGGTGTCCGCGCCGACGGTCTCGTCGGCGGTGTCGGCGGCGACGCCGGTGTCGCCCGGTTCCAGGGAGGTCATGAAGGCCAGCGTAAGGGTCGTCCCCCGACTTGACCCCTGTCGGAGGGAGGAGCCCACCCGGGACCATCGTCGTACGCCCAATGGCCACCTACCACTCCTCTGCACTCCTCTCCCCCGCCCCTGGTTCATGAACGGCGTGTGGCAGTCCCATTGCAGCCCGCCCGGCTCCCTTGTTCCCGCGCGCCGCCCGCCCCTACGGTCGACTCAAGAAGTTCGGGACGGACCGGGACGCAGCCACACTGCTCCCACCCTCCGCTCCCAACATGGCCGTGTGCCCGAGTGGTTCAGGGATTCGCCTGCAAAGCGAATTACGCGGGTTCGATTCCCGCCACGGCCTCAATCAGCCCGACCGCTGCACACTGATGGGGCGGCCCTCCTTGAGGGCCGTCCCATCGGCCGTTCTTCTCTGCTCCCGCTGCGCCTAGGACAGAAACGGGCCTATATCTCACCTAGCGTCGTTGTCGGCACAGCCACATCGACGAGAGGACCGCGATGCCCCAGCAGACCAACACCGCCCCGGAGGGCTACACCACCGTCGCCCCCTGGGTCGTCACCGACGACACGGGGGCCTTCCTCGACTTCGTCACCCACGCGTTCGACGGCGAGGAGCTCGGCCGGGTACTTACAGAGGACGGCCTGGTAGGGCACGGTGAGATCCGGGTCGGTGACACCGTCGTGCTGGCCTTCGACCGGCATGCGGACTGGCCCGTCATGCCGAGTCTGCTGCGTGTGTATGTCGCCGACGCGGACCAGGCGTTCTCACAAGCCGTCGCTGCCGGCGGCCAGGTCGTCACCGCTGTCGCGGACGACGCCTTCGGACACCGCGGAGGGCGCATCAAGGATCCCTTCGGCAATATCTGGTGGGTGGTCAGCCACGTCGAGGACGTCGCCGAGGAAGACATGTGGAAGCGGCTGCACGACCCCGTCTACGCCGACGCCATGCGCGTCGCCCAGGAGACACTCGACGCCGAGCTCGCTGGCCGGGAGCACGGGCGCAGCAGCACGCCCGTCCGGAAAACCGGCTGACGCCGGCCAAGGAACGGCAGGCTCCCCCGCGTTCAGAGGACCCTGCCCGCCTCGCCGTCGAAGTCGATCGTCTTCGCCCGGCGCATCAGCCACAGGGTGTACGCGAGGGTCGAAACGTCCGTGTTCAGTCGGTGCAGGGTGGTCTCGGGCTCGTTCCAGGTGAGGATCGCGCCCGTTCTGCCGTCCAGCACCAGGCTGTTGCCCTCCGTCAGGTGCCCCAGGCGGATCAAGTCCGCTGCACCGTACGGGAGTTCGGCTTCGGTCTCCTCGTCCGCGCAGTACTCCGCGAGGGTCGGCAGCGGTATCTCCGTGTCCAGCTGGAAGAGGGAGCAGTCCTCCGGGAGTCCCGTGCCGCTCAGGAAGCGGCGGGTCGGCTCGTGGGTGAGCGGTGCCGGGAAGTCGACGTCCTCGAAGCGCGCCACCCTGGCATGGCCGAACTCCTGCTCCAGGAGGCGGGCCGGGAGGTCCAGTGTGAGGCCCGACTCCGCGCCGGAGGCGGCGATCCGGGCCAGTGGGCGGATCGAGGCCGCCATCTTCCAGTACGGCAGCACATCACCTCCGCCGCCGGCGCCCTGCGCGAACACCGTCAGCAGGTGCCGGGACGTCTCCGCCAGTGTCCGCGGGCTGAACCGGCCTGCGGAGAAAGCCAGTTGGGCTCGCGCGGCTGCCATCTCCTCCGTCGCCGCCGCGAAGCGCAGCAGCACGTCCAGGGAGGTGGCCGGCGGGCGCCGGTCCATCGGGGCGGGGCGATGGCGCGGGAAGTGCGTCGCGGGCGTATCTCCGGTCGAGGTCGAGTTCACCACCGTCCGCAGGGCGCCGGTGCGCAGTGCGCCGCACCTCGACCGGCCTCTGCCTGCCGGCAGGCACACGCGCGTCAGCGACTCGTACTCGTCCCTGGTCAGGGTGGTCCTCGTACTCATGGTTTCCCCCGCGCATGGTTGTTCACGGTCCCCCGGGCGTGACGTCGAGAACGTCCACTGCCCGGCAGGCCCTCCCACTGACCAGAACACTACGCTGCACCACTGACAACAGCCTCTGACCTGCGACGGAGCAGAAGCTGGCGGCCTCAGCCGAAGTACACGCCACCCACGACGACCACGACCGCCGCCACCAGGAACAGCAGCACCCACGCCAGCACCTTGCCGGGCGTCGGCCCGGGCTCGTAACGCTGCGGCTCCTCCGGAGTCGGATTCGGAGTCGTCATGACGTCGTCGTCACCACCGCCGCCTGCGGGCGGATCGGCAGGCGGTTCACCGGGCGGCCCGTGGCCGCGCGTACCGCCGAGGCGATGGCCGCCGGTGACGTCACCACCGGTACCGCGCTCGCCGCCTTCGCGCCGAAGGGTGCGACCACGTCCCGTTCCTCGACCAGTTTGACGATGTGGATGTCCGGGGCGTCCAGGGCGGTCGGGAGGGCGTAGCCGGTGAGGTCGGGGTGGCGGATCAGCCCGCGCGCGGAGCGCAGGTTCTCCGTGAGCGCGATGCCGACGCCCTGGGTGACGCCCGCCTCGATACGGGCCGCCAGCTGCGCCGGGTTCAGGACCCGGCCGACGTCCTGGGCGAGCGCCATTTCCACCACCCGTACCGAGCCCAGCTCGATGTCGACGTCCACCACCGCGCGGATCGCGCAGAAGGCGAGGCCCACGAAGGCGTCGCCCTGGCCCGCCTCGTCCAGCGGTTCCGTGGGGTGGGGGCGGCACTGGGCCGTGGCCCAGAGTTCCTTGCCGTCCAGCGCCTCCGTCACCGTGGTCGACAGGACACCGTCGTACGAGGTGATCTTGCCGTCGGTGATCTGGAGCAGCTCCGTGGACATGCCGAACTTGTGCGCGAGGGGCTGGAGGAGCTGGGTGCGGACCATTTTCGCGGCCCGTTCCACCGCGCCGCCCGACACCCAGGTGTGGCGGCCCCGCGCTCCCGGGCCGGCCGGGGGCTGGTCGGTGTCGACGGGGGCCACGTGGACCTCGTCGATGCCCAGCGTCTCCTGGACGATCTGGCGAGCCAAGGTGGTGAAGCCCTGGCCTGTCTCCACGGCCGCGCACAGGACCGTGGCGATGCCGTCGTGGACCTTGACGGTGGCCGTCGAGACCTCGTCCGCGCCCTCGGCACCGAGCATGTGGACCATGCCCAGGCCGTAGCCGACGCCTCGGCGGACAGCGCCCGGTTCGCCCGCGCCCTCGGGGCCGCCCGGGAGCAGCCACTCGTCCTCGGGGGTGTCCTTGGGGAGCGGCGGGAGCGGGAAGTCCCGTACCGCCTGGAGGAGTTCGGCGACCGGGGCCGGGCAGGTGACGGACTGGCCGGTCGGGAGTACGTCTCCGGTGGCCATCGCGTTGCGCAGGCGCAGCTCCGCCGGATCGACGGCCAGCTTCTTCGCCAGCTTGTCCATCTGGGCCTCGTAGGCCGCGCAGACCTGCATCGCGCCCTCGCCGCGCACATGGCCGGAGGGGGGGTTGTTGGTGCGCACCGCCCAGCCCTCGATAAAGGCGTTGGGGACGACGTACGGGCCGCAGGCGAAGGAGACGGCCGCCGCGAGGGCCTCCCCCGAGGTGTCCGCGTACGCGCCCGCGTCGAGCAGGATCTGTGCCTCGACCTTCACCAGCTTGCCGTCGGTGTCCGCGTGGTGGCGGTAGCGCAGGAGGGTGGGGTGTCTGTGGACGTGGCCCAGGAAGGACTCCTCGCGGGTCGCCGTCAGCTTCACCGGGCAGCCCGTTTTCAGCGCAAGGAGGCCCAGCGGGAGCTGGAATCCCTGGTCCTCGCGGTCGGCGGTGGCGCCGGGGACTCCGGTGACGACCACCTTGACCCGCTCCGGCTCCAGGCCGTAGCAGGCGGCGGCGGCGTCACGGTCCGCGTGGGGGTCAGTGGAGGCGAGGTACAGCTCCACGCCGCCGTCGGGGCGCGGTACCGCGAGGCCCGCCTCGGCACCGATGGGGGCGGGGTCCTGGCGGCCGATCCGGTAGAGGCCCTCCACGACGACCTCGCCGACCGCGTCCGGGTCGCCGTGGCGCAGCGGGATGTGCCGGATCAGGTTGCCGTCGGGGTGCAGCGGTTCGGCCTCGAAGGCCTGCTCGGGGTCGGTCACCGGTTCGAGTACCTCGTACTCGACGATGACGGCCGCCGCCGCCATGCGCGCGGTGTCCGGGTGGTCGGCGGCGACGGCGGCGATGGGCTCCCCGTGGTGGCGTACGACCTCGGAGGCGAACATCGGGCGGTCGGCTCGGCCACGGCCGTGCAGTTCGACCCCGGGCACGTCCTCGTGCGTCACGACGGCCCGTACACCGGGCATCTCACGCGCGTGGGTGGTGTCGATGGAGACGATGCGGGCGTGCGGGTGCGGTGAGCGCAGTACGGCGGCCCACAGCAGGCCCTCGGCCCACAGGTCGGCCGCGTACGGGAACGTGCCCTCCGTCTTGGCGCGCGCGTCGGCGGTCGGCAGCGACACGCCGAGGCCGTGCGGGAGCGCCTCCGCGTCGGGGGCGGCTTCCGCGGCCGTGGTCGCGGTGGCGGCTTCGTTGCTCACGTCTGGCCTCCGTCCTGGCCGTGAGTCTGGTCATACGCGTGCGAGTCGTGGTTCCGGGCCGGCTCGAAGCCCGGGGCGTCGAACGCGGACGGGTTGACCCCGCCCCCGCCCGGTCCGGCCTGGTGCGGGATACGTGCCTCGCCGTCCTCCGCCTCGGCGTCGGCGGCGTGCGCCTCGCGTTCGGCGACGACCTCGCGGACCGCCTCCAGGACGCCCCGGTAGCCGGAGCAGCGGCACAGGTTGCCGCACAGGGCCTGGCGCGTCTCCAACTGGGTCGGGGCGGGGTTGCCCTCCAGGAGGTCGTGCACGGTCATCGCCATCCCGGGGACGCAGAAACCGCACTGCACAGCCCCGCACTTGGCGAGCGCCCGCTGTACGTCCGAGGGCTGCCCGTCGGTGGCGAGGCCCTCCACGGTGCGCACCTCGCTGCCGGCGGCGGTGACCGCGGGCACGAGGCAGGATGCGACGAGCCGTCCGTCCACCTGCACGTTGCAGGCACCGCACTCGCCCTGGGAGCAGCCGTCCTTGGCACCGGCGAGGCCGAGGCGCTCGCGCAGTACGTAGAGCAGCGACTCGCCGATCCAGGCGTCGGGGACGGGCCGGTCGGAGCCGTTGACCCGCAGCACGTACGAGGCGAGGGGGTGTTCCTCGCCGGGCAGTCCGGGGGCGTCGTCGGCCGGATCCGCCGCGTCCTGCTCTGCGGCGGGCTCCTCAGCGGTCGCTGTGGCACCGGATGCCTCGCCGCCCGCGTCCGACTCGCCCTCCACGGGCTCCTCAGTGGCCTCCGGTGAGGTCTCCGACCCGGGAGCAGGGCCGGTCTCCGTGGCGGCCTCTGCGGGGCCGTCAGGGCCCTCGTCGGGGTCGGGGGCGATTACGGCCGGGGCTTGATCCTCGTCGGGGACCGTGCGACTGGCTTCGGTGACGGTGTGGCCGGTGGCGTCGGCCTGGTGACCGATCCCGTCGGCCGTGCGACCGGCGCCACCCGTTTCGTGCGCTGTTTCGGGCGCGAACATCGTCCCCGCGCCGTTCGTCCGGTCGGACTCCGGCGCCGGGGCGGGTCCGGACGCCCACGGCTGCGTCGGCGTGTCCGTCGCCCAGGGCGCGGACGCGCCGCCGGGGAGCGTGGCGGGCGGCGTGCCGCCCCACTGCTCGACCAGCGCCGAGGTGCTGAACTCGCCCGATTCGTCCGGGAGGTCACCACCGGCGACGGGGATCCGCCACTCCCCGGTCACCTCGCGGCCCGCGGTTCCGGGCGCGGCGGTGTCCGGCGCACCGGTTCCCTGGTCGAAGGCCCACTGCCCCGTGGAGCTCTGGTCGTAGCTGAACCCGTCGTGCCGCTGCGCCTCCTGGGGCACGGCGTTCGGGTCCGGCCACTGGGCGCCGCCGGGGGGCGTGGGCGGCGTCCCCCACGCGTCCGGCGCTCCCGGAGCGCCCGGGGAACCGTCCTCGGCACCCGGCACTGCCGCTATCTGCGGGGGCACGTACCCATGGCCGGGTGCGGCCAGCGGGCTGTCCACGGAGGCCAGGAACGCGTCGATGCCCCCCTCGGGGAGCTTCACGAAGGCAGTGGCACCGTCGTCGTAGTCACCCTGGGGCAGCGGGTCCCAGCGGCCCCCGCCACGGGGCGCGCCCTCTGCGCTCTGGTCCCCGTGCTGCAGCTCCCCCTGCCGGCTCTCGCGCCGGTCGCCGTACTGGTCGTCGCCGTACTGGTCGTCGGTCACGACAGTGCCCTCCCCAGTGCTCGCCGGGCCAGCGCGGCGACAGTGCGCCGCAGGTGCAGTACCGCGGGCGGAAGCGGTGGTACGGAGCCGTCCTCGGCCGGAGCCGGGTCGGGGATGCAGGCCGCGGCGACGTACTCGCCGAAGGCACCCAGTGCCTCCGGGACGATCGTGCGGTTGTTGTCCCAGTCGATGAGCCGGGCGACCCACTGCTCGGCGTCCAGGGGGCGCAGCGGCATCGGCGCTATGGCGCCGACGGCGCACCTGACTCCACGCCGGGCGGGGTCGAGGACGAGCGCGACGGACGCGAGGGCGCGCCCGGGGCCGGTCCGTCCGGTGGCCTTCAGGAAGACCTGGGGCGCGTGCAGCAGGGGCACGCGCACGAAGCCGATGAGTTCACCGGCCCGCAACAGTTCCACGCCGGCCAGCAGGTGCGACACCGGGATCTCACGGCGGGCGCCACCGGGGCCCGCGATGATCAGCGTCGCCTCCAGGGCGGCCAGCACGGGCAGTGCGTCCCCCGTGGGGGCGGCCGTGGCGATGTTGCCGCCCAGCGTGCCCGCGTTGCGGATCTGCGGCGGGCCCGCGGCACGCGCGGAGGCGGCCAGGGCCGGGATCAGGGCGGCGAAGTCGGGGCGGCCCATCCGCGCGTGGGTGAGGCCGGCGCCGAGCAGGGCGTGGCCGTCCTGGTACTGCCAGCCGCGGATCTCGCTGATCCGGCCGAGGCCGACGAGCGCGGCGGGTCTGAGCTGCCCGGAGTTGACGGTGACCATGAGGTCGGTGCCGCCCGCCACGGGGACGGCCGCCGGCATGGCTGCGAGCGCCGCGACCGCCTCGTCCAGCGAGGCGGGCAGCGTCACGGCCTGCGCCGCCTGCGGTGCTTGCGTGGTCAAACCGGCTGCCCCTTCCCGCTGCCCCACCTGGTCCCACCTGTGTTTGCCGTACGGTACGTGCTGACAGGGCGGACGTGGCAACTCTGGCACATTCTCGCGAGACCCGAACGCAGGGGTCCGCTAGGAGGCATTCGCCCGCCTCGTCCGCGAGATGGTCCGTTTTCGTACGACATCACCGATCGGTTCGGATTGGAACTGATCGGTGAGCGTTGGGGGCGTTTTCATCTGTGAAGCCCTACGAAGCCTCCACGGGGCCTCACACGTTCGGGGGCGCTCCCTCGATCGGACGTCCGAGGACCCCTGGCCGCTGCTGCCACGGATGCGGCCCGGCGGGCGGCCGGTAGCCGACGCCGAGGGCGTCAAGTCGCCCGTAATGGGCGGTCATCCGGCGTTCGAAGTCGGCGAAGTCCCGTTCGGCGGGCGCGGGCAGGGCACTCCAGGCGACCTCGGCGAAGGCGACCAGTCGCGGGAATGCCTGGTAGTCCACGCGCCCGGCGTCCTCCATCACCTCGGTCCACAGGTTGGCCTGCGTGCCCAGGACGTGCCGCGCCTCCTCGGGGCCCAACTCCGCTGGAACCGGCTCGAAGCGGAAGACATCCTCAAGTGTGCGGACGTACCCGATGGGGACGGGTTCGTCGGCGCCCCCGTGCTGACGGTGATCCAGGTACACCTGCTCCTGAGGGCACATGACGACGTCGTGACCCGCGCGCGCGGCCGTGATGCCGCCCGCGTAACCGCGCCAGGAGGAGACGGCGGCGCCCGGTGCGAGGCCGCCTTCCAGGATCTCGTCCCAGCCGATGAGCCGCCGCCCGCGCGCGGTGAGCCACTTGTCGAAGTGCCCTACGAACCAGGACTGGAGCCCGTCCTCGTCGCCGACCCCGAGTTCCCCGATGCGGGCCTGCGCGGTGGGCGACTCCCGCCACTGCTCCTTCGCGCACTCGTCGCCGCCGATGTGAATGAACTCCGCCGGGAACAGGTCGAGGACTTCCTCGAAGACGCCTTCGTAGAAGCGCAGGGTGTTGTCAGTGGGGGCGAGTACGTTGTGGCTGATCCCCCAGTTGTCCCAGACGGAGAGGGAGGTGGTGTCGATGACGTCCGTGTTGCCGAGTTCCGGATACGCGGCGATGGCGGCCTGCGAGTGCCCCGGTACGTCGATTTCGGGGACCACGCTGATATGCCGCTCGGCGGCGTAGGCGACGATCTCGCGGATGTCGTCCTGGGTGTAGAAGCCTCCGTGCGGCTTCTCCTCCCACAGCGGTGAGGCCCCGTGGCCGAATTTGGTACGGGCCCGCCAGGAGCCGATCTCCGTCAGCTTCGGGTAGCGCTTGATCTCGACGCGCCAGCCCTGGTCGTCCGTCAGATGGAAGTGGAAGACGTTGAGTTTGTGCGCCGCCATCAGGTCCAGGTAGCGCAGGACGCCTTCCTTGGGCGTGAAGTGCCGGGACACGTCAAGCATCAGGCCGCGCCAGCGGAACCGGGGGGTGTCCTCGACGAAGGTGCCGGGGACGAGCCACTGCCGGCCGGGGGTGACAGGGGCACGCCGGAAGGCATCGGGGCCGAGCAGTTGACGGAGCGTCTGCGCGCCCCAGAACACACCGGCCGGCCCGCCGCCGTGGATGGCGACGGCGTCCCCGTCGGCGTACAGCTTGTAGCCCTCAGGGCCCAGGTGACCTGCGTCCTCGGGCAGTACCCGCAGCCGGACGGTCTCGCCCGCGGCCCCCGCTCCGGGCGGCAGCGCGAGGCCCGTCGCGGCCCCCAGGACACCGCGCAGCCAGCGCGCCGTCGCCTCGGTACCGGGCCCGGCGTCGATCACCGTGGTCTCGTCGAGCACGAAGCCGCCCGCGTTGCCGACGCTCCGCAGGGGCGCCGGAATCAGTCCGGTCACATCAGTCACATCAGCCACGTCAGTCCTTAACCGCTCCACCGAGCCCCGACACCAGTCGGCGCTGCACGAGTACGAAGAACACCAGCACCGGAATGGTCATCACCGTGGAGGCGGCCATCACGCCGCCCCAGTCCGGGTCGTCGGGTTTGTAGAAGACCAGCAGGGCCATCGGCAGCGTCGACTGGGAGGTGTCACTGATGATGAACGACTTGGCGAACAGGAAGTCGTTCCAGGCCGAGACGAAGGAGAACACGCTGGTGGCCACCAACCCCGGGAAGACCAGCGGGAAAAGGATCTGCCACAGGAATCGCGACCGGCTCGCCCCGTCGATGTACGCGGCCTCCTCCAGCGCCTCGGGAACCGCCTTCACAAAACCCCGCAGCATCCAGATCGCGAACGGCAGCGAGAAAGCGATGTGCGGCAGGATCAGCGCGCCCAGCGTGTTCAGCTGCCCGAAGTCCCGCATGAGGAAGAACAGCGGGATCGTGAGCGCCTCCACGGGCACCATCTGGGCCACCAGGAACATGATCAGCAGGGTGGTCCGGAAACGGAACCGGAATCGGGTCACCGCGGTCGCCGCGAGGAAAGCGATCAGCGCCGAGACGACGACCACGGAGCAGGCGACCACAAGGCTGTTGAGAAAGTACCGGCCGAATTCCTGCTGCCCGAAGACCCGCCGGAAGGAGTCCAGGGAGGGGTCCAGTGTCCAGGGGCGCGGCTCGGTCGACTCGATCTCCCCGGCCGGTTTGAAGGCGCTGAGCACCATCCAGTAGAGGGGGAAGGCGACGACGGCCGCGATCAGCAGCGCCGACCCCTCGGCGGCCAGCCGCCAGGGCCGCCGTACGAATCGGTGAACACCTCGGGCGCGTTGGACACGTTGGACAGGTCGAACACGTTGGACAACGTTGCCGGACATCACAGCTCCTCCCCCTGCCGGCGCAGCAGCCGCAGGTACACGAGGGTCACGGCGAGCAGGATCAGCAGCATCACGATCCCGATCGCCGAGCCGAGGCTGTACTGGGAGGAGGCGAAGGCCTGTTGGTAGGCGTAGACGTTGAGGGTGAGGTTCTGGCCGGCGATGCCGCCTCCGTTCGTCATCACGTAGATCTGGGTGAAGACCTTGAAGTCCCAGATGACCGACTGGATGGTGACGACCACCAGGATCGGGCGGAGCATCGGCGCCAGCACCGAGCGCCAGACGCGCAGTTGGGACGCGCCGTCCAGGGCCGCCGCCTCCAGCACCTCACCCGGTACGGCGCGGATGCCCGCGTACACCGTGACCATCACGAACGGGAAGGAGCACCACACCACTTCGAGCAGCACCAGGAAGAAAGCGCTCAGGCGTCCGTACGTCCATGAGTGGTCGCCGAGGCCCAGCATCCGGTTGACCGGGCCGAAGTCGGGGTCGAAGAGCAGCAGCCACACCGTGGAGCCGGTGACCGCGGGGGTCGCCCACGCGCCGAGCGCCGCCAGCATCAACGCGAGGCGGGGCAGGGCACGGACACGAGTCAGCAGGACGGCGAGGGCGCAGCCGACGGAGAGCGTGGAGACCACGCAGGCCGCCGCGAAGACGACCGTCGCCAGCAGCACCCGCCAGAACTGGGGGTCGGAGAAGATCTCCCGATAGTTGCCGAACCCCTCGAAGGTGGCCGGCTCACCACCGCTGACCTGAGCCTGGGTGTAGTGGAAGAACGAGATCAGCCCGAGCTGATAGATGGGGTAAAGGAGCACCCCCCCAAGGACGACAAGGGCAGGGGCGAGATAGAGCCAAGGGGCACCCTGATAGGGGCGCGGGGCTGTTCTGGATTTGCGGCTACCGCCACGTGGGCGCGACAAGCCACGACCCACCCGCACCCGCCGACGCTCGTCAACCCCCGAGCTGCTGGGCGGTGTCACCTGCGTCACCCCGCGGAGCCAAACGCATCGTCCATCTTCTTCGCCGCGTCCGCGGAAGCCGCCGCGACATCCTTCTTGCCGCTGACGATCTCCTGGAACATCGTCGGCAGGACCAGCGAGGAGTCGATCTGCGACCAGGCGGGCGACGCCGGCACGAACTTGGTGCCCGCGGCGAGGGTCTTCACGAAGGGCGCGACGTACGGCTGCTTCTTGGCGACGGTCTCGCGCACGTCGGCGAACGTCGGCAGGAAGCCCATGGCGTCGAAGAGTTCGGTCTGGGTCTGCTTCGAGGCGAGCTGTTCCATCAGGTCGACGGCGAGTGTGCGATGCGAAGTGCTGTTCAGCACACCGAGGTTGTTCCCGCCCGCGAACGCCGGTGCCACCGAGCCGGCTGCGACGCCCGGCAGCGGTACGACCGCGTAGTCGCCCTTGACCTTGCCCGCCTCGACGGCCGCGTGGCTGAAGTCGCCGCCGATCGCCATGCCCGCCTTGCCCGCGGCGAAGGCGGTGACGGTGTCGTTGCCGCCCATGCCCGCGCACTTGGCGGCGGGACAGTTGTCGTCGCCGAAGAGGGAAGTGTAGGCCTTGATGCCTTTCTGCGCGGCGGTGCCGTCGATGGCGGAGGCGTACGAACCGCCCCGGCCGGTGGCGAGTTCGCCGCCGTTGGCCCAGACGAACGGCATCGCCCCGTAGGTGTAGGCACCGCCGACCGCGATCCCGTACAGGTCGGGCCTGGCCGCGCGGATCCGGTGCGCGGTGTTCGTCAACTCGGCCATGGTCTTCGGGACCTGGAGGCCGAGTTCCCTGAAGATGTCGGTGCGGTAGTACAGAGCGCGGACGCCGACGAAGAAGGGGGCTCCGTAGACCTTGCCGTCGACGGTGACGGACTGGCGGGCGGTGGGGTCGGTGTCCTTCGCCTCGTTCCAGGCCGCGAACTCCCTGCTGACGTCGAGGAGTCCACCGTCGGCGACATAACCGGCGGTGTCCGTGTTGCCGTACTCGATGACGTCGGGGGCGCTCTTCGGGTCGTTGAAGGCGGCCTTGATGCGCTGGGCGCGGGTCTCGACGGGGATGTACTCGACCTTCACCTGGGCGCCCTTGTGGGCCTTCTCGAAGGCGTCGACGACCGACGTGACGACCTTCTCCTTGGGGGTGTTGGACACCTCCTGGAAGAGCCACACGCGCAGGGTGCCGGTCTGCTCGTCCTTGCCGGAGGAGGAGTTGTCCGAGGTCTCGGGGGCACAAGCGGTGGCGGTGAGCCCGGCGAGGGCGAGGGTGGCCACGGAGGCGGCCAGCCGGGCAGATCGGACAGAGAGCTTCATCTGGCGTTTCCTCCGGAGAAAGCGTTGCAACATACGCAATGGATGTTTCGCTCTGCACAACACCACGGAGGCTATGGACTACATGGACATGGCCACAAGAGGTCTTGACCACGTCTCCACCACTCTGTGACCGGCCGACGCACCCCGTGCAACGACAGACAGCACAAAGGTCCCCAGGGCGCACCAAATCGCACCCTGGGGACCTTTGTGCACATCAACGACCAGCCGGCGCGGCCTACTTCTTGCCGTCGCCCTTGCCCTCGTCGCCGCCGGAGCCCATGGACTCGTAGATCTCCTTGCACATGGGACACACCGGGTACTTCTTCGGGTCGCGGCCCGGTACCCAGACCTTGCCGCACAGCGCCACGACGGGAGTCCCGTCGAGGGCGCTCGCCATGATCTTGTCCTTCTGGACGTAGTGGGCGAAGCGCTCGTGGTCGCCGTCGCCGTGCGAGGTCTGCGGCGCCGGTTCGACGAGGGTCCCCGTACCAGTCCCGCGCTGGGGCTGGGTCTCAGGTTCAAGAGTGCTCATAGCGGCAATCGTACTGAAGGTCACACCCCTCAGTTCAGGGAAGGGTCGTCCGGATACGTCGCGACCATCGCCAGTTCGCTGCGCTGGCGCCTGAGGACCTCGCGCCACAGGCGTTCCGGGGACGGGGAGGAGACGTCTCCGGGCTCCGACTCGACGACGTACCAGGCGCCGTCCGCCAGCTCGGCCTCCAGTTGCCCCGGGCCCCAGCCCGCGTATCCGGCGAAGATGCGCAGCGATCCGAGCGCCTTCGCGAGCAGTTCCGGCGGCGCTTCCAGGTCGACGACGCCGATCGCGCCGTGCACGCGCCGCCAGCCGAGAGGGGTGCGCTCGCCGGACACCCCGCCGCCGGGGATGACCGCGACGCCGAGCGCCGAGTCGAGGGCGACCGGGCCGCCCTGGAAGACGACCCCCGGTTCACCCGCGAGTTCGGCCCAGCCCTCCAGGATGTCCCCGACGTCCACCGGCGTCGGACGGTTGAGGACGACGCCGAGGGAACCCTTCCCGTCGTGGTCGAGAAGGAGCACCACCGCGCGGTCGAAGTTCGGGTCCGCCAGGGCGGGCGTTGCCACGAGCAGTCGCCCTGTGAGCGAGGACACCTCGGTCATGCCAGACATGATCTCGCATCTTCCCCCTCTGAGGGGGGCCAATCGGGGTACCCGGGTGAAGGCAGGTCAGGGCGTACGGGATCCGAGCGGGCGCGCGCCCGCGCCGGTGACCGCACGTGCCCGGCGGCGAACGGTTCGTGTTGTGGCAAACCTATGACACGGCTGGGCGGCGCTTGGGCTTACAGAAGGGGGGTGTGGGGCGTTTACCCTTGCTCTTCGGCTCCTGCGCGTGCCTGTACGACCGCGGCCTGTACGACCGCGTCCCGCACGACGGTCCCGCCATACCCCCGCCCAACTCATCGGAACGCGAGATACATGACGGTCAACGGCACAGACGACGTACTGATTGTCCACGGCGGCACCCCGCTGGAGGGCGAGATCCGTGTCCGCGGTGCGAAGAACCTCGTACCGAAGGCCATGGTCGCCGCCCTGCTGGGCAGTGCGCCAAGTCGACTGCGCAATGTCCCCGACATCCGTGACGTCCGTGTCGTGCGCGGGCTGCTCCAGCTGCACGGGGTGACGGTCCGTCCGGGCGAGGAGCCCGGCGAGCTGATCATGGACCCGTCGCACGTGGAGAGCGCCAACGTCGCCGACATCGACGCGCACGCCGGGTCGAGCCGTATCCCGATCCTCCTGTGCGGCCCGCTGCTGCACCGCCTCGGGCACGCGTTCATCCCGGGCCTCGGCGGCTGCGACATCGGCGGCCGGCCCATCGACTTCCACTTCGAGGTGCTGCGGCAGTTCGGCGCGACGATCGAGAAGCGGGCGGACGGGCAGTACCTGGAGGCTCCTCAGCGGCTGCGCGGTACGAAGATCGCCCTTCCGTACCCGTCCGTGGGCGCGACCGAGCAGGTCCTGTTGACGGCGGTGCTGGCGGAGGGCGTCACCGAGCTGTCCAACGCGGCGGTGGAGCCCGAGATCGAGGACCTCATCTGCGTACTGCAGAAGATGGGCGCGATCATCGCCATGGACACGGACCGCACCATCCGTGTCACCGGGGTCGACAAGCTCGACGGCTACAACCACGCGGCCCTCCCGGACCGGCTGGAGGCCGCGTCGTGGGCGTCGGCGGCGCTGGCGACCGAGGGCAACATCTATGTCCGCGGCGCCCAGCAGCGGTCGATGATGACGTTCCTGAACACCTACCGGAAGGTGGGCGGTGCCTTCGAGATCGACGACGAGGGCATCCGCTTCTGGCACCCCGGCGGCCAGCTGAAGTCGATCGCCCTGGAGACGGACGTACACCCCGGTTTCCAGACGGACTGGCAGCAGCCGCTGGTCGTCGCGCTGACACAGGCCACCGGCCTCTCCATCGTCCACGAGACGGTCTACGAGTCCCGCCTCGGCTTCACCTCCGCGCTCAACCAGATGGGCGCGCACATCCAGCTCTACCGCGAGTGCCTCGGCGGCTCCCACTGCCGCTTCGGCCAGCGCAACTTCCTCCACTCGGCGGTCGTGTCGGGCCCCACGCGCCTCCAGGGCGCCGACCTGGTCATCCCGGACCTCCGGGGCGGCTTCTCGTACCTCATCGCCGCCCTGGCCGCCCAGGGGACGTCCAGGGTGCACGGCATCGACCTGATCAACCGGGGCTACGAGAACTTCATGGAGAAGCTCGTGGAACTGGGTGCGAAGGTCGAGCTGCCCGGCAAGGCGCTCGGATAGCCGCAGTCGTACGAACGCCGATGGGGCGGTCACCCAAATTTGGGTGACCGCCCCATCGGCGTCAACTGCAGCGCCCTGAAGGGGCGCGGGGAACTGCGCGACCAACTACAGCGGCCCCGCAGTCGCCCACGGCGCCAAGCCGCAACGACGAACAGGCGCCCTTACTTACCCTTGGCCGCTTCCTTGAGCTTGGAGCCCGCGGAAACCTTGACGCTGTAACCGGCGGGGATGTCGATCGGGTCGCCGGTCTGCGGGTTGCGCGCGGTGCGAGCGGCACGGTGGGTGCGCTCGAAGGTCAGGAAGCCGGGGATGGTGACCTTCTCGTCGCCCTTGGCGACGATCTCACCGACGGTCTCGGCGAACGCGGCCAGAACGGCGTCCGCGTCCTTGCGGGTGACCTCGGCGCGGTCGGCCAGCGCGGCCACCAGCTCACTGCGGTTCATGTTGTTACTCCCGTGTTCTTCTTGCTGTTGAGGCGTGCCCCGCGGCGGAGCCGCATGGGGGGCACAGCGAAGCCGATGCTGCCAGGGTCCTCGGTGGGTCCCCGGACCCGGGTCCGCCGTCGGACCCTCACGCCCGAAGACGCATCCTGCCCCCACCTGCGGCGGGAAAGCCAATCCGGCACCCCTGGGAGTCACACGAACACCCTTGGGAGTCGGACGGAAAGCGTCAGCGGCCGGGGCCGACAGGCTGAACCTGGCCGCCACCCTAGAGGCGCCCGGGGGCAGGACGCCCCCGACGCGCCGGTAGGAGGGCCCGTGGTAACCGTCACATATACGGCAGCGGGAACCGGGAACTACTCGGCCGCCGCCTTCGCGGCGTCCCGCACCGCACCCGCCACCGCGCCCGCGACCTTGTCGTTGAAGACGCTGGGCACGATGTAGTTCGGGTTCAGCTCGTCCTCGGTGACGACGTTCGCGAGTGCGGTCGCCGCCGCGAGCATCATCTCGGTGTTGACCGTGCGGGACTGCGCGTCCAGGAGACCACGGAAGACACCCGGGAAGACCAGCACGTTGTTGATCTGGTTCGGGAAGTCCGAGCGGCCGGTGGCCACGACGGCAGCCGTCTGGCGGGCGATCGCCGGGTCGATCTCGGGGTCGGGATTCGCGAGCGCGAACACGATCGCACCCTCCGCCATCGCGGCCACGTCGTCGCCGTCGATGACGTTCGGGGCCGAGACACCGATGAAGACGTCGGCGCCGCGCACGGCCTCCTTGAGAGTGCCGGTGAGGCCCTCCAGGTTGGTGTTGTCGGCGATCCAGCGCAGCGGGGAGTCCGGGGCCGCGTCCACCAGGTCCGCGCGGTCCGCGTGGACGACGCCCTGGATGTCGGCGACGACAGCGGTCTTGACGCCGGCCGCGATGAGCAGCTTGAGGATGGCCGTACCGGCCGCGCCGGCGCCCGACATGACGACCCGGATGTCGCCGATCGCCTTGCCCGTGACGCGCAGGGCGTTGGTGAGGGCGGCGAGGACGACGATCGCGGTGCCGTGCTGGTCGTCGTGGAAGACGGGGATGTCCAGGGCCTCGCGGAGGCGGGCCTCGATCTCGAAGCAGCGCGGGGCCGAGATGTCCTCGAGGTTGATGCCGGCGAAGCCCGGGGCGATCGCCTTGACGATCATGACGATCTCGTCGGTGTCCTGGGTGTCCAGGCACAGCGGCCAGGCGTCGATGTCGGCGAAGCGCTTGAAGAGGGCCGCCTTGCCCTCCATGACCGGCATGGCGGCCATCGGGCCGATGTTGCCGAGGCCCAGCACCGCGGAGCCGTCCGTCACGACCGCGACCGTGTTGCGCTTGATGGTGAGGCGGCGGGCGTCCTCGGGGTTCTCGGCGATCGCCATGCACACGCGGGCCACGCCCGGGGTGTAGATCATCGAGAGGTCGTCACGGTTGCGGATCGGGTGCTTGGACTGCATCTCGATCTTGCCGCCGAGGTGCATGAGGAACGTACGGTCCGAGACCTTGCCGAGGTTGACGCCCTCGATGCCGCGGAGCTGCTGGACGATCTCGTCGGCGTGCGCGGTCGAGGTCGCCGCGATGGTGACGTCGATCCGGAGCAGTTCGTGGCCGGAGGCGGTGACGTCGAGGCCGGTCACCGAGCCTCCGGAGGACTCAACGGCGGTGGTGATCTGGGAGACCGCGGTTCCGCTCGCGGGCACCTCCAACCGGACCGTGATCGAGTAGGAGACGCTGGGCGCCGTTGCCATGGCCGACTTCCTTCTGCTTTCACCCTGATGCTTGGTTTGCCGTCCGATCGTCGCACCTACCGCGGAGTAGCTGGTAGCGGGGCCTCGATTGCGAACGTTTTGTTCTCAACAAAGAGAGGTCCACGCCACTTTCGTGGCGTGGACCTCTACATGTTCAGTGGCACCGACCCGCCATGCTCGCCTCGCGGCAAGTGGTCGCTCGTAGCGACGAAGGTTGGGCCCGGGGGCTTGGATCGAGCCGGTGCCACGTCAACGGTAACAAACGATCCCCGTAAGGCAATTCCCATCGGCCACTGTCTTTGCCTCAGTCCCGGAGAAGGTCGGGCACCCCCTGCGCATCGGGCTCGTCGCGGTCCGCCGAGACGACCGTGAGCTGCTGGGTGGCGCGGGTCAGGGCGACGTACAGAACCCGCAGGCCGGCCGGGCTCTCGTCGGCGATCTCCGCCGGGGAGACGACCACTGTGGCGTCGTACTCCAGGCCCTTGGCCTCCAGGCTGCCCAGGGCCACCACACGGTCGCCGAGGCCCGCCAGCCAGCGGGCCGCCTCGTCGCGGCGGTTCATGGCCACGACGACGCCGACGGTGCCGTCGACGAGGTCCAGGAGGCGGGCGGCTTCGTCACGGACCGACTGGGCCAGGGAACCCCGTACGGCCACGAAGCGCGGCTCCACGCCGGTCGAGCGGACCGCCCTCGGGGACTCCGAGCCCGGCATCGCGAGGGCCAGGACCTTGGCGGCCAGTTCGGCGATCTCGGCCGGGTTGCGGTAGTTGACGGTGAGGGTGAAACGACGGCGCGGACGGGTGCCCAGGGCCTCGTCACGGGCCTGAGCCGCCTCGTCGGGGTCGGACCAGGAGGACTGGGCCGGGTCGCCGACGACCGTCCAGGTGGCGTGCCGGCCGCGGCGGCCGACCATGCGCCACTGCATCGGGGTGAGGTCCTGGGCCTCGTCGACGATGACGTGGGCGTACTCGGTGCGTTCCTCGGCGAGCCGCTCGGCCCGTTCGCGCTGCGTCTCCTCCCGTACCGGCATCAGCTCCTCCAGGCCGCTGAGCTGGTCCATGGGGTCCGCCTCGCGCCTCTTGCGGGGGCGGGCCGGGGCGCCGAGGATCGCGCCCAGCTCGTCCAGCATGGCCACGTCGTGGACCGAGAGGCCGTCGCGCTTGAGGGCGCGGGCGACCCGGCGGACCTCGCCCGGGTTGAGGATGCGGCGGGCCCAGCGGCCGAGGAGGCGTTCGTCGGACATGGCGGCGAGGACCGACGCGGGGGTCAGTTCCGGCCACCAGGCGTCCAGGAACGCGATGAAGTCGTCCTCGGACGTGACGTCCTCGTCGAACGAGGAGCGGAGTTCCGCGGCCAGTTCCCGGTCCGTGTGGCGGCTCTGGGCGCCCGAGCGGGCCCACAGGGCGTCCAGGAGCAGCCTGCGGGCGCGCGGGCGCATCAGGTTGACGGGGGCTGTGCCGCTGAGCGCCGACTCGCGGATGCGGGCCAGCTCGGGGGCCTCCAGTTCGATACGGCGGCCGAAGGCGACGACCCTCAGACGGCTGGTCACCGTCGGCGAGTCGTGCTGCTCCAGGGCGCCTCGCGCGGCCTTCCGGAGCACCCCGAGCATGCGGTACGAGCCCTTGGCGCGGGCCACGGCCGGGGCGTCGTACAAGGTGGCCTCGGCGCCGTCGACGAGGGAGCCGATGGCGCGGATGGCCACCTGGCCCTCCTCACCGAGGGAGGGCAGGACGCCCTCCGTGTACGCCACCAGGAGGGGCGTCGGGGAGACGATCAGGATGCCGCCCGCGTACCGGCGCCGGTCCTGGTAGAGCAGGTAGGCGGCGCGGTGCAGGGCGACGGCCGTCTTGCCGGTGCCCGGACCGCCCTCCACGTACGTCACCGAGGCGGCGGGAGCGCGGATCACCAGGTCCTGTTCGGCCTGGATGGACGACACGATGTCCCGCATGGTGTGGCTGCGGGCCTGCCCGAGGGCCGCCATCAGGGCGCCGTCGCCGATCACCGCGAGCTCCTGGCCGTCCAGGGACGCCTTCAGCTCGGGGCGCATCAGGTCGTCCTCGACGCCGAGGACCCGCCGGCCCTTGGACCGGATGACGCGACGCCTGACCACCCGGCCCGGGTCGACCGGGGTCGAGCGGTAGAAGGGCGCGGCGGCCGGGGCGCGCCAGTCGATGACGAGGGGCGAGTAGTCCTCGTCGAGGACGCCGATACGGCCGATGTGGAGGGTCTCGGCGATGTCGGCGGTGCCCTCGGGGCTCACGGCCCCCTCCGCGGCCTCCACGGCCGTGTAGGCGCCGTCCGGGCCCTTCTTGCCGTCCATCCCCCGCAGCAGGTCGATACGGCCGAAGAGGAAGTCCTCGAACTCGTTGTTCAGCCTGTTGAGGTGGATGCCGGCGCGGAACACCTGGGCGTCCCGTTCGGCGAGCGCGCCGGGGGTGCCGACCTGGCCCCGTTTGGCCGCGTCGTGCATGAGGAACTCGGCCTCGTCGATCTTCTCCTCAAGACGCTGGTACACCCGGTCCAGGTGTTCTTGTTCGACGCTGATCTCGCGGTCGCGGACGGAGTCCTGTACTGAGGAGTCCTCGACCGACACGAGCGCCGTTTCCTGCTGAGCCTGAGCGGCCACCGGGCCCCCTTCTGACGTGCTGGGCAGCCGTCAACCGTACGCGAAAAAGAGGCCCGGATGCTACGAGTCCGCCCCAGGACACCGTACGAGTCTTCGTACGAGGCGTCCTGGGGCGGTCTCGGAGCGGTCGGGAAACAGTGGTGGAGGGTCAGGCGTCGACCTCGACGAGCTTCTTGCCGCCGGAGTCGACAACCTCGTAGTGGTCGATCTCGTCGGTGCTGAAGGCCGTTCCGCCGTGGATGAAGAGCGGGTTGCGGGCAGCTTCGGTCGTGGCGTCCTTGATGCCGTAACCGGCCGTCGGGACGGACCAGTTGGACATGGTCTCGCGCTTGCCGTCCTTGCCGACGGCGACGAGGGAGCACTTCAGCGGACCCTTGACGCCTCCCAGCTCGAGGACCGCGCTGACTCCCCAGGCCTTCGACTCCATCGCCACGGTCGCGGTGACATTGGTGTTGGGGTCGGTGGCGGAGACCCGGTCCTTCATGAGACCGAAGGCGTCCTTGGCGGAGCCGGTGGCCTTCGTCGTCACCGTCGGCGAGGGAGTAGCCACGCTGGTGGTGTCGCCGCCGGTCGTCGCGAACACCGCGGTCGGGCCGCCGATGATGAGGGCTGCCGCGGCGGCCACCATGTAGAAGCTGCGCCGGCGCTTGCTCGCACGCCGTTCCGCGACCTCGTCGACCAGCCGCGTCGCGAGCTGTGGACTCGGGCGGGCGGACAGCGACTCGCCGATGGCGGGAGATCCCTGGGCACCGGGCAGGTCCGCGAGGGCGGCCAGCATCGGTTCCATCCCGGCCAGCTCGTCGAGCTGCTGGGCGCACCACTCGCAGCCGGCGAGATGTGCCTCGAAGGCCGTGGCCTCCGCGTCGTCGAGGATGCCGAGGGCGTAGGCGCCTACTGTCTCGTGTTCGTTCGGGCCTTGGGAACCCTGCATTCCTCGCATGGAACCAGGACTACCCGCTCCGAACCCCCCGTAAATACTCATGCCGTCACCCCCCGCTCCTCTAGTGCGAGCTTCATCGAACGCAGGGCGTAGAAGACCCGTGAGCGCACCGTTCCGCTGGGTATGCCCAGCGTTTCGGCGGCTTCGTTCACCGTACGTCCCTTGAAATAGGTCTCGACCAGGACCTCCCGGTGGGCGGGGGTCAGGTCGGCGAGCGCGTCCGACAACGTCATCAGCCACAGCGCCTTGTCGATCTCGTCCTCCGCGGGGATTACCTCCAGCGGCGACGGGTCCACCTCCTGCGGCCGGGCCTGCCGGCTGCGGTGCCCGTCGATGACGATGCGCCGGGCGACCGTCACCAGCCAGGGGCGTACCGAACCGGTTGCTCGATTGAGCTGACCGGCGTTCTTCCAGGCACGGATTAGTGTCTCCTGCACGACGTCCTCGGCTCGTTGCCGGTCTCCGGCGACCAGCCTCAGGACGTACGCCAGGAGGGGCCCCGCGTGCTCTCGGTAGAGCGCACGCATCAAGTCCTCGTCGGGCTCCGAGGGCTGGGACATGCGATGTCGGGCCCTCGGTCCTTGTTCATTGGCCACGACGGAATCCTTACGCACGCCCACCTCCGCTGTCCCGGGTTCCCCCGGTCGGTCGCTCGCCACCAAGTACGGAAGTGGCATGCGGGATGTTCAACGCGTGACCACAACTTTCTTTGTCCGTCCCCGACGTGAGGGACAAGGGTGCACATTCCTGCCGCAAGTGCTTTACATTTCCGCCACACTGGCAAGTTCGGGGCGATGCCCGCGGCGCGCCGACTGGAAACACACGTGTAACCAAGGTCACTGCAACCCAGGGGAGTTGCCAGGTCCGATTCCGCGCGAAAGACCCACTATGGGCGATCTGCGAACCTCTCCGGAGCGGTCTACGCGCGTGCTGGAAACGATCTACGCGCGTGCCAGGGCGACCCGCCGCCGGTGTCTAGCGACCCGTTCCCGGTTGCCGCAGATCTCGCTGGAACACCATCTGCGCCGTCTGCCCCGGGAGGTGTCGAGGTAGACGATCGAGCAGCTGTCGCCCTCGCACTGGCGCAGGCACGCGCGTGCCACGGGGTCGGTGAGCAGCTCCACGGCGTCCCTGGCGACCGCGCCGAGCAGGGCCGCGCAGTCGGGCGGCCCGTGCAACTCCCGTACGAGGGTGCCGTCCCCGGCGCGGACAGCGCGGGGGGCCGGGGCCGCCGGGCGGGCGAGTTCGTTGAGACGGATGAGGGCCTGGTCGAGGTGGCGGGGGTCGGCCACCGGGGGGCTGTGCACCAACTGACCGGTCAACCGGCCGGTCAGGTCCCGCAGTTCACGGAAGTGCGCGACCCAGGAGGTGTCGGCGTGGTGCAGGGGAGTGCCCGCCGGGACGAGTCCGGACGCGGCGATCCAGGCGCGGAGCGGCTCGACGGCACCGAGCCGTTCGTCGGGGTGGGCGGTCGCCAGCAGGTCCAGGCAGATCCGCCCGGCGTCGAAACGCAGCTCGTACGAGGCTGTGGCCACGGTCGTCTCCGATGCCATGTGCCCTGTCACCGCCTAGGAGTCGCCACCGTTCAGGGCAGCCGGGATGCCGGGTGGGATGTCGGTGGGATGCCACTGAGGGGGTCAGGGGAACCGTTCCCTCTACAGTGCCTGCCCGCTGTCACGGCCGGAACCCCTCGTGCAGGTCGCTCCGCGGGATACGCGGTTCATTCGGCGTGGGCCGGTGGAGGCGACTCGCTCCGCGGGCTGGGCGGCTCGTCCACCCGGCAGGCCGGTGGAGACGCCCGCCCCGGCGGGTACGCGACTCCTCCACCTGCACGCCGGTGGAGGTGTCCGCCCTGCCTGGTACGCGGCTCGTCCACCTGCGGGGCGGTGGGGCTGGGCGCGCAGTTCGCCGTCCCCTTGCCGGGGCGCGACTCCTCCGGGGCCGCCTCGCGGACAACGATGACCATGCCGGCCCGGAGGGGCTACGCGTCGGAGTACTTGGCGTCGGCCGCCGGGTCCAGGGCGAGCCGGTAGCCGCGTTTGACGACCGTCTGGATCAGTTTGGGCGCGCCGAGGGCGGTGCGCAGGCGTGCCATCGCCGTCTCCACGGCGTGCTCGTCGCGGCCGGCTCCGGGCAGCGCACGCAGCAGTTCGGCGCGGGCGACGACCCACCCCGGCCGCCGGGACAGCGCCCGCATCAGGGACATTCCGGCCGGCGGTACGGGCCGCAGAGCGCCGTCGACGATGACGGCGTGCCCGCGGATCTCGACGCGGTGCCCGGCGATGGGCAACGCCCGTGCGCGGGAAGGGAGTTCCTGGCAGAGGAGCTGTACGAGGGGGCCGAGCCGGAAGCGTTCGGGGGACACCGTGTCGACGCCATGGGCCTGGAGCGGCAGGGCGGTGACCGGGCCGACGCAGGCCGGGAGGACGTCGTGGTGGAGGGCGGCGAGGAGTTCGGGGAGCAGGCCCCGTTCCTCGGCGCGGGAGAGAAGGGACGCGGCGGCGGGCGCGCTGGTGAAGGTGAGCGCGTCCAGGCCGCGCGAGACGGTGGAGTCGAGGAGCCGGTCGACGGGGCCGATGTCCTCCGGTGGCATCCACCGGTAGACGGGCACACCGACGACTTCGGCGCCCGCCGCACGCAGCGACTCGACGAAGCCGGGCAGCGGCTCGCCGTGCAGCTGGATGGCGATACGGCGCCCCTCGACGCCCTCCTCCAGAAGCCGGTCGAGCACCTCGGCCATGGACTCGGAGGCCGGCGACCACTCCTCCTTGAGCCCGGCGGCCCGGACGGACCCCTTGACCTTGGGCCCGCGCGCCAGCAGTTCCACGCCGCCGAGACAGGCGAGCAGATCCTCCCCGAGCCCCCAGCCGTCGGCGGCCTCGATCCAGCCCCGGAAGCCGATGGCGGTGGTGGCGATGACGATGTCCGGCGCCTGGCCGATGAGCTGCTTGGTGGCCGCGAGCAGTTCGCTGTCGTCGGCGAGCTGCACGATCCGCAGAGCGGGCGCGTGCACGACGGCGGCGCCCCGCCGCTGGAGCAGGGTCCCGAGTTCGTCGGCCCGACGCGCGGCGGTGACACCCACGGTGAACCCCGCGAGGGGCCCGTGGTCCGGTGGCTCCGGTCGTTCTGGTCGCTGCTGTTCGTCGAACATGGCTCTCGTCCCGCAGTCGGGTCACATCTGCACAGGGGTGCCGAACGAGCCTGTCAACAGCGCGTGACAGGCTCGGTTCGACTTCATGTCGCTGGTGTTACTTAAGCCGCTTCCGGCGAGGGTCACACCTCGGCGTAGTTGAGCTGCGGCTTTGCTTCGGAGGGTGCGGTTTCGGTGGCCTGCGCACCGGACGGACGGCGAAGGTATACGGCCCAGGTGACCAGGAAGCAGACCCCGTAGAAGGCGAGGAAGGCGACGAAGGCTCCGGTGCCGGATCCGACGCTCAGGAACGACTGGCGGAGGGAGAGGTTGATGCCGAGGCCGCCGAGCGCGCCGACCGCGCCGATGAGTCCCATGGAGGCGCCGGACAGGCGACGGCCGTAGGCCGCGGCCTCCTCACCCTCCAGTCCCTTGGCGAGGGCCTTGGCCTGGAAGATGCCGGGGATCATCTTGAAGGTCGAGCCGTTGCCGAGGCCGGAGAGGACGAACAGGGCGATGAAGGCGGTGGTGAAGAGGGGCAGCGACTTCTGCATGGACGCGACGACGATGACACCGGTGGCACCGGCCATGCCGACGTAGTTGTACAGCGTGATCTTCGCCCCGCCGAAGCGGTCGGCGAGCGCGCCGCCCACGGGCCGGATCAGCGAGCCGAGCAGCGGGCCGATGAAGGTGACGTACGCGGACTCGAGCGGCGTACGCCCGAACTGGGTCTGCAGGACGAGGCCGAAGGCGAAGCTGTAGCCGATGAACGACCCGAACGTCCCGATGTAGAGGAAGGACATGATCCAGGTGTGCGCGTCCTTGACGGCGTCCTTGGCGGCGCCGGTGTCGTTCTTCAGGTGCGCGATGTTGTCCATCTTGACCGCGGCGAGGACGGCGGCGATGAGGATGAGCGGGATGTAGATCCCGAGGAGCACCCGCGGACCGCCGCTCGCGCCGATGACGGCGAGGCCGATGAGCTGCACGACCGGGACACCGATGTTGCCGCCGCCGGCGTTGAGCCCGAGGGCCCAGCCCTTCTTCCTGAGCGGGAAGAAGGCGTTGATGTTGGTCATGCTGGAGGCGAAGTTGCCGCCGCCGATGCCGGCGAGCATGGCGCAGGCGAGGAACGTGTTGAAGGACGTCCCCGGCTCCATGACGATGAACGCCGCGATCGTCGGGATGAGCAGGAGTGCCGCGGAGACGATGGTCCAGTTCCGGCCGCCGAAGAGGGCGACGGCGAAGGTGTAGGGGACGCGGACGACGGCGCCGACGCCCGTGGCCATCGACACGATGAAGAACTTGTCGGCCGGGGTGAGCCCGTACTCCGGTCCCATGAACAGCACCATCACGGACCACAGCGTCCAGATGGAGAAGCCGATGTGCTCGGAGAGCACGGAGAAGTACAGGTTGCGGCGGGCGACCTTCTCGCCGGTCGCGTTCCAGAAGGCCTCGTCCTCGGGATCCCAGTGCTCGATCCAGCGGC
Organism: Streptomyces sp. SID12488; assembly: GCF_010548275.1. GTDB lineage: Bacteria > Actinomycetota > Actinomycetes > Streptomycetales > Streptomycetaceae > Streptomyces. Next base: position 794,228 of record NZ_JAAGLT010000001.1, read on the forward strand.
CTCCCCTGCCGGGTGCGGGGGCTGAACTAGGGGCTGTCATGACGCCTCCACGGTGGTCCGGGGCTCGGGTGGTTCTTTTTTGGGGTGCTGAGCGGTGATGAGTCCCGAAGGTAGGCAGAGCGCGTTTCGGCCCTGTGGCTGTGGGTGACCGGAAGGGAACTTTGCTCTCACCCCGCGAGGAGGTCGGATGAGAGGTTACGCAGACGGAGGTCACGGCCAGAGCACGGCGGCCTCGCCCCGAAGGGCACCTCCCTTCGCCAGGACGTCGTCGGCGCGGCGGAGTGACCCCGTGAGTACGCGTACTCAGGCCGACTGAGTCGCTCGGCTCTGACGTGGCCGGGGCCGTGTTCTCCACGATGGAGCGCCCGGTCCGCGTCGAGAGAGGTCCCCATGCGTCGTCATCTGCAGTTGCGCGTTGCCACACCGGAGGATCGGGAGTGGCTCCACGAACTGCGCCATCGGGTGTACGCACAGGAGTTGGGCCAGCATGTGCCGGATCCGACCGGGCGGCTTCGCGACGGGCTGGACGGCGACAACGTCTATCTGGTCGCGGCGCGAGGGGCGGACCGTATCGGGTTTGTCAGTCTGACTCCGCCCTGGCTGGGGCGGTACGCGCTGGACAAGTACCTCACCCGTGACGAGTTGCCGCTGCTGAGCGAGGGCGGTCTGTTCGAGGTGCGCATCCTCACTGTCGAGCCGCGATGGCGGGCCTCGGCGGCAGCACCGCTGCTGATGTACGCGGCGCTGCGCTGGATCGCCTCCCGGGGCGGTCGCCGGATGGTGGCGATGGGGCGGACCGAACTGCTCGGCATGTACCTGGCCGCCGGCCTGCGTCCGGTCGGCCGTACCGTCCACAGCGGTGCGTTGACGTTCGAGGTGCTGACCGGGAACGTGACCGAGCTGACGATGGCCACGATGGACCGCTACCGCACCACGCTGGAGCGTCTGCGGTCCGGAGTGGACTGGCAGCTGGACATGCCGTTCGCACCCCGGCCGGACGGCTGCGAGCACGGCGGTGCCTCGTTCACCGCCATCGGCACGGACTTCCGTAGCCTGCACCGGCGGCACCAGGTGGTCGCGGCCGACGTGCTGGACGCCTGGTTCCCACCGGCCCCCGGAGTGCGGGCGGCGCTCGCCGAGGATCCGGCCTGGGCCGCACGGACCTCGCCGCCGACCGGCGCCGAGGGTCTGCTGGCGGAGATCGCCGCGGCCCGGGGGTTGCCGGAGGAGACGCTCGCGGTCGGCGCCGGTTCGTCCGACCTGATCTTCCGGGCGTTCGGCCAGTGGCTGACCCCGGAGAGCAGGGTGCTGCTGATGGATCCGGGCTACGGCGAGTACGCCCACGTCACCGAGAGGGTGATCGGATGCCGGGTGGACCGGTTCCGGCTGCGCCGCGAGGACGGCTGGCGGATCGATCCGGCCCGGCTGGCGGCTGCCGTCGGGGCCGGTCGCTACGACCTCGTGGTGGTCGTCAACCCCAACAACCCGACCGGCCGCCATGCGCCCGCCGCGGAGTTGCGCTCACTGATCGCCGCCGCCCCGGCCGCGACCCGCTGGTGGATCGACGAGGCATACCTGGGCTATGCCGACCCGACCGAGTCGCTCGCCGGCCTCGCCGCCACGGACCCGCGGGTGGTGGTCTGCACCTCACTCTCCAAGATGTACGCGCTGTCCGGAATGCGGGCCGCGTACCTGGTGGCCGAGCCTGCCACCGCGGCGCGGCTGCGCCGGTGGACGCCACCCTGGCCGGTCAGCCTCCCCGCTCAGCTGGCCGCGGTGGCGGCCCTGCGTGACCCGGCCTACTACAGCGACCGCTGGCTTCGCACCCACGCGCTGCGGCGGCGACTGGCCGCCGACCTGGCCGGGCTGGACGAGACCGTGATGATCGAGGAGGGCGTGGCGAACTTTCTCAACGTGACCCTGCCGTACGGCGGACCCAGTGCCGCACAGGTGGTCGACGAGTGCCGCCGCCACAACGTGTACCTGCGAGATCTGTCGCCGTTGTCGCCGGAGTACGAAGGGCGCACTGTGCGCGTCGCGGTCAAGGACACCGCCGAGAACGCGTGCATCGTGGCCGCCTTCCAGGCCGCGCTGGAGATACTGCTGCCGCGTTCGGCCGCGCTCGGTCCCCGGATCGATGGCGTTCCGGTCGCCGGATCCGCCCGGTGATCACCGTGGCTTCCCTGGCGCCCTGCCTCGGTGGGGCGCTGGCGCTGGGCGGCGTCGCGGTGGCGGCTTCCCGGCGCCGCGAGCTGATGGTCCGATGGTGCGCCTGGGCAGTCGGGGTGCCGCTGGTCACCGGTGCGTTCTGGTGGGGCCGCCCGGGCACCGCGGTCCTCGCCATCGTGGTCGGGGTTATCGCGGTGATGGAGTTCGGCGGACTGATGCGGCTGAGCCGGGTGGACCGGGTGGTGCTGGCCGCGGCGGTGACGGGCGTGGTGCTGACCGCCTGGCTGGCGCCCGGGCAGGTGCTCCGGGTGGTCGCGATCGGGGCGCTCGCCGTGGCCGCGGTGCCGCTCCTGGCCGGCGACGCCGATCATGGCCTGCGCCGGCTCTGCGCGGGTCTCCTCGGGCTGGCCTGGCTGAGTGTGGTGGCCTCCCTGGTGCCGCTGGGGGCGAGCGCGCTCGCGCTGTTCATGGCGGTCTCGATCGCTGACATCGTGGCGTACTTCGCCGGTCGGGGGCTGGGCGGGCCGAGGCTGTCGCCACTGTCACCGGCCAAGCGGTGGAGCGGGACCCTGGCCGGGGCTGCGGCCGGCGTCGGCATGCTCGCGGTGTTGTCCACTCTGACCTGGCCGATGGCAGTGGCGGTGGCGGTCGGCGGCCCGGCCGGAGACCTTCTCGAGTCCATGGTCAAAAGAGGGGCACAGGCAAAGGACACCGGCCGCTGGCTGCCCGGCTCCGGCGGCCTGCTGGACCGGATCGACTCACTGCTCGTCGCCCTGGCCGTCCTACTGCTCCTGCTCTGACCCGATCGCCCGGGGGCCGGAAGCCGAGGTCGGGCGGCCGGGTCGCCGGTGCTGGGCGGATGGTGGCCGGTAGCGGGGTGCCCGGGGCCCGGTGGCCAGATGACTGAGACCCGATGGTCAGGTGCCGGTAGCCAGATGGCCAGGATCCGGTGACCGATGCCCGGGGCCGGTGGCGAGAGGGGCGGGGCCCGGTGGCCAGGTGGCCGGGGCACAAGTGCCGGTGACCAGGTGGCCGGGGCCGGGTGACCGGGGCCGGGGGTCAGAGGGCCGGGGCCCGATGATCGCGGGACGGTGGTCATCGGGCCCCGGCCCGATGACCAGACGCCGGTGACCGGGTGGCCGGGGCCGGGTGACCGGCCCAGGACCCGGGTGGCCAGGTACTGGCCCAGGACCCAGGTGGCCGGAGCCCAGGGAGCCGGTTGACCGATGGCCCGGCGGCCGAGACCAGGAAGGCCTCGCGCAGGAAACCCCGCACCCACCAAGGTGCCGGGCCGTCCCACTCCCCCGTCTCTCGCGCTCACCCCCGCCGTCGCCCGCCCCCCCGCTTCGCCCCGTGCCCGTCCGGCCAAAGCCGTGGGCTCCGCTTCGCGGCTACGTCCTCGATCCAGCCCAGTGCCAGTATCGTCAGGCCGATCAGGGGCCAGACCAGGATGAACATCCACAGGTTGTACGTCGTGTCCAGCGCGGACACCATCCCGTCGGTCATGAACGGGAGTTCGTACAGACGGTCGATCAAAGGGACCGTGGCCATGATGAGTAAGTTGTGCCAGAGATAGATCGTGACCGCTCGGTTGTTGGAGAGCGTGACCAGCCTGTCCCACTTCGCCAGGCGCCCCGGCAGTTCCTGCCACGACGGGGAGTACTGGAGCAGGATCACCACGAACCCGAACGACCACATCGCCTGGGCCAGCGGGATGTCGTTCAGGTCCCAGCCGTCGGGGCCCTTGTGGCCCGAGGCCCACCAGATACCGAAGGCCATGAGCGGGACCGCGCAGGACACGGCGAGATAGCGCGGGATCCTCTTCAGCAGGCCCTCGTGGTGGGCGAAGCCCAGCACCCAGCAGCCGCCGTACACCGCGAAGTCGGTCACCGCGTTGCCCGTCTCACCGGGGATGTCGACAACTCCCGTACCGACGACCGCCGTCAGGGCCAGCGGGGCGAGCAGTGTCGGCCAGGGGAACCGGCGGAACGCCCACAGCAGCAGCGGCGAGGCGATCACGAACCACAGGTAGGCCCGCAGGTACCAGAGGGGGCCCGCGGCCTGGCTCGCCCAGGTGTTCTCCAGGAGCCCGGACTTGGAGCCGATGCTCCACGGGTAGGGCGGGGTGCCGATCGGGATGAGGTAGTTCAGGAGTTCGACCAGGCCCCAGGTGCCGCCGTGGTCGGGATCCTTGGCCGGCTGCCAGCCGGCGAAGAACATCAGCACCAGCGCCACCACGCTGAACGCCCACAGCGGGGGCAGCAGGCGCCGTATCCGGCCCCGGATCACGCCGAGTGCCGGGCGCTTCAGGGAACGGGCCATCAGGGAACCGGCCAGCGCGAACATCACGCCCATGGACGGGAACAGCACGGTCAGCCACGCCCAGCCGAACAGGTGGTACACCACGACCCGGACCAGGGCGATGCTGCGGAGCAGGTCGAGATAGCGGTCGCGGCCCGGCTTCGCCGCCCGGGGCGAACGGGGCTCTGCGGTGGTCGCTTCCTCGGGCGCAGGCTGCTGCGGAACTCCGTACGAGGGTGTGGTGGTCTCGTTGGTCTCGTCGTACGGCGTCGTGGCCGCCGTATGTCGTTCGGTCATGCCACGGGCCTCCGGTCGGCGGTGCCGCTCGTCCGGGCGGCCGGTACGGCGTCGGGTGCCGAGCCCACGACGCCGGTGCGGCGCAGTTTCTGCCAGCGCAGCCGGCCGCCGGTGAGGGCGGTGATCCAGGACTGGAGCAGGACGACGTACATGAGCTGGCGGTAGAGGATCTGTTGCAGGGGCAGCGAGATCAGGTGGGTCATCTTTTCCCGGTCGAGGCGGAACGCGTAGGCCGCGCAGATCAGCTGGATGGCGAGGACGCCCAGCCAGGCGAGGACGGTCCTCTCGGTCGGGCCGAACACCAGTCCGTAGAGCAGGAACACGTCGATCAGGGGAGCGAGGAGCGGTGCCACCACCATGAACAGCGACACGAAGGGCAGGCCCACGCGGCCGAAGCGGCCCGACGGGCCCCGTTCGATCATCGAGCGGCGGTGCTTCCAGATCGCCTGCATGGTGCCGTACGACCAGCGGTAGCGCTGGGACCACAGCTGCTGGACGGACTCCGGGGCCTCGGTCCAGGCGCGCGCGTTCTCCGCGTACACCACCCGCCAGCCGTCGCGGTGCAGGGCCATCGTGATGTCGGTGTCCTCGGCGAGCGTGTCGTCGCTCATCCCGCCGACCCGCTTCAGGGCGCTGCGCCGGAACGCGCCGACCGCGCCCGGGATCGTCGGCATACAGCCCAGGACGTCGTACATACGGCGGTCCAGGTTGAAGCCCATCACGTACTCGATGTGCTGCCAGGCGCCGATCAGGGAGTCCTTGTTGCCGACCTTGGCGTTGCCCGCGACGGCGCCGACGCGCGGGTCGCCGAAGGGCTGGACGAGTTCGCGGACGGTGCCGGGCTCGAACACCGTGTCGCCGTCCATCATCACGATCAGGTTGTAACGGGCGTTCGCCACACCCCTGTTGAGGGCGGCGGGCTTGCCCGCGTTGAGCTGGCGCACGACGCGTACGTTGGGCAGGCCCAGGTCCTCGACGATGCGTGCCGTGCCGTCGCTCGACCCGTCGTCGATGACGATCACCTCGATGGGATGCTCGCTCCGCATCAGTGAACGCACGGTGGCCTCGATGCACTTGGCCTCGTTGTACGCCGGGACGAGCACCGACACGGGTTCGGTGATCGGCGGGCCCCAGCTGAAGTCGGGGCGGCGGGTGCGGCGGGCGTGGAGGACGGAGAGCAGCAGCATCAGGCCGAACCGGGCGAACACCAGCACGCCGATGATCGCGAGACCGACGACCAGTACGTCGGTGATGTTGTCGGAGGCCTGGACCAGGAACGTCCACGCCTTGCCCTTGGCCAGTTCGACACCGGCGACCGGTGTGTGCGCGCTGGGCGCGTCGAGGGCCTCGGTGAGGTTCCGGAACGTGTACCCCCGCTTCTTCATGTCGGGCAGGAAGCGGTCGAGGGCCTTGACGGTCTGGTGGCGGTCGCCGCCGGAGTCGTGCATGAGGACGATCGCGCCCTTGCCGCCCTTGGGGGTGGCCTCGCGGATGATCGCGTCGACGCCCGGCTTGCGCCAGTCCTCGCTGTCCGTGTTGTTGACCACGGTGATGTAGCCACGCTTGCCGATGTACTCCGTGACCGGCCACGACTTGTCGTCCATGGCGTCGGCGAAGGAGGAGTACGGCGGCCGGAACAGCGAGGTACGGATGCCCGCCGCACCGGCGAGCGCCAGCTGGTTCTGGGACAGCTCCCAGTCGATCCGGGCCTTCGACTGGAAGGAGAGGTCGGGGTGGTTGAAGGTGTGCAGCCCCACCTCGTGGCCCTCGGCCACCATGCGCCGTACGAGTTCCGGGTAGCGCGAGGCGTTGGTGCCGGTGACGAAGAAGACCGCGTGCGCGTGGTGTCTCTTGAGGACGTCGAGGACCTTGGGGGTCCACTCGGGGTCCGGGCCGTCGTCGAACGTGAGGACGAGCCGGTGGTCGGGCACGTTCAGGCTGGCGGTCTGGCCGCTTCTGGTGTCGATGACCGGGCCGCCCTCCAGGATCTTCTCCGGCACCCGGTCGGTGGAGGCCTCGGCCTGGATGCGGTGGTCGGCGAGGATTTCGCTGTGCACGTACCCGCGCAGCATCAGCATCGCCATCAGGGCGACCAGGATGAGCGAGGGAAGCAGCAGGCGCATGGGCAGCCGTCGGCGCCGGGCGGCGCCCTCGGCGCCGTTTCGGGCGCCGTGGCGGCGGGTGCGGGATGCCATCAGAGGTTGTTCTCCGGGGACGAGGAGATCAGGACAGGGGCGGCGGGTCAGCGGATCTTCCGCTGGTCGGGGCAAGCGGTTCGCCGGTGACAGCGGGGGCACTCGGCCAGGCCGGGCGCTCGGCGATCGGGATCTGGCCGGGTCGCCAGAACTGTCGGCAACCGTGCCGGTGTCACCGTCGACGGCCCGAGAGCGGGCCGACCGGATGGCCGGCGCCGCGAGGTGACACCGAAAGCTCCTACGCCGCCGAGGTGCCCGGATCGCCGGTGGCAGCGGGGCCACTCGGCGCGAACGGGCGCTCGACGATCCAGGTCGGGTCGCTGCGACTGCCGGCGGCCGGGGAGCGGACCGACCGGATGGCCGGCGCCGCGAGATGACATGGGGAGCTCCTACGCCGTCGAGCCGGCCGGCGCTGTCGAGGCGCCCGGGTCGCCGGTGGCGCCGGAGCCGCTCGGCTCGGCCGGGCTCTCGGCGATCGGGGTCGGGTCGCTCGGACCATTGGCGACCGTGCCGGTGCCGCCGTCGGTGGCCGGGGAGGGCGACGGCGACGGGTCGGGCGAGGTGACGACGCTCTCCGAAGGGCTCGGCTCCGGCGGCGCGCTGGACACCGACACGGACGGCTCGGGGGCCGGACCGGGCGTCGTGGTCCCCGGATCGGGCTTGCCGGCGCTGGCCGAGGCGCTGGGCGCGAGGGTCGCACCCGGCTTCGTGGCAGCGCTGGGTGAGGTGCCCGGGGTGACGGGGGCGGTCCCCTGCGGCGGAGTGACTCCCGCGCTCACCGACGTCCCCGGGGCCGGCACGACCCCGGGCGAGTCCGACGGCCGCACCGACTCGGCGGGCAGCGGCGAGGTGTCGACCTTGCCCGCCGGCTGCTCGTCCTGCTGGCCCGGTACCGGCAGCCAGGGCGCATCCGAGTTGCCGGAGAGGAGGGTGGCGACGATGACGACGGCGTACACCGCGCAGGAGATGCCGACGGCCATCCCGATCCGGCGGTACCGGCGGCTGCGGCGGCCGGTCTCGTCGACGAAGACGGGGCCGTCACCGGGCCCGGCGTCCGGGCCCTCCGTGGCCTGCCGTACGAGGAGTTCCTCGAACTGCCGGCCCACTCCGTCGAGCTGGACCGTCACCTCGTGCGGGTCGTGGGTGTGGCCGAACTCCGCCGGGTTCTCCCACGGGCGACCGGGAAACGTTCCGGCTGATCCGGTCGCTCCGGGCGCTCCGTTCCCACCCGAGCGCGGCTGGGCGTGCGCGCCTCTGCCTCCGGACCGCCCGGCGTGGACCGGTGTTCCGGCGTGCCGCTGTCGGGGCACGGGACCGGTGCCGCCTGGGGTAACTCCGGGTAGCTGCTGGGTTCCGGACACGGTGGCGCCTTCGGCGTCGGACCGTACCGGTTGGGCGTCTTCACGCCACTTTTTCACACGCACGCACAACCCCCCACGGGAATCTTTCGGGCGCGTGTACGATTCCGGGATTCTCGTACTATCGATGTTCGAATCGGACCCCCATCCGATCCGAGCGCCCCCATTTATCACACTGCATCCGGGCCTCGAATGTAGCGCACATGGTGGTCCCGTGTTTGCCATGTGTCACTTGTGAACCGAAATGATGTTGTTGTCCCTGGCCGGAATCCAGCCGCCGACAGGCCTCCGCAACCACCCCTCCTCCGCCGCGAGGCGGGCCGCCGCCCGTCGCAGAGAGTTAATTCCCGGGTGCTCCAGACCCCTCCGCCACACCAGCGACACGGGGGAGAGCGGAACGGGGTCGACCAGCGGTCGCACCACCGTCCGAGGCAGCGCCGGGAAATCCACCACGGCGAGGACGGGGGTCCGCATCTTCGCCATGATCCGTTGGAACTCCTCGTCGCCCACGGCAAGCGGCGCGGGTGGCGCGATTTCGATGCCGCGCCCCGCGAACAGCTGACGCGCGAGGTCGGTCCACTCCGGGGTCCGCGGGTTCCCCGCACCGGCGTACACGGCCTCCCCCGCCAGCGCCGCCAACGGCACCTCGGGCAGCGCGGCCAGCCGGTGGTCCTCAGGCAGGACGACCGCCATCGGCTCGTAGCGCACGAGTTGCTGGTCCAACTGCGCCCGCAGCACCGGATCCAGGCCCGCGAACCGTCCGAACGACGCGTCGAGCCGGCCCGCGAGCAACTCCGCCGCCGCGAAGGCGAGTCCACTCTCGAACCGGGCCATCAGCTCGTACTCCGGGGCGAGTTCACGCGCCAGGTGCAGCACCCGCCGCCCGGTCGAGAGCCCCGGCGAGTTCAGGTCCACCAGCAGCGGCCGGGCCTCCCCGAACACGGCCAACAGTTCGTCGTGGGCCGCCAACACCCGCCGGGCGTACGGCAGCAGCCGCTCACCGTCCGCCGACAGCGTCACCCGCCGGGTCGACCGTACGAAGAGGTCGGCGCCCAACTCCCGTTCCAGGCGCCGAATGTCACGGCTCAGCGCCTGCTGGGCCAGATAGAGGCGGGCGGCGGCCCGGGTGAAGTGCAGCTCCTCGGCGACGGCGACGAAGGCGCGCAGGAGACGGGGGTCGAGGTGCTTCGGGGCAGACATCCGGCGAACTTACAACGAGAGTGCGTTAATCGCCGGGGATCAGGTGTTGGACCCAGCGATCGACCCCGGGCGACGGTGGGCGCATGCCGCAACCACCACCCCGGCCTCCCTCCCAGCCGCTTTTCACCGTCACCCAGGACGCCCTGGTCATCGCCGACTTCGGCCCCCGTACCCGGAAACCTACGACCGTCGGCCGCCGCCCGCACGGCCCGTACCGCCACCTCTTCGCCGTCCCGGGCGCCCGCGCCTTCACCGCAGGGAACCTGGTCGCCCGGCTCCCCATGGGCATGTTCAGCGTGAGCGCGGTCATCATGATCGCCGGGTCGCGCGGCTCATACGCCCTCGCCGGCGCCGTCACCGCGACCGGGCTCGCCGCGACAGCCGTGGTCGCCCCCTGGACCGCACGGCTCGTCGACCGGTACGGCCAGGCCCGAATCGCCGTACCGGCCACCGCACTTGCGGCCCTCGGCTCCCTCGCCCTGCTGCTCTGCGCGCACTACGGCGCCCCCGACTGGACCCTCTTCGCCGCGTACGCCGCCACCGCCACGACCCCCAACACGGGCGGCATGTCACGCGCCCGCTGGGCCCATCTCCTGAACGGCGACGAGAAGGCCCTGCACACCGCCAACTCCTTCGAACAGGCCGTCGACGAGCTCTGTTTCATGCTCGGCCCGGTCCTCGCGGCCCTCCTTTGCGGGGCGTTGTTCCCCGAGGCGGGCACGCTGGTCGGGGCGGTCCTGATGATGACCGGCGTACTCCTCTTCACCGCCCAACGATCGACCGAGCCGCCCGTCCGGCCCGGCGTCGAAGGGCTTCACCCGCGCGGTACGTCTCCGCTGCGCGCCCCCGGGATGCGCCCGCTGCTCGCCGTGTGCCTGGCCACGGGCGCCGTGTTCGGGTCGATGGAGGTCGTCACGATCGCCTTCGCCGACGAGCGGGGGCACCGGGCGGCTGCCGGTGCCGTACTCGCCCTCCAGGCGGCCGGGTCCTTCGCGGCCGGTCTGCTGTACGGGTCACTGCGGCCCGCCGGGCCCGCCGAGCGGCGGCACCGCTGGTGCCTGGCTGCGATGACTGCGCTGATGGCGCTGCCACTGCTCGCCGCCGCCCTGACCGGCTCGCTCCTCGTCCTCGCGGGCGCGCTGCTCGTGGCCGGGACGGCCACGGCGCCCACCATGATCACGAACATGACCCTGGTCCAGAGCCGCACCCCCGAGGGCCGTCTGAACGAGGGCATGACCCTCGCGGTGACCGGCCTCCTCGGCGGCATCGCCTGCGGTTCGGCGGTCGGCGGGTGGGCCGCGGAACAGGTGTCGGCCACCGCGGGGTTCGGCGTCCCGGTCGCGGCGGCGGCGAGCGCGCTGCTGCTGTCGCTGCTCACGCCCACACTCACGAACCGGGGCTCATTCACCCGTACTTCACGACCGGTAGAACCTGTACGACCGGTACGACCCGTACCGCCCGCGCCACTCGCATGACCCGCAGGCCAATTCGCGCGCACCCCATTGACTCGCCCGGACGTCGCACATACCTTCGCCCGTCGAAGCGCTTCGACTACACGGGTCGAATCAGTTCGACGACCCGGCACAACAGGTGACCGAGATCCATCCGACTCCCCTGGAGGCACTGGATGTTGACGGCGACAAGACGTGGCAGGTTCATGATAACGGCGGCTTCGACCCTGGTCGGGGCCCTGCTGCTGGCCTCCTGCGGCGGCTCGGACAGCGGATCGTCCGACGGGAAGACCCTGCGCCTCTGGCACTACGAGGGCCCGGACAGCGCGATGGGCATTGCCTGGAAGGCGGCGATCAAGGAGTTCGAGGCGACGCATCCGGGTGTCAAAGTGAGGTTCGAGGAGAAGGGCTTCGAACAGATCCAGAAGACCGCCCCGATGGTCCTCAACTCCTCCGACGCGCCCGACCTGATGGAGTACAACAAGGGCAACGCGACGGCCGGGCTGCTCTCTACGCAGGGTCTGCTCACCGATCTGACCGCCGAGGTGACGAAGCGCGGCTGGGACAAGAAGATCGGCGCCGGTGTCCGCACCACCAGCCAGTACGACACCAACGGCGTGATGGGCTCCGGCAGTTGGTACGGCGTGCCCAACTACGCCGAGTACACGATGGTGTTCTACAACAAGGACCTCTTCAAGCAGCACGGGATCGCCGTGCCGACCTCGTTCGACGAACTCACCGCCGCCATGGACAAGTTCGTCGCCGAGGGCATCACCCCGCTGGCGAGCGCGGGCGCCGAGTACCCGGCCCAGCAGTACCTCTACCAACTCGCCCTGTCGAAGGCGGACCGCGCCTGGGTCGACAAGTACGAGCTGTACAAGGGCAAGACGGACTTCCACGACGCGGCCTGGACGTACGGCGCCGAGACCTTCGCCGACTGGGTGAAGAAGGGGTACTTCGGCAAGAACTCCAGCGGTCTGAAGGCGGAGGACGCCGGGGTCTCCTTCATCCAGGGCAAGAGCCCGATCCTGTTCTCCGGCAGCTGGTGGTACGGCCGCTTCAGGAGCGAGGCGAAGTTCGACTGGGGCACCTTCCTGTGGCCCGGCAGCAGTCTCTCTCCCGGCTCCGGCGGCAACCTGTGGGTCGTCCCCAAGGGCGCCGGGAACAAGGAGCTCGCCTACGACTTCATCGACATCACCATGTCGAAGAAGATCCAGAACCTGCTGGGCAACAAGGGCGGGGTCCCGGTGGCCGCCGACCCGGCCGCCATCACCGACCCGCAGGCCAAGTCGCTCATCGCCGACTTCAACACCCTCTCCGGCAGGGACGGACTCGCCTTCTACCCCGACTGGCCGGTCCCCGGCTTCTACGACGTCCTCGTCTCCGAGACCCAGAAGCTGATCACGGGCAGCGCGAAACCGGACGCGGTCCTCGACTCGTTGCAGGAGGCGTACGACAAGGGCGTACCGAAGACATGACAGTCACCGTCGAACGGACCGGCGGACGGGGCGGCGGCGGGCGCGGTGGCGGACTGGGCCGGTTCGCCAACGGCGCGCGACAGCAAGGGAGTTCGCGTCGCCGCACGGACTCGTACACCCTCTTTCTCCTCCCCGGAGCGGTCGCCTTCCTCGCCGTGATCGTCGTGCCGTTCCTGATGAACACCGGGGTGAGCTTCACCGACTGGCGGGGTGTGGGCACCCCGGAGTGGTCGGGGCTCGCCAACTACCGGGCGCTGCTGGACGATTCGGAGTTCTGGGCGTCGTTCCGGCACAGCCTGTTCATGGTGGTGGCGATGGCGGCCGTGCCCACCGCGGTCGGACTCGTCCTGGCCGCCGCCCTGTTCGACTACGTCGGCAAGCACTTCGGAAGCCGCTGGGCGGCCGTGCTCCGCGCCTGCTTCTATCTCCCGCAGGTGCTGCCGATCGCGGTCGCCGGCATCGTCTGGAGCTGGATCCTCGCGCCCGAGAACGGCTCGCTGAACGAGGTGCTGAAAGCCGTCGGGCTCGGCTCCTGGCAGCAGGACTGGCTCGGCGACCCGGACATCGCGCTCTACAGCGTGATGGGCGTGATGGTCTGGGTGCAGCTCGGCTTCCCGCTGGTCGTCTTCATGGCGGGCCTGCAACGCGTCGACCCCCAGCTCTACGAGGCCGCCGAACTGGACGGCGCCGGCTGGTGGCGCCGCTTCCGGCACATCACGGTGCCGCAGATCCGCCCCGAGATCTTCGTCGTCCTCACCTGGTGCACGATCGCCGCGCTGAAGGTGTTCGGCGCGGTGTACGTCCTGACGAAGGGCGGTCCGGGCGGCGCGACCAACGTCCCGTCGTACTTCTCCTTCACCACGTTCTTCGAGAAGACCCAGGTCGGCTACGGCGCCGCCGTCTCCACCGTCCTGACAGTGATCATCCTCGCCGTCTCGCTCATCGGCCTGAAGCTCCAGACCCGGGCCGAGGACGCCGAGGACGCTCCGACAGGGGGACGGGCATGACGACAGCCCTGCGCCGCTACCGCCGCCACCCGGTGCTCATCGCCCTCGTCCTCGCCGCCATGTTCATGGTCGTGCCGTTCCTGATCGTCGCCGTCAACGCCGTGAAGTCGCCCGCCGAGTACTCCGCGAACGGCCCGCTGAGCCTCCCCGAGGGCATCTACCTCGACGGGATCAAGGACTTCTGGGAACGGGTCGACTTCGGGCAGAAACTCGTCAACTCGGCACTGATCAGCGGGTCGGTGGCGATCCTGGCGGTCGTCCTGTCCGTGCTGAACGCGTACGCGATCGGCATCGGCCGGATCAGGGGCCGCACGTGGGTGCTTGCCTTCTTCGTCCTCGCCAACATGCTGCCGCAGGAGGCACTGGTCTACCCGGTGTACTACCTGAGCAAGGAGGCAGGGCTCTACGACACTCGCCTGAGCGTGATCATCGTCTTCACCGTCATCCAGGCGGCCTTCGGTACGTATCTCCTCTCCTCGGTGCTGGGCCAGTTCCCCCGGGAGATCATCGAGGCCGCGCGGATCGACGGCGCGAACAAGTGGCAGGTGCTGTGGCGGATCGTCGTCCCGGTCAGCCGCCCCACCCTCGGTGTGCTCCTCGTCTTCTTCTTCATCTGGACCTGGAACGAGTTCCTGCTCCCCCTGGTGATGCTGATCTCCAACGACAACCAGACGGTGTCGGTGGCCCTCGGCGTCCTCCAGGGCCAGCGCCTGATGGACGCCACGATGACCAACGCGGCTGCTCTGCTCGGGGTGTTGCCCGCCCTCGTCTTCTTCCTCGTCTTCCAGCGAACGCTCACGCGCGGCATCGCCGTGGGTGCCGTCAAGTGAAGGGGTTCCGGCTGTGAAGTTCACCGACGGCTACTGGCTGCTGCGCGAGGGCGTCACCGCCGCCCACCCGGTCGAGGTCCTCGATGTGACGGACGCCGACGGCGTGTTGGAGATCCACGCGCCGACCCAGCCCATCCGCCACCGCGGCGACCTGCTGAAGGGACCGGTCGTGACGATCAGCGCCCACGCTCCGATGCCCGACGTCATCGGCGTCACCTTCACGCACTTCCAGGGCGAGCAGCCGCAGAGCCCCCAGTTCGAGCTGAGAAAGGAGGACTTGACGACACACACCGAGTACGACGAGGAGCACGCGACCCTGACCTCCGGCACCCTCTCCGTCCGGGTCAGCCGCACCAGCCCCTGGCACGTCGACTTCCTCGCCCACGGCCGCGTCCTCACCAGCAGCGGCCCCAAGGGCATGGGCATCATGCGGGACAGGGCAACCGGCGCCCACTATCTGCGCGAGCAGCTGGGGTTGGGGGTGGGGACGAGCGTGTACGGCCTCGGTGAACGCTTCGGCCCGCTGGTCAAGAACGGCCAGGTCGTCGACATGTGGAACGCCGACGGCGGCACGGCGACCGAACAGGCCTACAAGAACGTCCCGTTCTACCTCACGGACGCGGGCTACGGAGTCTTCGTCGACCACCCCGGCCGGGTCTCCTTCGAGGTCGCCTCGGAGGCGGTGTCCAGGGTCCAGTTCAGCGCCGAGACACAGCAGTTGACGTACTACGTCATCCACGGCCCGACCCCCAAGGACATCCTCCGCAAGTACACGGCCCTGACCGGCCGCCCGGCACTTCCGCCACCGTGGTCGTTCGGCCTGTGGCTGTCGACGTCCTTCACCACCTCCTACGACGAGGAGACGGTGACGTCGTTCATCGAGGGCATGCAGGAGCGCGAACTCCCCCTCTCCGTCTTCCACTTCGACTGCTTCTGGATGCGCGAGTTCAACTGGTGCGACTTCCAGTGGGACCCGCGGGTGTTCCCCGACCCCGAGGGCATGCTCCAGCGGCTGAAGTCGAAGGGCCTGCACATCAGCGTCTGGATCAACCCGTACATAGCCCAGCGCTCGCCACTCTTCGCGGAGGGCAAGGCACTTGGCCACCTGCTGCGCCGACCGGACGGCAGCATGTGGCAGTGGGACCTGTGGCAACCGGGCATGGCCCTGGTCGACTTCACCAGCCCGGCCGCCCGCGACTGGTACTCCTCGAAGCTGGAGGCGCTGCTCGCCCAGGGCGTCGACTGCTTCAAGACCGACTTCGGTGAACGGGTCCCGCTGGACGTGGAGTTCGCCGACGGCTCGGACCCGGAGCGGATGCACAACTACTACACGTACCTCTACAACAGGACCGTCTTCGACGTGCTGCGCAAGCACCGCGGCGAGGGCGAGGCGGTCGTGTTCGCGCGTTCGGCGACCGCCGGGAGCCAGCAGTTCCCGGTCCACTGGGGCGGCGACTGCGAGGCGACCTACGAGTCGATGGCGGAGTCGCTGCGCGGCGGACTGTCCCTCGGGCTCTCCGGGTTCGGCTACTGGAGCCACGACATCGGCGGCTTCGAGGGCACGCCGAGCCCGGCGCTCTTCAAACGCTGGATCGCCTTCGGCCTCCTCTCCTCCCACAGCCGTCTGCACGGCAGTTCCACCTACCGGGTGCCGTGGCTGTTCGACGAGGAGGCCGTGGACGTACTGCGGCTGTTCACCCGGCTGAAGCTCCGCCTCATGCCATATCTGTACGAGGCCGCCCGCACCGCCCACACCGAGGGCGTCCCGATGATGCGGGCGATGGTCCTGGAGTTCCCGGACGACCCCGGATGCGCCCACCTGGAACGGCAGTTCATGCTCGGCCCGGACCTGCTGGTCGCGCCGGTGTTCAGCGACGAGGGCGAGGTCTCGTACTACGTCCCCGAGGGCGAGTGGACCCACTTCCTCACCGGCCGCACGGTGACCGGCCCCCGCTGGGTACGGGAGCGCCACGGCTTCGACAGCGTGCCGCTGCTGGTGCGCCCCGGGTCGGTGATCCCGGTGGGCGCGGTGGACGACCGCCCCGACTACGTGTACGCCGACGGGGTCACGCTGCACGCGTACGGCCTGGAGCTCGGCGCCCAAGTAACGGTCCCGATAGGCGACTTGACGTTCACGGTCGTCCGCGAGGGCGACACCCTGCGCGCGTCGTGCAGCGATCCGTCGACGCCGTGGGGACTGGCAGCGGGCAGCCGCGAAGTACGGGCGAAGGCGGGCACCGGGTTCCTGACAGTGGAGCTGGGACCGGCCGAACCGAAGTCGGCGGAACAGGGATCGGTGGCGCCGGGGTCGGTCGATTCGGGAGGCGAGTGATGGTGAAGATCACCGATGTGGCACGGCACGCCGGGGTCTCCCCGAGCACGGTGTCGTACGCGTTGAGCGGCAAGCGCCCGATCTCCGAGGAGACCCGGCAGCGCGTCGAACGCTCCATCCACGAACTCGGCTACCGCCCCCACGCGGGCGCCCGGGCCCTGGCGAGCAGCCGCTCCAACGTCCTGGCGCTGGTGATCCCGTTGCGAACCGGCATCCACGTCCCGGTCGCGATGCAGTTCGCGGTGTCGGTGGTCACGGCAGCGCGCCGCCACGACCACGACGTCCTGCTCCTCACCCAGGAGGAGGGCGAGGCCGGTCTGCGCCGGGTGGCGGACACTGCCCTGGTGGACGCGCTGATCGTGATGGACGTCCAACTCAACGACCCCCGGCTGCCGTTGCTGCGCGCGCTGGACCTGCCGTCGGTCCTGATCGGCTTCCCCTCAGAGCCGGCCGGCCTGACCTGCATCGACCTGGACTTCAAGGCGGCGGGCGAGCTGTGTGTCGAACGGCTCGCGGCCCTGGGACACCGGGTGATCGCCCTGGTCGGCTCACCGCCCGAGGTGTACGTACGCCGGACCGCGTTCGCCCAGCGCGTGGTCCAGGGATTCACGGCGGCGGCGGACCGGGGCGGGCTGTCGTCCTCGGTCCACCCCTGCGAGGCGACACCGGCCGCGGCGAGGGTGGTCGCGGAGCAACTCCTGCGCGAGCACCCGGCGTTGACGGGGGTCGTCGTCCACAACGAAGCGATCCTGGAACCCCTGATCGACGCCTTCGAGCACCTCGGCCTACGGGTCCCCGGCGACCTCTCCGTCACCGCGATCTGCCCGGACGACGTCGCCGAGAACCTGCCCGTACCGGTCACCTCGGTCG
The DNA here is from genome assembly GCF_010548275.1 of Streptomyces sp. SID12488. GTDB lineage: Bacteria > Actinomycetota > Actinomycetes > Streptomycetales > Streptomycetaceae > Streptomyces. Next base: position 811,716 of record NZ_JAAGLT010000001.1, read on the forward strand.
CCATACCGTCGGCGGAGGTCGGGACACTGGCCGTGGACCTCCTGATGAAGAAGCTGAACGGCACAGGCCACGCCCCGGAGGCGACACTCCTGCCACCCCACCTGACGGAACGGGCGAGCACGGTGGCACGGGCGGCACCGTGAACCCGTAACCCCGTCAGGCGAGTTGGCTGGTCACGTCAGTGGCCGGTCAGGGGAACTACTCCACCGTCACCGACTTCGCCAGGTTCCGGGGCTGGTCCACCTCGTTGCCCCGAGCCGTGGCCAGCTCACAGGCGAAGACCTGCAACGGCACCGTGGCGACGAGCGGTTGGAGCAGGGTCGGGGTGGCCGGAATGCGGATCAGGTGATCGGCGTACGGCACCACCGTCTCGTCCCCCTCCTCCGCGATGACGATGGTCCGCGCCCCCCGGGCCCTGATCTCCTGGATGTTGGACACGATCTTGTCGTGGAGGACGGACCGTCCACGCGGCGAGGGCACGACCACGACGACCGGCACGTCCTCCTCGATCAACGCGATGGGCCCGTGCTTCAACTCACCGGCGGCAAAGCCCTCGGCGTGCATATAGGCCAGCTCCTTCAGCTTGAGCGCGCCCTCCAGCGCCACCGGATACCCGACATGCCGCCCGAGGAACAGCACCGTGTTCTTGTCGGCGAGCGAACGCGCCAGCTCACGCACGGGCTCCATGGTCTCCAGCACCCGTTCGACCGCACCGGAGATCTCCGCCAGGTCCCGCACGACGGCCCGGATCTCGTCGCCCCACTTCGTGCCGCGCACCTGCCCCAGATACAGGGCGACCAGATAGCAGGCCACCAGTTGCGTGAGGAACGCCTTGGTCGACGCGACGGCGACCTCGGGCCCCGCGTGCGTGTACAGCACGGCGTCCGACTCGCGCGGGATCGTCGAACCGTTGGTGTTGCAGATGGCCAGCACCTTGGCACCCTGCTCGCGGGCGTGCCGCAGCGCCATCAGGGTGTCCATGGTCTCGCCGGACTGGGAGATGGCGATGACCAGGGTCCGCGAGTCGAGAATGGGATCCCGGTACCGGAACTCGCTCGCCAGTTCCACCTCGCACGGAATGCGCGTCCAGTGCTCGATGGCGTACTTGGCGATCAGCCCGGCGTGGAAGGCCGTACCGCAGGCGACGACGACGACCTTCTCGACCTCCCGCAGCGCACTCGCGGGAATCCGCACCTCGTCGAGCGTCAGTGAGCCTGCCGCGTCGATACGCCCGAGCAGTGTGTCGGCGACAGCCTTGGGCTGCTCGGCGATCTCCTTGAGCATGAAGTAGTCATAGCCCCCCTTCTCCGCGGCCGACACGTCCCAGTCGACGTGATACGACCGCGCGTCCCCCGGACCACCGTCGAAGCCCGTCACCGTGACCCCGTCCCGGCGCAGCTCCACGACCTGGTCCTGGCCCAGCTCGATGGCCGACCGCGTGTGGGCGATGAACGCGGCGACGTCCGAGGCGAGAAAGGCCTCGCCCTCTCCGACGCCCACCACGAGCGGCGAGTTCCGCCGCGCCCCGACCACCACGTCGGGCTCGTCGGCATGCACCGCGACCAGCGTGAACGCACCCTCAAGCCGCCTGCACACGAGCCGCATGGCCTCGGCCAGATCCGCGCAGGAGGAGAACTCCTCGGCGAGCAGATGGGCGACGACCTCGGTGTCTGTCTCGGAGGAGAGTTCGTGCCCCCGCTCGGCCAACTCCGCCCGCAGACAGGCGAAGTTCTCGATGATCCCGTTGTGGACGACGGCGACGCGCCCGGCGTTGTCGAGATGCGGGTGGGCGTTGGCGTCGGTCGGCCCGCCGTGGGTGGCCCACCGGGTGTGCCCGATGCCCGTGCCCCCTGCCGGCAGTGGCCGTTCGACGAGTTCCTTCTCCAGGTTGACGAGCTTCCCGGCCTTCTTGGCACCGGCCAGCCCGCCATCGGCCAGGACAGCCACCCCGGCCGAGTCGTACCCCCGGTACTCCAGCCGCTTCAGCCCGGCCATCACGACATCGAGAGCCGACTGCGACCCCACGTAACCCACGATTCCGCACATGCTGCGCAGCCTACGATCGAACACGCACCACACCTGGGCACCGCGTGCCCGATATCGGAAATTCCCGCCGGGAGCACGAAGCCCCCGACGGGAACGGGTCCGAGATGGGGATACTCAGCCGAGCTTGGCCAGCTGCGCGTCGACGAGCTCCGTGGGGAAGGTGAAGTCCTTGCCGGTGGAGGCCGCGGCGAAGTTGATGGCGGGGATGTAGACGACGGTGGCGCCCTTGCGGACGACCACACTCTTCATCGGCGCCTTCACGCCCTCGGCGTCCACGCTCACCGTCAGGGCGAGCGCCTCGTCGGCTCCCTCGGGCGCCGTGGTGGTCGCCACCTTCGCGGCGTCGGTCTTCGTGCCGGCCACGGTGTAGGCGAACCCACCGGCACACTTCGTGGCGGCCGTGTTGAGGTCCTTCATCGCCTGCTCGGCGCCGCCATCCTCGTAGGAGGCCAGCGTGATGAGGGCCTGCTCGAGGTCGAGGGCGGCGAGGAACTGGTCCTCGTCGCTCGCCCCGGCGGCGGGCTTCTTGGCGTCGCCCTTCCAGGCCCGCTTCACCACGGCCGCCGGCTTGCCGACGTAGGTGCCGGACTGGAGGAACGTGAGCGGCGCGCACGCCGCGTCCGTCGACGACACCTTGTCCTGGGCGATGTCGTCCTTGGCCGGCACCTTCTCGGTGAGGGTCCCGCTCTTGACGTCGGCCTGCACGAGGGCGGCCTTCGCCAACTCGGCGGCGGTGAGGGCCTTGGCGGCGGTCTTTCCCTCGCCGGCCTTGTCGCCACCGCCGGGGGTTTCGGCTGTGTCGGAGGAGCTACCGCAGGCGGTGCCGAGAAGGGCGAGCGCGGCGACGGAGGCGGTGAGTGCGGTACGGCGAACGACGGTGTTCCTCAAGGGGGAAAGCTCTTTCTCTTCGGGCTCTTTGGATCTTCGTGATACCTGCTTTGCACGCACTTTACGTACGGACCCCATGGGAAGATTCTCGAACCCGCATTCGACACTGACTCGTGACATGACGTGCCGCGCCGTGTAGTGCCGTGCAGTGACGTGCCGCGCCGTGCCCCCGGCGTGACGCACTCCACCCCTCTCCACCCCCCACCCCGTCCACACTCCCGTAACAATGGACTGTGATCTCTCCGGTCTCCTCGATGCCCCGGAGCGCCCACCGGCAGCGGCCGGAGGCGACTCCCTACGTCGACCTCACCCGCGCCGAGTGGAGCGCGCTGCGCGACAAGACGCCTCTCCCCCTCACGGCCGAGGAGGTGGAGAAGCTGCGCGGTCTGGGCGATGTCATCGACCTGGACGAGGTGCGGGACATCTACCTCCCGCTCTCCCGCCTCCTCAACCTCTACATCGGCGCCACGGACGGGCTGAGAGGCGCCCTGAACACCTTCCTGGGTGAACAGGGCGCCCAGACCGGCACCCCGTTCGTCATAGGCGTCGCGGGATCGGTAGCCGTAGGCAAATCAACCGTCGCCCGTCTCCTCCAGGCACTGCTCTCACGCTGGCCCGAACACCCGCGCGTAGAACTGGTGACCACGGACGGCTTCCTGCTCCCCACCGAGGAGCTGACGTCCCGTGGCCTGATGTCACGCAAGGGCTTCCCCGAGTCGTACGACCGCCGGGCCCTCACCCGCTTCGTCGCGGACATCAAGGCCGGGAAGGACGAGGTCACGGCCCCCGTCTACTCCCACCTCATCTACGACATCGTCCCCGACAAGAAGCTCACGGTCCGCCGCCCCGACATCCTGATCGTCGAGGGCCTGAACGTCCTCCAGCCCGCCCTCCCCGGCAGCGACGGCCGCACCCGCGTCGGCCTCGCCGACTACTTCGACTTCAGCGTGTACGTCGACGCCCGCCCCGAGGACATCGAGCGCTGGTACCTCAACCGCTTCCGCCGGCTGCGCGAGACGGCGTTCCAGAACCCGTCCTCGTACTTCCGCAAGTACACGCAGGTGTCGGAGGAGGAGGCCCTGGACTACGCCCGCACCACCTGGCGCACCATCAACAAGGTGAACCTCCTGGAGAACGTGGCTCCCACCCGGGGCCGCGCCACCCTCATCATCCGCAAGGGCCCGGACCACAAGGTGCAACGACTCAGCCTGCGCAAGCTGTAGCCCCGCCACAACCTGCGCCGCACATGGCCCGGTTACCCTGCCCCCATGCTCCACCTACGCCTCATCACCCCGGCCGACAGAACCGACGACGTGGTCCGCCTGATCGAGAAGACGGTCGGCACCACCCACCTCGTCGTCCTCCCCGGCGCCGCCCGCAACCCCGCCGGGGACGTCGTGATGTGTGACGTGGCACGGGAAGCGGGCGACGAACTCATCGCCGGTCTAAGGGAGTTGGACCTCGACACGACCGGTTCGATCGCCGTGGAGAACATCGACCTGTCGCTCTCCAAGCGCGCCGACAAGGCGGAGAAGGAGGCGCCGGGCGAGGGTGCGGACGCGGTTCTGTGGGAGCACCTCGCGGACGCGACGCACGAGGAGTCGACACTGTCGATCACGTACGTCGCCTTCATCACGCTCGCCACGATGATCGCGGCCTGCGGCGTGGTCCTCGACAACGCGATCCTGATCGTCGGCGCGATGGCGGTCGGCCCGGAGTTCGGCCCCCTGGCCGGCCTGAGCACAGCCCTCGTCCAACGCCGCCCGAGACTGGCGGCCCGCTCACTGATCGCCCTGCTGGTGGGCTTCGCGGCGGCGATGCTGGTGACGGTCGGCTTCAGCCAATTCATGGACGCCGTCGGCCTGTTCACCGAGGCGAAACTGGAGGCGGACCGCCCCAACACCGGCTTTGTCTACGCCTACGACTGGTTCTCGTTCGTCGTGGCGGTCCTGGCCGGCGTAGCCGGCACCCTTTCCCTGACATCGGCGAAGTCCGGCGCCCTGGTAGGTGTCGCCATCTCCGTGACAACGATCCCGGCCGCCGCGAACGCGGCAGTGGCCCTGAGCTACGGCGACACCAACCAGACCACGGGCTCCACCATCCAGCTCCTCCTGAACCTCCTGGGCATCATCCTGGCCGCCACACTCACACTCCTGGCCCAGAAATGGCTGTGGAGCAGGCAGAGAAAATCACCGCGAGCTGTCTGAGACGCGCCCCCATAGGGGCGCGGGGCTCTGACATTTGCGGCTCCGCCGCGTGGGCGCGACAAGCCACGACGAACCCGCGGCCCACAACGAAACAGATCCCCCACCCCGAACCCGGCACCGCGAACTACCCCAAGGCGGACTTCACGACATCCGCCAACCGCCCAGCCACAGACCGAGCCTGATCAATATCCGCCGCCTCGACCATCACCCGAACCAACGGCTCGGTCCCGGAAGGCCGCAACAACACCCGCCCCGTAGCCCCCAGTTCACGCTCGGCATCAGCAACCGCAGCCGCCAGCTCGGCCGAAGAGCCCACCCGTGTCCGGTCCACATCAGGCACATTCACCAGCACCTGCGGCAACCGCACCATCACCGCAGCGAGATCCTTCAGCGTACGACCGGTCTGCGCGATCCGAGCCGCCAGCAGCAACCCGGTCAGCGTCCCGTCACCGGTGGTCGCGTGGTCCGAGATGATCACGTGCCCTGACTGCTCACCGCCCAGCGCGTACCCGTGCTCCTTCATCTCCTCCAGCACATAACGGTCCCCGACCGCCGTCTGGATCAGAGACAGCCCTTCCCGCTCCATCGCCAGCTTGAAGCCCAGGTTGGACATCACCGTCGCGACAACGGTGTCGGCACGCAGTACGCCACGCTCCCGCATCGCCAGCGCGAGTACGGCCATGATCTGGTCGCCGTCCACCTCCTCGCCGGTGTGGTCGACAGCGAGGCAGCGGTCGGCGTCACCGTCGTGGGCGATGCCGAGGTCGGCGCCGTGTTCGAGTACGGCGGCCTGGAGCTTGCCGAGGTGGGTGGAGCCGCAGCCGTCGTTGATGTTGAGGCCGTCCGGCTCCGCGCCGATGGTGACGATCTCGGCGCCGGCCCGGGTGAACGCCTCGGGCGAGACCAGGCTGGCAGCGCCGTGCGCCTCGTCCAGCACGACCTTCAGACCGTCCAGCCGGTTCGGAAGCACCCCGACGAGATGGGTGACGTACTGCTCGAAGCCCTCGTCGTACGACCGCACCCGGCCCACACCGCCGCCCGTCGGACGGTCCCAGGGAGCGCCGGTGCGGTGCTCCTCGTACACCGCCTCGATCCGCTCCTCCAGCTCGTCGTCGAGTTTGTGGCCGCCCCGGGCCAGGAACTTGACGCCGTTGTCCGGCATGGCGTTGTGGCTGGCCGAGAGCATCACGCCGAGGTCGGCTTCCAGCTCGGCGGTGAGGAAGGCGACCGCCGGGGTGGGCAGCACGCCGACCAGCAGGACGTCGACGCCCGCGCTGGCGAGGCCCGCGACCACGGCGGCCTCCAGGAACTCCCCTGACGCACGTGGGTCCCGTCCGACCACGGCGACCGGCCGGTGGCCCTCGAACGAACCCGCCTCGCCGAGTACATGGGCCGCCGCGACGGACAGGCCGAGAGCCAGCTCGGCCGTCAGGTCCACATTGGCGACACCGCGCACGCCGTCCGTGCCGAAGAGTCGTCCCACTGGTGTCCTCCGAAGATGCTGGAATGTGCGCACTGTACGTACGTACGGCTCATGCGCTGAGGTGCCTGGTTGTCGTGCGGCTCATGCCGAGTGTCCATGCCCGACCTGGCTACGTATATCCCCTGTGCCTGTTTCCAGGCTGTCGGGTGCGTTCCCCGATCCTGCACCGCAGGCCTGTGATAGGTAGCCAAGAGCCTCTGACAGCTGACGTCCCCTGTAAACGAACCGCCCCGACGGCACGGAAAGTGCCGCCGGGGCGATGCGTACGGGACGTGTGAAACGTCCGAGAACAGCGAGCGATTAACGCTTGCTGTACTGCGGGGCCTTGCGGGCCTTCTTGAGACCGGCCTTCTTGCGCTCGACCGCGCGGTCGTCACGACGGAGGAAGCCGGCCTTCTTGAGGGCGGCGCGGTTGTTGTCCACGTCGGCCTCGTTCAGCGCACGGGCCACACCGAGGCGCAGGGCGCCGGCCTGACCGGAGACACCGCCACCCGTGATGCGGGCGACAACGTCATAGCGGTTGTCGAGCTCGAGCACCTTGAAGGGCTCGTTGACTTCCTGCTGGTGCACCTTGTTGGGGAAGTAGTCCTCAAGGGTGCGACCGTTGATCTTCCACTTGCCGGTGCCCGGGACGATCCGGACGCGGGCGATGGCGTTCTTGCGACGGCCCAGGCCGGCGGCCGGCTGCGGGTCGCCGAAGCGGCCGTCGAGGGCCTCCGCGTACTCGCCCTCGGCTACGGGCGCCTCGGACTCGGTGGTGTAGCTCTCGACGTCGGCGTTCTCGAACTCGACATCGGCGTTCTCGTCGAGCGGCTGCTCGACAGTGGTCTCGGCCACGATTCTCCTCAGAATTCTCTACGTCTTAGGGGGTGGCCGGAACTACTGCGCGACCTGGGTGATCTCGAACGGCACCGGCTGCTGGGCAGCGTGGGGGTGCTGGTCGCCCGAGTAGACCTTCAGCTTCGAGAGGCACTGACGGCCCAGGGTGTTCTTGGGGATCATGCCCTTGATGGCCTTCTCGACGGCCTTCTCGGGGTTCTTCGCCAGAAGCTCGTCGTAACGGACGGAGCGCAGACCACCCGGGTAACCGGAGTGGCGGTACGCCATCTTCTGGGTCTTCTTGTTGCCGGAGAGGTGCACCTTGTCGGCGTTGATGATGATGACGAAGTCACCAGCGTCGACGTGGGGCGCGTAAATCGGCTTGTGCTTGCCGCGCAGAATGTTCGCGGCAGTGGTGGCCAGACGGCCCAGGACGACATCCTGGGCGTCGATGACGTACCACTGGCGAGTGATGTCGCCGGGCTTAGGGCTGAACGTACGCACTTCGTAGCCTTCGCTTCTTCAGTGGATGGGTCCTGACACATGGCATCACTGAAGCGATCGTGCAGCTGGGGACGACAATTGCCGGGATCGATGCCCGTATGCCGCCCACTGGAAACTGCTCCAGGGAACCTACGTAAGGGCCTCTCGCGTGAGAACGACGAAGCCGATACGCATAACGAATGCCCAGGCTACCCGCGCTGCCCCGGACGGGTCAAAACGAGCCCGGCGGGCACGGGGCGAACACAGGCGGACGGGCACGTGTAGACCCGCCCAACGGCCGCCGCAACGGACAGTACGGGCCGGTGCGTCAGAAACCCACCTGAACCCCGACCGAACCCTGACCGCGCCCCGACCGCGTTACCCCTGTGGCCCATGAGAAGGCCCTGAGACGCATCGGCACAGGGGTTGCACGGCGTCTAAGATGCGCCCATGAGCTTTGGGCAGGGGGGACCTCAGTGGGATCCCTGGAAACCGAATTCCCCGCAACAACCGTGGGACGACCAGAGCGGCCGGGCCCCGCAGCAGCCGTGGGGCGGCCAGATCGGCGGCCAGGCCCCCGACTGGGCGGCGCTCGCCGACGCGTCCGAGACCCGTAACAGACGCCGCAGACTCCTGCTGATCGTCGCGGCCGCGGTGGCCACCGTCGGCGTGGGCACGGCCGTCGCGATGGCCGTGGTCAACGCGGACGGCGGCAACCAGGCCTCCAACAAGCCGACCTCCGGCCTGCCCGCCACCGCGGACATCCCCAGCGACACCGCTTCGACGGCGCCGTCGTTCGCGCCGACGAGCGCCCCTCCGCCACTGGATCCGAAGGACTTCATATCCAGTGCGAAGAAGGACACGGCGGCGCTGAACCCCGACATCCTCTTCCCCGGTACGCAGCTGACGATGGGCGAGCGCCTCTACAAGAAGGGCCCGACCGCCGACACGACGAACTGCGCGTCGGCCGCGAAGAGCACCCTTCCGAAGATCCTCACGGACAACAGGTGCACGCGCTTCCTGCGCGTCACGTACAGCAAGGACGGCATCGCGGTGACGGTCGGCGTGGCCGTCTTCGACACCGAGGCGCAGGCCACGAAGGTCAAGACCACGGCGGACAAGAAGAGCATCGTCGAGTCCCTGTCCGGCGGCGGCGTCCCGACCTTCTGCCGCGCGGCGATCTGCCGCTCGACGACCAACTCCTACGGCCGTTACGCCTACTTCACGATCGCCGGCTTCACCGACGGCAAGAACGTGACGACGAAGAGCACAGACGTCTTCACCACGGGCGACGACCTGGCCGAGTTCGCCTTCCGCCAGATCAGACGCCGCGGCGAGGCCCAGGCGTCGGCGGCCAGCCAGTAGTACACCCGAGGCCCCCCTCCCCCGCTCGCAATGGCCGACGATCACTGATCGTCGGCCATTGAACGTCGTGCACTTCCCAGCACCTTCACCTTCTCAGTGCACTTCGCCCCGCACCCGCCGGGCCTGCAACTGCCGCCCGGCAAGCTGGTCGTCCGCCGGATAGGCGACCTCCTCCAGGGTCAGCCCGTACGGCCGTACGACGTGGACGGCACTGTCACGCACCCGCGCGTCCAGCACCCGCCGCGGCCACTCCACATCCCGGTGCCCGTCGCCCACGAACAGCAGCGCGCCGACCATGGAACGCACCTGGTTGTAGCAGAACGCGTCGGCGCGGACCTCGATCTCGACGACACCGTCCAGCCGCCGGCGTACCCCGAAGTCGAGGACCTCACGAACCGTCGACGCGCCCTCGCGCTTCTTCGCGTACGCGGCGAAGTCATGCTCCCCGACAAGGGACTTGGCAGCGGCGTCCATGGCGGCGACGTCCAACTCCCAGTCGTGCCAGAGCACATGGTTGCGCAGCAACGGATCCACCCCACCGGCTCGATCACCGACCCGGTACACGTAACGCCGCCACAGGGCGGCGAACCGCGCGTTGAACCCGGCCGGCGCCTCCACCGCACTCCACACCCGCACGTCCTTGCCGAGCCGCCCGGCAAGGCGCTTGAGCAGCTTCTCCCGATGCTCGCCCCACACCTCCACCGGCAGATCGACATGGGCGACCTGCCCCCGGGCATGCACCCCGGCATCGGTACGCCCGGCCACGGTCAGCTCGTACGTGGCCTCCCCGGACCGGGTCACCGTCCGCAGGGCGTCCTCGATCTCCCCCTGCACGGTCCGCCGTCCCCCGGGCTGCCTGGCCCACCCGGAGAACGCGGTGCCGTCATAGGAAAGGTCCAGCCGCACCCGCACGAACCCGGGCTCCACGTCATCACTCACACAGAGATCCTCTCAACAACACAAAAGCGGGCCCGCCCTCGAAAGGAACGGACCCGCCAACGCCCTAAAGGGGCGCGGGGAACTGCGCGACAAGCCACGACGGCGCCGCGGCCTTCAACGCACAGTCCCCCGGCAGAACGCTTACGCGTCCTTGGACTCCTCGGCGGCGGCCTCATCAGCCTTGGTCACATCGACCTTGGCGTCCTCGACCTGGGTCTCCTCGGCCTTGGCCTCAACAACGGCCTCGCTGTCCTTCGCGGAGCGCTTCGTCGCCGCCTCGGCCTCACCGGTGGCCTGCTGGGCCACGGTCAGGGCCTCCACCAGCTCGATGACAGCCATGGGCGCGTTGTCGCCACGACGGTTACCGATCTTGGTGATACGGGTGTAACCACCCGGGCGGTTGTCGTAGCGCGGGCCGATCTCGGTGAAGAGCGTGTGCACGATGCTCTTGTCCGTGATGACCTGGAGCACCTGACGGCGGTTGTGAAGGTCGCCCTTCTTCGCCTTGGTGACCAGACGCTCGGCGTACGGACGAAGCCGGCGCGCCTTCGCCTCGGTGGTCGTGATCTTGCCGTGCTCGAAGAGCGACTTCGCGAGGTTCGCAAGAAGCAGCTTCTCGTGCGCGGCGCTGCCGCCCAGACGGGCGCCCTTGGCAGGCTTCGGCATGGTTTCTCCTAGGTGTCTGCCCCGGCCGTATCAGGTACCGAAGTCAGTATCCGAGCGGGCGGATGCCCGTCGAAGATCCGGCCACCTCTTTCAAGATGCCCGGAGGCTCCGCGCCCCGTGAGGGGCGCAGGCTGCGCGACCAACCACAGCGGTCCCGCAGCCAAATTCAGGCCGCCTCGCAAAGCGACTAGTACTGCTCTGTCTCCACAAAGCCCGCATCCACGTCGTCGTCGGCGCCAAAGGCGTCAACCGCGGCGGTCGGGTCGAACCCGGGAGGCGAGTCCTTGAGAGCAAGACCCATCCCGGCAAGCTTAGCCTTGACCTCGTCGATCGACTTCGCACCGAAGTTACGGATGTCGAGCAGGTCCGCCTCGGAACGAGCCACGAGCTCACCCACGGAGTGGATGCCCTCGCGCTTCAGGCAGTTGTACGACCGAACGGTGAGCTCAAGCTCCTCGATCGGCAGCGCGAGATCAGCGGCCAGCGCGGCATCGGTCGGGGACGGGCCCATGTCGATGCCCTCGGCGTCGATGTTGAGCTCACGTGCGAGCCCGAACAGCTCGACCAGCGTCTTACCGGCGGAAGCCATCGCGTCACGGGGACGCATGGACTGCTTGGTCTCGACGTCGACGATCAGCTTGTCGAAGTCGGTGCGCTGCTCGACACGCGTGGCCTCGACCTTGTACGTGACCTTCAGAACCGGCGAGTAGATCGAGTCGACCGGAATACGCCCGATCTCCTGACCGACCTGCTTGTTCTGCACAGCCGAGACGTAGCCGCGACCGCGCTCGACGGTCAGCTCAACCTCCAGCTTGCCCTTGCCGTTGAGCGTGGCGAGGACGAGATCGGGGTTGTGCACCTCGACACCGGCCGGCGGCGCGATGTCGGCGGCGGTGACGAGACCCGGCCCCTGCTTGCGCAGGTACATCACGACCGGCTCATCGTGCTCACTGCTGACCACGAGCTGCTTGATGTTGAGGATGAGGTCGGTGACGTCCTCCTTGACACCCGGCACGGTGGTGAACTCGTGCAGAACGCCGTCGACGCGGATGCTGGTGACAGCCGCACCCGGAATCGAGGACAGCAGAGTCCGGCGGAGGGAGTTACCGAGGGTGTAGCCGAATCCCGGCTCCAGTGGCTCGATGACGAACCGGGAGCGGAACTCGTCGACGACTTCTTCGGTCAACGAGGGACGCTGAGCGATCAGCATGTGGAAATCCTTCAGTCATGGACACCCGCTATTTGATGCCCGACTAGTAATACAAGGGTACGGGCGGCACGCCTCCGAAGAGCCGTACCGCCCGAAACCTAAGACAACCGCAACTCAGACGCGACGGCGCTTGGGCGGACGGCAGCCGTTGTGCGGGGTCGGGGTGACGTCCTGGATGGAGCCGACCTCGAGACCGGTGGCCTGGAGCGAACGGATCGCGGTCTCACGACCCGAACCCGGACCCTTCACAAACACATCAACCTTGCGCATGCCGTGCTCCTGCGCGCGACGGGCAGCCGACTCGGCGGCCATCTGCGCGGCGAAGGGGGTGGACTTGCGCGAGCCCTTGAAGCCGACGTGGCCGGCGGAGGCCCAGGAGATCACGTTGCCCGCGGGGTCCGTGATCGAGACGATCGTGTTGTTGAACGTGCTCTTGATGTGAGCGTGCCCATGAGCGACGTTCTTCTTTTCCTTGCGGCGCACCTTCTTGGCAGCGCCCTGACGACCCTTGGGGGGCATCTACTACTCCTACGGGGAGGTGGTCGGTCCTACAGCGAAGACCGCTGATGAAGCGTTGTCCGCTGAGGACTACTTCTTGCCCGGCTTCTTCTTGCCGGCGATGGCGCGACGCGGGCCCTTGCGGGTACGAGCGTTCGTGCTGGTGCGCTGACCGTGGACGGGCAGGCCACGGCGGTGGCGAATACCCTGGTAGCAGCCGATCTCGATCTTCCGGCGAATGTCGCCCTGGATCTCGCGACGGAGGTCACCCTCGGTCTTGAAGTGAGCGTCCACGTACTCGCGGATCGCGACGAGCTGCTCCTCGGAGAGGTCCCGAACACGGATGTTCGGGTCGATGCCCGTCTCCGCCAGCGTCAGCTGGGAAAGGGTCCGGCCGATGCCGAACACGTAGGTAAGGGCGACCTCCACACGCTTTTCACGCGGGATGTCAACACCGGAAACGCGTGCCATTCAATGGCTCCAGTTGTCGTTCGGAGGTCTTCCACAAGACCGTTTCCCAGCCGCCGTATGAGGTACGAACTGGGTCCCCGGCCTCCGACCGGGGGTATCAACTCCGCTGAACGATGAATCACCGAACTTCGGACCTGGGCCCTGCGTATGAACATGTACTGCTCGCGTCGCGCGAATTTCTGCGGGTGCAGAAGGTGGGTCGTGCGTCAGCCCTGGCGCTGCTTGTGGCGCGGGTTCTCGCAGATGACCATGACCCGACCGTGACGGCGGATCACCCTGCACTTGTCGCAGATCTTCTTGACGCTCGGCTTGACCTTCATGGGGTGAGGTTCTCCGGGTCAGGTGCCGGCGGTCCCGCTTTCACGGGACGTGGGCAAGATCTACTTGTATCGGTAGACGATGCGGCCTCGAGTCAGGTCGTACGGAGACAGCTCCACCACGACCCGGTCGTCAGGGAGGATGCGGATGTAGTGCATACGCATCTTGCCGCTGATGTGTGCCAGGACCTGGTGGCCGTTCTGGAGCTCAACCTTGAACATTGCGTTCGGAAGAGACTCGACGACAGTGCCCTCGATCTCGATGGCACCTTGCTTCTTGGCCACGCTTCGCCCTTCGAATCGACTACCTTGATCGACTCCCTTGCGTTCCCCTAATGGGCGCATGCGGACATGCGGGTGCACGAGAGCCGACGAGTCAGTCTACGTCAGCACACCCGGAAAGACGAATCGAGGAAGGATGCCCCGCACCCGTGATCCTTAACCAGCACAGGGGCGGCGGACACAGCCCCGACGGACCCCGGGGTCCAGGGACAAAGCCCCAACCGGGGCACAGGCGACGCACCTCCGCCAAGACCCGAAGACACAGCCCCGCCGAGCTCCAGAGCCACAACCCCGGAACCCAAGGGCATAGCCCCAGGCGGGGTACAGGGGACGCAGTCCCCGCCAGGGGCGCAGGGGACGCAGTCCCCGCCAGGGGCGCAGGGGACGCAGTCCCCGCCAGGGGCGCAGGGGCTGCGCCCCTGGGGATGGGACGGGTAGGGGCGGCGGGGGCGAGAAAAGCCGCTACGCCAGCGGATCCGGCGCCGCAGTCACCCCATGCTCCGCCAACTTCGCCAGCCCCCCGTCGGGAGACGTAAGCACCAACGGCCCCGCCTCGGTCAACGCCACCGAATGCTCCCAGTGCGACGACCAGGTCCCGTCCGTCGTGATGACCGTCCAGTCGTCCGCGAGGACCTCGGTCCTCGGCGTACCCAACGACACCATCGGCTCGATCGCGAGACAGAACCCGGGGACCAGCTTCGGCCCCTTCCCCCGCTTGCGCTCGACGTAGTTCAGCAGATGCGGGTCCATGTGCATCTCGGTCCCGATGCCATGCCCGCCGTAGTCCTCGATGATCCCGTACCGCCCGCCGCCCGCCCTGGGCTGACGGCGGATGTACGTCTCGATCGCACGCGAGATGTCGACCAGCCGGTTCCCCAGCTTCATCGCCGCGATCCCCGCCCACATCGACTCCTCCGTCACCCGCGACAGCTCGATCAGCTCGGGAGCGTGCCCCGACCCCACGAACGCCGTGTACGCCGCGTCCCCGTGCCAGCCGTCGATGATCGCGCCGCAGTCGATGGAGATGATGTCCCCGTCCTTCAGCACGACCTCGTCGGACGGGATGCCATGGACGACGACCTCGTTGACAGAGGTACAGATCGTGGCCGGGAACCCGCCGTACCCAAGGAAGTTCGGCTTCGCGTTGTGCTCCGCGAGCACTTTCCGGGCGACCTCGTCCAGATCCCTCGTACTGGCACCCGGCACGGCCGCCTCACGAGTGGCCGCGTGGATGGCGGCGACGACAAGCCCCGCCTCGCGCATCTTGGCGATCTGCTCGGGGGTCTTGATCTGCACCATTATGAGTTGCGCCTCCTGGCCACTGGTACTGCGGCGCTCCAGGATACGCGTACGTACGGATGTACGCCGAAACGGCGAATGTGTCATGTCCCGAACAGCAAGACCCCGGTCGGTGCTTCGAAACCCGGCCGGCCCGCTGGAACGGCGGCGGCGTCTGTGTGGTCTCCCCGGTCATCAGGGAAAGCGACTGCCAGCATCGTCGAGGGTCAGAGCAGTGAAGAAGCCCCCGTCGTCCGAGGCGGACGACGGGGGCTTCTCTACAGAATTTCGAACGCTGCTACTTACCGTCCTCGTCACGCCGAAGGGCGCTCATGGCCCGAGCGGTGACTTCGTCGACCTTGCCGAGCGCGGAGATGGTGACGACCAGTCCCTGCGTCTTGAAGTAGTCGATGATCGGTTCGGTCTGCGTGTGGTAGACCTCCAGCCGCTTGCGAACCGTCTCCTCGGAGTCGTCGTCCCGCTGGTACAGCTCGCCACCGCAGGTGTCACAGACACCCTCGGCCTTCGGCGCCTGGTACGTCACGTGGAAGACATGCGCCGAGTCGTTACGGCAGATGCGGCGGCCGGCGATGCGCTTGACCACCTCGTCCTCGGGGACCTCCAGGTCGAGGACCGCGTCCAGCTTCATGGACTCGGCCTTCAGCATCTCGTCCAGCGCCTCGGCCTGCGAAACGTTCCGCGGGAAACCGTCCAGCAGAAAGCCGTTCACCGCGTCGGACTGCTCCATGCGGTCCTTGGCCATCGCGATCGTGACCTCGTCCGGCACCAGGTTGCCCGCGTCCATGTAGGACTTCGCGAGTTTCCCGAGTTCCGTCTGCTTGCTGATGTTGGCCCGGAAGAGGTCGCCCGTGGAGATGTGCGGGATCGACAGGTTCTTGGCGAGGAACGCGGCCTGCGTTCCCTTCCCGGCACCAGGCGGCCCGACGAGGACGATACGCATCAGCGGAGGAACCCTTCGTAATTGCGCTGCTGGAGCTGGCTCTCAATCTGCTTCACGGTCTCAAGACCGACACCCACGATGATGAGGATGCTGGTCCCGCCGAACGGGAAGTTCTGGTTTGCATTGAAACCAACCAACGCCATCGTCGGGACGAGAGCGATCAGACCCAGGTACAGCGAACCCGGCCAGGTGATCCGGTTGAGTACGTAACTCAGGTACTCAGCAGTCGGCCGACCAGCCCGGATGCCCGGGATGAAGCCACCATACTTCTTCATGTTGTCGGCTACTTCTTCGGGGTTGAAGGAGATGGCGACATAGAAGAACGCGAAGAAAACGATCAGCAAGAAGTACGTGGCGATGTAAATCGGGTGGTCACCCTTGGTCAGGTTCGCCTCGATCCACGTCTTCCAGCCGGAAGTGCCGCCGGAGAACTGCGCGACCAACGCGGGGATGTAGAGCAGCGACGAGGCAAAGATCACAGGGATGATGCCGGCCTGGTTGACCTTGAGCGGGATGTACGTCGACGTACCGCCGTAGGACCGGCGGCCGATCATTCGCTTCGCGTACTGGACCGGGATCCGGCGCTGCGCCTGCTCGACGAAGACCACCAGCGCGACCATGACGAGGCCGACGATGATGACCGTACCGAACTCGATCCAACCGTCCGCCAGAGTGCCCTGGGTCTTGATGGCCCACAGCGCGGACGGGAAGGTGGCGGCGATCGAGATGAACATCAGGATGGACATGCCGTTGCCGATACCGCGGTCGGTGATGAGCTCACCGAGCCACATGACGACGGCCGTGCCGGCGGTCATGGTGATGACCATGGTGATGGTCACGAAGATCGACTGGTCCGGGACGATCTCGCTGGCGACGGTGCAGCCGCTGAAGAGCGCGCCGCTGCGCGCGGTGGCGACCAGGCCGGTGCCCTGGAGGATGGCGAGAGCCACAGTCAGGTAACGGGTGTACTGCGTGATCTTCGCTGTGCCCGCCTGGCCCTCCTTCTTGAGGGCTTCCAGCCGCGGGATCACCACCGTCAGCAGCTGCAGGATGATGCTCGCCGTGATGTACGGCATGATGCCCAGCGCGAAGATCGTGATCTGCAGCAGCGCCCCGCCGCTGAACATGTTCACCAGACCGAACAGGCCCTGGCTTCCGCTCTTCGAGACGGAGTCGATACACGTCTGGACGTTCTGATAGTCGACACCTGGGATCGGGATGTGCGTGCCCACCCGATAGACCACGATGATGCCGAGCGTGAAGAGCAGCTTCTTGCGCAGGTCGGGCGTCTTGAACGCCCGGGCGAACGCGGTGAGCACGGTGCCTCCTGCGACCCCCGCGCTACTGCGTAGAGGTGACGGTTTTGAGGTTCGACGAATACGTTGACAGATAACTAACAGCCGAGAGGGGTCCGGAGTTCCTCATGAACACAGCGGACTCAACTTGACAGTGCTGGCCACCTTACCGGCGACCATGGCTCCTAGGAACGACCAACCGGGGATACCCCATTTGTGGGGTATCCCCGGTAGGGATCGCTCAAGTCATCGAGACGCCTGTGGTGTTCAGAGCAACTCGGTGACGGTACCGCCGGCGGCGGTGATCTTCTCCTTGGCGGAGCCGGAGACGGCGTCAACCGTCACCTGCAGCGCCACGGAGATCTCGCCCTGGCCGAGGACCTTGACGAGGCTGTTCTTGCGAACCGCACCGTTGGCGACGAGCCCCTCGACGGTGACTTCGCCACCCTCCGGGTACAGGGCGCCCAGCTTGTCGAGGTTCACGACCTGGTACTCGGTCTTGAACGGGTTCCGGAAGCCCTTGAGCTTCGGGAGACGCATGTGGAGGGGCATCTGGCCACCCTCGAAACGCGCCGGAACCTGGTAACGGGCCTTCGTGCCCTTGGTACCACGTCCAGCCGTCTTACCCTTCGACGCCTCACCACGACCCACACGGGTCTTGGCGGTCTTGGCGCCCGGGGCAGGACGGAGGTTGTGGATCTTGAGCGGGCTGTTTTCCGCCATGATCAGTCGACCTCCTCAACCGTCACGAGGTGGCGGACGGTGTGAACCATTCCGCGGAACTCGGGGCGGTCCTCCTTGACGACCTGCGTGTTGATGCCCTTGAGACCAAGGGAGCGCAGGGTGTCACGGTGGTTCTGCTTGCTGCCGATGTACGACTTCGTCTGCGTGACCTTGAGGCGAGCCATTACGCACCCGCTCCCGCACGCGCACGGAGCAGAGCCGCGGGGGCGACGTCCTCGAGGGGCAGACCACGGCGAGCCGCGATCTCCTCGGGACGCTGCAGGCCCTTGAGGGCCGCCACGGTCGCGTGCACGATGTTGATCGCGTTGGACGAGCCGAGCGACTTCGACAGGATGTCGTGAACGCCGGCGCACTCCAGGACAGCACGCACCGGGCCACCGGCGATAACGCCGGTACCGGGGGAAGCAGGCTTGAGCAGGACGACGCCCGCGGCCTTCTCGCCCGTGATCGGGTGCGGGATGGTGCCCTGGATACGGGGGACCTTGAAGAAGTGCTTCTTGGCCTCTTCAACACCCTTGGCGATCGCGGCCGGCACCTCCTTGGCCTTGCCGTAACCGACACCGACGGTGCCATCGCCATCGCCCACTACGACGAGCGCAGTGAAGCTGAAGCGACGACCACCCTTCACAACCTTGGCGACGCGGTTGATCGCGACAACGCGCTCAACGTACGCGGTCTTCTCGGCGGCAGCAGCGCCGCCGTCACGGCCCTTCCGGTCCCGCCGCTCGCCGCCACCGGCACCGCTTCCGCGGCGCTGGGGTCCAGCCATTGGATTACCTCTCTCTTTTTCCGCTAGCTACGCTGCGCTGCGACGGTTAAGTCGCGAGCGCGACGGGCGGCTCAGAACTTGAGCCCGGCTTCGCGGGCGGCGTCGGCCAGGGCGGCGATACGCCCGGCGTACCGGCTGCCACCACGGTCGAACACGACGGACTCGACACCGGCGGCCTTGGCGCGCTCGGCCACGAGTGCGCCGACCTTGCCGGCCTGCGCCGACTTGTCTTCGCCCTCGTTACCGCGGATCGAGGCGTCCAGGGTCGAAGCCGACGCCAGGGTGTGACCCTTGATGTCGTCGATGACCTGGGCCACGATGTGGCGGTTCGAGCGGGTTACCACCAGGCGGGGACGCTCACCCGTTCCGTTGACCTTCTTACGGATCCGGATGTGACGACGCTTGATGGCAGCACGCTTGTAAGCGTCGCCCTTAGCGATCTTCGTACCGTATGCCATGGCTTACTTACCCGCCTTTCCGACCTTGCGCCGGATGACTTCGCCCTCGTACTTGACGCCCTTGGCCTTGTACGGGTCAGGCTTGCGCAGCTTGCGGATGTTGGCCGCAACCTCGCCGACCTTCTGCTTGTCGATGCCCTCGACCGAGAACCGCGTCGGGTTCTCGACCTTGAAGCTGATGCCCTCGGGCGCTTCGACGGTGATCGGGTGGCTGTAGCCGAGCGCGAACTCGAGGTTCGAGCCCTTCGCCGCCACGCGGTAACCGACACCGCTGATCTCGAGCTTCTTCACGTAACCCGCGGTTACGCCGGTGATCATGTTCGCCACCAGCGTGCGGGACAGGCCGTGCAGGGCCTTGTTCTGACGCTCGTCGTTGGGGCGGGTGACGTTGAGAACGCCGTCCTCACCCTTGGCGATGTCGATCGGCGCAGCGACGGTGTGGGAGAGAGAGCCCTTGGGGCCCTTCACCGAAACCGTACGGCCGTCGATGGTGACGTCCACGCCGGCGGGAACCGTGATGGGGAGCTTGCCAATACGCGACATAGCTGTTTCCTCCGTTCCCTTCTACCAGACGTAGGCGAGGACTTCTCCGCCTACGCCCTTCTTGCCGGCCTGCTGTCCAGTGAGGAGACCGTGCGACGTGGAGATGATCGCCACGCCGAGGCCACCGAGCACCTTGGGCAGGGAGGTGGACTTCGCGTACACACGCAGACCCGGCTTCGAGATCCGCTTGATGCCCGCGATGGAGCGCTCACGGTTCGGGCCGAACTTCAGCTCGAGGACGAGCTTCTTGCCGACTTCGGCGTCCTCGACCTTCCAGCCGGTGATGAAGCCCTCCTGCTGGAGGATCTCCGCGATGTGCGACTTGATCTTGCTGTGCGGCATCGCGACATCGTCGTGGTACGCCGAGTTCGCGTTACGCAGACGAGTCAGCATGTCCGCGATCGGATCAGTCATGGTCATGAATTGGCCTTCGGCCTCTCTCGCCGGGGTTTCCTGGATGCGCCATCCCTCTCCCCACTCACTCAGTGGCGGGACGGGTGCGGTGCGGGGGACCTACGGCGTAGTAAGTCGTACGGGCGGCAATCAGGCGCCCAACCCTCCTAGCCTAAGCCATGGAGGGATGGGCACCTGACCAACCCATTTGCTTACCGAGAGCTTCGGGAATCCCTAAAAAGCGGGATTACCAGGAGCTCTTGGTCACGCCCGGCAGCTCGCCACGGTGAGCCATCTCACGAAGGCAGACGCGGCACAGGCCGAACTTGCGGTACACGGAGTGCGGACGGCCACAGCGCTGGCAGCGCGTGTAACCACGTACGCCGAACTTGGGCTTACGAGCAGCCTTGGCAATCAGAGCCTTCTTCGCCATCTCGCTTACGCCTCCTTGAAGGGGAAGCCGAGGTGACGGAGGAGCGCGCGGCCCTCAGCGTCGTTGGTCGCCGTGGTCACCACGGTGATGTCCATACCCCGGGTGCGGTCGATCTTGTCCTGGTCGATCTCGTGGAACATGACCTGCTCGGTGAGACCGAAGGTGTAGTTGCCACGGCCGTCGAACTGCTTGGGAGACAGACCACGGAAGTCGCGGATGCGCGGCAGCGCGAGCGACAGGGTGCGGTCCAGGAACTCCCACATGCGGTCGCCACGAAGCGTGACGTGGGCACCGATCGGCTGGCCCTCGCGCAGCTTGAACTGCGCGATGGACTTACGGGCCTTGGTGACGGCCGGCTTCTGACCCGTGATGGTGGTCAGGTCACGGACGGCACCGTCCATGAGCTTCGAGTCACGGGCGGCGTCGCCGACACCCATGTTGACCACGATCTTGACGAGACCGGGGATCTGCATGACGTTCTCGTAGGAGAACTCCTCACGCAGCTTGCCCGCGATCTCCTCGCGGTACTTCGTCTTGAGACGCGGAGTCGTGGTGGTAGTCATCAGATGTCCTCACCCGTCCGCTTGGCAACGCGGATCTTGTTGCCCTCGTCGTCGAAGCGGTAACCGACACGCGTGACAACCTTGTTGCCGTCCTTCTCAACGACCAGCTGGACGTTGGAGACGTGGACGGGCGCCTCGGTCGTGACGATGCCGCCGGCCTGCGAACCCTTTGCGGTCGGGCCGGCCTTGGTGTGCTTCTTGACCCGGTTGACACCCTCGACCAGGACGCGGTCCTCACGGGGGAAGGCCGCGATGACCTTGCCCTGCTTGCCCCTGTCCTTACCGGTGATGACCTGAACCAGGTCGCCCTTCTTGATCTTCATGCTTACAGCACCTCCGGCGCGAGCGAGATGATCTTCATGAACTTCTTCTCGCGCAGCTCCCGGCCCACCGGGCCGAAGATACGGGTGCCACGAGGGTCGCCGTCGTTCTTAAGAACGACAGCGGCGTTCTCGTCGAAGCGGATGTACGAGCCGTCGGGACGGCGGCGCTCCTTGACGGTGCGAACGATGACGGCCTTGATGACGTCACCCTTCTTCACGTTGCCACCGGGGATCGCGTCCTTGACGGTGGCGACGATGACGTCGCCGATGCCCGCGTAGCGGCGACCGGAGCCACCGAGGACACGGATGCAAAGGATTTCCTTCGCACCAGTGTTGTCGGCGACACGCAGTCGCGACTCCTGCTGGATCACGTCTATCTCCTGATTGTCTGCCGGTTCCCCAATACGGGGTTGTCTGTACAACCCCGTACCGGAGCCTGGCGGAACTGCCCTGCGGGTAGCCCCCGCAGGAATTACTTGGGCCGCCCGGCGGGCTGCGTAAGTGACTCACGCAGCCCGGCCGGTTCCGGTGGGAGGTCCGTAAGTCGCCTTACGGATCTCCCGCCGGAGCGGCGAGTCTGTCTACGGGTTCAAAACCCCGCAGGGACTACTTGGCCTTCTCGAGGATCTCGACGATGCGCCACCGCTTCGAGGCGGACAGCGGCCGAGTCTCCATGATGATGACACGGTCGCCGACGCCGGCGGCGTTCTGCTCGTCGTGAGCCTTGAGCTTGTTCGTACGGCGGATGACCTTGCCGTACAGCGCGTGCTTCACGCGGTCCTCGACAGCGACGACGACGGTCTTGTCCATCTTGTCGCTGACGACGAGACCCTCACGGGTCTTGCGGAAGCCACGGGCTTCGGTGCTGCTCTGCTCAGTCACGTTGCTCTCGCTCATCAGGCGCTCTCCACCGTCTCGATGCCCAGCTCGCGCTCACGCATCAGGGTGTAGATCCGCGCGATGTCCTTACGGACGGCCTTGAGCCGACCGTGGTTCTCGAGCTGACCCGTCGCCGCCTGGAAGCGGAGGTTGAACAGCTCTTCCTTGGCTTCGCGGAGCTTGTTGAGAAGCTCCTCGTCACCCAGTTCGCGCAGCTCGGACGCCTTGGTACCGGCCGACATCACGCTTCACCTGCCTCGCGCTTGACGATCCGGCACTTCATCGGCAGCTTGTGGGCTGCGCGAGTGAGGGCCTCACGGGCGATCTTCTCGTTGGGGTAGGACAGTTCGAACATGACCCGACCCGGGTGCACGTTCGCGATCCACCACTCAGGGGAACCCTTACCGGAACCCATGCGGGTCTCGGCAGGCTTCTTGGTGAGCGGGCGGTCCGGATAGATGTTGATCCAGACCTTGCCGCCACGCTTGATGTGGCGGGTCATCGCGATACGGGCCGCCTCGATCTGGCGGTTGGTCACGTATGCCGGCGTGACGGCCTGAATGCCGTACTCGCCGAACGAGACCGCCGTACCGCCCTTGGCCATGCCACGGCGCTTCGGGTGGTGCTGCTTGCGGTGCTTGACCCTACGGGGGATCAGCATTTCGGTCAGGCCTCCGTTCCGGTGCTTTCAGCAGCCGGAGCGGCAGCCGCCGGAGCCTCGGCCTTGGGGGCCTCGGCAGCGGGAGCCTGCTGCGGCTTGCGGCCGCGGCCGCCACGCTCGCCACCACGGCCACCACCACGGGCCGGACGGTCGGCGGCGCCACCGGCACCGCCACGCGCCGGGCGGTTACCCGCACGGGCAGCGGCGTTGTCGGCGCGGACCTCGGCGATGTTCTTGACGTCGCCCTTGTAGATCCAGACCTTCACACCGATACGGCCGAAGGTCGTCTTGGCCTCGAAGAAGCCGTAGTCCACGTTCGCGCGGAGCGTGTGCAGGGGCACACGGCCCTCGCGGTAGAACTCCGAGCGGGACATCTCGGCGCCGCCGAGACGGCCACCACACTGGATCTTGATGCCCTTGGCGCCGGCCTTCATCGTCGACTGCATGCTCTTACGCATGGCGCGACGGAAGGAGACGCGGGAGGACAGCTGCTCGGCGACGGCCTGAGCGACCAGCTGAGCATCGAGCTCGGGGTTCTTGACCTCGAGGATGTTGAGCTGGACCTGCTTCTTGGTCAGCTTCTCCAGGTCGCCGCGGATACGGTCGGCCTCGGCGCCACGGCGGCCGATGACGATGCCCGGACGCGCGGTGTGGATGTCGACGCGGACGCGGTCACGGGTGCGCTCGATCTCAACCTTCGAGATGCCGGCGCGCTCCATGCCGGACGTCATCATCCGACGGATGGCGACGTCTTCACCGACGTAGTCCTTGTACAGCTTGTCGGCGTACCACCGGGACTTGAAGTCCGTGGTGATGCCGAGCCGGAACCCATGCGGGTTAACCTTCTGGCCCATTACCGGGTTCCTTCCTTGCTGCTGACGACCACGGTGATGTGGCTGGTCCGCTTGCGGATCCGGTAGGCGCGGCCCTGGGCACGCGGACGGAACCGCTTCAGGGTCGGACCCTCGTCGACGTACGCCTCAGTGATGACGAGGCTGCCGGCGTCGGTGTGGTCGTAGTTGTGCGCGGCGTTGGCGATGGCGCTGTCAAGCACCTTGCCGACCGGCACGCTCGCGGCCTGCGCGGCGAAACGCAGGACCGCCTGAGCCTCCGTGGCATCCATGCCACGGATAAGGTCCACCACGCGGCGGGCCTTCATGGGCGTAACGCGGATGTACCGCGCCTGGGCCCTGGCTTCCATGGTTGTCCTTCCAGTGTCTGTCATGGTCGATTCCACCCCGCGTTAGCGGCGCTTCGACTTCCGGTCGTCCTTGACGTGACCCCGGAAGGTGCGCGTCGGCGAGAACTCGCCGAGCTTGTGGCCGACCATCGACTCGGTGACAAACACCGGGATGTGGGTCTTGCCGTTGTGCACCGCGATCGTGTGGCCCAGCATGGCCGGGATGATCATCGAGCGACGGGACCAGGTCTTGATGACGTTCTTGGAACCGGCTTCGTTCTGTACGTCCACCTTCTTGATGAGGTGGTCGTCGACGAAGGGCCCCTTCTTGAGACTGCGCGGCATCTAAACCCGCTCCTAGCGCTTCTTGTTCGTCTTGCGGCGGCGGACGATGTACTTGTTCGAAGCCTTCTTCGGCGAACGAGTACGACCCTCCTTCTGACCCCACGGCGAGACCGGGTGACGTCCACCGGAGGTCTTGCCTTCACCACCACCGTGCGGGTGGTCAACCGGGTTCATCGCCACACCGCGGACGGTCGGGCGGACGCCCAGCCAGCGCTTACGGCCGGCCTTGCCCCAGTTGATGTTGCTCTGCTCGGCGTTGCCGACCTCGCCGACCGTGGCGCGGCAGCGCTGATCGACCAGACGGATCTCGCCGGAGGGCATACGAAGGTGGGCCATCGTGCCCTCCTTCGCCAGCAGCTGCACCGAGGCACCGGCGGAGCGGGCGAACTTGGCGCCGCCACCGGGTCGGATCTCGATCGCGTGGATCGTGGTACCGACCGGGATGTTGCGGAGCGCCAGGTTGTTGCCCGGCTTGATGTCGGCCCCGGGACCGTTCTCGACGCGGTCACCCTGCGACAGGTTGCGGGGCGCGATGATGTAGCGCTTCTCGCCGTCCGCGTAGTGCAGCAGCGCGATGCGCGCGGTGCGGTTGGGGTCGTACTCGATGTGCGCGACCTTCGCCGGCACGCCGTCCTTGTCATGGCGACGGAAGTCGATGACGCGGTAGGCGCGCTTGTGTCCGCCACCCTGGTGGCGAACGGTCACACGACCGGAATTGTTACGGCCGCCCTTGCTGTGCAGGGGGCGAACCAGCGACTTCTCCGGCGTGGACCGCGTGACCTCGACGAAGTCGGCGACGCTGGAGCCACGGCGGCCCGGCGTAGTCGGCTTGTACTTGCGGATTCCCATTTCTCAGTCCTCGTCCGATATCGGACGATCCGACCCGCTTACGCGGCCGGACCGCCGAAGATGTCGATACGGTCGCCCTCGGCGAGGGTCACGATCGCGCGCTTGGTGTCAGCACGCTTACCGAAACCGCTCTTGGTGCGCTTGCGCTTGCCGATGCGGTTGATCGTGTTGACCCCGGTGACCTTGACCGAGAAGACCGCCTGGACGGCCTGCTTGATCTGGGTCTTGTTGGTGCCGGGAGCGACGATGAACGTGTACTTGTTCTCGTCGATGAGCGCGTAGCTCTTCTCGGACACGACCGGCTTCAGCAGGACGTCACGGGGGTCCGTGTACGACTTGCTGACCGGCGTGACGACGGTGTTCTTGCCTTCGGCCTCGTGACGCTTCGCCTTGGCGACGCGCGCGGCCTTGGCGGCCTTGGCCGCCTTGGAGGCAATGGCGGGGTGACGGATCGCCATCAGACCTCGCTCCCTTCGGTGTCAGTGGCCTTGGGGCCGGACACGAAGGACTCGAAAGCGGCCTGGGTGAAGACCACGTCGTCCGAGACGAGAACGTCGTACGTGTTCAGCTGGCCCGGGTCCAGGATGTGCACCTGGGGCAGGTTGCGGGCAGAAAGCAGCCCGGCCTCGTCGGAGCGCTCGATGACCAGGAGCACGTTCTTGCGCTCGCTGACCTTGCCGAGGAAGCTCTTCGCGGCCTTGGTGGAAGGCGTGTCGCCCTCGATCACGCCGGTGATGACGTGGATTCGAGCGTTGCGGGCCCGGTCGGTGAGGGCGTGGCGCAGGGCCGCGGCCTTCATCTTCTTCGGGGTCCGCTGCGAGTAGTCACGCGGCTGCGGGCCGTGGACGACGCCACCGCCTGCGAACTGCGGCGCACGGGTCGAACCCTGACGGGCGCGGCCGGTGCCCTTCTGACGGTAGGGCTTCCTACCGCCACCACGGACCTCGGCGCGGGTCTTGGTCTTGTGCGTGCCCTGACGGGCAGCGGCCAGCTGTGCGACGACGACCTGGTGAAGCAGCGGGATGCTGATCTTCTCTACGCCGAAGATCTCCGCGGGGAGCTCGACGCTTCCGGTTGTCTCGCCAGCGGGCGAAAGGATGTCAACAGTGCTCATCGGTACCTCAGGCCCCCTTGGCCGCGGTGCGGACCAGGACGAGGCCGCCGTTCGGACCAGGAATCGCGCCCTTGATGAGCAGCAGACCCTTCTCCGCGTCAACGGCGTGGACGGTCAGGTTCTGGGTGGTGACCCGCTCGTTACCCATGCGGCCCGCCATGCGCATGCCCTTGAAGACACGGCCAGGGGTGGCACAGCCACCGATGGAGCCGGGAGAGCGGTGCTTGCGCTGGACACCGTGGCCGGCGCCGAGACCATGGAAGTTGTGACGCTTCATGACACCGGCGAAGCCCTTGCCCTTGCTGTTGCCGGTCACATCCACCTTGACGCCGGCCTCGAAGGTCTCGGCGGTGATCTCCTGGCCGAGGGTGTACTCGCTGGCACCAGCGGTACGGATCTCGACGAGGTGGCGGCGGGGGGTGACGTCAGCCTTGGCGAAGTGACCCTTGAGGGGCTTGTTCACCTTGCGAGGGTCAATCTCGCCGAAGGCGATCTGGACCGACTCGTAGCCGTCGGAGTCATTCGTACGGACCTGGGTCACGACGTTCGGACCGGCCTTGACGACGGTGACGGGAACAACACGGTTGTTCTCGTCCCACACCTGCGTCATGCCGAGCTTCTCGCCCAGGATGCCCTTGATCTGCTTAGCCATTCTCAGATCACCGTCCCCTAGAGCTTGATCTCGATGTCGACACCGGCCGGGAGGTCGAGTCGCATCAAAGAGTCAACGGTCTTGGGCGTCGGGTCGAGAATGTCGATCAGGCGCTTGTGCGTGCGCATCTCGAAGTGCTCCCGCGAGTCCTTGTACTTGTGCGGGGACTTGATGACGCAGTACACGTTCTTCTCAGTGGGCAGCGGCACCGGGCCCGCGACCGACGCACCAGTGCGTGTCACCGTCTCGACGATCTTCTTCGCCGAGGAATCGATGACCTCGTGGTCGTAGGCCTTGAGCCGGATGCGGATCTTCTGTCCCGCCATGGCTACTCAGTAGTCCTGTCTCTTCGTACGCTCTGGAACCCGGTGTTCCGTACTCACTTCGTCGTCCTGCTTGTCCGACCCACGCGGTCGGGTGTGTCGCGCTCTCACCGACACAGATGTCCCATATGAGACGTCCCTGCACGGGAAGCACGGCCCTTCCGGAACCGCGGGCCGGGGGCGACTGCGTCAAATTCTCCTGACGCGAACCCACCGGGCGCCTGGCCGGTGCCGCACTGACGCTTCCCGAAAGATTCCCGTACGTCCGCCCCAGCGCTGCCTTACGACAGATTGGGCGACGAGTACTGTGGGACTCGCTTTCGGTCCTCCCGGCGGGAGGCGCGCAGCATCGACAACTCGACCGAGCAACTCGGACAGTCTGCCATACGGGGCAGCGCCTCCGCCAATCGAGCCGGAGAGAATACCCCCAGGGTGACGAAGGTCAAACGCGCACGGCGCGTGTCCCCCGGTCGGCGGCATCGGCCATGATTCCGGTGTGACGCACGACATGGACCTGAACGAGGCGGCAGCCCGCCTGGAATCGCACATACGGGCCTGGCGGGCGGAGGGCCTGCAGGTCTCGGACGTCCTCTGGTCACGGGACGCGGGCGCCCTGGCCGTACAAATCGAGTCCCCGTCCCGGCAGGTCCAGCTCACCGTGGAACTGCACGGAGCCGGCCGGGCGCGAGTCTTCTTCCTCTCGGCGGCCGAGCCTGTCGGAGAACGCCACCGGGTCTCGTCCCTCGACGCGTGGAGCGCGCTGCTGACGCAATCGGTGGCCCGCGCGTCCCGCGTACGCCTGGTACAGGCCCGCCTGCTGACCAGTACCTGTACGACCGGCTGGCTGGACTGGATCCACGGCGAGCTGTGGCTGCTCCCCGAGGGCCTGCTGCGCATCCGCAGCGGTCTGCTGACGACACTGGTGAACTCCGGAGGCTCCGGTCTGACCACACGGGACCCGTACCGGCTCATCGCCCACGACGCGGAGACCGTCCTGGCCGCCCATCCCACGAACAAGGTGATCTCGTTCGCGGGGATGGGCGCGGCGCGCCTGCACGGCGGGGTGACCACCTCCGGTCTGGAGGTGGTCATGACGGACGGCACCCACCACAAACTCCTGTGGCCGTCCTGGGACCCGGCCCGGCGACTACTGCGGGAGCGTTTGCTGCCCCTGCTGGGAGCACGGCTCACTCACTGACCGGACGGTTGCGTACGACCTCGGTGACGTCGTACGACGGTCAGCGCACGTCGATGTAGTCCTGGCCGCTGGTCGCGGTGCCGGTCACGGCGTTGCCGTAGAACATCCACCGGAAGTCCCCGTCGGTGGAGGCCGTGACCTGGGTGCGGAGGGCACCCGCGCTGTTGGTGGTGACCCACTTGAGCGTCTTGAAGGCGGACGCGCCCTTGGCGCGGAACTGGAGTCTCACGCTGGCGCCGGCGTAGGGGCCGTTCTTGTGGGTGGTCCAGTTCGCCCGGGTGAGCTTGCCGGCGACGGTGATCTTCTTGCCCTTGGCGACCGGCTCGGGGGTGGCGTCGGCGACTGTGAGATTCGCGGCGCGTCGGAGGGGAACGGTTCCCGGCCTCGACTCACGCTCCTCGGCCTGGAGGTTGCCATTGGCCTTGAACAGCATGAGGTGCAAGGCGATCTTCCACTTTGTGGCGTCGCTGTTGGAGTCGACTTCGTAGTGCGTCGGATCGGGATCGATACGGAGGTGACCCTCACAACGGGCCTTCCGGGAGCTGAGCTCGTAGCAGGTGAGACTGCCCAGCCCCACGTAGTTGTGCCCATAGTTGGCCAGGCTTCCCCGGTAAAGGAAGGGGGACACGTCCCAGCGGAACGGATCGGCCGTGCTGTACCCGGCAGGCAGGGTCACGTAGAGGCTGACGGGCGGTTCCACCACCCTCGAAGTGCCGACAACGATCGGCTTGTTGTCGTTGATGACGAGGTCCGTCACGACGATGCCCGTGTCCGTCGCCTGCGCGGCCGGCGCGTTGAGCACCGAGAGCGCGAGGGCTCCGGCTGTCGCGATCACTGCGACGGTACGTCTTCGGCCCCGTATACCTGCGTTCATGCACACCTTCTTCTGGCAGTTACTCGATCAACTGCCGGAAGCGTACGAGATGAACTCGGCCCAGGTGGTGGGGGCGAGGGTGAGGCGGGGGCCCTGGGTGGCTTTGGAGTCGCGGATGTGGACGGCACCGGGGGCTGTGGCTATCTCGACGCAGTCACTGGGGTTGCTGCTGTCGCTGTAACTGCTCTTGAACCAGTTGAGTTCCGTGGCGCTCATAGTGCTCCCAGCGCTTGCTCGATGAAGGCCAGCGACTCCCCCGGGGAGAGCGCCTGAGTCCGGATGATGCCATACCGCAGTTCGAGGATCTGGAGCTGCCTCGGGCTGGAGACCGGCCGTCCTCCGAACTCGTCGTCGGTGCGCCCGGCTCCCGTCCCGTCCCCGAATTTCAGCACCTGGATACGACCGCTTGTTCCCGGGTGATCCGCGCGTGCCGTCGGCATCACCTGGAACTCGACGTTCGGCAATTGGGCGATCTCCAGCAGGTGTTCGAGCTGTCGGCGCAGCACCATTGTCCCGCCGATCGGGCGTTCAAGAGTCACCTGTTCCTGGACGAAACTGAGTTCTGCAGCGGGCTCCCGCTGGAAGACGGCCTGCCGAGCCATGCGCCCGGCGACAGCCCCGTCCAGGCCCTCGACCGAGAGCTTGGGCCGCCAAGTGGCGAGCAGCGCCTGCGCAAACTCCCGCGTCTGCAACAACCCGTGGACGTTGTGGTTGCTGTACAGCAGCATCTCAACGGCCCGGTCCTCCAATTCCTTCAGCTCACGCACCTTCTTCGGGTACTGAGCCCTCTCCACGTCCTCCATGAACGCCCGCAGGTGCCCATGCGCGTTCAGAACATCGTCGGCCCGGTCCAGGAACTCCACCCTCGGGATCCGCGCCCCGCGCTCGATCTTGCGGATCATGTCCTCGCCGTACCCCATGACTTGGGCGAAGTCGGCCACCCTCATCCCGGCCTGCTCACGGCAGAACCTGACGAGTCGCCCGACCGCCTCGATCAACGGCGCACTCTCGTCGCCGGGTTCGAGATCCCAGCCGGACTCGTCCACACCCTGGTTACCTTCGTTTTCGTTGCTCATGCCCACCCACCTCCAACGCGCACCCGTACCCGCACGTCATCCGAGACAGCCGAGACAGAGCGAGACAAGAACCGGACAGCGCGGATACGCACAGGCGTCACCGCACGTCAAGGCAAGCATGTTCAGCCACGCTGAGTGACATGAATCAGGAAACCGCCGATCACCGGACCCAACACCCCGGCCACATCCGCAACTTCAGCGCCCTGCTGCCGCCCACGCCCCGTGGAGCCCGGCAGGCCCGTCAGCTCGCCGTCCAGCAACTGTGCGACTGGGGACTCCCGTTGGACCCCGCGGAGCACCTCGTCGCGGAACTCGCGGCGAACGTGGTGACCCACGGGCGCGTACCGGGCCGCGATTTCAGGCTCATGCTGTACGTCATCGGCGCCACCCTCCGCATCGAGGTGACGGACACCCGGGACGACCTGCTGCCGGGGGTGCGGGAGTCGGCGCCGGACAGCGAGTCGGGGCGGGGGCTGGTGATCGTCGAGGCGCTGGCGGACCGGTGGGGCGTGTGGCTGGGGCCGCGCCCTCGGAAGACGGTCTGGGCGGAGTGCGGGGTGGGATGAGGGGTGGAGGGGAGCGGGAGGCGCGAAACCCTGATGCGGCCCGGCCCGGCCGTTACCTACCCTGCCCGAATGGACTCCGTATCGGTCAGGCCGATGGAAGAAGCCGATCTCCCATCAGCGGAACGGGCTTCCGCCGTGACCTTCTTCGAGGCGGAGAGCAGTACCAGGCGGGTGAGTGATCCCGAGGCCGAGCCGCGTTCGGCGATCACCTCGAAGCGGTGGATCGACCGGATGCGCTTCTTCCTGGGCGTGGATCCGGATGGTTGCTGGGTCGCCGTGGAGAAGGAGACGGGATCGGACCGGTCCGACCGGTCCGACCGGACAGTCGGGTTCGCCATCTCGCAGAACCGCGACGGCCTCTGGTTCCTCGCGACCTACGGCGTCCTGCCCAGCCACCAGGGACAGGGCCTCGGCAAGCGCCTGATCGACGCCGCCCTCGCCCACGCCGCCGGGCGCCCCGGCATCTTCTCGTCCAGCGTCCACCCCGGCGCCACCCGCCGCTACCGGCTCGCGGGCTTCTCCCTGCACCCCCAGATGCGGATGACGGGCACCGTCGACCGGTCCACGCTCCCCGCGATCGGCGGCCTCAGGGAGGGCCGGGCTGACGACTTCGAGTGGATGGACCGGCTGGACCGGGACCTCCGGGGCGCGGGCCACGGCCCCGACCACTTCTACATGCTCGACACCTTGCGACTGGTCGTGTCCGAGGACCGCGAGAAACCCGGGTACGTCTACATCGACGACCGGGGACGAGCATCCCTGCTCGCCGCCGCGCGCCCCGAGACCGCGCAGAGCCTGCTGTGGGAGGCCCTGGCCTCAGCGCGTGGGCGGACCCTCGTCAACTGCATCACCACGCCGAACCAGTGGGCGGTCGACGTCGGCCTCGCCGCCCGTCTCGACATCGGCCAGGAGGGCTACATCGCCGTCCGTGACATGCCTGCCCCGGCTCCCTACCTGGCCAGCGGGCACTTCCTCTGACCCTGACACCGGGATCGGGTACGAGTCCCCGGCATCCCCGGCATCCTGTCGAAACCGTCAGGCCCCCTCCCTCAGCCCCTCACCCACCGCCGCGAACGCCGGCTTCCGCCCGAACTCCTCGTCCATGAGCGTCGCCGCCCCCTGCCCGCCGAAGACCCCAGGCACCCACGAGTACTTGTCGCTGAAGCCCCACACCGTGAACGAAGTGCAGCGTCGCGCCTGGACGCACGCGTCCAGCAGCCCCCGGAAGTACGTCGCCTGCGCCGCCAGCTTCCCTTCCTCCACCGGCAGGATCATGCGTACGTCGACCTCGGTGAACGCCGTCTGCATGCCCAGCTTCTCGAAGCGGGCGAGGTTCTCGGCGACCTGGCCCGGGAAGCCGTACTGGATGGCCAGGTGCCCCTGGATGCCGAAGCCCTGGACCGGGACCCGTTGCGCCCGCAGCCGCTTCGCCAGGTCGTAGTAGGCGGTCGACTTCGCGTTGACGCCCTCGACGTTGTAGTCGTTCAGGAACAGCCTGGCCTTCGGGTCGGCCGCGTGGGCCCAGCGGAAGGCGTCCTCGATGTACGACGGGCCCAGCTCACGCAGCCAGATGGAGTTCCGGAACGAGCCGTCGTCCTCGAAGACCTCGTTCACCACATCCCACTGGTAAATCCGGCCCTTGTACCGCTTCACCTCGGCAGTGATGTGGTCCCGCAGTATCCCCCGCAACTCCTCCGCCCCTATCGAGCCGTCCGCCACCCCCGCCGTCAGCCATCCCGGCAACTGGTTGTGCCACACCAGCGTGTGTCCCCGTACCGCCTGCCCGTGCGCCCGTGCGAAGCGGACCAGGTCGTCCGCCGGCCCCCACTCGTACGTCCCCCGGGTCGGCTCCACCGACTCCCACTTCATGACGTTCTCGGCCGTCACCGAGTTGAACTCCCGTGCGGTCGTTCTGCGGTACATCGTGTCGTCGGCCAGCGCCGCCATGTCCACGGCGGTACCGATGCGTACGCCGGTACCGGCCGCCAGTGTCCGCAGCGGGACGGGCTTCGGGTGCGCCGACGCCGGCTGCGCACCCGCGCCGGTGATCAGGAGCGCCACCCCCGCCAGCGCCACGGCGGAAACGGGCATGCGGAAGACGTTCATGTACGGTCCCCTCACTCGGTGTGTTTCCTGCCTGCTCGTGCTCAGCGAACGCGCCGGCTCTCCAGCGGCCCCAGATACGTCGGTGTCAGCCCGCCCGTGTCGATCACCAGCCGCTGCACCACCACCGTCGGGTCGACCACCCAGAACTTCAGCCGGTGGACGCCCGCCGCAGCCACCGTGTGCCTGGTCGCCGTCATGTTCACGTTGTCGGACGTGTGGCGGGCCCACTGCTTGTTCATCAGGCCGTCGTTCGCACCCGTGACCGCGTGGATGTCGACCTGCTGCGGCTCGGCCCCGTCGAACGAGACCGCGTAGCGCAGCCCGCCCGTCGGGAGCGTCGGGTTGCGCGGCGACAGATACGCCCACACCGTCACCTCACCCGCCGCCAGCAGGCCGACCTCGTACTCCAGGCGTGCGGACGAAGCCCCACCCGGCGTGCGGCGCGGAGCCGTCACCGGCCACGGTGTCATCCCCGCTCCCGTACGGCCGATGCGGTCCAGCCGCCGCCAACTCCCCACCAGTCGCGCGTAGTTGTCGGCGTCGATCGCCACATAGCCCCCCGCCTCCACAAATCCCCGCAGCCCCCGCTGCTGCTTGCGCGACGGCTTCTCCGCGGCGCACCCGACCGTGACCGACGCCCCCGCACCCGACACCGTCAGCAACGCATCCGTACGCCCCTCCGGCACCCGCGCCCAGTCCACCGAAACCGCCAACCGCACCTGCTGCTCGACCCGCCCCCTCCTCCGGTCGACCACCAGCCACGGCACCGACGACTCCACCCGGTACTCGAAGGGCGTACGCCCGCGGTTGAACACCTCGACGTACTGGCCGGGCCGCGTCTGGTACGGGCTGAACACCGGCAGCGCGGCCGGACCGGAGGATCCCCCCGGCCACCACTCCCCCGAGTCCTCGGATCCGTCGACCGCCACCCCCAACTCCCCGCCCACCGGCAGCTCCACGCGCCGCACCGCCGGGAACAGCACATCCGGGAGCGCCACGTTGTCCTTCTCCGGCTGCTGCCAGGGCGCGTTGGGGCCGTACCGTGCCACGTCCCCGTAGTCGATGTGCGGCTGGGTCTGGAAGCCCTCCCACTTGCCGCTCGCCACCTGGTGGTTGAAGCGGTCGGCGAGCGCGAAGTCCCGTTCCAGGCCGGCTTCCGCCTCCGTCGCCCGGTCGTTGGTCGCCGCCCGCCCCTGCGATGCGTAGAGGAGGTTCTTGAACTCGGCCTCGCGCAGGCCGTACAGGTTGGCGGTCGCTTCCACCGCGTATCCGACCAGCTCGTACCACGCGTCCTTCGACCGGGCCGGCAGGCGCCTGCCCACCCGTTCCGCTTCCTTCCCCAGCTTCCGCCAGTCCTCCGTCGCCCGCTCCAACTCCCGGTGGCCGAAGGCGAAGGGGGTCTCCTGGTCGTCGTACACGATCGCCGACTCGTCCTTCGTCGGGTCCTTCGCGGGGTCGAGTGTGATGCGGCGGTTGAGCAACTCGGGCTTGCGGCGGGCCTGCAGCCGCCCGTACTCGGCGAGCATCGAGGCGATCGCCGTCGCGTGCTCGGCGCCGAAGTTCTGGCGGGCGTACCGGCGTTCCCACTCCTCCAGGTTGGACAGATCCCAACGAGTCGGGTTCCAGGCGTAGTCGAGGAAGAACTCCGCCGGGAGTTCGTTGCCCTTCAGGTCTCCGACGTTCGCCACCCACAGGCCGTGGTTGCCGTACGCGTGGGCCTGGTGGAGCTGGTCCCAGAGGTTCTGGAGGTTGGTGGTGTCCACCCACTTGTAGTTGCGGCCGACGCCCACGTAGTCGAAGTGGTAGTACAGGCCGTATCCGCCGCTCCTCGCCGGCTCCGCCGGGTCCGGGTGCTTGCGGATGTTGCCCCAGTTGTCGTCGGTCAGGACGACGGTGACGTCGCCGGGCACCCGCAGCCCCCGGTCCCAGTAGCGCTGGACCTCCTTGTAGAGGGTCCACACCTGCGGGGTTTCCCGCGCCGGTTTGCCGGTCACTTCCGCGATGATTTCGCGCTGCGTCCCGATGATCTCCCGCATCAGCTCGATGCCGTCGCCGTCCGGGAGGCTCGTGTCGCCGTTGCCGCGCATGCCCAGGGTGACGACGCCCTCGAAGTCCTCGTCCACCATCCGCTGGATGCCGTCCCGCCAGTAGGCCCGGACGGCCGCCGCGTTCCGACGGTACGACCACTCTCCCGTGCCCCCGTACGGGTCCCGCCCCGGAGTAACCACGTTCCCCGCGCTGTCGCGCACGGCCGGTACCGCGTGCCGGTTCCACTCCTCGATGCCCCGCATCATCGGCGCCTCGTGGGACGTGCCCATGACGATGCCGTACGCCTTCGCCCGAGCATGGTTCTCCGGGTCGTCCTCGGCGAACGCCCTGCCCCACACGGCCGGCCAGAGATAGTTCGCCTTCAGGCGCAGCAGCACCTCGAAGACCCGCTCGAAGAAGGCCGCGTTGAAGCCTCCGGGGTGACCCGGCGCCTTTCCGGGGCCGAAGAAGCGAGGGGCCCAGGTCCCCAGTGCCGGGTTCTCGTCGTTGATGAAGACGCCCCGGTACTTCACGGCCGGGCTGCCCTGTGTATGCCTCCCCGGCAGCACGTACACCGCGTCCCGGTGGACCGGCGGCACGTCGTCCCACCAGTACCAGGGCGAGACTCCGATGCCGTACGAGACGTCGTACGCCCCGAAGATCGTGCCGCGCGGGTCGCTGCCCGCGATGACGAACGCCCGGTCGACGCCGGGCATCGGGCGCTCCACGACCGCCTGGAGCGAGGTCTCCCAGCGGCCGGCGATGCCCCTGACGTCCAGCTTGCCGGCGCGGATCAGACCGTCGATCAGCGGGCTGCGCCCGATCGTGCCGACAAGGATCACCTCGCGGGCGATGGTGGCGGCCGGACGTACACCCGTGACGCGTTCGATGTCGTCCCGCAGGTCACCGGCGACGCGTACGACTCCGGGGTGGTCCTCGGCGCTGACGACGACCGGCGCCCCGACAACCGCGAACGCGCCGCCGGTGAACGAGATGTACGCACCGGAGTCCGTGCGGCGCACCGCGCCCTCCCCAGCCCACGCGACCCCCGACAGCACCGGCACCGCGGCAAGACCGGCCCCCGCACCGAGCACAGCCCTTCGGCTGACGGACCCAGACATGACGTACCCACCCCTCCGCCCGAATTTGGTCAGTGGCATGACAAATAGTGGGGGGAGTGACCAGCGGGGGGAACGGGTCGTGCGCGCCGAATAGTTTCGTTACAGCAACCAGGCAAACCCGGGCACAGCGAAGAGGCCCGTACGACCGAAGTCGTACGGGCCTCCTCAGGAAGCTCGTGAGAGCTGCCGGGGTCAGGCTGTCAAGCCAACAAGAACTACTTGTTGATCTTGATGACCTGGCCGGCGCCCACGGTCCGGCCACCCTCACGGATAGCGAACTTCAGGCCCTCTTCCATGGCGATGGGCTGGATGAGCTCGACGGTCATCTCAGTGTTGTCGCCCGGCATGACCATCTCGGTGCCCTCGGGGAGGGTAACGACACCGGTCACGTCCGTGGTACGGAAGTAGAACTGGGGGCGGTAGTTGTTGAAGAACGGCGTGTGACGGCCGCCCTCGTCCTTGGACAGGATGTACGCCTGCGCCTCGAACGAGGTGTGCGGGGTGACCGAGCCCGGCTTGATGATGACCTGGCCGCGCTCGACGTCCTCGCGCTTGATGCCACGGAGGAGCAGACCGACGTTCTCGCCCGCCTGGCCCTCGTCGAGCAGCTTGCGGAACATCTCGATGCCGGTGACCGTGGTGGTGGTCTTCTCCTGCTTGATGCCGATGATGTCAACGGTCTCGTTGACCTTCAGGACACCACGCTCGATACGGCCGGTGACGACCGTACCGCGACCGGTGATCGTGAAGACGTCCTCGACGGGCATGAGGAACGGCTTGTCGACGTCACGCTCGGGGGTCGGGATCGCCTCGTCGACGGCGGCCATGAGGTCGAGAACCGACTGACCCCACTCGGCGTCGCCCTCGAGCGCCTTGAGCGCCGAGACCTTGACGACCGGAAGGTCGTCGCCCGGGAACTCGTACTCGGAGAGGAGCTCACGAACCTCGAGCTCGACGAGCTCCAGGATCTCCTCGTCGTCCACCATGTCGGCCTTGTTCAGGGCGACGACGATGTACGGCACGCCGACCTGGCGGGCCAGGAGCACGTGCTCCTTGGTCTGCGGCATCGGACCGTCGG
This sequence comes from Streptomyces sp. SID12488, assembly GCF_010548275.1. Taxonomy (GTDB): domain Bacteria; phylum Actinomycetota; class Actinomycetes; order Streptomycetales; family Streptomycetaceae; genus Streptomyces. Next base: position 849,200 of record NZ_JAAGLT010000001.1, read on the forward strand.
TGGCGGCCACGACCAGGATCGCGCCGTCCATCTGCGCGGCACCGGTGATCATGTTCTTGATGTAGTCCGCGTGACCCGGGCAGTCGACGTGGGCGTAGTGACGACCCTCCGTCTGGTACTCGACGTGCGCGATCGAGATCGTGATACCGCGCTGACGCTCTTCCGGAGCCTTGTCAATCTGATCGAAGGCCGAGGCCTCGTTCAGGTTGGGGAACTTGTCGTGCAGCACCTTGGTAATGGCGGCCGTGAGGGTCGTCTTACCGTGGTCGATGTGACCGATGGTGCCGATGTTGACGTGCGGCTTAGTCCGCTCGAACTTTGCCTTCGCCACTGGGGTCCTCCTGCGGAGTGGTTCTGGTACGCCTTACTCATCGGCGCCAGGTGATCTTTGCTGGGATGCCGTCCGCCGGGGATTTCCCTCCCGGGTCTCCCCCGGCGGTCGGGTCAAGCCTAAAGCGTGTAAAGGGGGTGCGTTACTCGCCCTTGGCCTTCGCGATGATCTCCTCGGCGACGTTCCTGGGAACCTCGGCGTAGGAGTCGAACTGCATCGAGTAGCTTGCGCGACCCGAAGTCTTGCTGCGGAGGTCACCGACGTAGCCGAACATCTCCGAGAGGGGCACGAGGCCCTTCACGACGCGGGCACCGGCACGCTCCTCCATGGCCTGGATCTGGCCACGGCGGGAGTTGATGTCACCGATGACTTCACCCATGTAGTCCTCGGGCGTGGTGACCTCAACGGCCATCATCGGCTCCAGGAGCACGGGGCTGGCCTTGCGCGCGGCCTCCTTGAAGGCCTGCGAGCCGGCGATCTTGAACGCCAGTTCGGAGGAGTCGACCTCGTGGTAGCCGCCGTCGAGAAGGATGACGCGGACGCCAGTCATCTCGTAGCCGGCCAGGATGCCGAACTGCATGGCCTCCTGCGCACCGGCGTCCACCGAGGGGATGTACTCCCGCGGGATACGGCCACCGGTGACCTTGTTCACGAACTCGTACGAAGCGTCGCCGTCCACGATCGGCTCGATCGCGATCTGCACCTTGGCGAACTGACCGGTACCACCGGTCTGCTTCTTGTGCGTGTAGTCGTGACGCTCGACGGTCTTGCGGATCGTCTCGCGGTACGCGACCTGCGGCTTGCCGACGTTGGCCTCGACCTTGAACTCGCGCTTCATACGGTCGACCAGCACCTCGAGGTGCAGCTCGCCCATACCACCGAGGATGGTCTGGCCGGTCTCCTCGTCCGAGTGAACGTGGAAGGAGGGGTCCTCCTCCGCGAGACGCTGGATGGCTACACCCAGCTTCTCCTGGTCACCCTTGGACTTGGGCTCGATGGCGACCTGGATGACCGGCGCCGGGAAGTCCATGGACTCCAGGATCACCGGGTTCTTGTCATCGCAGAGCGTCTCGCCGGTCGTGGTCTGCTTCAGACCCATCACGGCGACGATGTCGCCCGCGCCCACCGCGTCGATCTCCTCACGCTTGTTCGCGTGCATGCGGTAGATCTTGCCGATGCGCTCCTTCTTGCCCTTGACGGAGTTCAGCACCGCAGTGCCGGTCTCCAGGCGGCCCGAGTAAACCCGGACGAAGGTGAGCTTGCCCAGGTGCGGGTCGCTCATGATCTTGAACGCCAGCGCGGACAGCGGCTCGTCCACGGACGGCTTGCGCTTGACGACGACCTCGGGGTCCTTGACGTCGTGGCCTTCGATGGCCTCGACGTCGAGCGGGGTCGGCAGGTAGCGCACAACCGCGTCGAGCAGGGGCTGGACGCCCTTGTTCTTGAACGCGGTGCCACAGAACACCGGGGTGACCGTGACGCCGTTGGACTTGCCGGACGCGATGGTGACGCTGCGGATCGCGGCGTACAGCTGCTCCTCGGTGGGCTCCTGGCCCTCCAGGAACAGCTCCATGATGTCGTCGTCGTGCTCAGCGACGGCCTCGACCAGCTTGCCGCGGTACTCCTCGGCAGCCTCGACGTGCGTGGCCGGGATGTCGACGACGTCGTACATCTCGCCCTTGGCCGCCTCGGCGGACCACACGAGCGCCTTCATGCGGACCAGGTCCACAACGCCCTTGAAGTCCATCTCGGAACCGATCGGAAGCTGCATGATCAGCGGCACCGCGCCGAGGCGGTCCCGGATCATGTCGACGCAGCGGTGGAACTCCGCGCCGGTCCGGTCGAGCTTGTTGACGAAGCAGATGCGCGGCACGCCGTAACGGTCGGCCTGACGCCACACCGTCTCGGACTGCGGCTCGACACCCGCAACGCCGTCGAACACGGTGACGGCGCCGTCGAGGACGCGCAGCGAGCGCTCTACCTCAACGGTGAAGTCGACGTGCCCGGGGGTGTCGATGATGTTGATCGTGTAGTCGTTGTCCTCAAGCGGCCAGTGACAGGTGGTGGCAGCAGAGGTGATCGTGATGCCACGCTCCTGCTCCTGCTCCATCCAGTCCATGGTGGCAGCGCCGTCGTGGACTTCACCGATCTTGTAGCTGACGCCGGTGTAGAAGAGGATCCGCTCAGTGGTGGTCGTCTTACCCGCGTCGATGTGAGCCATGATCCCGATGTTGCGGACCCTGGCCAGGTCAAGTGAAGTGGTAGCCATAAGGCTTCGGTCTTCTCTCGGTCTCGATGTGGGGTGCGACTACCAGCGGTAGTGCGCGAAGGCCTTGTTGGACTCGGCCATCTTGTGGGTGTCCTCGCGCTTCTTGACGGCCGCACCGAGGCCGTTCGAAGCGTCGAGAAGCTCGTTGAGCAGACGCTCGGTCATCGTCTTCTCGCGACGGGCGCGGGAGTAACCGACCAGCCAGCGCAGCGCGAGCGTGTTGGCGCGACCGGGCTTGACCTCGATCGGAACCTGGTACGTCGCACCACCGACACGGCGGGACTTGACCTCGAGGGTCGGCTTGATGTTCTCCAGCGCGCGCTTCAGCGTGATGACCGGGTCATTGCTGGTCTTCTCGCGCAGGCCCTCCATGGCGCCGTACACGATGCGCTCGGCAGTGGAGCGCTTGCCGTTCATCAGGACCTTGTTGATCAGCGACGTGACAAGAGGAGAGCTGTAGACCGGGTCGATGATGACCGGGCGCTTCGGGGCGGGGCCCTTACGAGGCATTCTTACTTCTCCTTCTTGGCGCCGTAGCGGCTGCGGGCCTGCTTGCGGTTCTTGACACCCTGGGTGTCGAGGGAACCGCGGATGATCTTGTAGCGAACACCGGGCAGGTCCTTCACACGGCCGCCGCGCACGAGCACGATGGAGTGCTCCTGCAGGTTGTGTCCCTCACCCGGAATGTAAGCGGTGACCTCGATCCCGCTGGTCAAACGCACACGCGCGACCTTACGCAGGGCCGAGTTCGGCTTCTTCGGGGTGGTCGTGAACACGCGCGTGCAGACGCCACGCCGCTGAGGCGAGTTCTCGAGCGCGGGCGTCAAGTTCTTCTTGACCTTGTCTTGCCGGCCATTCCGGACCAGCTGCTGGATCGTAGGCACTACTTCTCCGGTTTCTGTGTGCCGATGGTGAAGCTAACCTGGAACATCGCCGACCCACGCGGTCGGGTGTGTCGAATACTGCAGACTCCCACCGCGAGGCGGGAAGGGCGCAGATTGCGGTGGTCACTTACGGCTCCCCGCGCGGTTCGAAGGCACGCACGAGGACCAGGGCACACCCCAGGCACAAGGTCTGAGCGTACCTACCTCAACGACTTCGGTCAAAACAAATGGAGGCGGGTGCGACACGCCGGGCTTCGGACGGCCTGCGAGCCCTCCTTTGACCGCCTATGACAGCTTCCGCCATCCTCCGATCATTTACGGGCCGAGGTGGCTGAATCACACCCTTTACGACCCTGCGAGACCGCCTGTTCAGTACCTTGATCCATCCGCTGCGGGGATTCTGCGACGATTCGAGGGCTGAGCGTGATCAGGACGGCCGCGTACTCACCGGACGACGGGGGCCTGGACGACCGGGTGCCCTTCCTCGCCCGCCTCGAACAGGAAGACCGCACGGCCCTCCTGGCCTTGGGGCGCGATCTGAACTTCGCCACCCGGGTGACCCTGATCCACCAGAGCGAGCCCTCCTCACACGTCCTCTTCCTGGTCGAGGGCTGGACGAAGGTCACCGCGTCGGCGGCCAACGGCTACGAGGCGCTCCTCTCGCTGCGCGGCCCCGGCGACATCGTCGGCGAGTCGGCGGCGCTCACCGGGCGCCCCCGTTCGGCCACGGTGACCGCGCTGGAGGCGGTGCGGGCGGTGGTCGTCGAACACGAGCGCTTCAAGGATTTCCTGGGCCGTTCACCAGCTGTTTCGTTCGCACTGCTGGGCCTCACGGCCGACCGCACCCGGGCCGCGGACCGCCGCCGCCTGGAGTTCGCGTCCATGAACGTAAGGGAGCGCTTCGCGATACTCCTCCTCGACCTCGCCCGCACCCACGGCCGCCGCACCCCCGACGGCATCGAACTCTCCGTCCCCCTGAGCAAGCAGGAACTGGCGGGCTCGGTGGGCGCCTCCAGGGAGATGGTCCAGCGCTTGCTGCGCGAGCTCCGCGAGAAGGAGGCGGTGGAAACGGGAAGGCGGGCGATGCTGATACGCCGCCCGGACATCCTGCGAAGGATCGCAGCGGCCGGCGACTAACAGCCCGTCCGGCGTTTGAGGACGAGGCCCCTTCAGGGCCGAAGCGGGGGTCTGGGGGCGGCAGCCCCCAGCAGACGGCAACACCAGCCAACCCGCACCTCGAAACACCCCTTCTGTGTATCCCGTCACACTCCGACTGCGTCATCCGCCCTCACTCCGCAACCCACACCACCGCCACGCTTGCTGCAAGCAATCCCGTGTCGAAGGGTGACCATGACCGACCCCGTGAGCCGCACGATCCTGCTGCTGGACATCGAGAGGTTCAGCGACCGGGACGACGTGGAACAGGCGTACCTGCGGCGCATGCTCTACGCCATCACCGACCGCGCACTGGAAAGCGCCGGCATCGACGAGACCCGTCGCCTGCGCGCCGACCGCGGGGACTCCGTGATGGAGCTCATCGACGCGAACGCCCCGGTCACCGCCCTGCTGCGGGCCCTGCTCGTGGAGGTGCCGGCGCAGTTGCGGGACGTCAACCGCATGGCGTCCAGCTCGGCCCAGATCCGGCTGCGCGGGGTCGTCGCCACCGGGTACGTGGCCGTGGACGAGCACGACGGCTGGGTCGGCACCGACCTGAACAACGCCTGCCGTCTGCTGGACGCCCAGCTGCTGCGGGCGGCCCTGCGCGAACGCCCCCACGACTTCGCGCTGATCGTCTCGGACGCCCTGTACACCGGCGTCGTACGGCACAGCCATCACGGCATCCCGGCCGACGAGTTCCACCCGGTCGGGGTGGACACCAAGAACGGCCCGATGAGTGCCTGGCTGCACGGCCCGCTGCCCAGCGGCCACAAAACGGCCCCGGCAGCCCCGGCCGACGAAGACCACCGTGACACGGGGGCGGGGGAGGCGCCGGGCGGTCCGGGGGACCGCCCGGCGCCACAGACACCGCCCGCTCCGAGAGTGCCCGCACAGGGCGTTGCCCCCGAGAGCCGTCCCGCCCCGGGCCCCGTCCTCAACTTCAACGGCGCCGTGACCATCGGCGGCGGCGTGGTGACCGGCGACCAGCACGGCGTCAGCGGCGGTCAGGTCACCGGGGACGTCAACCTGGGTGGCCGCAGCGGGAGTGACGGCTCATGAGCGCCCCGGACGCGTCGGAGGCCGCCCGCCCAGGATCCGAGGACACGTCCGCCTCCGACGAAGGCAGTGACGGCGCCGCGAAGGACTCCAAGGACTCCAGGAGTTCCAAGGAGTCCAAGGAGGCCGAGGGCTCGGAAGGGTCGGAGGGAGCGGAGGAGCGTGAGCAGCCCCAGACCGCCTGGTCGGCCCGGCGTGACCTGATCGACCACAGCCCCCGGACGATGCAGTTCGGCGGCAGCGCCGGCTTCGGCGGAAGCGCGGTCGCCGGCAACCAGCACGGCGTCAGCGGCGGTCAGGTCGCCGGTGACGTGATCATGGGCAGCAAGACGGAGATCCACCAGTGGTCGATACCCGGGTTGTCCGCCCCGTCCGCCACCGCCTCCGCGTCCGGTGAGGTCCCGCGGAACACGCTCGACCGGCTCGCCGCCTCGTTGGCCGTCGCCGCCGACGCGACCGTCGAGGCCCTGCTCACCCGGCTGCGCAGGGACCGCGTCCTCGTCCTGTCGGGCGCCCGCTTCACCGGCAGACACACGGCCGCCCTGATGCTCCTGCACCGGCTCGGGGCGGCCCCCGTACACACGCTCGACCGCGACACGAACCCGAGCACTCTGGCGGACAGGTTCACGGTGCCGGACGCGACCGCCGAGACAGCCGCCGACAGATCGGCCCCCGGAGGAGCCCCGGCCCACCCCCGCGGCTACGTCCTCGCCGACCTGGCCACCCGCCGCGACCGCCCCCTCCGCGAGCACCATCTCCTCGCCGCCCGCGACCGCCTCACCGCCCAGGACGCGTATCTCGTCGTCACCGTGGGCCCGACGGCCGTCCTGGAGGACGTACCGGTCGTCCACTGGCAGCCGCCGGACACGGCCGACGTACTGGCCGCCCACCTCCGCACCCGCGTCGACACCGAGGCGACGGCGGCGAAGCTGCTCGAACTCCCCGACGTCACCGAGTTCCTGAGCCGCAGCCACCAGCTCCGCGAGGTCGCCAACTTCGCCCAGCTGCTCGGCCGGTACACGGCCGGAGAGGTCACCGAGAGCGCCGTCGCCCAGTTCTCCCTGATCTCCCTGGAGAACCAGGTCCAGGAGTGGTTCGAGGAGGACGAGGCGTCGGTCCATCTGCGCGACAAGGCGTTCCTGGTCGCGCTGGCCGCGTTCGACGACGGCCCGTACGCCCTCACCGCCGAACTCAGCGATCTGCTCTACCGCTTCCTCCAGCAGACCCAGAACCCGGCGAGCGTCCCCGAGGTCCCCGTCTTCGGCACCCACATCGGCAAACGCCTCCAACTCGCCCGCGCCGAGCGGTACGAGGACGACGAGCACACCGAGTGGGGCCCGGTCACCCAGCAGAAGGCCCGGTTCACCGACGACCGCGCCTCCCTCGTACTCCTGCGCGAGGTCTGGACGGGCCACCCCTCCGCGCGCCCCGCGCTGATCGACTGGTTGCGTCGACTGGCCGACGACGGCCGCCCTCTCGTCCGTACCCGGGCCGCGTCCACGGTGGCCGTCCTGGCCCGTACGGACCTGCCCTCGGCCATGGCCCTGGTCATCGAACCCTGGGCGACCTCCAACCGCTTCCGGCACCGCCTGGTGGCCGTCAACGCGCTCACCCTCGCCCACCTCATCGACACGCCGAACATCCCGCGCATCCTCGACGAGTGGTCCAAGGGCGAGGACCGGCGACTGCGCTGGGTGGCCGTCCGGGCGTACGCGCTGATCGGCGCCGAACGCCCCGAACAGGCCCTGGCCGCCCTGCGCACCGCCGCCCGCGGTCTGTACGGGAGCAACGGGCACAACGGGAACGCAGCCGCCCAGGACGCCTTCGACCGCGAGATGGCCGGCGAACTGCGTGAAGCGGTCGCCCTGTTGCTCCTCTCCGAGGCCGGCGACCACGTGCTCGCCGAACTGCGCCGGCACCTCCACGACGACCGAGCGGTGCACGACCTGACCGTCGGCGGCTTCGTCAGCGCCTGCCGCCACACCCAGGACGACGAGCGGTACGGCCATCCGCTGGTCCTCGGCTGGTACGCGCGGTCGGCCACCGAGGGCTCCGCCGCCGCCCAGGGCATCCCGTTCCTGTGGCGGGCGGCGCTGGGCGACCCGAACGAGACCCGGCACGCCCTGGACGTGCTGCGCGAGTGGGTCCTGGTCGCCGACCGCTCGACGGCCACCGAGTGGGCCCTGGCGGCCCTGCTCCCGGCCCTGGTCACCACCCCGGCGGAGTACCAGCGCCTGGACCATCTCCTGCGGACGATGCCGGGCGAGGACGGCGCCCAACCGCCCGCGGTGGCGGCCCGCCTCGTCACCACGCTCCCCGTCCGCTAGCCCGCCAGGCACATCCCTGCTCACCGCTACCGCTACCGCTCACCGAGGAGCAACGTACGATGCCCGCCTTCCATCGCCCGCCCGAGTGGCAGCAATCCGCGGACCGGCACACCGAGTTGATCGACCCGGTACTCACGGTCCGCCAACTGTCACGCTTCGAACTCTCCCTGAAGTCGACGGTCCGCATCGACCACGCCCTCGTCTTCTCGACCGCCAAGGGCGGCTACGAGGCCTATCTCCCGCCCCGCCGCCCGACGCGCAGCGAGATCGCGGCCCGGCACTACACGGCGGTGTACGAGGTCGACATGGGTGTGCACCCATGCGCCGGCACGCTCACGCTCCCCAGTGACAACGACGCGTTCGAGTTCTCGGCCGAGATCGACATGTCCTGGCAGGTCGTCGACCCGGCCCGGTTCGTGGGCAGCGGCCACCGGGACGTACCGGGCCTGCTCATCGGCGAACTCCAGCGCGCGGCACGCCCGGTGAGCCGGCGCTTCCCGATCGCGGACAGCGCGGCGGCGGAGGGGGAGCTACTTCAGGCGATCAACGTCCTGGGTCCGCTGGGCGCCCCGGCCGGCCTCCAGACCACCTGGACCCTGCGCCTGCGCCGCGACCAGGAGAACATCGACCACCAGCGCCGCCTCCAGGCCATCGACCACTCGGCGACCGAGCAGGTGTGGGCGGCCCAGCGCGGCGCCGACATCGACGTCGAGGTGGACCGCCGCAACCGGGGGCAGGACGCCCTCCAGATCGAGCGCTCGATGGCGTACGGCGCCCAGCAACAGCACCTGGCCCTCCAGCAGCAGCGCTGGGACTACGAACAGGCGTCCCTGCAGAGCGGCCAGCAGCACCAGCTCTCCATCCAACAGGGCCACCAGGAACTGGAGTTGCAGCAGATCGAGGCGCAGAAGGTCGCCTTCTACCAGTGGCACCTGCAACAGGGCGGCGTCCATGCCTGGGCCCTGCACCTCGCCCAGCACCCCGAGGACTCCCGCATGGTCATGACGAGCATGCGGGACGACCAACTTCGCATGATCCAGGCCCAGATGGACCTGGTGAAGGACCTGCTGCACGGCGACAACGCGGAGAAGTTCGAGCTGGAGGGCCCCAAACAGCTGGCCCTGCGCACAGTCAGCGACATCCTCACCCAACGCCTCCCGGGCGTCCCCCAGACACCTCCCCCGCTCCCAGGCGGCGACCCGTACCCGACGTACGGCCAGGAGGCACCCGGGGCACCCGGGGCGTCCGCACAGCCCGGGTTCGTCCCGGGGCAACCGGGAACCGCCCCGGGCCGGCAGGGACCCGTACCCGGCCATCTGGACCCCTCGTACACGCAACCCGGCCGCCACCCCGAACCCGCCGACCAGCCCCGAAGCGACACACCCCTGGCGAGCCCGCACCCGGGCGCCCCGCAGCCACCTGCGGCCCAGCCCCTGATGCCGCCCACCGCCACCCCCTACGGAGCGGTCCCCTCGTACGGCGCCCCGGGCCCGTACCAGCAGCCGTACTCCGCTCCCCGGACGCCGGGCCCCTACGGCACTCCCGCGACCCCCGCCTGGCAGCCGCCCCCGGGCTACGGCAGCACCCCGACCCTCCCCGACCAGCAGAGCGCGGCGCCGGACAAGCCGGCCGAGGTCCCCGATACCGGACCCAAGGAGGACAGGACAGGCGGCGCTACGTGACGACACTCGACCCCAGCCCCAACCCCAGCCCGACACCGCCCCCACCAGGCGCCCCCGCGCCCCCCGCCGCCCCCATCCAGCTCTGCGAGCGCCTCCTCACGGACCTCCGTACGGAGATCGCCCGCGCCGACAGCAAGGCGTCCGTCCTGGTCGCCGCGCTGGGGATGACCGCCGGTGTGTTCAGCGGGCTGCTCGCCGGGCGGAACTGGAACCCGGCCGCGCTCAGCACTGGCGGCACCGTCGCCTGGGCCCTCGGGGCCGCGTCCCTGGTGCTGTCCCTGTTCGCGCTGCTCCTCGCGGTGCTGCCCCGCTACCGCTCCGAACCGTGGGCTCCGGGCCAGCCCCTCTCCTACTTCGGCGACATCCAACAGGCCGTGCGGCTCGGCCAGTTGGCGGCAGCGCTCGCCGACACCCAGCGCGACCCCACGGCCGCGCTCACCTTGGCACTCACCGAGACGAGCCGCATCGCCGCACGCAAGCACCAGTGGATCCGTACCGGCCTGATCTCCTTCTGCGCCGGCACGCTCCTCCTCCCCGCCTCCCTGCTCATCGGCTGAACACATCGGACCGGACCGCTCAGCACCGTCCCCGCACGTGAAGGAAGACCATGACCCAGCCACCCCCGGAATACCCCGAGCCCTCCGATCAGCCCCTGTTCCGACCGACGTACCCCGAGCAGACAGCAGCCCAGCACACAGCCCCACCGACATATCCCGCCCAGCCCACTCCCCCGCACCCACAGACCAGGCACCAACCACCCCGGTACCCGGACCCCGCCGAGCCCCCCTCGCACCCGGGCACCACCCAACAACCCCGGTACCCAAACCCCGCCGAACCCCCGCCCTACCCGGACTCGGCCCAGCCATCCGCGTACCCGGGCGCCACCCAGCAACCCCCGTACCGGGTCCCCGCCGAACCCCCGACCTACCCTGGCGCGACCCAGCCCCCTTCGTACTCGGACCCCGCCCAGCAGCCGACCTCGCCGGGCGCGACCCAGCCATCCGCGTACCCGAACAGCGCCCAGCAACCCCGCTACCCGGGCCCCACCGAACCCCCGCCCTACCCAGACGCCACCCAGCCACCCCCGTACCCGAACAGCGCCCAGCCTCCGCCCTACCCGGACTCGGCCACACCACCCCAGCACCCGGGCACCGCCCAGCCCCCGACCTACCCCGGCGCGAACCAGCAACCCCAGTACCCGAACGCCGCTCACCCCCCGGCCTACCCGGGCGCGACCCCGAAGCAGCCCCAACCCCAGCCGCCCGCCTACCCCGGCGCGACCCCCACCCAGCCCCCGCCCCACCCCCAGGCAACCGCCCAGCCCATCCCCCCGCAGTACGCTCCCCCACAGCACCCCCCGACCGCATCAACCACACCCGCCTCGCCCTTAACACCCTCCACAGCGAGCCCCACCTCCCCCACGCCTCCGGCGCCCGGCGGCGCCGCCCACCCCCACCACATCTCCACCGACCGCGGGCGCGTCCACATCTCCGCCCACCAGCGCCGTACCGACGCCACCGCCGTGGGCAACCTCCTCCTCTACCTCCCGAACTTCCTCTGCAGCCTCCTTGTCGTCAGCATGTTCTCCCTCTTCTTCGGCGACCTCGCGTTCCTCGTGATCATCGCCTGGCTGCTGAGCGGCGCACTCGTGTTCCACCGGCCCACCGAAAGCGCCCTCGCGCGCCGTTTGCTCCACCTGCGCCACCCCACTCCACAAGAACGAGCCAAACTCGAACCCGTCTGGCGTGAGGTCACCGCCCGCGCGGGCGTCGAGGGCCGCAACTACGAGCTCTGGGTCGAGGACAGTGACGGCCTGAACGCGGTCGCCGCCGCCGGCCACATCGTCGGTGTCACGCGCTTCGCCATGAACGAGCTGCCCAACGGCGAACTCGCCGCCGTGATGGCACACGAGCTGGGCCATCACGTCGGCGGCCACGCCTGGTCCGGTCTCCTCGGCTACTGGTACGCGCAGCCCGGCCGTCTCGCCTGGCGGTTCCTGCGCGCCTTCTCGGTGATCGTCTTCAAAGTGTCCCGCGCCTTCTCCTGCTTCGGCGTCGGCTTCGTCGTACTCGTCCTCGGCGGCATCGCCATGGCGACCGTCAGCACCCTGTACGGCCTGCCCCTGCTGATCCTCGGCGTGCCGTACGCCCTCGCCGCCGTCGGCCGCCGCGCCGAACTCCGCGCCGACGAGCACGCGGCGGCCCTCGGCTTCGCCCCGATGCTGGCCTCCGTACTCGACAAGCTCCACCAGGAGGAGCAGCGGCAGACGGCCGCGCTCGCCGCGCTCAACAACGGCGTGGCACCGGAGGAGAGCCCGCTGAGCAAGCTGCTCTCCTCGCACCCGGACCACCACACCCGGCTGCACCACCTCCAGCCGTACCTGCAACAACAGCACTGAGGACACGCCGAAGGGCGGTCACCCCCCAACAGGGGTGACCGCCCTTCGTACTACCGACTAGTGGCTGACCACTACCGCCTACTGGTTGTACGGACCGTAGTCGTAGTCCTCCAGCGGAACAGCCTGGCCGGAGCCCGTGCCGAACGGCGAGTAGTCGATGTCGTCGTAGCCGACGGCCGAGTACATCGCGGCCTTCGCTTCCTCGGTCGGCTCGACCCGGATGTTGCGGTAGCGGGACAGACCCGTACCGGCCGGGATGAGCTTACCGATGATGACGTTCTCCTTGAGGCCGATGAGGCTGTCGGACTTGGCGTTGATCGCCGCGTCCGTCAGAACTCGGGTCGTCTCCTGGAAGGAGGCGGCCGACAGCCAGGATTCCGTCGCCAACGAGGCCTTGGTGATACCCATCAGCTGCGGACGGCCGGAGGCCGGGTGGCCGCCTTCCTGGACCACACGACGGTTCTCGGTCTCGAACTTGCCACGCTCGACCAGCTCGCCGGGCAGCAGCTCGGCGTCGCCGGACTCGATGATCGTCACGCGGCGGAGCATCTGCCGGATGATGATCTCGATGTGCTTGTCGTGGATCGACACACCCTGCGAGTTGTAGACCTTCTGGACTTCGCCGACCAGGTGGATCTGGACCGCGCGCTGACCGAGGATCCGCAGCACGTCGTGCGGGTTGGTGGCACCGAAGGTGAGCTTCTGGCCCACCTCGACGTGGTCACCCTCACGCACCATGACCTTGGCACGCTTGGAGATCGGGAACGCCGTCTCCTCGCTGCCGTCGTCCGGGGTGATGACGAGCTTCTTGGTCTTCTCGGTCTCCTCGATACGGACGCGGCCGGCCGCCTCCGAGATCGGGGCGACACCCTTGGGCGTGCGAGCCTCGAAGAGCTCGACGACACGGGGCAGACCCTGGGTGATGTCGTCACCGGCCACACCACCGGTGTGGAAGGTACGCATCGTCAGCTGGGTACCGGGCTCACCGATGGACTGGGCGGCGATGATGCCGACCGCCTCACCGATGTCGACCAGCTTGCCGGTGGCCAGCGAACGGCCGTAGCACATGGCGCAGGTGCCGACGGCGGACTCGCAGGTCAGGACCGAGCGGGTCTTGACCTCGACAATGCCGTGCCGGACCAGCTCGTCGATGAGGACGTCACCGAGGTCGGTGTTGGCCGGGGCCAGCACACGTCCGTCGATGGTGATGTCCTCGGCCAGCGCACGGGCGTACACCGACGTCTCGACGTTCTCGGTCTTGCGCAGCACACCGGCATCGTCGACCTCGGCGATGGCCAGCTTGAGGCCGCGGTCGGTGCCGCAGTCCTCCTCGCGGATGATGACGTCCTGCGAGACGTCCACCAGACGACGGGTGAGGTAACCCGAGTCGGCGGTACGCAGGGCGGTGTCGGCGAGACCCTTACGGGCACCGTGAGTCGAGATGAAGTACTCGAGCACCGACAGGCCTTCACGGAAGGAGGCCTTGATGGGGCGCGGGATCGTCTCGTTCTTGGCGTTCGACACCAGACCACGCATACCGGCGATCTGGCGCATCTGCATCATGTTTCCTCGGGCACCCGAGTCAACCATCATGAAGATGGGGTTCGTCTTGGGGAAGTTCGCGTTCATCGCCTCGGCAACCTCGTTGGTCGCCTTGGTCCAGATCGCGATGAGCTCCTGCGTGCGCTCGTCCTTGGTGATCAGACCGCGCTCGTACTGCTTCTGGACCTTCTCGTCCAGCGCCTCGTAGCCCTTGACGATCGCCTTCTTCGCCTCGGGAACGACGATGTCGGAGATGGCCACGGTGACACCGGAGCGCGTGCCCCAGTAGAAGCCCGCCGCCTTCAGGTTGTCGAGCGTCGCCGCCACGATGACCTTGGGGTAGCGCTCAGCGAGGTCGTTGACGATCTCGCCGAGCTGCTTCTTGCCCACCGAGTAGTCGACGAACGGGTAGTCCTCGGGCAGCAGCTCGTTGAAGAGAGCGCGGCCCAGGGTGGTGCGCAGGCGGAAGGTGTCCCCCTGCTGCCACTCGGGCTCGTTCTCGTCGCGGGCCGGCGGGGTCCAGCCGCGCGGCGGGATGGTGCCCACCGGGAAGCGGATGTCGACCGCCGACTGCAGCGCCAGCTCACCGTTGTCGAACGCCATGGTCGCCTCGGCGGTGGAGCCGAACGCACGGCCCTCGCCCTTGACGTCACGCAGTTCACCGTCGGTGGTGAGGAAGAACAGACCGAGAACCATGTCCTGGGTCGGCATCGTCACCGGACGGCCGTCGGCGGGCTTGAGGATGTTGTTCGAGGACAGCATCAGGATGCGTGCCTCGGCCTGCGCCTCCGCGGAGAGCGGCAGGTGGACGGCCATCTGGTCACCGTCGAAGTCCGCGTTGAACGCGGTGCAGACGAGCGGGTGGATCTGGATGGCCTTGCCCTCGACGAGCTGAGGCTCGAAGGCCTGGATGCCGAGGCGGTGCAGCGTGGGCGCACGGTTCAGCAGCACCGGGTGCTCGGCGATGACCTCTTCGAGGACGTCGTACACGACGGTGCGACCACGCTCGACCATGCGCTTGGCGCTCTTGATGTTCTGCGCGTGGTTCAGGTCGACCAGGCGCTTCATCACGAACGGCTTGAAGAGCTCCAGCGCCATCGCCTTCGGCAGACCGCACTGGTGCAGCTTCAGCTGCGGACCGACGACGATCACGGAACGCGCGGAGTAGTCCACACGCTTGCCGAGCAGGTTCTGACGGAATCGACCCTGCTTGCCCTTCAGCATGTCGCTGAGGGACTTCAGCGGGCGGTTACCGGGACCGGTGACCGGACGGCCACGACGACCGTTGTCGAACAGCGCGTCGACGGCCTCCTGAAGCATGCGCTTCTCGTTGTTCACGATGATCTCGGGAGCACCGAGGTCGAGAAGCCGCTTCAGACGGTTGTTCCGGTTGATCACACGGCGGTACAGGTCGTTCAGGTCGGAGGTCGCGAAGCGGCCACCGTCCAGCTGCACCATCGGGCGAAGGTCCGGCGGGATGACCGGGACACAGTCGAGGACCATGCCCTTGGGCTTGTTGCTGGTCAGCAGGAACGCGGAGACGACCTTGAGGCGCTTGAGCGCACGGGTCTTCTTCTGGCCCTTGCCGGTACGGATGATCTCGCGAAGCCGCTCGGCCTCTTCGTCCAGGTCGAAGGACTCCAGGCGCTTCTGCAGCGCCGCGGCACCCATCGAACCGTCGAAGTAGGTCCCGAAGCGGTCGCGCAGCTCGCGGTAGAGCAGCTCGTCGCCCTCAAGGTCCTGGACCTTGAGGTTCTTGAACCGGGTCCACACCTCGTCGAGACGGTCGATCTCGCGCTGCGAACGGTCCCGCAGCTGCTTCATCTCCCGCTCGGCACCTTCGCGCACCTTGCGGCGTACGTCGGCCTTGGCGCCCTCGGCCTCAAGCTCGCCCAGGTCGCTCTCGAGCTTCTTGGCGCGGGCTTCGAGGTCCGAGTCACGACGGTTCTCGATCTGCTGCCGCTCGACGGAGACATGCGCCTCCAGCGAGGGCAGGTCACGCGTACGGCGCTCGTCGTCGACGTACGTGATCATGTACGCCGCGAAGTAGATGACCTTCTCGAGGTCCTTCGGGGCGAGGTCGAGCAGGTAGCCAAGACGCGACGGAACGCCCTTGAAGTACCAGATGTGGGTGACGGGAGCGGCGAGCTCGATGTGGCCCATCCGCTCACGGCGCACCTTGGCGCGAGTGACCTCGACGCCACAGCGCTCACAGATGATGCCCTTGAAGCGGACACGCTTGTACTTGCCGCAGTAGCACTCCCAGTCCCGGGTCGGACCGAAGATCTTCTCGCAGAAGAGTCCGTCCTTTTCGGGCTTGAGCGTGCGGTAGTTGATCGTCTCGGGCTTCTTGACCTCGCCGTGGCTCCACTGACGGATGTCGTCAGCGGTGGCCAGACCGATCCGGAGCTCGTCGAAGAAGTTGACGTCGAGCACTATGCGTCAATCCCTCTCAGGGTTGTAAGTCATGGGGTCTGATACGGGGGTCCTGGGGCCGGCGGGCCTTGTCTCACCTGTTCCAAAGGTGTTCAAGAGCCCGCCGAACTCCCGTCAGACCTCTTCGACGCTGCTCGGCTCACGCCGGGACAGGTCGATGCCGAGTTCCTCCGCCGCGCGGAAGACGTCCTCGTCGGTGTCACGCATTTCGATGGACATACCGTCACTGGACAGCACCTCCACGTTGAGGCAGAGAGACTGCATCTCCTTGATGAGCACCTTGAAGGACTCGGGGATGCCGGGCTCGGGGATGTTCTCGCCCTTGACGATGGCCTCGTAGACCTTCACGCGGCCGGTCACGTCGTCGGACTTGATGGTCAGCAGCTCCTGGAGGGCGTAAGCGGCGCCGTATGCCTCCAGCGCCCACACCTCCATCTCGCCGAATCGCTGGCCACCGAACTGGGCCTTACCACCCAGCGGCTGCTGGGTGATCATCGAGTACGGGCCGGTCGAACGGGCGTGGAGCTTGTCGTCGACCAGGTGGTGGAGCTTGAGGATGTACATGTAACCGACGGAGACGGGCTCCGGGAACGGCTCGCCGGAGCGGCCGTCGTACAGCGGCGCCTTGCCGGTCGGGAGCACCATGCGCGAACCGTCGCGGTTCGGGAACGTGTGGTTCAGCAGACCGGACAGCTCGTCCTCACGCGCACCGTCGAAGACGGGGGTGGCGACGTTGGTGCCGGGGGCGACCACGTCGGCCCCGATGGCCTGGAGACGCTGCGCCCACTCGTCCGCCAGCCCGGAGACGTCCCAGCCGCGACTGGCGAGCCAGCCGAGGTGGATCTCCAGCACCTGTCCCGGGTTCATTCGGGACGGCACACCCAGCGGGTTGAGGATGATGTCGACCGGAGTTCCGTCCTCGAGGAACGGCATGTCCTCGATCGGCAGGATCTTCGAGATAACACCCTTGTTGCCGTGGCGGCCGGCGAGCTTGTCACCGTCCGTGATCTTGCGCTTCTGCGCCACGTAGACCCGAACCAGCTGGTTCACGCCCGGCGGCAGCTCGTCGCCCTCTTCACGGTCGAAGACGCGGACGCCGATGACCTTGCCGATCTCACCGTGCGGCACCTTCAGCGAGGTGTCGCGCACCTCGCGCGCCTTCTCACCGAAGATCGCGCGGAGCAGGCGCTCCTCGGGGGTCAGCTCGGTCTCACCCTTGGGCGTGACCTTGCCGACGAGGATGTCACCGGCGACGACCTCGGCACCGATACGGATGATGCCGCGCTCGTCGAGGTCGGCGAGGACCTCCTCGGAGACGTTCGGGATGTCCCGGGTGATCTCCTCGGGGCCGAGCTTGGTGTCACGGGCGTCGACCTCGTGCTCCTCGATGTGGATCGAGGAGAGGACGTCGTCCTGGACGAGGCGCTGCGACAGGATGATCGCGTCCTCGTAGTTGTGACCCTCCCACGGCATGAAGGCGACGAGCAGGTTCTTGCCCAGCGCCATCTCGCCTTCCTGGGTGGCCGGACCGTCGGCGAGCACCTGGTGCTCGACGACCCGGTCGCCCTCGTCCACGACAACCTTCTGGTTGACCGAGGTGCCCTGGTTGGAGCGCGAGAACTTCGCGACGCGGTACGTGGTGTACGTGCCGTCGTCGTTGGCGACGGTGACGTAGTCCGCGGAGACCTCCTGGACCACACCCGCCTTCTCGGCCTTGATGACGTCGCCGGCGTCGACGGCGCAGCGGTACTCCATGCCCGTACCGACGAGGGGAGCCTCGGCGGTGATCAGCGGCACGGCCTGGCGCATCATGTTCGCGCCCATGAGGGCACGGTTGGCGTCGTCGTGCTCCAGGAAGGGGATCATCGCGGTCGCGACGGACACCATCTGGCGCGGGGAGACGTCCATGTAGTCGACGTCGTCGCCGGGGATGTAGTCGATCTCGCCGCCACGGCGGCGGACGAGAACGCGGGACTCCTCGAAGCGCATGTCGTCGGAGAGGATCGCGTTCGCCTGGGCGATGACGAAGCGGTCTTCCTCGTCGGCGGTCAGGTAGTCGACGTCGTCGGTGACGACACCCTCGACGACCTTGCGGTACGGGGTCTCGACGAACCCGAACGCGTTGACCCGGCCGTAGGAGGCGAGCGAGCCGATCAGACCGATGTTCGGGCCTTCAGGGGTCTCGATCGGACACATGCGGCCGTAGTGCGAGGGGTGCACGTCACGGACCTCGAAGCCGGCCCGCTCACGGGAGAGACCACCCGGGCCAAGCGCCGACAGACGGCGCTTGTGGGTGAGACCCGACAGCGGGTTGTTCTGGTCCATGAACTGCGACAGCTGGCTGGTGCCGAAGAACTCCTTGATGGAGGCGACGACCGGCCGGATGTTGATCAGGGTCTGCGGCGTGATCGCCTCGACGTCCTGGGTCGTCATGCGCTCACGGACGACTCGCTCCATACGCGCCAGACCCGTACGGACCTGGTTCTGGATGAGCTCGCCGACGTTGCGCAGACGACGGTTGCCGAAGTGGTCGATGTCGTCGGTCTCGACGACCATCGACGTGCCGTTGTTGCCAACGGTCTCGGTCTCACCGGCGTGCAGCTTCACCAGGTACTTGATCGTCGAGATGATGTCCTCGACGGTCAGCACACCGGCGTCCAGCGGGGCCTCGCCACCCAGCTTCTTGTTGACCTTGTAACGGCCGACCTTGGCGAGGTCATAACGCTTCGGGTTGAAGTAGAGGTTCTCCAGAAGCGTCTGCGCGGCCTCACGGGTCGGCGGCTCGCCAGGACGGAGCTTGCGGTAGATGTCGAGCAGCGCGTCGTCCTGGCCCTGGGTGTGGTCCTTCTCCAGGGTGGCGCGCATCGACTCGTACTCGCCGAACTCCTCGAGGATCTGCTCGGTCGTCCAGCCGAGAGCCTTGAGGAGGACGGTGACGGACTGCTTGCGCTTGCGGTCGATGCGGACACCGACCATGTCGCGCTTGTCGATCTCCATCTCCAGCCAGGCACCCCGGGAGGGGATCACCTTGGACGCGAAGATGTCCTTGTCGGACGTCTTGTCGATGGAGGAGTCGAAGTAGACACCCGGCGAACGGACCAGCTGCGACACGACGACACGCTCGGTGCCGTTGATGACGAAGGTGCCCTTGTTCGTCATGAGCGGGAAATCGCCCATGAAGACCGTCTGGGACTTGATCTCGCCGGTCTCGTTGTTGGTGAACTCGGCCGTGACGAAGAGGGGCGCGGAGTACGTGAAGTCACGGTCCTTGCACTCGTCGATCGAGTTCTTCGGAGGCTCGAAGCGGTGGTCGCGGAACGTCAGGGACATCGACCCTGAGAAGTCCTCGATCGGGGAGATCTCCTCGAAGATCTCCTCCAGACCGGACTTGGTGGGGACGTCCTGTCCGCTGTCCAGAGCAGCCTCGACACGAGCCTTCCACGCGGCGTTGCCGAGCAGCCAGTCGAAGCTCTCGGTTTGCAGCGCAAGGAGGTTCGGAACCTCGAGGGGCTCCTTGATTTTTGCAAAAGAGATGCGCAGCGGGGCAGTGCTGGCGCCGTGGTTTGTATTCGCGGAGGCAGTGCGCGAGGCGGCCAAGAGGGGGTCCTTCCGAGGGCTCGGACTCACTACGCGCGTACCGGCCCCTCACAGGGGCACAGAGACAGGCGCTTCACGACCAGCCGGAAAAGGCCAGGTCGTAGAAGGTCCGATCGTCGGTGCTCAAGCGAGGGCATGCCCCTGGTGACGGGCAGGAGGCAGCTAACAGGCAGCGCAAAGGGTCAGTGTAGCCACTAGGCCCACTGATGTCCAGTGCGGGTTTTTGAAGACCCTCGTTGCTCTCAACCCCTGCTGCAAGCCACGCCTCGATGCCACATCGATACTGCCCTCTTCGCCACCGATCCAACCTCGGATTCGGATCCTTGTGACGACGCGTCCTGAGAATTGCGCGCTCCGTGCGGTTCGTCAAGGCCTCCAAGCCCAAACCCGGTGCTGCCATCGTCACGTGCGGCACAGCATCAGGGGCGTCCGGAGGCACGACGAAGATCACCTTACTCGCCGTCACCGACCGTGCAAGGCAGCCACGACCCGACCCCTCGAACGCCGAAGAGCGACCACCCAGATGGATGATCGCTCTTCACCGCGTCAGCGTTACAGGGCTACCAGAAGCCCTACGTCAGCTGTCACGAGAGCCCTCGACGGACCCTCAGTGGAGTTACTTGACCTCGACGCCCGCGCCGGCGGCCTTGAGGGACTCGGCAGCCTTCTCGGCGGCCTCCTTGGTGACCTTCTCGAGAACGGGCTTCGGGGCGCCGTCCACGAGGTCCTTGGCCTCCTTGAGACCCAGCGAGGTCAGCTCACGCACGACCTTGATGACCTGGATCTTCTTCTCGCCGGCACCCGTGAGGATGACGTCGAACTCGTCCTGCTCCTCGACGGCCTCAACGGCGGCGGGGCCGGCCGGACCGGCAACGGCGACCGCGGCGGCGGCCGTGACGTCGAACTTCTCCTCGAAGGCCTTCACGAACTCGGAGAGCTCGATGAGGGTGAGGGTCTCGAACTGCGCGAGCAGCTCTTCCTGGGACAGCTTCGTCGCCATGATGGGCGATCCTTCCAGTCAATTCGGCAGGTGCCGAGGTAAGTGTCGGCGGGCGTATGTTCGGCCCGCGCCGACCGCCACGTCAGGCGGCGGTCAAAGTGCGAGCCGAATTACTCGGCACCGCCCTGCTCGGCGAGCTTGACGCGAAGTGCTTCCGCGGTGCGGACGAACTTCGACGGAAGCGCCTGGAAGAGCGAGGCAGCCTGAGACTGCTTGCCCTTGAAAGCACCTGCCAGCTTGCTGAGCAGAACCTCGCGGGACTCAAGGTCCGCAAGCTTCTTGATCTCGTCGGCGGACAGCGCCTTACCGTCAAGGACACCGCCCTTGATGACGAGGTTCGGGTTGTCCTTGGCGAAGTCACGAAGACCCTTCGCCGACGTCACCGGGTCACCGGTGATGAAGGCAACCGCCGTCGGACCGTTGAACAGGTCGTCGAGCGTGGAGATCCCGGCCTCGTTGGCCGCGATCTTGGTCAGCGTGTTCTTCACCACGGCGTACTGGGCGTCTTCACCGAGCGAACGACGCAGCGTCTTGAGCTGCGCCACGGTGAGACCCCGGTACTCGGTCAGCACAGCGGCGTTCGAGCTACGGAACTGGTCCGCGAGCTCGGCTACCGCGGCAGCCTTGTCGGGCCTTGCCATAAGCGTGGCCTCCTTCCGGGTGATGAGGACCGCTCAGAAGGAGACTGGGAAAACGAAACGCCCCGGCGCAGGCGCTCGGGGCGTGAGCTCGACCAACCGAATTCCGTGAGCGGATTTCGTCCGGGAGCACATCCACAGTCACACCTGCGCGGGTCGTCCGCAGTTCAGCGGATC
Organism: Streptomyces sp. SID12488; assembly: GCF_010548275.1. Lineage (GTDB taxonomy): Bacteria > Actinomycetota > Actinomycetes > Streptomycetales > Streptomycetaceae > Streptomyces. The sequence goes on from NZ_JAAGLT010000001.1 coordinate 870,695, forward strand.
CTTCGGCCACCAAGTCCCCTTACGAGAACAAGGCAACGACCAGCGGTCTTTGGCTTCTGGACGAGAGTACGTGAGGGCGTCCCCGTCAAGCAAATCCGCGCCCCCGCCAGGGTCGCGCCCAAGGGGCGCGGGGCTGTGTTCGATGTGCGGCTCCGCCGCGTGGGCGCGACCAGCCCCCCACCGGGCCCGCAGACAAACGAGCCGCGCAACCAGCCGAACTCCTAGCCGGCCTGCGCACCCTTCATCATCTCCGCCAGGTCGGCGACATCCTTGGCGGCCGGCGCAGCGATGTTCACCGGCTTGTTGAAGTCGTCGAAGGTGATCGTCAGGTCGAGCGGACCCTTGTCCGCCGCGCCACGCATCCGGAACTGCTTGGTCCGCTCGTCCGCACCGATCCACATGTCCATCGTGAACTTGTCGATGCCCAGCTTCTCGTACTGCTCAAGGCTCTTCTCGCGCTGCTCGCGGGTCACCTTGCTCTGGGACTTGAGGGAGTCGCGGAACTGGTCGAGGCTGACCGTGCCCTTGTAGTGGGTGGTCTTGACCCCGTCCACGGTCTCCGTGCCGACCTCCTTCACGTCCTTGGAGCCGGTGAGGAAGGTGGACTCCTGGGCGGGGTTCTTGTCGGCCTGCCCGGCGGCCCCGAGGGACTCACCGGCGGCGCCCAGCGCGGCCATGTCGAACTTGATCCAGCTCTTGCCGTCCATCTCCTTGGCAGCTGCCGCGCCCCCGCCTATGAACAGCGCCTTGTCGACTAGACGGATCTCGGCGGTGCCGTCAGCGCCCTTGTCCAGGGCGGTGATCTTCATGCTCATCGCCACGTCGGGCTTGAGGCGCATCTTTGCCTCGGCCTTGACGCGGCCCTCCTCCGGCATCTTGCCGGTCATCCGGTAGCTGAGGGAGGTGATGTCCTCCACGTTCTTCGCCGCCTTGGCGACGGCCGCCGCCGGCGTCATCTTCGGCGACTCCTCCGAAGCCCCCTTGGAACAGGCGACAGCGCCAGTACCGAGAAGCAGTACAGCGAGGCCCACACGTCCTGCACGCACAGAAGAACTACCCATGATTCCCCCAAGGAACAAAGAACACTGTGAACACACGGTCGATTCACAGAAACGACCGTGAGCCTAACCCGGTGGGGCGGACGAAGCCTCTGAATTCCCCAGCAGGTCCTTGAAGTCCGCGGTGTCCCCGCCCTCCGGCGCCGCCACCGCCGCCTTCACCCCGTACGCGCTGTAGTACGCCGTCGAGGACATCCGTCCGCTCGACAGTTCGCCCCGCTCGACCTTCTTGACCAGCAGGTTCCGGTCGTTGACCCAGATGTCGACCGTCTCGGTGGCGACGCCGGCCTGGACGAGCTGCTCCTTGAGGGCGGAGTCGGCGAGGGCGGCCACCTCGACCGCGCCCGAGTAGTGCGTCGTACGTTCCCCGCGCACGGTCTCCGTCCCGGCCCTGCGGACGTCACCGGAGGCCAGCAGGAGCTTGACCGGCTGGATCGGGGCGGTGTTGCGCAACTGGTCCTTCAGATACGTCCCCGAGCCGCCGGGCAGGTCCGCCAGGTCGTCGTAGTCGTACCTGATCCAGTGCTTGCCGTGCATCTGGGCGGCGAACTTGTCGCCGACCTTGGCGTAGTAGGCGTCGGGCAGCAGCCGGGCCTCCATGGAGGAACTGTTGAGCGCCCGCATGGACTCGGCCAGTTCTCCACCGGTGTAGGTGATGCTGAGCCTGCCGACCGGCTCACCGGCCCAGCCGAGGACACCGGCCGTACGCATGGAGAGCAGGTCGCCCATGACGGAGGAGGAGCTGACCCGGGCGGAACCGGCCAGCTCGGTGGCTTTCTCCACGGCATGCAGCGCGGCGGCCGTACGGGCGTCGAGGCGGGCCGCGCCGGTCGGCTCGATGTCCTCGTCCTCGGGCCCCCCGGAGAAACTGCACGCCGACATCGCCACGCCCACCGCGACCAGCGCCGCAGTCACCACGACCGGCCGGACTCCCCGCCGCAGGCCCCGTACACCCTGTACGCCGCTGTCCGTCATCCGGCCCCAACCCCCCTCGCACACCCCGTGATCTTCACGCTAACCCCTCGGTACGACAACGGGCCCCGCAACCTCGAAAGGTTGCGGGGCCCGTCGTACGAAACGCGTACGCGCGGCTACCGGGGTGAGCGGGAGGCTCAGACGGCGGCCGGGTCCTCCTCGACGAGGAGGTTGCGGGTGCGGTTGGAGTCGAGCGGAATGCCGGGGCCGATCGTGGTGCTGAGGGCGGCCTTCTTGATGTAGCGGCCCTTCGCGGCGGACGGCTTCAGACGGAGGATCTCCTCCAGCGCGGCGCCGTAGTTCTCCACCAGCTTGGTGTCGTCGAACGACGTCTTGCCGATGATGAAGTGCAGGTTCGAGTGCTTGTCGACGCGGAACTCGATCTTGCCGCCCTTGATTTCGGTCACGGCCTTGACCACGTCCGGGGTCACCGTGCCCGTCTTCGGGTTCGGCATCAGACCACGCGGGCCGAGGACGCGGCCGAGGCGGCCGACCTTGCCCATGAGGTCCGGGGTGGCGACGACGGCGTCGAAGTCCAGACGGCCCTTCGCCACCTCGTCGATCAGTTCGTCGGAGCCGACGATGTCGGCGCCCGCGGCGAGCGCGGCCTCGGCACGGTCACCGGTCGCGAAGACCAGGACCCGGGCGGTCTTACCGGTGCCGTGCGGGAGGTTCACGGTGCCACGGACCATCTGGTCGGCCTTGCGCGGGTCGACACCCAGGCGGAAGGCGACCTCGACGGTGCCGTCGAACTTGCTCGTGGAGGTCTCCTTGGCGAGACGGACGGCCTCGAGCGGGGCGTAGAGCTTGTCCCGGTCGATCTTGGCGTCCGCAGCGCGGAGAGACTTGCTGCGCTTGCTCACTACTGCTCCTGATGTTGTTCTGAGGAGTCGTGGTACGGACCGAGCAGGTCCTGCCACGCACTACTAAGGCTTACGAGGTGGGGCTCAGCCCTCGACCGTGATGCCCATCGAACGGGCGGTGCCGGCGATGATCTTCGACGCGGCGTCCAGGTCGTTGGCGTTCAGGTCGGGAAGCTTGGTCGTGGCGATCTCGCGGACCTGCGCCTGGGTGATCTTGGCGACCTTGGTCTTGTGCGGCTCGCCGGAGCCCTTCTCGACACCCGCGGCCTTGAGGATCATCTTCGCGGCCGGCGGCGTCTTGGTGATGAAGGTGAAGGAGCGGTCTTCGTAGACCGTGATCTCCACCGGGATCACCCAGCCACGCTGCGACTCGGTCGCGGCGTTGTAGGCCTTGCAGAACTCCATGATGTTGACGCCGTGCTGACCGAGCGCGGGGCCGACCGGCGGGGCGGGGTTCGCCGCACCGGCGTTGATCTGGAGCTTGATGAGCCCCGTGACCTTCTTCTTCTTGGGAGGCATTCCGGGTCCTCTATCTTCGTTTTTCTTCGGTCTTCGCTGTGCCTGGCATCAGCCAGGCAACCGCACCACGATAAGCGACACCATGGCGAGGCGTGAAACCGAGCAGGTCAGGCAAGCTCCAAGAGCCGACCTGACCTGGACGGAAGCTGAGTGGTGAGTGCTAGTTCTTCTGAATCTGGTCGAACGACAGCTCGACCGGAGTCTCGCGTCCGAAGATCTCGACGAGGCCCTTGACCTTCTTCGAGTCGGCGTTGATCTCGTTGATCGTCGCCTGCAGCGTCGCGAACGGACCGTCGGTGACGGTGACCGAGTCGCCGACCTCGAAGTCCAGCACCTGGACCTCGAGCTTGCGGGCCGGAGCCGGCCTGCCCTCGGCCTCGGCGAGCTCACGGGCGGCCTTCTCCTCGGCCTCCGGGGCGAGCATCTTGACGATCTCGTCCAGCGTCAGCGGGTACGGGTCGTACGCGTTGCCCACGAAGCCGGTGACACCGGGGGTGTTGCGGACGACACCCCAGGACTCGTTCGTCAGGTCCATGCGGACGAGAACGTATCCGGGAAGCTTGTTCTGACGGACCGTCTTGCGCTCACCGTTCTTGATCTGAGCGACCTCTTCCTGCGGCACCTCGGCCGCGAAGATGAAGTCCTCGACGTTCAGTGAGACGGCACGCTGTTCGAGGTTGGTCTTCACGCGGTTCTCGTAACCGGCGTACGTGTGGATGACGTACCACTCGCCGGGGAGAAGGCGCAGTTCCTCGCGGAGGGCCGCGACGGGGTCGACGGGCTCGGCCTCTTCTTCGGCTTCCTCAGCCTCGGCTTCGGCCTCGTCGGCGCCTTCGGCATCGGCCTCGACGAGCTCTTCGTCCTCGTCGGCATCGGCCGCGGCTACATCGCCGTCTTCATCCCCATCGGTCTCAGCCTCATCGGCCTCGATGTGGATGGCGTCTTCCTCGGCGGGCTCCCCCACGGCGGCGTCCGCAGCGTCGACCTCGTCCTCGACCTCGTCAACGCCCTCGACGATGTCGAGCTCGTCATGCACGGACTCGTCCGGCACGATGGCGTCGTTCAGGTTCGGGTCAGTGTCAGACACGGTGGCTGCTTCTTCCTGGATACATGTGGGTGGAACATGCGAAAGGGGCGCCGCACCCGGCGCCCTTCGCTCTTGGCTCAGCCGAAGACGTACTTGGCGGCTTTGTTGAGGCCAAAGTCAATCACAGTCACCAGGCCGATCATGACGATCACAAAGACAATCACCACGGTCGTGTACGTCGTCAGCTGGTTGCGCGTCGGCCAGACGACCTTGCGGAGCTCCGCGACGATCTGGCGGTAGAAAACCGCGAGACGCTTCAGCGGGCCCTTCTTGGCGCGCTTACCGCCCTTGCGAGTCTTCTTGTCCGACTCGGGCGCCTCATCCTGGGCATCAGGCATATCGATGGAGCCCACGGCGTCCGCCATTCGTCCTCACCTGTTCCCGGGTCGTGGCCGTGCCGCGCCCGGTCCGAGCCGCACGGCGATGCAAAAACTATGCAAGTGGTACATGCGCACACCGCCTGGTGAAAGGCGCGTGTAGCAGGGCCGGAGGGACTTGAACCCCCAACCGCTGGTTTTGGAGACCAGTGCTCTACCAATTGAGCTACGACCCTTTGTGGTTACTCCAACGTACCGTACTCGTCCGGATGCAGGGTGTGCACCGGATAAGCGCGGGCCGCTGAAGGCCAACGAGGTGAGAGTGTACGTGCTTCGGAGCCGGTCGTCGAACAGAAAGCGCCCGCCGGGCCGTTGCGGGCGGAAGATCGCCCAGCCCAGGCGCCGGATCCGGACGCTTGTCCAGCCGTGCACCCGGCCCGGCGTCCGTCCGACGTCCCTTAGGTGATCCGGTCCGACCAATAGGTGAAACCCGTGTGCCGGGGAGGTTTCCGGTCTGAAACGATGGGCACCATGAGCGCTGCAACCCCTTCCACCGCGCGCCGGGTCTCCGCCCGAGTCGGCGCGATCTCCGAGTCCGCCACCCTCGCCGTGGACGCCAAGGCCAAGGCCCTGAAGGCCGCCGGGCGCCCGGTGATCGGCTTCGGCGCCGGTGAGCCGGACTTCCCGACCCCGGACTACATCGTCCAGGCCGCCGTCGAGGCCTGCTCGAACCCGAAGTACCACCGCTACACGCCGGCCGGCGGTCTGCCCGAGCTGAAGGCCGCGATCGTCGCCAAGACGCTCCGCGACTCGAACTACGAGGTGGACGCCTCCCAGGTCCTGGTGACCAACGGCGGCAAGCAGGCCATCTACGAGGCGTTCGCCGCGATCCTCGACCCGGGCGACGAGGTCATCGTCCCGGCCCCGTACTGGACGACCTACCCGGAGTCGATCCGTCTCGCCGGCGGTGTCCCGGTCGAGGTCGTCGCGGACGAGACCACCGGCTACCGGGTCAGCGTGGAACAGCTGGAGGCGGCCCGCACGGAGCGGACGAAGGTCGTCCTGTTCGTCTCCCCCTCCAACCCGACCGGCGCGGTGTACAGCCCCGAGGACACCGAGGCGATCGGCCGCTGGGCCGTGGAGCACGGCCTTTGGGTGCTGACGGACGAGATCTACGAGCACCTCGTCTACGGCGACGCGAAGTTCACCTCGCTCCCCGCGATCCTCCCCGAGCTGCGCGACAAGTGCATCGTGGTCAACGGCGTCGCCAAGACATACGCCATGACGGGCTGGCGGGTCGGCTGGATCATCGGCCCGAAGGACGTCGTCAAGGCCGCGACCAACCTCCAGTCGCACGCCACGTCCAACGTGTCGAACGTGGCCCAGATCGCCGCTCTCGCCGCCGTCTCCGGGAACCTGGACGCCGTCGCGGAGATGCGCGTGGCCTTCGACCGCCGCCGTCACACCATCGTGCGCATGCTCAACGAGATCGACGGCGTGGTCTGCCCGGAGCCCGAGGGCGCCTTCTACGTCTACCCGTCGGTGAAGGCCCTCCTGGGCAAGGAGATCCGCGGCAAGCGCCCCCAGGACTCGGTCGAGCTGGCCGCGCTGATCCTGGACGAGGTCGAGGTGGCCGTCGTACCCGGTGAGGCGTTCGGCACACCGGGCTACCTGCGTCTGTCGTACGCCCTGGGCGACGAGGACCTCGTCGAGGGCATCAGCCGCGTGCAGAAGCTGCTGGCCGAGGCGACGGACTGAACCCTGTGACGTGAGTGGGCCGCTTCCCTTTGGGAAGCGGCCTTCTTTCGTCTCTCAGTGCGAGCAAGACCACGTTCAGGGAAAGCGGTACCGATACGAGCCGGACGTACGGCAGGATCCTCGAATGGAGCACGTACGTGATGTCTCTGAACTGCCGAAAGCCCATCTGCACCTGCACTTCACCGGGTCGATGCGGTCCGCGACCCTGCTGGAACTGGCCGACAAGTACGGTGTGCGGCTGCCCGAGGCGCTGACCGACGCCCTCACCAGTGGTGAGCCGCCGAAACTCCGGGCGACCGACGAGAGGGGCTGGTTCCGCTTCCAGCGACTGTACGACGCGGCCCGGTCCTGTCTGCGGGAACCCGAGGACATCCAGCGGCTGGTCCGCGAGGCCGCCGAGGAGGACGCGAAGGACGGCTCGGGCTGGCTGGAGATCCAGGTGGACCCGACGTCGTACGCCCCTCGTCTAGGCGGTCTCATCCCGGCGCTGGAGATCATCCTGGACGCGGTGGAGACCGCGGGCCGGGAGACCGGGATCGGGATGCGGGTCCTGGTGGCCGCGAACCGTATGAAGCACCCTCTGGACGCGCGCACGCTGGCCCGTCTGGCCGTGCGGTACGCGGACCGGGGTGTCGTGGGCTTCGGGCTCTCCAACGACGAACGGCGGGGCATGGCCCGGGACTTCGACCGGGCCTTCGCCATCGCGCGCGAGGGGGGTCTGCTGTCGGCCCCGCACGGCGGCGAGTTGACGGGCCCGTCGTCGGTCCGCGACTGCCTGGACGACCTGCACGCGACCCGGATCGGCCACGGTGTGCGGGCGGCGGAGGACCCGCGCCTGCTGAAGCGCCTCGCGGACCGCCAGATCACCTGCGAGGTCTGCCCGGCGTCGAACGTCGCCCTGGGGGTGTACGAGAAGGCCGAGGACGTGCCGTTGCGCAAGCTCTTCGAGGCCGGTGTGCCGCTGGCGCTGGGCGCCGACGACCCACTCCTCTTCGGTTCCCGTCTGGCGGCCCAGTACGAGATCGCCCGCCAGTACCACGCCTTCACGGACGCGGAACTGGCCGAACTGGCCCGGCAGTCCGTACGCGGTTCGGCGGCGCCGGAGGGCGTACGGACGAAACTGCTGGCGGGGATCGACGACTGGCTGACCTCGTAGCCCTGGAGGGCCTCAGAGGCTGACGCCGACCGTCACCGGTTCGTTGACGAGGGTGACCCCGAAGGCGTCCCGGACCCCGGCGACGACCTCGCGAGCGAGGGCGAGCAGGTCCTCCGTGGTGGCCCGGCCCCGGTTGGTGAGGGCCAGGGTGTGCTTGGTGGAGATACGGGCGGGGCCGGTGCCGTACCCCTTGGTGAAGCCGGCCTTGTCGATCAGCCAGGCCGCAGAGGTCTTGGTGCGGCCCTCCCCGGCCGGGTAGGCGGGCGGTACGGCGTCGGCGCCGAGCCGCTCCGCCACGCGCGCGTGGAACGCGGCGAACTCGGCGTCGGTGAGGATCGGGTTGGTGAAGAAGGACCCGGCGGACCAGGTGTCGTGGTCCTCGGGGTCCAGCACCATGCCCTTACCGGCGCGCAGCTTCAGCACGGTCTCCCGGGCCGCCTCCAGCGGCACCCGCTCGCCGGGCTCGACGCCCAGGGCGCGGGCCGTCTCGGCGTACTTCAGGGGCGCCGACAGCCCTCCGGCGTCCTCCAGGGCGAAGCGGACACGCAGGACGACATGGCGCTCGGGGTCGGCCTTGAAGCGGCTGTGGCGGTACGAGAAGGCGCACTCGGCGCCGGTGAGGGTGACCGTCTCGCGGGTGACCCGGTCGTAGGCGAAGACCTCGGTGATCGTCGAGGACACCTCCTGCCCGTACGCCCCCACGTTCTGGATGGGCGTCGCGCCGGCGGAACCGGGGATCCCGGCGAGGCACTCGATCCCGGCGAGCCCGGCCTCGACCGTGCGTGCGACGGCGTCGGTCCACACCTCACCGGCGGCCAGTTCCACCCCTGTGCCGTCGAGATCGACGCCGGTCGTGGCGATCCGCAGAGCGGTCCCCGCGAACCCCTTGTCGCCGATGACCAGGTTCGAGCCACCGCCGATGACCAGCAGCGGGGTTCCGGAGTCGTCGGCCTCGCGGACGGCGGCGATGACCTCGGCGTCGGTCGTCGCCGTGATCAGCCGGTCTGCGGGACCGCCGAGCCGGAAGGTGGTCAGCGGGGCGAGGGGCGCGTCGTGGATTGCCTGCACCCGCCAAGACTACGAGACCCCACTGACAGCCCAGGCGGGGGCGCGACGACAAGCGGCACGCGCGCGTAGGGCCCCGCCGGTGAGCCTCGGGTCCGTACGCGCGCGTGCCGCTGTCCTACGTCGTTCAGTGGGCGGCCGTCTCCAGCACCGGCGCCGGCTCGTCGGACTCCGGGACCGGAGTGGGGCGGCGGGCGGCCGGGATCAGGAGGGCCGCGATGCCCGCGAGGGCGACCACCGCGGAGCCGACCACCAGGGCGGGCCGGAGGCCGTCGACGAAGGTCTGGCCGGTCTCATAGCCGCCCTGGGCCGCGAAGATCGATCCCATGACGGCGATTCCGAGGGCGCCGCCGACCTCGCGCAGGGCGTTGTTGGCGCCGGAGGCGATGCCCTGTTCGCTCGGGCGGACGCTGGACATCACCAGGTTGGCGGCAGGGGCGAAGAACAGGGCCATGCCGATGCCGCTGATGATCAGGCCTGGCAGCTGGATGGCGTAGGAGGCGTCCGCGGTGACGACGAAGGCCATGTAGCCGAGGCCGGCGGCCTGGAGGAAGAGGCCGGTGGCGACGACGGGCCGGCCACCGATCCGGTCGGAGAGGATGCCGGCGATCGGGGCGACGAGCATCGGCATGCCGGTCCAGGGCAGCATCCGCAGGCCCGCCTCGGTGGGCGAGTAGCCGAGCACGCCCTGCATGTACTGGCTGAGCAGGAATATCGACCCGAACATCCCGAGGAACATCAGCAGGGAGGCCGCGTTGATCCCGGCGAAGGCGCGGGAGCGGAAGAGCCGCATGGGCAGCATCGGGTTCTTCGCCCTGGTGCCGTGGACGACGAAGGCGACGAGGAGGGCGCCGCCCGCGACCAGCCCGGTCAGGACGTAGGAGCTGGTCCAGCCGTCAGCCGGACCGCGCACGAGTCCGTAGACGATGCCGAACAGGCCGCCGCTGGCCAGCAGGGTGCCGGTGACGTCGAGCGGGGCACCGGTGCCGTGCGACTCGGCGAGGCGCAGCCGGGCGAGCGGCAGCAGGGCGAGGCCCAGCGGGACGTTCAGCCAGAAGATCCAGTGCCAGGAGATGTGTTCGGTGAGGCTGCCTCCGATGAGGGGCCCGGAGGCCACGGCGAGCCCGTTCACGGCACCCCAGATACCGAACGCCATTCCGCGCTTGGCGGCCGGGACGGCGGCCGTGAGCAGGGTCAGCGTCAGCGGCATCATGATCGCCGCGCCGACGCCCTGGACCGCGCGGGCCGCGATCAGCGAGTCGATGCCGGGTGCCATGGCCGCGGCGGCGGAGGCGCCGGTGAAGACGGTGAGTCCGGCGAGGAACATCCGGCGGCGGCCGAAGCGGTCACCGAGTGCCGCGCCGAACATCAGCAGCACGGCGAAGGTGAGCGTGTAGGCGCTCACTGTCCATTCCAGGTCGCCCAGCCCTCCCCCGAGATCCTTGCGGATGGAGGGCAGCGCGGTGGTGACGACGAGGTTGTCGAGGGCCGCCATGAACCCGGCGACGCTGGTGATGACGAGCGCCCAGACGGCTCCGCCGCGCGGTGCGCCGGTCCCGCTCTGCTCTCGCCGCTTGCTCTGCTGCTGTGACATCGCTCCCCCTCGGGTTTAGTTATTGATCACTAACTTTCACGGGCAAAAAAACACAAGAAAAGACACATGAGCCCGGACCCACGCCCCTCAGGTTTCCCTCAGGCTTCGACCCGCCCTTTGATCTGCGCCGAGGGCCACATCCCCTGCCAGACCCGGTGCCCAGGCGGAAACCCCATGGCGGCAAGGGTGTTGATGAGCATCCCGTACGCCAGGAAGGTCGTCGTCTCCTCCCCCACGGGCGCCTCCACGGCGTCCCAGAGCTTCATCCAGCCGGCCCGTACGACCTCGCCGAACTCATGCTCACCCTCGGCCTCGGCGGCGGCGACAGCCACGAAGGTCTGCATCTGCATCTGCAGCAGCTCGGGATGCTCGCCGATCAACTGCGCGTAAGCGCCCGCCATGGAAAACAGGGCTTCCTCGCCCTCCAGCCCCTCGGCCGCCCCCTCCAGGACCCGGCGCACATCACCCATGCACCGCTGGGAGGCGGCGGCGAACATCGCCTTCTTGCCCGGGAAGAGCCGGAAGAGATACGGCTGCGAGACACCCACCCGCTTCGCGATCGCCTCGGTGGAGGTGCCGTAGTAGCCCCTCTGCGCGAACTCGGCGATCGCCGCGCGGATGACGCTCTCACGTCGCTCCTCTGCGCTCATCCTGACCATGCGAGTAAGTTAGTACTCAATCACTAACTACGTCAACGGGTATCCGAGGGGAAGATCCGGCGAGGAGACCCGAGCGAGGAGTTCGGGTAAGGGGCGCCCGCCAATGGCGAACGCCCCTTACCCGACCCGGAACCGGAGTTCCCCGACCTGCCCTACTCGCCCAGCCGGACAACAGCCCGCGACATGCCCAGCACCTTCTGTCCCGCGCACCTCGCGAGGAGGTCGACGCGGACCGTGTTGTCGTCGAGCTTGGCCCCGACCTTGCCGCTGACCTCGAGGGTGGCGCCCTCGCCGTCGTTCGGGACGACGACCGGCTTGGTGAAGCGGACGCCGTACTCGACGACCGCTCCCGGGTCGCCGACCCAGTCGGTGACGACGCGGATCGCCTCGGCCATCGTGAACATGCCGTGCGCGATGACGTCGGGCAGACCGACCTCGACCGCGAACTTCTCGTTCCAGTGGATGGGGTTGAAGTCCCCGGAGGCGCCCGCGTACTGGACGAGGGTGGCGCGGGTCACGGAAAACGTCTGTGCGGGCAGCTCGGTGCCGACCTCAACGTCGGCGTAGGAGATCTTCGCGTAGCCGCTCGTGGAGTGGTTCGTGGAGCCGTTCGCGGAATTGGCCGTCATGGGGTCAGCCCTCCTCGGCCGCGCGGGCGACGAGCTTGGTCCAGGCGGTCACGACGTGCTCGCCCGATTCGTCGTGGACCTCGCCGCGGATGTCGATGATCTCGTTGCCCGCCATGGACTTGATGGCCTCGATGGTCGAGGTGACGGTGAGCCGGTCGCCCGCACGGACGGGGCGGACGTAGGCGAACTTCTGGTCTCCGTGCACCACTCGGCTGTAGTCCAGGCCGAGCCGCGGGTCCGCCACCACGTCTCCCGCCGCCTTGAAGGTGATCGCGAACACAAAGGTCGGTGGGGCGATCACATCGGCGTGACCGAGGGTCTTGGCGGCCTCGGGGTCCGTGTACGCGGGGTTACGGTCTCCCACCGCCTCCGCGAACTCGCGGATCTTCTCCCGGCCGACCTCATAGGGCTCGGTGGGCGGATAGGACCGCCCCACGAAGGACTGGTCGAGCGCCATGGACTCGGCACCTCCTGAATCGAAGTGGATACGCACTGGTTCGCGTGGTCGCGCAGCCGCGAGGTTCGCAGCCGGCGTGCGGGGTGATGATGTGCCGGTGCGCTGGTGTGCCGCTGTAACGACGTGAGGCCGCCCCCCAACCAACAGGGGACGGCCTCACGTACGAGCCTGAATTATCGCGTTTCGCGATGCGCGGTGTGCGCATTGCAACGCGGGCAGTGCTTCTTCATCTCCATTCGATCCGGGTTGTTACGCCGGTTCTTCTTGGTGATGTAGTTCCGCTCCTTGCACTCCACGCAGGCCAGCGTGATCTTCGGGCGGACGTCGGTGGCAGCCACAGGAGTGCTCCTTGACGAACGGATGGGACGTTGTACGCATAACAGAATAGCCGATCGAAGGACCGACCCCGCAATCGGCTACTGTCAGTAGCGGTGACCGGACTTGAACCGGTGACACAGCGATTATGAGCCGCTTGCTCTACCGACTGAGCTACACCGCTGTGATGCGATCGGACCCCGCCTTGCGACGGGGACCTCTCACACCAGAGCCCCAATACGGAATCGAACCGTAGACCTTCTCCTTACCATGGAGACGCTCTACCGACTGAGCTATTGGGGCGAGCGATGAAGACATTACACGCTCGCCACCGTTCACCCAAATCCGTTTCGCGGCACCCACCCGGGCCTGTTCCGGCCCCTGTTCCGCGCTGCGCGCACGCTCCGTCCGCGGTGGGAAAACCCCTCCCCCAGCGGCCTCAAAGCCCCCTCCCGCAACCGCCCCCGCAGGCCACTTTCACACCCCCTCGCCAGCAATCTTTCCCATCCGGCGGACCACACCGGTACGACTATTGCGCTCCTCCGCAACAGGGGCGGACGCCCACCCTAGGCTCGACTCACTCTGCGTGATCTTGTGTCCCCGCTTGCGCGCAGCCGCCCCCGAGCACAGGAGCGCGATGCCCGACAGCCAGCCGCAGCCGCCCCACTCCTCGTCCTCCCCCTCGTCACCCGCCTCCTCCGGGGACCCGGCCGCCCTTCTGCTGTGCGGGGCACGGCTCACCGATGGCCGGACCGTGGACGTACGGCTGGGCGGCGGTCGTATCGAGGCGGTCGGGACGGTCGGCAGTCTCAGCGCGTACGCCACCCGCGTGGACCTCAGCGGCTACCTCCTCCTGCCGGCCCCCGCCGAACCGCACGCGCACGGCGACACGGCCCTGTCCGCCGATGCCGACGGCCCGGTCTCGTACGACCCCCAGGACGTCCAGCGCCGGGCCACCGAGGCCGCTCTGCTGCAACTCGGCCACGGGGCCACCGCGTTGCGCTCGCACGTCCGTATCGGCGACGTACCGGGGCTGGGTGCCCTGGCCGCCGTACTGCAGGCGCGGCGGGCGCTGCGTGGCCTGGCCGAGCTGACGGCAGTGGCGATGCCGCGCGTGCTGACCGGCGTCGCGGGGGCGGACGGTCTGGCGATGCTGCGAGACGCGGTGAAGATGGGCGCGTCGGTGGTGGGCGGCTGCCCGGACCGCGACCCCGATCCGACCGGCTATGTGGAGGCGGTCCTGGAGGTCGCCTCGGAACACGGCTGCCCGGTCGATCTGCACACGGACGGTGACGACCCGGCCCGGCTGGCTCGTCTCGCGGCGATGGCGGGCGGCCTGCGCCCGGGCGTGAGCATCGGCCCCTGCGGCGGCCTCGGCCGACTGCCCGCCGAGGTGGCCTCGCGGGCCGCGGACCAGCTCGCCGCGGCGGGCGTGACGGTGACATGCCTCCCCCAGGGCGGCTGCGGGGGCGCTGAACGGCGTGCCACGGCTCCGGTACGTCTGCTGCGGGCGGCCGGAGTGCGCGTGGCGGCAGGCAGCGGCGCACTGCGGGACGTGTCGAACCCGGTGGGCCGCGGGGACCCCCTGGAGGCGGCGTACCTGCTCGCGTCCCGTCACGGCCTGCGCCCGGAGGAGGCGTACGACGCCGTGAGCGCGTCGGCGCGGGCGGTGCTCGGCCTGCCGGAGGTACGGGTGGAGGCGGGCTTCCCGGCGGAGCTGCTGGCGGTCCGGGGCGACCGTCTGGCCGGCGCGCTGTCCCTCGGCTACAGCCGAATCGTGGTGCACAGGGGGCGCGTTGTGGCACGGACGAGCGCGGTACGGGAGTACTGCAACACACCGACAGTGGCAGCGCTGGACCTACCACGGCAGGGGCGTACGGGGCAGTCATGAGGTGAGGGAACGGTGAGGCTTCGGCAGCGCGGACGGACATCGTGCGGGCTGTACGGCGAACGGGTTCGGCGGGGCGTACGGTCGAAGGCATGCGCATTGTCATCGCTGGAGGTCATGGTCAGATCGCGTTGCGGCTGGAGCGACTGCTCGCCGCGCGCGGTGACGAGGTCGTGGGCATCATCCGCCGCCCCGAACAGGGCGACGATCTGCGGGCGGCCGGTGCGGAACCGGTCGTGTGCGACCTGGAGTCGGCGTCGGTGGACGAGGTCGCTGAGCTGCTGCGGGGCGCCGACGCGGCGGTCTTCGCGGCGGGCGCGGGCCCGGGCAGCGGCACGGCCCGCAAGGACACGGTGGACCGGGGCGCGGCGGTGCTGTTCGCGGATGCGGCGGTTCGGGCGGGAGTACGCAGACATCTGGTCGTGTCGTCCATGGGCGCGGATCCGGCCCACCGGGGCGACGACGTCTTCGACGTCTACCAGCGGGCGAAGGGTGAGGCCGACGCGTACGTCAGTGGGCTGGCCGCGCTCGACTGGACGATCCTGCGCCCCGGCGCCCTGACGGACGACGCCGGCACGGGCCGCGTCCGCCTGGAGGCCGACACAGGGCGCGGCGCGATCCCGCGCGACGACGTGGCCGCCGTCCTCACCGAGCTGCTGGACACTCCGGCGACGGCGGGCCTGACGCTGGAGCTGATCGGCGGTTCGACGCCGGTTTCGGTGGCGGTGAAGTCGGTGGCGGGGAACTAGGGCGAACGGTCGAGAGGCCCGGGACCAGAAGATCGGCAAGGACTGGCAGGACTGGCAGAGCCGACAGGGCCGACAGGGCCGACAGGGCCGACAGGGCCGACAGGGCTAGAAAAGGGGCAGCTGGCCGGGGAATTCGGGTTGGACGTACCCGTCCAACGACGGCTGGACCGCCCCGAGTTCCGCCTGCCGCCGCGACCCCGGACACGAAACGAGCTCCCCGCTCCCCCGGGCTCCCTGCGGATCGTGCCGCGCGAACCTCCCGGCGACGACAGCGATCTCCCGCCGGCACTCGGGACAGCTCCGGCGACGGGACGACGACACGAACGACGGCCGTGACAGCGATGACATGGGGTCACTCTCCCTCATGGCCTCAGTGTGCGACCGCAACGAAAAGACCCTCTTTCCGCTGCGTAATCGCAGCGGAAAGAGGGTCTCTCTCACCTGTGGCGGCGCCAGGGTTCGAACCTGGGTAGGCTGAGCCGGCAGATTTACAGTCTGCTCCCTTTGGCCGCTCGGGCACACCGCCAGGGTTTGCTGCCCTTTCGAACCGCTTTTCGGCGGTGCTCTTTGGCAACGACGTAAACGATACCTGATGGACCGGGGTGCTCCGCCACCCGATTGAGCGGCGCCCGGAGGGGAGGGGGTGGCTACCCTTATGCGGATGCGGCCCGGGACGTACGCCGGGCTCGGCTGCTGTCCCCACGCACGCCGATACGCACCCCACAGATTCCGACAAGCACCCCATACAAGGAGCCACAGGACATGGCCGACTCCAGTTTCGACATCGTCTCGAAGGTCGAGCGGCAGGAGGTCGACAACGCCCTCAACCAGACCGCCAAGGAGATCTCCCAGCGATACGACTTCAAGGGCGTGGGTGCCTCGATCGCGTGGTCCGGCGAGAAGATCCTCATGGAGGCGAACTCCGAGGACCGGGTCAAGGCGGTCCTCGATGTGTTCGAGACCAAGCTGATCAAGCGCGGAATCTCACTGAAGTCCCTGGACGCGGGTGAGCCCCAGCTCTCCGGCAAGGAGTACAAGCTCTTCGCCTCGATCGAGGAGGGCATCTCGCAGGAGAACGCCAAGAAGGTCGCGAAGATCATCCGCGACGAGGGCCCGAAGGGCGTGAAGGCCCAGGTTCAGGGGGAAGAGCTGCGCGTCAGCTCGAAGAACCGCGACGACCTTCAGGCCATCATCGCCCTCCTCAAGGGCAAGGACTTCGAATTCGCGCTGCAGTTCGTGAACTACCGGTAGTCCACGAGGGGTTGCAGGGAGGGGTGGGTGCGCAGGGCACCCACCCCTCCCTTCTGCCGACTGCGGACCCGGCTGCGGACCAGGTACGCGCTCAGTCTCGCGAGTTGCCGAAGAGAATGCGGTACGCGATCAGCAGCACCAGTGCACCGCCGATCGCCGCCGCCCACGTGGTGCCGTCGTAGAACTGTCTGCTGATGGGGTGGTCGAAAAAGCGCGCCGAGATCCAGCCACCGAGGAACGCGCCCGCGACGCCGATGACCGTCGTACCGATGAAACCGCCCGGGTCGCGCCCCGGCAGCAGGAACTTGGCGATGGCCCCGGCCAACAGCCCCAGGATGATCCAGCCGATGATGCTCATGCCCTGAACCTGCCCCTCTGTGCTGTGCTCGAACTGTCCCGGCGCTGTGACTTGCGACTTTGCCGATCTCGTCGTGTCCGTGCGCCCGGGTTGATCCGTTGTTCGTGTTGTGTTCCTGTACACGACGTCAACGCGGTGCCTGGCGGTTGCACCGGTCAGTAGGGTGCGGCGCATGACACAGTCCGGTGCGGAATCGCCCCCTGAACTGCGCCGCACCCTTGGCGTCGGGGACGCCGTGGTCATCGGGCTCGGCTCGATGGTCGGGGCCGGTGTCTTCGTGGCCCTGGGACCCGCGGCACGCGCGGCCGGGTCCGGGCTGCTGCTCGGGCTCGCCACGGCGGCCGTGGTCGCCTACTGCAACGCCATGTCGTCCGCCCGGCTGGCCGCCCTCTATCCCGCCTCCGGCGGCACCTACGTCTACGGGCGTGAGCGGCTCGGCGCCTTCTGGGGCTATCTCGCGGGCTGGTCGTTCGTCGTCGGGAAAACGGCCTCCTGTGCGGCGATGGCGCTCACCGTGGGCACGTATGTCTGGCCGGATCAGGCGCACGCGGTGGCAGTCGTGGCCGTGGTGGCGCTGACCGCGGTGAACTACGGCGGTGTCCAGAAGTCCGCCTGGCTGACGCGGGCGATCGTGGCGGTGGTCCTCGCTGTCCTCGCTTCCGTGGTGGTGGTGAGCCTGACCTCCGATGCCGCCGACGCCGGCCGGCTGGAGGCCGGGGCCTCCGGGGGTGTGGGCGGAGTGCTTCAGGCGGCCGGGCTGCTGTTCTTCGCGTTCGCCGGGTACGCCCGGATCGCGACCCTCGGCGAGGAGGTCCGGGATCCCTCGCGCACCATCCCGCGCGCGATCCCGACGGCCCTGGGCATAGCGCTGGTGGTGTACGCGGCGGTGTCAGTGGCTGTCCTTTCCGTGCTGGGGTCCGACGGGCTCGGGCACGCGACCGCCCCCCTGGCAGACGCGGTCCGGGCGGCGGGCGTGCCGGGGCTGGTCCCTGTCGTCCGGGCCGGTGCCGCCGTGGCCGCGCTCGGCTCGCTGCTCGCCCTGATCCTGGGTGTCTCACGGACGACGCTGGCCATGGCCCGTGACCGTCATCTGCCCGGCGCCCTGGCCGCCGTGCATCCGCGCTTCCAGGTGCCGCACCGGGCCGAGCTGGCCGTGGGCGCGGTGGTCGCGGTGCTGGCCGCGACGGTGGACGTACGGGGCGCTGTCGGCTTCTCCTCCTTCGGGGTTCTGGCGTATTACGCGGTGGCCAACGCCTCCGCCTGGACACTGAGTTCGGCTCCGGCGTCACGGGTGGTGCCGGGGGTGGGGTTCCTCGGTTGTGTGACGCTGGCGTTCGCGCTTCCGGCGGTGTCGGTGGTCGTGGGCGCGGGCGTGCTGGGTTTGGGGGTGGTCGCGTACGGCGTACGGCGGTGGTGGTCGGCTTCGCCTTCGCGGCCGTCGGCCGGACCTCGCCGCTGACGGAATCCGCGTCGGCTACGGGGCCTGGACCGGTGCAGGCGGCATCGCTGTCGCCGTGCGGGTGCGGAATTCGGGCCAGGGCTCCAGGTCCGTGGCATCGCTGGACTCCTCGTACCAGCCCGAGCCGTCGAGCCAGGTGGCCAGCCACTCCGTGAGGCCCGGGGCGTCGGTGTACCACGCGTGGTCGGCGTCGTCGGCGTTCGGCTCGAAGAGCAGGACGGCGCCTTCCGGTGTACGGCAGTCCACGCACGCGTACATCCCGCAGCCCCAGTGGGATATCGGCAGGATCCCCTCGGGCCAGAACCAGCCTGGGTCCTTGCGGGCCTCCGCGCGGTTGGCGAGGTACTGGGCGACCACGGGCGGCTCACCGGCGGACGAGCTCTCGAGCAGGGGCAACAAGCCGTAGGACGGGCCGAATCCGCCGTCTCCTATCCGACGGTAGAGCTCGGCGAGGAGCGGCGGCAGAGAGAAGCCGAGGGCGGTCTCGGCGCGGTCGAGCGTCGCCGCGTCCACGGGGGCGGGGAGTGAAGGCCAGCCCCATGGCCGGGTGTTGCGTGCCTTAGCGGCCACCCGTGTCAGCAACTGCTCGATCGCGGTCATGGATTCATCATGCAGGCCGCCACTGACAATCGCGGCGGCCTGTGGACAACCTGGGGGCGCGCGCTACCAGCGCGAGCTGAATGGCTCGTCCGTCGGCACGATTTCGCGGCCCAGCGGCAGCAGCGAGACGGGGATGAGCTTGAAGTTGGCGATACCGAAGGGGATGCCGATGATCGTGATGCAGAGGAGAACGCCGGTGACGACGTGGGCCAGAGCGAGCCACCAGCCCGCGAGGACCAGCCACAGGACGTTGCCGATGCAGGAGGGGGCGCCCGCGTCGCGCCGCTCGATCGTCGTACGGCCGAAGGGCCACAGGGCGTAGGCACCGATTCGGAAAGAGGCAATACCGAACGGAATTCCGATAATCGTGATGCAGAGCAGCGCGCCGGCTGCCAGATAGGCGAGGAACAGCCAGAAGCCGCTCAGGACGAGCCAAATGACGTTGAGGATTGTCTTCACTGGTGGCGACCTGCCATCTTTTCGAGCCGGGCAATGCGCTCCGCCATCGGCGGGTGCGTAGAGAACATCTTGGAGAGTCCCTGGCCTGGGCGGAAGGGGTTCGCGATCATCATGTGGCTCGCGGTCTCGATACGCGGCTCGGGGGGCAGCGGGAGTTGCTTCGTGCCCGCTTCCAGTTTGCGCAGGGCGCTCGCGAGGGCCAGTGGGTCGCCGGTGAGCTGGGCGCCCGACGCGTCGGCCTCGTATTCCCTGGAGCGGCTGATCGCGAGCTGGATGACAGTGGCCGCGAGCGGGCCCAGGATCATGATCATCAGCATGCCGAGGATGCCGGGCCCGTCGTCGTCGTTCGAGCGGCCGATCGGGATCAGCCAGGCGAAGTTGACGAGGAACATGATCACGGAGGCCAGGGCGCCGGCGACCGACGAGATGAGGATGTCGCGGTTGTAGACATGGCTCAGCTCATGGCCGATGACGCCGCGCAGCTCGCGCTCGTCCAGGATGCGCAGGATGCCTTCGGTGCAGCACACCGCCGCGTTGCGCGGGTTGCGGCCCGTCGCGAACGCGTTCGGTGCTTCGGTGGGCGAGATGTACAGGCGTGGCATGGGCTGGCGTGCCTGGGTGGAGAGGTCACGAACCATGCGGTACAGGGCCGGAGCCTCGAATTCGCTCACCGGGCGGGCACGCATCGCGCGTAGAGCCAGCTTGTCGCTGTTCCAGTACGCGTACGCGTTCGTGCCGATCGCGACGAAGAGTGCGATCACCAGGCCCGTACGGCCGAAGAAGCTGCCGAAGACGATGATGAGTGCGGACAGTCCCCCGAGGAGCAGGGCTGTCCTGAGCCCGTTGTGCCGGCGGTGCACGGTACGCCCTCCTAGTGGTGCGGCAGGGGAACCCTGACGTCAGGTCCAGTGGAACCTTCCGTACTGGTCAACGCCAGGCGGGGATTCGCAGTTCCCTTGCGTGCTCGGAGGCGCGCGTGGGCCGTCCGGGTGAGGGCCACGCGCGCGTGCGGGCGGCGGGGGTCAGAAGAGGCTGGTGTCGGCGAAGCGCAGTACCAGTTGGGGTGCGCCGGAGAGGGCGATGCCGAGGACTGCGGTCAGGGCGATCGCGGCCGTGAGGGGGGCCGGGGCACGGTGGCGTTCCTCGGCTCCCTCGGGAGTGCGGAAGAGCAGGGCCGTCCACTGGAGGTAGTAGAAGAGGGCGATCACCACGTTGACAGCCATGATCACGGCCAGCCAGCCGAGTCCGGCGTCGACGGCCGCGGAGAAGACGGTGACCTTCGCGAAGAGGCCGATGATGCCCGGCGGCAGTCCGGCGAGGCACAGCAGGAAGAAGCCCAGGACAAGCGCTGCCAGGGGGCGGGTGGCGTACAGGCCCCGGTAGTCGCTGACGCGGTTCAGGGGCTTCGTACGGGCCACCAGGGCCGCCACCGCGAAGGCGCCCAGGTTCACGGCGGCGTACATGAGGGCGTACGCGACGGTGGAGCCGATCGACTTCTGGGCGTCGTCGGAATACGCGGCGGCGGCGAGCGGCACCAGGAGGTAGCCGGCCTGGCCGACGGAGGACCAGGCGAGCAGGCGTACCGCGCTGTACGCGCGCGTGGTCTGCTGGCGCAGGGCGCCGACGTTGCCGACGGTCATGGTGAGCGCGGCCAGGGCCGCCAGTGCGGGGCCCCAGACGTCGGCGTACGACGGGAAGGCGACGACCGTGACGAGGATCAGGCCGGAGAAGCCGACGGCCTTGCCGACGACCGACAGATAGGCGGCGATCGGCAGGGGCGCCCCCACGTAGGTGTCGGGTACCCAGAAGTGGAAGGGCACGGCGGCCGTCTTGAAGGCGAAGCCGATGAGGGTGAGGACGACGCCTGCCTGGGCGAGGGTGTGGAGCTGTGGGTCGACGTGCTGGATCCGGGCGGCGATCTCGGTGAGGTAGAGGGTGCCCGTGGACGCGTACACGAAGCTGATGCCCATGAGGCTGACCGCGGTCGCCGTCACGGAGGACAGGAAGAACTTCAGGGCCGCTTCGGAGGACCTCCGGTCGCCGTGCCGGATACCGACAAGGGCGAAGGCGGGCAGGGACGCGACCTCCAGGGCGACGATCAGGGTCGCGAGGTCGCGGGAGGCGGGCAGCAGGGCCGCTCCGGCGGCGGAGGACAGCAGCAGGAACCAGTACTCCCCGTCGGGGAGTCCCCGGTCGGCGTCCTTGAGGGCGGTGACCGAGAGGAGGGCGGCGAGCAGCGCGCCGCCGAGCACCAGGAACTGGATGACGAGGGTGAAGCGGTCGGCCGTGTAGCTGCACGCGTGCGTGCTGCCGGTGAGACAGAAGGTGGAACGGTCGCCCTCCAGGAGGGGCAGCAGGAAGAGGGCGGAGGCGGTCAGGCCGGCGACCGAGGTCCAGCCGAGGAGTGCCTTCCTGTTCTCGCCGATGAACAGGTCGGCGACCAGTACGGCGAGCCCCACGAGGGCCGCGACGGTGGGCGGCGCGATGGCGAGCCAGTCGACGGACTGGACGACGGACTGAGCCGCGGACTGGGCCGGGGAGCTCATCGGGGGCCTCCTGAGAGGAGCTGCTGCACGGCCGGGTCGGTCAGGCCGAGGAGGGCCTTCGGCCAGAGTCCGGCGACGACGGTGAGGACGACGAGAGGGCTCCAAGCCGCGAGTTCGTACGTCTGTACGTCGGCGAGCTGGGGGGCGTCCGGCTGTGGGGCGGCGCCCATGCAGACGCGGCGTACGACGATGAGCATGTACGCGGCGGTGAGCAGGGTGCCGAAGGCGGCGATCGCCGTGTAGGTGAGGAACGCGGGGCGGCTGAGGTCGTCGGCAGGGTCGAACGCGCCGAACAGGGCCAGCATCTCGCCCCAGAACCCGGCGAGGCCGGGCAGTCCGAGCGAGGCGACGGCCGCGAAGGCCACGAGGCCGCCGAGGCGCGGTGCCCGACCGTAGAGGGCGGCGCCGGTGCGGTCGGCGAGGGTGTCGAGGTCGGTGGTGCCCGTGCGGTCCTTCAGCGCGCCGACCAGGAAGAAGAGAAGGCCGGTGATGAGGCCGTGGGCGATGTTGGCGAACAGCGCGCCGTTCACGCCGGTCGGGGTCATGGTCGAGATGCCGAGCAGGACGAAGCCCATGTGGCCGACGGAGGAGTAGGCGATGAGTCGCTTGAGGTCGCCCTTCGCGCCCCGTCGGGCGAGGGCCAGGCAGGCCAGGGAGCCGTAGATGATCCCGACGACGGCGAAGGCCGCGAGGTAGGGCGCGAACGTCCGGAATCCGTCGGGCGTGATCGGCAGCAGGATGCGCACGAACCCGTACGTGCCCATCTTGAGCAGGACGCCGGCCAGCAGCACCGAGCCGACGGTCGGGGCGGCGGTGTGGGCGTCCGGCAGCCAGCTGTGCAGCGGCCACATCGGCGTCTTGACCGCGAGCCCGATCCCGATCGCCAAAGCGGCCGTGACCTGCACGGATGTGCTCAGTCCTGAGCCGTTGTCAGTGGTGAGTGCCATGATGTCGAACGTGCCCGCTTTGATCCCGATCTGGAGCAGGCCCAGCAGCATGACCACGGATCCGAGCAGGGTGTAGAGGATGAACTTCCAGGCCGCCCGGGTCCGTTGCTCACCGCCCCAGCGGGCGATGAGGAAGTACATCGGGATGAGCACCATCTCGAAGGCCAGGAAGAACAGCAGCAGGTCGAGGACGGCGAAGGTCGCGAGGGTGCCGGACTCCAGGACGAGGAGGAGTGCGACGAAGGCCTTCGGGGAGGGCCCGGCGGGCAGCTTGAAGTAGGAGTAGAGCGCGCAGAGGAAGGTCAGGAGCGCGCTCAGGACCAGAAGGGGGAGGGAAATGCCGTCGACGCCGAGGTGGATGCGCACGTCGAGTGCGGGGATCCAGCTGATGTCGGTCGTGGCCTGCATCTTCGACGGATGGTCGTGGTCGAAACCGAGCGCCAGGGCGATCGCGGCGATGAGCACCACGCCGGTGACAGTCACACCGTGCCGCAGCACGGCCTGCTCGGGCGACTTCCCCTTCAGTCCGGGCGGGGCCGGCAGGAGAGCGGCGACGGCACCGATCAGCGGGCCCACGACGAGAAATGCCAGAAGGAACCGCATCACTGACTCGTTGATATCGATCACGCCTGCTCACGCTCCCGTGGCGACGAGGAGGACGGCGACCACCAGGACGACGGTGCCGGCGAGCAGCGCGCTCACATAGGTCTGGACGTTGCCGGTCTGGGCGCGCCGTACGGCGGTACCCAGCAGGCGGGGCACGGCGCTCGCACCGCGTACGTAGGTGTCGACGACCTCTCGGTCCAGGAACCGGACGAGGGTTGCGGCGGCCTGGACCGGGCGGACGAACAGCGCCGTGTACAGGCCGTCCAGGTGGAAGCCGACGGCCGCGTGGCTGTGCAGCGGGCCGAGCAGGAGGCGTCCGGGGTCCGCCGGGTCGGGTGCGGTGACCATGTCTCCGTAGGCGGGGGTGTGGGTGGCGATGGCCTCGGCTTCTACCTGGGCACCGTCCGCGTCCGGGTGGGCCGCGACGGCGCCCAGGGGGACGCGGGCCGCCAGGGCGGTGATCTGGCGCCAGGCTCCGTATGTGACGAGGCCGCCGACGAGGGCCACTCCCGTGCCGAGGACGGAGGTGGTGAGCGTCGGGGTCAGGTCGTGACCGTCGAACCAGTCGGGCAGCCTGCCATAGGCGAGCCCGCCGAGGGCGAGGGAGGGGATCGCGAGCACCCAGAGCACCGCGGTCATCGCCACGGGCTGCCTGCCGTGGTCGGGGGCTTCGGTGCCCCGGCCCCGGAAGGCGAGCAGCCACAGCCGGGTCGCGTAGGCGGCGGTGAGCAGGGCTGAGACCAGGCCGGCGACGAGGACGATCCAGCCGGCGGCACCGGGGATGCCCTCGGCGTGACCGGAGGTGACGTGTTCGGCGGCGCCGAGGACGGACTCCTTGGAGAAGAAGCCGCTGAAGGGCGGGATCGCGGCGAGCGCGAGGAGCGCCACGGTCATCGTCCAGTAGGCGTCGGGGATGCGGGCGCGCAGGTTGCCCATGCGGGACATGGCGGCCAGCGAGTTGGTGCCGGAAGCGTGGATGATCACGCCCGCCGCGAGGAAGAGCAGCGCCTTGAAGGCGCCGTGGGTGAGGAGGTGGAAGACGGCTGCACCGCGGTCGCCGACGGCGAGGGCGCCGGTCATGTAGCCGAGCTGGCCGATCGTCGAGTAGGCGAGGACCCGCTTGATGTCGTCCTGGGCGAGGGCGGCGAGGGCGGAGCCGGTCATCGTGACGGCGGCCATGACGGCGAGGACGACCAGTGCGGCCGACGATGCCGCGAAGACCGGGAGGAGCCGGGCGATGAAGTAGACACCGGCGGCGACCATCGTCGCGGCGTGGATCAGCGCGGAGACGGGAGTGGGGCCCGCCATCGCGTCGGGGAGCCAGGTGTGCAGCGGGAACTGCGCCGACTTGCCCGCCACACCGGCCAGGAGCAGCAGGGCGACCAACGTCGGGTGGTCGAGTCCGCCGTTCGCGACGGTGCCGAGGATCTTCGTGATCCGGAAGGACCCGGCGTCGGTGGCGAGCGCGAACAGGCCGATCAGGAAGGGGACATCACCGAGTTTGGTGACAAGGAACGCCTTGAGGGAGGCGGCGCGGGCTTCCGGGGTCTCCCAGTAGTGGCCGACCAGGAAGTACGAGCAGATGCCCATGATCTCCCAGCCGACCAGCAGAACCATCAGGTCGCCGGAGTAGACGACGAGCAGCATCGCGGAGGTGAAGAGGGAGACAAGAGCGGCGTACGAGGGGTAGCGCGGGTCGTCGCGCAGATAGGCCGTCGAGTAGATCTGCACGCAGGTCGCGACCAGGGCGACCAGGACGGCGACGAGGGCGGCGAAACCGTCGATGTGCAGGGCGAGTTCGACGGGGACCGAGCCGGTGGGCGTGAGCTCGGTGGCGGCGTCGACGGCCCGGTCGCCACCCTGGCGTACGGCGACGACCACGGCGAGGGCGAGGGCCGTGAGGGGCGGCAGTGCTGCGAGGGGGCGTACGAAGCCCGGGGCCGTGCGGCCCAGGAGTAGGCCGGCCGCGGCACCCAGGAACGGGAGGAGGGGGACGAGGACGGCGAGGGTGGTCGTGGTCACGCGGTGGCCTCAGCCTTCTCGTCTTCCGTGGTGTCCGTGACGGTGGCCTCGTCGGGGCCGAGCGGCTCAGCGGTGTCGCGGAGCTTGTCGATGTCCGCGGTGCCTCGGTTGCGGTGGACGGCGAGGACGATCGCCAGGCCGATGCCGATCTCTGCGGCGGCGATGGCGATGGTGAACAGGGTGAGGGCCTGGCCGGAGTGCAGGGTGTCCCGGGCCGTCCTGCTGAGCCAGACGTCGAAGGCGACGAGGTTGAGGTTGACGGCGTTGAGCATCAGCTCGACGGACATCAGGACCAGGATCGCGTTGCGGCGGGCGAGGACGCCGTAGATGCCGGTGCAGAAGAGGAGGGCGGAGAGTACGGCGGGATAGGCGAGGTGCATCAGAGGGCACCGTCCTGATCGGCCGGGTTGGTTCGCTCGATCGGGTGATTCCGGGAATCCCGGACAGAGGGGGAACCACCGGTCGCGGCTCGGGAGTTCACAGGGGGAGAGCTCGACTCCGCCTTCGTCTTGCGGGACAGGACGATCGCCCCGACCAGGGCCGCGAGGAGAAGGACGGAGAGGGCCTCGAAGGGGATGACCCAGTTCTGGAAGAGGCTCGCGCCGGTGACGGCGGTGGAACCGGCGGCGTCGCCGTCCAGGTCGATCCAGGTTGCGCGGAAGGCGTCGACGACGACCCAGACCAGGGCGGCGGCCGAGGCGAGGGCCACGGTGAGGGCGGCCCACCGGTTGCCGGAGTCGGCGTCCGGGGAGTGGCCGATGGGGGCCCTGGTGAGCATCAGGCCGAAGAGGAGGAGGACGACGACGGAACCGACGTAGATGAGGACCTGTACCCAGGCGATGAACTCGGCTGTGAGGAGGAGGTATTCGACAGCGAGGCCGCCGAGAGTCACCACCAGCCACAGGGCGGCGTGCACCAGTTGCCGGGTGGTGACGGTGACGAGCGCGGCGCCGAAGGTGACGAGGCCGACGAGGAGGAAGGCGATCTCGACGCCGGTCGGGGAGAGGAAGCCGTGGGTTGCGGCGGCGAGGGTCACGACGTTCCCTTCTGCGGCTCGGTGGGATCTGTGGGCTCGTTCGGCTCGGCCTGTGTGGCCTGTGTGGCCTGTGTGGCCGCCAGTTTCTCCGCCGTCTTGCGGGCGGTGGCGATTTCCTTCGGTTCCTCGGCGGCGGGGTCGAGGGCGGGCGGGGCCGGGACCGTCCACATCCACTCGCGGAGCTTGTCGCGTTCGTGGGTGAGTTCGTGGATGTCGGTCTCGGCGTACTCGAACTCCGGGGACCAGAAGAGGGCGTCGAAGGGGCACACCTCGATGCAGATACCGCAGTACATGCAGAGGGAGAAGTCGATGGCGAAGCGGTCGAGGACGTTGCGGCTGCGCTCGCGGCCACCGGGGGCGGCGGCCGGGACCGTCTCCTTGTGGGAGTCGATGTAGATGCACCAGTCCGGGCACTCGCGGGCGCACAGCATGCAGACCGTGCAGTTCTCCTCGAAGAGGCCGATGACTCCGCGGGAGCGGGGCGGGAGGTCGGGCTGGACGTCGGGGTACTGCGCGGTGACGGTCTTCTTCGTCATCGTGCGGAGGGTGACGGCCAGGCCCTTGGCCAGGCCGATGCCGGGGATGCGGGACCTGGCGGGCGGGAGCGGCTCGGCCATGGTCACGAGATCACCACCTTCACGATGCCGGTGAGGGCGATCTGGGCGAGGGAGAGGGGGACGAGGAGGGTCCAGGCGAGCTTCTGGAGCTGGTCCTCGCGCAGGCGGGGGTAGGTGACGCGCAGCCAGATCACGACGAAGGCCAGCAGCGCCGTCTTCAGGAGGGTCCAGACCCAGCCCAGACCGTCGGCGGACCAGGGGCCGTGCCAGCCGCCCAGGAAGAGGACGGTGGTCAGGCCGCACAGGACGACGATCCCGGCGTACTCGGCGAGGAGGAAGAGGGCGAAGCGGAGGCCGGTGTACTCGGTGTAGGCGCCGAAGATGATCTCCGAGTCGGCCACCGGCATGTCGAAGGGGGGCCGTTGGAGTTCGGCTAGGCCGGCCACGAAGAAGACGATCGCGCCGACGATCTGCCAGGGCAGCCACCACCACTGGAAGGCGTCGAGGATGCCGGGGAGCGACACCGTTCCCGCCGCCATCGCGACCGAGGCGGCGGTGAGGAGCATCGGGAGCTCGTAGGCGAGGAGTTGCGCGGCTGTGCGCAGGCCGCCGAGGAGGGAGAACTTGTTGGCCGACGCCCAGCCGGCCATGAGCGAGCCGAGGACACCGACACCCATGACGGCGAGGACGAAGAAGATGCCCGCGTCGACGACCTCGCCGACGGCGCCGTCGCCCGGGCCGATCGGGATGGCGAGGAGGACGATGAGGTACGGCAGGAGGGCCACGGCGGGGGCGAGCTGGAAGATACGGCGGTCGGCTCCGGCCGGGACGATGTCTTCCTTCTGCGCGAACTTCACGCCGTCGGCGACGAGTTGGGCCCAGCCGTGGAAGCCGCCTGCGTACATCGGGCCGAGGCGGCCCTGCATGTGGGCCATCACCTTGTGCTCGGCCTGACCGACGATCAGGGGGAAGGTGAGGAAGACGACGAAGACGATCAGGAGTCGCAGGGCGACGTCGAGCGCGTCGTTCACTGCGAGCCTCCTGAGGGGTTGCCCGGCACCGGGTTCTCGGGGGCGGGGTCTTCGGGGGCGGGGTCTTCGGTCGGCTCGGGGACCGTCGTGGGTTCGTCGAAGGCCGGGCGGGCGTGGTGCCAGGGGGCGTCCGCCGTCGGTGGTGGCTCGGAGGCCTCGGTCGCCGGTGTTCGCGGGTGCTGCTGCGATGCCGAGCCCTCGCTCGCGCTGCGCGCTCGGCGGGGTGCGGCCGTCGGGGTCGGTGTGGTCGGCGCGGCCTCTGTGGGGGTGCCCCCCGGTGTCGGGGTCTCGCTTGCCGGGGGCTGGCTCGCTGAGCCGTCCGATGCCGTGCGGGTGCGGCGTACCGGGCGGTCGCCTGTCGCGCGGCCTGCGGTGGCGCGGGCCGGGCGGGTCGGGGCCGGGGGCAACTGGCCCTTCAGGGGGCCCCATTCGTTGGGGTCGGGGACGCCGGGCGGGAGCATCTGACGGCGCTTGGGGCCGCCGTGTTCCGACTCCCCCGGTTCCTTCGCGCCCGGCCAGGCCTTGGCGACGCGGGCCGCCAGCACGAAGTCCTTGCGGAGCGGGTGGCCCTCGAAGGTCTCCGGCAGGAGGAGGTGGTCCAGTCCGGGGTGGCCCTCGAACCGTACGCCGAACATCTCGTGCGTCTCACGCTCGTGCCAGGCGGCGCCCGCGTAGACGTTCACGAGGGAGGGCAGTACGGGGGACTCGTGCGGGACCGTCGTCCGTACGAGGAGGCGGCGGACCGGGGAGAGGGCGACCACGTGGGCGGCGACGCGGAAGCCCGTGCCCGGTTCGTCGACCGCGCTGAGCCAGTCGAAGTAGGTGCAGGAGAGGCGGTCGCGTGCTGTCTCCAGGGCCGCGGTCCAGGACGCCGGGGGGACGTCGACGGTCAGGACGTCGTACGACTCCTCGGCCGTGGCCTCCGTACCGAAGAGGTCCTCGGTGGGGGCGGGCAGCCAGCCGGTTGCCGCCGTCATGTTGCCTCTCCCGCAGTCGGCGGCTGCACCAGGGGGCTCTGGAGCGCGGCCGGTGAGGGGCGCGCCGCAGGTCCGGACGCGTACCGCTCGCCCAGGGACTCCCGGGCGATCTTCTCCTGGAGCTTGAGGATGCCCTGGAGCAGCGCCTCGGGCCGGGGCGGGCAGCCGGGGACGTAGACATCGACCGGGATGATCTGGTCGACGCCCTTCGTCACGGAGTAGGAGTCCCAGTACGGGCCGCCGCAGTTGCTGCACGCGCCGAAGGAGATGACGTACTTCGGCTCGGGCATCTGTTCGTACAGGCGCCGTACCGCCGGGGCCATCTTGTCCGTGACCGTGCCCGAGACCACCATCAGGTCGGCCTGGCGCGGCCCGGGGGCGAAGGGGATCACGCCGAGGCGGATGAAGTCGTGGCGGGCCATTGACGCGGCGATGAACTCGATCGCGCAGCAGGCGAGGCCGAAGTTGAAGACCCAGAGCGAGTAGCGGCGGCCCCAGTTCAGGACCACCTTCATCGGCTCGGGGGCCAGCCGGGCGAGGGCGCCCAGCCGCTTGGGCTCCGGCAGCAGCACGGGCACCGGGACAGGGACAGGCGGTGGCACAGGTACAGGTACAGGTACAGGTACAGGTACAGGCGCCGGCGAATTCGCTTCTGGCGTCACGTCCACGTCAGGACGCCCTTCTTGTATGCGTAGAGCAGGCCCACGGCCAGGAAGCCGAGGAAGACGAACATCTCGACGAGGGTGGCCGCGCCGTAGCCGGGAGCCGCGAAGACGGTCGCCCAGGGGAACAGGAAGATCGAGTCGACGGCGAAGATGACGTAGAGGAAGGCGTAGACGTAGTAGCGGACCTGGGTGTGGGCCCAGCCCTCGCCGACGGGGTCGACACCGCACTCGTAGGTCAGGAGTTTCTCGGGGGTCGGGACCACGGGGCGCAGCAGGCGCCCGGCCCCGAAGGCGACCGCGACGAAGAGCACGCCGACGGCGGCGAGCAGTCCGACGACGGAGTAGGACTGGAAGTACTCCGACGCTGCGATGTGCTCTGTCGTGGCTACGGCGGTCGGTCCCGGCATGTCCGTCCCTCGCTCCCTGGCCTCGTGACATCTCGCCCCTGGTGTTCGGCGATCTGTACGGACGGGAGTCTAGGGCCTGCTAAAGAGACCGTAAGCAGCCCGTCACACATGGCCATGTCCGGCTGGTGTGCAAGTGGTGCGCAAGGTGGGGTTTTCCCCCGGGTCGCCGGGCGGTCCACCTCATGGCGCCGTGGCGCGCCGACGGGCAGGCTGGCGGGCATGACCGCACGTATCACCGCCACCAGCGCGGAACCCGAGGGCGACCGCCTGCCCCCTGTCCGTTTCGCCCTCGAACCGCACACCTGGAAGGAGATCGCTCACCTTCTGGCCAACCTGCCGATGGCGCTGTTCGGTTTCGTGTACGTGGTGACCGTGGTGAGCGTGGGTTCCGCCCTCACCTTCACCGTGATCGGTCTTCCGGTGCTCGCCGCCGCACTGATGGGCGCGCGTCTGCTGGGCCGGTTCGAACGGGCGCGGGCCAGGGTTCTGCTCGGAGTGCGGGTGGACGAGCCGAGTCCGCTGCCGCTGAGTGCCGGGCGGGGCGCCCGCAGCCAACAGCTCGGGTTCTTCGGGCGGTTGATGCTGGCGCTCAAGGACCCGGTCGGCTGGCGCACCATGCTGTACGACTTCATCAGGCTGCCCTGGGGCATCCTCACCTTCACCGTCGTGCTCGCGTCGCTCTTCGTGCTGTGGCCGGTGCTGCCGTTCCTGGCACGGGGGCTCACGAACGTGGACCGGATGATGGTGCGTGGGCTGCTGTCGCCCTCCGACGAGCTGGAACGCCGTATCGCCGAACTGGAGTCCGATCGGGGGGTCGTGGTCGACACGGCCGCAGCCGATCTACGGCGTATCGAGCGCGATCTGCACGACGGGGCGCAGGCCCGGCTCGTGAACCTCGCGATGGGGCTCGGGCTCGCCAAGGAGAAGCTCCTGGAGGGCCAGGCCGACGAACACGTGGCGGCGATGGTCGAGGAGGCGCACGGAGAGGTGAAGCTCGCGCTTCAGGAGCTGCGTGACCTGGCGCGCGGGATCCATCCGGCCGTGCTGACCGACCGCGGGCTGGACGCGGCGCTGTCCTCGGTGGCCACGCGGTGCACCGTGCCGGTGAAGGTGAGCGCCGACCTGCCGGCCAGGCCTGCCGCCGCCATCGAGGGCATCGCCTACTTCACGGTGTCCGAGCTGCTCCAGAACATCAGCAAGCACAGCGGGGCGCGGAACGCCTCCGTCGACGTCTGGCGCACCGACGACCGGCTGCTGATCCAGGTCTGGGACGACGGGCGCGGCGGTGCGCGGCTCGACGGCGGTACGGGGATGGCGGGCCTCGCGGACCGGCTGGGCGCGGTGGACGGGCTGTTCGTCATCGACTCGCCCGAGGGCGGCCCCACGACGGTCACGGCCGAGCTGCCCTGGCGGGAACGGGTCGAGGCGTAGGTGTCGGGGCGCGGGTGTCCAGGCGTAGGTAGGGAAAACCCCCGGGGGAAGACGCCTACGTGCTCCATGGTCCGTGGCGTTCGGTGCGAGCAGGCTGATGACAGACGAGCAGGACACCTGCAAGCGGTCAGACAGGCAGATGGCTGGCCAGTCGGCTGAACCGAACGACTGATGAGTCGACCTAGCAGAACGGACTGGACCGATGGCCATGGAGTACGGACAGGGGTACGGGCGGCAGGGCGGCCCCGGGGCCGGATTCCACGGCACGGCCGGCGGGGGCACCGGGGAGCGGCGGCATCGGTTGCCGGCCGCGTTGCGGGCGCCCGTCGAGGCGCGCAGCTGGCGGGAGTTCGGGTATGTGCTGCTGAGCCTGCCGGTCAGCTTGCTGGTGTTCTCGTACGCCGTCACCCTCGCCTTCACCGGCTCGCTTCTCCTCATCACCTTCCTGGGGATTCCGGTGCTGGCCGTGGGCCTGGCGGGGTGCCGGGGGTTCGGTGTGCTGGAGCGGAAGATGGCGCGTGGGCTGCTCGGGCTCGATGTGGCCGAACCGGAGCCGGTGCGGGGGCGGAAGCCCGGGGCGGCGGCCTGGATGGGGGCCGTGCTCAAGAGCGGGACCTCGTGGCGGCATCTGCTGTACTCGGTGCTGCACATGCCGTGGGCGGTGTTCTCGTTCGTGGTCTCGGTGATCTTCTGGGTGTACGGGTGGGCGCTGTTCACCTATCCGGTGTGGTTCTGGCTCCTCCCGATGTACGGCGGACAGGACGGCCTGCAGCTGTACGGCGACGAGACCCACAGCATCTATCTCGACAACCCGTTCGAGATCACGGTGACCGCGCTGGTCGGGCTGTTGTTCACCATGGCCACGCCCTGGATCGTGCGGGCACTGACCCTCGTGGACCGGCTGATGGTGCAGGGGCTGCTCAGCCCGTCGCGGCTGGCGACGCGGGTCGTCGAGCTGGAGTCCGACCGGGGGGTCGTCGTCGACACGGCTGCGGCTGATCTGCGGCGTATCGAGCGGGATCTCCACGACGGGGCGCAGGCGCGGCTGGTGGCGCTGGCCATGGATCTGGGGCTCGCGAAGGAGAAGCTCACGGAGGATCCGCAGGCGGCGGCGCGGATGGTGGGCGAGGCGCACGGTGAGGTGAAGACGGCGTTGCAGGAGCTGAGGGATCTGGCGCGCGGGATTCATCCGGCGGTGCTGACGGACCGGGGGCTGGATGCGGCACTGTCCGCGGTGGCCTCGCGGTGTGTGGTGCCGGTACGGGTGGAGGTGGACCTGGTGGAGCGGCCGGCCGCGGCGATCGAGGGGATCGCGTACTTCACGGTGTCGGAGCTGCTGCAGAACATCAGCAAGCATGCGCGGGCGACGGGGGCGTCGGTGGATGTGTGGCGGGTGGAGAACCGGCTGATGCTGCAGGTGGTGGATGACGGGGTGGGCGGTGCGGATGCCTCCGGCGGGTCAGGGTTGGCGGGGTTGGCGGGGCGGCTCGATGCGGTGGACGGGATTCTGGTGGTGGATTCGCCGGTGGGTGGGCCTACTCGGGTGACTGCGGAGTTGCCTTGGCGGGGGTGAGGTTGGTGTGGGCGCGGGGGTGGTGGTCGGGTTGTTTCGCCCCCGCCGCCCTTACCCATCCCATCCTGTTCCTGGGGGCTGTGCCCCCAGACCCCCCTCCGGCCCTGAACGGGCCTTGTCCTCAATCGCCGGACGGGCTGGAAATGCGGGGCGGCGCTTGAGGGATGCCACTGGGTGGGAAAAGTACCGCCTGGGCGGCAGCCGCCTCGCGCTCGCGACCCGGGGGTGGGAAAACCCGTCGACAACAACCCCTTCCTCGTCCGAATACTGGGATGCTGGAGCCTTGTGTTCGGACAGGGTGGGGAGCCGGGAATCGTGGGAGACAGGGTGCGGGTGGTCATCGCCGAGGATTCGGTGCTGCTGAGAGAGGGCCTGACCCGGTTGTTGACCGACCGTGGGCATGATGTCGTCGCCGGTGTGGGTGACGGGGTCGCGCTGATCAAGACCATTACCGAGCTCGCCGCACAGGACGAGCTCCCGGACGTGGTCGTCGCGGATGTGCGGATGCCGCCCACCCATACCGACGAAGGGGTCCGAGCCGCCGTACAGCTGCGGAAATCGCATCCGGGACTGGGTGTGCTCGTGCTGTCGCAGTACGTCGAGGAGCGGTACGCGACCGAGCTGCTGGCCGGGTCCAGCAGGGGCGTCGGGTATCTGCTGAAGGACCGGGTCGCCGAGGTGCGGGAGTTCGTGGACGCGGTGGTGCGGGTGGCCCAGGGGGGTACCGCGCTCGACCCGGAGGTCGTGGCCCAGTTGCTGGGCCGCAGCCGGAAGCAGCACGTGCTCGCCGGGCTCACTCCCAGGGAGCGCGAGGTGCTGGGGCTCATGGCGGAGGGCCGGACGAATTCGGCCATCGCTCGTCAGCTCGTCGTGAGTGACGGTGCCGTCGAGAAGCACGTCAGCAACATATTCCTGAAGCTGGGGCTCTCCCCCAGCGACGGCGATCACCGGCGTGTACTGGCCGTTCTGACCTACCTCAACACCTGACCACTTGACACCTGACAGGCTGTCAGTGCCGCGGGGCAGGAAATCGTGACAAGTCCGGGCGCCGTACCGTCTCAAAATGGCGTCCATCATGCGATCGGTCCCGGGAAGGCCACCCTTACCGACGTACTGTTGATCCTGGGAGGGTCCGCGGGAGGACCGGTCCCAGGCCGCCGCCTCGAAGGAGGTCCAGTTCAGTGACCAGCCAGGTCAGCAGTCCAGCGGAGAGTTCAGCGGAGAAGGCCGGCTCGGACGTCGGAGCCGTCGGAGCCGTCGTGGGAGAGCAGCGCAATCCAGCGGGCGTGAAGGACGTACGCCGCCTCGATCGGGTGATTATTCGGTTCGCGGGGGATTCCGGGGACGGTATGCAGCTCACGGGGGATCGCTTCACCTCCGAGACCGCGTCGTTCGGGAACGATCTGTCGACTCTGCCGAACTTCCCCGCCGAGATCCGAGCGCCCGCAGGCACCCTGCCGGGCGTTTCCTCGTTCCAGCTGCATTTCGCCGACCACGACATCCTCACGCCCGGGGACGCGCCCAACGTGCTGGTCGCGATGAACCCGGCCGCGCTGAAGGCGAACATCGCCGATGTGCCGCGCGGCGCGGAGATCATCGTCAACACCGACGAGTTCACCAAGCGGGCCATGCAGAAAGTGGGGTACGCGGCCTCGCCGTTGGAGGACGGCTCGCTGGATGGGTACAGCCTGCATCCTGTGCCGCTGACCACCCTCACGGTCGAGGCGCTGAAGGAGTTCGCGCTCTCCCGCAAGGAGGCCGAGCGCAGCAAGAACATGTTCGCGCTGGGCCTGTTGAGCTGGATGTACCACCGGCCCACCGAGGGCACCGAGAAGTTCCTGAAGGCCAAGTTCGCCAAGAAGCCCGAGATCGCGGCGGCGAACATCGCCGCGTTCAGGGCCGGTTGGAACTTCGGGGAGACCACGGAGGACTTCGCGGTCAGTTACGAGGTCGCGCCGGCCACCA
>NZ_JAAGLT010000020.1 GCF_010548275.1 Streptomyces sp. SID12488
GGCCCTTGAGGTCACCGATTCCGTCGCCGTTGCTGTCCTGGAAGGAACGGACGAGGACCTCGTAGAAGACGGCGCGTTTGAACCACTCGGGGTCCCGGTCCTTGGCGGGAGTGTCCTCGAAGGTGTCAGGGACGGGATCGTTGACGGTCACGGTGTTACTGGCCTCCAGTTGGATACCGCAGCAGGTGAAAGACGTGCGCGGGCGCCCTGCCCGGCTCCGGACGTATGTAGTTGGTGCGGCCCCAGCGGTACGTTTCGCCGCTCGGTTCGTCACGCATCAGTTCGTCACGCACCTCAAGGGAATGCCCCTCGTCTTCCCGCCTGCCCAGGCCGAGTTGCGGCATGTCCAACGAGACCGTGGCTTCCTGGGTGTGGTGAGGGGCGAGGTTCACGACCACCAGCACCGTGTGGCGTCATGGCCCTCGCACCTCGCGGAAGACCGTCGCGGTGACCTGGAAGGTCTCTCCCGCGACGGCCTTGGCCGGGCGTCTGCCGTTCTCGACGGCCGGGCGCACATCCCGTACCGGGATGCGGCCGATGGCCGGGGTCGGGCTCATGGGGCTCACCTCTGCCGTGTACGGGGTCGGAGCGGGCGGCGCTATCCCCCCGCTGTGGAGCGCTGGACGGCGGGGGAGGTGTGCCCGGTGAAACGGTCCCCGTGTGCCCAGCCGGCCTGCTCCCGGAGGTAGGCGACCAGGCTCGTACGGAGATAGCGTTCGGCGGCGTGCACGGCCTCCCGTGCGCACCGTTTCCCCATCAGGACGCACAGGGTGTAGCCCGAGTCCTCGAAACTGTCCCGCGCCGAACGGTCGGACGGGGACGCGAGCATGACGCGCTCCCACGCCCGGTACCTGTTCAGCTGTCGGGCGACCTCGGCTTTGGCGGGCAACAGCATGGCGCTGGTCCCCTTCCTCGTGACTCACTGCTTCTGCGCTTCTACGGCGAGACCTTCACTCATGGTGCACGCGCGAAGACCCACCGTCCTGTTGGGTCTTCAACCATCACTCCCGGTGCCCGTGGTGCTCGTGTTGCACGAATGGACTAGCGCCCCCACTCTGGAGTGACTCAGAAGCGAACAGTGCTCACGCTTCGCGTTCGGGGCCCGGCCCCGCAGAGCGTGGAGGAACGTGGGCCCGCCGTGAGGAGCCAACGAAGATGAAGACCGCAGAGTCCTGCTACTACCACCTCGACGTGGAGGTCTGTCCCGAACGGGTCGGGCAGGTGGGCCGCATCCTGGCCGCCCACCTCCGGCTCTGGGACCTCGAGCACCTCGCCGGATCCGTCTGCCACGGCACCGAAGTGCTGTTGCGTGCCATCGACGAGCACGCGACCGACAAGCAGGCGGTGATCGAGATGTGGTGGAACGGCCAGCACCTCATCACCGCCATCGCCGAGAACGACCGTGACCTGCGCCTCGACCAGGAACTCGGCAACTGTCTGGCGTGGATCGCCGCGGTGAGCGACGGCTGGGGCTGCTGTGTCACCGGCACCGGCGCCAAGGTCATCTGGTTCTCGCGCCGGGCCCGCGCCTGCGAAGGCCTGCCCCTGCTCCCGGCCCCGCCCGGACCGACCCTGCGAGAGGTACGCCAACTGCCCCGAGAGGGACCGGCTTTCGCCGGTCCGGAGAACAGGGCGGCGGACGTTCTTGTGAACGCGTAGGGGCGCGCGGTACTTCCGGACTCTGTCCGGGCATAGTGGAGTTGGCATCCTGCTACGGGGGCGGGGTGGGTGCAGGGGGAACACCGTGTTCAGGTATGTCCACTACGAAGTGACGTGCGCGATCCTCGCGGTCTGCGCGGCAGCCGTGAGTGCGGGGGTGGTTTTCGGGGTGCAGGGCGCTCCCGAGGCGCCGCGAGGTGTCGCGCATGCGGTCGCCTTCGGTCTGCTGCTCCTGGTGTGCGCCGCGGGGTTCGGAGTTCTGAGCGTCTCCCGGCTGAAGTGGTTCGGAGAGGGCCAGGACTTCGACAGGGCGGTACCGCTGGAGGAGACCGGCGCGGTCCTGCCGACGCAGGGCGAGCAGTACCGCAGCTGCGTCAACGTGTACCTCTTCGTCTTCCTGGTGGCATATGCGCTGGGCGGCGGGCTGTTGTGGGAGCGCAGTCTGGCCCTCTCGCCGCTGTTCCTCGGGGCGGTGTGGCTGGCCCGCGGGTGGCGGGTCGCCCGCTGGGAGCGGTGCCACGGCCTGCTGCTCTGGAGCGGCCGGGCCCGCGCCCGGCTTCCGGAAGGCGACCAGCACCTGTACTCGTCGGTCCGATAGCCGACGGGCTCAGCGCGGGAGACGCGACGTCACTGTGAACTGCGCCCCGTCCGGGTCGCGCAGCACCGCCTCGTACGGCACGGAACCTGAGTCGTACCGCAGAACGCTGCCGCCGCTGTTCTGCGCGGCCTTGACGCAGGCGGCCACGTCCTCGACCGCGAAGTGCACCTGCCAGTGCGGCCGGATCGTGGGGTCGGGAGCCGCCTCCAGCGCCCCCGAGACGATACGGGCCACGACGTCGCCCCGGCTGCGCAGCACGACCTCGTTGCCCTCGTAGCGGACCTGGCAGCTGCCGGGCCGGTCCGAGGCCCACTCCAGGATCTCGCCGTAGAAGATGGCCGCGTCGAACGCGTCGCGGGTGTGCAGTCGCACGAAGGTCGGCGCCGCCCGTCGCCAGGCCTCCCAGCCGGTGAGCAGCTCACCCTCCCAGATCCCGAAGATGGCTCCGTCGCGGTCGGCCAACAGGGCTGCCCGGCCGGGCGGGAAGGAGAGCGGCCCGACCGCCGCCGTACCTCCGCGCTCGCGGACCCGGGCGACCGCGTCGTCCGCGCTCGGCACGGCGAAGTACGGGGTCCAGGCGACCACCATCTGCCATACGGAGGCCACCGCGGCGATCCCCGCGACCGGTGTACCGTCCACCAGCGCGACCCGGAATCGGTCGCCCAGGCGGGCCGAACGCCATCTCCAGCCCAGTACGGCGCTGTAGAACGCCTCGGTGGCCCGTGTGTCGCGGCTGGTGAGGCTCACCCAGCAGGGGGCGCCGAACACGGAACGGGTCGAGGAGACGACGTCCGTCGCGCCGCTGGAGTGTGTCGGGTGGTTCATGGCACTCGTGTCCTGACTTCGTCGACCGGCAGGTACCGGTCGGGCACCAGTCTCCGACCGAACCCCGTCCCGGTGCCTGTCGAGTACCCCGATCGGGTCTGTTGGCACCTGGTGAGTGCCGCATTGGCGTAGCGCGGAGATGATTCCGGACCGGGATCGTGAGGGGGGAATGCCGGCCGAAATGCGTGCCGAACCGAAATTCGTCCGGACCGTCACGGACCCGCTCGGATTCCGGGCGGCGAACCGAACTCACAGGGCTGGCGCGGACTTGTCCGGGCCTTCAGCACGCGTCGGCGAGCATTTCCTCAAGCTGTGCACGGCTCTTCCCGGAGTGTTCGGCGTACGGCTCGGTGGACGATTCCTCGTCGAGCTCCTCGCGGATGCGTGCGCAGCAGGTGGTGAGCAGCCGGGAGACGTGCATCTGCGAGATGCCGAGCTGCGACGCGATCCGGCTCTGCGTCATCCCGCCGAAGAACCGCAGGTAGAGGATGGTCCGCTCGCGTTCGGGCAGAGCCCGCAGACAGGGGCTGACGGCAGTGCGGTCGACGACCAGGTCGAAGCCGGGGTCGGTCTTGCCGACGGTCTCTGTGAGCGCGTACCTGTCGGTGCGTGGCAGCTCCGCCTCCAGCGACAGCACGGAGAAGCACTCCAGGGCCTCCATGCCGGTACGCACCTCGCTCTCGCTCAGTTGTGCGTAGGCGGCGATCTCGGCGACGGTCGGTGGCCGTCCCGAGATGGTGGCGGACAGTTCCTTGGAGGCGTTGCGCACCCGATTGCGCAGGTCCTGGACTCGGCGCGGCACATGCAGCGCCCACAGATGGTCGCGGAAGTGGCGCTTGATCTCTCCGGTGACGGTCGGTACGGCGTAGGCCTCGAAGGCGACGCCGCGCTCGGGGTCGTAGTGGTCGACAGCCTTGACGAGACCGACGGCCGCGACCTGGTAGAGGTCCTCCAGAGCCTCGCCGCGTCCCCGGAAGCGGACTGCGATCCGCTCCGACATGGGCAACCAGGCCCGTATGACGTCGTCCCGGAGTGCCTGGCGTTGCGGTCCTTCGGGCAGTCGGGCGAGCCGCTCGAAGTCGGCGGCCGTGTCGGGGGCGTCGTCATGCGGATGTTGCTTCGTTCTGGTGGCGACAAGCATCGCGCGCACCTTCCTCACAAACTGGTGCCGGATGGACAGACACCGGGGGAGGGGTGCGCTCACGGACCGGACGGAGATCGGCCGAGACCCGGCGAACCGGCTCCCACGGGCGTGCCTCCAGTCCGAAGCACTACCGGACGAATTCCCGTTCCAGGTGACATGGAAACAAATCGACATAAAAAGTGACTCGCTGTCCCCCGTTGGTCGCCACGCGAATTCACCACATGGAACATGCTGCATACATTCTCTTGACTCCCTCCATTCCTTCCTCATGGTTTTCTACCTCTGGCGCAGAGCTCTATCCGGTCAGTGTGCCGTCGACTTCGGGGTCCTGTTGTTCGCCGCCGTCCTCAGTGTCGTGGCAGCCTCCTCGCCCCTCGGCACGCCGGCCCGCGGAACGACGGTCACTGCCATGCACCGGAACGTGATGTGCGGCACGCGTCCACCTGGTGTGGAACGGCCCTTCGGCGGATTTCCGCTGCACACCGCTTGATCAGTGATCAAGGGGACGAATTCGCTGGCCACAGCGCATTCCGCTCATTTGACTGTGCGCCCGGCGCAAGGATAGGAAGCAGCCATCCGAGGTCGAGAGGTGGACTGTGCACGAGCCGAACGTGGTCGGGGACTGGCACGAGTACGACGAGCATGCCGGCCTGCGTGTCCGCGTGCACCGTCTGGTCGCGGCCGAACCGCCGCGCGGGCGCGACGACGCAGCCGAGGGACTGACCTACTTCAGTCTCCGGGTGACGGTCGAGAACCGCGGCGGCCGGCATTTCGGCGTCCACCTGGAGGACGGCCAGATCGACATCCGGCTCGGCCCCGACGGCGAGGGCGCCTTCATCGACTGGCGGAACTCGCAGTTCATCGAGGGCTTCGACGTCCACCCGCTGCGCCGCGCCACGGCCGTCCTGTACGCGGCCGGCCCGGAATCGTCCCTCGCGCAGGTGGACGTACAGATCCAGCTGCGGGTCGAGGAGGAGTGGGCCGACCGGCACCTCTGGGTGGGCGGGATCGGCCTGCCCGAGGACCTCACCGGCACCGGCGCGCACCACGGCACGGCCCGGGACGGGGTGGCCCACCAGGCGAGCGACTTCCTCAAGGAACAGCGGGACCTCAGGGAGCAGCGGGACCAGAAGGGTCAGACGGAACCCAGCTGAGCGACCGACCGAACCTACCCGGCGCGCTGACAACGCTGCCGCCGGACGGGCCCGGCTTCCGACCCCGGTTCTCAGTGCGCGATGTTGTCGATCAGCTCGCGCGCGCCCTGCCGCAGCAGCGCCACCGCCACAGACGTACCGAGCGTGGCCGGGTCGAGGCGTCCCGCCCATTCGTGGGCGTTGAGCTGGACCTTGCCGTCCGGAGTGAACACGCAGGCGCGCAGGGAGAGTTCACCGTTGCGGGACACCGTCGCGTACCCGGCGATCGGGCTGTTGCAGTGCCCCTGGAGAACGTGCAGGAACATGCGCTCGGCCGTCGCCTCCCGATGCGTGTCCGGGTCACCGAGGCCGCTGACCGCGTCGATCAGCTCGGTGTCGCCCTCACGGCACTGGAGGGCGAGGATGCCCGCGCCGATCGGCGGCATCATCGTCTCGGGGGAGAGGATCTCGCTGACCACGTCCATCCGGCCGATGCGCTCCAGACCGGACACGGCGAGGAGCAGCGCGTCGGCCTCACCGGCCGCGAGCTTCTCCAGCCGCCGGTTGGCGTTGCCACGGAACGGCACGCACTCCAGATGCGGGTGGGACGCGGCCAGTTGGGCGATCCGGCGCACCGAGGACGTTCCGATCCGGGTGCCGTCCGGCAACTCGTCGAGGGTGCGGCCACCGGGGTGGATCAGGGCGTCACGGATGTCGTCCCGCTTGAGGAACGCGGCGAACATCGTGCCCGCGGGGAGCGGCCGGTCGGCCGGTACGTCCTTGACGCAGTGCACCGCCAGATCGGCCTCACCGGCCAGCAGCGCGGCGTCGACCTCCTTGGTGAACGCACCCTTGCCCTCGACCTGGGACAGATCACCCATCCACTTGTCACCGGTCGTCTTCACGGGGACGACCTCGGTGCGCACCTGCGGATGTACGACGGCCAGTTCGGCGCGCACCCGTTCCACCTGGGCCAGTGCCATGGGCGAGTCGCGGGAGACGATACGGATCATTTCAGGGACGGACATGCCGACACGATAGACCCTCCGGAGCCCCCTCCCAGCCCGAACCGGGTCCTTCGCCCGAGGAGTTCGCACCCGGCGCGGAGGTGACCAGGCGCCCCGCCGCCGGGCCCACGGCAGGTGCGGCTGCCGGCCCGCGAGGCGGGAAGGACGCGAAGGCGAAGGTCCGTGCCATGGCCCCGGCACCGATGCCCACGACCACCCGGAACCCGTTCTCGGAGGGCGGCGGCACACCGCCGAACGGGGTGGTCGTCCGGGCCGGTACGACGCCTGCCGCCGCGCCGGACACCGCCGTACCCATGGACCGCGTGAGCGTGTTGAGGCTGCTCGCGGCGACCGTCGCCGAGACCCGGTACCGGTACCGGGTCTCGGCGGCATGACGGCGAGGGCGTCATCGCGCCGAACGACCTCGCCAACGGTGATGCCGACGGATTCCCGGACCCCGACCACATGGGCTGGACCGGAGGTCGTCCACGGCACGCTGTATCGCCGGCTCCTGGCCCTGCGCAGGGCCACTGACGTGGAAAGCATCGTGTCCACGCACGACGGGGCGGCGTACGGGGTCCACGAGTTGTCCGTCGAGTGGTGACCTCGGGACCCCGCCCGCTTGCTCGTCCTACTCGTCGAAGGTGACGACGACCTTCTCGGCGGCTCCGGGGGTGAGAGCGAGGTCGAAGGCGGTGCCGACGTCACCGAAGGGGACGCGGTGGCTGATGAGCTTGGCGAAGGTCTCGTGGTGTTCGACGAGTTCGGGGGTGACCTCGAAGATCTCCGTGGGGTAGCCCTGGGAGGCGATCAGGGTGAGCTCGCTGCGGAGCATGCCGCCGAGGTCGATCTGGTCGGACTTCTTCTGTACAGCGACCATGACGAGCTTGGCGCCCCACTTGGCGGAGTCGACGGTGGTGTTGAAGACGGCGGGGACACCGGCGGCGTCGATGTAGATGTCGGTGCCGGGGCGGGGCTGGCCGAGGGCGTTGGCGGCCTGGCCGTGGAGTT
Organism: Streptomyces sp. SID12488; assembly: GCF_010548275.1. Lineage (GTDB taxonomy): Bacteria > Actinomycetota > Actinomycetes > Streptomycetales > Streptomycetaceae > Streptomyces. Next base: position 7,378 of record NZ_JAAGLT010000020.1, read on the forward strand.
CCGTCAACCGCTCCGTCACGTTCTCGGTACGGGAGTTGATGACGGCGTCGGCGCCGATGGCGAGGGCGGTCTCGAGGCGCTCGGGGATGACGTCGGCGACGACGACGTGCTTGACGCCGCGCAGCTTGAGCCAGATGGTGGCGCCGAGACCGATGGGTCCGGCCCCGAAGACGATGACGGTGTCCTCGGAAGTGGCTTCGGAGCGGTTGACGCAGTGCCGGGCGACCGCCATGGGTTCGTTCAGTGAGGCGACGTCGAAGGGGACGGTGTCGGGGAAGACGGCGACCGTCCTGCCGACCTCGCAGTCGTCGAGGAGCAGGTACTGGCTCATCGCGCCGTGTGCGCCGCCGCAGCCGATGATGCCCGACGACACGCCCTGCGGGTTGACGACGACGCGATCGCCGACCTTCAAGTCCCTCACCTCCGCGCCGAGTTCAATGATCTCACCGGCGGGTTCATGGCCCAGCGGGATGGCGCGCATGGTGCCGTCGGCGGTCGGCATGCCGCCGAGGTGGAGGAAGAAGGTGTCCGTGCCGCAGATGCCGCAGGCACGGACACGCATGAGGGCGTCCTTGGGGCCGGTTACGGGGCGTTCGACGTCGACGACCTGGACCTTGTCCTTCGCGGTGTGTACGGACTTCATCGTGGTGACCATGAGTAACTCGCCTTCTGTGTAATGGAGTTGGTGTGTCTGTGCGTGGGGGCTGTGTGGGGCGGCCGGTGTTCAGGCCGCGGTTGGTGTCCGGGGTGGCGTCGATCCGGACGTCGGGGGCACTGTCTGCCCCGGGTGATCGCGTCGGCCCGGATGCCCTGCTTCCGGTATGCCACGCCCGGTTTCCCGGCACCTGGGCGTCTCGCGGTACTTGTCCGCTTCATGAGACATGAGTGCTCATCCCGCGGCCTTCAGGGCGCGCAGCACGGCGTCGGCCATACCGCGCTCACCTCGCTCGTTGGGGTGAACGGGGGCCGCGTCCGCCGCCGGCATCAGGGGTTCGATCCAGCGGGTGTCCCGAGCCGCGCAGGCGTCACGGCCGATGGACGGCCCATAGGTGTCGACGTACACCGCCCCGGCGGCCTCGGCCCGCTTCCGCAGCGTGCTGTTGAGCTGCCGCTCCTTGGTGTCGAGGAACCGAACGTCCCCGGGAGCGAGGGTCATGTCGTCGTCGCAGCTCTTCCCCTCGGACGGCAGGATCGCCGGATAGCCGACGACGTACACCTCGGCCCGCGGTGCCCGGCGCTTCACCTCGGCGAGCGCGTCGGTCAGCCGCTTGCCCGCCGCGTCGATCCGCCGCGCCACCTTGTCGGCGCCGTCGGAGACGTACTCCCCGTGGCAGGGCGCGTCGTTCCCGGTGAACCTGCCGCTGCCGGTCAGCCGGTAGACGACGCCCTTCTTGACGCACTCCTGGACCGTGGCGGCGAAACCGATGTCGTTGCCTCCTACGCCGATCGTGACCAGTCCGGTCCTCGCGGTGAGCGCGGACAGCTGGGCCGGGTTGACGCCGTTGTCCGTGGACTGGGCCGAGGAGAGGTCGGCGATCTTCGCTCCGCTGCAACTCATGTCGCGGAAGTCGGCCGTTTCCAGGGCCAGTTGCCGCGCGACCAGAGAGGGGTAGTTCCGGTCGGAGCGGTCGCAGCCCGCAGGGGTCGTGGCCTGGGCGGGAATCCCCGGGCCCGAGGTGTAGGAGTCGCCCAGCGCCACGTACGGGCCCGGCGGCGGCGCCGAGTCGTCGTCGCCGCGTCCGACGGTGATCACGGTGACCAGCACGCCGCACGCGACCGCCCCGGCCAGTCCGGCTCGTACATAGGTCCTCATAGGGGTGTCCTGCCTTCCGTCTCCTGAGGCCGGCCCGGCCGGCACTGCTCGCTTCGGGGGCGCATGGCCCGGGGGACGGTGGGGGGCGGTGAGCGGGACGGTCTCGGTGGCGCTGTCGGCCTCGCACGCCGGGGAGTGGGCCGGTGGGTGCCCAGTGGTCACGAGGAGTCGCCGTCGAACCGGGTGGGATGTCCTCGGACTCGGCGCCGGACGGGGGGAGTTGTCCGACGCCGAGCCCGAGGGGCGCGCCGGTCCCCGTCCCCACGGGTTCGGCGCGCCGGGGCCTCCTCCGCTCAAGGCGGCCCCGGTCTGGGTGCCCGCGGCTCTTCGCCGCGGGCTTCGGTGACCTGGGCGGTCACCGGGGACGGTGGTCAGGTGGTGCGGGTCATGGGAACTCCTGCGGTTGTGGCGCGAGGGGCCAGTCGGGTGGCAGGGGGGTATTGCCGACGGTGACGGACTGCGTTTTGCTTGAGTCAGGCAAGCACATGTGAATTACTTGAGTCAAGCAAGCTAATGCCGGGCGGCGTCGAGCCCGGAAGGGGGGTGGGTCATTTTGCTTGAGTCACGCAAGCAGAATGTTAGGGTGGCGGGTATGCCTACACCACCGTCAGCGGAAGTCCTCGCTTCGGCGGGGACGAACGTGGCCGAGATCGATCGGAATCTCAACCGGATCGCTCACCTGGCGTACCACGCCAGGCAGCACGGGCGGCTGCGGGAACTGGCCGGCGTCCCCCTGGAGCGCTCCGCCGTGGTGCTCCTGCGGCAGATCGCCGACTCCGAGCCCCTGCGCCCGGGGGAGCTGGCGAACCTGCTGGCGGTGGAGGCCTCGCACGTCACCCGCCAGGTGCAGCAGCTCCAGAAGGCCGGTTACGTCACCCGCGTGCCGGACCCCGACGACCGCCGAGCGCAGCGCATCCGGCTCACCCCGGCGGGCGCCGAGGCGGTCGTGCGTATCCGCGAGGTCAGTTGCCGCAGCATGAGTGGGGCCCTGGAGGGGTGGTCGCCCCATGAGCTCCGGCGCCTGACCGCGTTCGTGGACCGCATGGTCGACGACGTGCTCGCCGCCATCGACGCGGCCGACGGCCGTGAGGTGGCCGTGTCCCAGCACATTCCCTGACCGCACCGGGCGCGTAGCGTGCCCCCACTCGCCATGTCGTCCGATGTTGTCGGACGGTCGGCCGTGGTGGCTCGCGCAGCCGTTGAGACGTGAAGCGTGGATCTCATACGAACGGTCTTCCCGAGGCTGGCATCTGCGAGAAACCGGCGCAGGTCCAGGGTCGTGGGCAACACGTGCTGGTCATCGTCGGTGATCCCGTGACCGCCGAACTGCTCTCGACGGCACTCGAGGTGGCGGGCTATCTGGTCTCCACGGCGTGCTCCGGGGCCGAGGCGCTGACCCGGCTCGGGGGCTTCCGGTTCGACCTGGTGGTGCTCGATCTCGCGCTGCCGGACCTGGATGTGCTGGCGCGGCGGCATCGTGTCACCGGTGAACGCCCGGCGGTTCTCTTCCTGGCCGCGCCCGACGCCCTGGGCGCGTTGCTGTCGGCGATGGGCCCGGTCGGGCGGGACTACGTGACCACGCCGTTCCGCATCGCCGAAGTCCTGGTCCGCGTACAGGTGTTGCTGCGCGACTTGAACCCCGCACAGCAGCCGAGGGCACTGTCGTACGGCGAGTTGGCACTGGACGACTCCACCTGTGAGGCGCGCCGCGGTCCGCGCCCGCTCGATCTGACTCCGGCGGAGTACCGGCTGCTGCGCCACCTGCTGGTCAACTCCGGGAAGGTGCTGTCGAAGGAACAGATCGCCCGGCATGTCTGGGGTGAGTACCGGGGCGGCAACGCGATCGAGCAACTCGTCTCCAGGCTGCGCCGCAAGGTGAACCAGGAGACGCCGGCGCTGATCCACACCCGTCGGGGGTTCGGCTACTGGCTCGGCGCCACCGCCCTGTGAGCAGGGGCGGTTCACGGCCGGTCCGCACCGCTCCTCATGTGCGCGGCACTCCTCGATCCACCCGACCGTGAACGCGGTGAGGAACACCGGCATGAGCGTCCGAGGCCCCGGTCGGCCGGGAGAGCGGCGGTGTCTTCGCCGGCGGAATTTACTTGAGTTACGCAACGAGATGGTAAACTTGAGGGTATGTCCACACCGCCACCCAAGACCACTCCCGCCCCGAAGGATGTGGCAGAGATCGAGCGAGCTCTCACCCGCATCTCCTATCTGCTCAGCCGTGCCCGGCAGCACGACCGCCTGATGGCGATCGCCGGGGTCCCGCTCGACCGGGCCGCCACCGCGCTCCTTCGCCAGATCGCCGACTCCGAACCGATGCGCCCGGGCGAACTCGCCAACCGGCTCGCGGTGGAGGCCTCCCATGTCACCCGCCAGGTGCAGCAGCTCCAGAAGGCCGGTTACGTCACCCGCGTACCCGACCCCGACGACCGTCGCGCCCAGCGCATCGAGCTGACCGCTACGGGCGAGGTTGCCGTCGAGCGCGTCCGGGAGGCGAGCCGCCGCGGTATGCAGATGGCTCTCGGCGGCTGGTCCGCCGAGGAACTTCAGCAGCTCGCCGGCCTGTTCCACCGCATGGTCGACGACTTCCTCGCCTACTCCCTCGAGGACGACGCCGAGGCGGGCGTCGTCGAGCCCCTCCCCAACGTCTGACGCAGCACCTCGCGCCGTTTCGCACCGCGCCCGCGGTGCGATCGGTCACTCCCCGTCGAGCACCAGCTCGACCGTGTGCCGGCCGGGGTCGGCCGCGGCGAGAACCGGGGCGCCCGGCCGGCCGTCCACCGTGCAGGAGCGCACCCGGTTCCCCGCGCCGGTCAGCGCGATGTCCAGGGTCAGACGCCGCCAGCGCAGCCCGCGCAGCCGGACCGGCCCCCATCGCCGAGGCAGGCACGGTCTCAGCCGCACCGCGTCCGCCGAGTGCTCCAGGCCGACCAGACCCTCGTGGACGAGGCGCAGATACGCGGTCGCCGACCAGGTCTGGTGCGGCTGCGAGACGAAGTGCTCGGCTCTGCCGCTCGCGCCGCTCTGCCAGCCCCCGTCGGCCTTCCCGCTCACCGAGTCGTACACCTCGTAGAAACCGCCCCCGCTGCCGGTGACGAGGTCCGCGAAGGTCTCGACGGCCCGCGCGAACGGTTCGGTCCGGCCGGCGCCGGCTGCGGCCAGCCCGTACAGGCCGTGCACCATCGGCCAGACCATCACGTTGTGCCGCCCGGGACGGCCGGCGCCGAACCGCGCGAAATGCGGCCAGACATTGACGATGCCGTGCGGCTGCCAGTGGGCGCTGTCCAGGATCTGCCGCGCCCGCTGCCCGTCGGCCACGCCGAGCAGCAGCGCGAGAGCGAGCCCGGCGCCCTCCTGTGAGGTGTCGACCCGGCCCGCGAACGGACCGCCACCGTGCACGAGATACGCGTACGTGCCCGCGTCCGGCTGCCACAGATGCCGGTCGACCGCGACCCGCAGCCGCTCGGCCGCCGCACGCCATGACGTCGCCTCCGCAGGCTTGCCCAGTGCGTCGGCCATGGCCGCCAGGGCCGACCGGGCGCCGTAGTACAGGCAGTTCGTCGACAGGCACAGCAGCTCCGCCGCGTGCGGATGGTCGAGAACGAAGGAAGAGCGGACGCCCTCGGTCGAGGGTGGATCGGGATATCCGGAGATCCCGTCGTTCATGAACCCCGGCCCCCGGAAGAGCCCGTACTCCCCGTTGAAACTGTGTGTCTCGCGCGCCTCCATGGTGTGGACGGCCGTCTCGTGCGCCTTGGCCAGGAAGTCCCGGTCACCGGTGACGAGGTAGTGGTGCCAGGCGGCCACGATCCATACGACCTGGTCCCACCACTGGTTGTCCTGCTGCACGACCAGTCCGCCCGGCCCCCGGTCCACCACCGACCAGAGGGTGTTGCGCCCGAGGTCCGGCGCCAGCAGGGAGGCCGCGCTCCATGCGTTGACAGCCGCGTCCCTGGTCCAACGCTGCGGCGTCGGATAGCCGGCCCCGGCTCGTACGAGGGTGCCGGGTGGGTCTGTGAGCAGCCCGGCCTTGTCGTAGACCGCCGGATCCGCCGCGATGGTGTTGCGGTCGACCACGTCCGTCAGCGCGGACGCGTAGAGCTTGCCCAGCCGATGCTGGGTGGCCGGGTCGTCGAAGGTGAGTGACGGCATGCTGATCCCGATCGTGGGGGCCACGGCACGGGCGGTTGCCGGGGCCGGGGCTGGGGCGGCGCCGACGCCGGCCGCGGTGAGCGCCGTACCGCTCGCGGCCTTCAGAAACCCCCGTCGGCGGACCGGGCCTCCTTTGTCGTCCCGGTCATCGGTGTCCTGCTCCGCAGCCGCCTTGCTCATTCTTCGCCGCTCCCTTTCCACGCCCGCGAACCGTGTGTCTCCCGGAGCCTGGAGTAACGACGGCACCGCCCGGTCGGTGACGCGGCGGCGTGAGGGGACCGGTGTCAGAGAGTGCTCGTGGGTGGCCGCTCGCGGCGGATCAGGCGATTCCTCCGTTGGCCCGCAGTACCTGGCCGTTGACCCAGTGGCCGGTCGGGCCGACCAGGAAGGACACGACCGAGGCGATGTCCTGCGGAGTGCCCAGGCGTTCCAGCGGGGGCTGGGCGGCCAGGCGGGCGACGGTCTCCTCGTCCTTCCCGTCGAGGAACAGGTCGGTGGCCGTCGGTCCGGGTGCGACGGCGTTGACGGTGATGTCCCGGCCGCGCACCTCCCGGGCGAGGATCAGTGTGAGGGCCTCGACCGCGCCCTTGCTGGCCGCGTAGGCGCCGTAGCCCGGGAAGGACAGCCCGAGGACCGACGTGGAGAAGTTGACGAGTGCTCCCCCCGGCCGCAGTCGGCGCGCCGCTTCCCGGTCGACGACGAACGTGCCCCGGATGTTGGTGCGGTGGAGGGCGTCGAGCTCGTCCAGGTCGAGTTCGGCTATCGGGGACAGTGCTATCCGGCCGGCCGCGTGGACGACGGCGTCGACACCGCCGTACGTGCTCTCCGCGAGGTCGAACAGGGCGCTCACGTCGGCCTCCTCGGCGACATCGGCGCGGGCGGAGAGGGCGGTGCCACCGGCGGCCTCGATGGTGCGTACGGTGTCCTCGGCGGCCTCCTTGTTGCCGGCGTAGCCGACCACCACGGCGAATCCGTCGGCGGCGAGCTGCTGGGCCACCTGGCGTCCTATGCCGCGCGAGCCGCCGGTGACTATCGCGACGCGCGGGCCGGTGCGGGGAGTACCGGACGGGGTGGTGCTGATCTGAGTGGTCATGACGGATCCCTTCGCCATCCTGACGTAGCGACGCTACGGTCGATTCGTATCGACGGTAGCATCGAATCGTAGCGATGTTAAGAGGCGCTCGTAACGTCGCTACGAATGTCGTACCGTGAAGGCATGGATGCGAGAGAGAAGATCCTGGACGCCGCCACGGAGCTGCTGGCCCGGGCGTCGGCCGCCGATGTGTCGACGCGCGCTGTGTGCGAGGCCGCCGGTGTGGGGGCGCCGATGCTCTACCGGCTCTTCGGCGACAAGGCCGGGCTGCTGGCCGCCGTGGTCGACCGGGGATTCGAGCAGTACCTCGCGTCCAAGCGCGCCGCCCGGCCCACCGCCGACCCGGTCGCCGACCTCAAGCGAGGCTGGGACAACCACATGCGTTTCGCGCTGGACCATCCGAACCACTACCGCCTGATGTACTCGCCCGAGCTCACCACGCCCCCCGCCGCCGCGAAGGAGGCCCACGACCTGCTGCACGGCGTGCTGGAGCGGTGTGCGGCGGCCGGGCTGCTGAGCGTCCCCCCGGAGGCCGCCACCCGGGTCGTCATGGCGGCGAACGTCGGCGCGGCCCTGTCGATGCTCACCAGGCCGGAGCAGTACCCCGACATCCGGTTCGCCGCTCGTCTGCGCGACTCCGTGATCGAATCCGTCACCCGCCCCGCCGGCGCCGGTGAACCGCGCGACACCGGCCGGGGGAGCGCCGTACCGGCGGCGGCGGCCACCCTCGCGGCCCGGCTGCGTGCCGAGCCCCCGCAACTGCTCACCACGGTCGAGGCGGCCCTCCTCCAGCAGTGGCTGGGCACGCTCGCGGACTCCGGCGAGCCCACGGACTGACCATGGGCGACAGTCGAACACCCACCTCTCGAACTGGATTTACCGTCCAGTAGGATCGCCCGGCACACCATCCGAGGAGGAAGCGTGCCCCGGTCCCAACGCTCACCCCTGCTGCTCGCCGGTCTGCTGGCCGCCGCGGGCGTCACCCACTTCGTCGCGCCCCGCACGTTCGACGCGATCGTGCCGCGCGGACTGCCGGGCACGCCCAGGACCTGGACGTACGCCAGTGGCGCCGCCGAACTCGCGCTGGCGGCCGGGGTGGCGCTGCCGCGTACCCGGCGGGTCGCCGCGCTGGCCACGGCGGGCTTCTTCGTCGGAGTGTTCCCGGCCAACGTGAAGATGGCCGTCGACTGGCGCAACCGGCCCGCCGCCCTCCGGGCCGGGGCCATCGGGCGGCTGCCGCTACAGGTGCCGCTCGTCCTGTGGGCACGCAGTGTCGCGAAGAACGGAGAGGGCCGGTCATGACAAAGGTGAACGTCGGCGACAAGATCGAGGACTTCGAGCTGCCCGACGAGAGCGGAGCGCCCCGTCGGCTGTCCGAACTGCTCGCTGACGGGCCGATCGTCCTCTTCTTCTATCCCGCGGCCCTGACCCCCGGCTGCACGGCCGAGGCCTGCCACTTCCGCGACCTGGCCGCCGAGTTCGCCGCCGTCGGCGCGCGGCCGGTCGGAATCAGCGGGGACTCGGTCGACCGCCAGCAGGAGTTCGCGCAGAGCCACACGCTCGGCATGCCGCTCCTGTCGGACGCCGACGGAACGGTCCGTGAGCTGTTCGGTGTCAAGCGCGGGTTCTCGATGATGCCCACCAAACGGGTCACTTTCGTGATAGCCGAGGACCGGACGGTCCTGGAGGTCGTGACGAGCGAGCTGCGGATGAACACCCACGCGGACCGTGCCCTCGCCGCACTCCGCGCCCACAAGGGCTGACCTTCCCTTCCGGTCGTTCCCTGCCCGTCCGCCGCCTCTTCGTGGGGCGGTGGGCGGGGTTCGCCGTGCCGGGGTGCGCCATCGGGGTTGATGCCCCGGGGCCCAGGGACCATCCTGGGGCGTATGAAACAAGTCGCCGCCGCGGTGATCATCGATGCCCGAGGCATGGTGACGGGATGGAGCGAGGGTGCCCGGCGGTTGACGGGGCACGCGGCCGAGGCCGTCGTGGGACGCCCGGCCGCCGAACTCCTCGCCGAGGACCCGCCGCCGACGGCGATGACGGATGCGGCCTGCGTGGTCGCACTCCGCCACCGGGACGGCCACCGCGTCGAACTCACCGTCAGCGCGTGCGCCGTCCTGGGCGAGGACGGCGAGGCGCGAGGATTCGTGGTCACCGCCATCCCCGAACCGGCGGAGCCCGGGCCGCGGACGGTCGCACAGGGGCCCACCTCGCTGGAACGGGCCATCCGGCAGGCCTCCGTGTCGATGTCCGCCTTCGACACGAACCAGCGCTACACGTGGCTCAACGACGCGGCCTGCGACCTGATGGGGGTCGAGGAAGAGGCCCTGATCGGGCAGTTCTACGGGGACGCGAACATCGTGCCCGACGACCGGATCAACCAGGGCTTCCTGCTCAACCTGCGCGAGGTCACCCGTACGGGTGCCCCCGTCCGCTACGAGACCTTCGGCAAGGACGCGGACGACGGCCGGGAACACGCCTGGAGCCTCGAGATGTGGCCGGTGCGCGACGACCTGGGCGCCGTTGTCTCGGTGGGCATCGCCGCGTTCGACAGCAGTGAACAGCACTGGGCGCGGCGGCGGCTCGCCCTGCTCAACGAGGCGGCCGCAGGCATCGGGACCACCCTGGACGTCGTCCGCACCGCCGAGGAACTCGTCGAACTCGTCGTGCCCCGGTTCGCCGACTTCGTCAGCGTCGACCTGCTCGACTGGGTGCTCGGCGCGGACGAACCCACGCCCGCACAGGCCGACGAGGTCGTACTGCACCGGGTCGCCCACGGTTCCGTCACCGAGGGCACGCCCGAGGCCGTCATTCCGCTGGGTGCGAAGGACACCTACCCGCCGTTCACCCCGCCCGTGCGGGCGATCGCGGAGGGCCGGGCGGTGCTCGGGCGGGCCGGCGAGCGGGCGTTCGACGAGTGGGTGGCGGAGCGCAACGCCCGCGAACCAGTCGGCCGTCCGTACCGCAAGGGCGTCCACTCCATGGTCACCGTGCCGCTGCGGGCCCGCGGCACCACGCTGGGCGTCGCGGTCTTCCTGCGCATCGGCCGCCCCGACCCCTACACCGAGGACGATGTGGTCCTCGCCGAGGAACTGACCAGCCGCGCCGCCATCTGCGTCGACAACGCCCGCCGGTTCGCCCGTGAACGCACGACCGCGCTGGCTCTCCAGCACAGCCTGCTGCCCCGGGGACTGCCCGGACAGGCGGCCGTCGAGGTCGCCCACCGCTATCTGCCCTGCGGATCGGTGGCCGGCATCGGTGGCGACTGGTTCGACGTCATCCCGCTGTCCGGCAGTCGGGTCGCTCTCTGCGTCGGCGACGTCGTCGGGCACGGCATCCAGTCCTCCGCGACCATGGGACGGCTCCGTACGGCCGTACGGACCCTCGCGGACGTCGATCTTCCTCCGGACGAACTCCTCACCCACCTCGACGACCTGGTCACCCACCTCGCCGACGAGGAGGACGGTGCCGATGTCGCCGAACTGGGCGCCACCTGCCTCTACGCCGTCTACGACCCGGTCTCGCGCCGGCTCACCCTCGCCTCCGCCGGACACCCGCCACCGGTCGTCGTACCGCCCGGCGGCGTCGCCGAGCTGATCGAGGTGGCGGCGGGCCCGCCGCTCGGCGTCGGCGGCCTGCCCTTCGAGGCGACCGAGCTGAAACTGCCCGAGGGCTCACTCCTCGCCCTCTACACCGACGGGCTGATCGAGGACCGCGACCGGGACATCGACCACGCCACCGCCGAACTCTGCCGCGCGCTGAACCTGCCCGACGCGTCGCTCGACGCCGTGTGCGACGCGGTGCTCAAGGCCGTACTGCCCGAGCAGCCCGGCGACGACGTGGCCCTGCTGCTCGCCCGTACGCGCGCGCTGGGCGCCGGGCGGGTGGCCGCCTGGGACGTTCCGCCGGATCCCGCGCACGTGGCCGTCACCCGCCAGGCCGCCATGGAACAACTGGCCGCCTGGGGACTGGAGGAGGAGGCCTTCGTCACCGAACTCGTCGTCAGTGAACTGGTCACCAACGCCATCCGGTACGGCGAACCGCCCATCCAGCTCCGGCTGATCCGCGACCGCGCGCTCATCGTCGAGGTCTCCGACGGCAGCTCCACCTCACCGCACCTGCGCCGCGCGCACGTGTACGACGAGGGCGGCCGTGGCCTGCTGCTCGTCGCCCAGCTCACCCAGCGCTGGGGCAGCCGCCAGACGGGTACGGGCAAGACGATCTGGGCGGAGCAGCCGCTGCCGGCGGAGTGATCCGGACGACCGGACCGGTTCAGCGACCGGTCACTGGAAGTCGCACCCGGGGTTCGGCGCGTCCTCAGAGAAGGGCGAGCCGTGCGGCAGCACGTACAGGACGTCGAGTACGACGGGTGTGCTGCCGAGATTGCGGCCGATGTGGATGTTCCCGGGGCCGGCCGGCTCGCTGATGGCGCTGCCCTGCGGATACAAGCCGTCGGACTCGCAGGTGGAGTCGAAGTGGCTGAGGGTGCCCTGCTTGACGAGGCCGTAGAGGGGACCGTCGTGGTAGTGCCAGCCGGTGGCCTGGCCTGCGGGGATGGTGATCTCCCGCAGGGTGTAGTCGGTGTCGCCGATGGTGGTCCGGGCGAGTATTCGGCCCGACACTCCCGGCCCGGGCGGCGTCGCGTGGGCCGTGCCGCAGGCGAGGACCGCGGTGACCGTGACGGCTCCGGCCGTGGCGGTGCGAAGCAGGTTGCGCATGGTGGGGGTCCCCTCGACGGCGAGAGCGTGAGCGTGTTCTGAGCAGGTCAACGTGATTTTAGGGGGCGCGGTGGGCGGCGGAAAGAGGAGCAGCCATCGGCTCCGGGTGGCTCGGGGCGGGGTTCAGGCTCGCTCGGCCACTGCCTCGGCCAGGATCTCCGTGTCCGCCGTGCCGTCTGTTTCCGGCCGGGGCCGGTGCGGAACGCCCAGCGCGCACACCGCGCCCGCGAACACCACGACCACGCCGACCCACACCGCCGGGTGCAGCCCGTCCACGAACCGCTGCGGTGACCCCGTACCGCCGTGCGCCACGAACACCGTGCTCAGTACGGCGATGCCGAGCGCCCCGCCGATCTCCCGCACGGTGGTGTTGGCGCCGGACGCCTTGCCCGCGTGCTCGCGACTGACCGAGCCCAGCACGACCGCCGCCGTCGGCGCGAACACGAAGCCCATGCCGATACCGGCCACGATCATCGGACCGGCCAGGGACGAGTACGCGGTGTCGGTGTCCGCGACCAGGTTGATCCAGCCGAGCCCGACGCCCTGGAGGAAGAGGCCCAGCGCCATCAGCCGGCCGCCGCCCACCTTGTCGGTGAGTAGGCCCGCCACGGGCGCGACGAACATCGGCATCAGCGTCCAGGCCAGCGTGCGGACCCCGGCCTCAAGCGGTGAGCGCGGCGGCACGATCTGGAGGTACTGGGCGAGCAGGAAGAGGGACCCGAAGACACCGAAGTACATGGCTGCCGAGACGAAGTTGGTGAGGGTGAACGCCCGCACCTTGTAGAAGGACAGCGGCAGCATCGGCTGCGGGACCCGGGCCTCCCAGGTGACGAACACGGCCAGCAGCACCGCGCTCGCGGCGAACGCGCCGAGGACCTCGGCCGAAGTCCAGCCGTCCGTCTCGCCGTTGACGATGCCCCACACCAGTGCGAACAGGCCGGCGGCGGCCAGCACCATGCCGACCAGGTCGAGACCGGCTCCCGACAGTCTGCTCTCGCGGAGCGTCAGCAGGATCAGCGGCACGGCGACGATGCCCACCGGAACGTTGATCCAGAAGATCCACCGCCAGTCCAACCCCTCGACCACCGCACCGCCCACCACGGGGCCCATCGCGACGGCCAGGCCGCTCACACCCGACCACAGGCCGAGCGCCGGCCCGCGCAGCCGATCCGGCACGGCCTGCGAGAGCAGGGTCAGCGACAGCGGCATCACGGCCGCGGCGCCGAAACCCTGCACGGCACGGAACGTGATCAGCTGCGCGCTGCTGTCGGCGAGACCACAGCCGACCGAGGCCAGCGTGAAGACGACGACGCCGACCACGAAGACCGTGCGTCTGCCGAACCGGTCACCGAGCGCGGCCCCCGTCATCAGCAGACAGGCGAAACTGAGGACGTACGCGTTGACGAACCACTGGAGCTGCTGGGTGTTCGCCTCCAGGTCGACGGCCAGCGTGTGCAGGGCGGTCGAGACGACCAGGTTGTCGAGCGCGACCATGAACATGGGCACGCTGCACGCGACGATCGTGACCCACAGAGGCACACGCCGGTCCGTGACCGGCGGCGCGACGGCCGTGTCCTGCACGACCGGATTCTCATCGGACAGAGTCATGGCGGGGGAGTCTCCTCGGGCAGTGGATGGGCCAGTGAGCCAGTGAGCCAGTGAGCCAGTGAGCCAGTGAGCCAGTGGTCCGACGGTGCGGCGGAGCGGCAGAAGAGGCCGGGCGCGGTCAACCGGTCGGTGAGCCGCCGTCGGCGTCCGCGCGCTCCTGGGCGGCCAGCCGGTCGCGCGTGTCCGACCAGTCGATGGGCAGGCCCGCCGCCGGCGCCTCCCAGAAGGTGAAGACCGATCGGCTCATCGTGGAGCGCAGGCCGGTCATGACCGACTTGTGGGGCTCGGCCCTTGCGTACGAGTAGAGGGCCTGCTTGTCCTCCCAGGCCGACAGCGTCCAGAACGTTCGCTTCAGTGGCTCGGCGATCAGCGAGGCGCCGTACGCGCCGGGCGCGCTCTTCACCTGCTTCCACGCGGCGAGGGAACGCAGGAAGAAGCGGGGGACGTCGCGCAGGGAGCGGACTTCCAGGCGGGAGGCCATGACGAACGCCGTCGCGTCCGGAGCGGGCTCGTTGACAGTGGTCCAGGGCAGGGTGGGCATAGCTGTGGCCTTCTTCTGAGAGGCAGGGCGGAGCAGAGGCCTTATTGGATACCTCTACTATCCATGTTAGACAGTGGAGGTATCCAATGACCAGAGCGGAGCCCGACCGATGCGTATGTCCGAGCTGAGCCGCCGCAGTGGTGTCTCTGTCACGACGATCAAGTACTACCTCCGCGAAGGTCTCCTCCCGGCCGGCCGCCAACTGTCGGCGACGCAGGCCGAGTACGACGAGAACCACCTGCGCAGACTCCGGCTGATCCGCGTGCTGATCGGCGTACGCGGCCTGTCCGTCAGTACCACCCGTGAGGTGCTGGGCGCGCTCGCCGGGCACACCGCCGACACCCATCGCCTCCTGGGGCTCACACTCGGGGCGATCCGGCTGGCCGACGAGGCCGAGACGGACTCCCCGGAACCGGCCGAAGTGGACGCGCTGATCGAGGAGTTGGGCTGGGACGTGCACAAGTCCGCCCCCGCCCGTGTCACCCTGGCCGACACCCTCGCCTCACTGCGCACCCTGGGCTCACCGCTGGACCGGCGGGCGCTCCTGTCGTACGCCCGGCTGGCCGAGGAGACGGCGGTCCTCGACCTCGATCAACTGGACGGAATCGAGGCCCCGTTGGAGGTCGCCGAGCGCGCGCTCCTGATCACCGTCCTCCTGGAGCCCGCCCTCATGGCGCTGCGGCGCATGGCCCAGCAGAACGAGTCGGCTCGGCGGTACGCGGACGGGGCGGACCGGGCGGCCGACTGACCCGGCACGACGGCCGCGCTCCTCGGCTGGGCAGGCCGCCAGGCCATTGACCGTCGGGCGGTACCAGAGGGGCGTCGCATCCAGCTCGAAACCGCGGGCGGCAGAGAACGACCCGTCAGTCACGGCAGCTGTAGTTCGTGACTCGTGGGGTCCTGATCATGTTGTGGTTGCCGCGGTGATCTTGTTCCGGCGACGGTAGGCGGTCGCCTGGTGCTGGTGATGGCGGCGCGACCTCGACCAGGGAGGCGGCCGGCAGCAGACGAGTCGGGCTGTACGCCGGATTTGCCGTCTCACCCGCTAACCCGTTCCTTACAGTCTGTAAAGTAACTTACAGATGTAAAGTAAGTCGAACGAAAGGGAGGCCATCGTGCCGATCGTCAAGCACGTACACCCCCGGGGGCACTTCCTCCAGATGCTCTCGGGCGCTCACCAGCCCACCGTCGAGGACGTTCTGTCGGACCGGTCGTATTACGGCCTGCCCCCGGGGGCGACGTTCGTCTACGGTCGTCTCGACGACGAACAGGGCGAGATCTACGAGGTGTGCCGCAGCGTCAACCGCAACTCTCACCAGGCCGACGGCCTCGGGGGAGGCGTCCCACGGCTGTTGCTCTTCCAGTCCACGCTCATCGACGACACGACCCTGCGCTACGACATGGAGCGCATGCAGGCGGCGGCGTCCGCCGAGGGCGCCGTCGGCGTCCGGGAGGGCGAGGAGGCGGTCTGGCGGCAGGCCGCCGGCGTTCCTGGGCGGCCCTTCGAAGTCCGGTACGGACTCGATTCCTTCACCTGGCGCGAGGAGGGTCTGTTCGAGCTCACCGGCACCCCGATCAACCCTGGCCTGCACTGGTACCTGCCCGGTCGTGACTACGGCACCTACTACGTCTCCCAGTTCGTGGAGGTGACAGGAATCGTGCTCGGACGCCCGGTGCGCGGGATGCTCGCCTTCGACCAGGTCTACATGCACGAGGAGGGCACCCTCTACAGGGACAAGGACCTGGTCATGGAGAACGAGGGCCACCTGCTCTGGTACACCTGGGCCACACGGTACAAGGACGGCTCCTTCGAGGGCGGGCACTTCATCGTGGGCCACGACCGGCTGGGATTCGGTGTGGTCACCGACGGCAAGCAGGTCCTGGCGACACAGGACGTCGATGTCCGCGTCTACCAGCAGGACGGCACCCCGTTTGCCGAGCAGATCGCGCTGAATGTCGACGGGCAGCAGTGGGAGTTCCTCCGTCATCCGAAGGGCAGCATGCCTGACATGGTGGAGCACGGGCAGCCGCCGACCCCGCAGCAGGAGGGCAGGTTCCGCCGCGTCGGCGACACCCGTGAACCTGCGACCTGGTTCGCCTGGGGCGAGACCGAACCCAAGCACGGCGCCTTCCGCGGCGACCCGGTGTCCAAGAGCCCGCTGGCCTGACCGGTGCGGGCGGCCGGGGTTCCCCGGCCGCCCGCGCTCCTCGCACTGCCGGCGCCGCGTGAAGTCCCTGAACTGGTGCGCAGCTAGACTGCTCCCCGGAATGAGGGTCGATCATGATAAGGCGGAAAGGCGTCAGCGATATCAGCAAGGAATCGAGAGTTGATCCGCGAGTAACCCGCACCCGGGAACTACTGGTCGACGCCGTGATCCACTTGCTCCAGAATACGGGCACGGATTCGCGGACCCTTTCGATCAGTGAGATCACCGCCGCGGCGCGTCTCAGCCGACCGACCTTCTACCAGCACTACTCCGGCCCGGAGGAGTTGATCGCCGAGGCCGTCCAGCGTCGGCTGCAGATGCGTGTTGAACAAGGAATGACGGAGGAGTCCCCGGGCGAGGACGTGCCGTCGACCCTGCTGGATCTGCTGCGGGAGCTCAATCGTCATCGCTGGATGTACGGGCGAATCATCCGAGGAGACGGACAATTCGGCCAGGGGCGTCAGGCCGTGGTGGATCATACGGCTGCATATTTCAGTCAGCTCAGCCACGAGCCGGAGACCCGTCTCTTCCTGGCCGGCGGTCTTCTTGCAGTACTGACGCCCTGGATGCAGTCTCGGGAACAGGCGCCGGAAACAGAAGTCGTGGCCGTCGCAGACCGCCTGTGGACACTCATCCGGCGCACCACGGCCACGCCGGAGCAATGAATCAGGCCGCCCGACAGTAGGGGCGCTGTTCCTGGGTCCGGGGCCAGGGCGGCACTGTCACGTTGGCTGACCGGTGGGATGATCTCCTGGTTGATCGGCGCCCAGGGAAGGGTCGTCCGTAGGGAGCGCGTCGCTGCCGTACAAAGGGCACCGGTACCCGGTCGAGGTCATCTCCCCCTGTGTGTGGCTGAACCACCGCTTCCCGCTCAGCTTCCGCGAGGTCGAGGAGCTCATGCTCGAGCGCGGCGTGAGCGTCTCCTACGAGACGGTGCGCCGCTGGTGCGCCAAGTTCGGGCCGGCCTACGCCAACGTGCTGCGCCGTCGGCAGCCCCGGCCCGGGGACAGGTGGCACCTGGACGAGTTCTTCGTCAAGATCAACGGGCGGTTGCAGTACCGGTGGGGGGCCGTCGTCCAGAACGGCAACGTCCTGGACATCCTGATGCGGAACCGGCGGGACACCGTCGCAGCCAGGCGTTTCTTCCGCAGGCTGATGAAGAGGCCGGGTGCGGTGCCGCGGGTGGTCGTCACCGACGAGCTCTGCTCCTACGGCGCCGCCCACCGCGAGGTCATGCCCTGCGTCGAGCACCGCCCGTCGACGTACCTGAACAACCGGGCGGCGAACAGCCATCAGCCGACCCGGCAGCGTGAACGCGCGAAGCAGGGATTCCGCTCCGTGGGCGGGGCCCAGCGGTTCCTGTCCGCGTTCAGCGGTATCTCGCCCCACTTCCGGCCCCGCCGCCATCTGACGCCCGCCCACGACTACCGAGCCGATATGACCGTCCGCTTCGCCCTCTGGGAGCAGATCACCGGCGTCACCGCCTTGCCACCGCGGCCTGAGCACAAGGCCGGCTTCCAAGCCCACCCTGCCCCGACGCGCCGTCAGGCAGTCACGCAGCCAACAACGTGACCACGCCCTCCCGTTACCTCGTCGAAGGCGCCGGGTGAGGTGACGCTGGGACTCAGTGGCGTTCCCGGACCGGCAGGATGATCGCCGAGGGGTGTGCCGGGTCGTGGTGGACGGACTGGTCGGCGGCCCGGAGTGTGGTCGCGGTGGCGAGGGGTTCGCCGGTGCCGGGGTTGCGGGCATAGCGGGGGAAGGCGCCGCTGGAGACCTGGACCCGGATGCGGTGCCCTTGCTTGAAGCGGTACGCAGTCGGCCACAGGGAAACGGTGGCGCAGGTGAGTTCGTCGGCGTCGGTCAGGCTGGTCAGGCCGTCGCAGATGTTGTGCGAGCGGCCGTCGGGGTCCACATCGCACAGTCGGACGAAGACGTCCGCGTGCGGCAGGCTGGAGCGGAACCAGATCTCGGCGCTGACCTCGCCGACGATTTCGACGTCCTCGTCAAGGGTGGGCGTGGTGTAGGTGAGGACATCGGGGCGGGCTTCCAGGGCGCTGTTGTCGACACGGCCGCAGTCCTTGACCGTGCGTGCTCCACCGACTGCCGGGGTGGGGTCGGCCGGATCGTAACGGTACTGGTCGGGTGCCGACTCCTCGGGCTGATCTGCCAAGAGCGCGCCGTGGGCACCGAGATGGAACGGCCGTGGCGAGTAGCCGCTCGGCGGCCAGGACTCGAAGTCGCGCCAGGTGTCCTCGCCCATCATGTACAGCCGGACCGGCGCGCGGTGGGGCGGCTCCTCACCGCGCGCGTGGGGGAGGCCGAACTCCACGGCCTCGTTGACGAGGGCGTTGGTGAACTCCGCGTGCGTCCACGGCCCGATCGTCAGCCGTGCCGGGCGTCCGGCCTGTTGCAGAACCTGGAAGTCACGCAGCTGACCGGGCAGGAAGACGTCGTACCAGCCGCCGATGGAACTGACCGGCACGGTCACGTCGGCCACCCGGTCCCGGTGATCGAAGCCGGTCCAGCGCGGGGATCGGGCGTCGTGGGCGAGGATGTCCTGGATGTAGTCGGACCGGTGGCCGAGGGCTGCGATGTCGGCCTGGTTCAACGGGAGCGTGTACAGCGCGCGGGCGGTCTTCTTGGCCTGGGCCGGCTTGCGGAGCAACGCCAGGGGCAGTTCCTGGGTGGCCACCAGCACACCCCAGCCGAACGGCGTCTCCAGCGACATGCCGTCCTCGCGGAGAAACTCCAGCGACAGCGCCGACTCGGTCACCTGCGGGATCATCGCCTTGACCTGTGAGGGCAGGCGGTCGGCGACAGCCCACTGGCTGTATCCCAGGTAGCTCAGGCCGACAAGGACGATCGCGTCACCGAACCAGGGCTGCTTGACCGTCCAGTCGAGGGTCGCCAGGCCGTCCTCGCGCTCCTGTCGCTTCGGGTCGAGCGTCCCGCCTGAGCCGAAGCCGCCGCGGGTGCTCTGGATCAGCACCTGGTACCCGCGTTCGGCCAGTGGCCGGGCCAGAATCGTGCCGACGACGCCGGCCCGCCCGTAGGGGGAGCGGAAGACGGCTGTCGGCAGCCCCTCGCCACCGCTCTTGGGCGCCCACCGGTCGGCCAGCAGGTCGACTCCGTCGGGCATCGGGACCCGAAGATCCCGCTCGACGACCAGGTCCCGGGTCGGCGGCGCGGCCAGCTTCAGCCGGCGCTGGACGAGGTGACTGAGCAGGCTCATCGGGGGGTCTCCAGGTCTGGTGTGCCGGGGGTGGGGCTCAGGGTGGCGATGAGGACCGACAGCATGCGCATGAGTCGATCGGTGAATGCCTGGGGTTCCAGCGGCTCCGCGCCGTCCACGATCCAGGTCGTGAAGAAGGCCGATCCCGCGCCGGCCAGGCACGTGGCGAGATCCTCGACGATCTGCGGGTCGAGCCGGTCGCCGAACATCTGCTGGACGTGCTGCCGGTTGACCGGCAGCAGCAGCCGGATCAGCCCCCGGTCCAGCGCGAACCCGCACGATCCAGTCAACAGGGCCCTGTAGAAAACCCGGTGGTCGGCGAAGTGCCGCGCCGTGGCCAGCGTCTGCTCGCGCGCGATCGTCCCGGGCGCGGCGTCGGCGAGTTGTGGCAGCAGCTCACGGCGCGCGAGATCGAGACCTGCCTCCAGCAGCAGGACATCGCGGTCGCCGAAGTGCTGATAGACGACCCGCCGGCTCACGTCCGCTGCCTCGGCGATGTCCGAAAGCGGGACGGCCGCCGTTCCCCGCTCAGTGACCAGCTCGACTGCGGCTCGCATGAGTGCAGCCCTCGACCGGCGTACGCGCCGGTCCAGAACGGGAGACTGTGCCTCTGACTGCGTCTGCATACCTAGATAATGCACAGGTGTGCAAAAAAGAACAAGTGTCCCTTAGTGATGCCTGACGCAATGAGGTGGATTGCTCCTGGTTGTGGTGTCCGGGGCGGGAGTTGAGGTTCGGTCCGGTGTGGGGGCGTCGCCGTGGATCGTGTCGGATGAACTGTGGGATCACCGGGAGCCGCTGCTGCCGCAGGGTGAGCGCAGGTTCCGGTATCCGGGTCGCAAGCCGTTGCCGGAGTGGGTCGTGCTGTGCGGGATCTTGGTGTCCGTACGGCACACCGGGATCCAGTGGGAGTACCTGCCGCAGGATCTCGGTTTCGATTCGGGCATGACGTGTTGGCGGCGGCTGCGGGACTTGAATGAGACCGGCGTGTGGCAGCGGCTGCACAAGGTCCTGCTGGCCGAGTTGAACGCGGCCTCACGGCTGGACCGGTCCCGCTGTGTGGTCGACTCCTCCCACCTCAGGGCGCTGTAAGGGGGAGCCGCACGGGCCCATCGCCGGTCGACCGTGGCCGGGGCGGCTCGAAGCATCACCTGATCACCGACGGGCACGGCACTTCGCTCGCGGCTGGGTCCGCTGGATGCCGGTCGGGTAGCCGACCTGCGCCTGTACTTCGACTCGGTGCCCGACCCGCGCTCCCGGCGGGGCCGGTGGTACTCGCTGACCGCCATCCTGCTGGTGCGTACCTGCGCGGCCGCCTCGGGAGCGAGGAGCATCGACTGAAGCGGATGCCCCGGTGGGCCTGGATGCGGTTGAGGACCGGCAACGGCACCAAGGCAAGCGGCTGTACGACTGGGCGACGATCGACGTGATGGCTGACGACGCCCCTCCCGGCCAGGCCGACGGACACAGCCAGGTCCTGATCCGGCGTCACCGCCGCACCGGCACCCTCTCCTTCTACCGCACCTGGCACCCTGACCCGCAACCGATATCGGTACTGGTCAGCGCGGTCTGCCGCCGATGGCGAGTCGAGGAGGACCTCCAAGGGGCGAAGGGCCTCGCTCACCTCGACACCGGCCAGGTCACCTGCTGGACCTCTTGGCACCGCTGGAGTCTGATGGCGATGATCGCCTACGCCCTCCTCGCTGTCGGAGCCCTCCACGAGCCACGGTCCAACCCCACCGACCCCAACGGCGAGATAGCCATGGTGCCCGTCAGCCCCCGCGAACTCCTCACCCTGCTCCGCGTCTTCGCGCTGCCTCGACCTCGCCAGGACACCGATCCCACGCACGCCCTGCACTGGTCGAGGTGGCGCCGCCATCACCAGCACCAGGCGACCGCCTGCCACCGTCGCTGGAACGAGATCACCGCGGTAGCCACAACATGATCAGGAACCCCCACGAGTCACGAACTACAGCTGCCGTGTCAGTAGAAGGGTGTTCGGGAGTGGCCGTCCGAAGCTCGCAAGCCACGGTCTTGCCGGCTCACCGATTTTTGGACAACCACTCTTCCGGAGAGCCGAAAGAAGTCGTGGTTTGCGGGCGTGGAACACGAGGCAGAATATTTTTCCGGCAGGTGGAGTTCTGGCCGGTAACCGCGGCGGTGACGCTAATTCGGCGAATCGTCGCCGCGCCGGAATGCGCCGGGCGGCACATTCACCCGTCGCACGAAGAACTTGCCGAAGTTCGTGACTTCGGTGAACCCGAGCTGGCGGGCGATGGTCCCGACCGGCAGATCCGTGTGGACCAGCAGACGCTTCGCCTCCAGGGCGACGCGGGCGTCGATCAGGTCCTTGGTGGAGCTGCCGGCGACGATGCGACAGGCCCGCGACAGGGTGCGGGGCGTGCAGTTGAGCGCGGCGGCGTAGTCCTCGACCAGCCGGGTCGCGCGGTAGGAGGACTCCAGCTCGCGCCGGAATCGCAGGAACAACTCCCCGTTCTCACCGGAAGGGGTGTCGGCCTCCCGGTGATCATTGTGCTGGCTGCGGCACATCTGGTCGATGTGCATCAGGGCGACAGCCAGCAGATGCTTGAGGATGTCCTCGCCGAGGCCCTGGTCGGGCCGCTCGAACTCCTCCTGTATCAGGGCGAGCACCCGCTGGAAGCGGGCCAGTTCGTCGTCTCTGAGCTGCCAGTGACAGGGGCGCAATGAGTCGTCGAGCATTCCCATCTGGGCGCGCAGCCGCAGTGGGAAGGTCTCGGTGAACATGACGAGGCGGGCGTCCATGTTCGTCACCGACGCGAACTGGATCACCTGGTTCGGCCGGATCCACAGCAGGGAGCCCACCCGGCACGAGTAGCGCGTGGAGTCGATCGTGAAGTGTCCGCTTCCCGACCCGATCAGCATGATCTGGTGGTAGGCGAGCCGGTGGGGAGTGGTGGTGAAGTCCATGGAGACCGTCGCACGCACCTCGCTGAGCGAGGTCACGGCCATACCGATTCCGGGTCTGCAGTGGGGGATGTCGGGGATCACGGGGATCGGTAGCGAAACGAAATCGACCATGAGCGTTCCGGAATCGACCTTTCTCAAGCTCCTTCAAAAATCAATGATAGGTGTGGCCGCCCGTTGCCAGATCACTTCTGGCGCATGCACGAGTAACCGTCCCCACATGATGTGCAGGTGAAGGGAAGTTGACGGGATGACCACCCACTCCGGCGCCCCCAAGCGCTCGGTTGTCGACCGGACGCTCAGCATCCTCGGCGTCTTCGACCGCGACAACCGCATCCTTACGCTGAGCGACATCAGCCGGCGATCCGGACTTCCGGTCGCCACGGTCCATCGCATCGTCAACAAGCTCCATGGCTGGGGCGCACTGGAACGAGGAGAGGAAGGCGGTTACAGCATCGGCCTGAAACTGTGGGAGACAGCCACGCTGGCCCCCCGTTACTCGGGCCTGGCCGAGGCCGCGCAGCCCCACCTCGTGGAACTCCACGGCCGGTCCGGCGGCGCGGCGGTCCTCGTTCTGCGTGACGGAACGGAGAGCGTCTGCCTGTCCTTTCTCTCCAACGACTTCGGTCTCACGGCCTATTGGGGCGATCCCGGCTGCCGGCTCCCCCTGCACGTCACCGCGGCGGGCCTGGTCCTGCTGGCGAACGCGGGTGCCGTTCTGCAGGACGAGATCTGTGCCGGTCCGTTGCGCGCGTACACCGCCGCCACCGTCACCGACGGGACCACGCTGAGGAATCACCTGAGCCAGATAAGGCGCGAAGGTTACGCGATGGGGTGCGGCACCCTGCGCGAGGGCCGGGGAGCGATCGCAGCCCCGGTGCGCAACGCGAGCGGCACGGTGGTGGCGGCGGTGGGCGTCGTGGGTCCCCTGAACATGCTCCAGCCGTCCCGACTGGCCCCGCTGGTCATGGCCACGGCCGAGGCGGTCTCCCAGCAGGACCGGACGGAAGGGTGGCGAATGGCGGGGGTGAGCGCGTAGCCCGCCCTACCTCACGTACGCCGTCCCGCCCCCGGCCGCCAGCGCCGCAGCGATCCGCCGATGGGCCCGCAGTCGTTCCGGTTCCGGTACCGGGGGCAGGAGTTCCTCCCACAGGGCGAGGAACATGCCGCGCAACTGGGTCAGGCCGGCGGGGCGGGCCAGCAGCCAGAAGTGGAGGTGGGCGCCGCCGTCGCCCCACCGGTTGACGTGCACCCGTGCGACGCCGTCCACAGCCAGGACGGCCCGCTCGGCGCGCTGCAGCAGCGGACCCAGCTCGGCCGACCGGGCGGCGGGCAGGTCACCCAGGTCGTAGTGACCGCGCGGCTGGAGCAGCACGACGGCGGGCAGCCGCAGTTCGCCGACCGCGTCCAACCGCCAGTGGTCGTCCGCCCAGAGCGCGTCCGTCACGGGCTTGCGGCAGACCACGCAGTCCTCGGTCCCGGCCTCGCCGTCTCGATCCGGCTCGGGCAGCACGGGAGGCAGCAACGGCTTGATCCGCAGCTCCCCTTCGAACGGCTCGAAGGGGAAGGTCTCCCAGGCGGTGACCGGGTCCGCGGGCATCGGCAGCCGCTCCCCGGCAGGCAACCGTCGGACGAAGGCACTGGGCTCGGGGACATCGGACGCGTCAGTGGTCATCGTCGCAGTCTTCCAGCCGCGCCCGCCGTACTGAAGCCCCGCAGAGAGCCCTCCGGGGAGCCTCGCGAGCAGCCGCGACGGACCCGCCAGGCCTGACGTACCGGGCGTCCTGCGAGGCGCGCCGCCCGGTCGCCACGCCCGCCGAATACTGGCACGCTCACCAGCGAGACCGACACGACGGACCCACGATCGGAGCGTGCATGACGACGGACCGGGCCACGAACGGTGAAGTGCCGCCGACCGCCAAGGAGTTGGGGGAGGCGAACGCCGCCGGAGTGGAGGTGCGGCCCGTCGCGGGGCACATCGGCGCAGAGATCTCGGGAGTCGACCTGAGCGAGCCCCTCGACAGCGCCGTGGTCGCCGCGATCAGGGCGGCGCTCCTGCGCTGGAAGGTGGTGTTCCTCCGCGGCCAGCGGCTGGACCACGCCGGGCACATCGCCTTCGCGCGCCGGTTCGGCGAGCCGGTCGTCCTCGGACGGCGAGGTGGCGCCTCACCGGCGGACTTCCCCGAGATCGAGACGACCGCCGACCGGCTGGAGCTGGGCGGACGCTACGGCATGGAGCACGCCGAGTGGCTGGAGCGGCGCCGCCATTCGCTGCTGCGCGGCTGGCACTGCGACCACGGCGCCCGTATCGACCCGCCCGCCGCGACCATCCTGCGCGCCGAGACCGTACCGCCGTACGGAGGTGACACCACCTGGTCCAACCTGGCTGCCGCGTACGCCGGACTCTCCGCGCCCGTACGGGAGTTCGTGGACGGCCTCAGGGCCGAGCACCGGCTCGGCGTCGGCTACCAGGCGCGGCCCGGCGACGACGCGTACCTCCGGCATCTGCTGGACCACCAGACCGCCTCGGTGCACCCGCTGGTGCGGGTCCACCCGGAGACCGGTGAGCGGGTGCTGTTCGTCAACGGCTACTACCTGGAGCAGATCGTGGACGTCTCCCGGGCGGAGAGCCGCCTGCTCCTGGAGATGCTCCTGGAACAGGCGACCAGGCCCGAGTACACGGTCCGGTTCCGCTGGGAGCCCGGCAGCGTCGCCTTCTGGGACAACCGGGCCACCATCCACCTCGCTCCCAGCGACAACGCCCACCTCGGCCACCCCCGGGTCATGCACCGGGTGATGCTGACCGGCGACATCCCGGCCGGAGTGGACGGCAGGCGGTCGGAGGCGATCACCGGCACCGAACCCGGGCGATGGTGAGATCCCGCAGGGCCTTCAGCCGGTGGCCGGCCGCCAGCCCAGTGCGGGGCCGAGACGGGTCGCGATGTCCGTGAGGATCTGGACGTAGTCCTCGTGGCCGAAGGTGAACGGCAGGGCGAAGGCCACTTCGTCGATCTCCTGGAACGCGACGTGCGCGTACAGGCGTTCGGCGATCTCGGCCGACGTGCCGACGAGGTCCGGCGCGAACATCAGCCGCGCCGGACCCTGCGGGGCCGCTGTCCGCGGCAGCCGCTTCGCCGCGTACTCCTCGTACTTCGCGCGCTGTTCGGGCGAGGCGCTGTCGGTGGGGATCACGACGAGACCCTGGGAGACCCGGGCCCGGTCGCCGTCCGGGTGCGCCGCACGGAAGGCCCGGACGCCCGCGAGCTGGACCTCGGCGAAGTCCGGCGACTCCTCGTCCCCCTCGGCCTTGACGACACTGCTGGTCAGGAAGTTCATACTGTGCTCACCGGCCCACCGCGCCGACCGCACGCTCCCGCCGCCGTACCACAGCCGGCTTCCGAGCCCCGGGGAATGGGGCTGCACCCGGTCGGAGAACACCTCGAACCCCTGCACCCCGCTGAAGTCGCTGGCCGCCTTCCCACGTACGTGGTCCAGCAGCCGCTCGACCCGCTGGTAGCTGAAGTCCTCGACGTCCGCCGTGTCGGGGTACAGGGCGCCCTTGACGTGGTCGTAGTTCATCGGCGGGCCCACACTCAGGCCCGGGTTGAGCCGGCCACCGGAGAGGATGTCGACGGTCGCCCAGTCCTCCGCCAGGCGCAACGGGTTCTCCCAGCCCACAGGGGTGACCGCGGTGCCCAGTTCGATTCGACGGGTGCGCTGCGAGGCCGCCGCGAGTACGGCCACGGGGGAGGAGATCCCGTACTGGAGATGGCGGTGACGCAGCCACGCGCTGTCGAAGCCCAGCCGCTCACCGAGTTCGATGATCTCCAGCGTCGACTCGTGCCCCGCCCGCGGATCGTCCCCGTCGAACAGCCCGATGGTGAGAAAGCCCAGTTTGCGCAGTGGCTGTGAGGGGGTCGGCACGGGCTCCTCCAACGATCGTCGTACGGACGTTCACGCTTCGCCGATTGTGCCAGGGGGCAGGATCAGCGGAATGACCACCTCGTCCTCGACCGGCGGATCCAGCTCCTGCCTGAGCTTGCCGGTCGCGGAGAAGCAGCGCAGCCGGATCGCCTCCGGGGACACGTCGACGCGCAGGAAGCTCTTGAAGAACGGCGGGCTGTACGTCGCCGAACCGGGTGAGAACAACTGTGTGTACGCCTTCCGGACCGGGAGCCGCAGGCGCCGGGCGCGGTCGGGACGGCGGGCCGTGCCCAGCAGACCGGCGACCAGCCGGATGCGCCAGGTGAGCCGGACGGGTTCGTCCGGGGCGCGCGTCGGACGCATGCCCAGGCGCTCGGCGATCACGGCCGCCGCCTCGGCCTCGGTGAGGGTGAAGAAGCGGCGCAGGTGCAGCCGGCGGCCGTAGATCCGGCTGTAGAAGGCCAGCGAGTCGCCGCGCAGGGGATAGCAGCGGAAGTCGTCCTCGGTGACGTCGGCGACCGAGACGCGCTCGATGGTGTGGGTGGCGTGCATGAAGGCACCGCCGCCGCCCGAGACCACATACTGGATGGTCCGGCCGTGCACGCCCACCGGATAGCGCTGGTAGTTGTGGATGTCGCCGCCTATCGCGGCCACGAAGTTCCGCTCCGGATCGCGCACCAGGTCGTCGACCGTGCCGCCGCCCTCGATCGCACAGGGGTGGTGCTCGCCGTCCACGTACAAGGGGGAGCCGGTGACGAGGATCTTCGGGACCGGACCCGAGGAGACCTCTCGCAGCCAGCGGCCCTGCTCGGCGTCCAGCGTCCCCAGCAGACCGGTGTCGATGCCTATGACGCGTACCGGTCCGGCGTCGATCGCCCAGTACGGGCCGGGCTGGGTGGCCTGTTGGGCGGAGGCCGAGCGCAACTTGCTTGCCTCGGCCAGGCGTTGTTCGTCGACGGCGCTCGGCCTGTGCCACAGGAGCGAGCGCAGCCAGGCGGGGGTGAGCGGGCGGGGCGCGGGGGCCGCCGGGAGGGGTGGGGCGTTGCAGAAGACGCGCATGAACCCGTTCAGGTCCTCGTACCAGTCGTGGTTGCCCGGTATCGCGTAGATGGGCGCCGGGTAGTCCTGGTAGGGGCGGAAGAACTTGGTGCCGTAGTCGTCGGTCGCCCCGACGGGGTAGATCACGTCACTGGCGAGCACGGTGAACGCCGTGTCCTGACTTACCGTCAGAAAGCCTGGGACAACGGCGTACTGGGGTGCGTCACCCTCGCCCGTGTCACCGATGACCATGAAGGAGAAGCGGTCCGGATCGCCGCGCCGGATCACCTTGTCGGCGGGAGCGCCCGCGACTGTCCGCTGTTCGGCCCAGCGGCTTCGGGTACGGCCCGTGGGGTCGCCGAACCAGGAGGCCAGCACGCCGTTGCGGGCGGGCCACAGCGTCCGGGGGTTGACCCATGACAGCTTCTCGACCCGACGAGGCATCAACTCCCGGTAGGAGCCCGGGTTTTCGAGGCCCCAGCCGGCGCCCTCCGGGGTGTCGCGGGAGGAGTGAGTCCGTGAAGAGTCAACCATCGGGGCACCGTAGCAATGTCCTACAGGCGAAGATCCGTGCGGGTCGGGGCGGACGTCCGCTGCCGGCCGGGAGAACGCCGTCCCGTGTCCGGGGCCGCCGACTGCTGCGGTATCTGCGGTATCTGGCGTGTCTGCCGCGTGGGCTGCTGCCGGGGGCCCTTCGCGCCCCACTCCCCGTCGCCCAGCACCAGCAGCGGGTCGAACATCACCACGACCGCGGCGAGCAGCAGGAAGATGATGGGGCCGATCAGCATCGGCAGCAGCAGCGAGGTCGGTGAGTCGCCGGCCCAGGTGTTGCCGGATGTCTCGTGCAGATGCACGCTGACGGCGGCCATGCCCGTGTAGTGCATACCGCTGACGGCCACACCCATCACCAGACTCGCCCCGAGGCTGGTCAGGAAGCCCCGGATGGAGACGGCCGCCCACAGCGCGGCGGTCGCGGCGACGATGGCGATCACCACGGAGAGCCCCACGGTCACCGCGTCGTAGCCGATCGTCCCGTTCAGATGGAGCGCCGCCATACCGAGGTAGTGCATCGCGGCGACACCGAGACCGGTCACGATGCCCGCAGCGGAGAGCGCCGTGGGCGTGGCGCCCCGGTAGCCGACGACGAAGACACCGATACCGACGACGACGATCGCGACGGCGAGGCTGGTGACCGTCAGCCCGATGTCGTAGCGGACCGCGGTCTCCTCGACCTGGAACCCGATCATCGCGATGAAGTGCATGGTCCAGATTCCGCACCCGATGGCCGCCGCCCCCAGCGCCAGCCAACCCGGCTTCCACGAGTCCTCGTTGAGCAGCGTTCTGACCACGCAGCGCAGCCCCAGGGCGCTTCCCAGGCAGGCCATGATGTAGGCGGCGACAGGTGTGACGAATCCGTAACTGAATCCGTCAATTGTTCCTTGCATATGCCAAATCCCCCCGAGGTGCAACTTGTTGAGGGGTGAAAGTCTCGCCTCAAGTGCGAGGAATACAAGCAGTTACCGCGAGTACTCGGTGAAATTCATTTGAACGATGGTCAAGATCGGTCGATAAGGGATGGAATTCGGCCGGAATCCTTGGTTCCGATTGCGGTGCTGCCGTTTGGTCTGCTGATCGCTATGCTGCGCGGCAAAGCGTTCAAACGAACACTTCGGTGTACGGGTACGCCGGTGCACCCGGACGTGAGGGAGTGAACGGCATGCGCGAGCCGGTCGAACTGAGGCGGCAGCGGATCCTGGCCGCTGTGCAGGCGCGCGGCGCGGTCCGGGTGGCCGATCTCGCCGCCGAGCTGGAGGTCTCGGTGGTCACCGTCCGCCGGGACGTGGAGGAACTCGCCCGCGAGGGCAGGCTCCGGCGCGGCCATGGCGTCGCCCGCTCCACCCTCCCGGTGCCGGACGACCGGCCCGAACCGGTCACCGCGTCCGGGGACGGCGACACCGTCGTCCTGGTGGTACCCGCCCGCCACTCCTACCTCTACGAGACCCTGCACGGCGCCCGCCCTGTCCTGGAGGAGGCCGGAGTGCGCATCGCCCTGCACATCGCCCCGCAGGTCGCGGGTGCCGAACAGCCCCTAGTGGAGCGGGCGTTGGCGGACGGTGCCCGGGGTGTGCTGATCGCCCCCCGCTGGCGCACCCTCGCCGCCGAGGAGGCCGACGCGAAGTGGCTGTGCGGGCTCGGCGTACCGACCGTCCTGATGGAGCGCAGGCCACGTCCCGGCAGCGCACTGCACGCCCTGGACTCCGTCTGCTCCGACCACTGGTACGGCGCCCATCTCGCGGTGGAACACCTGATCGCCCTCGGCCACCGCAGGATCGTCTTCGCCACCCGCGACGACAGCCCCACCGCGCGGGCCCTGCGTGCCGCCCTCACCGGGATCGCCGGAGCCCATCCGGAACTCGACGCCTGGACTCTCACCCTCAGCTCGCCGGACGCGGGCCCCGACCGTACGGCCGGCGCGGACCGTCCGGCCGTCGACCTCCCCGGCGTCCTGCGCGAGCTGGGCGCCACGGCGTGCGTGCTGCACGGCGACGTGGACGCGCTGATGCTGGTCCAGGAACTGGCAGCGCACGGAGTCCGGGTTCCGGAGGACTGCTCGGTCGTCGCGTACGACGACGTCGTGGCCGCCCTCGGCAGTACCCCCCTCACCGCCGTGTCCCCGCCGAAGGGTGAAGTCGGCCGGGCCGCCGCCGAACTGCTCCTGCACCGGCTGAGGGACGTGCGCGGCAGTGGCTCAGGACCGGCGCGGCGGATCGAACTGCTGCCGGAACTGAAGGTGCGCGGGTCGACGCGGGCGCTGACCTCCCCGGCGTCGATGCACTGAGTGCCGTGAGCGTTTGACCGCTTTGGTTTCTTCTGATCGCTCTCTTGACCGTTTCCCTTGAGTCGATCAGGATTCCCGTATGCGGAACCACGGCCAGAGGAAGCCGTCGGTCCGTGTGGGGCGGTCCGACCGCCGGTTCCGTCGAACAGCGGCTCGTGCAGTGGATCTACCGACCGTCAAGGAGTAGCGGACCTCGTATGACCATGTCCTCGCCGGGCCCGGGCTTCCGCCCACGTGCCGCCCTCGCCATGTCCCCGGACGCCGCGGCCGCCGTCCTCGACCCCGCCTCGCTGACGGCTCTCGCCGCTGTCTGCGACCTCGCCCCGCTCCCGGTCCTCGACGACTTCGGCACCGACCGCGCACGCGAGATCCTCGCCCACGTCGACCTGCTCGTCACCGGCTGGGGCTGCCCCGTACTGGACGCCGACGCCCTCGCGGCGGCGCCCCGGCTGCGGGCGGTCGTGCACACGGCGGGCAGTGTCCGGCCGCATGTCACCGACGCCTGCTGGGAGCGCGGCATCGAGGTGTCGTCCGCCGCCGCGGCCAACGCCCTGCCGGTCGCCGAGTACACCCTCGCCATGATCCTGCTCACCGGTAAACAGGTCCTGGAACGGGCGCACGCCTACGCCACCACCCACACCCGCGACAACTGGCTGCGCACCTCCCACGCGATCGGCAACTACCGCCGGACCGTCGGCATCGTCTCCGCCTCCCTGATCGGCCGCCGAGTCATCGAACTGCTGCGCCCCCACGACTTCGACATCCTCCTGTACGACCCCTTCGTCACCGACGCCGATGTGGCCGAACTCGGCGTGGAGCGCGTCGAGTTGGACGCGCTGTTCGCCCGCTCCGACACGGTCAGTCTGCACACCCCCCTGCTGCCGACCACCGTGGGCCTCGTGAGCCGCGCCCTGCTCGACGCCATGCGCCCCGGCGCCGTGTTCATCAACACCGCCCGGGGCGGCGTCGTCGACCAGGACGCCCTCACCGACGCCGTCCGGGAGCGCCGCATCCGCGCAGTGCTCGACGTCACCGACCCCGAAGTCCTGCCGCCCGACCACTCGTTGTGGAACTGCCCCGACGCACTCCTCACCCCCCACCTGGCCGGATCCCAGGGCAACGAGTGGCGGCGCCTGGCCGACCTCGCCGTCGCCGAGACGGAGAACTGGGCATCCGGCGCGGGATTCCGCCATCCCGTACGACGCGAAAGGCTGGCCTTCCTCGCATGAGCAGCACGACCCGTATCAGCAGCAGGGGCATCCCCTTCGAATTCCCGCCCGAGGACCGCGAGTTGAGCCCCCGCACCGGCTACACCCGCGCCCACTGGGAGGCTGTGGCGGACGGGCTGCTGGCTGCCGCGTGGCGCTGGAGCACCCCTGGCGGAGCCCTGCTCGACCTGCCCGGCGTCCCGTCGCGTTCGGGCGTACGCTCCGACGGCCTCGAAGGCTACGCCCGCACCTTCCTCGCCGCCGCCTTCCGGGTGGCGGGCGCGGGCGGCGACGACCCGCACGGCTGGCTCGACCGGTACGCCCAGGGCCTCACGGCGGGCACCCTGACGCCCGGGCGCACGGACACCGAGTCCTGGCCGCTCATCCTCGACCACGACGTACAGGGCCAGCCGATGGTCGAGTCGGCCTCCGTGGCCCTAGGCCTCAGACTGACGGCGCCCTGGCTGTGGAAACGGCTCGACTCCGCCGTACAGGACCGGGCGGAGGACTGGCTGCGCGGCTCGCTGCGGCACTCGCCCGCCCCGAACAACTGGTACCTCTTCCCCTACACGGTCGCCGGTTTCCTGGAGTCCGTGGGGCGCGGTGACGCCGAGACGGCCAGGGCACGCGAGCGGGCCCTGGAACTCATGGAGACCTGGTACCGGGGCGACGGCTGGTACGCGGACGGCGACGGCCGGGCCTTCGACCACTACAACGGCTGGGCCCTGCACCTGTACCCGGTCCTCGACGCCCACCTGGGAGACGACCACGGACTGTCCGCCCACTACGGCCCCCGCCTGCGCGAACACCTCGACGGCTTCGCGCTGATGTTCGGCGGGGACGGCGCACCGATCCACTTCGGCCGCTCCCTCTCGTACCGCTTCGCCGCCTCCGCCGCCGTCGGCCTGGGCGCCCTCACCGGCCACACCCCCCTCACCCCGGGGACGAGCCGACGTCTGATCAGCGGCAGCCTGCGCCACTTCGTGGACCGGGGCGCCCTGGCCGAGGACGGCCTGCTGACCCTCGGCTGGCACGGCCCCCACCAGGCGACCCTGCAGACCTACTCGGGCCCGGCGTCCCCGTACTGGGCCTCGAAGGCCTTCGTCTCCCTGCTCGCCCCCGCAGACTCCCCGTTGTGGACGGCACGCGAGGAACCGGCGCCGGTCGAGGAGGGCGACCGGGTGCTCGCGCTGCCCGCACCGGGGCTGCTGGTGCAGTCGACCCGCGCGGACGGGATCGTACGGCTGCACAACCACGGCAGCGACCACGTCCGCCCGCACGAGGGCGAGACGGCGGCCGAAGGTGATCCGCACTACGGCCGCCAGGCCTACTCGACCCACTCCGGCCCGACGGCCCCCGGCAACATCGCCGACAACCACCTGTCCGTGGAGATCGGCGGCCGGGGCAGCGTGCGCCGCCGTATCCACCCGCTGGGCGCGGGCCACGGGGACGGCTGGGGCTGGGCCGCGTCCTGGCACCGCCCCGTCTTCACCGCCGGGCCGCCCATGGTGCCGGGGCTGAAGGTGGAGAGCGTCACGGTGGTACGAGGCCGCCACGAACTGCGCGTCCACCGCGTGACCGGCGCCCCGGCCGGCGCACGCGTCACACACACGGGCTGGGCGACCGGCCCCGAGGAGGAGGTGACGTCGGCGCTGCACGGCCTGTACGGCTGGACTCCCGAGGCCGAGGAGGCGCGCGCCCCGCAGGGCACCGCCTACACCCGCTGGGCCCTCGTCCCACGCCTGACCGGCGAGACGTCCGGCACCTCACTGCACGTGGCCCTGGCGGTCCTCACGGCCGACCCGCAGCCGCTCGTGCCCGAGCGGGTGGTCGCGGGCGTGGAAGTGTTCGGAGGCATGGCGGTCGAGGTGCACTGGGCCGAGGACGGGACCTGTACCCGGATCGCCTTCGAGCCGGTGACCGTGCAGCACGACGCGCCCCGATAGGGGCGCGGGGCTGTGCCGATCTGCGGCTGCGCCGAGAGTGGGGGAGCGACAAGCACCCACCTGCCCGCAGCCGACGAACGGCATCGTCACGGCAACAACTTGTCCATCGCCGCAGTACCCTCCTCCGCCAGCTTCCGCTCCGCCCACGCCAGGCTGCGCGGAGTGAGGTCACGGCCCGTCGCGAGCACCAGATCCTCGGCCGACGCGCCGTGCTCGGCACCGGTGTGCAACAGGACGTCGGGGGTGGTGGTGTCGTCGGAGGGAGAGGGCGAATCGGAGTGCTGGATCGGCATGACGTCTCCTTGCTCGACCGGACCTCCTACCACCATGCACAGCCCACGCCCTGATCGCACCCCGCACCGCGCCCGGGAGCCGTCACTCGAACCGTGACGTGTCTCCCGCGCCCCGGCGTACGATCTCGGCCTCGCCGCTGGAGAAGTCGATGACGGTTGTCGGCTCCGTGCCGCAGTCCCCGGAGTCGACGACCGCGTCCACGACATGGTCGAGCCGTTCCTTGATCTCCCAGCCCTGAGTCAGCGGCTCCTTCTCGTCGGGGAGCAGCAGCGTGCTGGACAGCAGCGGTTCGCCCAGCTCGGCCAGCAGGGCCTGCACGACCGCGTGGTCGGGGATGCGCACGCCGACGGTCTTCTTCTTCGGGTGCAGCAGCTTGCGCGGCACCTCGCGCGTCGCCGGGAGAATGAACGTGTAGCTGCCCGGCGTGGACGCCTTCACGGCCCGGAACACGTCGTTGTCGACCTGCACGAACTGGCCGAGCTGCGCGAAGTTCTGGCACACGAGAGTGAAGTGGTGACGGTCGTCGAGCTGCCGGATCGACCGGATGCGGTCGATGCCGTCACGGCTGCCGAGCTGGCACCCCAGCGCGAAGCAGGAGTCCGTCGGATAGGCGATCAGCGCGCCGGAGCGGATGCTGTCGGTGACCTGACTGATCGTGCGGGGCTGGGGGTTGTCGGGATGGACGTCGAAGTACCTTGCCATCCGTCGAGCTTATGCCGTCGCGTCACCGAACCCGCGCAGTCCCGTACCAGTGCCCGGTCGGCGGGGCTCCGCCGTACCCCCGTGCCCGCGTCCCTCCGGTGGCCGGGTGGCGGCTGGCGCAGGTGGGGGTGTGCGTAGTCGGACGGTTCCGGGGCACTCGGCGACCATGAACACGGCAGAAGCAGCAGCAGAGGCGGGACAGGTACTCGCCGCATCGAGCAACGTACTCAATGTGATCGCCGCCTTCGCCGGTGGCCTGATCGTGGTGGCCCTGCTGATCTGGGCCGTCCGGCTGGGAGTGAAGACCAAGGAGGCGGAGTCGCCTCCGCCCAGGCCCGAGGAGCAGCCGAGGCTGCCGGAGACCGGGCCGGTGCACGAGCAGCGGGAGATGCGCGAGCCCAACGAGGTGCCGCGCACCTCTGGGGAGGAGGTGCGGATCGATCCGCACAACCTCGAT
Source organism: Streptomyces sp. SID12488 (assembly GCF_010548275.1). GTDB lineage: Bacteria > Actinomycetota > Actinomycetes > Streptomycetales > Streptomycetaceae > Streptomyces. Next base: position 42,108 of record NZ_JAAGLT010000020.1, read on the forward strand.
TCCTCCGGCTCGAAACGCGGTGAGGACCAGAGCCGCCCGCGTTGGTCGCCCGGCGGCTCCGGTCGGAAGTGACCTTTCTGGTGGTCCGTGCGTGACCCGGCTCATAGAGTGGGCCGGATGGGGGAGACACCAGACACACGGCCCACCTCGGAGTTCCACGCACGCAACTTCCCCACGGCGGACGTCGGACGGCTCGTGGCGGGTCTGGACGCGCAGGACGGGGCCGACGGCGTACGACGGCTGCGTTCCTGGGCGCAGAGCGCGCTGAACCCGCGTCCGGGCGAACACGTGATCGACGTGGGCAGTGGCACGGGCTCGCAGACCCTGGCCCTGGCGGCGGCTGTGGCCCCGGCCGGTGACGCTGTGGGCATCGAGGCGAACCCGGCGCTGCGCGAGGTCGCCGAGCGACGGGCGGCGGCGGCCGGCAGCACGGCCCGCTTCCTGGACGGTGACGCGCTCGCCCTCCCGCTGCCCGACGCCACGGTGGACGTGGTCTGGTGCGAGCGGGTCCTGCAACACCTGTCCGAACCGGACAAGGCCGTCGGTGACATCGCGAGGGTCCTGCGCCCCGGCGGACGTGTGGTGCTCATCGACTCGGACTGGGCGACCGCCCTCCTGCACCCCGGTGATCCCGACACGGTGGCCGCCCTGATGGCGGGAACCCTGGCCGCGGCGGCCAACCCGTACTCGGGACGCCGGCTTCCGGACCAGTTGTCCGCCGCGGGGCTGGTGATCGACGACCAGGGCTCGCAGGCGCTGATCCAGGACAACCAGGCGGTGCCCTGGCCCCTGGTCCGCATGATGGGCGAGTCGACCGTGCGGCGCGGACTGATGACCGAGGAGCAGCGCGACCGTCTGTACGCGGTGCTGACCGAGGCCGCGGAGCGGAGCGCGCTGCACATGTCGGTGACGATGTTCGCCGTGGTGGCGCACCGCCCCGTCTGACCTGCCCCCGGGGTGGCGTCGGCGCCCGGCATGCGGCCGGAGTCGGGTCGTGGTCCGCTGTGAGGCCGAGGCCTGAGACGACGGACCCTGTGGCGGCGTGATGTGCTGGAGTGCGACGGCTGATCTGGTGGCGGGCGTGGGCATCGCCGCCGTGGGCGTGGCGAGCGTGACGGCGGTGGCCCGGGCGGGCCGAGGCCGCGATCTGCCACTGGCCGCGTTGCCGTTGCTCCTGGGGCCCACCAGATCCTCGAGTCCCTGGTCTGGCGCGCGGGCGGCGGAACCGGCCCGGCAACCATGGTCTGGGCCGCCATCGCCCTCCCGCTGCTTGCCCTGTGGGTGCCGGCGGCCGTCCTGTGCGCGGCACCCAGGAGAGTGAGACACCGCCTCCTGCTGCCGCTGGCCGTGGGCATCGCGACCAGCACGGCATTCGCGCACAACCTGGCGACCCACCGGGTGACGGCGGACATCCGCGGCCACACGGTCGGGTACGGCATCCAGCTGTCCCACTCCGGACCGCTCATCACGGGCTATCTGCTCGCCACGGTCGGCTCCCTGCTGCTCTCCGGTGACCGCCGTCTGATGCTGTTCGGGATCCTGGCCGGGGCGGGCGCGCCGCTGCGCTGGGCGCTGTGGCGACTGGAGTTCATGTCGACCTGGTGCGCCCTCGCCGCGCTCTGCTCCCTGGTCCTGCTGGGCTGGGCACGCGGACGCCCGCTGCCAGGGCACTGACGCGGCCGGTCCCCGGGGGAGCCGGCCGAGCCATGGGAGCCGTACGCCCTACTCGGTGTAGGCCCCGGCTCCGACGAGCGCGCGGACCTCGAACTCCTCGTACGAGGAGGTCTCCTGACGGTGTGTCAGGACAGTGCCGAGCCAGCCGAGGAGGAAGCCCGCCGGGATGGAGACGATGCCGGGGTTCTGCAGCGGGAACCAGGCGAAGTCCGCCGACGGATAGATGGAGGAGGAGGTCGACGAGACCACCGGCGAGAACACGACCAGAAGCACCGAGCAGACCAGCCCGCCGCACAGGCTGAGCAGCGCGCCCCGGGAGTTGAAGCGGCGCCAGAACAGGCTGTAGAGGAGCGTGGGCAGCAGAGCGGACGCGGCGATGGCGAAGGCGAGGAAGGCGAGCGTCGAGACGTTGGTCTCCCACGACAGCAGGGCCAGTGCCATCCCCAGCATGCCGATGAGCACCGCCGCCAGCCGGGCCGCGCCCAGTTCCTCGGCCTGGGTGGCGCGTCCCTTGCGGATGACCTCGCCGTACAGGTCGTGGGCGAGGGACGAGGCCGCGGCGAGGGTGAGACCGGCCGCGACCGCGAGCAGCGTGACGAAGGCCAGGCAGGACAGGAGCGCGGTGAGTATCCCGCCGCCGATGGACTGCGCGAGCAGCAGGACGGCCGCGTCGCCCTTCGGGTCGGTGTCGATGATGGACTCGCGGCCCACGAGAGCGGTGGCGCCCAGGCCTAGGATGCCGGCGGCCAGACAGACGAAGCCGACCAGACCCGCTGCCCACACGACCGAGGAGCGCAGGACGTTGGTGGAGCGCGGGGCGAGCAGCCGCATCATCACGTGGGGGAGTGCGGCGAGGCCGAGCACGATGGCCAACTGGAGGCTGAGGAAGTCGAGTTTGCTGGTGGTGCTCGCGCCGTAGCGCAGACCGGGCTCCAGGAACCGCTGGCCGAGGCCGCTGTTCTCGGTGGCTGCTTCCAGCAGCGCGTCGAGGTTCCAGTCGAAGCGGTGCAGCACCATGACGGCCGTGACGGCGACGCCGGATATGAGCATCACGGCCTTGACGATCTGGATGAACGTGGCGCCGGGCATACCCCCGAGCGAGGCGTACACGATGACGATGGTGCCGATGACGACGACGCACAAGGTGCGGGTGGTGGTGCTGGGCACGCCGGTGAACTGGGTCAACAGGGCGACGCTGCCGACGAGTTGGGCCACCAGGTAGAGGCAGCAGATGGTCAGGGTGCAGATGGAGAGCGCGAGCCGGACCGCCCGTCCACCCTGGGGCAGCCGCAGCGCGAGGGTGTCCCCGAGGGTGAACCTGCCGGAGTTGCGTAGCGGTTCGGCGATCACCAGGATCACCATCATCCAGGCGACCGTGGTGCCGCACAGGTACAACAGCCCGTCGTAGCCGGTGAGGGCGACCAGTCCGGTACTGCCCAGCAGGGTCGCGGCCGAGAGGTAGTCCCCGCACATCGCCAGCCCGTTGCGCAGCGGCGACATCTCCCGGTTGCCGAGATAGAACTCGGCGACCTCGTCGCGCTGCGGGGCGATCAGCAGCGCGGCGAACAGCGTGACCACGACGACCGACAGGAACAGTACGAAGGTCAGTTGCCGACTGAACGGGTCGACGACTCCGGCACCGATGGTCACCACCTGCGGTACTCCCTCGTGCTCTGCGGACGGGCGCCGGCCCGCTCGGCGGGACGGCGCTGTCCGGTCCGAGACTGTTCCAACTGGTCGCGCAGCCCCCGGGCGACCGGATCGAAGCTGGTGCGCATGCGCAATACGTAGCGCCAGGCGGTCACCACCATCACCAGGAACTGCCCCAGTCCGAGCGCGAGTCCGAGGGTGAAATGACCGGCGAGTGGCTGATTCATGATGCCGGGTGCGAAGTTCGACAACAGGACGTACAGGAGGAATCCGCCGACGGAGAGTGCTGTCGACACCGCCGCGAAGCGGCGATACCCCTTGCGCATTGACTGAAATTCAGGATGGCTGTGTATCACCCGTTCCGGCGTGGGTTCGGGGTACGTCGGGCCGTATGCGGGCGGCTCGTCCGGCCGCGTGAAATAATTGGACACAAACGCACCTTCTTCGCTGCATTATGTCGCGCATCCAACTCTTCCGAGCCGTCGGTCAGCCAGCTCACCAGGGGTGACGGAAAAGGCCGGAGTCACGTTCTTGTGCGGGCTTGGCGGGCGAATCGTGAATCCGGACGTATTGCCGAGTGAATGGGTGACGGCGGGTCAGGAAGCGGATTATGGCAGCGGCGCTCCGGAACAATCAACGGGCTGTGGACCACTGTTGAGTACTGGCTCATTCGCGCTCCTCGCGGGCGCTTTGTCGTCCGGCGCAACCTGCGGAAATTCGCCGCGGCTGGACCAGGTCCGTACTGTCCCCAGCTCGGACTGTCTCAAATGCGCCGTGCCGGAAAGGTGGGGAGGCCGCGGTGTGGAGACGTGGTGAAGGGGAAGCCGAGGGGTAGGAAGGTCGGAGCAGAGGCACACACGGAACAGCGGAGGGGTGATGGATTCCACCACGACAGTGATTGTGATCGTCGCGGTCCTGGCAGCGGCCGCGCTGGCCGTGGCGGGCACCCTGATGGTCCGGCTGGTCCGCACCCGCCGGGACCTGCGCCGCGCGGGGCTGCCGACGGGCTCGCGCTGGGTCTTCTGGGGGGCGGTCGCCTACCTGGTGCTCCCGACCGACCTCGTGCCCGATCCCGTCTACCTCGACGACATCGGCGTACTTCTGCTGGCCCTGCGCAGCATGCGCAACCAGGCGCGGGAGTTCGGCCTCGGAGGGCAGTCCGAATCCGTTGCGACCGGCGGCCCGGATCCAGTCGGCCGCCTGGACAAATCCAGGTGAGGGACGAGGACGACGAAGGCTCGGCTCGCGGCACCCGCGAGTCGAGCCCTGTCGCTGTTGCGGACCTGCTTACGCCTCGCTGGCCCGGAGCATGTCCTCACGCTCGACGAGCTTCACCCGCTCGCGTCCCTGGGGCTCTCCCAGGGCCTTCTCCGCGGCGTCCAGCCGGTGCCAGCCCTCCCACGTGGTGAAGCGGACGTCCCGCTCGCCGAGAAACGCGTCCACCGCCTCGGGGGCGGGCGAAGCCGGTTCGGGCAGTCGGCCGTTCGCGTAGTCGTCCAGGAGGTTGGCGACGGTCTCGTTGGCGTCACCCTTCGTGTGCCCGATGAGCCCGACGGGGCCGCGCCGGATCCAGCCGGTGACGTACATCGACGCGAGGTGCTCGCCGGTCTCCTCGATCACCCGGCCGCCCTGATCGGGGACGGTGCCCGACTCGACGTCCCAGGGCAGCTTGGGCAGCTTGTCGGACAGGTAGCCCACGGCACGGTAGACCGCGCTCACGTCCCAGTCCTTGAAGGCGCCGGTGCCCTTGACGTTGCCGGTGCCGTCGAGAGTGGTCCGTTCCGTACGCAGACCGACGACCTCGCCGTCCTCGCCGAGGATCTCGGTGGGTGACTCGAAGAAGTGCAGGAACAGTTTGTGCGGCCGGTCGCCGATGTCGCGGATGGCCCAGTTCTCCAGCGTCTTGGCGACCATGTCGGCCTGCTTGTTGCCGCGCCGGGTCGCGATCGAGCCGTCGTCGTAGTCGATGTCCTCGGGGTCGACGATGACCTCGATGTTGGGGGAGTGGTCCAGCTCGCGCAGCTCCATCGGGCTGAACTTGGCCTGCGCCGGGCCACGGCGGCCGAAGACGTGGACTTCGAGCGCCTTGTTGGCCTTGAGCCCTTCGTGGACGTTCGGCGGGATCTCGGTCGGCAGCAGTTCGTCCGCCGTCTTGCCGAGAATCCGCGCCACGTCGAGCGCGACGTTGCCGACTCCGAGGACCGCGACCTTCTCCGCGTCGAGGGGCCACGTACGCGGAACATCCGGGTGTCCGTCGTACCAGGAGACGAAGTCGGCGGCCCCGTACGAGCCGTTCAACTCGACTCCGGGTATGTCGAGGGCCCGGTCGGCCGTGGCTCCCGTGGAGAAGATCACCGCGTCGTAGAAGGCGCGCAGATCGTCCAGGTTGATGTCGCCCGGGTAGTCGACATTGCCGAAGAGACGGATCTGCGGCTTGTCGAGCACCTGGTGCAGGGCCGTGATGATGCCCTTGATGCGGGGGTGGTCGGGGGCGACGCCGTACCGGATCAGACCGAACGGGGCCGGCATCCGCTCGAACAGGTCGATGGACACGCCGGGCTCCGCGGCCACTGCGGACTTCAGCAACGCGTCGGCGGCGTAGATCCCGGCGGGGCCGGCTCCGACAATGGCCACCCGCAGAGGGCGAGGCATGATCAGGTTCCCTTCGAGCGAGGACAAGAGATCTTCGAAGGAAGCCTAAACTAAGGCAAGCCTAAGCTGGTACGGGGGTCCGGGTTATGAGCCCATAAACTGGACTTATGGGTCTGTGGGACCCTCCTGGACACCGTGTTTTCTTAGAGGTTCGTATGAATCCGTGTGGCGCTTGAACGCCCGTGAGTCCGGCTGCGTATGGGACTGGGGACATTTCCATGTCGAATCGGCCATGATGCGGAGTACTTCCGTGGGACGTAACACGCGCAGACGCCCAACAGGCCCCCGCCGCGCCACCTTTGCGGCGATCGCCCTGATGCTGGGCGGAGGTGGACTGGTCGTGGGGAACGTGTACGCCTCGGCCACCGAAGGAGGTCAGAGGGGCGACTCGGCTCAGCGGAGCGGGACCGACCGGACACTGTCCTCGGGAGCCGCCACGATCGACTGCCCCGATGTCGGCGACCAGTTGGCGTTCGTGCCGGACGAGGCCCGGTCGGAGGTCGACGGCGAACTCGCCGCCCTGGACCAGCAGATAGCCGAGGCCTATCAGCGGCTGCAGGAGTCGACGCAGGCGATGCAGCAGGACAGCGGCTTCGCCGACTCGGCGATCATGAACCCGCTGAAGGAGAAGCGGGCCGCGACCATCGAGCGCATCGCCATCGCCATCGACCGGGTGGGAGACCGCCCGCAGGGCATCGAGGACCTGGCGGCCTGCGAGTTCCGTGCCTCCGGCAATCAGACCGGGGAGTGGCAGGACCAGAACGGCGACCAGAACGGCGACAACCAGGACGGTCAGGGCAACCAGGACGGTCAAGACGGTCAGGACCAGGGTGATGGTCAGGGCGATGACCAGGGCGGCCAGGAGGACCAGCAGAGCGGCAACGGTGGCCAGGCCGGGAACGGGCCGGTCGCCGGCGACTTCGCGGACATCACCACGGTCCAGCCCAACGCGCAGTTCCCGTCCCCGGAGAACAACGCCTCCCGTGGCACCTTCGCCACCAGCTGCGGTGTGAACGCGAACGGCCTGTTCAACTCGGACAACGTCATCGTGGCCCCCGGCGTCTCCAACGGCGCACACCACTTCCACGACTACGTCGGCAACCAGTCCAACGACGCTTTCGCGAGCAACGACGACCTGGCCGCGGCGCAGACCAGTTGCGTGGACCAGGGCGACAGATCCTCCTACTTCTGGCCCGTCCTGCGCCTGCAGAACGGTGCGCAGGAACAGGACGCCCAGTCTCCCGGCGGCGGTATCGAAGGCAACGCCGGTGAGATCGTCACGCCCTCGCAGGTCACGATGACGTTCGTGGGCAACCCGCGCGGCCAGGTCGTGGCCATGCCCAAGCTGCTGCGCATCATCACCGGCGACGCTAAGGCGTTCGTCAACGGCAACGCCAACGTCAACGCCTCCTGGAGCTGCACCGGGTTCGAGGACCGGCAGCTCAAGGACAAGTACCCGCTGTGCCCCCAGGGCAGCGACGTCGTGCGCACGTTCAGGTTCCAGAGCTGCTGGGACGGCAGGAACATCGACAGCGCCAACCACCGCACCCACGTGGCGTTCGCCGACGCCGCCGGAAACTGTGCGAACGACTTCCAGGCGATTCCGCAGCTGGTGCAGCGCATCGTCTACGACGTCGACGCGCCGAGCCTCCAGGACGGCGGCCGTACGGTGCCACTGTTCGCGGTCGACTCCTTCCCCGAGCAGCTGCACAAGCCGGTCACGGACCACGGCGACTTCATCAACGTCTTCGACGAGGACCTGATGCGGGAGATGGTCGACTGCATCAACACCGGCCGGCAGTGCGGCGCCGGCTCCTCGAACGGCGAGGACCCGGGAAACAGCCCCGCGCCGACTCCCGACCCGCCGTCCGGTGGGACCGACGAGCCGACCGCCGACCCCACGGTCACCCCGGGCGACGACGAGACCCCGGAGCCCTCGGACTCCCCTTCGTCTCCCCCCTCGTCCCTCCCGAGTACACAGGCACCGGACCCGGCGAGCACCCCTCCCACCAAGGAGCCCGTCGAAGCTGAGCCCAAGGCCTACACGTCGCCGCCGGCCACCCAGCGAGCCGAGTCGGCCGCGTCGCCGACCGACGACGCCGACGGCCAGGCAGGCGGCGCGGCGACCGCGGACGAAGGAAACGGCAACGGCAACGGTGACGTCTCCGTCCCGCAGACCGAACCGCAGGCCGTCACAGGAGATCTCGCCGACACGGGAACCCAGCTGTGGCCGGCCGGGATCGGAGCGGTTCTCCTGATCGCCGGCTTCCTGATGCTGCGCCGCATCCGGCAGGCATCACGATGACGACCCCGGGAGCCTCTGCTCAGGGCCGGTAGGACTGCTGCGGCGGCGTGTCGGTCCGGCCGCCGGATCCGGCACCGCCGTCGACGCCCCGCATCTGCTCCGCCTGTTCCCTGGTCACCTTCTGCTCCGCACCGCAGAAGGTGCACTGGGTCGTGTACTTCGTCGAGAAGGGGAACAGGGGCACGAAGAACAGGGTGAACTTGGTGACGCGCTTCCGGAGCGCGTGCGCGGAGGGATTCCCGCACTGGCCGCACACCAGCGTGAGTATCGCGAGCTGGTAGAGGTATCCCTTGGTGCCGAAAATGATCACGTTGCAAGTCCTGTCGTCGGTGCGTCGGTGCGTCTGTTCGATTGTCGGTCCGGCCCCCTCAGAAGGGGGTAGTGGATTATGCACTTCCGGTTCATGGTGGGCGCATGACCGAACTGCGGACCTTCCCACTGCCCCCGACCGTCGAAGGCAGCGACGCCGACCGGTTACTCGGTCAGGCGCTCGTCGCCGCCTGGCAGGTCGACGGTATCTTCCAGATCCAGGCCACTCCCGACCAGGATGCTGCCATCGGACGAGCCCTGGACGCGTCCAGAGCCTTCGTCGGCCTCCCGCTCAAGGAGAAGGCCCAGTTCGTCTCCGACCTCACCTACAGCGGATATGCCGCGTCCTGTGAGGAGGAGACGGCCGGGGAGAAGGACGGTTCGGAGCTCTTCACCGTCTGTCCCGACATCCCCGAGGACGACCCCCGCTTCCTCGACAGGTGGCCGTGTCACGGCCCCACCCCCTGGCCGTCCGTCGAGTACGCCGCAGCCATGAAGGACTACATGGTCGTCGTCGGAGACATCGGCCACCGGCTGCTCCAGCTGACCGCGCTGGGTCTCGGCCTGGACGACATGGAGCACTTCACGCGGCTCACCAACGACGGCTGGCATCACATGAGGGTGCTGCGCTTCCCGGCGGCCGACACCACCTCCGAGCACGGTATCGGCTCCCACACCGACTACGGTCTCCTCGTCATAGAGGTCCAGGACGAGGTCGGCGGCCTCTACATCCGGCCGCCCGTCCCCGGCGAGACCCGCGGTCGCAACTGGCTGCCCGGCGAGTCCATGGCCGGGCGCCACGAGAACGAGGACCCCTGGACCTTCGTCCCCCCGACACCCTCGGTCTTCACCGTCTTCCCCGGCGACATCATGCAGTTCATCACCGGCGGAACCCTCCTCTCGACCCCGAACAAGGTGCGCCTGGCCGACCGTGAGCGATTCACCGTGGCGTACATCCACGAGCCGTCGTTCCAGGCCGTCGCCCGCCCCCTGGACGCACCCGAGGCGGACGACTTCATCCATTACGGCACGCACTTCACCAACATGCTCATGCGCTGCTGTCCCGACCACTGGACCACCGCGCGCATCGAGCGGGAAGACCGGCTCGCCGTTCTTGAGCGGCTCCGCAAGGAAGCCCTCAACTCTTGAACCGTGTCTGCCACATGCCAGAAGTTCCGGCGAATTCTGAAGCCGTCCAGCCGCCACCGGGCGGCCCCCCAGGCGGCTGGGCGGCTCCAGAATGTGCCGGAACTCGGAAACCGCTCTTTCTTTTCCCTGGATTTCTGTCCTGATGTTGCTCTCGCGTTGTTCTCATGGGAATTTCCGCTCTCAGGGCAGTAAACCCAGGCGGCGGGCGGTCATGACCGCCTCCAGGCGCGAATGGCATCCCAGCCTCCGCATCGCGCTGCGCAGATAGCTTTTCACCGTTTCGGCCCGAAGACCGAGTTCATTCGCCACGTCGGTGTTGGTACGCCCGAGGGCGACGCACGACAGGACGTCGAGTTCTCGCGACGAGAGGACCGGGGCGCCGGAGTTCCGGGAGGCCGGTGCTCCGGCGTCGGCCAGCCTGTCGCTCAGCGCGGCGACCCTGTCGCGCAGGTCGCTGTCCGTGAGGTGCTGGGCGAGAACCCGCAGTTCGGCGTACGCCTCGCGAATCGTCTCCCACCGGGTGGACGCCGGCTCCGGTGCGCGGTCGGCGGCCACCCCGGGCTCGTCGAGGCGGCCGAGGCGGCGCGTCACCTCGTCGCGCACCGCCAGGTTCTGTTCCAGAGCGCGAGCGGTGTCCATGACGGCGTCGACAGTCCGGTCGCCAAGACCGACGGACTGGCGCACCGCGCCGTACATCACCGCCCGTACCGTCCGGTTCACCACGACGGGGGCCGCCACGACGGCACGAATGCCCTCGGCGGCGACCATCAGGTCGTAGTGATGGCTGATCCGCTTGGAGTTCGCGTAGTCGTTGACCGCGATGGGGCGGTGCAGAGCCACCGCCTTGCCGCCCAGTCCCATGCCGAACCCGAGGGTCAAGCCCATGAGGGCTCTGGTCGAGTTCCCGGCGAACTCGGTGAGCTGGGCGTGTCGCCCTCTGGTCACGACGCCGCCGAAGGTGAGATCCACGCCGGTGGTGTGACGTAACGAGTCGATGGCCCGCCTGAGTTGGCGGTCGTCGTCCGAAACGGGGAGTGGTTTCGCTGTCATACGTTTTCCTCGGTCTGCGCGGGAGCCCGGTCTGCTCCCGACATGTGTTGCTGTGCGGGGTCAGCGGCCGATGGGGAGCGACAGGACGCGGTCCTCGGTCCAGTCGACGGTCAGTTCCCGGCGGGTGAAGCGCCAGACCCCCCTCGCACGCCGGTAGGAGTCGCGGTAGCGCATGGAACGCACGCGCAGTCTGGCGGCCTCGGCATCGTCGGCGTACATCTCGTGCGCGAGGCAGTCGGTCTCTCCCGAGGCGCTGTCCCCGGCCAGCCGGACCGTGTGGCTGCCGACGAAGTGCGTGGTGACGACGCACGGCGCCAACACGGACAGTTCGCCGGCCCAGCCGTCCCGCCCGTCGAGGACGAGGGGCGGACGGCCGGTGCCTGTCGGGAAGTTCAGCACCAGTTCGCCGTCCTCGTCGAACAGTGAGGCGAACAGCTTCGGGTTCTGCCGGTCCAGGGCGGACGCGTAGGTGTCGACGAGCCGGCGCAGGTCCTGCCGGTCCTGGGCTCCGTCCTGCCAACCGGCGTTCTTCTCAGGTGAGTTGCTCGGATCGGTAGGTGTCACATGTACCGCCAGACGGATGTGGGGGGAGAGAGTGTTTCCGCGACGCCGAGGTCAGCTGCCGATGGTCTGCGAACGGGCTCGGAGCCGCCGGGCGCGCAGGGGGTGGCGCGCTGCCCTGGTGACGGGTCATACGGCTGTACATCCCGTTCCTTCGACCGGGAAGCGGCTTTCTACTGGCACCACCATGGGGCAAACCGTGCCGACCAGCTACCCCCGGATGAGGGGATTCCGTATGCGGCCTGTCACTCCGGTTGGAACTGACGATCAGTCAATTTGGTTTTGGTACAAGGCTCTTGACGTCGAAGGGTGCTTGCAGAACTGTTCTCCTGGCGACGGGTGAGTAGCCCCTCGGCGCACAGGGAGGGGCATGGAGCTGCGGTGAGGCAAGGAGTCGACCCGGTCGTGTTTCCGGCGGAGGACAGTGCGGAGGCCGCCGCTGCCCGTGCCGCGGTGCTGGCGCTGCGCAGGGACAGCGGGATGCCTGTCGCGGGTGCGGCCTGGGTCGTCGGCCCGAAGTTGCTGCAGATCGGAGAGACCAGCGGCATGAAGTCGCCGTGCCGCAGAGGGTTCCCCGTGCCGGCGGGCGCCGGACTGATCGGGCAGGTGCTGACGACACGTCGGCTCGCCGCGGTGAGCGACTACCGGTCGGCCCAGCAGATCAGCCATGAGTACGACTCCTTCGTCGCGGCGGAGGGGGTGCGGGCGATGGCAGCGGCACCCGTGATCGTGGGTACCACGGTACGAGCCGCGCTCTTCGTGGGGTCGCGTGAAGCCGTACGGCTGGGTGACCGCGTACTGACCGCGGTGACCGCGGCGGCACGCGACCTGGAGCAGTTCCTCGCGACCCGCGACCACACGCACCGGCTCCTCTCGGAGGACCGGGCCGCACGAAGCCCTGCCGCGCCCCGTGACGCGGTGGCCCTGGAACAGGTGCACGAGGTCCACGCCGAGTTGCTGGACCTGACGGCGACGATCGGCGAGGGCCACCTCAAGGAGCGCTTCCACGAGGTGTGTTCCCTGCTGGAGTCGGGCTGCTGCTCCGAGCGGGCGTCACATGAGCCGGCGGCGCGCCTGTCGCCGCGCGAAGTGGACGTCCTGGCCGCGGTCGCCGCAGGTTGCACCAACCTGGAGATCTCCGGCCGGCTCGACATCGGCCTGGAGACCGTGAAGGGCTATCTGCGTTCGGTGATGCGCAAGCTCGGCACCGGCACCCGGCTCGAAGCCGTCACCGCGGCCCGCCGGGCGGGACTGCTTCCGTAGAGCCGCGCTCCGTCGGTCCCCTCTCGCGCCGTTCGTCTCAGCCTCCGAAGCGCGACGAGCCGAGCGTCACCTGGTGACCGACGAGGCTGATCTCGACGCCGTCCGCGGTGGCGCGCGCCGCCTCGAAGCCGACGCCCTCCGGGAGGCCGACCCGCCAGACGTTTCCGGCACTCTCCACACCGGGGACCGTCAGGGACAGTTCTGTGCCCTGCGCCAGAAGTGTTCCCGTGGCGTTCAGGGCCGTCCCGCCGACCGTGCCCGAGACCTGGACGCGTGCCGCCTGGCCGTTCGATCCCGGCGCCCGGGAGACCCGCAACGGGCCGCCGTCGCGCGTGAGCCGGGACAACACGCCGGACAGTTCCTCGTACGAGAGGGTCAGGGTGCCGGTGACGAGGTTCGCTTCGGCACTGCGCGCCGTCAGCGACGTCACCCGCACATCACGCAGGTCCAGGTGGAGACGGTCGACGTGCAGATAGCCGCCCTGGAGGTTGGCCGTGGTGTCGATGGTGAACCGGCTCGCGGTCAGCTTCACATGGCCGAAGTTCTCGCCGGCCGCCTGGGTCAGGAAGGGAAAGCCCTGGATCGTCACGTCCACATGGCCGTCGGTGGTGTTGGCGTAGCCGTACTTCTGCTCGGCGAGCCGCGTCGCTTCCTTGTGGGCGTAGTGCACCGCGGTGCGGTCGGCGGCCGTGAACAGCGCGGCGAGCACCACGACCGTGATCAGCAGAACCTTCACCCATCGACGTCTCACGCCGATCCCCCCGTGTTGTGGTGAGCCGAGTACAGGGCGCTCACACGGAGGCCGGAGGAGACTCCAGGGTGCCGTTGGACATGGGCGGACGTCCGGTTGTTCAAAGCAGCGTCAAGGCGTCCGTCGTCGATGGAGGGCTCGGCGGGAAACGGCAGGAAACCGCGGGGGACGCCTCGCCTGGGTGGCCGGGAGCCCAGGAGGTGTCAGACGGCGTCCAGCTCGGCCGACTCCTCCGCGGAGAGCACCAGGTCCACGGCAGCCGCCGAGTCACGGATCGTCTCCGGGCGGCTGGCGCCGGGGATCGGCACGACCACCGGCGACTTGGCGAGCATCCAGGCCAGGCACACGCGCTGCGGGCTGACGCCGTGGGCCGAGGCGATGCGGGCGAACGGGGCGTACGCCGAACCGAGACCGCCGGCCCGGGAGATGCCGCCGAGCGGACTCCAGGGCAGGAACGCGATGCCCAGCTCGTCGCACAGCCGCAGTTCCGGCTCGCTGGAGCGGAAGGCCGGGGAGAACTGGTTCTGCACGGAGACCAGGCGTCCGCCGAGGATCTCGTTCGCCTGCCGGATCTGGTCCGGGTCGGCGTTGGAGACTCCGGCCATACGGATCTTGCCCTCGTCCAGCAGGTCCCGGACCGCGCCGACCGACTCCGCGTACGGGACCTTGGGGTCGGGGCGGTGGAACTGGTACAGCCCGATGGCCTCCACGCCCAGGCGGCGCAGCGAGGCCTCGCACGCCTCCTTGATGTGCGCGGGGGAGCCGTCCAGGGTCCAACTGCCGTCGCCGGGACGGAGATGTCCGCCCTTGGTGGCGACCAGGACGTCCGGGCCGCGCTCGTGGGAGGCGAGCGCCTTGGCGATGAGGCTCTCGTTGTGACCGACCTCGTCGGCGCCCCGGTGGTAGGCGTCCGCGGTGTCGATCAGTGTCAGACCTGCGTCGAGCGCGGCGTGGATGGTGGCGAGGGAACGGGCCTCGTCCGGCCGTCCCTCGATCGACATGGGCATCCCGCCCAGACCGATCGCGCTGACCTCCACGTCACCGATGCGTCGAGTGTGCATGTGCTCGTGACCTCTTCCGGGTGTCGCGAAGTAAGGGTGCGCGCTCCAGCCTTGCTCGCCGACGCCCTGAGGTCCAATAGAGGAATACGAACGCATTCAGCACCCGCGCAGCTGAATCGGGGTGCCGCCGCTGATAAAATGGGGTTCACGCTTCGACACCGCCGGGGCCCGTGCCAAGGGGTACGGGCCCCGGGGCGTTGCGGGCGTCAGACCAGGAAGGTTCCTCATGAACGCCAGACCGTCGGGCCCCGGACACTCCCGCGCGGGCAAGCCTCAGCAGGCTGCTCTGTCGCAGGGTGAGCTCTCCACCCCGAAGACGGTGGCCCCGGGTCTGCCGCCGGCCGCCTCGTTCGGCGCGCTCGGGCTGCCGCCGGAGCTCATGGAGACGATGACGGGCCTCGGGGTCACGGAGCCGTTCCCGATCCAGGCGGCGACGCTGCCCAACGCGCTGGCCGGCCGTGACGTCCTGGGCCGCGCGCGAACCGGCTCCGGCAAGACGCTCGCCTTCGGGCTCGCGCTGCTCGTCCGTACGGCCGGCCGGCGTGCGGAGTCCAAGCGGCCGCTCGCGCTGGTGCTGGTGCCGACCCGGGAACTCGCGCAGCAGGTCGGCGACGCGCTGGCACCGTACGCACGGACACTGAACGTACGACTGGCGACGGTGGTCGGCGGGCTGTCGATCAACCGGCAGCAGGCGGAGCTGCGGACCGGCGCCGAGGTGCTCATCGCGACCCCGGGACGGCTGACCGACCTGGTGTCGCGCCGGGACTGCGTCCTGAACCATGTGCGGGTCACGGTGCTGGACGAGGCGGACCAGATGTGCGACCTGGGGTTCCTGCCCCAGGTGTCGGAGATCATGGACCAGATCCCCTCCGACGGACAGCGGCTGCTGTTCTCGGCGACGCTCGACCGTAACGTCGACCAGCTGGTACGCGACCACCTGCACGACCCGGTGGTCGCCACGGTCGACCGGGTGGCGGGCTCGGTCACCACGATGGAACACCACGTGTTGAACATCCACGCCGCCGACAAGTACGCGACCGCGACGGAGATCGCCGCGCGCGACGGCCGGGTACTGATGTTCCTGGACACCAAGACCGGCGTGGACCAGTTCACCCGTCACCTGCGTGCCAGCGGGGTACGGGCCGGCGCCCTGCACAGCGGGAAGTCGCAGCCGCAGCGCACGCACACGCTGGGCCAGTTCAAGGACGGTGCGATCACCGTGCTGGTGGCCACCAACGTCGCTGCGCGGGGCATTCACATCGACGCCCTCGACCTGGTCGTCAACGTCGACCCGCCGGCCGACGCCAAGGACTACCTGCACCGCGGCGGGCGCACGGCGCGCGCGGGGGAGTCCGGGAAGGTGGTCACCCTGGTCACCCCCAACCAGCGGCGCGACGTCAACCGGATGATGACCGACGCCGGGATTCGCCCGACGGTCGCACAAGTGCACTCCGGTGAGGAGAAGCTGACCGCCATCACCGGCGCGAAGCGCCCGCCGACCGAGACGAAGACCACCACCGGCAACGCCCCCTTCCGCGGCATCGGCACCCGCCCGGGCCGCCCCGTTGCCAAGGAGTCCCGTAAAGCCACCGAGGCCCGCAAGATCGCGGACGCCCGGGCCGCGGCCCGAGTCCGCAAGGGACGCTGACGCGGAGGTGAGGGAGGGGGCACCCTCGTTCCTCAGCCGTAGACCGGAAAGGATGCCTGGAACGCCAGGCGCCGGTCGGCCTCGTCGCCGATGCGGGCGAGGACCTCGTCGAGCGCGATGAACTCCTCCCATGCCGCTCGGCCACTGGCTTCGGTCAGCCGGGCCACGACGAGATCCTCCAGGTCGGGGACACGCTTGTTCTTCCAGATCTTGTCGGCGAGGCTGACCAGCAAGTCCTCCAGGCCGACAGGCGTGTCCGACCATGACGCGTGCGTCGCGGCGAAGCGCGCCAGGTCCGGGCTGACGCCGTGGCCCAGCAGAAGAGTCTGCCCGGCCTCCTCGTGAGCCGATCCGGGCCCGGAGAGTTCGCCGTGGTGCACTGTCTTTCCCACGTCATGAGTGGCTGCCCCGAAGAGCACCGCCTCGCGGTCGAAGTGCACAGCGGGGCAGTGCTGCTCCACCCAGTCGACCAACTGGTGCGCGACGTCGTGGACAGCGCGCAGATGAGCCGCCAGCCGGGGCGGACTTCCCAGCTCCGACAGAATTCCCGAGACACGGTCCGGCAGCGGAAGCAGGGGCGGGTCGACGGCGCCGCTCACGGCTTTCGACAGGAGTGTGTTGGTCATCACCGCGCCAGGGTACTGACGGACCGCGGTGCCCTCTTGTGGTTTCCCGGCCGGCGGCGATCCGGAGGGCGAGGATCGGTGTTCGGGCTGCTGACCGGTCGTCAGAGGGCGAACGCCTCGGTCAGGCGCACGCTGTAGCCGTCCTCCTCCATCAGGACGACGGTGACGCCGAAGGGGGAGGGGTGGTCGATGTCGAGCGGGATGAAGGAGTAGTCGACCGCGGCCCGGACCGGCGGGATCAGTTCGCCGCCAGGCTGGGGCTCTGGCGCGGGGAGCCACTGCGGTTCGAGCATGGCCTGGTCCGAGGGGGCGCCGGTGGTGGCCTGCTCGGCGTAAGGGAAGCGGTGCAGGGTGTGGCCGTCCTTCGTGGCGTGCACCAGGTTCAGGCACGGCGCTGGGTCGGTGACCGGCAACTCGCAGGTGGCGGCGACGTCCTGGGTCTCCCACGCGAGGACGACCTCGTCGGCACCGGCCGCCGCGGCGATGTTCGACAGCTGGGCGATACCGGTGAGCGCGTCCTTGCCGGTCTCGACGGGACGCAGCCAGATCAGGCCGACCAGTTCACCGCGGACCAGCGGCATGATGACCGGGCGGGGCACACCCCCCTCGCCCGGGCCCGCGATGTACGCGTTCCTCATCGAGGCGGCCAAGTCGTCCCAGGTCTGCGTATCCACGAACTTCCTCTCACCAACAGCACGTTCACGACTCGGGCGACCCTGCCATGGCAGCCGCGCCGACGCCACCTCGCTCGTACGGGACCAGCGGCAGGAGCGGTCGGGCCGGCAGGACCCGCGGAATCCGCTCCAGGACGCCGCCCGCGAACACGTCGTACAACGGCAGCGTCTCCAGGTGCACGTATCCGATGTGGCAGTCGCACACCTCCGAAGGACAGACCCGCGGGCGAAGCGCGGCACGGTAGGAACCGTCGTACAGATTTCCCAGCTCGGCGCGGACGAAATGGCAGCGGCGCACCGCGCCCTCACCGTCCACCGAGAGCACCGACTCACCCGTGCGGCATGGCAGGCCCGCCGAGCGGTGCGGGTGGCGGCTGAACGGGAAGAGCGGGTCCAGCGCACTCCACTCGCCGGCCTGCTCGTCCGTGTAGATGTGTCCTTCGGCCGCGTTCACCCACAGGTAGACATGCTCCGGCAGTTCGGCGCGCAGCCGTCGCGCGTGCTCCAGATGGTCCGGTACGCCGACGATGCCGACGCTGAAGCGGACCCCGAGGGCGGACAGCTCGTACGTCTTGGCCAGGAACCGTTCGTAGGGCGTCTGCCCGGGATGGTAGGTACACCACAGGGCGACGGTGTCGCAGTCCGCGTCCGCGAGCCAGTCGGTGCGGCAGCTCAGGTTGGTCTGAATCGCGACCCGGCGTACGTGCGGCTGGTGCGAGAGCTCCACGAGAGCGCGCCGGTACCAGGAGCGGACCAGTCCCTCGCCCCACGGGGTGAAGAGCACCGACAGCCGGTCATCCTCCCGCTGGTCGCGCGCCCACGCCGTGAACCGCTCCAGTGCCGCGCGGTCGGCGCGCAACTGCGCCGTGGTGTCGCGGCGCTTCGCGAACGGGCAGTAGGGGCAGTCGTAGTCGCAGGAGGAGAGCGGCCCGCGGTACAGCAGTGTCAGATCCATCGCACGCCTCTCACTTCGTCTCGTAGGCGGCCATGGCGTCGCGCACGCCCGGTGAGAAGAAGTCGGGGCCGATGGCGTCCGAGTGGGCCAGCCCCTCGGCGGACAGCCGCAGCCACTCCGCCCGGTCGCCGTCGAGCCAGCCACGGACGGCGAGGGTGTCCAGCTCGGCGGGGAAGTCTTCGTACGGGTCCGAACCGAACCGCAGCCGGTATTCCGCGACGGGCAGGCCCTCGGCCTGGAGCAGCGACTGCAGCAGATGCCGGCGCCGTGCCTCGTCCTCGTCGACCGGGCGCCCGTGCAGCGCGCGGGAGAAGTCCTCGGTGGCGGTGTAGTCGTCGATGATGCCGCGTATCTCCCGCATCGACACCGCGTAGTCGAAGGAGTAGTGCAGCCGCGAGGTGTACGAGCGGGCGCCGCAGCCCAGACCGATCATGCCGTCGGTCTGACAGGCGTAGTCGTCCGGACCCTGCGGCGGCGCGTCCGAGCGCCGGAACATGCGCATCGACACCTGCTCGTAGCCCTGGGAGAGGAGATGGTCGCGGCCCTCCCGGTAGCGGCGCAGGCGTTGCCCGTCCCACTCCCGGTCGGCCGTCGGCGGGTCGGTGTGGCGGCCGAGGCCGGTGAGCGGGCGGATGTAGAGGGGGTACAGGTAGATCTCCTCGGGGCGCCAGGCGAGGGCCGCGTCCAGGGAGTAGCGCCAACTGGCCGCGGTCTGGCCGTCGATGCCGTAGATCAGATCGATGTTGAGGACCGGCACACCGGCCTCGCGGATACGGGTCAGCGCCCCCTCGACATCGGACCTGTGCTGTGGGCGTACGGCGGCCCGAGCCTCCTCCTCGACGAAGCTCTGCACGCCGAGGCTGATACGGGTGGCACCCCGCTCCGCCAGCACTGCCAGCCGGTCGGCCGTGGCCGTGGACGGCGACGCCTCCACGGACAGCGGGACGGCCCGCAGGTCCACGCCCATCTCGCGCTCGGCGATGTCGCACAGCCGCTCCAGCTCTGCGGCCTCCAGGAAGGTCGGAGTGCCGCCGCCGAACGCGGCGTTGACGAACCGCGGGGGCTGTGAGTCGCCCAGGGCCTCACGGACGGCGGCGGCCTGGCGCTGCAGGGCGTCCAGGTAGCGGCCCGTCAGATCGTCCGGCGCGCCGATACGGGTGAAGAGGTTGCAGAAGCCGCAGCGGACCTCGCAGAACGGGATGTGCAGATACAGCGACAGTGAGTGCCGCGATTCCCCGGCCCACAGGTCCACGAGCCGGGGCCGGGGCGTGAGCGGCCGGTAGGCGGTCTTGTGCGGGTACGCGTACGTATAGCTCTGGTACGGCCGCGGCGGGCGGTCGGAGGTGTCTTCCGGGTTGTCCGCCGAGGTGACGGTCGGGCTGCTCATACGGACGGCTCCAGGAAGAAGTGGCCGTAGGGCACGGTCCACACGGACTCGTGACCGAGGCGGTGACCGGTGTAGCCGTCGTCCCCGTAGGCGGTGCCGTGGTCGGAGCAGACGATGGCGAAGCAGCGGCGGCGTGAACTCATCGCCGCGAACAGCCGCCCGACATGACGGTCGACGTACTCCAGCGCAGCGGCGTGGGTGAGCCGGCTGTCGCCCGCCTCGCGGGTCGCACCGGGGAGGTGGAACCAGTTCGGCTGATGCAGCGCGGAGGCGTTCAGGAAGAGGAACAATCGCTGCTCGGGAGGCAGTTCGGACACCGTCTTCTCGGCGCGTGCCACCTGCGCCTCGAAGGAGGTCGGGGAGGCCACCGAGAACTCCGGCTCCCAGTGGCTCTCCTGGAAGAACCCGGGCAGTACGTCGCCCAGGGCGCCCTGCTTGTTGAAGAAGCCGACGCCACCGACGCACACCGTGCGGTAGCCGTGCGCGGCCAGGCCGGACACGAGGTCCGGGGTGTCGAAGACGTACGTCCC
Source organism: Streptomyces sp. SID12488 (assembly GCF_010548275.1). Classification (GTDB taxonomy): domain Bacteria; phylum Actinomycetota; class Actinomycetes; order Streptomycetales; family Streptomycetaceae; genus Streptomyces. The sequence continues at coordinate 62,353 of NZ_JAAGLT010000020.1, forward strand.
CTCCGCTGTCGTCTCGCTGCCCGCGAACCGGGCCGCGAACAAGCGCCGATGCGGCCCCGGAGCCGCCGGTGTGGGCAGGAAGCCCGCGAACATCGCCTGGTGGGAGGCGTAGGTGAAACTCCCTGGCGCGTGCCGCTTCTCCCAGGTGCCGCCCGGCAGGTGCGCGGCCAGGTTGGGCAGCCGTCCGGCGGCGGCGAGTTCGACGGCCACGTCGTGACGGAGGGTGTCCAGGGTGAGCAGCAGCAGATCGTCGCGGCCCACCACCTGGTTCATGTCCGGCCCGGCGGCCGGGGCGGGAAGGGGCTCAGACGGTGGCATGTGTGTTCCTCGGCAACTCGTGCGGTCGTACGGGTGGTGCGAGTGATGTGGGTGGGGCGGCTGATGCGGCCGGACGCCGTGTCGCGGGCAGGCCGCCGGGGGTGAAGGAGACGGCCGCGGCGACCTGGGCGGCGTACGTGTCCAGGCCCTCCGCCCCGCTGCCGGGGAGGCCGGTGAGGCGGGGGAGCAGGTCGCCGAACGCGTTGACCTCGCCGACGGCGAAACGGCGCCAACCGACGGCCGGCAGCAGATCGACACCGACACACAGAGTGCCGGGGAAGCAGGCCGCGGCCCGCTCACTCGTTTCGAGGGCCGCGGCCCACCGGTCACCGGCCAGCGCCCGCACGGCCGCCAGGTCGCCGCGCGCTCCGCCCAGATGCAGATTCGTCAGCGGGAAACGGCTCGTGCGGACCACAGCGTGGGTGGCCCGGCCGCCCACGACCACGATGCGCAGATCCGCCGACCGGCCGCCGAGCGACGCCTTCGGCAGCCACCGCTCGATGTGCAGCCCGTCCGGGGCGAGAGTGTCGACGATCGCGGCGATCTCCCGCTCCTCGGTGTAGCGGCGAACACGCAGGGAGTTGTGGAGCCGGCCCTCCTCGGTCCGCTCCACGGACGTGGTCGCGCGGATGCGGCCCGACGCGGTCGTCTCGATCGCCAGGACACCGGAGGCGGACGAACCGTGCGCGAGCTTGACGAAGACGCGCCGCAGGCCCGCCTCCTCCATGAGGCCCCGTACGTCCGCCCAGTCCCGCACCGGCGAGACGCCCCCGGAGGTCGGGGACGGTGGCACCGGCACACCCGCCCGGAGGAGCCGGTCGTGACACAGTCGTTTGTCGAACATCACGGCCAGATCCACCGTGTCGTCGAGCCGTCGCCCACCGCTCAGCGAGGTCACACACTCCAGGAACCGCCCGTACCAGCGCGCGGACCCCTCCACCCGCGTCGGATCGTCCACATCGCGCAACAGGGCGTCCACCTCGGCGCTCTCCCCGGGAGAGTCGAGGCGGACGAGCTCGTCGTCGGCGAAGTGGTGTCCGCCCTCGCGCAGCACGTCGCCCCACTCGACCACCCGAGGCGTGCCGTGCCCGGCGGCCTCGGTGGCCGCGGCGAACAGACTCACCCGACGATTGTCCCCGTTGGCGACCACCGCCCACCTCGGCCGGGCGCTCCCCGTCTCCGTGTACTGCATGCCGCTCCCCATCCCCCTGCGTGCCTCGGTGTCCTCGTCCGGACGCCGGTGTGCTACTCGCCCACCGAGACGAAACGCCAGACAGTGCCGTCGTCCTCCTCGTCCGAGTCGGCGTCTTCGGGATCCGCGTCGACCTCCACACCGGCGGGCTCCAGCATCTGGAGCAGCCGCGTGCGCAGCGCCTCACTGAGGTAGTTGTGGTGCAGGTCGAGCTTCTTCAGATGCGTCAACGGCTGACCGGTCAGCAGCGCCGTCGCACCGTCGTCGGTGAGCACGCCCATCGACACGTCGAGCACCTCCAGTCGCGCCACCACCGGCGCGGACGCGAGTGCCGTACAGATGGCGTCCTGGATCTCGCTGTTGCGCAGGGCGAGCCGTTTGAGGTTCGGCAGCCTGGTGCCGGCGAAGAAGGGCTCCAGGTCGGCCACGTCGGCATCGCCGCCGTACTCGGACGTGCCCAGCCACAGGTCGAGTTCGACGAGGGCGGGCAGATCGCTGCCCGCGATGCCGCGCACCACCTCGACGGGCATGCCGCCGGTCTCCACGGTCAGTTTGCGCAGCCGCTCGTGACGGACGGCGGGGAAGACCAGCTCGTTGCCCCCGCGGACTCCGAACTCCTCCAGGTCGGGAAAGGCTGTCAGGAGGGGAGCGACATCACCCTGGTTGATCCAGGAGATCTCGCACTCCTCCGACAGGATGTCGGCCAGGAACAGCCCGCGCAGGGAGGGCAGTCGGTCGCCGGCCGCCACCAGCGCCCCGATCACACTGTCGGGGGCGTTGTCGTACACATCGCTCCACGCGCCGACGATCAGCGCGCGGACCTGCTTGGTGTCAACGACCTCCAGGAAGCGGGCGAAGGCCTCCTCCCACTGCTCCTTGGCATCGTAGGAGTCCACAGCGATGCGCCAGGCGACGGACTCGGGCGACGGAAGGGCGGACATGTCCGCCGGGGTGTCACCGGCGTCGGGAAAGGTGAAGGCCGGGAGGCCGTGGAGTTCCCCGAGGTGGCTGCCGAGTGTCATGCGTGCCTGCTCCCTGATGCTGAGACCGGTGGATCGGCTGTCGTGCTGCTCGTCCTGGCGCGCGCCGATCGCATCCAGGTAATGGAGTTCTACCAAGCCGCACTGACAACGCCGCGAACAGGGGCCTCCCAGGCGGCCCAAGGGCCCTTCGGCGCGCCGCGGCTGACCACCCGCCAGCACGGCCACGACGGCCCGGACCGGGCGCGAGGACCGATTGTCAGTGCCCGCCTCTACGGTCGTTCCATGGCACTTGGCGTGCCGCGAACGGGAGGGAGACCCATGTACCGGCAAGGAGATGTTCTGATCGTGGCGCTGGCCGAGGGCGCGGTGCCGGAGTACGCGGTCGACGCCGCGTCCGAACCGCGTGACGGCCGCGGCAGACTCGTCCTGGCCCTCGGTGAGGTCACCGGACACGCCCATGCGGTGGCCGGTCCGGGACGCCTGATCCGGGAGGCCGGGGTGTTCGGCCCGATGCTGCTGCATGTGCCCGAGGGCGCGCGTGTCGTGCACGAGGAGCACGCGGCGATCCCGCTCCCGAAGGGCTGGTACCGGGTGATCCGGCAGCGGGAGTACATCCCGGGTTCGGTGCGCGTCGTCGCCGACTGACAGCACCGGGGCACACGGGACGCGAAGGACCGGGCGGCACGGGGATGTGGCCCGGCACAGCACCACTGGGGAGAGGAACGGCGTTGAAGGATCAGGCCAGTTGGCGGGCGGCGGCGGCAGCGACGGGGCCGGGGGACCGGGCGGCGGCCGAGGAAGGCGTCCGACTCGCCTACCGGCGCGCGGGACTGCCGGAACCCGACCGCATCCTGTGGGCACGCTCGCCCCGCGAGGCGGTGCGGATGCTCATGACGGCCACTCAACCGGACGGTTCTGCACTGGGCCCTCTCGGCGCGGGTGTCCGCGATGCCGTGCTGGGCGCGCCCTGGGCCGCCGAACGGGCCCTGCTGCACGCGCGGTTGGGGCCGGAGCGGTGGAGCGGGCACTGGCGGGCCACGGGAGCGAGCCTGTGGGAGTCGACCCGCACCCTGGTCGACCGGGTGCGGGCGGGAATCGTCGAGGAACTCGCCGCCGACCGTCGGGAGGAGTCACAGGTCCGCCTGCTGCTTCTGGACGCCGCGCTGGGGCAGCACGATGCGGCCTGGCTGTGCGCGTTCGAGTCCGGCGGCGACAGTGCCCTGGCGGGCCTCGCCGCGGTGGCGCGCGACGCGGGCTGGTGGTGGCCCTACGAGAGGACGGCGATCGTCAGCGAACGCCCCCTGACCCTGCACCGCGACGAAGCGGGCCGTCTGGACCGCGGCGACGGACCGGCGCTCGGCTACGCGGACGGGTTCGAGCTGTACGCCTGGCGCGGTATGCCCGTGCCACGGGACTTCCTGGACGAGCTGACCGCGCTGACCCCGGAGCGGATCCGTGCCGAGGAGAACGCCGAGCTCCGCCGGGTGATGCTGGAGTACTACGGCTACGACCGGTACCTGGACGAGTCCGGCGCGAAACCCGTCCACCGTGACGAGACAGGCGTGCTGTGGCGGGTCGAACTCGTCGGCGACGAGGACGTGGTCATGGTCGAGGTCGTCAACTCCACACCGGAACCGGACGGTACGAGCCGCACGTACTGGCTGAGGGTGCCGCCGACGACCCGCACGGCCCGTGAGGGAGTTGCCTGGACGTTCGGTATAGGAGCGGACGTGTACGAGCCGTTGCGGCAGACATGACCCGGGCCGATGCCCACCGAGGGCGTCGACCCGCTGGTCCTAGGCCTGTTCCAGCTTCTTGATCTGGGCGGAGACCAGTTCCCCCGGTACCTCGGCGGAAGAGCCGGTGCCGCTCACGGTGTAGAACAGGACGACCGTGGCGCCGCTGCGCACGACGACCAAGGCGTCCGAGGAGTCGTCCTGGGTGTGCAGATCGAAGGCGACGGCGTCGTCGCCCGCGTCGGGCGCGGTGCCCGCCTTGGCGGTGGTACGGGCGGGTACGCCGCCCTCGTAGGCGGTGCACTTCTCAAGGGCGGTACGCAGGCCGTCGAGGATGCCCTCGGCGCCCGGCCGGTCGTAGGCCATCAGTCCGATGGTGGTGGCGGAGCCGGCCGACGAACCGGCGGTGGCGTAGGCGAGGAGGCCTAGGAAGTGCTTCGGGGCCGGGTCGGGGGAGGCGGTCCGCATGTTCTCCAGCGGCTGACAGGCGGCGGGCCGGGCGGTGCCACCGCCGGCGGGCTTCGCGGGGAAGTCGGTGATCTGGAAGCCGTCCACCTCGGTGCCGGACAGCGCCGCGGACTTCAACTGAGCGGCGCCGAGCGGGTCGGCGGGCGCCTCGGAGGTCGGCGCGGGCGACGACGCCGACGTGTCCGCGGGCCCGGAAACGGACGGTGATTCGGACGGGGAGACCTTCGCATCGGAACCGCCGTCACTGCCGCCGCCCCCGCATCCGGCCACCAGAACGGCTGTGGACAGGAAGGCCGCCAACTTGACCTGTCTGATGCGCACTTGATGACTCCTGAGCTCGATTCCGGTCGAGTGGATCATCATTGCGTCATGTGTACGGCCATGGGATGGTTTTACCGACACGTGACCTTTGTGCGGGACCTGTCGTCGCTCGCGTCAGGGCACCTGTACCGGTGTGGTCTCCAGGAGTTCGGTGGCCATCCGGCGGGCGGGGGCCTCGGTCTGTTCCGCGATGCGGTGGAAGGTCGCCTGGGCCGAGCGGGCCGGCCAGTCGGGGGGCAGGTGGCCGGCGGGGAGCCGTGGGTCCGTGCGGATGGTGTCCAGCCATTCGCTGATCACGCGCAGCCGGACACCGAGCGGGTCGTCGGAACCGGTACCGGGCCAGGTGGACCAGCGCCTGTCGAAGTCCGCGTACCGGGCGCCGACGCTGCCCAGGTCCCAGGTGTCACGGATCATCAGGCCGATGTCGGTGGCCTCGTCCGCCGAGGCATGGAAGATCTTGACGTGGGCGGCCAGGCCGAGCTCCGAGACGAGCGGGGAGGCGTCGACATCGCCGGGCGCGATCCACAGGCCGCTGTACAGGGCGCCGAAGCCCGACCAGGTGAGCCGGGAGCGCAGATCGTGCCGCTGGCGCTGCCAGGACTCGGGCAGCGAGAAGCCGAGCAGTGTCCAGGAGCCGTCCCAGTCCTCGTTGACGGCATCGGTCTGCCAGAGGCGTCGCCTGCCGTCCCAGAGGATCTGTTCCGTCTGGGCGGTCAGGCCGAAGTACATCCTGCGTCCCTGGCGCTGGCGCCGCAGCAGACCCCGGTTGACCATGCGGGTGAGGGTGGACCTGGCGGCGTGTTCCCCGACTCCGGCGCGGGCGAGTACGTCGATGACGCTGCCCGAGTACACATGGCCGAGTTCCTCCTCCAGTACGTAGCTGCCGAACAGGGCGAACATGAGTGACTGGGGGCGCGGCTGCGGTCCGGCGGGGGTCTCCTCCGCGGCCTGGGTGATCTCGTCGTGCACGTCGGAAAGGGTACGGCCGCCCGATGGTTCCCCGACGTCAGGGGGCACGGGCGGGATCACGGTGATGTCGGGCCGACGGGGCCACGGATTCGCATACGGGGCTGCACGGACGGAACTCCCTTTCGGCTGTGCCTCGTTGGCGGCGGCGGCCGTCGCTCGTCGAAGTTGTCGGGGCCTCTCTTGTCCTGAGTGCTGACATCGCGAACATAGGTGTGTACATTGCGGCCGTCAAGAAAGTGCACAACATTGGGGTCACGCAGGTCCGCGCGACTCGTTCCGTCACCTCGGAGCGTTCACCCATCCAGCGTTGCTTCCGTCAGGAGAGGCCCATGCAAAGGCGCATTCTCGGGCTTGCCGCAGTAGTGATCACGGTCGTCGGCGCGGCCGGATGCGGGTCGTCGGACCCGGCAGACAGTGGTTCGCCGTCCTCCGGCGGCACCAAGACCACGCAGGTCAAGGTCGGCATCATCCCCATCATCGATGTGGCCCCGCTCTATCTGGGCCAGAAAAAGGGGTTCTTCAGCAGCCGGGGCATCGAACTGGAGATGGTGAGCGCCCAGGGCGGCGCGGCGATCATCCCCGGTGTGGTGAGCGATCAGTTCCAGTTCGGGTTCAGCAACACCACGTCGCTGATGATCGCCCAGGTCAAGGGCGTACCGATCAAGTCCGTGGTCAACGGCGCGGCCTCCAACGGCAAGGTCGGTGGCGACGTCACCGGTGTGGCCGTCAAGAAGGACAGCGCGATCAAGTCGGCCAAGGATCTCGCCGGGCGCACGGTCGCCGTCAACACCCTGCAGAACATCGGGTCCACCACGGTGCGCGAGTCGGTCCGGCTGGCCGGCGGCGACCCGTCGAAGGTCAAGTTCGTCGAAATGCCGTTCGACCAGATGCCGGCCGCACTGGACGGCGGGCGGGTGGACGCCGCCTGGATGGGCGATCCCGCGATGACGATCGCCAAGGCGCAGGGCGCCCGCGTGGTGGCCTCGCCGTTCGCCGAGACGGACCCGAAGCTGACCGTGGCGACCTACTTCACCTCCACCCAGCTCGTGAAACAGAAGCCTGACCTGGTCAAGAAGTTCGCCGCCGCCATGAGCGAGTCGCTCCAGTACGCCACCGACCATCCGGACGAGGCACGCCAGATCCTCACCACGTACACCAAGCTCAGCGGCGATGTCCTGACCAAGGTCACGCTGCCCAACTGGCCGGCGGAGGTCGACATGGCCTCGCTGGAGAAGCTCGCCTCCCTCGGTGAGCAGGACGGACTCTTCGACGGCAAGAAGCCCGACCTGAACGCCCTGTTCTCATGACCCGCACCGCCACCACCGAGGTGAGTGGCTCCGCCGGGACCGGCACCGGTCCCGGCGGAGCCTCCGCCCGGCGGCTACCGGAGCGCGCCGTCGCCCCGCTGCGCGGCCTGGCCGGACTCGCCGGGCTCGTCGTGGTGCTCGAAGTACTGCCGCACACCGGCCTGGTGTCGGCCGACTATCTGCCCCCGGCCTCGGAGACCGTCCGCGCCCTGTGGCACCTGCTCGCCGAACAGACGTTCTGGACCGCGCTCGGTGACACCCTCACCGGCTGGGGCCTGGGCCTGGCCATCTCCGTCGTGGCGGGTGTGGCCGCCGGGCTGGTCATCGGCTCCGTACCCGTACTGCGCGCGGTCGCCGCCTCCACCATCGAGTTCCTGCGCCCCATCCCGTCCGTCGCCCTGATCCCCATAGCCGTCCTGCTGTACGGCGCCGACCTCAGATCGAAGCTGCTGCTCGTGGTGTACGCCTCCTTCTGGCAGGTCCTCGTCCAGGTCCTGGCCGGCATCCAGGACGTCGACCCGGTCGCGGACGACACCGCCCGCAGCTATCAGCTCGGCACCTGGGGGCGGCTGCGCCACGTCATGTGGCCCACCGCCCTGCCGTACGTGATGACGGGCATACGGCTGGCCGCCACCGTCGCGCTCATCCTCGCCGTCACCGCCGAACTCGTCATCGGCGCACCCGGTCTCGGCCAGGAGATCGCCGTCGCGCAGACGTCCGGCGCCGTGCCGCAGGTCTACGCCCTGGTCCTGGTCACCGGGCTGCTCGGCGTCGCCGTCAACCTGGTCGCGCGAGCGGTCGAGCGACGGGCGCTGCACTGGCACCAGTCCGTACGCACAGAGGTGGCCGTATGAGCGTCCTCACCGTCCTGCGGCGCGCTCTGCTCCTCCTGGGCCTGCCCGCCGTCCTCTTCGCCGTGTGGTGGTACGCCACCGCCGACAGCACCGACTTCTACGTCCCGCCGCTGTCCGCCATCCTGGAGGCCTTCGGGAAGGTCTGGACGGGAGAGCGGCTGCTGTCCGACGTCGTACCGAGTCTCCTGCGCCTCGCGACCGGCTATCTCCTCGCCGTGGTGGTCGGAGTGGGGCTCGGCCTGCTGGTCGGTTTGCGGCGGGTCGTGCGGGACGTCCTGGAACCGGTCCTGGAACTCTTCCGGGCGATCCCGCCGCCCGTCCTCGTACCGGTGATCATGCTGTTCGCGGGTATCGGCGACACCATGAAGGTGATCGTCATCGTGAGCGGCTGCGTGTGGCCGATCCTGCTCAACACCGTGGAAGGCGTCCGCGCCGTGGACGAGGTGCTCAGCGACACCTGCCGGTCCTACGGCATCACCGGCACCGCACGCCTGCGGCATCTGGTGCTGCGCGCGGCGAGCCCGCAGATCGTCACGGGCATGCGCCAGGCGCTGTCGATCGGGATCATCCTCATGGTCATCAGCGAGATGTTCGCCGCCACCAACGGCCTGGGCTTCACGATCGTGCAGTTCCAGCGCTCGTTCGCCATCCCTGAGATGTGGAGCGGCGTCCTGCTCCTCGGCATCCTCGGCTTCCTCCTCTCCCTGCTCTTCCGGTTCACCGAGAACCGGGTCCTGGCCTGGTACCACGGCCTGCGCCGCGCCCAGCGCAACCCCTGAAACGGAGCCGTCGATGCTCGACGTACGCAACCTGCAGAAGATCTACACCGGACGGAACCGCAACGTCGAAGCCCTGCGGAACCTGACGTTCCATATCGGTGCCGGTGAACTCGTCTGCCTGGTCGGGCCGTCGGGCTGCGGCAAGACGACGCTGCTGAAGTGCATGGCGGGACTGCTCGCCCCCACCGACGGCGAGGTGCTCCTGGACGGAAGCCCGGTCGCCGGGCCCCCGCCCGGGATGGCGGTCGTCTTCCAGGAGTACGGCCGCTCCCTGTTCGCCTGGATGAACGTCCGCGACAACGTGGCCCTGCCCCTGCGCCGCAAGAAGCTCGGCAAGGCGCGGACACGGGAGCTGGTGGACCACGCACTCGAAGTCGTGGGACTGGCCGATGCCCACCAGGCCTACCCCTGGCAGCTGTCGGGCGGTATGCAGCAGCGCGTCGCCATCGCCCGAGCCGTCGCCTTCGAACCGAAGGTGCTGCTGATGGACGAGCCCTTCGCAGCCGTCGACGCCCAGACCCGCGCCGAACTCGAGGACCTCATCCGGCAGTTGTGGCGGGAGTTGGGGGTCACCGTCCTGTTCGTCACCCACGACATCGACGAGGCGGTCTACCTCGGCCAGCGCACCGTCATCCTGTCCAAGTCGCCGACCGTCGTGCAGGAGGACCTGACCATCGACCTCCCCGACGAACGCGACCAGTTGCACACCCGCTCCAGCCCCCGCTTCGCCGAACTGCGCGCCCACGTCTACGAGCAGATCCAGCGGGCAAAACACCAGAGCGGCGACACGGCCCCTCAGGTCGCGGACCGGACACCCGAGCCGACGCTGCAGAAGACCGAACGCTGAGCGGCGTCTTGGGGGGAGCGGGAGATGGAGCAGCCGACCGGGATCGAGGAGCTCGCGGAACGGGTCGCCCTGGTCGACGCGGCTGTCCGGCCCATCGCGGAGCAGCCGGTGGACGTCACCGATCCCGACTGGGTGAAGAAGATGGGGCAGCGGCCGGCCCCGCTGGACGAGGCGGGTGTCCGGGCGGAGGCCGAGTCGGCACTGCGTGCGCTGATCGCCGTCTACGCACAGGGCGACGAGGCGCTTCGCGCTTCCGTACGGGGGCTCTTCTCCCGCTGCACCTCCTTCCGTTGGGCCACCCACCTGCCCGTCGAACCCACCCCCGAAGGCTTCCGGCAGCGCCTGCTTCATATGTCCGCCGTCGACCAGGGCTCCGACACCCGTGACGAGCTGCTCTCGCTGCGCGATCTGTGCGCGGACGCGCGGACGGCGGGGATCGACCTCGGACCGATCCTGCGTGAGGTGGCGGAACTCTCCAGCAGGGAGGACAAGTACGGGATGGGCTCCATGCGCGACATCCTGCTCGGTGTGGCGTACCCCTGACCGATTGAAGGCATTGCCGCACCTCACCGGCCGTGCGACCGGCTGACCGGTCCGCAGCGACTCTTAGGCGGCCGGCACGATCTGCAGGGTCCGCAGGCCCGCCTCGCTGTCGAGGGACGGCCGCCGACGCGTTCGAGGGGTTTGCCGGACCGCCTTCGGAGCCGTCGGCGCCCCCGGCACGGGCTCCGGGTTCGGGGCGGCGGGCGAGTCGGCGGAACGCCGGTCTCGGCGCCCGGGCGTCGCGTCTGAGCCGGGGTGTGCCGCCCGGGCGGCATCCCTCACCCGTGGTGCTCCAACTGCCGCACGGGCGACTGTGCTTGGCGTGCGGCAACCATCATGACGATGACCGCGACCAGGACGATGCCGGCGCCTACGTAGAGCGGTGCGGTGTAGCCGAGGCCCGCCGTGATGGCCAGGCCGCCGAGCCAGGCGCCGAGGGCGTTGCCGAGGTTGGACGCGGACACGTTGGCACTGGCGGCCAGTGCCGCTCCGCGGGCGTAGTCGGTGACACGGGTGATCAGGCCGGGCACACCGGCGAACCCGAACAGGCCCATCAGGAACACCAGCACCACCGACGCGGCGGCGCTGGTGGCCAGCAGTCCGAACACGGCCAGGGTGACGGCGAGTCCGAGCAGGGCGATGATCAGGGCGCGGTCACGGTCGCGGTCGGCCGCTCGCCCGCCGACCAGGTTCCCGACGACCAGTCCGGCGCCGTACACCATCAGCAGCCAGGGGACGTCCGCCGACGCGAAGCCGCCGACCTCGGTGAACGTGTAGGCGATGTAGGTGAACGCACCGAACATCCCGCCGTAGCCGAGCGCGGTGGCCGCCAGCGTCAGCCAGACCTGCCAGGACCGGAACGCGCGCAACTGGGCCCGCAAGGCGCTGGGTGGTGCAGGCTCCGAGTGGCCCGTCACCGCCGACGGCCGTGTCTCTCCCGCGTCACCGGGGACCAGGGCGACGATGCCCGCCAGCGCGAGCACACCGATCGCGGTGACCGCCCAGAAGGCCGCCCGCCAGCCCCACCGCTCACCGACCAGCGCGCCGAACGGCACGCCCAGCACGTTCGACACCGTCAGCCCGGCGAACATGACCGCCACCGCACGGGACTTCCGCTCCGGCGCGACCAGACCGCGCGCGACGAGCGAGCCGATTCCGAAGAACGAACCGTGGCACAACGCGGCGACGATCCGCCCGAGCAGCATCACCTCGTAGTTCGGCGCGACAGCGGACATCAGGTTGCCGACGACGAACAACGCCACCAGACCGACCAGCACCTGCTTGCGAGGCAGCCGCGCCGTCGCCGCGGTCAACGCGATCGCGCCGACCGCGACACTCAACGCGTACCCGGAGATCAGCCGGCCCGCTGCCGCCTCGGACACGTCGAAACTCGACGCCACCTGCGGCAGCAGCCCGGCGATCAGGAACTCGGTCAGGCCGATACCGAAACCGCCCAGTGCCAGCGCGATCAGTCCACTCGGCATCCGTCGCATGGCCATACCCTCGCCCCTGGCGCCGGACGTGTCCATGGACAAAGAGCGAGGGTGCTTGGACGGAAGTCGAGGGAGCCCGAGGGCCCTTCAGCCTGCGGTGATGCAGGCGTTCACCCGCCGAATCCAGTCCTGGTCGATTCCAGTTCCGCCCCTCGCCGGCGGTGTGGATCGACTCTCCACGGCTCTGGTCGCGGCCGGTTGTGGATCGTCTTCCTGGACGCCGATGTGGCACCGCCCCGTGGCCGCGCGCCTTCCGACCCGCACACACCATTGGCTACGCCTCAGAACATCGCCCGGATGATCCCCACAGTGCGCGCCAGGTGCGGTTCCGCGCGGTCGGCGCGGTGGGCGACGGCCAGCTCGATGCGGGCGTCGGCCCCGGCCAGCGGCAGGTAGGTGACGCCTTCGAGGGCCAGCGCGGTCACGGGCTCGGGCACGACCGCGACGCCGAGGCCGCCCGCCACGAGCGTGACCAGCGTCGAGGTCTCGCCGACCTCGTGGCGGATGTGCGGCTCGACCCCGGCGTCGCGCAGGAGGCCCAGTACGACGTCGTACATCACCGACCGGCGGCCGGCGGAGTGGACGATCAGGTCGGCACCGGCGAGGTCCGCGACGCGCAGCCGTGACCGGCGGGCGAGGCGATGGCCGACCGGTACGGCGACCACGAGCGGGTCCCGGCGCAGCGTGTGCACGGTGAGGGAGACGTCGGCCGCCGGGGGGCGCAGCAGCGCGACGTCGATCGCGCCCGTGCGCAGCGCCTCGACCTGGTCGGGCGCGAGCATCTCGCCGCGGAAGGAGAACTCGACGCCGGGAAGCTCGTCCGCGAGCCGCCGTGAGAGCGCGGGCAGGAGGCTGTACGTCGCCGAGCCCACGCACCCGATCGCGAGGTGGCCCACTGAGCCCGACGCGACGAGCCGTGCGTGGTGAGTGGCCTCTTCGACGCCGGCGAGGATCGCGCGCGCCCGATCGAGGTAGGCCCTGCCCGCCTCCGTGAGATCGACACGGCGTGTGGTGCGGTGGAGCAGCTCGACACCCAGTTCGGTTTCCAGCTGGCGGATCTGCTGGGAGAGCGGCGGCTGGGCCATGTGGAGCCGCTCGGCGGCGCGACCGAAGTGGAGCTCCTCGGCCACCGCCACGAAGTACCGGAGATGACGCAGATCCATATCTCACCCATATCAATCAGCTCGGATATGTGTACTTCAGAATATCGCGGCACGGTACTAACGTCGGTGCCATGAGTGCTTATCTGTACGCCGCGACGCGGACGCCGTTCGGCCGCTTCAACGGCGCGCTGGCCGGTGTCCGCCCCGACGACCTCGCCGCCGCCGCGATCACCTCGACGCTCGCCGGCGTCCCGGACCTCGATCCTGCCGCGATCGGCGACGTGGTGTGGGGCAACGCCAACGGCGCCGGTGAGGAGAACCGCAACGTCGGCCGTATGGCCGCGCTGCTCGCCGGGCTCCCGGTGAGCGTGCCCGGCACCACGGTGAACCGGCTGTGCGGTTCGAGCCTCGACGCGGCGATGACGGCCAGCCGGACGATCGAGTCCGGCGATGCCGAGGTGGTGCTGACCGGCGGCGTGGAGTCCATGACGCGTGCGCCGTGGGTGCTGCCCAAGTCGGCGAAGCCGTTCCCGGTCGGTGACGTCACCGCGGTCTCGACCACGCTCGGGTGGCGGCTGGTCAACCCACGCATGCCGAAGGAGTGGACGGTCAGCCTCGGCGAGGCCAACGAGCGGCTCCGGGAGCGCTTCGGCATCTCCCGTGAGCGGCAGGACGAGTTCGCCGCCCGCTCACACCAACTCGCCGACCTTGCTTGGGAGTCGGGCTTCTACGACGGACTGGTGGTGCCGGTCGAGGGTGTCGACCTGACGCGCGACGAGGGCATCCGGGCCGGCTCCACGCCCGAGACGCTGGCCGGGCTCCAGCCCGTCTTCCGTACCCCGGAGCAGGGCGGCACCATCACCGCAGGTAACGCCAGTCCGCTCAACGACGGTGCCTCCGCGGTGCTGCTGGGCAGCGAGCGGGCGGCGGTCACGATCGGGGCCGACCCGATCGCGCGTATCGCCGGCCGGGGCGTGATGGCGCTGGAGCCGCAGGCTTTCGGCTACGCCCCGGTCGAGGCCGCGAACCGGGCGCTGGCCCGGGCCGGGATCGGCTGGGACCAGGTGGGCGCGGTCGAGCTCAATGAGGCCTTCGCCGTGCAGTCGCTCGCCTGTCTCGACGCGTGGAAGATCGACCCCGCCATCGTGAACCAGAAGGGTGGCGCCATCGCGATCGGGCACCCGCTGGGCGCCTCGGGCGGTCGGGTCCTCGCCACGCTGGCCAAGGTGCTGCGCGTCACGAAGCAGCGCTACGGCGTCGCCGCGATCTGCATCGGGGTCGGCCAGGGGCTGGCCGTCGTACTCGAGAACTGCGGCGTCACGGAGGCGGGCCGGTGAGCCGGGCGGAGATCGTCGAGAGCGCCGACGCGGCGGTCGCCGGGATCGAGGACGGGGCGACCGTCCTCGTCGGCGGCTTCGGCCTGGCCGGGATGCCGTTCGACCTGATCGACGCGCTCATCCGGCAGGGGGCGAAAGACCTCACGATCGTGTCCAACAACGCGGGCAACGGCGAGGTCGGTCTGGCCGCACTGCTGGCCGCCGGCCGGGTGCGCAAGGTGCTCTGCTCCTTTCCGCGCCAGGCGGACTCCTGGGTCTTCGACGGCCTCTACCGCGAGGGGAAGATCGAGCTGGAGGTGGTGCCGCAGGGCAACCTCGCCGAGCGGATGCGCGCCGCCGGTGCCGGCATCGGCGCGTTCTACTGCCCGACCGCGGTCGGCACACCGCTGGCCGAGGGCAAGGAGGAGCGGGAGATCGACGGCCGGAAGTACCTGCTGGAGTACCCCATCAAGGGCGACTACGCGCTGATCGGCGCACATGTCGCGGATGCGCTGGGCAACCTCGTCTACCGCAAGACGGCCCGCAACTTCGGACCGGTCATGGCCACGGCCGCGACGACCACCATCGTCCAGGTCGGCGAGGTCGTCGAGCCCGGGACGCTCGATCCCGAGGCCGTCGTCACCCCGTCCATCTACGTCGACCGGATCGTCCAGGTGGCGGCCCGGCACTACACCGTCCAGGGGGCACGATGACCACCACGCCGACCGCCCGGGCGTACGCCGAGGCGCCGAGGAGCGCCGACCACCAGCTCTCGATGGAGGAGCTGGCCGCCGTCATCGCACGCGACATCCCGGCCGGCGCCTTCGTCAACCTCGGGATCGGGCAGCCCACCAGGATCGCCGACCATCTGCCGGCCGACTCCGGGGTGGTGCTGCACACCGAGAACGGCATGCTCAACATGGGCCCGAAGGCCGAGGGTGACGCGGTCGACCCCGACCTGACCAATGCCGGCAAGGTCCCGGTGACCGAGCTGCCGGGAACTGCGTACTTCCACCACGCCGACTCCTTCGCGATGATGCGTGGCGGGCACCTGGACGTCTGTGTCCTCGGGGCGTACCAGGTCGCCTTCGACGGCGATCTCGCCAACTGGACCACCGGGAAGCCCGACGACATCCCCGCAGTCGGCGGCGCCATGGACCTCGCCATCGGTGCCAAGGACGTCTACGTGATGATGACGCTCTTCACCCGCTCCGGTGAGCCGAAGCTCGTACCGCGGTGCGCCTACCCGCTCACCGGCATCGGCTGCGTCAGCCGCGTCTACACGGACCACGGCGTCTTCGACGTGGGCCCCGACGGCGTCCGGATCCGGGAGACGTACGGTATCGGCGCCAAGGAACTGGCGGAGCGCCTCGGCATCACGCTGTCGTAGGAAGCCGGGTTCACTCATGTGCTCTGAGCGTTGGGTCCCGGTGGCCGGCCACAGAGGCCGGCCACAGATGCCGCCCGGTGTCGCCCGACGTGGAGCCGGGCCGGATCTCGACGGAGATCCGGCCCGGTCCTGTGCGGGACTGCGTCTACTAGCCGATGACGCGGCCCAGTTCGATCCGGTCGATGTTCGGCGCCCACGCGCTCGCGTTCCCGAACGTCACCTTGTTGGAGCCCGCCTTCAGGTCGACGGGGACGCCCAGCGTCCAGTAGTCGTCCCAGCCCCAGGTGTTCTTGAAGGTGACCGTCCGGGGTGCAGCCGTCCCCACCGTGAGGTCCGCCGTACGGGACATGATGTCCGTGTTGTACGAGTGGCCGTTGTCGCGCCGCTCGTTGTGCGCGTAGCTGATCACCAGCAGGTAGCGGCCCGACTTGGGCGCCTGCACCGTGAACTCGGCTGTACTGGCGGCGCTGTTGCCGAGCCAGCCGATGTAGGAACCGGCGGAGGCGTACGCCGAGTCGACGAGCTTGGCGCCGCCCGCGAGGGTGGCCGAGGGACCCTCGTAGGAGAGGACGCCGGACATCGAGCCGGTGCCCGAGACGTCGAGGGAGCGGACGGAAGTGGCCTTGGCCGTCAGCGCGATGCGGTTGTTGCCCGCCACCAGATACAGCCGCAGAGCCTTGCCCGGTACCGCCGTCACCTTCTGGCCGTGCAGCTCCAGCCGCACCGGCGCCGAGGATCGCGGCACCACCGAGTAGTAGCCGTCACGCGGTGCGTAGACGTCGAAGACCGCCTTGTCGCCGGAGCGCAGTACGAGGGCGCCCGTGCCGACCCCGGTGGACGAGGAGTAGTCGTAGGAAGGCCGGCCGCTGATGTCCGCGAGCGTGGCCTCGTACGACGCCGAGGGCACGGCGGAGGTACGGGCGGTCAGGTCGATGCGGTCGAGGGTGACCTCGGTGTCTCCCTTGGCCAGTGTCAGGACGTGCTTGCCGGCCGGGAGGTCGACGGTGACGTCTTTCTTCGCGCGGTAGGTCCAGTTCTCGGTGGAGGGGTAGGAGACGGTGACCGCGGCCTGGCCGTCGACCGAGAGCTTCTGCGTGGCCGGTGTTCCGGACTGGTTGCCGTACAGGATCGCCAGGTCGTAGGTGCCGGCCTTGGGCACGTCGACCGTGAAGTCGACCTTGCTGGTGGCCTGGTTCAGCGAGCCGACGTCCTTCGTCCCGGAGGCCGCGTAGCCGTTGGCGTTGCTGACCGTGCCCTGTGTGTAGACCTGGCCGCCGGTGATGGCCGCGTCCTCGGCCTCGTACGACGCCGACCAGGGGACGGACGCGGCGGACGGGGTGCCGGAGCCGCCGGGGGTCAGGACGATCCGGTACGCGGACATCTTGTGCAGGCCGCGCAGCGGGACGGTCACCGTGCCGTCCGCCGCGACCTTCACCTTGGTGCGGGCGAGGACGCGGGGCGTCGCGTGCTGACCCTCGTAGCCGGACCAGGCGGCCTCGGCGACGGTCGCGGTGACCGTCCGGCCGAAGGCCGACCGGGAGACGTTGCGTACGACGACGTCGGCGTCACCGGCCGAGCCGCCCAGCAGCACCTGTGCCTGGCGGCGCTTCTTGTCGTACGAGGCGAGACCCTGGAGGGTGTCGACGGTGTTGGCCTGCGGCGGGGTCACCTTGACGGTGTCGCCGGTCAGCCCCGCGTACCAACGGAAGAACCACCAGCCGCCGTTGGGGATGTTGCTGCGTACGACATTGCCGTCGAGGTTGCCGGCCGCGTCCCAGTAGGCCTGGTTGGCGTACACCTTGTTCCGCTCGAACATCGCGACCCACTGGGCGAGTTGGCCCGGGACGGACAGGTCGCGGCGGTTCGCGTACTCGTCGATATTGATCTTCAGGGGCGCGATGCCGAGTTGGCGTTCGATCGAGCGGTAGTTGTCGTAGTTGCCCTGGAAGTTCTTCAGTGAGCTGGAGTCCAACTCGTGCCACGTCATGACCTGCGGCAGGACGTTCTCCCGCTTGGCGAAGGCGAGGAAGTCGGTCAGCAGGCGGGAGTGGTAGCCGGACTCGTTCGGGCCCGCGATCCTGGCGTCCGGGTCGATCGCCCGGATGCGCTCGTACACCGTCTTCCAGTCCTTGAAGAAGCGGTCGCGATTGATCTCGTACTGCGCCTGGTCGGACGTGCCGAGGTTGTACCAGATCTGGTCGGGCTCGTTGAAGGGGATGTAGACGAAGTGCTCGCTGTTGGGATCGGCCGCCACCTGCTTGACGATCTTGTCGACCTTGGGGAGGTAGTCCTCGATGCCGAGATCCTCGTACGGCCACTTCGCGTAGATGTCCTGCATCATCACGTTGATCTCGCCGCCGCCGTTGCGGAAGAACGACTTGGAGACCGTGAGTGCGTCCCCGTTGGGATGCTGGGCGCCGCCCTCCGGCTTCTGCGAGATGCTGGTGATCTTCAGGGGTGCCAGCATGGCGTCGCTGGGCACGCCGTCGTCGCTGAGCCCGTACAGGGTGCCGTTGGCTCCGAGCGTCACCCGGCCCTCGGACGCTGCCAGGTCGACGGTGAGCCGCTGCGCGGCGGCTGCTGCCGCGGGTCCCGCGGCGGGAAGGGTGCCTGCCATGGCGGCTGCTCCAAGTACGGCTGTGGCAAGGACAGTTGCGGCACGGGAACGGGATTTCGTGCGGGCTCGCGTGGGGGTGGGGGTGCTCACGCTGAGGGACCTCCGGTCATTTGACGGCTCCACTGGTGATTCCGGACACGATCTTTCGCTGGGCCACCAGGAAGATGGCGACCATGGGCAGGCTCATCACCACGACGTACGCGAAGACGAGATGCCAGTTGTTGAGGTACAGCTGGGCGCTCGCGACCTTGTAGAGGTTGAGCGGCAGGGTCGCCTTCTCTCCGCCGCCGAGGACGAAGAAGGCGTAGAAGATGTCGCTCCAGGCGTAGAGCATCACCATGATCGTCGCGGTGGCGATGACCGGCCTGAGCAGCGGCAGAATGATCTGCCGGAAGATCCGCAGCGGCGACGCGCCGTCCATCCGCGCGGCCTCCTCCAGCTCCACCGGGATGGCCCGGATGAAGCCGGTCATGAAGAAGACCGACGTGGACAGGTACATCCCGGTGTAGACGGCGATCATCCCGGGCCGGGTGCCCGCGAGCCCGAGCTGCCGCAGCTCCATGACGATGGTGATGACGGCGGGCGGCAGCAGCAGCCCGCTGATGCAGATCGCGTACGCCGCCGAGACCAGCTTCGACTTGCGGCGCGCGAAGACCCAGGCGGCGCCGGCGCCCAGGATCAGGACGAGGGCGACCGAAGGCACCACGACGAGGAGGGAGTTGAGGAAGCCGTGCAGCATCTCGCCCTGGCTGACGGCCTCCTTGTAGTTGCTGCCAGGCTGCCAGTGCCGTGGCAGGTCGAGGTTCGGGGTGATCGCCTCGGCCTGCGGCTTGGCGGAGGTGACGGCGACCAGCCACAGCGGTACGCCGACGGCGAGCCCCGCGAGCAGCAGGACGAGCGCCGGACGGCCGTAGCGCCAGGCGGGGTTGACGTCGGACGAGCGCCGGACGGCGGATGTCCGACGCGCGGCGGACACGGGATTCACGGCGGTGCTCACAGCAGTTGCTCCCTTCGGCGCAGTCCGATGACGAGCGGGATCGCGACGGCGACCACGACCAGGAAGAGGACGAGGCTCATCGCGGAGGCTTGGGCGTACAGGCCCTGTCCGAAGATCCGGAACATGTAGATGTTGAAGACCTCCGTGGAGCCCGCGGGCCCGCCGCCCGTCGTGGCCTGCACGATGTCGAAGGTGTTCATCGAGCCGATCAGCGCCGTGGTGATGTTGAAGGTGAGGGCGGGCGCCAGCATCGGCCAGCGCACCGACCAGAAGGTCCGCCACGGCCCGGCGCCGTCGCACTTCGCGGCCTCCAGCATCTCGCCGGGGATGCCTTTGAGGCCGGCGAGATAGATCAGCATGGACAGGCCCATCCACTTCCAGCCGTGGATGACGGTGACCAGGACCAGCGTCCAGGACGTCGAGCCGAGCCACGGGATGTCCGTGCCCAGGAGGCCGTTGACGGCGCCGTCCTGGTTGAACAGGGACTGGAAGATGTAGCCGGTGGCGAGCGCGGAGATGAGCACGGGCAGGAAGAAGACGGCGCGGAAGAACCGGTTGAACCGGCTGTCCGCCTCCAGCAGCAGTGCCAGACCGAGCCCGAAGCCGTTCTGGAAGACCGCCGCCAGAAGGGCGTAGAGCAGGGTCGTACGGATCGCCCGCAGCAGCGAGCCGTCGTGAGCGATGGTCGTGAAGTTGTCGAGGCCGGTGAAGGCGATGTCCGGGTGGTACGAGGACCAGTTGGTGAACGGGTAGTAGAAGTTGAGCAGGTTCGGCACCAGGAAGAAGGCCGCGAAGACGACGATCGCGGGGAGGGCGAACCACCAGGGGTGATGGACGGCGGCGCGGGGCAGCCGTCCCGCCTTTCTTGCCCGGCCCTTGGCGGGCGCCGGTTTCTGAGTGCGCGTGCGAATGGCCGTGTCCGCCATCGGGAATTCCTTGCCAGTCGGTCGGTCCGGAGGCCGGTGCGGAGGTCGACTAGAAGCCGGGCGCGGCCTGGGCCTTGGCCACCTGCGCGAACTGGTCCTGGATCGCCTGCGCGACCTGCTGCGGACTCTTCTTGCCGTAGAGCATGTCGGCGAGGTACAGGTGGGTGTCGGGCGCGACGATCGCCTTGGCCTGGAAGACACCGATGGCCGTCGGCAGCGCCTTGACCTGCGCCATCGACGCCTCGGGAAGGCCGGCGGGAGTCGGCACGGACGGCTCCACGGAGGGGATCTTCATCGTCTTGATGTAGTCGGCGTAGTCCGGACCGAGCCAGAAGGCCAGGAACTGCCGGGAGGCGTTCTGCCGCTTCTCGTCACCCGTCCTGAAGGCGACCACGCCGTTCGTCTGGTCGGGGGAGTACAGGCCGGTTGCGGAGGAGTTGGCGACCGGGAACCAGCCGATCCTCTTGTCGATCTCGGCCGTGGAGTACTTGGCCTGCAACTGGCTCTGGAACGATGTGACGTTGAGGACCATGCCTGCCTCACCCTTCCAGAGGGAGTCGGCCTGCCCGGTGAACGTGCCGGTCTTGTAGTTCTTCTGCGCGAGCCCGGCGTCGAGCAGCTTCTCCTTGTACTTCTTGATGGCGCCGACGACGACCGGGTCGGTCCACTTGACCTTGTTCTGGTTGAGGTCGGCCCACCACTGCTTGTCGAGGTCGGTGAGCTGGACCTGCATCTGCCACTGGAGCGGCCACTTGTCGCCGCCGGCCTCGTAGAAGCCGGCCGCGTCGGTCTTGTCGGTGATGGTCTTGCCGAGGGCCAGCAACTGGTCGTACGACTTGGGGAAGTCGGCCTCGCTCAGCCCGGCCTTCTTGAAGACGTCCTTGTTGTAGTAGACGCCGAGCATGGCGGGGCTGGTGACGATCGCCGCGTACCGCTTGCCGTCGATCACGCCGAGCGACTTCTCCGTGTCGCCCAGCTTCGACACCCACTCCTCCCCGTCGAGGGTGAGGAGGTTCTGCTTCGGCTGGATGAAGGGCAGCGTGGAGATGGACGGCTGCCAGAACATCAGGTCGGGCTTGTCGCCGGAGGCGAGCTTGGTCGGCACGTTCTGCTCGTACAGGTCGGGGATCGCCTGCGTCTCGACCTCGGCGCCGGTCGCCTTCTCGAAGGCGTCGATGACCTGCTTGGGCGCGTTGAGTGTGTTCTGCGCGGTCCACATGGTCAGCTTCACGCCGTCGAGGCGGGCGGTCGGGTCGACCTTCGTCTGCTTGGCACCCGAGTCGGCGGACGAACCCGAGTCGCCGGCGGTGGGGTCACTGCATGCGGTGACGGACAGGGCGGCGGCGCATATGAACGCCAGCGCGGGGAGGGCTCTTCTCGTCATGACGTGCCTTTCGCGAACGGGCTCAGGTGGGCGGATCGGGAAGCGGTCCGGCTGAGAAGGTGCAAGCGAGCGGGCGGAGCAAGTGGGCGAGGGGTGCGGGCGTGGAGAGAACGGGTTCAGCCGCGTTCGGGCGGCGGCCCCGAGCTCTCCCGCACCACCAGTTCCGGTACGGAGACGGGGTGCGGGGCGATCTGCGCGGACTCCTCCAGCACGCCGTGCAGCAGGGCGAACGCGGACCGGCCGAGGCCGGTGAAGTCCAGGCGTACGGTCGTCAGCGACGGGGTCAGATAGGCGGAGTGCGGGGCGTCGTCGAACCCGGCCACGCTCACCTCACCGGGGACCGCGCGGCCCGCCTCGTGGAGGGCGCGGATCACGCCGAGCGCGAGGTCGTCGTTGCCGCACAGGATCGCGGTGACGCCGGCGTCCTTGGCGAGTTCCAGACCCGCCGTGTGACCGCCCGCGGGGCCCCAACTCCCCTGCAGAGGAAGATGTTCCGGCGCTCCCGCCTCCCGGAGGGCCTGCTGCCAGCCGGTCGTTCGGGCGCTGGTGCGCCGGGTGCTGGAGGGGATGGCGACGTAGTGCACGGTTTCGTGGCCGAGGGAGAGCAGATGGCGGGTCGCCTCGTAGGCGGCCTCGCGGTCGTCCGCCCACACCCAGGGACGGTCGTCGCCGGGTGGGCTGGCGGGGGTCTCGACCACGCCGACGACCGGCAGGTCGGCGGGAACGGCACCCAGGGCCCGTACACCGGCCGGATCGTATGCGATCACGATCAGTCCGCCGCCCGAGTCCGCCGCCCGCTGCACCTGGGCCGCGATGGCGGCCTCGTCGGCTTCGTCGGCCGATTCGAGCACGCCGACCCCGACGCTGTACGCGGCGGCGCGGGCGGCCTCCTCGATGCCCTGGAGGATCGAGGCGTAGCCGTAGTGCGTGGTGTTGGAGGTGAGCACGGTCACGGCACGGCTGCGTCCGCTGGCGAGGGCGAGTGCGGTGGAGTTGCGCCGGAACCCCAGTTCGTCGATGGCGGCGAGCACCCTGTCTCGGGTCGACGGCTTGACGCTGGGGTGGTCGTTGATCACCCGGGAGACGGTCTGATAGGAGACTCCGGCCGCGGTGGCGACATCCCGGATGCTCACTGAGCGCCTTGTGTGACCGGTCACATTCATGCCAGGATTGTGACCGGTCACATGAGAGTCGTCAAGAGACCGTAACCATCAATTCACGCGGCAGAATCAGACCGTCGGCGCAGGCGCCATCGGGAGGGGAAGACGTTGACCGGTACGTCGGATTCGGCGGGCGCGGCCCCCCGCACCACCACTGAGCAGCACTTTGTCTGGGGCCATCGGGCTCTGGAGGCCGAGTTCGCCACCGGTGCCGACGGGGTCCTGCGGTTGGTGCGGCTGACCCGCCCCGACTCCCGGCCTCGGTCGGGCGGGGTGCCCCCCACCAGGGCATCGGCATCGGCGTCGGCGTCGGTATCGGCGTCCGAGCCCGGCCCGGAGGCCCCCCTTCACCTCGTGGAGCTCACTGCGCTCGGTCACGGGAGCGGCTGGTCGGGTCCCCGCTTCACCGGTACGGCCTTCGGCGCCCGACTGCGGCATCGGGGCCACACCGTCCGGGAAGCCGACGGCTGGACGTACCTGACCGTCGAACTCCACGATGCCGAGACCGCGTTGACCGCTTTCGTCGAGCTGTCCTCGCCCGTCGGGCTGCCCGTGCTGCGCTCCCGTGTCCGCCTCCGCAACGGGGGAGCGGAGCCCCTCGTCGTCCAGTCCGTCAGCAGTCTGCTGCTCGGCGCCCTCCCCTCTCCCGACGGTCTCGACGTCCACCGCGCCCGCAACGACTGGCTGGCGGAGTGCCGTTGGCACTCCGAGCCGCTGCGCGACACCGTCAGCGACATCCACGTCGACGTCCACCAGCACGACAGCCGGGCGGCGCTGACCCTGACCGGACGCGGCAGTTGGCCCACCGACGGGCACCTTGCGATGGGCGCGCTCACCGAACGTGGCGGCGACCGGGCCTGGTTGTGGCAGATCGAGTCCCCGGCCGGTTGGCGCTGGGACCTGGGCGAGCGCGACCACGGCACGTATCTGGCGCTGAACGGCCCCACGGACGCGGAACACCAGTGGCGCGTCCGCCTCGCGCCCGGCGTCGAGTTCACCACCGTGTCCGGCGTCCTGGCTCTCGGTTCCGGCCTCGACGACACCTTCGCCGCCCTGACCTCGTACCGCCGTGCCGTACGCCGCCCGCACCCCGACCACACCGCACTGCCGGTCGTCTTCAACGACTACATGAACACCCTGATGGGCGACCCGACGACGGAGAAACTGCTGCCGCTGATCGATGCCGCGGCCCGGGCCGGGTCGGAGTACTTCTGCGTCGACTCCGGCTGGTACGACGACAGCACCGAGGGCTGGTGGGACAGCGTCGGCGAGTGGCTGCCCTCGCCTCGCCGCTTCCCCGACGGCGGAATCCAGGCGGTCCTGGACCGGATCAGGGAGCGCGGGATGGTGCCCGGCCTGTGGCTGGAACCGGAGGTCGTGGGAGTCCGCAGCCCGATCGCCTCCGAGCTTCCCCCGGAGGCCTTCTTCCAGCGGGACGGCGTACGCATCGCCGAACAGGGCCGCCACCAGCTGGACCTGCGGCACCCGGCCGCCCGCGCGCACCTCGACAAGACGGTGGACCGCATCGTCGGCGACTGGGGCGTCGGCTATCTCAAGCTGGACTACAACATCGTGGTCGACCCGGGGACCTGCGCCCCCGGGGACATCGCGCCCGGCGCCGGGCTGCTCGGCCACGCCCAGGCATACCTGGACTGGCTCTCCGAGGTGCTGGACCGGCACCCGGGTCTGGTGATCGAGAACTGCGCCTCGGGCGGGATGCGGATGGACGGGGCCACGCTGGCCGTCGCCCAGCTCCAGTCCACCAGCGACCAGCAGGACCCCCTGCTCTGCCCGCCGATCGCCGCCGCCGCGCCCACGGTGGTCCCGCCCGAGCAGGGCGCCGTCTGGGCCTACCCGCAGCCGGGGTTCGACGACGGCCTGATCACCTTCACCCTGGGCGGGGCGCTGCTCGGCCGGATCCATCTCTCCGGCCATCTGGACCGGATGTCGGAGCGCCAGCTCGCCCTCGTGGGGGACGCGGTGGCCGTGTACAAGTCACTCCGCGGCGATCTCACGGAGGCGGTGCCGTTCTGGCCGCTCGGTCTGCCGGGGTGGACGGACGAGTGGCTGGCCCTGGGCGTGCGGGTGCCGGGTGGCCGTACGTCCTATCTCTCGGTGTGGCGCCGCGGCGGAGAGCCGGAACTCCGCCTGCCGGTGGGGCACTTGGCAGGCCAGGACGTCCGTGCGGAGATCCTGCACCCCTCCGCTCCGGACGCCGGCTCGGCGGTCTGGGAAGGGGACAGGGGCGGACTGCTGGTGTCGCTGCCGAGCACGCCCGCTGTGCTGCTGATCCGGCTCACTTCGGGCGGCTGAGGCGGACCGGAAACAGCGGCAAGCCGGATGGCGTCGGTAGATTTACGCTGATATGGGCCGCTTCGTTCATTGAAGGAAAGCGCAAGTGGCGGTCGTCGGCGACCAGAGTTCCGTCAGGGGCGCATCCGATGCGGGCCCCGGCCCGGAAGTGGTGACCATGAACGTCTCAGTCGTCCTGTTCACCGCCGACCTCCGTCTGCACGACCATCCGCCGCTGCGGGCCGCCCTGGACGGTGGCAGGGGGGTCGTCCCGCTGTTCGTGCGGGACCCGGCGGCGGACGGCGCCGGATTCGCCGTACCCAACCGGCTGGCCTTCCTCGCCGACTGCCTGCGCGACCTCGACACCGGCCTGCGCGATCGGGGCGGACGGCTGGTCGTGCGCCACGGCGACCTCGTCGGCGAGGTGTGCCGGGTCGCCGCCGAGGCGGGCGCCGACGAGGTGCACATGGCGGCCGACGTCAGCGGCCACGCGCGCCGACGCGAGGACCGGCTCCGCCGCGCCCTGGAGGCGGACGGTGTACGGCTGCACGTGCACGACGCGGTGACCGCCGCCGTCGCCCCGGGTGCCGTGGTCCCGGCGGCCTCGGACCACTTCGCCGTCTTCACGCCGTACTTCCGGCACTGGTCGCAGCAGCAACTGCGGGAGCCGCTCGGGGCGCCGCGCACGGTGCGGGTCCCGGAGAGTGTCGGATCCGGCACCCTGCCGTCCCGGAGCGGCCTGCCGGGCCTCTCGGAGGGGCTCGCCGCAGGCGGCGAGACCGAGGGCCGCGCCCGCCTCGCCGCGTGGCTCCGCAACGGGGTCGCGACGTACGAGGACGGCCATGACGACCTGGGCGGTGATGTGACCTCACGGCTCTCCCCGCATCTGCACTTCGGCACCCTCTCCGCCGTCGAACTCGTCCACCGGGCCCGCCGGGCGGGCGGACCGGGCGCCGACGCCTTCGTAAGGCAGCTCGCCTGGCGCGACTTCCACCGTCAGGTGCTCGCGGCCCGCCCGGACGCGGCCGTCTTCGACTACCGCACCAAGAACGACCGTTGGCGCCTGGGGTCGGAGGCACGGGAGGACGTCGAGGCGTGGAAGGAGGGCCGCACCGGCTACCCGATCGTCGACGCGGCGATGCGCCAGCTGCGCTACGAGGGCTGGATGCACAACCGGGGCCGCCTGCTGACCGCGAGCTTCCTCGCCAAGACGCTGTACGTCGACTGGAGGGTCGGCGCCCGGCACTTCCTGGACCTGCTGGTGGACGGCGACGTCGCCAACAACCAGCTCAACTGGCAGTGGATGGCCGGTACCGGGACCGACTCACGGCCCAACCGGGTCCTCAACCCCGTCACCCAGGCCAAGCGGTACGACCCCGACGGCGTGTACGTGCGCCGCTGGGTGCCCGAACTGCGGCCACTGGCAGGGGCGGTGGTGCACGAGCCGTGGAAACTGCGCGGCCTGGACCGCGCCGCCGTCGACTACCCGGACCCGATCGTCGGCCTGCCGGACGGGCTCGACCGCTTCAAGCGCGCCCGCGGTCTCGACTGAGCCACCGCCCGACCGCCGCGGGTGACCTCACCGGTCCTCCGAGTACACGGACTCCAGGGTGTCCAGGGCGTCCTTCAGAGACATGGGCCAGGGCATCCCGGGGTCCGATCGGCCGAGCCAGCCCGGGCCGCACGGCACCACCAGGGGGCTGCGCCGGGCGCCCTTCACACCCCACCGGGCACGCGCGACGCGCCGGGCCAGCGGCAGGCTCGCCGTGGAGCGGGCCTGCGCCCACAGGACGACGGCCGCCGGGCCGAGCCGGTCCACCGCCGCGATCAGTGCCTCCGCGGGGACCGCGGATCCGAACATCCGGGTGGGCAGGCCCCGTTCGCCCAGTCCGGCGTGGAGCGCCTCCAGTGCCAGCGTGTGCTGTTCGTCGGGCATACAGGCGAGAACCACCGGTCCGGGCGCCGAGGCGCCGCCGGATCCGGCCGCCGGGCGCGCGAAGCGGCGCAGCGTGGTGGAGACGTGCCAGGACAGAAGGTGCTCCACCTCGACGTAACGGTCCCCGGAGGAGGCCCATTTGCGGCCCACGGCGTGCAGCGTCGGCAGCATCACCTCCTGCCAGGCGACCACGAGACCGTGGGTGTCGACCGCCGTGGCAAGCTGCTGCTCCACGGCGGGTGCGTCGAGCCGTACGGCGGCACGGGCGAGCCCCCTGCACTCCAGGCGCACATCGCCCAGCGGAAGCGGGCCGGCCGCGCGGGATGCGGGTCCGGGTGCCGGTTCCGGCACCGGGGCAGGCGCCCGGCCCTCGCCCGGAGCCCCGGCCACCGTCTCCCGCGCGGCGCGGGCCGCCTCCGCCGGCGGCACACCGGTGGACGTGAGCCGGCACATCGTCTCCAGTACGGCCACGTCGTGCGGAGCCCATCGGCGGTGCCGGCCGTCGGGGCGGATCGCGGGCCCGATGCCGTAGCGGTGGTCCCAGGAGCGCAGAGTCGTGGGTGACACGCCCAGCCGACGGGCCAGCGCGCCGGTGGTCAGACCCGTCGCGATGTCCTGGGGTACGGCCCCCGAGCGGGCCGCCGCGCTGTCGCCCGTAATGCCGTCCATGGGCCGACTCTACGACCTCGCCCCGGTATACGACGCAGAATCGATGCGAGTTGCTGCCCCGCGCCCGGACTCGGACGATGGCAGGACCGTCGTACGCCGGATCGCGACGCCGGATCCGTTCCGTGCAAGGAGTCACCGTCATGAACATGTCCGAGTGCGCCGCTCCGGTCGCCCCGCCCACCGTGTCACCGGACGACGAGGAGCTGGTCCGGGGCTTTCTCGCGGGCGACGAAGCGTGCCTGGCGGCCGTGTACCGGCGTTGGTCGGCACTGGTGCACAGCCTGGCCTGGCGGTCCCTGGGAGACGTGAAGGAGGCCGAGGACGTCACCCAGCAGGTCTTCCTCGGCGTGTGGCGCGGTCGGCGGGGCTACCGGCCGGAACGCGGGCCGCTCGTCGGCTGGATCGTCGGCATCGCCCGGCACCGGATCGCCGACGCGCTCGCCGCGCGTACCCGCCGCTGCCACCTGATCGCCGCGGCGGACGCCTGGCCCGCGCCCGCCGATCCCGCCGACGACCGGTTCGAGGGGGCCCTGGATCGGGTGGTGGTGCGCGCCGAATTCGCCAAGCTGGCCTCGGCCCAGCAGCGGGTGCTGCGGCTCGCCTTCTACGAGGACCTGAGCCAGAGCCAGATCGCCGAGCGCACGGGCTGGCCGCTGGGCACTGTCAAGAGCCACGCACGGCGCGGCCTGTACCGCCTGAGGCGCGAGCTCGAGGTGGCCTTCGACCCGGAAGCGGTGTGACGGTACGGGCCGCTGACGTCCCCGGCGACGTGGGTGTGGTGGGTGTCCGGGAACAGCCGGGGCCCCGTCCCGTGTTGCCGCGAGCATGACGACGAACACGCCGAGGCCCGAGGTGCTGCGTTACACCGCCTTCTCCACCTCTCCCGACGGCGGAAACCCCGCAGGCGTTGTGCTGGACGCCACCGCCCTGGACGACAGCGACATGCTGGCCATCGCCGCCGACCTCGGATACTCGGAGTCCGCGTTCCTGACCGCGCCGCCGGAGGGTCTGGGCGGCGAGGAGGGCGGGGCGTACAGCATCCGCTACTTCAGCCCCAGGGCCGAGGTGCCGTTCTGCGGGCACGCGACCGTCGCGACCGCCGTCGCCCTCGCCGAGCGCCGGGGCCCCGGTGAGCTGGTGTTCGCGACGCGCGCAGGCATCGTGCCGGTGGTGGTGGCCGAGGAGGGCGGGACGCTCCGCGCCACGCTCACCAGCGTCGAGCCGAAGATCGAGGAGATCGCCGCCGCCGACCTCACGGAGGCACTGGCCGCGCTGGACTGGCCGGCCGCCGATCTCGACCCGGCCTTCCCGCCCCGTATCGCCTTCGCGGGCGCCCGCCATCTCGTTCTCGCGGCGGCGACGCGCGCCCGCCTCGCGGATCTCACGTACGACTTCGAGCGCCTCGACGCCCTGATGCAACGCCTGGACCTGACCACGGTCCAGTTGGTGTGGCGGGAGTCCGCCGCCGTCTTCCACGTCCGTGATCCGTTCCCCGTCGGCGGCGTCGTCGAGGACCCGGCGACCGGCGCGGCAGCTGCCGCGTTCGGGGCGTACGCCCGTGAGCTCGGCCTGGTCCCCGAGGACACCGTCCTCACCCTGCACCAGGGCGAGGATCTGGGCCGCCCCGGCGAACTCACGGTGACACTGCGCGCGGGTGACCCGCGCGTCCGGGTCGGCGGCGCGGGAACACGCATCGGCTGAAGGGTCGGCCATGACGCTGGTGCGGACCTGGGAGAGCAGGCTCCAACCCACCGTCAACGGCCCAACGCTGCCCGTCCGTACGACAGTTGATTCCCGGCTCTCCGTGATCTGCCGTAGCTGATGGTGGGTACCGTTCGAACGGTGTCGGTGGCGGCGTTTAGGCTCCCCTGCATGAGTGAGGCAGACAGAGGCACCGGGCGACGGATCGTCGACGGGCGCTTCGAGCTGGAGGCCCGTCTCGGCGGTGGCGGGATGGGCACCGTCTGGCGGGCCAGGGACGTGGTGCTCCACAGGCTGGTGGCGGTCAAGGAGGTCCGCCCGCCCGACCGGGACCTCGCCGAGTACGACCCCGAGGGCGCGCGCATGCTCCGCGAGAGGGTGCTGCGCGAGGCCAGGGCCCTGGCCCGGATCGACCATCCGAACGTCGTCACCATCCACCACATCGTCGACGGCGGTGAGGGCACCTACCCGTGGATCGTGATGGAGCTGGTCAGCGGAGGTTCGCTGGCCGACCGGCTCGCCCGGGCGCCGATGGCGCCGGCCGAGGCGGCGCGGACCGGCCGGGGAGTACTGGCCGCGCTCACCGCGGCGCACGACGCCGGTATCGAGCACCGGGACGTCAAGCCCGCCAACGTACTCCTGCGGCCGGACGGGCGACCGGTGCTCACCGACTTCGGCATCGCCGCGATCCGCGAGGCGACCAGCCTCACCGCCACGGGCTCCATCATCGGTACGGCCGACTTCATGGCACCCGAGCGCATCTCGGGGCACGAGGGCGGAGCCGCCTCCGACCTGTGGTCGCTGGCGATGATGCTGTACACCGCCGTGGAGGGTCACCACCCGCTTCGCCGGGGCAACACGCTGGCCACCCTCGCAGCGGTCCTCCACGACGACGTGCCGCCACCGGTGCGGGCCGGCGCCCTCGGCGACGTGCTGATGAGCGTCCTCGTGCGGGACCCGGCGGCGAGGCCGACCGCCGCGGCGCTGGACCGCAAGCTGGCCGAGATCGAATCGGCTCCGGACCACTCGACCGCGTCGAGGGACGTGCCCACCTCCTACCCGCTGGGTCCGCCGTCCGCCCCGACGGCACCCTCGGACCCGCGCACCTCTGCTCGGCCCGCCGGGTTCGTCGTGTCCGGTGGGGCTCCTGTCGCGCCGACCACTCCCGTCCGGGCCGGGTTCGGGCCGCCGCCGGTTCTCCCCGGTCCCGTCATGATCCAGCCGGTGACGGCACCCGCGCCCGTACCAGCGGCACGTCGACGCGTCCCTGGCCTGAGGGTCCTGTGGGGCGTCTCGGGATCCTCGCTCGCCGCTGTCCTCGTGTGGTGGCTGGTGCCTCTCGGGGGCGACTCGGGTGACGCGAAGGCGGGCACGGGTGCCTCGACGTCCACGCCGAGAGTGCAGCCGACGGTGTCGCGGACCACGACCACTCCGGCGGCCCAGCAGTCCGAGGAGGCCCGGACCACGACGCTGCTCACCCCGGCCGGCATCCGCACCGCCATCAGGGCGTTCGAGAAGGAGACCGGCCGGAACAGGTTCGGCGACTTCACCGTGTACGAGGAGTACGCCATCGCCGACGTGATGGTCAACGAAAGCAACACCAAGTACGACTCCTACACCTACCGCCCGGGCGAAGGCGTGGAGAAGGACATCATCAGCGGTTCCCTGGCCGGCGGTGACCAGCCGATCGGTCTCGACGGCTTCGACTGGGACAAGGTTCCCGCGCTCCTGAAGGAGGCGGACAAGAAGCTGAACGTCGACGATCCGGAGAACCGCTACCTGGTGGTGAGGATGCCCAACGACACCTTCGACACGCCGGCCGGAATGGCGGTCTACCTGTCCGACGGCTACGGGGGCGGCTATCTGGAGGCGGACACCCGGGGCAGGGTGACGAGGGTGCTGCCCGCCCAGGACTGATCCAGCGGGAAGCCGGTGGTTCCCTGACGCGGCCGGCGGCGACGTACGGCCGGGACTCGCGGCCTACCGAGCCCGTTCCCACTCGCGGTACGCGGCCACGGCTGTCGGCAGGGTGGGGAAGATGAGGCCGGCGCCGACGGACTCCGTCAGGCCGTACGCGTCCAGATCATGACGGAGGTCCTGTTTGACGCGGGCGAGAGCGAAGACGATGCCCCGGCGGGTCAGTTCGCCACGCAGCGCGTCGACGGCGTCCAGGGCGGTGATGTCGACCTCCACATTGGCCTCGGCGTTGAGGACGAACCAGTGGACCGGGTCTTCCTGTCCGTCCACGGAGGCCAGGGCCCGGCGGTGGAAGTTCTCCGCGTTGGCGAAGAAGAGGGGCGAGTCGTAGCGGTAGACCACCAGCCCGGGGATCGTACGGGCCTGCGGATAGTCGTCCACGTCGTGCATGCCGGCCACCCCGGGCACCACCCCCTCGATCGCGTCGTGCGGGCGCGCGACCCGGGTCAGCAGCTCGGCCACCGACAGACCGACGGCGACCAGCACCCCGTACAGGATGTCCAGGGCCAGTACGCCGGCCAGGCAACCGAGCGCCAGCAGCAGCTCGCGGCGCCGGAAGGACGCCAGCCGTCGGAAGCCCGTCAGGTCGATCATGCGCAGGGCGGCGTAGACGACGAGCGCGCCGAGCACGACCGAGGGCATCCGGGTCAGCAGGGGACTCAGGAACAGCAGGACGGCGAGGACGACAACGGCGGCGACCAGGGAGTACGCCTGCGAGCGGGCGCCCGCCGAGGAGGCGAGCGCGGTGCGGCTGGCGCTGCTGCTGACCGGGAAGCCGTGCACCGCCCCGGCACCGAGGTTGGCCGCGCCCAGGGCGAGCAGTTCCTGGTTGGCGTCGAGCCCGGGGCCGTCGTCGTCGGCGGTGCGGCCGGTGAAGGCCCGTGCGGTGAGGATGAAGTCCGTGTAGCCGACGAGGAGGACACCGAGGGCGGGCAGTACCAGGTGGGGCAGCTCGGCCAGGTCCGGGGCGGCCAGGCCGGGCAGCCCCGCCGGGACGTCGCCGATCACCTTGATCCCGTGGTGGTCGTCGAGGCCGAGGACGGCCACGGCCGTCGTGGCGAGGACCACGGCCAGTAGGGGACCGGGCACGGCGGGGAAGAAGCGGGCCACGGCGAGGACGAAGGCGAGCAGGAGCACGGCGAACAGCAGTGTGGCCAGGTGGATCTGCGACAAGTGCCTTACGAACGACCACAGTTGAGGGAAGAAGGCGGAGCCTGTGGTGCTGACGCCGGTGAGCTTCGGCAACTGGTCCACGATCATGATCAGTGCCACCCCCGCCAGGTAGCCGACCAGGACCGGCCGGGAGAGCAGGTCCGCGACGAAACCCAGCCGCACCGCCCAGGCCACGACGCACAGCAGCCCGACCGTGACCGCCAGGGTGGCGGCCAGGGTGGCGGCCAGGGTGGCGTAGCGGCCTGGGTCTCCCGCGGCCAGCGGGCCGACCACGGTCGCCGTCATCAGCGCCGTCGTCGACTCGGGCCCGACCGACAGCAGCCGCGAGGAGCCGAACAGCGCGTACAGGGCGAGCGCCGGCAGGATCGCCCACAGACCGGCGACCGGCGGGAGACCGGCCACACCCGCGTACGCCATCACCTGCGGCACGAGATACGCGGCCACCGTCGCCCCGGCCAGCAGATCGCCACGCAGCCAGGCACGCCGGTAACCGAGGAGCGCGTGGAGCCCCGGCGCCAGACGGTGCCACAGGGGAACGGGTCTGCCCGAGCTCTGGGACATGGGTCTCCTTCTGCCGAATGACCTCATGATCCACGGTCGTCGCGCACGGCTGATCATCCCCGAGGCGGACGTCCTGAAGGCAGCGGCCTTATGGACCTTGCGGTGCCCCGCGCACGAGACCGCCGGCCACCCCTTGCTCGCGCGCCCGCGAGGTGCTCAACCGGCGTGAACGGGTTCAGAGGTCCGCCGCGTGATCGGGAACGTATGTCTGCAGATCACGCGGTGGACGCACGTACCCGGTCGACGGTGGCCGGTGCGGCAGCTTGAGCACCGGCGGCGGGACCTCGTGGTAGGGGAGCGTGCTCAACAGGTGGGCGATCATGTTCAGCCGCGCCCGGCGCTTGTCGTCGCTCTCGACGACGTACCAGGGCGCCTCGGAGGTGTCGGTGTGGACCAGCATCGCGTCCTTGGCCCGGGAGTACGCCTCCCAGCGGGTGATCGACTCCAGGTCCATCGGCGAGAGCTTCCAGCGCCGGGTCGGGTCGTCGAGACGCTGGCGGAACCGCTCCTGCTGTACCTCGTCGCTCACCGAGAACCAGTACTTGCGCAGCACAATGCCCGCCTCGGTCAGCATCCGCTCGAAGGCCGGGCACTGCCGGAGGAAGAGCTGGTACTCCTCTTTCGTGCAGAAGCCCATCACATGCTCGACGCCCGCCCGGTTGTACCAACTACGGTCGAACAGCACGATCTCCCCGGCCGCCGGGAGCTGCTCGACGTACCGCTGGAAGTACCACTGCGTGCGCTCCCGTTCCGTCGGCTTCGGCAGTGCCGCGATCCGGGCCACCCGCGGATTGAGGTGTTCCGCGACCCGCTTGATGGTGCCGCCCTTGCCCGCCGCGTCCCGGCCCTCGAACACGACCACCAGCCGGGCGCCCTCCGCCCGTACCCACTCCTGCAGCTTCACCAGCTCCGTCTGCAGGCGCAGCAGCTCCGGCTCGTACACCTTGCGCGGCAGCGTCGTCGTCTTCTTGCCGGCCATACAGCCTCCACCGTCCGGGACCCACGTCGATGACTCGGGGAGTCACGATGCCCGGGCTAACACCAGGACAGCAGCACCGTACTGACCGACGACGAACCGCGCACCCCCGCACACCCGCTGCCGGGCGGCGTCCGCGTGGGCCGCGCCGTGCCGTCGGGTCAGTACGCCGCAGCGGGGACGACGACTGTCTCCGGGAGGTGGGCGAACACCTCGAATACGCCGGCCGGGCCGATGAGAGTCGGCCGGTGCTGGAGCGTGCCGGCGCGGGGACACACCAGCGCTGTGGCGGATTCCGACAACTGCGCATCCGCCCGTACATCCCCCTCGGCCGCGGTCGACAGCCGCGTCCCGAAGAGCACCGAGAACACCGAGAACACCGACCTGGCACCGACGACCCTCGACCACGTCAGCGCCGCGATCGACACCGTGCGCGGCACAGTGTCGACCCCTCACGGTCACCGCGCAGGACCGTCCCACCGTGCCGGGTTGTCGCCTCCGGCACGGTGCGGCTTCGGTGCGTTGTCCGAGGGTGTCCGCCGCCCGGGGCGGCACCCCAGGCTGCCCGCGCCACGGGTGTCAGGTGGCGGAGAGGGTCCAGAGCGTGGCGTGGTAGGGCCCGTTGGGAGTGGAAGGGTCCGGCGGCGCGGTCGCGCTGCTGCCGGTGACGGAGCCGTGCCGGTCGACGCCGCTTGCCGTGGCCTGGATGCCGCCGAGGGCGTGCAGTCGCGTGAGGCGGCGGGTGTCGATGCGGTACACGTAGCAGAAGGGGCCGGGGAAGGCCTCTCCGACGACGAACTGTCCGCCGACAGCGTTGATGCCGGTTCTGCCGGGCCCCGGACCGAAGGGCGTCATGGTCCGGGTGGTGAGGTCCAGGGCGTATGCGGCAGGGCGGTTGCTCGCGACGACGGTGTGCCCGGTGACGAGCGGCTGATAGGCCATCTCGGCGCCGAGGTCGGTCCAGATCCGGGTGCGGATGTCGTAGGCGAAGCCATGGGTGGGAGGCAACTCGCCGGTGTCGCCGCTGGGTTGAGGCTGGGTGATGCCGACGATCGTGTGGCCGCTGAACGAGGTGGCCTTGCTGTAGACGCCGCCGTGGAGGCCGACGTCGGTCATGACGTGGGTGCGCAGGTCGTAGACGAAGGGCCGGCCTCCGTCGTACTGCGCCCCGGGGACGTTCCAGGTTCCCGCGACGAAGCGGCCCTGGGAGATGCCGATCGGGCTGCTGACCCCCGCCGGATCGGCCGGGGTGCCGAGGTCGGTCATGACCTCGGTGCGTATGTCGTACACGAAGGCGTGCGTGCTCTGGTTGCCGGGTGTCCTGGCGCTGCCCACCACGGTGTGGCCGCTGATGGCCCTGACCTGGCTGTCGGTGCCGCCGAAGGTGCCCAGTGCCTGCATGCGGCGGGTGCGCAGGTCGTAGACGAACCCGCGCCGGGTGCCGTCGGGCAGCGTGGCGTTGCCGATGACATGGCGGCCCTGGACGTCGACCGCGTCGCTCGAACTGCCCCCGAGCGTGCCGAGGTCGGTCATGACGCGTGTGGAGCGGTCGTACGCGAAGGCGTGCCACTCGGCGCCGGCGGTCTCGGAATTGCCGACCACCGTGTCGCGGTCGAGCGCGACACCGCGGCTGCCGCTCCCGCCGAGGGTGCCGAGGTCGACAGCGGTGTACTGCGGCGGTGCCGGTGGCTCGGGGGTGTGCGCGAACGCCTGGCCCGAGCCGAATGCGAGCAACACGAGCGTGACTGCGACGGCTGCGGAGCGGGTGCGTAATCGTCCGGATCTCATGGAACTCCCTGCGATCGGAGTGCGCGGACATGCGGGTACATACGGGTACGCGGAAATCAGCAGCGGACGAAGCGTCACCGTCCGGTGTTCGATAGTAGTGAGCTGTACGCCGCTCGGGTGGCTGAAGCGGTCGGACCGAGGCGTCGGCCCGCAACTCGCTTCCTGGCCAAGGGAATCCCTCGGAGCCGTCAAGAACGCTTCAACGTTTGATCATGAACCGGCAACCCGAGCGGAGGGGCGTCGAGCCGGACATACGTTCCCTTCCGTGAACTCTGACCCAGCACCCCACACCGCCGTCCACCCACAGCGGACGGCATCCGTCGCCCCGGTCCCCGGCGCGACACCCCCCGCCCGGCGCTCACTCCTGCGCGCCGCGCTCACCGGGACCGCCGTTCTCGGCACCGGCTTGGCCATCGGCGCCGAACCCGCGGTCGCCGCACCCCCCACCACCGTTCCGCGAAAGCGGCCCACCACCGCCGAGGAGGCTCTGCGGGAGCTGTCCGCGGGCAACCGCCGCTGGCGCACCTTCCGTCAGCAGCATCCCGACGAGTCTCCCGCCGTCCGGCAGGCGCTGACGGCCAGTCAGCACCCCTTCGCCCTCGTCCTCGGCTGCATCGACTCCCGGGTACCTCCGGAGATGGTCTTCGACCAGGGCCTCGGCGATCTGATGACCATACGCAGCGGGGGCCAGGTCCTCGACGAGGCCGTGCTCGGCAGCCTCGCGTACGGCGTGCTCGAACTGGGGATCCCCCTGCTCATGGTCCTCGGCCACCAGTCGTGCGGAGCGGTCAAGGCGACGGTCCAGGCTGACGAGTCGGGCGAGAGACTGCCCGCCCACATCCAGTACCTGGCCGACCAGATCAGCCCGGCCATCGATCTCAGCAAGACGGGCGACGCGCGCGTCGACGCGACGATCGACGCCAACATACGGCTCATACGGGCACGGCTCGCGGCGGAGCCCGACCTCGCCGCGAAGGTGGATTCGGGCGCCCTGACCATCGTCGGCGCCCGCTACGAGCTGACCACCCAGCGAGTGCACCGCATCAGCTGACGGTCGTACGCACAGGAGTTTTACGCAGAGGAGTCGGCCGCGCCGGACAGTCGTCGCGGCCGACTCCCCAGCCCCGGGTTCATCGGGGAGCCTGCCGAGCCGGCCACCCGGTGTTCGTATAGATGTGGAGGCACCGGCGCCCGGCCGGCCGAGGCGAAGGGCTGTGATGAGGATGACCGAGGTACGGACACTGCTCACCGGCAGGGGGCTGGTCGAGTCTCCGCGCTGGCACGGCGACCGGCTGTACTTCTCCGACTGGTCCGCCGGCGAGGTCATCTCCGTCGACCTCGCCGGCCGCAGCGAGGTGATCGCCCAGGTGGCGTCGTTGCCGCTGTGCACCGCCCGGCTCCCGAACGGCCGACTGGTGATCGTCTCGTCCCCCGACGGGCTGCTGCTGCGCCGGGAGCCGGACGGCACCCTGGTCACTCACGCGGACCTCGGCCGGCCGGGCTGGAACGACATCGTGGTGGACGGCCGCGGCAACGCCTACGTCAACCGCGCCGGCTTCAACCCGATGGCGGGCGAAGCGGTCAAGCCCGGGTTCATCCACCTGGCCACACCCGACGGCTCCGTGCGCCAGGTGGCCGACGACATCGCGTTTCCCAACGGTATGGCGGTCACCCCGGACAACTCCACGCTGATCGTCGCGGACTCCTACCGCCACAACCTGCTGGCCTTCGACATCGACACGGACGGCGCGCTGTCCGACCGGCGCGTCTGGGCAGACCTCGGGCAGGGCACCCCGGACGGCATCTGCGTCGACGCGCAGAACGCCGTCTGGTACGCCGACGTCCCCAACCGGCGGTGCGTGCGCGTCGGCGAGGGCGGGACGGTTCTGCAGACCGTGACGCTGGACCGCGGCTGTTTCGCCTGCGCGCTGGGCGGTCCCGACGGGACGACCTTGTTCATCGTGGCGGCGCGATGGCAGGGCATGACCGAGTCCGAGGTGGTGGCGCCCGGCACGGGTCAGGTGCTCACCCTTCAGGTCACCGTGCCGGGAGCGGGCTGGCCGTGACCCGCGGGCGCCGCCGGGCCTTCCGGCTGCACGGGATCAGCTGATGCACACCAGTCCGAGCAGGCAGAGCTCTGACGAGGACGCAGACGTCGAGGAGGAATCGGACGACTCGGACGACCCGGACGGCGAGGGGGTTGCCGACGATGTGTCCGTGCCCGAAGTGGTGGCGCTGTCGGTGGACGCGGGGCCGGGCGAGGCCGTGGTCTCCGTAGCGGTGTCCGTGGCATCGGACACGGTGGAGGCCGACTGCGACTCGGCCGAGGCCGTCACCGCAGTCAGGGGAACCGGGGTGCCCCTCCGCGGGATCACCTGTGTCGCCGGCGTGGCCCGGGGCGTGGCGGCGGACTGTTCACGCGGCGCGTTCGGCGTGGAGGACCGGGTGGCGGGCGAGGTGCGCTTCGCCCGGTGTGTGTCGGCCGGTGTCGACGAGACGGGCGTGGAATCCGTGACCTGCTCCTCCGCGCCCCCCATGGCCTGCCTGTCCGGCGCGGAGGCCGCCTGCGTTCGGTCCGGGGTCTGGCGGTTCAGCGAGGAGACGGTCAAGCCGCCGCCGACCAGGGCGACCGCCGTGGCGACCAGTGCCCTCCGCTGCGTCTTCTTCCAGCGTTCCCGCTGACGGCGCCGCGACGCCCGCCCGTTCGGCGCGAGGGAGGGGGCGTCCGAGGTGTCGTACGGGTGCTCCTGCGGCGGTTGGCCGGCTCCCTCGGCTCCCTTGGTCTTCTCGGTGCCGGGGTCCGCGTCGTTCCACAGGCGGACAGGGTCTTGGCGGGTTGCCGCGTCTGGCGCAGCGGCCGGCGCGGGCGTTCCGTCGGCGAGGGGCGCGATGTCCGGGGCGTAGGCGCCGCAACCGGGGCACACGAGGACGCCGTTGAGATGCCGACAGCACGTGGAGCAGTAGTCCATCTACGGTCTTCCTGTGTTCACACTCGCACGGGTGAGCGAGCCGGGAGTAAACGTAGCGAGGCTTTCGAGAGTGTGTGTGCAGCCTGTGTGATGCTCCTGCGCAGATGCGTCCAGGGTGCGGCCGACGTACGACACATCTCCTTTCGATTGCTGTCACTGACCGGGCGGGCCCTGGACGCCGCTTCCGCCGGGGACGTCGGGCCTGATCAGCCCTTGGCCCCGGAGGTCGTCCCAGAGCGCCTGGGGGACGGCCCTCCCGTGGAGTTCCACGTTCTGTGTCACTTGGTCGCGGTCGCGCATGCCGAGGGTGACGTTGACCGTGCTCGGGTGAGTGGCCGGGAAGGCGATGGCGGCGGCGGGGAGGGTGGTGCCGTGGGCGGTGCAGACGTCGGCGATGGCCCGGGCGCGGGCGACCAGCTCCGGTGGCGCGTCCTGGTAGTCGTACTTCATGCCTTCGGCAGGCCACTCGTGGGAGAGGAGTCCGGAGTTGAAGACGCCGACCGCGACGACGCTCTTGCCCAGTTCTTGTGCGGTGGGGAGCAGGTCGTCGAGGGCGGACTGATCGAGGAGGGTGTAGCGGCCGGCGAGCATGACCAGGTCGGCGGCGGTGTCGCGGAGGAAACGGGTGAGCAGGGCGGACTGGTTCATGCCCGCTCCGATGGCGCCGATCACGCCTTGGTCGCGGAGGTCGGCGAGTGCGGGCATGGCTTCGTCGGCGGCCTGTCGCCAGTGGTTGTCGGGGTCGTGGAGGTAGACGACATCGAGGCGGTCGAGGCCTGTGCGTTCGAGGGTGCTCTCGATGGAACGGAGTACGCCGTCGCGGCTGAAGTTCCATTGCCTGCGGAGGTCGTCGCGTACGACGAAACCCTCGGTGTCGACGCCTCGGGGATGTTCGTTGGGGACGAGGAGTCGGCCGACCTTGGAGGAGACGACGTACTCGTCCCGGGGCCGCTCCCGCAGGGCCGCGCCGAGGCGGCGTTCGGAGAGTCCGAGCCCGTAGTGGGGGGCGGTGTCGAAGTACCGGATGCCCGCGTCCCAGGCCGCGTGGACGGCGGCCGAGGCGTCCTCGGCCGAGGTGGTCCGGTAGAGGTTGCCGATGACTGCGGCGCCGAAGCCGAGTGCGGTGAGTTCGACGGGGGTGTGGTGAATCTTCCGGCGCTCCATGACGCCCTCCTCGGGGATGTGGATCGGCGTGCCGTCAGCGCTGTACGTGGCTGATCCGCCTGCGACGAGTGCTTCGACTTCGGTGAGGGTGGCCATCGAGACGTCGCCGGGGGTGGTCATGGTGAGCACGCCGTGGGCGGCGCCGGAGGCGAGGAAGACGGTGGCGCCCGCGAGGTCGTCGGCGTTGCCCCGTCGTCCGGCGGGGATACGGTCCAGGATCGCCCGGCTGCGTGCGGGGTCGTCCTGGAGTGCCTGGGTGTTGTCGGTGGCGATGGGGTCGGGTGTCCATGTCACCGTGGAAGATGTGCAGGTCGGTGCCGCAGATGCCGACGAAGGCGGGAGCGAGTTCCACCTCGCCGGGGCCAGGTATCGCACTGCGAGCGTCATCGCGGTGTGAGGGTCCTTTCAGGGCGCAGGTAGTCAGAGGTGGGTGGGAAGGCGGTAGAAGGCGGTCGCGGTGCCGGCGAGGAGCGCGTGGATCTCGTACTCGGCACAGTCGGTGAGCAGTTCGTCCACGGTGGCTGCCCAGCGGTTCCAGCCGCCCGCGAGGTTCGCGACCGGCCAGTCGGAGCCGAACATCAACCGGCCGGGTCCGAAGGCGGTGAGCAGGGTGTCCCAGACGGGGCGGATGTCGGCGGTGGTCCAGGTGTCGTGGTCGGCCTCGGTGATCAGTCCCGACAGTTTGCAGACCACCTGTGGGTGCGCGGCCAGCTGCTGCAACTGGCTCTGCCAGTCTGCCAGTTCGCCCCGGGCGATGGGTGGCTTGCCCGCGTGGTCGAGCACCTGGGGCAGTTCAGGAAACCGTTCGGCGAGGCGGATCGCCTGGTCGAGCTGGTGGCTGCGGACCAGTACGTCGTAGGAGAGCCCTCGGTCCCTGACCGCCGCCAACCCCCGCTCCACATCCGGGCGTTGCAGCCACCGCGGGTTCACTTCCCCTTGGACGAGATGGCGCAGGGAGCGGAGAAAGGCGCCGCCCGGTCCGGCGAGCAGCCGGTCCAGCACCTCGCCGATCGCCGGGGACGTCAGGTCCGCCCAGCCGACCACGGCCCCGATCAGCGGCTCCTGTTCCGCTAGGGCGAGCAGGTCCTCGGTCTCGGGCACCTCGGGCATGCACTGCACGACCACCGTGCTGTGCAGGTGACGGCCCGCGATCGGGGCGGTGGCGGTGGAGCGCAGGTCGCCGGGGGTGAAGGTACGGCTGATCGACGCCAGCGCGGGATCGTCGAGCCAGGGCTGCGGGCGCCGGCCGAGGTTCCACAGGTGGTGGTGGGCATCGATGAGGACGGGGGCTGGGGTGGAGGTCACGGAGGGCTCCATGTCGGGTCGGTCTGACGCGGGCCGGGTCAGGTGGTGGCGTCCGCGCCGGGCGGGTCGAGGTGCCAGATCTCGGTGAGTTCCGTCCACTGGCGGGAGTCGCCCCGGTCGGGCCAGGGCTCCTGGCAGGGGTCGGTGAGTTTCCACCATTCCTGGGTCTCGGGGTCGGCTTCCAGGGCGGCCATGTCGGCCTCGAAGTCGGCGCCGTGATATTCGAGGTAGGCGAACAGCACGTCACCGTGGAGGAAGATGCCGAAGTTGCGGATCTGGGCCCGGTGCATGGCCGCTTCGACGCCGGGCCGGACGGCGGAGTGGAGTTCGAGGTACTCCTGCCGGCGTTCGGGACGGAGCCTGATGGTCTGGGCGATGCGTTTCATGTCGGGTTCTCCTCCGTGGCCGAGGAGGACTCGTCGGCCTGGGTGTCGAACGGGGTGCGGTAGCTTGGGGTGTTGGCGCGCAGGCGCAGCCGTAGGACGAGCCGGATGCGGGTGGACGCGGGCAGTCGTACCGTCAGGAAGGCGCTGTCGCAGGACGTCTCCGCCTCGGTGACGACCGGCTCGGTGTGGCCGTAGTCGTACATGTCACCGATCCAGTCGTCGTCCGCACAGGTCGTGTAGCGGACGCCGGTGATGGTGTGCTCGGCGAAGGCGCCCGCCTGGACGATCACTGTGCGGTCCGTCTCGGGGGCAAGGTTGACCAGTTCGACGGTGGTCGCCTCGGGGGCGATGGAGGTGACCAGTGCGGCCACGTCCGGCGGCAGGCCGGCACGGCGGGCCTCGGCGTCGTGGTAGCGCAGCCGGGCCTGCTGCAGACCGCCGTTGTACAGCACCTGGGGGCCGCCCCAGGTGAGCTGGACGAGGGCCTCGGTGGCGACGGGGTTGCACTGCTGCCACACGTGGATGTCGGCCTCGGGCACGTCCAGGTCGCGGTAGCGGTCGATGCGCCTGAGGCGGTGGCGGATCTGGGCCTGGGCGGCGGCGAGGATGCGTTCCGGGTAGTCGGGGTCGTCACCGGCGAGGAAGGCGAACCACGCCTTCTCGTGTCCGGACTCTTCCTTGGCGCGGAACGGCCGGACGGTGCGCCAGTCGATGCCGCTCGCCTCGCGCAGCCCCTCCAGCCGGGCGCGGTCGGTGTCGGAGGCCGTGTGGTGCCACAGTGCGACCGGTACGGGCGCGGTGGCCGGGTTGTAGTCGAACCAGCCCGAGTCGTTGTGCCGGAACGGCAGGTGCAGCGTGGGCGTGTGGGCGTCCGGGCCGAGTTCGGCCGCCCACTTGGAGGGCAGACTGGAGTCCGCCTCGGTGTGGGGCATCACCTTGCCGCGTTCGATCAGGGCGTCGAGCGAGGTCGCGACCAGGGAGAGGTGGTCGTCGTCCCCGGTGACCGTCGCCGCTGCGAGGGCCGCCACGCAGACCGCGTGACCGACGCTGTGCCAGCCGTGCGGCCAGGACCAGCCGTAGTGGCCGCCGTACCAGCGGCCCTCCAGCCGACTGCCGACGACCCCGTCCGGGCCCGCGTTGTCCGGGACGATCCCCTGGTTCGCCCGGGTGCGCTCGCGCCACGCGCCCACGTACTCGACGATCCAGTCGCGGTAGCGCTCGTCGCCGGACAGGATCCAGGCGTTGAGGACCAGTCCCGCCGCGCCGAGGTTGACCGCGGTGTCGCCGGTGCCCATCCGGTCCCGCATCTGCGGGCCGAGACGCGGATCCGCGGAGAGGGGGAACGGACCGCCGTCCGCCTCGGGGATCCACTCGAGCGGAAAGCCGTACGTCTCGGCCTCCTTGAGCATCCAGGGATAGACGTCGCCGTCGAACAGGCCCTGGCGGTCGGGGTCGCTGCCGTTGTGCGGGCCGGTGATGACGCGGTGTTCGGGATCGTAGTTGCCCTTGGTCGGGTCTACGTACAACTCGGCGAAGCGCAGGGCGCGTTCGGACCAGCGCTCGGGCGCGGCCATGCACAGGAAGTAGAGCAGGAGGAGGCTCTCGCCCTGGTGGAACCAGTCGTAGCCGCGTTCGTACTCGTCGCGCAGCATGTCCAGTTCGGTGAGCTGCCGGGTCACGCCCTCCCAGTGCTTCTCACTGGCGGGCAGCAGGTCGTCGGCGCCGCCGAGGAGGTACAACTGCGGCCAGTTGAAGAACACTTCGTAGAAGTCGTCCACGCCGTCGCGGGTGGTGAGCCGGCCGGAGTAGTTGAGGCGGCCGTCCGGGCCGGTGAAGTCGCGGGCGAAGCGGCGCCAGGCGTGGTCGAGGAGCTCGAACAGGGCCCGCTGGGACACGGCCCAGCCCGGTGGTTCGAGCACCGGGACCCGGGCCTGGACCTCGGGCGGCGCGGCCGGGTGGGCGGGGGCCGGAGCGTCCTCACCCGACGTGCGGTCGGAAGAGCTGAGGGGCATGGGAAGGATCTCCGTTCGGGGTGGTGGCGAGGTGCGCACGCAGGGGACGACGGGCCGGGCGGACGGGTATCGGCTCGGGCGTCATGAGTGGAGCCGTGGTCCGGGGTCTACTCCTTGGTGGCTCCGGCGAGCATTCCGCTGACCAGGAAGCGCTGGGCGAACAGGAAGACGACCAGTACCGGTGTGATGGCCAGCAGCGTGGCCAGTGCCAGCTGCGGGCGCTCGATCGCGGTCGTACCGACGGCCGGGTTGAAGGACGGCACGTTGCTGAGCAGGCTTCCGACCCCCACCTGGATCGGCATCTGGTCGCTCTCGGGGAGCATCACGTACGGCAGGAAGTAGTTGGTCCAGTTGGCGACGAAGCTGAAGAAGCCCACAAGGGCGATGACGGGGGTCGCCAGCGGCAGCGCGATGTGCCGGAAGACGCCGAACTCCGAGCAGCCGTCCATCCGTGCCGCCGCCAGGAGATCCTTCGGTACGGCGGTGCTGAAGTAGATGTACGTCAGATACACGCCGAACGGGTAGAACGAGTACGGCAGGATGATCGACCACATCGACCCGATCAGGTGCACCGCGTTGATCTCCAGGAACAGCGGCACCACCAGCGTCGCGGTCGGCATGAGCATCACGACCAGGGTCGAGACGAGCAGCGCGTGCCGGCCACGGAACTCCGTCATGGCCAGGGCGTACCCCGCCGGTACGGCCACGCAGAGCGTGATGACCAGCGAGATCACCGCGTAGAGCGTGGAGTTGCCGAGCCACTGCAGGACGGCGTGGTCCTGGAACGCCGTGAGGGCGTCCCAGTTGGTCTTGAAGGCGTGCCAGGAGCCGAAGGACAGCGGGCTGCCGTGCACGAGTTGCTGGTCGGTCTTGGTCGCCGCGAGGGCGAGCCACAGCACCGGCAGCACGAAGAACACCATGAACACGGCCAGTACGGAGCCGGTCAGCAGGCGGGGCGCGAGGCGGCTCGGGGAGCGGGGGCGCCGCCGCTCGGAGGCCTGGTGGTGCGCTCGGCTCATGACGCTTGGTTCCCGTTCCGTGCGTGGTGTGACGGTGGCCGGTCCGGCAGGGGTCCTAGTCGGCATCGAAGAACCCCGACCGTGCGACGAAGACCGCGGCGGCCGACACACTGACGACCAGAAGCTCCACCGAGACCGCGGCGGCACCGTTGATGTTGTTCATCTGGAAGGCGAAGTCGTACGTCAGCTGGTTCAGCGAGTAGTCGCGTCCGGCGACGCCCACGCTGGCGAGGGAGAGCAACTGCGG
Organism: Streptomyces sp. SID12488; assembly: GCF_010548275.1. Taxonomy (GTDB): domain Bacteria; phylum Actinomycetota; class Actinomycetes; order Streptomycetales; family Streptomycetaceae; genus Streptomyces. The sequence continues at coordinate 107,231 of NZ_JAAGLT010000020.1, forward strand.
TTCCACGAACAGCTGGGCGCCGCCCGCGAAGGCCAGGATCACCATGTACACGATCCACTTGCGGAGCATGGGGATCTGCACACGCCAGGCGGTCTGCCAGGCGCTCGCGCCGTCGATGCGGGCGGCTTCCATGACGTCCTTGGGGATGTTGTTCAGCGCGCCGTAGATGACGACGATCCAGCCGCCCGCGCCGGTCCAGAACGCGATGACCGTGAACAACAGCGGCAGGTTCCCGGGTGCGATGACCTCACCGAAGGTGTGGAATCCCAGCGTGCCCAGCAGTGAGCTGACCGGGCTCACCGCGGGGTCGAGCATGAACAGCCACACCAGCACGCTCGCGGCCCCGGCGAGGGCACCGGGGATGTAGAAGAGGAAGCGCAGGGACTTGCTGACGGCGCCCGAGGCGAGACGGTGCAGCAGCAGCGCCAGGGCCACCACGAACACCACGAGCGAGACCAGCCAGAACAGGAGGTACAGCGCGACATGGCCGACGGCGTCCAGGAAGCGGAAGTCCTGTGCCGTGGTGATGAAGTTGGTGAAGCCGGTGAAAGTGCCGCCGGCGTCGGTGAAGGCGAAGTAGACGGCGTATCCGGTCGGCAGGATGCCGAACGCGATCAGCAGGAGCACGTAGCAGGCGACGAAGGCGACGCCGGCCCGGCTCTGCCGGGCGACGCCGCGAGGGCGCCGCCGGGCAGAGCCGGCCGAAGGGTGGGCGGCGGTCACTGGGAGACCTTGTATCCGTTGGACTTGGCGTACTTGGTGATGGAGTCCTGCCAGGCGGGCAGCATCGAGGCGATGGACTTGCCCTGGGTGATGCCGGGCTTGACGGTGGCCGCCCAGATCGCCTCCTGGCTGAACTGGCCCGAGCCCCACTGCGGCCAGACCTGGGAGGAGGCGTCCTTGAGCGCGCCCAGGTCACTGGCGAAGTAGCCGGAGGCGTCCTGCCCCTTCAGCCAGGCCTCGGCCGCGGGTGCGTAGGCCGGGTAGCCGGGTGCCTTCTCGCCCTGGTAGGCGTTGTCGGTGGTGACCCACTTGAGGAAGTCGGTGGCCGCCTTGATGTGGGTGGAGTGCTGGGACAGCAGCCAGGTGCCGCCGCCGACGTTGCCGGTGGAGGGCGAGCCGTCTCCCTGCCACTGCGGTATGGGAGCCGCCGCGATCTGCTTGGCGGGGACCTTGAGGGTGTCCCGGAACATCGCGCCGCCGAACCAGGCAGGGCCAGGCATGAGCAGGACCTTGTCGGCCTGGTTCTTGCCGAAGTCGGTGCTGAAGACGCCGCTGATGGACATGGACTTGTTCTTGATCAGCACGTCCAGCAGCTCGGCCATCTTGGTGCAGGCCTCGCTGGTGGTGTTCACCGAGACGGACTTGGGCCCGGTGATGTCGTTGGCGCCGCACTTGCTCGCCCAGAGGTAGATCTCGGGGGTGAAGGAGTCACCGGCGTCGCCGACGAGGTACCCGGGGTGCTCCTTGGCGACCTTCTCACCGAGCTTCTGGTACTCCTCCCAGGTCGTCGGCAGCGTGTAGCCGAACTGCTTCAGCAGCGGCGCGTTGTACCAGAGCACCGCCTGGGAGAGGTCGTTGCGCAGGCAGTAGACGGTGCCGTCGACCGTGCAGACGTCGTTGGCGCCCTTCGCGAACTGCCCGACCGTCGCCCCGTCGACCAGGCCCTTGTTGAGGGGGGCGGCGAAGCCCGCGTCGACCGCCCAGCTGGCCTCGTTGTTCTGGGAACTGAAGACGACGTCCGGCCAGCCCTTGCCGGTGCGGTTGAAGAGCTGGACCTTTGTCTGCAGATAGTTCGAGCCGTTGGCGTCACCGTCGTAGCTGACGATGTCCAGCTGCACCTCGGGGTGCAGCTTCTGGTACAGCTTCGCGGCGTCCATACGGGTCGCGTCCACCCAGACGGTCAACGCGCCGTCCTTCTGCGGCGCCTGGGCGAAGCCGTCCTTGTCGGTCGTGCCGCCGGTGCCGCCGCCACAGGCGGAAACGGTCAGCAGCACGATGGCGGCGCACCCGGCCGGCAACGCCGTACGTCGGCGGCTGACGGCTCTTGGCCGGCTGGACGAAGCCTTGTTGACGGTCATGAGTGACTCCACTGAGTGTGCATGGATGGGGTGACGCCGAGCCGTCCCGGGCGGGCGTCGGGCGCTGAAGGTGACGGGACCAACACCTCGCGGTGAAATTAGCCGCCTTATCGATGGGTACGTCAAGGGGGTGTGCAGCGTTCTTTTCCTGGGTTCTGGTCGATGACGTAGGGGTTGAGCGGCTTTATGTCCCATAAATCGCTTATTTTCTCACCCTTCCCCGGACTTACGGCGGGGCTTCCTTGTGAAATGAGTACGACTTATTGTGGGCCTGGGGTACGATCAGCGAGGCTCCTCGGCGATCAGTCGCGTTCGCCGCAGTCACCCCGGAGGCAGCACACATGAACGACACGCCAGCGACCGAAGCGGCCGCGCCGGCGCAGACCCTTCCCGCCCCGGCAACAGCGGTGAACGGCTCGGACGAACGGCGTGACTACCGCCCCGGGTACGAGATCGTGGCGGAGCGGATCCTCGAGTACATCGCCGAGGCGCGGATGGTGGCGGGTGACCGGCTGCCCACGGAGATCGATCTGGCCCAGACGCTGAACACCAGCCGAGCAGTGGTGCGGGAAGCCGTGAAGATCCTCTCGGCGCTCGGCCGCGTGCGGGCCCACAAGGGGCGGGGGCTGTTCGTCGCGGACGACGAGGGCATGCTCATCACCAGCCGGTGGGGAGGTTTCTTCCGTCCCGTCGACATCGACCACGTCCTGATGCTGTTCGAGTTCCGCAGGGTCCAGGAGATGGCCGCCAGCAGCCTCGCGGCCACCCGTGCCACCCCTTCCGAGCTGCGTGCCATCGAGGTCGCCATGCAGCAGTGCCGGCACGGATTCGTCCACGGCCAGGTCGACGTCTTCAACCAGGCGGACGACGACTTCCACGCGGCCGTGACCGCCGCCTCGCACAACACCTTCCTCGCCAGTGCCGTGCGCGACGCACGACGACTGCAGCGGCAGTCCAGCGCCATCGGCATCCACGACACGCTGGGCGAGAACACCGAGTTCGCTGTCGAGGAACACGAGGCGATCTACCGGGCCATCCGCGACGGCCGCCCCGAGGAAGCCGCCGAGGCCACCGCGGCACACCTCGACAGGACCCTGGAGGATTACCGGCGTGAGATCCAGCGGCGCCTGTTCGGATAACAGCTGAACATGTGAGCCCCGCCCCGGCGGCCGGAAGCCGACAGCGGCAGAAAGCGCCCCCGGGCGCTCTCGCCTCTGCGGCTTCGCCGGAACGGGGGAAATCTCCGTACGCTTTCCACGCAAAAAAATCGCGGCGGCATCGTACTCCGGCTGGTCCGGGAACGCCCGAGTCGTCGTGCCGGTGAGTGCCCGCCGTACGCGGGGCGGCCCCGCGAGTCACCAGCGCGACGGCAGCAACGCCCTGAACAGGACTTTCTTTCCCTCGTCCGCGCCCAGCGGCTGTTCCGCCACGGCCTGGAACGCCTCGCGTGCGGCGGTCGGAAGGGAGACGCGAAGTCTCCTCGCCGGATCGGGACTCGGGCCGTTCGGCCGCTGTGGAGAACACGGGCCTCCTGACGCCCGTACCCTTTCCATGTCTACGGCGTCACATAGCGGGCGCCAAACCACTGGAGGCAACACCCCGTGCTGATTGCTCAGCGTCCATCCCTGACCGAAGAAGTCGTCGACGAGTTCCGCTCCCGGTTCGTCATCGAGCCGCTGGAGCCGGGCTTCGGCTACACCCTCGGGAACTCTCTGCGTCGTACGCTCCTCTCCTCGATCCCGGGTGCGGCGGTCACGTCCATCCGCGTCGACGGTGTCCTGCACGAGTTCACCACCGTGCCGGGCGTCAAGGAGGACGTCACCGACCTGATCCTCAACATCAAGCAGCTGGTCGTCTCCTCGGAGCAGGACGAGCCGGTCGTGATGTACCTGCGCAAGCAGGGCCCGGGCGTCGTCACGGCCGCGGACATCGCGCCGCCGGCCGGTGTCGAGGTGCACAACCCCGACCTCGTCCTCGCCACGCTCAACGGCAAGGGCAAGCTGGAGATGGAGCTGACCGTCGAGCGCGGTCGCGGCTACGTCTCCGCCGTGCAGAACAAGCAGGTCGGTCAGGAGATCGGGCGTATCCCGGTCGACTCGATCTACTCGCCGGTTCTCAAGGTCACGTACAAGGTCGAGGCCACGCGTGTCGAGCAGCGCACCGACTTCGACAAGCTGATCGTCGACATCGAGACCAAGCAGGCCATGCGTCCCCGTGACGCCATGGCGTCGGCCGGTAAGACGCTGGTCGAGCTGTTCGGGCTCGCCCGTGAGCTCAACATCGACGCCGAGGGCATCGACATGGGCCCGTCCCCGACGGACGCCGCCCTCGCCGCCGATCTGGTGCTGCCGATCGAGGAGCTCGACCTCACCGTCCGCTCGTACAACTGCCTGAAGCGTGAGGGCGTCCACTCCGTGGGCGAGCTCGTCGCCCGCTCCGAGGCCGACCTGCTGGACATCCGCAACTTCGGTGCGAAGTCCATCGACGAGGTCAAGGCGAAGCTGGCCGACATGGGCCTGGCCCTGAAGGACAGCCCGCCCGGATTCAACCCGACCGCCGCCGCCGACGCCTTCGGCGCGGACAACGACGCCGACGGCGGCTTCGTGGAGACCGAGCAGTACTGAACACCGCGCCACCAGGCCCGTCACTCCGGTTCCGGTCTCGAACCGGGTGCACGGGTCGGCGCGGATCCCTCGTAAGGGCCTCCCCGGTCGGGTCGGGGTAGTGCCCGACCGAAGGGATTCGGGGGGTGCCCTGGTCGTCGCTGGACGCGATCGGCGTCACAGATCGAGGACCAGGCGCCCCCCGCATGAGCGGGACACACAGATGAGCATGGTGTCGCCGGCGGCACGCTCGTCCTCGGTGAGCAGCGAGTCACGGTGGTCGGGCTTGCCGTCGAGTACGTCGGTCTCGCAGGTGCCGCAGGTACCTTCCCGGCAGGAGAAGTCGACCGCGATTCCCGCCGCCTCGACGGTCTCGAGCACCGAACGGTCCGCCGGCACGGTGAGGGTGAGCCCGGAACGGGCGAGCTCCACCTCGAACGCCTCGGCCGGGGCGCCGTCCCCGTCCCCGGCCTCGGCCGTCCGGGCCGGAGCGAACCGCTCGACGCCCAGCGTGCCGGGCGGCCAGCCCGCACACTGCTCCTGAACCGCTTGCAGCAAGGGTTCGGGACCGCAGGCGTGCACCAGGGTGTCCGCCTCGGGCACGCCGAGGTGGGCGGCGAGGTCCAGCAGGCCGAACTCGTCCTGCGGACGGACGAGCACCCGGTCCCCGTACGGGGCGAGGCGGTCCAGGAACGCCATGGAGGTCCGGGTACGGCCCCCGTACAGCAGACGCCAGTCGGCACCCGCGGCCTCGGCGGCCTCGACCATGGGCAGGATGGGCGTGATACCGACGCCTCCGGCGATGAACAACTGGCGGGCGGCGGGCCGCAGCGGGAAGTTGTTCCGCGGCCCGCGGACCCGCACGGTGGCGCCTTTGCGGAGATGGTCGTGGACGTACGCCGAGCCGCCCCGGCCCTGCGGCTCGCGCAGCACGGCGATCTGCCAGGCGTCGCGGTCGGCCGGGTCTCCGCACAGCGAGTACTGACGGATCAGTTCGCCCTCGTCGCCGTTCCCGCTGGTCCCGCCGTTCAGCAGTACGTCGATGTGGGCGCCCGGTGTCCAGGCGGGCAGTGTTCCGCCGTCGGGGCGGCGCAGGGTGAGGGAGACGACGTCGTCCGCTGCGAGGGTGCGGGCGGCCACCGTGAGGGTCGTCGGGGCCGGGGGCAACTGGTCGTTCATGATGGTTCAGCTCCGGGGTTCAGGCCTGTGTCGGCACATGCAGCAACAGCGCGTCGCCCTGGCCGCCGCCCCCGCACAGGGCCGCCGCTCCGCTGCCGCCTCCACGCCGCCGCAGTTCCGCCACGAGGGTCAGCACCAGCCTGGCCCCGGTCATGCCGACCGGGTGCCCGAGCGCGATCGCGCCGCCGTTGACGTTCACCTTGTCGAGGGGGACGTCCAGCTCCCGTACAGAGGCCAGGGCCACTCCGGCGAACGCCTCGTTGATCTCGAACAGGTCCAGGTCGGCGGCCTTCAGCCTGCCGTCCCGGGACAGGGCGTCGCGGACCGCGCCGGCCGGCTGGACGAGCAGCGACGGATCGGGGCCGGCGACCGTGCCGTAGGCGCCGATCTCGGCGAGCGGGGTCAGGCCCTCCCGCCGGGCGCGTTCCGCGCTCATCACGACGACGGCCGCGCCGCCGTCGGAGAGCTGCGACGAGTTGCCGGCGGTGATGGTGCCCGCGCCGGAGAAGGCCGGCCTCAGGCGCCCGAGACTCTCGGCGGTGCTCGTCGGCCGTACGCCCTCGTCGGTGTCCACCAGCGTCTCGCCCCGGCGTCCGGAGATGGTGACGGGGGCGATCTCCTCGGCCAGCGCGCCCGACTCCTGGGCGTGGGCGGCCCGTTGGTGGGACAGCGCGCTGTACTCGTCCTGTTCCCCGCGGGTCAGGGCGAACGGCTGCTGATAGCGCTCGGTGGCCGCGCCCATGGAGACGCCGTCGAAGGCGCAGACCAGGGCGTCGCGGTCGAGGGCGTCCTCCACCGCGGCCGAGCCGTACTTCCAGCCGGTGCGGGATCCGCGGAGCAGGTGCGGGGCGCCCGACATGGACTCCATGCCGCCCGCGACGACCACCTCGTGGCGGCCCGAGGCGATCATGAGGTCGGCCAGGGCGATGGCGTGCAGCCCGGACAGGCAGAGCTTGTTGACGGTGCTCGCGGGGACGGAGAACGGAATACCGGCCTGGATCGCGGCCTGCCGTGCCGAGTTGGGACCGGCCCCGGCCTGCACGACATGGCCCATGACGACGGCTTCCACGGCCGCCGGGTCCAGGTGGACTGCGGCCAGGGCCGCGCCGATGGCATGGGCGCCGAGGTCGACCGCGGACAGGGTGCTCAGGGCGCCCATCAGCTTGCCGACGGGCGTCCTGGCTCCGGCGACGATGACGGATCCGGGCATGGCCGGGACCTCCTGGAGTGTGGGACGACTGGAATGTGGCGGGACGGTCAGGCGACCGCGTCGACGGCACGTTCGGCGACCATGTGGGCCGTCTCGTTGACCGAGTGCAGAACGATCCGGCCGCCGGGCATGCGCCGCACGCGGCTGACGGACGTGTAGCCGGGGTGGAACCAGAACATCGTGGGCAGGCCGAGCACCGTCGCCAGATAGGTGTTGGTGATGCCGCCGTGGCACACGACCGCCACCCGGCCGCCGGGTCGGGCGTCGAAGATCGTGTCCATGGCCCGCACGGCACGAGCCCGGAAGGCGTCCCAGTCGAGGTCGGGCACGAAGTCCTCGTAGCGTCCCTCGGCCAGCGCCGCCGCCCGGGGATCGTCCGTGCCGATCTGCTCCGGTGGCGTGTAGGGCTGGGACACGTCCGTGTCCCACTCGCGCAGGTCGTCGAGGACGGTGGCGGTCATGCCGGTGAGGCGTTCCAGGGGCGCCGCCGTCTCGCGGGCACGTCGGAACGGGCTGGAGTAGAGGGCGTCGATGTCCTCGTGCGCGAGCCAGTCGGCGAGGCGTTCGGCCTGGGCGGCGCCTTCCGGCGACAGCCCCGGGTCGAACACGCCCGACGTGGGGAGGCCGTGCCGGATGAGGAGGAGTTCGGTCATGGACGATCCTTCGTACAGGTCGGGGGAGGGGAAGCTCAGCCGGCGATGGTCCGTTCCGAGCTCCAGTAGGGGCGGCGCATCGCGCGTTTGTCGAGCTTGCCCATCGCGTTGCGCAGGAGTTCGGGAACGAACTCGTACGACTTCGGGCACTTGTAGGCGGCGAGGCGCTCGCGGCAGAACCGGTCCAGCTCGTCGGCCGGCGGTTCGTCTCCCGCCGCCACGACCAGCGCCCGCAGCGCCTCGCCGAAGTCCGGGTCGGGCACGCCGATCACCGCGAGTTCGACGACCGCCGGATGCTGCCTCAGGACCGCCTCGCTCTCGGCCGGATACAGGTTCACGCCGCCGGAGACCACGACGTCGGCGGCCCGGTCGGTGATGAAGATGAAGCCGTCCGCGTCGACATAGCCGATGTCGCCGAGCGTGAAGACGCCGGGGGAGAGATAGGCGGCCTTGGTCTTGGCAGGGTCCGCGTGGTAGCGGACGCCCTGGTCGTCGGGTGCCCGGAAGGCCAGCAACCCGCGTTCCCCGGAGGGCAGTTGCTCGCCGGCGTCGTCCGTGACCAGCACCTCGAACGGGGGCCGGACCCGCCCGACGGAGCCCGGGTGCGCCAGCCACTCGGTGCTGCTGATGCGGGCCACCGTTCCCGCCTCGCTGGCGCCGTACGACTCGGTCAGCACCGGCCCGAACCAGTCGATCATGGCTCGCTTCACGTCCGGGGGACACGCGGAGCCGGTGTGGGAGACCTGCTCCAGGCTGGACACGTCGTACCGGGCGCGGACCTCGTCCGGGAGGGCGAGCAGGCGCTGGAAGTGGGTGGGCACCATCACCGTCGAGGAGACCCGCCACTGCTGCACCCGGCTGAGGAACGTCTCCGCGTCGTATCTGCCGAGGACGACCACCGGCTGACCGGCGGCGAGGTGGCGCAGCGAGGTCAGCGGCGCGTTGTGCTGGAGGGGGCCGCACACCAGGTGGGCTCCCGGCGGGAATCCGGGCCGGGCGGACATCGCGGCGAGGTAGGCGGAGCTGTCGGCGACCGGGCCGCCGACCCAGCGCACCTCGGTGCCGCGCGCCCGTCCGGTGGTGCCCGAGGTGTAGACGAGCGGGGGCCGGGCGGGCCTGTCCGTCGGGAGGGAGCGCCCGGCGGGGGCGGCGGCCAGCCACAGTTCCCAGTCGAAGGCGTGCCCGGTCTCCGGGGTGCCGTGTGTCACGACCGGCAGACCCAGTTCCCGGGCCGCGTCGAGGGCGGCGCCCGCGCCGACGGGTCCGGCGATGATCCCGGTCACGCCCGCGTCGATGATCTGGTCGACGAGCTCGCCCGACGTGAGGTTCCGGGACGCGGCCACGGTCCCCACTCCGGCGCGCAGACCCGCCAGATGGGCCACGAGCGTCGGGATGGCGTTGTCACCCAGGACGGCGACCCGGTCGCCCTGGCCCGGCGCGAACTCCAGCAGCCGGACCGCAGCCCGCGCCACCTGGTCGGCGAGGGCGGACCAGGACAGCACGCCCAGGTCGTCCGCCAGGGCGGGTTCGTCGGGTGTCTCCTGGGCGCGACGGTCGAGTGGCAGCAGCGACATGGCTCCTCCGGCGGCTCCGCGGGCCTCTCCCGATTCGAGGGGAGAGGGGATGCGGAGACTGTAGCGTTTATCAAGAAAGTACGGAACACTCTGATCCCAGACGGAGGTATTCCCGCATGTTTCAGCGGGATAGGCGCGCACCGCCACTCCCCGTTACTGCATCTGTCGTCTGGTAAGTGACCGAGGAGGAGTCATGTCCCAGCCCGATCCGGACGCATGGCGAACACAGGTCCGGCAGTGGCTGGCCACCGTGCTGGAACCGGCGCGAGCACCGGAGGCCGCTGCGGAAGCCGCCGATCTCGCCGTGTTCCACAACCTCCCCGAGGACGAGGAACGCCTGCTGCTGGAGCGCTGCCGCGCCTACCAGCGGGCCCGCTTCGACGCGGGCTATCAGGCGCTGACCCTCCCGGTGGACAAGGGCGGCGCGGGCCTGACCGCCGCCCACGTGGCCGTCTTCGCGCAGGAGGAGTCCGCCTTCGAGGTGCCGCCGTCCACCGAGCTGATCAGCGTCACCGTGCGACTGGTCGCGATGGCCGTCTCCCTGTTCGGGACGGACGAGCAACTCCACGAGCACGCCCGGGCGTTCCTGCGCACCGACCTGCTGGCCTGCCAGCTCTTCAGCGAGCCCGGTGCCGGATCCGACCTCGCGGGCGTGCGCACCCGCGCTCGCCAGGAAGGGGGTGGGGGCACCTTCCGGTCGAGCGAAGCCGAGAGTGGGGGAGAGTGGGTGATCGACGGTCAGAAGGTGTGGACCTCGGGCGCCCAGTTCGCCGACTACGGCCTGCTGCTCGCCCGTACCGACCCGGATGTCGTCAAACAGGCCGGCATCACCGCGTTCCTGGTCCCGATGGACGCCCCCGGGGTGGAGGTGCACCCCATCCGGCAGATGAGTGGCGGCGCCTCCTTCAACGAGGTGTTCCTCAGCGGTGTTCGCGTCCCGGACCGGCTCCGGATCGGGCGCCCGGGCCAGGGCTGGGAGGTCGCCACCACCACCCTCGCCTTCGAACGGACCGCCTCCGGAAGCGGCAACCGACGCAAGGGCGGCACCTTCACGGACGTGCTCGCGCTCGCCCGCTCGCTCGACCGCACCGCAGACCCGCTGGTCCGCCAGCGCCTCGCCGACCTGTACGTACGTGCCGCCCTGCGCGCGGCCACCGTCGACCGGGTCGCCAGGACGAGCGCCTCCGGCGGCCGGCCGGGGCCCGAAGCGTCGTTGACCAAGCTCATGGCCTCCGACCTGCTCACCCGTACGGGACAGGTCGCCGCCGAGCTGCTGGGAGCGCGCATCAGCGCCGACACCGGGGAACCCGGCACCTTCGCCTGGACCCAGCATCTGCTCGGTGCCCCCGGCTACCGGCTGGCCGGAGGCACCGACCAGATCCAGCGCAACCTGATCGGCGAACGGGTGCTGAAGCTGCCGCCGGAGCCGCGGGTGGACCGGGCGCCGTTCTCGCAGCTTCCCGGCAACTAGAAGACTCATCTCACGAAGGAGTGACATCGATGGATCTGGGACTGACAGGCGCGAAGGCGCTGGTGACCGGCGCGAGCCGGGGCATCGGCCGGGCGATCGCCGGAACACTGGCGGCCGAGGGCTGCGCGCTGGCCCTGTGCGCCCGGGGTGAGGAAGGTCTGGCCAAGGCAGCCGCCGAACTGCGCGGCGAGGGGGCCGTCGTCTTCGCGGAGGCGGTCGACGTCACCGACCCGGCCGCGCTCGCGGGCTTCGTGGAGCGGGCGGCCGGTGAACTCGGCGGGCTCGACCTGCTGGTGTCCAATGTGTCGGCGGGCAACGTGAAGGGCCCCGAGTCCTGGGAAGCCAGCCTGCGCGGCGATCTGATCCCGTTCGCGGGACTCGTCGAGGCGGCCCTGCCGCATCTGGAGGCCTCCGACCGGGCCGCCGTCGTGGCCATCGGCACCACCAACGCCTCCGACACCGCGCGCCCGGCCGGCGCGAACTCGTACTCCGCCCTCAAGGCGGCCGTCGTCCAGCACGCCTCGGCCCTCGCACACTCCCTCGCGCCCAAGGGCATCCGCGTCAACACCGTCTCGCCCGGCCCGATCGACTTCCCCGGCGGCGCCTGGGAGACCATCCGTACCAGCCGCCCGGAGGTGTACGAGGAGGTGCTCGCCAAGCTGCCGATCGGCCGTTACGGCAGCGCGGAGGACGTCGCCGCCGCGGTGGCCTTCCTGCTCGGGCGGACCGGCTCCTTCGTTGTCGGAGTCAACCTCGTGGTGGACGGCGGGCTGCTCACCCGCGTCCAGTACTGAGCCGTGGCGGGCCCGGCCGGCCGCCTGGACGCCGTGCTCGTCTGCGGCGGCCGGTGGCACGACTTCGACCACGCGCGGCTGCGGCTGCTGGAGCTGCTCGGCGAGCATCCTCGGGTGCGCACCACGGTGTACCAGGACTACGACTGCGTGCCCGCCCTCGATCGGGCCGACCTGCTGGTCACCTACACCTGCGACGTCCGGCCCCGCCCGGCGCAACGGGCCGCACTGGCGCGGTTCGTCGAGCGGGGCGGGCGCTGGCTCGCCCTGCACGGCACCAACTCGGTGATCGAGGTGACCGGCTCGTCGACGAGTGACGGGCCGCGGGTGTTCACGACTCCACGGCTCCTGGGGGAGCTGGCCGAAGTGCTCGGCAGTCAGTTCCTCGCCCACCCGCCGATCGCGCCGTACGAGGTGCGGGTGACCCGGCCCGACCATCCGCTCGTCGCCGGGATCGGGCCGTTCACGGTCACCGACGAGCTGTACGTGTGTGAGCTGCACGGGGAGCTGGAGGTGTTGCTGCACGCCGAGTACACGGGCCCGTGCCGCGGCTTCGCCGAGGGCGACACGGCGGCGCTCGACAACGCGCCGCGACCGGTGCTGTATCTCAGGCGGCACGGTCTCGGCGAGGTCTGCTACTTCACCCTCGGCCACTGCCGGGGGCGCTACGACATGCAGGACCTGGGTGTGGGCGACACCGGGCGGGTGGATGCGGGGCCGTGGCAGACGCCGGAGTTCCTGACGGTGCTGCGGCGGTGCGTCGAGCGGGGGGTGGCGGCCGGTGGGTTTTCGCCCCCGCCGCCCCTACCCGTCCCGTCCCTGGGGGCTGCGCCCCCAGACCCCCGCTTTCGGCCCTGAAGGGGCCTCGTCCTCAAACGCCGGACGGGCTGAATATCCAGCCCCTCCGGCGTTTGAGGAGCGGGGGTTCGGGGGCAGCGCCCCCGAGGACGGGATGGGACGGGTAGGGGCGGCGGGGGCGAAATAGTCGCTGGGCCCCCGAGCCGCGCTCAACCGTGCGGCAGCACCACCGCACGGCCGTTGTGGCCGAGTGCCATCGGTAGCGGGTAGGGGAACTGCTCCTCCGGCCAGCCCATCACCGCCAGGTCGGAGTGGCAGATCCCCGCCGCCGTCACCTTCAACAGCACCTGGCCCGGGCCGGGTTCGGGCACCGGTACCTCGACGACCTCGGGGGCGTGCCCGATCCGCCGGTACTGCACAGCCTTCATCCTCAACTCTCCTTACTGGTGGCGCTGGTGTCCGGTCGGGTCCCCGTCCTGCGGCGCAGCACCGCCGGCAAGGCGATCCGGCCGCCCGTGAGGACCAGCGCCACGATGAGGACAGAGCCGGTGAACAGGCTCGCGGCCCATTGCGCGCTGGTGGCGAGGCCGAGTCCGGTGATGCCCGTGCCGAGCAGGAGGACCGCCAGGACCGTGCCCCAGGCGTTGAAGCGGCCCGCGCGCAACTGGGTCGCCCCGACGAACGCGGCGGCGTAGGCCGACAGCAGATACGGGGTGCCCGCGGTCGGTGAACCGGAGCCGACCGCGGACGCGAAGACGACGCCGGCGAAACCGGAGAGCAGCGCGGAGGCCACCAGGGTCAGGAAGCGCAGCCGGTCGGTGCGCACGCCCTGCAGCCGGGCCGCGTCGGCGTTGAAGCCGGTCGCGTACAACCGGCGCCCGGTGGCGGTGTGTTCCAGCAGGAACCAGATGGCGAGGGCGGCGAGCAGCAGATACAGCACCGGCAGGGTGACGCCGCCCACGTCCAGCTGGGCGATGCTCGCGAACGGCTTGGCGAGCAGCTGCACACCGGTGATCGAGCTGTCGTTGGTGACCATGGTGATCAGGGACTGGATCAGCGCGCCGGTGGCCAGGGTGGCGATGAACGAGTCGACGCGCAGCACCACCACCACGATTCCGTTGACGACTCCGACCAGCAGCGCGGCGGCCATCGCCAGGGCGATGGCCGTGCCGGGCCCGAGTCCGGTGGAGACCATGAAATGCGCGGTCAGCACGCTGGTGAGCGACATGGTGAAGGCGATCGACAGGTCGAAGACCCGTGCGGCCAGCGGCGGTACGACGCTGAGTGCCACCAGGCCCGCCACGGCGTTGCCGTTCAGCACCTGCTTGACCGTGATGGTGGTCGGGAACGTGTCCGGCGCCCACACGGAGAAGAGCACGACGATGACCAGCCACACGTACACGGCGCCGATGTTGCGGAACGACAGGGCAGTCACCGCCCGTCGGACCACTGCCTCGGGCATGGGCACAGCGGTGCTCTCCGGAGCGGACGGCGGGAGCTCCGCCGCCCGGGTCGGGGTGGACGTCATGTCAGCCGGTTCCTTCCAGGGCGTATGTCAGCCGGTGCGTTCCAGTACGCATGTCACTCGGTTCCTTCCATGGCGTGCACGAGGGCCGACTCGGTGATGTCCCGGCCGCTGATCTCCCGTGCGATCCGGCCGTCCCGTACCACCAGGACGCGGGTGCACAGCGCGAGCAGGTCCTGTGTGTCGGAGGACGCCACGATGACGCCCATGCCCTCGTCGGCCTGGCGCTCTATCAGGTCGTACAGCTGGAGGCGGGTGGCGATGTCCACGCCCGCCGTGGGCTCGCACAGCGTCAGTACGGGTGGGCGCTGGGCCAGACAGCGGGCCATGACGACCTTCTGCTGGTTGCCGCCGCTGAGCGTGGTGATCCTGGCCCCGCGACCGGCCGTGCGCACGCCGACCCGCCGGATCCAGTCCTCCGCCAAAGCGGACTCGCGGCGGCGGCGCAGCCGTCCGGAACGGGCGCGCAGCCGGTCGAGGAGCGGCAGGGTGAGGTTCTCGCCGACCGAGAAGTCGCCGATCACCCCCTCGCCCGCCCGGTCCGCCGGGACCAGGGGAAGGCCCAGGCCGTGGGCGTCACGCGCCTCGGTCCACCGCTCCGAGCGTTCCGGCAGCCGCAGCCTGCCGCTGACCCGCCCGGAGTGGGCGCCGCACACCGCGTACGGCACGATCTCGTGGCCAGAGCCGACCAGGCCCGTGATGCCGAGGCGCTCACCCCTGGCCAGATCGAAGCCGACGCCCCGCAGCGGACCGGCCCACAGGTCGCGGACCTCCAGTACGGGTTCGGCGGCGACACCCGAAGGAGGCGCCGGACGGTGGTCGGTCTCCATCTCCTCGCCCGCCATCAGCTCCGCCAGCGTGCGCGGAGTGAGTTCGGAGACCGGGCGGGTGGCGATCCGGCGCCCGCCGCGGATCACGGTGACCCGGTCGGCGAGCGCGAAGATCTCGTCCATCCGGTGCGAGACGTACAGCACGCCGGCCCCGGCGTCGCGGACCTCCCGCACGATGTCGAACAGCCGGGCCACCTCACCGGGGGGCAGTACGGCGGTCGGCTCGTCGAGCACGAGGACACCGCGCCGGCCCTCCCAGCCCTGGAGCGCGGCGGCGATGGCCACCACCGTGCGCTGGACGGGAGTAGCCATCGACAGGGGCCGGCGTACGTCGATGCCGAGGCCGAACCGCTCGACGAGGGCGCGCGTCCGTTTCTCCATCTCGGGCCAGCGGATGTTGCCCAGCGCCGTGCGGGCGAAGCCGTGACTGAGGGCGAGGTTGTCGATGGCACTCAACTCGCCCACCAAGCCCAGCTCCTGGTGGACGAAGCGGAGCCGGTCGTGACGGGAGGCCGTGACCTGGCCGAGGTCGAAGGGCTCGCCGTCGAGTTCGGCCACCGCGCCCGGCTCCGCGTGGTGGTAGCCGGCGAGGATCTTGATCAGGGTGGACTTGCCGGAGCCGTTGGGCCCGATCAGGGCATGGATCTCGCCGGGCGCGACCTCGAGGTCGACGTCGTCGAGGGCCTGGGTGCCGCCGAATCTCTTCGACAGGGCGGCCACCCGCAGCACCGGACCGGTCCGCACGGTCCCGGTCAACTCAGTCCCCACAGCGCCTTGAACTGCTTCTGGTAGTCCTCGACGATCGGGAAGTCGCCGTCGGCCGAGGGCAGGTTGTCCTTGGTGACGAGCAGGTTGGGCAGGGCCGCCTGCTGGTCCACGTCCATGGACTGGCCGGTGAAGTGCCGGGCCAGCGCGTCGGCCTGGAGCCACGCCGTCTCGTGCGAGTTCAGCGCCATCGCGCCGTCGGTGAGACCGCCCTGGATGTACTGGTAGTTCTGTGCGTCCCCGACGTTGACGACGATGCGCTTACCGGTGACACCGGCGGTCTTCAGCGCGGCCGGCACGCCCACGTTGAGCAGACCCAGCGAGAAGACGACATGGGTCACCTTCGGGTGCGAGCGGAGGTACGACACCACCCGGTCCGGCATGTCCTTGCCCACCGAGGTGATCGGCACGTCCACGTTGTCCAGCCCACAACCGGTGCACCACTCCTTGTACTTGGCCGCGAAGGCGTCCTTGACGGGTTTGAGGATCGTGTACGCCGGCAGATCGAAGTACACGGTGTCCGCCTTGGCGCCGCTGTTCGACACCACCCATGAAGCGAGCATCTGGCCCTGGATGCCGACGTCGTCCGGTCCGTTCTTCAGCAGCGAGATGCCGTCGCCGACCACGTCGTCGGCGTTCGACTGGATGACGGGGATGTCGGCGGCCTTCAGCTGCTCCAGTTGCTTGGCGTAGACGGCACGCGGGAAGCCGGAGGCGATGACGGCGTCCGGCTTGTCGCGCAGGGCCTGTTCGTAGGCGGCCTGGACGGACTCCGGGGTGCCCTGGGTGGCGATCTGCTTCACCTGCCAGCCGAGTTCCCCGGCTGCCTCGGTGAAGAAGTCGGCGAGATCCTTGCAGGACTGGACGCCGCAGAGGATGAAGTCGATCTTCTTGCCCTTGGGGATCGGCTTGCCGACGGGCTGGGTCACGGAGATCGCGGCCGGGCGCTCGGAGAACGTCGCCAGGGCCGCGCGGGCCGCCGTCAGGCCGGGGGAGCCCGGCGCCGCCGCCTGCGTCGAGTCGGCGGCGGGGGTGGTACCGCTGCCGCACGCCGCCAGGGTGAGCAGGGAGGTGACAGGGACGATCGCGGTGAGCGCGCGGCGGACCGCGTGGCGGGGTCTGGAACTCATCGTTGAGTACTCCCGAGGTGTGCCGCCTGCGCTGCCGAGACCCGCGTCGCTTCCGCGATGCTTCCGCGTTCGCGGCGGTCGGCTCGGTCAGGCGGACCGATTCTGTGGTGCTCCGGGCGGGAACGCCGCGGGGCTGGGCCGGGACGGAAAGAGGTCGTCCCAGGACGAGAAACTTTTGAGGCACTACAGCCTCAAGTGGGTCGGAGTGTGACACGCCTCAGTGGGCTTGGGGAGAGGGTCGCCGCAAGAAATTCCATGATTACGCTGGAATCTGGTCATGACCTCGGGGGGAGCGGGCTTCGTCACCGGCAGGAGTGTTGCTCCCGGCCGCGACTGGTAACTACACTCACTCTAAAGTTTCTGCCGGAGGAGAGATGATGGACGCAACATCGGAGCCGGCCACCGCACGGTGCCCCGGGCCCACCGTCCAGGACTACCTCGACCAGGACAGCCGCCCCGTTCCCCCCGCCCTGCGGTTCGAGCGGAACGACCACCTGGGCAGCGAGGACATCGACACCGCCCGCTTCACGTCCCGGGAGTGGGCCGAACGCGAGATGCGGCAGGTCTGGCGGCGCGTGTGGCAGTTCGCCTGCCTGGAGAGCGAGATACCCGAGGTCGGCGACCACGAGGTCTACGAGATCGGTGACGACTCCCTGATCGTCGTCCGCACGGCCCCCGACGAGATCCGGGCCTACGTCAACGTCTGTCTGCACCGGGGCCGCAAACTGCGTACGAGCGGCGGCAACGTCGGCGAGTTCCGCTGCTCGTTCCACGGCTTCGCCTGGAACCTCGACGGCACGATGCAGACCCCGCCCTGCGCCTGGGACTTCCCGCACGTCACCCCGGAGAAGTTCGCCCTCCCCGAGGCCCAGGTGGCCACTTGGCGCGGGTTCGTCTTCATCAACATGGACCCGTACGCCGAGTCCTTCGACAGCTACCGCGGCACCTTCGACGAGTACTACATCTGGCCGCTGGAGAACCGCTACAAGTCGCTGCACATCGCCAAGGTGCTGCCCTGCAACTGGAAGGTCGCGCAGGACGCTTTCATCGAGTCCTTCCATGTGATCGCCACCCACCCGCAGATGCTGCCGTGGCTCGCCGACGCCAACTCGCAGTACGACGTCATGGCGGACCAGCCGAACTGGAACCGGATGATCAACATCCAGGGCGCGCCCAGCCCGCACGTGGCGGAATCCGTCACGGAGCAGGACGTCCTGGAGACCTTCTACGACTCACGCGCGTTCTACGCCGCCGCCCAGGGCCGCGACCTGGTGATGCAGGAGGGCGAGGAACTGCCGGCGGTCCCGCCCGGCGGCACCGCCCGCCAGGTCCTCGCCGAGCGGATGCGCGCACAACTGGCGGCCACCTCGACGCAGGACTTCTCGACGACTCCGGACACCGAACTGATGGACGCCATCAACTACTTGCTGTTCCCCAACTTCAACCCCTGGGGCGGCGCGAAGTCGAACATCATCTACCGGTTCAAGCCCAACGGCCTCGACCCCGACTCCTGCACCGCCGAGATCATCTTCATGTCGTCCCCGAAGCAGCCCGGCGAGACGCCGCCTCCGGCGAAGATCCGCTGGGTACCGGAGGACATGCTCTTCGCCGACATCCCCGAACTCGGCGTGCTCGGGCCGGTCTTCGACCAGGACTGCGAGAACCTGCCCTACGTCCAGCAGGGTCTGAAGGCGATGCGCAAGCCCGGCATCACACTGGCCAACTACCAGGAGAGCCGCATCCGCCACTTCAACCGGACGCTCGACCAGTGGATGGACAAGTGACCCACCGGGTGGCGGTCAGGCCCCTGGGCGAGGAGCTCGAAGTCCTCGACGGAGAGGACCTGTTCACCGCCGCCCAACGGCTCGGCTACCGCTGGCCCACCGTCTGCGGCGGCAAGGGCACCTGCCGTACCTGCTTCGTCCAGGTGGAGGAGGGCGCCGAGAACTGTTCCCCGGTGGGCCCGCTGGAACGCGAGGGCATCGAGGCCCTGCGCAGGCCGGTGGACGGCCTGACCCGGCTCGCCTGCCGGCTCAGGGTCGAGGGCCCGGTGACCGTGACCAAGCGCGGCGTACGCCGCCGAGTGCAGGAGTGAGGCCCCCGTGCCCAAGCAAGTGATCCACCCGCTCACCGGGCATGTGTACCGGCTCACCGAGGACGGACTGGTCGAGGTGACCGACCCCGGGACCGGGGCGCAGGGCGTCTTCGACTTCCAGGCCCGGTGGCAGTCGGGCGAACTGCGCCACGCCGACCTCCAGATGGCCGGCTGGGTCGGCCGCCTCGCCCAGCGGCGTACGCCCCCGCAGCCGGAGCAGTGATCCCGTGACGCGGCCTCGTACGACCCGGGTGGTCTGTCTGGTGCGCCGGCCCGCCGGAGAACCCCTCACCACCGACTTCGCCGTCGAGGAACGACCCCTGCCACCCCTGGGCGAGGGGCAGTTGCTGGTGCGCAACCTCTACATGAGTGTCGACCCGTCCATGCGCGGGCGCCTGGAGAGCACCGAGAAGCACTACACGCACAACTTCACCCCGGGCTCGCCGCTCGACGGCCGCGCCCTCGGCGTCGTGGAGGAGAGCCGCTGCGCCGCAGTGCCGCCAGGCACCTACGTACGCCACCAGCTCGGCTGGCGGCAGCGGGCCGTGCTGGACGCGGCGGACACCGACGGCGCGGGGCGCATCGACCCCCGACTCGCCCCGCTGCCCACCTGGTTGGGGCTGCTCGGGCAGACCGGGTTCACCGCCTACGTGGGTCTGACCCGGATCGCGGAGCTGCGCCCCGGCGACACCGTGCTCGTCTCGGCGGCGGCAGGCGCCGTTGGCACCGCCGCCGGCCAGTTCGCGCGGCTGCTGGGTGCGGAACGCGTCGTCGGGACCGCCGGAGGGCCCGACAAGTGCGCCCTGCTGGTGAAGGAGTTCGGCTACGACGCCGCCGCCGACTACCGTGCCGAGCCGGTGCGTGACGCGCTGGCCCGACTGGCGCCCGACGGCATCGACGTGTACTTCGACAACGTCGGCGGTGAGCAGCTCGCCGCCGCCCTGCACGCGCTGCGCACGGGTGGCCGGGTCGCCCTGTGCGGCATGATGTCGCAGTTCGGCGGTGACCGACCGGCCGGCCAACGGTCCGCCGACATCAACCAGTTGATCCAGGCGGTCCTCAAGCGGCTCACCCTGCGCGGCTTCATCGTCCGCGACCATGACGACCTGCGGCCGGAGTTCGAGCAACGGGTCGCGGGCTGGCTCGCCGAGGGCCGGATCACCGCGCGCGAGACGGTCGTTGACGGCCTGGAGAACGCGGCGGGGGCGCTGCTGTCCCTCCTCGGCGGGGGCAACGTCGGCAAGATGCTGGTGCGGTTGGCGGACTGAAACGGCTGAAGCGGCGCCCCCATCGGGGGCGCCGCTTCAGCCGTTTCAGCGCATGGGCCGGGACTCGGCGACCGTGTGGACCTCCAACGAGACGCCCACCCGGGTCAGCCCGGCCGACGCCGCCCTGAACTCCTTCATGTGCGGGGTGCCGAAGTGCTCGTCGAGGGCCAGTTGCGAGACCCACCGCTCATACACCCTGATACGCCGCTCGTCGCCGGGGTCCGCCGTCATGGCGTAGTCGAGACAGCCCGGCTCCTCCTCGCGGGTACGGTGCCCCAGTGCGACGAGATGCCCCAGCATCGTGTCGCGGTCGCCGGGCTCGTAGTCCATCCAGCCGGCGACGATGATTTCCTCAGCCATGGGAGTCACGCGTTTCCTCTCGCGATCGTGACCGCGGACCCGCCGCTGACGGGGAAAGCAGCGACGGGCCCGCGGAGTACTCAGCTGCCGAGCGGCACCGGGACACTGTCCACGGTGACCGTGCCCCGCTCGCCGTCGACCGTGATCACCATGCCGTCCCGCAGCCGTCGCGTCCCGCTCTCGACGGAGATCACGGCCGGGATGCCCAGCTCACGGCAGACCACCACGGCATGGCTGTTGAGCGCGCCCACATCCACGACGGCCGCGCCGGCGACCAGGAACAGCGGGGTCCAGGCCGCGTCCGTGATCGGCGCGACCAGCACCTCGCCGGGCTCCAGCGCCTCGCACGAGGCCGGGTCGGTGACCACCCGCACCCTGCCGGTGTACGTGCCGTGGCTGCCGCCCACACCGCCGAGCACATCGCCCTCGACGGCCGCCGGGGTGCGTTCCTCGGCGCGGCGCGGCCAGGTGTCGACCTCGGTCTGCGCGTCCTCGGCGACGAAGAACGGCGGCTCCAGCTCGTACAGGCCCGCGTACTCCTCGAGCCGCTGTGCGATGACGGGACCGAAGGACTCCGGGGCGGCGACATAGTCGTCGAGTTCGGTGTCCAGCAGCATCATCACGTCCTCGGGCCGGGCGAAGAGCCCCGCCTCGACCCCGCGGCGACCGAGTTCCCGTACGGCCATGCGGATCTCGTTGACGACGGTGACGCAGTTCGCCTTGGTGCGCTCGCGGGCCGGGATCCACACCTGGGAGGCGTGCATGCCGGCGTCGAACATGGGCTGCGTCTCCTCGGGCAGCGCGGCCCGGATCTCCCGCGCCGTCCGCTCGCGCCCCTCGGTCAGCCGTGTCCGGCGGGCGGCCGGGGAGTCGTCGTCGGCGCTGTGCCGGATCCGGTCGACCAGGGCCAGCGCCTGGACGGGCGCCGCCTCCCAGGACAGCGCGTGGATGTCCCACTCGTTGGGGCCG
This sequence comes from Streptomyces sp. SID12488, assembly GCF_010548275.1. GTDB lineage: Bacteria > Actinomycetota > Actinomycetes > Streptomycetales > Streptomycetaceae > Streptomyces. The sequence continues at coordinate 128,533 of NZ_JAAGLT010000020.1, forward strand.
CGGTCGCCGGACTCCGCGAGGAACTCCTCGAAGGAATCACGGAACGCCTTCAGGTCCCCGGTCGCGGCGTCGAGCGCCTCCTCCACCGCGGCCGTGCCACGGTCGAACAGCGCGGTCAGCTCGGCCGAGGCCGACACCTGGCGGGACAGCGTCCACAGCCCCGTCGAGGGCGAGGCGGAGTCGACGTCGCCGAGACCGCCGATCAGGTCGAGCATGGCGCCGGGGCGGTCCACGCTCGCGCACAGCGGGCCCAGGATCGCCGGTCCGACGGACGCGGGCAGTGACGACTCGACGTGCCGCTGGAAGGTCGTCTCGACCTCGTCCAGCAACGACCTTGCGTACGCCACCAGTTCGGCGTCGGACAGCGCTGTCAGGTCGGGGCGCGAGTGGCGCAGGGCGCGCAACCGGACCCGGTCCGCGTCGGCCTCCGGGAAGCCGGCCTGGCCGAGCATCCGCCCGAGCGTCGCGCCCGCCTTGCCGGTCAGCTCCTCGTCCTGGTCGTCAGGGTGCGCCACGTACACCGGTGTGTCGGAGCGCTGACCGACGAAGGCCGCGTCGATCTGGTCCGCCGTCTGGCCCATGCGGATGCCGAACAGCCGCATGTGGGACAGGTTCAGATAGAAGTGGCCGCCGAACATGCCGACGAACGGCGGCCGTGGGCCGGCCACCTCCTCCTCGCGGTAGATGCCGAACCCGACGAAGCCGTTGCGCCAGCCCTGCAGGCCGCGCCCCCAGACCAGCGTCCAGCCCAGCGGGCTGGCGGGGTCCGGCAGGGTCTCGCCCGCGTTGGCCCGGGTGTAGTGCGGCAGCCGCTCACTGCGCTGCCAGTCCGTGATCCAGCTCTTCATGACCGAGGTCTCCCGCCGTCCGTACCCGCGCCTGGCCCGTCTGCCGCTGCCCCGCCTACCACTGTGCCGTACCGCCGTCGACGCTGATCAGCGTGCCGGTGATACCCGAGCCCGCCTCGCTCGCGAGCAGCGAGGCGACCGCCGCGACCTGCTCCACCGTGGTGATCTGCTTGGTGGCGGCATGCTCGGCGAACCGGCCCAGCCACTCCTCGTACGAGATGCCCTCGGCCTCCGCCGCGGCGGGGCCCGCGGCCCGCATGAGGTCGGTGTCGACGGCGCCGGGGCAGATGGCGTTGCAGGTGATGCCCTGGGTGCCGTACTCGAAGGCGGTCGCCTTGGTCAGGCCGTGGATGGCGTGCTTGTTGGTGATGTAGTGGCTGATCGCGGGCTTGTTGGCCTGTTTGCCCTCCACCGACGAGATGTTGATGATGCGGCCCCAGCCGCCCTCCAGCATCTTCGGCAGTGCCCGGCGGGTGCCGTAGAAGTAGCCGTTGATGTTCAGGTTGAGGGCGTCGTGCCACGCCTCGTCGCTGAGCTGGTGGATCGGGGCGAAGCCGGAGCTGCCGCCCACGTTGTTGACCCAGATGTCGAGCCTGCCGAAGCGCTCGGCGGCGAAGTCGGCGAGGCCCTCGATGTCCTCCTGGCTGTTCGCGTCGCAGGGGTGGAAGACGGCCCGGTCCCCGGCGCCCATCTCCTCCAGGGCCTGCTTGCCCTTGACCTCGCTGCGGCCGCTGACCACGACCGTCGCGCCGTCGGTCAGGAAGGCCTCGGCGATGGCGCGGCCGATACTGCGCGTGCTGCCCGTGATCACCGCGACACGTCCGTCGAGGCTGCCCGTAGCCACCATGGTGTTCTCCCGCGAGTCTTGTTGGTTGCTCACCTGGCGGCTCTGGGGGCTGCTGTGACGCCACTGTCCAGGTGCTGGTGAATGGTGCGGTGCAGGTGCTGGAGTCCGGGCTCGTTGCGTCCGAAGACGAAATCGGTCCCGGCCAGGGCCTTCAGGCCCTGCTGGACTCCGTAGGTGGTCGCGTAGTCCTCGTCACGGACCACCTCGTGGAACCACTCGCCGAACCTGTCGGCGACCTGGCGTTCCTCGTCGGTGACCGCCGGTTCCCGCAGCAGGATGATCTGCTGGGTCACCGACTCGGTCGCCGTCCGGGGGAGCACCAGGGACACGGCGATCTTCTGGCGCCAGCCGCCGGCGATCGCGAGGCCCGGGAAGAGCCAGTAGATGGGGCCGACACACTCCCCGGGGTCCCGCTGGTCCGGCGGCAGGTCGACCGCCTGCGCGATGGGGCGCAGGGCGGGCGCGATGCGCTGGTGGGGGCCCCAGGTGTCGTGGGCCATCATGTTGGAGAGGTTCGTCTCGAACACCGTCTTCGGGTGCAGCGAGGCGAAGTGGTACGTCTCCAGATACCCGTCGAGGGTGACCTTCCAGTTGGGACTGGTCAGGGCGCTGGTGGAATAGTGGTGGCACTCCGCCAGCCGGAGGCCCTCGAGCAGCGGCAGCAGATCGCCCAGCCAGTCGTCCAGGTCGGGTTCGGCCGCCGGGTCCAGTGAGACGAAGACGATGCCCGCGCGTTCCCCGGCCGGGAGCCGGACGAGGCTGCGGCCCTCGCGCGGAACCTCGCCGAAGGTCTTCTCGGCGTACACGCCCCGCAGCTCCCCGGCCAGGTCGTAGGACCAGGAGTGGTACGGGCAGGTGATCCGCTTCGAGACCCCGCAGCCGGGTTCGAGGAGCTTGGCTCCCCGGTGCCGGCACGCGTTGATCATCGCGTGCACGGTGCCCTGCCGGTCGCGGGTGATCAGCACGGGGATGCCGAGCACGTCGATCGCCTTGTAGGTGTTCGGCCCGGGCAGCTCGGCCGACATGGCGAGCGGAAGGGGGACGCTCCGGTGCACGGCGTCCGTCTCGCGCTGCCAGCGGTCGGCGTCGAGGTAGTTGGCCACGGGTTCCGTCCACTGGCCGTCCGCCTCGTGCGTGGTGTTGGCGAGGTAGTGCGCCATCACCCGCTCGACGAGCTCGGCGGCCTCCCGCCGCATCGTCTCGGACGCCGCGTCGGTGGACCGGTCCTGGCTGATCCACGACGAGTATTCGGGGGTCGGGGCAGCAGACGGTGCCGAGGCCGGCGACCTGAGCTCAGTACCTGGTTCCCGAATCTCCGGCGAACTGGTCTGGACCACGATGTCCTCACAATCCTTCCAGCCGCGAGCCGGTGACCGGCTTCGGAATGCGACGGCTGGGTTGTGTCCGAAACGACAACAGGACTTAGTGTGCTCTGTCAATAGAAAGTGTCGAAGTCGTCGCCCGGTGTTCCATGGGGGTGGGTGTGATGGTCATGACCCTGCCGTTCGAGGTGGGAGTGGTGGTACGGGATGTGCGGCCGATGGAGCGCTTCTACTGCGAGGTGATCGGCTGTCGGGTCGAGCGCCGCTCACGCGTGCCGGAGTCGATCGGCGGTCCGGCCGGGCTCGGCGGCGAGCTCCTGGTGGTCTGGCTGAGGGTGCCGTCCGGGGGGTGCGTCAAGTTGATCCTTCCCCGGTCGGACCAGGCATCGGTCCCGGTCTCAGCGTATGCGCCGCCCTTGTCGGCCGGGCGTCCGGGGCTGGCGTATCTCACCTTCCATCTGGACGACTTGGACCCGGTGGTGGCTGCGCTGCGGGCCGCGGGTGCCCGGCCTCTGTCGGACCCGGTCGTCGTCCTCGCGCACGGCCGGCGGATCAGCTTCTGGGCTGATCCGGAGGGCAATGTCGTGGAGTTGGTGGACGCGCGGGGCGGCAACCCTGGTCCTGGGCGTAGTAATTAGAGACGCTGTTCAGTAAGGTGCCCCAAGCTGGTTACTGTAGACCAGCACAAGTAAGTCCGATTGCTTGGCAACCTCCCTCGGACGAAGGGGCGGACGATGGCTCAACGAGCGTCGACGGCGTCAAAGAAATCCCCGCAGGTCAACCCGCAGGTAACCCCGCAGGTGAACCCGCCGGTCAACGAACAGATCAGCCCGCGGGTCATCAAGGACCTGCACGAGCGCATGGTGCGCATCCGGCTGTTCGAGACCGAGGCGGGCAAACTCATGGAGGCGGGCAAGCTGCCCGGATTCCTGCACCTCTATGTCGGCCAGGAAGCCGTGGCCGCCGGAGTGATGACAGCCCTGCGCGACGACGACCAGATCACCTCCACCCACCGTGGCCACGGACACGCCGTGGCCAAGGGTGTCGGCTTCCGCGAGATGTACGCGGAGCTGTACGGCCGGGTCACCGGCGCCTGCCTCGGCCGCGGCGGCAGCATGCACATCAACGACCTCACCCGCGGCATGCTCGGTGCCAACGGCATCGTCGGAGCCGGTGTCCCGATCGCCGTGGGCGCCGCCTTCGCCGCCCGCTACAAGGGCGAGGACAACGTCGCCGTGACCTTCTTCGGTGACGGCGCCACCAACATCGGCGCCTGGCACGAGGGCGCCAACATGGCCGCGATCCTGGGCCTGCCCGTGGTCTTCGTCTGCGAGAACAACGGCTACGCCGAGTTCACCCCGCAGTCCGGGCACATGCTGCTCACCGACGTCGCCGACCGGGCCGCCGCATACGGCATGCCCAGCGTGATCGTCGACGGCATGGACGCGGTCGCCGTCCACCGAGCCGCCGTCGAGGCCGTCGAACGGGCCCGGCGCGGCGAGGGCCCGATGATGATCGAGGCCAAGACCTACCGCTTCTTCGACCACCAGGGCGTCAAGGGTCTGCGGCACCCCTACCGCTCGGACGAGGAGGTCGCCGAGTGGAGGACCCGCGACCCCATCGACCTGATCGAGGCCCGTGCGGTCGCCGACGGCACCGCGACCCGCGCGGAGCTGGACGACGTATGGCAGCGCACCCGCGACGAGATCGCGGAAGCCGTCGCGTACGCCGAGGCGAGCCCGCTGCCCGACCCCGCCGACCTGCTGCTCAACGTCTACTCGGGATGACCGCCATGACCGTTACGACCACCACCGACGAAGCGCCGGCCGTCGCCACGCGCAAACTCACCTACGTCAAGGCCTTCAACGAGGGCCTCGCGCAGGCCATGCGCGAGGACGAGAACGTGTTCGTCGCAGGCGAGGACGTCGCCGGATACGGCGGAGTGTTCCGCATGTTCGACAACCTGCTCGACGAGTTCGGGCCCCGCCGCATGATCGACACCCCGATCTCCGAAGCCGCCCTGGTCGGTCTCGGTGTGGGAGCCGCCGCCCGGGGGCTGCGGCCCGTCGTCGACCTGATGTTCATGGACTTCATCGGCGTCTGTCTGGACCAGATCGTCAACCAGGCGGCCAAGATGAAGTACATGTTCGGCGGCGCGCTGTCCGTGCCGCTCACCATCACCACCGCCTCCGGGGCCGGCCTCGGCGCGGCGGCCCAGCACAGTCAGAGCCTGGAGGCCTGGCTGGCCCATGTGCCCGGCCTCAAGGTGGTGATGCCGAGCGACGCGTACACCGCCAAGGGCCTGACCGTCTCGGCCATCCGGGACGACAACCCGGTCGTCGTGATGCTCAACAAGGTCCTGCTCGGCAGCACCGGTGAGGTGCCCGAGGAGATCTACGGCATCCCGCTGGGACAGGCGCACACCGCGCGGCAGGGCTCCGACGTCACCGTGATCGCCCTCGGCCGCATGGTGGGGGAGGCCCTCGCGGCGGCCGACGAGCTCGCCGCCGAAGGCGTGGAGATAGAGGTGATCGACCCCCGGACCGTGCAGCCGCTGGACACCGAGACGATGTTCGCCTCCGTCCGCCGCACCAACCGGGTGCTCGTCGTGCACGAGGCCGTCACCTTCGGCGGGCTCGGGGCGGAGATCGCCGCCCAGATCCAGGACGTGGTCTTCGACTACCTGGACGCGCCGGTCCTGCGTATCGGCGCCCCCTTCTCACCGGTCCCCTTCTCCCCGGTCCTGGAGAAGGCGTACGTGCCCGATCGCGCCCGTATCGCTCAGGGCTGCCGGCGTCTCCTCGAAAGGTCGTGACGGACGTGGCGGTCGAGGTTCTGCTGCCGAAGATCGGCCTGACCATGCAGGAAGGCACGATCGACGAATGGCTGGTGCCCACCGGCACGGTCGTCGCCGAGGGCGACGCGCTGCTGCGGCTGGCCACCGACAAGGTCGACGTGGATGTCGAGGCGGAGGCCGGGGGACTGTTCCATCCTGTGGTCCCGGCGGGCGCCACCCTGCCGGCCGGGGCACTCATCGGCTGGCTGCTCGCCGAGGGCGAGCAGCCACCGGACCCGGGGGGTACGCCGATGCCCGCCGGGTCCGGGTCCAGCGCGGACCCGGTCGCAGGTTCCGCCCTGAACGGCGGCCCCGTGGGCCTGGGCGCGCCGCCCGCCCGCGTCGGCGGTGCGGGTACGACGGCCGCGCCTGCCCCGGACGGGGGCGGCGGGGTTGCGACCGCCGTTCCTGCCGCCGGCGGCGCTGTGGGTACGGGCGCCCCGTCGCCCCTCACGAGCACGGGTGTGGCTTCCCGGACCGGCGCTGCCACCGCGGCGCCCTCCGCCAAGGGCAACGGTCACCGGCTGCTGTCCTCGCCGAACGCCCGGCGCGTCGCCGGGGCCGCCGACATCGAGCTCACCGCCGTACGCGGCACGGGGCCGGGTGGCCGGATCGTCTCCGAGGACGTGGAGGAGTTCCTCGCGGCGCTCCCCGCCGACGTCGTCGCTCCGGTCCTGCCGGGCGGCACCCCTTCCTCGCCGCTGGTCCGCAAGCTGGCGAAGGAACGGGACATCGACCTCTCCGAGGTGAACGGCACCGGGCCCGGCGGCCGGATCCGCCGGTCCGACCTCGACGCCGTCACCCCGGCGCCCGCCCGCCGTACCGCGGCGGCTCCGCAGCCCGGCGACGTCCTCCCGCTCACCGGGATGCGCGGCACCATCGCCCGCAGGATGCACGCCAGCCTCCAGGAGATGGCTCAGCTGACGCACGGCTACGAGGTGCGGATGGACGCCGTGGTGTCCCTGCGGGACCGTCTCAAGGAGGAGTGGGCCGACAGCGAACTGCCGGTGCCCAGCCTCAACGACTTCCTGCTCAAGGCCGCCGCCCTCGCCCTGCGCGAGCACCCGCTGCTCAACGCGACGGTGCGGGAGGACGGCGTCCATCTGCTCGACGGCATCCACCTAGGCTTCGCCGTGGCCGTTCCGGGCGGCCTCATGGTCCCCGTGATCGAGGACGCGGTGACGCTGCCGCTGCCCGAGATCGCCCGCCGGTCGAAGACTCTGGCCCAGGCCGCCCGCGAGGGGCGGATCTCCCCCGCCCAACTGGAAGGGGCCACTTTCACCGTCACCTCGCTCGGCGGCTACGGCGTCGACTTCTTCACCCCTGTGATCAATCCCGGCAATGTCGGGATCCTCGGGGTGGGCAGGCTCAGGGACGGTGTCGAGTGGGTGGACGACAGGCCGCTGAGGACGCGGGTGCTCACCCTGAGCCTCACCTTCGACCACCGTGCCGTCGACGGTGCACCCGCCGCCGAATACCTGCGCACGGTCGGCGAGTTGCTGAGCAGGCCCCTCCGCCTGCTGGTGTGAGCCGCAGTGTCTTGAGTATTCGAAGTATTCGAAGTATCCGCAGCCCGTGAGGCCTAGGTGGCCGGGTCGGTGATCCGCTCCGCGAGATCGCCGACCTCGCGGACGAAGGAACGGTGTCCCAGCGACCGGTACACGTCGTCACCCCGGACCTGCGAGATCGCCGCGGTCTCCAGCAGCGCCAGCAGGCCCAGGCCGATCACCGCCGCCTCGGCGTCGGTGACGGACGTGCGGGCCTTGCGGATCAGCCGTACCAGCTCCTCCAGCAACTCTGTACGGCTCTCCTGGCGGAGCGCCTCCGCGTCCTGGCTCATGCCGGCCGACGACACGAAGAACACGGTGGCGGCGGACCGGTACTCGCCCATCCAGGCCAGCAGCGTGGTGACGGACGCGCCGATGTCCGAGCCGGGTTCGTGGGCCTCCGTGATCGCCTGCAACTGCTCGCGCAGCGCGGCGGCGAACGCCCGCATGGCCGCCGCTAGGACCTGGTCCTTGGAGGAGAAGTGGTAGTACACCGCCGCCGAGGTCATCTCGGCCCGAGCGGCGATGTCGGCCACCGTCACCTCGTCCGGCGACTGCGTGGCGAACAACTCCGTGGCCGCCTCGATCACCCACTGCTTGCGCGAGGGGCGGTGAGCGGCGCGCGTTCCGGATGTCGTCATGCTGTCAAGTATGCCGGGACCTCGGGACGCCAGAGGCCAATGAGCAGCAGGAATTATGCGGACGACCCATAGGACTTACTGGATACACTGGTCAGTACGCAGCGCCCACGGACGTGGGGTCACGGCAGCCGGCAGGGAGCATGATGGCCACCACGAAGAACGGCAAGCAGCCCGCCCACCGACCCTCGCGGCGCCAGCACATCATCACCGCCGCCGTGCGGGTGTTCGGCCGCAACGGCTTCGCGGAGACCAGCATCCAGGACATCGCAGACGAGGCCCAGGTGGTGCCCACGGCCGTCTACTACCACTTCGACGGCAAGGACGAACTCCTCGAACTCGCCATGCGCCGGGTCTTCGACCAGCTGAACGCGGTCGTGGAAGCGGCCCGTCCGGAGTCCGAGCCGGGTGACGCGGAGGGCCTGGTCCGTGTCATCGACGCCGTGTGGGAATGGGTCGAGCGCAATCCTGACGAGGCCCGGCTCTACCAGGTCCAGATGGCCTCAGCCAGCGGCAACGTCAAGGTGCTGCGGGACGAGTTCGAACAGCGGCACATCCAGCGTGGCTACGACTATCTGCCCGAGGGCACCACGCGCAGCCCCCGGGCGGCGAAGGCCCGGCACGCGGCCCAGGCGCTCGCGGTGCGCACGCTGATCAGTACGACCATGCTCGTCACCGCGCTGCGAGCGGAGGGAGGACCGCTGTCCCAACTGCCCTCCCGGTCCGTCCTGGAGGCGGTCAGGGCGCTGGCACTGCGCATCGTCGCCACCGAGCAGCCGCAGTCGACGCAGCAGCCGGTCGCGCCCCGTCTCACACCGTCAGAACCGAGCACGCGCTGATCCCCGGTGCCCCGTACACATGGGTGAAGCCCACCCGGGGAGCGCCCGGCACCTGCACACCGGGCGCGCGGCCCTGCAACTGCCGTACGACCTCGTGGAACTGGCGGAGCCCGGAGGCGCCGACGGGCTCACCGCCGGCCAGACAGCCGCCGTCGGTGTTGACCGGGATCCGGCCCGTGGGATCGGTGACCCCGGCGGCCAGCAGCTCCTCCTGCTCGCCGTGGCCGCACAGCCCGGTCTCCGCCAGGTGGATCAGCTCCGAGCCGCTGTCGGTGTCCTGCAACTGGGCCACTTGTACGTCGGCGGGCCGCACCCCCGCCGTACGGAAGGCGGCCTCGGCGGCGTCGATGCTCGGGCTGTGGTGCGGTCCCGGCGGCAGCCAGGGCGAGAACACCTCGAACGAACCGAACCGCCGGGTCCGGAAGGCCAACGAGGCGAGTTTGACCGGTCGTTCGCACAGGTCGAACGCGCGGTCGCCGAGTGCCAGCACCAAGGCCGCCGCGCCCTGTCCGGGCGAGCAGAACATGTACTGGGTGAGCGGGGGACTGACCTCGGGGGAGTCGAGGATCTCCTGTTCCGTCAGCTCCTTGCGCCGCCAGGCCAGGGGGTGGTGCGAGCCGTTGCGGAAGGCGCGCGCGGCGACCATCGCCAGTGCGCGTTCCGAGATCCCGTGCTCGTACAGATACCGCTGGGTCTTCAGCGCGAAGAACTGGGTGGTGAGCATCATGCCGGTCTCGGCGTACCACTCGCCCAGGCCGTAGCGGGCCGCGGAGACGTGGAACGCGCCCCGCTCGTGCTTGTCGAACCCCACCGCCAGCCCCAGGGACGCCTCGCCCGCGCGCAGCGCGTTGGCCACCGCCAGCACGGTCGAGGCACCGGTGGCGCAGCCGTTCTGCACGTTGACGAACGGCACGCCGGTCAGGCCCAGGCGGCCCACCAGTGTGTCGGGCTTGCCGGACACGTCGGAGCCGCCGGCCGCGTAGCCGACGTCCTCCCAGCCGACACCGGCGTCGGCCAGCGCCTCGCGTACCGCACGCTCGGCCATGTCCATTCCGGTGACGCTCTCGTCGCGGCCGAAGGGATGCATCCCGCATCCGACCACATACACGTCGTCGTGCCGGCTCATCGCTCCCCGTCCCGCTCCGGGCGGAACCCGAAGGTCACCACCTCGGTTCCGTCCTCGTCCCGGTACGCGGGCACCGTGGTCAGCCGGACCGGCAGACCGATCCGGATCTCCGCGCGGGAAACCTCCAACAGTGCCTCGACCAGCACCTCACCGAGATCCACATAGCCCACGTGGTACGGCCGATGGCCTTCGGCCGGCGGCCGGTACGGCGGTTTCGGCGCGAACGCCTGGCGCGTCCACGACCACACGCGCCCGCTCACCGGCAGTACGTGTGTGGACATCGCCCCGGCCGAGCACCTGGGGCACGACTCCTGCCGGGGGAAGACGACAGTGCCGCATGCGGAGCAGCGGGCGCCCGCGAGACGTGGTGCATCCCTGTCGTCGAACGCCGGGTTCTCCAGGTTCTTCGGGTTCTCCGGGCTCTTCGGGTTCTCGAACAGCGACTCGTCGATGAGTCTGGTGGTCATGTTCCGTCCCTCCTTCCTTTCCTCCACGTCACCAGTCCAGCAGGCCGGCCAGCCGTTCCCGATGGTGTGCGGCGCCGCCCAGCAGCACCGCGTCGGACTGGGCGCGCCGGAAGTACAGATGTGCGTCGTGCTCCCAGGTGAAGCCCATCCCGCCGTGGAACTGCACGCACTCGGCGGCGACGGAGACGAACGCCTCGCCGCACCACGCCTGTGCCACCGCCGCCGCCTCGGCCAGCGCCTGCGGCGAGCCGTCGGCCCTGACCGCGCGCACCACGGCCGACCGCGCCGCCTCGACCTGGAGCAACATGTCGGCGCAGGCGTGCTTGACCGCCTGGAAGCCGCCGATCGCCCGGCCGAACTGGGTACGGTCGCGCACATGGGCCACCGTCATGTCCAACGCGGCCTGTGCGCCGCCCAGTTGCTCGGCGGCAAGCGCCACCAGGGCCACGTCCAGGGCGTGGGAGACGATGTCCGCACCCTCGCCGCCCGCGGTCAGCGCCCGGACCCGGGCACCGGAGAAGGTGACCACCGCCTGACCCCGGCTGAGGTCCAGGGTGGGCACCCGGCGCACGGTGACCCCCGGCTCGCGCGGGTCGGCCAGGAAGAGATCCACACCGTCGGTCCCGGCCGCGGCCACCACCAGCGCCTCGGCGTCGGCGCCGTCGAGGACGAACGGCGCGGTGCCGTCCAGGAGCGGGACGCTGCCCTGCCAGGAGACGCCCACCGGCACGGCGTCGGACCGCCATGTCCCGTCGGGCGCGACCACCGCAAGGGCGTGCACGGTGCCTTCGGCGAGCTTGGCCAGCGCCTTGTCGGCCGTACCGCAGCCCGCCAGTACCTGACCGGCCAGCACGGTGGAGGACAGCAGCGGTACGGGTGCCAGTGTCCTGCCCAGCTCCTCACAGACGACGGCGATCTCGGCGAGGCCGCCGATGCCTCCCGCCGACTCGGGCAGGCCCAGGGCCGCGAGGCCGACCTGCCGGCCGAGGGCGACCCACAGGTCGGCGTCGATACCGGGTGCCTCCTCGGACAGCCGCCGTACGGCGGTGGTGCCGCCGGCGTCCGCGCACACCGACCGTACGGTCTCGCGCAGGTCGTCCAGCTCGGTGTCCGACAGGGCCGTGCCGTCGGTGACGGTGCTCGTCATCGTGCGCTCCCGCTCTCGTCGTACTGCTCCCGCTCCCGCTCCCGCAGGGCGCTGTGCGCGGCTGCCATGCGGGCCACCGGCACGCGGTGTGCGGAACAGGAGACGTAGTCGAGGCCGAGGCCGTCGCAGAACGCGATCGACTCCGGGTCCCCGCCGTGCTCACCGCACACGCCCAACTTGATGCCGGGCCGTACCTCCCGCGCTCGCTCGGCCGCCAGGCGGATCAGGGCGCCCACCCCGTGCGGGTCGAGCCGCGCGAACGGGCTGGCGGTGAGGAACCCGCGCTCCTGGTAGTTGGCGAGCACCTGGCGCTCGACGTCGTCCCGGGAGAACCCGTAGGTGAGCTGGGTGAGGTCGTTGGTGCCGAAGGAGAAGAAATCGGCGTGCCCGGCGAGTTCACCGGCCAGCAGCGCGGCCCGCGGGGTCTCGATCATCGTGCCGAGCCGGTACGGGACCTCCACCCCGGTGCGGGCGGCGACCGCGTCGGCGGCACCGCGTACGTAAGCGGCTGCGGTAGCCAGTTCCTCCGGGAGGCTGACCAGCGGGATCATCACCTCCAGCTCCGGCCGGATCCCGGTGGCGGCGACCTCGGCCCAGGCGGTGAAGAGCGCCTCGGCCTGCGCCGGGTAGAGCCGCTCGTGCAGCAGCGCCAGCCGTACCCCGCGCAGCCCGAGCATCGGGTTCGCCTCGCGCAGCGCGTCGGCCCGCTGTTCCTCGGCCGCGTCCAGGGCCTGCCCGGGGGCGGGCAGGAACTCGTGCAGCGGGGCGTCCAGCAGGCGCACGGTCACCGGGCGGTTCCCCACGGCGGTCAGCAGCGCGCGGAAGTCCTCGTACTGGGCGTGTTCGAGTGCCGAGAGCGCCTCGTCGCGGGCGGTCGGGTCGGCGGCCAGGAGCACCCGGCGGATCAGCGGCAGCCGCTCGCCGAGGAACTGGTGTTCCGTACGGCACAGCCCGACACCCTCCGCGCCCAGGGCGAGGGCCGTCTCCACCTCGGCGGCCGTGTCGGCGTTGACGCGTACGCCAAGTCGGCGTGTGTCGTCCGCCCACTCCAGCAGGGTGGACAGTTCGGGCGGCGGTCCGGCCACGCTGACGCTCAGGGTCCCCGCGTAGACGGCGCCGGTACGGCCGTCCAGCGAGACCGGGTCGCCCTCGCGCACCACTCGCTCCCCGAAGCGGACCGTCCCGGAGGCCAGATCCACGCGCAGCCCTTCGGCTCCGCACACGGCGGGCTTGCCGGCACCCCGGGCAACCACGGCGGCATGCGAGGCGATGCCACCGCTGCCGGTCAGGACGGCGACGGAGGCCAGCATCCCGGGGACGTCCGCCGGAGTCGTCTCGGCGGCCACGAGCACGACCCGCGTACCGTCGGCGGCCAGTTCCAGGGCACGTTCACTGGACAGCACGACCGCTCCGGTCGCTGCCCCCGGGGAAGCGGGCAGCCCCTTCACCAGGAGCTCCTCCCCGCCGGTCAGCCGGAGCTGGGGGTGCAGCAGCTCCTGCACCTGCGCGGGAGTGATCCGGCGGACAGCCTCCTCGGGGCCGATCGCCCCGTCCCGGGCGAGGTCCGCGGCCAGACACACCGAGGCCCGTAGCGGCGGGCGGAGCTGCGCGGAGGCGGCCAGCAGCGAGATCTCATCGTCGCGCACCTCGAAGTCGACCGACACCGGCGCGCGCAGATGCCGCTCCAAAGTGAGCAGGGAGTGCTCCAGCAGAGCGGTGCCACTCGCGAGCCGGTCCAGCGGTTCACCTGTGTGCGGCGACGGGGCGCTGCGGCGCACACCCCGGAAGAAGGAGCCCTGCGGGGACAGGCGCCCGGTCTCGGGGTCGCGGCTGACGGCCGTGCCGTAGCCCGAGTGGTCCGCCGGGCCGATACGCAGAGCCTGCACATGCAGGGCGATCGGCAGCTCGGCGGGCAGCCGCTGGGATCGGCGGGATCTCCTCGCACGCGGCGAGTCCCACCGGCCGAGGAGAGCGCGGGCGGCCAGCGCGAGCTGCTGCGCCGGGTCGTCGGGAAAGGGGCGGGAGCCGTGTTCCGCCACCAGGGACAGCAGCACCTCGACCCGTGCCCGTGGCTCGGGTGCGTCCAGGAGAGCGTCGTCGAGCACCGCGCCGGGCACGGCGAGGGCGTACTCGGCGATCATGCGCACGGTGGCGGCCCACACCTCGTACAGCGCGTCCGAACGCCCGATGACGGCGCACAGGTCGTCGGCGCGGTCGGGGGCGATGCCGAGACAGGCCAGGTCGGGCGGGAGTCCGGCGATGTCGGTGGGCGCGCTCGCCGACAGACGCAGCAGCAGCGGCCGGGCCGCGTCCCCGATGCGCCGTCCCGCAAGCTGTTCGACCAGGGCCACGGCGGCTTCGGCGCTGCCGGTCTCGCACAGCGACGCGGCGGCGCCCGCGGGCACGGTGAGTCCCGGCACCACCGGCAGCCCGAGGGCCACCAGCCGGTCCATCGCGGCGCCGTGCGCACCAAGCTCGTCGGCGTCGAGCCCCCGGATCCGTCCCTGTCCGTACGGCACCAGGGTGCGGCCGGGGGGCGTGGAAGGTGCTGGGGCCCCGAGAGCGCGGGGCGTCCCGAAGGTGTCGGGCGAGCCGGCGGTCCCGGAGGTGCGGGGGGTGCTGGAAGTCGCGGGGGCTGCGGGAGTCCCGGGGGCTGCTGAGGTTCCCGAGGTCCCGGTGGCGCCAGGGGAGCCGGGAGCACCGGAGGCCGCGGAGGTGCCGAGCGTCCCGGAGGTGGCGGAGGGCGCGAGGGGAGCTCCGGGGTGTGCGAGCGGGTCCGCCTCGCGGTCGGTGACGCTCAACCCCGGCTCCCCGCGACCAGCGCCTCTTCGCGGGCTTCGTCGTCGGCCCGGCTGATTCCCAGCACGAGCAGCAGCTCCTGGTGCAGCCGCATCCACACGGTGTGGTACGAGTCGCACAGCGGCGAGGCCAGCCAGGCGGGCGCGCCGTCGTCGAAGCGGTCGAGGGCCTCCTCCAGGGCCGTCAGGTACTGCCCACTGCCCGCGAGCACCGGGTCCAGTCGGCGGAGCACGGGCTGGATCGCCTCGTGCACGTCCTCCAGCGACTCGCGCACCCCGGCGTCGTAGACGTCGTCGGAATGGTCGTTGGCGGAGCCGTCGGGACGGCACTGCCATGCCGTGCACACATCGCGGATCTTCCGGTTGACCGGCAGGAACGCCTCGTACGCCGCCAGGATCCGCTCCTCCTGCTCGGAGCCGTCGGGAACCCGAAGGAGCTGCGCGGCGGCGGCCTTGGCGCGCTCGGTCGGCAGCACCACCGGCCCCTTCACCATCGCCAGCCCGGCGTCGACCAACGGGCGGTGCTCGGACTCCGGCCGGCCACGCCACATACCCCGCAGAACGAGGTCGACGACGGCTTCGGTGAGGGGCTCGTCGGAAGCGTCCGGAAGGTCCACGGCAGCAGATTGCATCGCCACACCTTTTGCTCGGTTCTGTGTTGCCCGGAGGTTACGCCCCGGTGGGCACGTTAGTGAAGAGGAACTCAAGAAACACTTTTCGGAGCGAGGAACGAAGTCATACGGTCCTGAGCCTCCTGGCCGTCCGCCAGGGCGGCGATCGACCGCGCCTCCTCGGCGAGGTGGCGGCGCAGGTCGGCACCGGCGCCGGCCCGCAGCAGAGCCTTCGCGGCGCGCAGTGCGTCGGTGGCGCCGGCGGCCAGCTCGGCCGCGGTCCGGTGTGCCGCCTCGTCCAGTTTCCCGTCGTCCACACACCGGGAGACCAGGCCCCATCGTTCGGCGTCGTCGCAGTTCAGGACCCGATTGGTCAGGATCAGATCCGCCGCCCTGCGAGGGCCCGCCAGGCGCGGCAGGAGCCATGACGCCCCACAGTCCGGCGTGAGCCCGATCGCCGTGTACGCCAGCCGGAACCGCGCGGACCGGGCCGCCAGGACGATGTCACCCACCAGGGCGAGACCGATGCCGCCGCCCGCCGCCGCGCCGCGCACGGCGGTCACCAGTGGCACCGGCAGTTCGTACAGGGCCTGTATCGCGGCGTGCGCGGCGCTCGCCACGGCGTGCACATAGGTGCTGGTCTCCGCGCCGCGACCGGCGAATGCGCGCAGGTCACCGCCCACGCAGAAGCTGCCGCCCGACGACCGCAGCAGGACCGCGCCGCCCGGGTCCTCGGTCACCTCGGCGGTCGCGTCGCGCAGTGCCTCGGCCGTCCTGAGGTCCAGGGCGTTGCCCCGCCCGGGGTCGTCCAGTCTCACCTCGACGACCCCGTCGTGATGGCGGACGATCCGGACCGGTCCGGTGGTCACGGGGAGGCTCATGGGTGTTTCTCCTGCCGTCTTGCCGCTACAGGGTGTCTCTCTTCACCGGACGCTTTCCGTCCCGGGCGCTTCCCGGCAAGATACTAAAGACGCTATACAGTTTCTAGAACGCGACGGGAGTCGATGCCCGTACGCCCGTCGGCGGGAGGCCCCGTGCCCATTCAGTTCGATGTCGATCCGGCTGTCGCTCAACTCGCCGCGTCGACGGCCGAGTTCGTGCGCGAGGTGGTCATTCCGGCCGAGCGTGAGTGCGGCGGGAACGTGCACGACGCCCCCGAGGACCTGCGCCAGACCCTGCAGAAAGCCGCGCGTGCGGCGGGTGTGTTTGCTCCGCACGTACCGACGCGGTGGGGCGGACACGGGCTGGACCTGCGCGGGCAGGCGGTGGTGTTCGAAGCGGCGGGCTACTCGCTGCTCGGACCGCTGGCGCTGAACTGCGCCGCCCCGGACGAGGGCAACATGCACCTGTTGGAGAAGGTGGCCACCGAGGAACAGAAGCAGGCGTATCTGCGTCCGCTCGCCGCAGGCGAGGCACGGTCCTGCTTCGCCATGACCGAACCGGCTCCGGGTGCGGGTGCCGATCCCCGCTCTCTGCGGACCACCGCGACCCGGGTGCCCGGCGGCTGGCGCATCGACGGGCGCAAGTGGTTCATCACCGGCGCACATGGCGCGGGCTTCACCATCGTCATGGCCCGCACTTCCGGCAGCCCCGGCGACCCGGGTGGCGCCACCATGTTCCTCGTCGACGCCGGAACTCCCGGTATGCGCATCGTCCGGAACATCGAGACCCTCGACGAGTCGCTCTTCGCCGGGCACAGCGAGATCCTCTTCGAGGAGTGCGTGGTGGGGGAGGACCAGGTGCTCGGCGCGGTGGACCACGGATTCGAGGGTGCGCAGGTCCGGCTCGGCCCCGCCCGGATGACCCACTGCATGCGCTGGCTGGGAGCGGCCCGCCGTGCCCAGGACGTCGCGCTGGAACGGGCGGGGAGCCGGATGGCGTTCGGTTCGGCGCTGGGCGACCTCGGCATGGTCCAGCAGATGCTGGCCGACTCCGAGATCGACATCGAGGCGAGCCGCGCCCTGATCCTGCGTACGGCATGGGAACTGGACACCGAATCCGCCGCCGCCTCGCAGCTCACCTCGGTGTCCAAGACCTTCGTGGCCGAAGCGGTGAACCGGGTGGTCGACCGGGCGGTGCAGATCTGCGGGGCCCTCGGCATCTCGACCGCTGACGCCCCGCTGGCCCGCCTGTACCGGGAGGTGCGGCCGTTCCGGATCTATGACGGTCCGTCGGAGACACACCGTTTCGCCATAGCGCGCCGCGCGGTCCGGCCCTACCGGCAGCCGCGCACGGGCGCCGCCGACGGCTGATGACGACGTAGCCGTGGGCGGCTGTCGGTAGGGCCGGACCCGCCCGGGACCCGCATCAGGCGGCTGCTCAGCTCAGTTTCCGGCAGTACAGCGCATCCGGGGTCCGTGCCGAGCCCACCCGAGCCGTGTACGCGATCCCGGCCGCGTACTCGTCGTCCGCGCACTGGCCCTTGTAGTGGCCCTGTGCGAAGTCGCCGCCCTTGGCGGCCGAGCCCCTGCTGTCGCCCCGGTCGAACCAGACGGTGCGGCCTGCCGTGCCGATCCTGCCGGCCGGTGCGGCGGCGCACAGGGCGGCGGAGACGGCGGAGCCGCGGACGCTGTAGCCGGTCAGGAAGTGGCCGTCGGCGCACTGGAGTTTGGTGTACCCGGACGCCCAGTCGTTGCCCGGCCCGACATACCGCTCGTCGACGACCACCACATGTCCGCCGGCCGGGTCCCACAGGGGGCCCGCGGACACGTCCGAGCACAGCCCCCGGTTGCCGGTGTGACCGAGGCCGAGCAGCCGCTGTCCGTCGGGGCACACGGCCTTGCGGGCGCCGGAGTCCCAGTCGGGCAGGGCCCGTATCCGACGCGACTCGACGAAGTCGCCGTGATCGGGGCTGAGCATCGACCAGTCGGCCACGGGCGCCACCTGGCCGGTACGACCCCGGGCCGTGATGAGCCGGTTCCAGGCGGCGGCCCGCCAGTCGTCGCCGTCGTAGACGCCCATGCGGTGGCCCTGGGCGTCCCAGTGCAGCAGGGCCCAGCCGTTGCCCTTGCGGTCTTCGTGCCAACCGACGAGCGGCCAGTACGCGAAGTCGGCGTCGGCACGGATCAGTTGGCTGACGAAGTTCTCGAACCAGGCACGCTGCTCGACGCCCGTCTCGTCCCGGCCGCCGACACCGAACTCGCTGATCCAGACGGGCGCGGTGAAGTGCGTGTCCCTCTCCGCGCTCACGAAGAAGGCCTGGCGGTCCAGCACCTTGACCAGTTCGGCAGGGCTCAGGTCACGGTAGCGGGCGTCGCTGGTCTCACCCGTGCCTGTGGCGCCGCTGTGGTTCGGGCCCGTGTAGTCGTAGAAGTGAGCTGAGTACACGAGCTTGCCGGAGTCGACGAGCGTGTGCGAGAGGCGGCGTACGGGCTCCAGGGTGGGGCGTTCGTGGGGGAGTCCGTCGACGGGGATGCCCGTCCAGTTGATGCCCTCCACGATGATCAGGAGGTCGGGGTCGGCCTCCGTGAGGATGCGGTCACCGAGGCGCTGCGAGGCGGCGAACCAGTCGTGGTCGTCGCCGAGCCCCCAGTTGGGGTCGTCCAGAATGTTGCGGCGCACCTCGTTGTAGAGGTCGGCGCCGACGACGCGCTGGTTGTCCCGGTAGCGGCGGGCCATCAGGAGCCAGTCGTTCTCCCAGGTCCCGGCGGACTGGCTCGCGTTCCAGCGCTCGTTGCCGTCGACCCCGCAGCACCAGCGTGTGGTGTTGGTGTGGTTGTTCAGGATCACCGCGAGCCCGGCGGCGGTGAGTTCCCGTACCACGACGTCGTACACCTGCAGTGGGGTCCTGCCGCGAAGGGAGGGATTGGCGGCCACGGAGCGGTCGGTGACGGGACGGGTGTCGTGGATCATCTCGTTGGAGAAGGGCAGCCGGATGCTGTTGATCCCGATCTCCTGGAAACCGGCGATGATCTCGGCCATGGGGGCGCGGTCCAGGCCGAGCGGCATCCTGCCGGAGTTCTCTCCCGAGTGGTGGTCGGCGTCCGTGTCCGCGCTTCCCGAGCCGTTCCAGGTGCCGCTGGCCCCGTGCCAGTTGCCGGACCGCAGCTTGAAGCGGTTGCCGTTCGCGTCGACGATCCAACGACCCCGCGTACTGAGCGGCGGCGTCCAGGTCGCAGCGGGCGCGGCGAATTCGGGCGGGGCCTCCGTCTCGGTGACGGGCTGTCGGCCGCCCGCTGCCTCGGCGACGGGCGCGAGGGCCACGACGAGGAGTACGGCGGCCAGTGCGGCCCTGGCCCTGATGAAGGTTCGGGGCACGGTCACCCTCCTGGGACGTGCGCTCTGAATTGTCATGACACCGTCATCATGAAGGGTTGTGTGGCATTGGTCCAGGCCTGCGCGCGCCGGGATGAATGTCGTGCACGTCGATCGCCGACAAGAGGGAACTGACGGAGGGTCGGCCACCGGACGGGCGCACGTGAAACAAAACGCACCCCCCGTCGCATCAATACATTTGGGGGAGCGTTTCCTCCGGAACGGGAGAGAACACAATGACGGTCAGTCGAAGGATCGCGGGGCAACTGGCGGCAGTTGGGGTGATCACGATGGTGATCAGCGGGACCGCCATGGCCAGTCCGGCCGGTGGCGGGGCGTGGACGGAGACGTCGACGGGCCATGCCTCGGTGTCGACCGTGGCCCAGCTGGGCGCGTCGAAGACGTGGGCCGCCGGCACCGAGGTCGTGGAGAATCCGGAGGACGGATCCATCCGGTTCGTGCCCACCGTGTACGAGCGCGACCTCGCCCGAGGCGGGGCATGGAAGCAGACAGCGTTGCGGGGCGCCGACGCGTGGGACAGCAGAATCAACGACATGACCACCGCGGCGGACGGCTCGGCGTTCTTCGTCGGTGACCAGCGACCGGACGGCGGGGGTGTCCTGGTCGGACGTTATGTGGCGGGCTCCTGGCAACTGACCGAGGACACAGGTCTGCCTTCCGGCACGGTCAACGCCACTTTGGAGTCGGTGAGTTCGGTCTCCGGCCGCGACGCCTGGGCGGTGGGCCAGGGCTACACGGAGGACACCTTCACCCAGATCCCGGTCGTCCAGCACTGGGACGGCCGACGGTGGCGGTCCGTGCAGATCCCGGGGTCGGCGAACTGGGGCCTGCACCAGGTCAAGGAGTTGGCGCCGAACGACGTCTGGGTGGTCGGCGTGGACAACGAAACCGGTCAGTCCGTCGCCGTGCACTGGGACGGCCACCGGTGGACCCGGACGCCCACCCCGGCGTTCCCCGACTCGGCCGTCCTCATGGACGTCGTCGCCCGTACACCGACCGACGTCTGGGCGGTGGGGTGGTCCCGCGACACCGAGAAGCAGCGTCCGGCGGGGCTGGCCCTGCACTGGGACGGCACCTCGTGGACCCAGGTGCCCCTGCCCGCGGGCACCTTCATGCTGCAGGCCGCGACCCTGCGGCCGAACGGCGGGCTCGCCGTCGTGGGCGGCAAGGACGACGCGGTTGTCGGTCTGACCTGGACACCCGCTGAGGGCTGGCGGTCGCTCGGCCTGCCCGAGGGCGATCCGAAGTTCCCCCTCGGGGTCAGCTCCGTGGCGTCCTCCGGCACGCATCTGACCGTCGGTGGCTGGCACTACCGGTCCAGCGGCGATGGCGGCTCCGTCAGCAACGGCGCCATCTTCACCAGGTAGAGCGGTCCTGACCACCTCGGAACTGTGCGGGGACGACCTGTCCCCGCACAGTGCGGCACATCTGCCGTCTCCGGGGTGCGTCGCACGCGGGCAGGACGCCTTCGACGTCGCAGCGTCCGGCTTCCTGCCCGCAGGGGGCTTCGTGGCACAGCCGTCGCGGGCCGAAGCGCGAGCAGGTCGGTGACCTCCTGGTGGGGAGAGTGCCTCCGCGTCAGCGGCCGGTCTCGTCGCGACGGCAGTGCAGGAAGAGGTGGGGCTCGGGCTCGGCGCCGGGGTGGTCCGGGGAGAAGAGGGTGCTGTGCCGGGCCAGGACCGTCAGCCCCGCTGTTTCCGCCATGCCGATGAAGTCGTCCTCGGCGAAGCTCGTGGCGCGGACCGGTTGGCCCATGAAGACCACGTCGAGGTCCTCCACGTCCGCAGGCACGGTGGCCAGCACCAGATGCCCGCCGGGCCGAAGGGCCAGGGCCAGGCGCCGTGTCAGAGCCGACTGCTCGGCGCGGGTCATCTGCAGCAGGGAGAAGAACACGCACACGCCGTCGAAGGAGTCCGCGTCGAGCGGGAGCTCCCGGATGTCGCCGCAGCGGAACTCGGCCTCGGGGACCTGACGTGTGGCGAGTTCGACCATGACGGGCGAGACGTCGACACCCAGCACCGTGTGCCCTGCCTCGATGAGCGCGGCGGCGGTGGGCCGCCCGGTGCCGCTGCCCACGTCCAGCGTTCGCGCGGCGGGCGGCAGCCGCTCGATCAGCCAGTCCAGCGCGGCCAGGTGCGCGGGCGCCTGGGCGAACGCCTTCTCGTAGTCGGGCCCCAGGACGTCGAACAGCACAGCGGCAGGCGGCCGTTGGTCCTCGTGACTCACGTCGGTGTCCCCTTCATTCGCCGATGTGCATCGTCGCACCCGCCGGGCGCGCGCCACAACGGCCGCCCGGTGGGCGTCCCGGCGGGCCGGACGGGGGAGAATGGGGCACGTACTCAACGGTCGACCCTTGCGGAGGAGCGGGAAATGCAGGACGCGCGAGCGGGACAGGTCGCCGGCCCCGAAGACCTCATCGATGTGGCCCGTCTGGTCACGGCGTACTACGCGCTGCACCCCGACCCGGCCGAACCCGGGCAACGGGTGGCCTTCGGCACCTCGGGCCACCGCGGCTCGTCCCTCGTGGCGGCGTTCAACGAGGACCACATCGCGGCCACCAGCCAGGCCATCTGTGAGTACCGCGCCGCCCAGGGCACCGACGGCCCCCTCTTCCTGGGTGCCGACACCCATGCCCTGTCCGAGCCCGCGCGGATCACGGCGCTGGAGGTGTTCGCCGCCAACGACGTGACCGTCCTCATCGACCTGACCGACGGCTACACGCCCACCCCGGCCGTCTCGCACGCCATCCTCACCCACAACCTCAGCCGCACGTCCGGCCTCGCCGACGGCGTGGTGGTCACCCCCTCGCACAACCCGCCCGCCGACGGCGGCTTCAAGTACAACCCGCCGAACGGCGGCCCCGCCGGTTCCGAGGCGACCTCCTGGATCCAGGACCGCGCCAACGAGATCATCACCGGCGGCCTGAAGGACGTACGACGCATCCCCTACACCCGCGCCCTGGCCGCGTCCGGCACCGGCCGCCACGACTTCCTCGGCAGCTATGTCGCAGACCTGCCGAACGTGCTGGACCTGGAGGCGATCAGGTCCGCCGGCGTGCGGATCGGCGCCGATCCGCTGGGCGGTGCCTCCGTCGCCTACTGGGGCCGTATCGCCGAACAGCACCGGCTCGACCTGACGGTGGTGAACCCGCTCGCCGACCCCACCTGGCGCTTCATGACGCTGGACTGGGACGGCAAGATCCGCATGGACTGCTCCTCGCCGTACGCCATGGCGTCCCTCATCGAGCAGCGCGACCGGTTCGACATCGCCACCGGCAACGACGCCGACGCAGACCGGCACGGCATCGTCACGCCGGACGGGGGCCTGATGAACCCCAACCACTATCTGGCCGTGGCGATCTCGTACCTGTTCTCGCACCGGGACCAGTGGCCCGCGGGCGCCGGGATCGGCAAGACGCTGGTGTCGTCCAGCATGATCGACCGGGTCGCGGCGGACGTCGGCCGGCAGCTGGTCGAAGTCCCGGTCGGATTCAAGTGGTTCGTGGACGGCCTGTCCGACGGCACGCTCGGCTTCGGCGGCGAGGAGTCGGCGGGCGCGTCCTTCCTGCGCCGTGACGGCTCGGTGTGGACCACCGACAAGGACGGCATCGTCCTGGCCCTGCTCGCCTCCGAGATCACGGCGGTGACGGGCAGCACCCCGTCGCAGCACTACGCGCGGCTCACCGACCGTTTCGGCGCTCCCGCCTACGCGCGCGTCGACGCCCCGGCCTCCCGCGAGGAGAAGGCGCTGCTCGCCAAGTTGTCCCCGAGCCAGGTCACCGCCGACACACTCGCCGGCGAACCGGTCACCACGGTGCTCACCGAGGCCCCCGGCAACGGCGCCGCCCTCGGCGGGATCAAGGTCGCCACCGCCAACGCCTGGTTCGCGGCCCGGCCTTCGGGCACAGAGGACGTCTACAAGATCTACGCGGAGTCCTTCCTCGGCGCGGACCATCTGCACCGCATCCAGGAGGAGGCCAAGTCGGTGGTGCTCGCGGCACTGGGCACCTGACGCGGACGAGACCCTGACACGCCGCCGATCGCCGCCGAGGCTGCGACCGGCGGCGGCGCGCCTACCGGGGCGCTCGCTGTCGCTGTCGCGAGCGGCAGCCTGGGCGGCTGGACGGTGCGTTCCGTCTCGGCCTTGGGACCTGTCGTAGCCGGAGTTGCCGCGTGTGGTGCGCCCAAGGCCCAAGCTGTGTACGGCCAGGCGTCCGGCGATGACGGGCGTCAGTCGACGACGTGAGCAGGAACGTCCCGCCATGGGACGCCTTTCCGCAGCACGTGGACAGTTCCCGCAGGGCATCAGGGGCAGGACCGGCGGACATTCCGCAGATCCTGCCCCGGTACACCATCAGCCGGAAGTCGCGATATCGACAGATGCCTGAAGCGACCGGCTCGCCCCTCGGTTCGCGAAAGCCGGATAGCCCGGCAGCGGGGCCACGTCCCAGCCCCCGGCCACCTGGTGCAACAACAGCCGCATGGTCTCCGCGAGCGCCGGGAACTCCTGCAGCGTGCTCGCCATCTCCCAGCGATGCCTCAGCACCTGGCGCCGCGTCGGAACCGGACGCCGCGTCCGGTGCAGCGGCCCGTCCTCCACGGTGCGGGGCAGCAGCCTCACCGTCACGTCCACCGTCCAGACCGCTATGGCCTGCCTGATGCCGGCCTGCCACACCTCGTCGTCGGCCAGTGCCGGGTACACACCGACGACCTCCGCGCGATACGCCTGCTCGATCTCCGCGGCCACCTCGGCAGGCAGGGTGAAGACGCACCAGCAGCTGGAGAACGGCATCCGACAGTACGCGGCCGTGAGGAACACCGACTGGTAGCAGGCCGCCTCGAAGTCGATCAGCCGCAGCCCCTCCGAGGTGAGCAGGTTGTTGTCGGGACAGGTGTCACCCGGGGTGAAAGCGGGATACTCCTCCCCACCCGCTGTCCCGATCAGGGCCAACTCCTCGGCAAGGCCGGGCGGTGTCGCGATTCCGGCGCCGTCGAGCAGGGCAAACAGATCAGTGGCCCGCTGCGCGATCCATGGCTCGTCCCCCCAGGACGGCATGCCCTTGTCGTACTGGGACCACAGCCGCGTGAGATCGGCGCGCCGGTGCAACGATTCGGCGGCCAGCCGCCCGAGCCCGCGGGCCCAGGCCAGCAGCCCGCTTTCCGCGACCGTCGGATCGCTCCCGAGCAATACGTCCGCCAGGGTGGGCGCGTTCCCGAGATCCGCCATGACCACCAAGGGAACCTGGGGGTCCACACCCAGCACCTCGGGACCGGCGATCCCAAGAGACAGCCCGGCGGCCTCAGCGGTGAAGGCGCGCAGGGACTCCGGCTCGTTGCTGAACGCCTTGACGATCACACTGCCGCCACCGGCCGTTTCACATCGCAACACGGTGCTACGTGAGCTGCCACCCAGGTCGACCGGGCCGGAGAGCTCGACATCCAACAGTTCGCCGGCGGCACGCAAGATCGACTCCACCCCGGCATTCTGCCACCGGTACCCCGGGCCCCACAGGTCGCTGTGTGAACGCCAGCCATCTCAAAGGCCAGTACTCGATCGCTGTCCCCGGACAAACCCCGGACAAATGACCACACGGCCCGGACCAGGCGTTGTGGCAGGGGGTGACTCCTGTGGACGTCAAGTCGCCTGTCGACGCAGACGACGTCGGAGGGAAGGCGGCGTTCCGCAGCTCAGGTCGATCTCCAGGCCCGAGCCGTCGGACAGGGAGCCTGAGCAGATCAGGTCGCCAGGCTGCGGGTTGTCGTTGATGGAGCCGTGGGCGAGCAACTCCCGCTGGGGGAGCGGACCGTCCTGGATCGGCCCTCAGTAGCGGTAAGGCTGGGACGGCTGGGACGGCTGTGCTGATTGCTGTACGGGAGAGTCGGCACCGGTTCCGTAGGGCGTGTACGCCGGCCGGTCCCATTCGTCGTCGCCGAGCATCATGTCCGGGTCGAACATGACGATCGCGCCGGCGATCAGGAGCACGATGAGCGGGCCGGCGAGCATGGCCAGGAGGAACGACATCAGGCTGGTGGCCGACTGGGAGACGGCGGACTGGCCGGTGAGGTGGACGGAGACCGCGGCCATCCCGGTGTAGTGCATACCGGTCACGGCCACACCCATGACCAGGCTCGCGCCCAGGCTCGCCCACAGCTTATGGATGGAGACGGCTGCCCACAGTGCCGCGGTGGCCGCCGCGACGGCGATCGCGACGGACAGCGCAACGGTCCCCACGTCGTAGTGCAGGCCGCCGTTGGTGTGGATGGCGGCCATGCCGAGGTAGTGCATGGCCGCGACCCCGATCCCGGTGACCGTGCCCGCGACACCCAGGTTCACCGGTGAGCCGCCCCGGTAGCCGACGAGGAAGACGCCGATGGCGACCACGGCGATGGCGACCGCGAGGCTGAGGAGTGTTTTCGTCGGGTCGTAGCTGACCAGGGCGCCCTGGACGCTGAAACCGATCATGGCGATGAAGTGCATGGTCCAGATGCCGCAGCCGATCGATACGGCACCCAGCGCCAGCCAACCGGCTCTTCGGTGAGGGCGCCGCAGTGACCGTGTCGTGCACCGCAGCCCAAGTGCCGCACCGAGGCAGGCCATCAGGTAGGCGGCCACGGGGGTCACGGCACCGTAGTGAAAGTTGGAGACGGTGGCGTTCATGCGAGTTCCCTTCACGTGCGCGAGGGCAGGCGGCACCGTCGGCTCGTTGTGACGCACACCCCCGCCCGGCCGCTGGCGGAAATGATCACGGCACGGCAGTCCTGCCGGAGACAGCGGGCCGGAGCGGCCGGGCAATCAGATCAAGCCATTTGGCCAAGTTGTGCATGATTCAATCACACCAAGCACACACCTCTTCCACATTGCTCACAATCCTTCGCCGAATCGATACTTCGCCATCCTTCGCCGCAAAGCATCCCGTTCGGCAGCAGGCATGACACCCGAACCACCGGGCGCGTCAATCCGGCGTCAGGAAACGCTTCCCGCAGATCAAGGGACCGTCAGTGGCCAGGAGTTGTCCGGCATTCCGGTCGTGGCGTCGTAGCGGCCCCTGATCGGGGGCACCCCTCCCCACACCCAGACAACGGGCTCACCCGCCCGTTCCGAGGCGACGACGAGCATGACGACCACTGTGCCCGGCATCACCACTCCTGCGGCCGGGCCGGTCGGCAGCCGACGGACCGATGCCCGCGAGAACGACATCATGCGTTTCCGCACGGTGTCCGGACCCGATCTGACCACCCGCAACGAGGCCTACCTCGCCTGGTGGCTCGACCGCCGACAAGCGGACCTGTGGCCGTACTTCCGCCGCTGCGAAACCGGCCTGAGCACCCGGGCCACCGTCGTGTCGGACACCGGTGTGGTCACCCGCGGTCCCAACTTCGGTGGCCAGGACTGATGGGGGCGCCCGAGTCAGCCGGTGTGGACGCGGGGGCGGCGGGCGCGGTCCGGTTCCGCCTCGCGCAGGACCTCTCGGGTGACCGGGGCGACCTCGCCCTGGCCGAAGAGGAAGAAGCGCAGGAAGTTGGCGAAGGGGCCGCCCTCGGTCCATTCGAAGTAGATGTGCGGGATGCAGCCGGTCGTGTCGCGGACGTGGAGGAGGAGCGCGGCGAGGGCGTTGGGGATGGAGGAGGACTCCAGGGTCAGGACGCGGTAGCGGTCGTGCAACACCTCGCCGCGTACCGTCAGGCCCGCCTCGAACTCGGAGGGGTCGGTGACCGTCACCTCGACGAAGACGAAGTCCTCCTGTTCCGGCATGTCGTTGTCGGCCCGGATCTGCTCGATCTTGTCGCGGTACTCGGCCTTGTCGCGCTGGTCGGGCTCGTTGGCGATGAAGCGGATCTTGCGGCTGGCGATGTCCCGGATGAATCGTTCCGCCATCGGGTCGAGCGTGAGACTGGTGACGCGGAGTTCGAAGGCGCGGGCCAGCCGGGACAGCAGCGAGACCAGGATGATGCCGGCGATGAAGCAGGCGCCGATCTTGACGCCGTCGGGGCGCTCGATGACGTTCGCGACGGTGACGTAGAGGAACACGGCCGAGATGACGGCGAAGCCGATCGTCCAGCCCCGCTGGCCGGCCTTGCGGGCGGCGATGGTCACGGCGATCGCCGCCGAGCTGATCAGCACCAGCACGCCGGTGGCGTACGCGCCGCCCTGCTTGTCCACGTCCGCGTCGAAGATCCAGGTGACGAGGAAGCCGATGAGGGTGAAGACGATGACCATCGGGCGTACGGCCCGTGCCCAGTGGGGGGCCATGCCGTAGCGGGGCAGGTAGCGGGGCATCAGGTTGAGCAGGCCGGCCATCGCGGAGGCGCCCGCGAACCACAGGATCGCGATCGTCGACGCGTCGTAGACCGTGCCGAAGGCGTTGCCCAGGTACTCGTGGGAGAGGTAGGCGAGGGCGCGGCCGTTGGCCTTGCCGCCGGACTCGAACTCCTTCTCCGGGATGAGGAGGGTGGTGATGAAGCTGGTGGCGATGAGGAAGACGCTCATGACGACCGCGGCGGCGGTCAGCAGTTTCTTGGTCTCCCGGATACGGCCCTTCGGGCTCTCCTCCGTGTCGCTGTCGTCGCCCTTCACGTGCGGCATCACCGCGACGCCGGTCTCGAAGCCGGACAGGCCGAGCGCGAGCTTGGGGAAGACGATCAGTGCCACGCCGATCATGACGAAGACGTTGCCGTGTTCGGCGGTCAGGGCGGTGGACCAGTCGGTGATGACATGGCCCTCGGTGACGACGTGCCACAGGCCGACGGCGACCACCACGACGTTCAGCCCGAGGTAGACGGCGACCAGGACGACCGCGACGCCGATGGCCTCCAGGAAGCCCTTGAGGAAGACCGCGCCGAGCAGGGCGACCAGGATCAGGGTGATCAGGACCTGCTTGTCGTGCAGTGCGCTGGTCAGGTGCGGGTTCTCGACCAGGTGGGTGGAGGCGTCTGCGGCGGAGAGCGTGATGGTGATCAGGAAGTCGGTGGCGGCGAAGCCGAGCAGGGTCAGGACGAACAGCTTGCCCTGCCAGAAGGACAGCAGCCGTTCCAGCATCGCGATGGAGCCCTCGCCGTGCGGGCTCTCCTCGGCGACGCGGCGGTAGACGGGCAGGGCGCCGGCCAGGGTGACGATGACGAGGACGATGGTCGCGACGGGGGAGAGCAGGCCGGCCGCGAGGGCGGCGATGCCGGGCTGGTAGCCGAGGGTGGAGAAGTAGTCGACGCCGGTCAGGCACATCACCCGCCACCACCGCTGGCCCTTGTGCGGAGGCTCGGGCTTGGCGTGCGGGCCCGTGAGGCCGCCCTCCTTGCCCATGTCGGACAGGCCCTGAAGCATCCACGTCCGCAGCCGGCTCGACGGCGGGTGTTCGGTGGTGGCCATCGGCGGTGCTCTCCCGGTGTGCGGCTCAGCGTGGGGCTTCGGCCATCACGGGGACGGCGGCACCAGCGTATGCAGAGAGTGACGTACGGGCCGAGGGGTGGATCACAGTCCGGCGTCAAGCTTGCGTTAAGACCGGCCGCGCGGACGCCGGTGGCACATCGGAGAGCGGATGTTTCGGCGGACCGGGTGAGGACTGGGCCGTACGGGGGAGGGTGGGCCTGCGGTGGGCGGTGCCCGTGCGGCCCTCGTTGCCGCGCGTGGGGGATCCTCAGCCGTCCGAACGCGCGTCACACGCCCGTCAAGGTTGCGTCAAGGTCGGCCTGGGCTGGGGTTTCGCGGTGGCCGGGACGAAGAAGGTCGTACGGAGTCAGGGAGAGCCGAACGGAAACTGAAAAAGTTCGAAAGTTCGAGGCATGCGGCTCGGCAACCGGGGTACACGCGAGCGTGTCGGTCGAAGGACCGGCCGAGACGAGACCGATCGACCGGGAAGGGCGCATCATGACGACGACCACCGTGCAGACCGCCGAGCAGAGGGTGGACGTTCCCGAGATCGCGGACCCTTCCAAGGTCGCGCCGAAGGACGCGCGCGAGTTGTCGAAGGTGTTCTTCGACCAGCTGACGGGGCTGGAGGAGGGCACGCCCGAGTACCAGTACGCGCGCAACACGCTGATCGAGATGAACATGTCCCTCGTCCGCTACGCGGCCGGCCGGTTCCGCAGCCGCGGTCCGGAGGAGATGGAGGACATCGTCCAGGTCGGCATGATCGGCCTGATCAAGGCGATCGACCGCTTCGAACTGTCCCGTGAGGTCGAGTTCGCCTCCTTCGCCGTCCCTTACATCGTCGGAGAGATCAAGCGGTTCTTCCGCGACACCTCCTGGGCGGTGCATGTGCCCCGGCGCCTGCAGGAAGCCCGCGTCCAGCTGGCGCGCGCCAACGAGGAACTGAACACCCGGCTGGGGCGGACACCGACGATCAGTGAACTCTCCGAGCTGATGAGCCTTCCGGAGGAGGAGGTCGTCGAGGCGCAACTGGCCTCCAACGGCTACCGGTCGGCCTCGCTGGACGCGGCGATCAGCGGCAGCGAGGACGGCGAGGCCGCACTGGCGGACTTCATCGGCGACGAGGACGCGGCTCTCGGACTGGTCGAGGACTTCCACGCTCTCGCACCGATGATCGCCGAACTGAGCGACCGCGACCGCCAGATCATCCACTGGCGCTTCGTCGACGAACTCACCCAGGCCCAGATCGGTGAACGCCTCGGCGTCTCCCAGATGCATGTCTCGCGACTGATCACGCGCCTCCTGGCCCGTCTGCGCGAAGGCATGCTCAGCACCCACTGACGACTGACTGTCGGTCACTGACCCAGCGGGATCCTGCCGGTCGGGCAGGATCCCGCGATCATTCCTCGTGTACAGGTGCAGGTTTCGCCAGCTCCGCGTTGAACTGGGCGCCGACCAGAAGTGCCAGGTTGGACAGCCACAGCCAGATCAGGAAGACCACGATGCCGGCCAGTGAGCCGTACAGACGGTCGTAGGTGCTGACATGCGAGGTGTAGAGGGCGAAGCCGAGTGAGACGGCCAGCAGGAGTACCACCGCCAATGTGCCGCCGGGTGCCATCCGGCTGACCGGGCGGGCGCGTGACGGACCCGAACGGTACAGCACGAGCACCAGGGCGACGGCGACAGCGGCTATGACCGACCACCGCAGTGTGTCCCAGGCGGACTGGGGTCCGGTACCCAGATCCAACGCCCTCGCCAGACGCCGGGCGAGGTTACCGGTGAGCAGCAAGGCGAGGGTCGACGTGAGGAGCAGGGTGATCAGGACCAGGGCCGTGACAGCGATCCGCGGAGCGGTACGCCAGACCGGCCGGTCCGCGTCGATCCGATGCATGGCGTACATCGCCCGGCGGAAGACACTCAGATAACTCCATCCCGACCACAGGGCTCCCGTCCCTCCGACGAAGATCAACGTCCAGGCCGTCGACGACTGTCCGGCCATCTCCCGCAGGGTGCTGCGCAGCAGAGCGCGGGACTCGGCCGGGACGGCCTGCGTCATACGGTCGATGACCTCGGGCTTGGCCGTGGGCACGGTCAGACCGAGGATTGAGAGGATCACCAGCAGCAACGGGAACAGGGCCAGTACCGCGTAGTAGGTCAGCGCGGCGGCCCAGTCCGTGACGTCGTCGTTCCAGACGGCCACCGGCGTCCGGCGCAGCGCCGCCCACCAACGAGTCGTATGCCCGTCTGCATCATCCATGGCGCGGATCCTCCCCCCTCCGTCCTCGCGGCTCACCTCGTCCCCGAAAGGGGCCTTCCCGAAATCATGCCCGGGCCGGCCCCCCTTTCGTGGTTCTCGGTGGAGAAGGCGCAGTCAGCGCTTGAAAATGTCCTTCATCTTTTCCTTGGCCTCACGGGCATCACCCGTAGTCTTTTCCGCCTGCCCCTCAGCGGCCATACGGTCGTTACCGATGGCCCTTCCCGCAGCTTTCTTGGCCTTGCCCTCGACCTGCTCGATCTTTGCCTTGGCCTTCTCGCCGGCAGTCATGGAAAAGCACCTCCTGCTAGATCGTGTGCCGCGGTCGCGGTAACTCGCGAGTGCCCCGGAGTTCCCTTCACAAACAGGGCTTCATCGGTGAATGACCGCGGAATTGCAGGGAAGTCGATGATGTAGGAGGTTGATAAACATGGTTCCCCTGCTGATAGTTCTGCTCCTCGCCCTGCTCCTCTTCGGTGCGGGCTTCGCCGTCAAGATTCTCTGGTGGGTCGCCGTCGCCGTCCTGGTGCTGTGGCTTCTCGGCTTCGTCATGCGCTCCAGCACCGCCGGTGGCAGCCGAGGCCGCTGGTACCGATGGTGACCTGATCCGCATGCGCGCATTTCGTCCCGGGGCCCGGCCGATTCGTCGGCCGGGCCCCGTCGTGTGCCGGCCGCGGAGGTGACCAGGCTCGGAGGAGGCCATACCGCGCGGAGGCGTTGCAATCGGCGGCAGGGGTAGTCGTGCTGCAGTCGGGGGCGGGCCGGGCACGCGTGATGGAACCCGCGCGACCTCCTGCCGTGTACCCGTCCCCGGCCTCACCGCCGTCTGTGCGTCCAACCGGGCGCGGTGACGCCGTCAGGGGGAGAGGGCCCCGCGCCTGTGCTCACAGGAAGCGCCGGATCGGGACGACTGCGGCTTCCTTGACGCGTTGCAGCGTCGTTCGCCGTCTCCACCGTGTGACGTCGATGTCCACACTGTTCTTGAGGTCCGCCTCGTAGTCCCGTTCGAGCGCGGCAGTGAACTCCTCGTCCAGTACGGCGAGCATCACCTCTTCGTCGTGGTCCATGGACCGACGGTTGAAATTGGTGGATCCGATGAGAGAGGCGACCGAGTCCACGGTGATGATCTTGGCGTGCATCATGCTCGGCTGGTACTGACGGATGTGTACACCGGCCTCCAGCAGACGCGTGTAGTGGTGTTGTCCGGCGAGCTGACAGGCGCGCTGGTCGGTGTGCGGGCCGGGCAACAGGATCTCGACACGCACGCCGCGCTGAGCGGTTTCGCACAGCAGGTCGATGAAGTAGGGATCCGGAGCGAAATAGGCCGTGGCCAGCCGGAAGCTCTCCTCGGCGGAGCCGAGCATGACCCGGATGAGGGTCTGCATGTCCTGCCAGCCGATGCTCGCGGAGCCGCGAACGACCTGTACCACCGACGAGCCGGCCTGTGGGTGTTCCGTGAAGCGGTCGCGGTCGTCGAAGAGTTCGTCGTGGCACTCGGCCCAGTTCTGCGCGAACGCGGCCGCGATGCCGTCGACAGCCGGACCGCGCACCCGGACGTGGGTGTCCCGCCACTCGGCAGGGTTGCGCGCGTTGCCGCACCATTCCTCCGCGATGCCGACGCCGCCGGTGAAGGCGGTGAGCTCGTCGATGATGAGGGCCTTGCGGTGGCAGCGGTGATTCTGCTTGAACGGCGACAGCCAGGCGGGTTTGCGGAACCAGGCGACTTCCACTCCCGCGCTGGTCATGAGGTTCAGTAAACGTCGCTCGATCCTCTTGGCGCCGAAGCCGTCGAGCAGCAGTCGCACACGCACGCCCTCGCGGGCGCGGTCGGCCAGAGCGGCGGCGAAGTCGTGGGCGATCTGGCCCCGCCAGTACACGAACGTCATCATGTCGATGGTGTGTTGAGCCGAATGGATCGCCCCGAGCATCGCGGGAAAGATCTCGTCGCCGTTGCGCAGGGGCACCAGTTCGTTGCCCTCCGTGGCGGCCACGCCGATCAGTCGCTCCAGGCGACGGCGTAGGCGCCGCTTGCGCGCTTCTGTGTCAGGCGCGGTGTCGCTGGCAGGGGGTGCGGGTATGCCGCCGAGTGTCACGCCGAATCTCCTACTGGACCATGAGTGCGGAACGTCATGGGCTGCTGCGCGAGCCCGAACAACCACGTTCCCGGTCGGCGCCGCAGTACTCCAGCCGTCTGCCCGGACCGGACAGTGCCATCGGCTTGAATGGAGGCCATCTATTTCCCAGGCCGACTCCAGTTCCTCGTCCCGGACTTCGGTCGGTGTGGCCGCCGATTTCATCGCGGACTCCGCTACGGTGGCGCCGGACAGGGAGACCGCCGGAATCTCTCGCGCAGGCTCAGTACATTCTGCCTGGCGTCGATCGAGGTGGTGTAACGGGCTTTACTCGAGCTGACGCGCATTGACGTTGGAAAGCCCGATCCGCTCGATTTTCCACGCCGACCGAAATCCGGGGCTACGCGTCAGTCCCGGTCGGCATATGGGAGCGCGGGGTTCTACAGCTTCCGGAAGTCCCAGGAGACGGTCTTCGAGGGTGTCAGGCGGATCCACGCATGCCGACCGTCGTGCGGCATTGCCTCCAGGCCGAAGTTCTTGCGGGCGAACAAGGGTTCCAGTGCGTTGAGTTCGGTGCACGGTTCTCCGGTGCGGGGGATCTCACCCACGAACTCCACGGTGCCTGACAGCTCGGCCCCGCGCAGCTCGCCGTACCCCTCGCCGGAGTCGACGACTATCGCGACGCGCGGGTCGTGGCGAAGATCGGCCCATCGCTTGCTGTGCACGATGGAGTACAACCACAACGAGGTGCCGTCCCACGCGAACCAGAGGGCACTGACATGCGGAGCGCCGTCGCTCGAGACGGTGGCGACTCGGCACATGCGCTGGGTACCGAGGAACTCGTCCAGCTCCTCCGGCGTCATCATTATTCTGCGGCTCCTGCGCTGAGTTGCAGCCATGCGGGGCCTCTCTTCTCTTGCGTCAGGGGGCCAGGTAGGAGGGTGTATCTGACGCAGCGTCAGAAGCATGGGTCATTTTCCACAAGCCTGCAATGGTTGAGAGACCCCTCCGGCTTCCGGTGGGCCACAGGTCCGAGCGCGGGTGTCGTCCGGATCTGTCTGTGCACAGCAAGAAGCCCCGACTGGACGGGGGAGACCAGCCGGGGCGGTGTGGTGGTGGCGTGCGGAGGGGCGGTCGCCTCGCGGCGAAAGGCTCCATGGGGCTTCAGCCGAGCGATCTTCCCCATGGGCTATGGGTGAGGCCCGGGGACACTGTCCCCTCCGCAGCCACATACAGATGAACGGTCAACCACCTCTGGATGGCGGTGGTTGGATTGGCGACAGTGAACTGCCGCAGCGGCCCGAAGTGCGCCTCGATTGAGTTGGCCCAGGACGCGTATGTCGGCGTGAAGCACAGCTCGACGCGGTTCTTCTTCGCCCAGCGGCGGATCGTCTCGCCCTTGTGGGCGGACAGGTTGTCCAGGATGACGTAGACGGGGGCGCCGTCCGGTCGGGCAGCCCGGACCGATCTGAGCGCGGCCAGCGTGTTCGCGGCGCCCTTCTTGCGGCGGCTGACGCCCCAGAGCGAGTCGTCACCGACCGAATAGCAGCCGTGGAAGTACCTGGCGCCATGCGTGCGGTGGTAGGTCGCCGGGTGCTGCTCGGGGTGGCTGGCCGGGACCCAGCCCGTACCGCTGGTGGGGCGGATGCCGAGCGGGCCGAACTCGTCGAACGCAAAGACCCGGTCCGGGAAACGGTCCAGGACCTCCTCGATCCGGTCCAGCTTTGCCTCGCGGTCGGGGTCCGGGACTCCCTCCACGTCTTGGTGCGCTGGAAGGTGATGCCGCGGCGGCCGAGCATACGGCGCAACGCCTGACGGCCGATGCGGATGACCCGCCCATGGACTTTCCGCAGGTGGGCCAGCAGTGCAACATCCAACCGCCCCGACCACCAACCCGGCGAACCAATGTGGTCAGAGCAGTGGGCCGGGATCCTGACCGCGCTGCAGGCCAGGGCCGATGCTGCGGGCCACCGTCGTGGCGCCCGGCGAAGGAGTCGCGCTTCTCAGCCCCCGGGGCACCGACTACGTCATCGGTTTCCTCGTCGCGCACAGGGCCGGCGCGGTCGCCGCCCCCTACTCGTTGCCGGGCGGAACGGGGAACGTGATGCCGCACAGTCTGCGGATCTCGTCCATCGCCCGGAGTGTGACGACGGATTCGCCCAGAGGGCGCAACGGGGTCTCCCGCAGGCCCGCGGCGATGCACCGGGCCGCCTCGGCGGCCTCGAAGTGCAGAGCGTCGTGGGCGCTGCGGGGCTCGGAGCGGATCAGCGGGGTGCCGCCGCCGGCGGGGGCGAGGACGAGGTCGCCGGGCTGGTAGAAGGGGCCGGGCAGGCTGAGGGTGGCCCGGGTGCCCGCGATGGTCGCGGTGGTGGGAGTGTCGCTGAAGAGGGTGGTGTGGACGACGGCCTGGTTGCCGTGCGGGTCGTGGAGGATCGCGGACGTCTGGCCGTTCACCCCCGAGGGGTGCGGCTGGCCGGAGGCCTGCACCCGCGCCGGTGCGCCCAGGACCCAGGTGGCCAGTGAGACGGGGTAGGTGCCGAGGTCCAGCAACGGCCCGCCGGCCAGCTCCGGGCGCAGGATGCGGTGCCCCGGGCCGAAGTGCTCGCCCAGATCTGCCAGGACGGTATGGACGTCGCCGAGGACACCCGATTCGAGGATCTGGCGGACGACGTCGAACTTGGGCAGGAAGAAGGTCCACAGGGCCTCGGCGCAGAACAGGCCCTGCGCGGCAGCGAGTTCGGAGATCTCGGCGGCCTGGGCGGCGTCCAGCCCGATCGGCTTCTCCACCAGTGTGTGCTTCCCGCCCTCCAACGCCAGCCGGGCGCAGGCGAGATGGGCGGTGTGCTCGGTGGCGACGTACACGACGTCGACGTCCTCGGCGGCGACCAGGTCCTCGTACGAGCCGTAGGCGCCGGTTATGCCGTGGCGGTCCGCGAAGTCCTTGGCGCGGGCCGCGTCGCGGGAGGCGACGGCCGTGAACCGCTGGCGGGTGTGGCGCTGGACGGAGTCCACGAAGCGCTCCGCGATCCAGCCGGTGCCGAGGACACCCCAGCGCAGGGCGGGGGCGTCCATCGGGTCGGGGGTGCGGGGGAGGGGCAAGGTGGTAGGGAAGGCGGTCATCGTTCAGACCTCCAGGACCGGGGCGCTGGGGGAGCCGGACATCGGTCAGACCTCCGGGACCTGGACGGGGACGGTCCGGCCGCCGTCCTTCATGGACGCGATGACGGCCTCGGCCACCGCGGAGGCCACCAGCCCGTCGTACGAGGTGGCCAGCGGCGTCGGGTGGCCCGCGGTCACGGCGTCGGTCCACGCCTGGAGTTCCAGGCGGTAGGCGTCGGCGAAGCGGGGACGCCAGTCGGCCGGGTATCCGGTGGAGCGGGCGCGGGCCGAGTCGGTCACCAGCCGTGCCGGGTCGGTGAGGGCGAGTGTGCCGTGCTCGCCCGCCACCTCGCAGCGAATGTCGTAGCCGTACCCCGCGTTGAGGAACACCTCGGCGGTGGTCAGGACACCGTCGGCCGTGCGCAGCAGCATCAGTTGGGGATCGCGGAGTCCGGCTGTCACCGAGGTGGTGCGCCCCGTGTGCCAGCTGACCTCGACGATCGGCGAGTCGAGCAGCCACGGTACGGTGTCGAACTCGTGAATGGCCGATCCGGTGACGCTGAACTCGTCGGTGCAGCCGGGTGCGGAGGACACGCCCCGGCTGACGCAGTGCACGAGCAGGGGAGCCCCGCAACTCCCCGCGGAGACGGCGGATTTCAGCTCGGCGTACGCCGGGTCGAAGCGGCGCATGAAGCCCAGGGAGATGAGCCCGCCGCCGGCCTGCCGCTCCTCCCGGACGACCCGTAGGCACGCGTCGAGTGCCGGGGCGAGCGGCTTCTCGCACAGCACCGGCTTTCCGGCCCGTACGGCGGCGACGGACAGATCCGCGTGGGTGGAGTCGTGCGAGGCGATGACGACAGCGTCCACGCCCGCGTCCGCGATCAGCGCGTACGGGTCGTCGGTGGCTCGCGCGCCGGGAACCGTGCCCGCGACGGAGGCCGCACGCTCCTTGTCGATGTCGGCGACCAGCACGACATCGGCACCGGAGACCTGACGGTGCAGGGTGGCAACATGGTCGGCGCCCATGTTGCCCGCGCCGATCACACCGATCCGCAGGGTGCTCATACCAGGTTCACCCACGTTCCGCTCTCCACGGACCGCGTCATGGCGTCCACCACGGCCGCGCTGTGCACGGCGTCGTCCAGCCTGGCGCCGTACGGCTTGCCCTCGGCGACGGAGCGCAGGAAGCGGTACGCCTCGATGACCTTCAGGTCGTCGTAGCTCATGCTGGAGGCCGCGCCGGGCTGGAAGGCGGCGTACTCGCCGGCGCCGGGGCCGACGTACAAGGTGCTGACGGGCTGGTCCTGATAGCTCGTGCCACGGCTGATGCCCAGTTCGTTCATGCGGCGGAAGTCCCAGAAGACCGCTCCCTTGGTGCCGTGCACCTCGAAGCCGTAGTTGTTCTGCTCGCCGACGGAGACCCGGCAGGCCTCCAGGACACCCCGGGCGCCGGAGGCGAAGCGCAGCAGGCAGTTGACGTAGTCCTCGTTCTCGACCGGGCCGAGTTCGCCGCCGGTGGCCAGCGTGTGACCGGCGGTGGCGCCGGTCGGGCGGGCCCGCTCCGGAATGAAGACGGCGGTGTCCGCGGTCAGGGAGGCGATGTCGCCCAGCAGGAAGCGGGCCAGGTCGGCGCCGTGCGAGGCGAGGTCGCCCAGCACGCCGCTGCCGCCGCGGTCCCGTTCGTAGCGCCAGGTCAGGGCGCCGTCCGGGTGGGCCGCGTAGTCGCTGAAGAGGCGGACACGGGCGTGGGTGACCGTCCCGAGTTCGCCGGAGGCGATCAGCTCGCGGGCCGCCTCGACGGCGGGCGCGTTGCGGTAGTTGAAGCCGACCGTGCCCTGCACGCCCGCCGTGGCGATCGCACCGGCGACCGCACTCGCGTCGGCCGTGGTGAGACCGACCGGCTTCTCGATCCAGATGTGCTTGCCCGCCTCGGCCATCGCGACGCCGATCTCCCGGTGCAGGAAGTTCGGCGCGGTGATGCTCACCGCCTGCACGCGCGGGTCAGCGACGATGTCGCGCCAGTCACGGGTCGTCGAGGTGAACCCGAACTGCGCGGCGGCCTCCTCGGCCCGGCCCGGCACCTCCTCGGCGACCGTCACGAGTTGTGGCCGCACGGCCAGCTGCGGGAAGTGGTGCGGGATCCGCGCGTACGCCTGGGTGTGCACCCGCCCCATCCATCCGAAACCCACGACGGCGACACCGAGCGAAGTCACTGTGACTGCCTTTCTTTGGACCGGTCCATAAACTGTCTCGGTCACCCTGAGACCCATAATTCCTGATGTCAAGACCTTTGACAGTGAATCCGTCGTATGGAACGGTCCATCCATGAGACCTCCGACCATCCGTGACGTGGCCGAACGGGCCGGCGTGTCGAAATCGCTGGTCTCCCTGGTGCTGCGCGGCTCCGACCAGGTGCGCCCCGAGAGACGGCAGGCCGTGCTGACCGCCGTCGAGGAACTCGGCTACCGACCGAACGCCGCCGCCCGCAGTCTCAGCGAGCGTCGCACCCGCTCGGTCGGCGTACTGCTGCACGACATGCGCAACCCTTGGTTCGTGGAACTGCTCGACGGACTCAACTCCCGCCTCCACGACAGCGGTCTGCACATGCTGCTGGCCGACGGTCACCTCAACCGCCGCCTCGGCGACGATCTCACCCGAACCTTCACGGAGCTGCGGGTCGACGGCCTGATCGCCGTCGGCACACTGCCGCCCTCCGAGGCGCTGCGCGCGGCTGCGGCGCAGATTCCCACGGTTGTCGCGGGCGCCCGCGAACCGGCGCTGCCGCGGGTGGACATCGTCGCCAACGACGACGAACACGGCGCCCGCCTCGCCACCGAACACCTCATCGGCCTCGGTCACCGGCGCATCGCCCACATCGCCGGTCAGGGCGTCGTCGGCGAACTGCGCCGACGGAGCTTCGAGACGGTCATGCGAGAACACGCACTCGCCGGTCTCGCGACCGTGGAGCAGGGCGATCTGACGGAGGAGGGCGGCTACCGGGCGATGGTGCGGCTGCTGAATGCCCCGCAGCGGCCGAGCGCCGTCTTCGCCTTCAACGACATCGCCTGCGTTGGCGCCCTGTCCGCGGCCGAGGAGTCGGGTCTTCAGGTGCCACGAGACCTTTCCCTCGTCGGCTACGACAACACGTACCTCTCGCGCCTGCGCCACCTGTGGCTCACCACGGTCGACAACGCCAGCCACGACGTCGGCCGCCGCGCCGCGCAGCACCTCCTTGACCGCATGATGGACCCTGCCCGTCCGGGCGAGACCGTCCTCGCGACACCGACGCTCGAAGTGCGGGGTACGACGGCACCTCCCGCGACCATGCACTCGACGCCACGCCCTTGACCGGTGTCGCCGCCGTCAGGAACTTCGGGTGTGCGCTGCTGGGCGTGGCGAAAGCCGCCGCGGCCACGGGATCGCCCCCTTCGGCTCCCGACGGATAGGGCGTCACGATCCCGTGGGTGTTGGGACGGCGGTCCATCAGAGGGCAAGGGGACGGCCGCCACCGGCGCCACCGCATGTTCAACCGTGAGCGGCCGGCGCTGGTCCCGGGTGGAAGCCTGCCTATCAACATGTCTCGGGGCAGCCTGGCTGCGCCCTTGCTCGCGGAGAGCCTTTGGCGCTACTTGCGCGGGCAGGCTGCCGTTTCCTCATGATGTGGTCCACGCTTCGTCAAGAGGCCGCTCCGGTGGCTCGGACTGCGTGTCCTGCGCAGCGCGGCTGCAAGGTCGGACGTAGGCGATGAAATCCCTTCCGGAGGCGGGGACTTGATACGAAACCGTCCGCCGAGCGGCCAGGGGCGGTCGCCAACGCGGCCGAGGATCGTAGGCGGTTCACAACCTCGTTCCGGCGGCTGGCACCCTCCGCTCATAGGCTGCGGGCTCAGTCGGAATCCGGAGCGAATCCCCGAATAGGTCGACGGCAATCGATACCCTCACCAACGCCCATCGCACCGAGCGGTGGACAACCGAGAAGTGCTCAAGCCGTGGTGCCCACCTTCTCGACGCAGGTGGGCACCACGGCTTGGTACTTGAGGAGACAGTGGAGGGCAGTTCAGGATGCCCTTTGACCAGCGGCCGAGGTTGGCGTGGTGAGGTCTTCGGCTTCGGGGAGTCCTTCGACGTCGACGCCGCGGACTTGGGCCAACTCGTGTTTGAGTGCTGCGAGTTCGGCGCCGCCGGCCATGTGGTTGGTGAGTTCTTCGAGGGTGACCTCGCTGCGGGCGGCGGAGAGTTCCATGGTGCCCAGGCGCAGGACGCTGAAGTGGTCGCCGACCATGTAGGCGT
>NZ_JAAGLT010000021.1 GCF_010548275.1 Streptomyces sp. SID12488
TCAGCTCGTTCCTGCTCGGTCTGTCCGTGCTCCCGTTCCTCTACAACGTGTGGAAGACCGCGAAGTACGGCAAGAAGGTCGAGGTCGACGACCCGTGGGGCTACGGCCGTTCGCTGGAGTGGGCCACATCCTGCCCGCCCCCGCGCCACAACTTCCTCACCCTGCCGCGGATCCGCAGCGAATCCCCGGCCTTCGACCTCCACCACTCCGCCCAGCAGCAGGAGTTGACCCACCGGTGACCACGAGAGACGACGACCGACAGGTGGACATGACGACCCTGGTCAACGAGATCCAGGGCCACCTGCTCATCGCCGCCACACGCCAGGAGGGACATGAAGCGGCCGTCCGCTTCACCGCCCGCCTCGACTGGCTGACGAGCCGTCAGCGAGCCGAACTGGAAAGCCGGTTCGCTGCGGAGCACCTCGCTCTCGCCCGCGCCTCCTGGCAGCACACTGCGGCCCGCAGCGCGGAGTTGCGGGCCGAGTACGAGGCGAAGTACCGCCGCCTCAAAGCCCGGTTGGCAGCCGTGTGCCTGACGCTTGCGGCGACGACAGTACCCCTCACCCTTCTGCTCCTGGCCCCGCTACGGCGCTAGGCGCTCCGCGCGAGGGGCAGTTCGTCGAGCACCGGCCGGTGGGGTCCGGTCGCGCAGTTCCCCGCGCCCGCGCTGGGCGCCATACTGGCCCCCGTGCGTGTAGCGATCATGACGGCAGGTTCGCGGGGTGACGTGGCCCCCTTCACCGGGCTCGGACACGGGCTGGCCCGTGCCGGGCACGAGGTCACCCTGGTTACGCACGGCTGCTTCGAGCCACTGGTGGCGGGGGCCGGAATCGGGTTCCATGCTCTGCCCGTGGACCCCAGGGCGGAGCTGGAGTCGGCGCGCGGGCGTGGGCTGCACCGCAGTTCGACCGGGGCCGGGAAGCTGTTGCGGATGGTCGAGATGGCGCGGCGGCTCGTCGGGCGGATGACCGACGAACTGCTGGCCGCCGCCCGAGTGAACGACGTACTGCTGCTGTCCAGCTCGCTGGGCCCCCTGGGGCACACCATCGCGGAGGGGCTGCGGCTGCCGAGCATGGGTGTGTACCTCCAACCGCTCGCCCCGACAGGGGAGTTCGGGCCGCCCGTCCTCGGGGGCCACTCCTGGGGCGTGGCGGGCAACCGGCTCGCCGGGAACGGGGTGAGCATGGCCGTCGAGCAGGTCTTCGCCTCGACCGTGCCCGCCGTACGCGCCCGGCTGGGCCTCCCCCACCGCGCCCCGGGTGCCGCCCGGCGCGCCCGGGAACTCCAGGGCTGGCCGGTTCATCACGGCTTCAGCCCGCTGGTGGTACCCCGGCCCCGTGACTGGCGCCCTGGGCTCGACATCTGCGGCTACTGGTGGCCGTACGACACCGAGCCCCGGCTGTCGCCCGAGCTGGAGGAGTTCCTCGCCTCGGGTCCCCCGCCCGTCTTCGTGGGCCTGGGCAGCGCCACCGTGCCCGATCCCGGGCGGCTGAGCGCGGCCGTCGTCGGGGCCCTGCGGCAGGCCGGGCTGCGTGGGGTGATCCAGCGCGGCTGGGGCGAGCTCGAAGCGGCCGGCGACGACATGCTGACCATCGGCGAAGTGGCGCACTCCGCGCTGTTCCCGCGTATGGCTGCCGTGGTCCACCACTGCGGCGCGGGCACGACTGCCGCCGGTCTGCGAGCCGGGGTCCCGGCGGTGCCCGTGCCGGTCCAGTTCGACGAGGGTTTCTGGGCGGCCCGGCTGGTCTCCCTGGGCGTGGCGCCGCGGCCGGTTCCGTTGCGGAGGCTGACGACCGCCACGCTGGCCTCGGCCCTGGTACGGGCGACCCGTGACCCCTCGTACGGAGAACGGGCGCGCGCTCTCGCGGACCGGATCGGCGCGGAGGACGGCGTAGGGCCCGTACTGGAGTCACTGAACCGGCTGTCCGGCTGAGCACCGCCGGGCACACGGCCATACCCCCGCCCGCGAAACGCCGGTATCGTCAGGCGCCCCCAGCGCCCCCAATGTCCTCGCGACCCGGGGGCACCCAGCCCGCCGGGCGCAGGAT
This sequence comes from Streptomyces sp. SID12488, assembly GCF_010548275.1. Classification (GTDB taxonomy): domain Bacteria; phylum Actinomycetota; class Actinomycetes; order Streptomycetales; family Streptomycetaceae; genus Streptomyces. Next base: position 2,049 of record NZ_JAAGLT010000021.1, read on the forward strand.
GCCCAGCAGCATCCGCACCAGTTCGTCCACCACCTCGTCCAGCGTGGCGTCCACCCACCCGGCGCTCCAGTCGTGCAGCAGGCCGTTGACGCTGCCGATGAACGCCGTGGCGGCGAGCCGGTAGTCGCGGGGCGCCGCCTCCCCGCGGGCGACGGCGGCCTCCGCCTCCGTGCAGATGAGGTTCACCCAGCGGGAGCGGCGGGCGAGGCGCTGTTCCTCCAGGCGGGCGCTGACGCCGATGATCTCGACGAAGGTCAGCCGGATGCGGCGCGGGTCGGCGGTGACGTTGGCGGCGTAGGCGCGGAAGATCGCGGCGGCTCGTTCGGCGAGGGGCAGGCCCTCGGCGGCGGTCAGCGCGGTGAGCGCGGCTCCCTCGGCCCAGTCGTTGACCTGGAGGTGAAGGGCGGCCAGGACGTCCTCGAGGGTGCGGAACTCCTCGTAGAACTGGCGCGTCGACAGACCGGCCGCCTCGCTGAGCGCGGCGACGGTCGTCGAGCGGTAGCCCGGGGCGTCGCCGAACATCTGGAGTGCGGCGTCCAGAAATCTCCGGCGCCTTTCGGTCTGTCGTTCCTCGGCTGTCTTGCCCGCGTAACGGCCGGTCGGCGCCCTGAGTCTGCCCGCCAATGAACCCTCCTTCGTCGGTCCGGTGGCCAAGTTTGTCCTGCACGGAGTCTTGTGGAGAAGGGCACCCCCTCCTTACTTTCCAGTAAGTCCAATCTGAACGTGACCGTGTTCAGTTTTCCGACCACAACCACATTCAGTCATGTTCCCCCTTTTGCCCCACATGTCATGCACCCGCCACAGTCGATCCATTCACTCCCGGAAGGGAGAGCACTCATGCCTGCTTCCAGATCCAGGTACCTCTGTGCCATGGCCGCCGCTCTCGTCCTAACCATCACCGCCCCCGCGTCCGCCGCCGTCGCGGCGACCGACGCCGAGGACGCCAGCGCCGCGAGCCTGCGCGAGGTCCTGTTCGTCGGCAACAACTGGGAAGGCACCGCGGACGTCGTCAAGTCCACCGGCGACTTCGCCAAGATCGGCCGCATCAACGTCGTACCGGACAAGGCGGCGCGGCTGGCCGCGATCAACGCCGACCCGATCAAGTGGATCTACTTCATGGCCATCCGCAACGGGGTCGGCGAGGGCCACGACCAGCTGGTCGACGACATGTACTCCACCCCGGACGGCAAGTCGGTGGTGGTCTCCCGGCCGAGCTTCGCCGACGTCGTGTCGATCAACCTCGCGACCGGGGCGATCAACTGGCGCTTCCCCGTGTCGGGCTATCGCTCCGACCACATGGCGGTCTCCCCCGACGGGACCCGGGTCGCGGTCTCCGCCTCGATCTCCAACACCGTGCACGTGCTGAACATCAACACCGGCGCGCAGATCGGTTCGTTCGCCACCGGCGACAAGCCGCACGAGAACATCTTCACCAAGGACGGCAAGTACATCTGGAACATGGCCATCGGTGACGTCAACACCAACCAGGACGCTCCATGGCAGGACTTCACGAAGGGCGACCGGAAGATCACGGTCGTCGACGCGGCCACCTTCAAGCAGGTGAAGGTGATCGACATGCGGGACCGGCTCAACGCCATCGGCCTCACGGACTTCTCGGACGCGGTCCGCCCGGCCACCTTCTCGCCCGACGAGTCGAAGCTGTACTTCCAGGTCTCGTTCTTCAACGGCTTCTTCGAGTACGACATCGCCACCGACAAGATCACCCGCACGAAGACCCTGCCGAAGAACCCGGCGACCAGCGACGACCGCACCACGTTCGTCAACGACTCGCGCCACCACGGCATCTCGATGAAGCCGGACGGCACGAAACTGTGCGTCGCGGGCACGATGGACGACTACGCGACGGTCGTCGACCGTACGACGCTCCAGGAGGGTCCGCTCGTCCCGGCCTCGAAGCCCTACTGGGCCACGGTGAGCGGCGACGGCAAGTCCTGCGTGATCTCGGAGAGCGGCGCCGACCAGATCACGGCCATCGACTTCGCCACCGGGCTTAAGACGGTGTCCGTGCCGGTCGGCGACCACCCCCAGCGCGTCCGCCTCGGCCATGTCGAGGCGGACTGGACTGGCCCGGCGACCAACTGACCCATATTCGCAGGTCAGTTGACCGCCGGTGGATCGGCTAGCTGAACTCCTGCGCGGCCCACGAAGCCAGTTCGGCCCGCGCGGCACTGAGTACGGTCGCCGAGGGAGCCGTCGCCCCGTTGGTCACCAGCGCGTAGTGCAGGACTCCCGAGTCCGGCGCGGTGAGCAGCAGGCGGCGGCTTCCCGTGCCACCGGGATCGGTGCCCGCCGCGATCGGGGTCGTACTGGTGTAGGCCGGCGGGCCGTAGACCGTGCCGAGGTCGGAGACGACCGTGGTGGTCGCCGTCGGGAAGGACGCCGGCAGATGGAGTTCGGTCGGCGCCGAGATGCCCTTCGACCGCCACACCAGCACGCTGTACTGCCCCGAGCCCACCAGCGAGGACACGTTGGGCAGTGAACTCGGTACCGGGTTCCAGGTGAGGGTCGTGGACCCGTCCCGGGAGCGGTCCTCGTAGGTGAAGGCGAGCGTCGTCCCCGCCGTGGCGCCCGGATAGACGCGGTCCAGCATCCGGGCGTCCTGCCGCAGGACCGCCGTACCGGAGTCGTCGAGGCGTACGGCGGACAGGTCCTCGTCGTTCCAGGCGTCACCGGTGGTGAGCACCTTGTCTGCGTTGTCGTTCATCAGCTCGTGGTGGCGGCCGTTGTAGATGTCCCACTGCCACTGGCTGCCGGAGAGTACCGGCCCCGATCCGCTGGCGTTGGCCCACCAACTCGCCCCCTTCACCCGGGAGTCGAGCCCCTGGTACATCGCCTTGAGGACGGTCGGCGCCTTGTCGGAGACGTTGCCGTTCAGCGGGTGGCCGAACTCGCTGACGATCCCCGTCGTACCGCCCGCGGCGGCCCGGTCACGGACCGTACCCATGTCCGTGGCGTACTGGCCGTCCTCGGCCTTGCCCCACATGAAGATGCCGGAGATCGCCTTCTGGTCGTAGAAGTGGGTGTTGAAGACATAGCGCGGACCGATGGTCCCCGCGTCGAGCAGTCCGCCCTCCTGCCGCTGGAAGTCGATGTTGCCGTTCCAGAAGAGGTTCGGCTCTACGAAGGCGGACTTGTCCTGCCAGCCCGCCGAGTCCATCCGGGCGCGGAACTTGACGTAGAAGGGCCACAGGACGTCCTTCTCCCAGGCCCGGCTGGTCTGGCCCGAGTCGTACGTTCCCGCGTGCGGCTCGTTGTAGGGGTCGAAGCCGACGACACCCGTGAACTGGGCACTGGTGAGGTTCTGCTTCAGGTACGTCATCGTCTTCTGCGCGGTGTCGAGGAACGAGTCCTGGATTCCGTAGGTGTTGTGCCAGAAGTCGTAAGTCGCCTTCGTCACCGCCGCGTTCGAGGTGATGTTCTGTCCCCAGAAGGGGCAGATCCCGCAGTACTCGTCCGGGTAGTTGCCGAGGTCGACCGCCCACTTGGGGGCGCCGTCGCCGGTGTACCAGCTGTCCGAGTCGAAGAGCCAGCGGGAGTAGAGGTCCTGGTGGAAGTCGGGGTAGACACGGATGCCCGCGTCCAGGAAGGCACCCATCTGAGCGGTGGCGGCGGCCAGATAACCGCTGCTCACCGAGCCACGAACAGGCTCCGCATACGCCCAGGAGAGCAGGAAGCGGACGCTGTTGCCGCCGCCGAGCGCTCGCAGGGCGGTCGCCGACTTCTTGGCGTCGGCGACCGAGGCGAAGGGCAGTCCGTTGTTCTCCTTGAGCTTCGTCTCACCGGAGACGTTGTAGCCGCGGAGTACCACCTCTCGGCCCAGAGCGTCGGTGAACCGACCGTTCTGGACGGTGAGGGTGGTGGAAGTAGGAGAGTCGAACCAAAGGGTGTCGGCCCGAGCGGGCTGGGAGCCGACGGTGGTCAGGAAACCCGTGACCAGGACCAGTACGCCGAGCAGATGCACACGCAACTTCGACATGTGCATTACAGTCCCGCGCGCATCAGGAGTCGTCAATACCAACTGACTCCTGAGTAATCTTCAGCTTTTGACGCCCATGGGCGATCATCACGTCACATGGGCGACAAAAGGAGCAGATCGCGCGTGACATTCTCCCCGCGCTCGGACGCTGGCACGCGGCGGGCGAACTCCACGGGCGGACGCGGCGTTCGCGTCGTGGGCGGATCGGATGGCTCGTGTGAACCGATGTCCGTCGACTGAGGTCGCCGACCTGATGGGGCCGCGAACCACCTGACCCCCGTCCCGGAATTCGACGCCCTCGCCGAACTCAACACGATGGTCGAGCGATGGGACGCCGAGGACGACGACCACCGCATCCGGTCGCGGCCCCGCACGATCGGCGAGTACTTCGGCGTCGAACGCCCGCTGCCGCAGCCGCTACCCGACGAGCCGTTCGAGACCGGCCGCCTGTTCAGCTTGCGGGTGGACCGAACCGGTGCCGGTGACGGCAACTGTCACGCCTGGACGGTGGGGCGAACGCTGATCTCGCCGACTCCATCGCGTCGGCATTCTCCGCGTTGGCGAGCTCGGCTCCGTGGAGAGCCGACGCCGCAGCCGCGACCGCAATTGCGGTCACCGAGGCCATCGTCCGCGCACTGTCCCGTCGCACCACTCGTGCCTCCTCCTGCGGCAACCCCCTTACCGGTGCTGCTACTTGTAGGGCGAGGGCCACCGAGGCACGACCCGGGGTGGGCTCCAGGGCCGTATCGTCCTCACCATGGAGTGAGCACGACACCCTCGCGCGCGGGGGCCTCTGTCCCGTCCGGGGATGCCTTCTTTCGGTGTCCGAGCAAGGAAGAAGCGGACGGGGCGCTCTTCGGTTACGACTTGTCGCGCCCCGTGGCGCGTGATGGTGGTGGTCAGGCGGTGGCTGCGGCCGGCGCGTGGACCGTGGCTGGATCGAGGGACAGGTTCGCCTTGGCCTGCGCGGACTTCGGGTCGGCGATGACCTCGGTCCCGTCGAGCGCGGACCTGACGACGTCGGCCGGGTCGTTCCTCTCGAACAGCACCCCACGGGCCATGTCGGTGTCGGTGGGGCCCAGATACACACCGGTGACCAAGGTGTTCTGTGGCGACGGAGTGCGGGTCGGTGATGTCGAGCCGGAGCACCTCCCTCCGGGCAGGTCAACGCTCTCGGGGTTGCGCGCGGTGGCTGGTGGCGTACACCTTGGTCGCCCCCCGGTGACCTGAACGCACTGCGCCCCGGCGACCGTGCGGCTCTCTGCTGCTGAAGAGGCATATCCGCGTACCGTGGCAGCGTGGCAAACGAAGACCTGGGGAAGACTCTGCGCCGCTTGCGCCGTCTGGCCGCCCTGACGCAAGAAGAGCTGACCGAGCGTTCCAACGTGTCAGTCGACGTCATCCGTCAGCTCGAACAGCGGCGAAAGCACTCGGCACGACTCCCCACGCTTCACGCGCTCGCCAACGGCTTGGGCGTGGAGCTGACCACGCTCCTGGGCGACCCTCCGGCGGTCGCGGCAAGCGGAGAGAGCGACGGGCCGCGCTTCGTCGCCGTGCGCCGCGTCATCATGCCCGCGCTCTGGGGACCGCAGCCGGAACCGACCGGCCCGGACTTCTCCATGGACCGACTGCGCGAGCACATCGCAGACGGATGGTCGCAGTACCACGCAGCCGAGTTCGACACCGTGATGAAGAGCCTCCCCGACCTGATCACCGATGCGCGTTCCGCGACGGTGTCAGGCAGCGACGGCGACCGTAGGGCCGGTTTCGCAGCCCTGGGTAAGACACTCCAGCTCGCTGGGCACGTCGCCGTGCGGATGGGCAAGACAGACCTTGCGCTCACGAGCCTGGAACGCGCCATAAGCGCAGCCGAGCAGTCCGCAGACCCGCTCTTGGTCCCCATGATCGTGAACTCTGTCGCCTGGACCTACCAGCGGCAAGGCCGTCTGGCAGACGCCCTAGGGATCGCCCTGCGCGCAGCTGAGAGCATCGAAGGCGGCGGGCACACAGACACGGCCGACGGACTGAAGGTGTGGGGCGCCCTCACCATGAGCGCCGCCACGTCCGCCGCACGCAGCGGCGACTACGACCTTGCAACCCGACCGAGAGCCGGACGCCGAGCCGACGACGTACGCGTTGGAGTGCGCGGTGTGCGAGGAGTCCTCGGAGGCATCAGAGGACTTCGCCGACGGGCAGGCGTGGGTGCTGAAGCACTGCGGCAAGAACCCGTCCCACCACACCTTCCGGGAGCTGATCACGCGCCCGTGGCGCACGTGGCGGCACGGGTGAGCTGACCGGCTGTAGATACGCCAGAAGCCCCGCCCGGCGTCGCGCCGGGCGGGGCTTCTTCGTCTCACGCTCCCTCACACAGATCTCACGGACTCTGTGAGCCGACGCGGAGTTTCAGGCGTTGACCTGGACTCCTTCGCCTGATCTGGAACTCCCTGGAACGGTTGGAAGGCTTGTCGGACGTTCAACACCATCTACATCGAAAACCTCATCTCCCTCGCCCGCTCCGCCGGACCCTCCGACCGCAGCGCGCTGCCCATCGCCGGTGACGACGACGCGGCCAAAAAGTCCGTCAACGCCCTCCTCGACCGCCTCGCTACGACACCGTGGACGCCTGCGCCACGGCGGAGAGTCGGCGCATCCAGGAGGGCAGCCCCACCGACGTCCTCCCTTACCTGTCCGACCCCCGCCTGCCCTTCTTCCAAGACCCGGGGAAGCAGGCCGACACCAAGGAAATGCGTACAGCCCTGGAACAGGCACGCAACAGGCACTGAGAAAGATGGACCGGACCACACTCGCAACACCGGCTCCGGGTCGACGGCACCCTCCACTCCCGGTGACCCGCAGCCGGTACGACGCGGCAACCGCAATCCTGGGTTTGCAACCGGCCCGGCAGATCGGGCGTGAGGCCGGTGTTTGTAAGCACTTCTTTGGCACCAGCACACCAGCGTTTCGCGGCTCCATGGTACGAAGTTGATCTGGCTCCACCGGTATGACAAGGCAGTTCAGGCCAGAGTCAGGAGGACCTGCGCATCGCATCTTGGGGCGTGATCGAATAGGGGGTGACTTCGTTCTGGACTGGTAAGCGGGTACGTCTGCGCGGTATCGAACCCGAGGACTGGACGGCGTTCGTGGGCTTCGCTGTCGATGAGGAGCGGTCGGGAGACCTGCTGCATCCGCCTGGGTCTGCCGAGGGGTTCCGCGCCCGGGCGAAGGAACAGGCCGTCGCGAAGTCCGATGGTGACTGCTTCACGTTGGCCATCGAAGCCGTGGACACGGGGCAGATCGTGGGGGCTGTCGGCTCGCACCACGCAGATCCGCGGGCGGGACGGTTCGAGTACGGCATCACGATGGGCGCTGGGCACCGGCGTAAGGGCTACGCGGCAGAAGCCGTGGTGATGCTGCTGCGATTCATGTTCGCCGAGCGGCGATACCACAAGTGCGAGGCGCGGATCTTCGCGCACAACGAGGCATCGCTGGCACTGCATCGCCGTCTCGGCTTCGCCGAGGAGGGGCGCCTGCGCGATCACGTGTTCTTTGCCAACCGACACCATGATCTCGTCGTAATGGGCGTACTCGCTGACGAGTTTGCGGAGTTGCACTCGTTGAGCGAACTGGAGTGAATGCTGGACCTCCGGAGCAGAGTGAGAACTGCGGCAGCTTACCGACGACGTGCCCTTTTTGGAGTGAATGCACTGCTCCGTCCGCCCGGCGACGGCAGGGTGTGTGCGTCGATCACGGTGCGCCGAGATGGCTGAACTGACCTGGCCACTCCTTGTCGCCCACCACCCCGCCGACACCCAGCACGCCAAAACGTAAGGTGAGCCTCCGGCTCGCGAGCCCCGGGGCTCGACCTGTCCGGTCTGTGCCTGGGCGCTCCCGCGGTCCGACAACAGAGAGACCGGTGGCACGGGTTCGCCGGTGAGGGCAGCCGACCGGATGACGGAAAAAAGGAGGCGGTGCGGGATGGGCGGAGATGCTCTGCGCTGGAGCCAGTACCGCAGCATGCCGTGGAAGAACGGCGGGGGTGTGACCCGAGAGGTCGCGTCGGGCACCGTGCAGGCGCCCCTGGCCTCGGCGGAGACCACGGACGGCTTCGACTGGCGGGTGAGTGTCGCGGACGTGGACGCAGGAGGCTCCTTCTCCGTCTTTCCCGGGATCGACCGCGTGATCACCCCCGTCGAGGGCGAGGGCATGGTGCTGACGGTGGACGGAACAGCGCATCCGGTCGGGCCGCTGAGTCCCTTCGCGTTCTCCGGCGACGCGACGACGGACTGCCGACTGGAGGCGGGCGCGGTCCGCAACATGAATGTGATGACCCGCAGGAGCCGGGCGACGGCACAGGTGCGGATCATCACCGTCGCCGCCGCGCGGGGGGCCGAGTTGGCCTGCGCCACGGGCGAGACCCTGCTCGTCATGGCCGTCACCGAGGGGATCGCCGTCGGCGGACCGGATGGCCGGGAGACCACCCTCGGCCGTCTCGACTGCGTGCGTCACGAAGGCCCGGCGGCGCTGACCCTACGGGGCGACGGCGCGGTGGCCAGGGTCACGATCACCGCGGTGAGCTGACGGCGGGTACCAGCGCCCACCCGGTCGTCTCACGCCCGGTGTCGGCGATGTGCTGACACTCCCCCATCGTGGCGCACACCCCGCGCCGGTGTCGTCGAGGTCGCGCCGTGGGGCGATGTGGAGTTCGTCAAGATGCCATACGGCGTATGCGACGGCGGAAGCGGTGGGGGACGAAGCGGTGCGAGGCGCACACTGCCCTCGCGGGACGCGCCTCGATCACGTTCCGCTCGAACGCCGGGAAATGGATCTCCCGCAGGGTGCGCTCGTCAACGTCGACGCTGCGCACGGTGTTCTGCGTCCTGACCCACGACCCGAAGTTCGACGTACCGCTGCTGGAGGAGGCGCTGCGCCGGCCCGCCGCGTACGTCGGGGCGATAGGCAGCCACCGCACTGACGACGACCGTCGCGGACGGCTGGCGGAGGCCGGCCTCACCGGCCCCGAGCTGTCCCGGCCGCACTCCCCCATCGGGCTGGATCTGGGCACCCGTACGCCCGAGGACGTGGCGGTGTCCGTGGCCGCCGAGATCGTCGCCGTGCGGTGGGGCGGCAGCGGGTGGCGCTGACGGCGACGGGCGGCGCGATTCATCCGCCGAAGGCGGGTCAGGCCTGACGGGGAGGCAGCCTGTGCAGCTCCACGTCGGTGAGCTGACCGCCGTCCGTCACCGTCGCCGTCAGGTACGTGCAGTGCGGCTGGCGGCGCCGGTCCGTCGGTGAGCCGGGGTTCAGCAGCCGCAGGCCGGTGTCCGAGGTGGTGTCCCACGGGATGTGGCTGTGGCCGAACACCAGGACGTCGATGCCGGGGAAGCGGGCGGCGCAGCGGGCCTCCCGGCCCTGGGCGGGGCCCGTCTCGTGGACGACCGCGAAGCGCAGGCCTCCCAGGTCGGCGTACGCCACCTCGGGGAGTCTGGCCCGCAGGTCGGGACCGTCGTTGTTGCCGTACACGGCGACCAGACGACGGCTACGGCTCTCCAGGAGGTCGAGAGTGGCCGTGTCGACCCAGTCACCGGCGTGGAAGACGACGTCGGCGAGTGGGAGTTCGGTGAGGAGTGCCGCCGGCAGTTGCTTGGCGCGTTTGGGGAGGTGGGTGTCGGAGAGGAGGAGAAGGCGCACGAACCTGAGCGTAAGCGCGCTGCTGGGGGTGGCGTGATATGCCGTTGCGCGGCTGCGGCTACATCGTGGCTTGTCGCGCAGTTCCCCGCGCCCCTTCAGGGCGCTCGCGCGCCCCTTGGGGCCTCGCCCCGGCAGGTCGCGGGGGTCCTCGCCCGGTTAGTATCAGGCAGCCCGACCGTGCCTTTGCGGAACGGGGAGTAGAGCCAAAAGGGAGCTTCCAGCCGCATGCCGGTCAAGGTCAGCGTCATCGTTCCGGTGTACAACCCGGGACCGTACATCGAGGACTGCGTCGCGTCGCTGCTGCGGCAGTCGCTGCCCGCCGACGAGTACGAAGTGATCTTCGTCAACGACGGTTCCACCGACGGGACGCCGGCCCGGCTGGACCAGCTCGCCGCGGAGGAACCGCGTTTCCAGGTCATCCACCAGGAGAACTCGGGCTGGTCGGGCAAACCGCGCAACGTCGGTATCGAGGCCTCGCAGGGCGAGTTCGTCATGTTCGTCGACAACGACGACTACCTCGGTGACGAGGCCCTCGAGCGGATGTACGAGTACGGCGTGGCCAACGGCGCGGATGTGATCGTCGGCAAGATGGCCGGCAAGGGCCGCCCGGTCCCGGTCGAGCTGTTCCGGCACAACCACCCCAAGGCCAGTGTCGAGAACGCCCCGCTGATCGACAGCCTCACCCCGCACAAGATGCTCCGCCGCGCGTTCCTCGACCGCATCGGCCTGCGCTTCCCCGAGGGCAGGCGGCGTCTCGAGGACCATGTCTTCGTGACCGAGGCCTATCTGCGCGCGGACAACGTCTCCGTGCTCAGCGACTACGTCTGCTACTACCACGTCAAGCGCGACGACGCCTCGAACGCGGGGTTCCAGCGTTTCGACCCGGTCGGCTACTTCCGTAACCTCCGCGAGGCCCTCGACGTCGTCGAGCAGTACACCGAGCCCGGCGTGGTGCGCGACCGGCTCTACCGGCGGTGGCTGCGCAACGAGATGGTCGAGCGCATGCGCGGCAACCGGCTTCTCAAGCTGCCGGAGGACTACCGCAAGGAGATGTTCGACGAGATCCGCGGGGTCGTCGTCGAGCGCTTCGGCCCGGGTGTCGCCAACGGTATGCAGGAGGCGCAGCGGATCGTGGCGGCGCTGATCGCCGCCGACCGGCTGGACGACGTGGTGGCGTTCGCCGAGTGGGAGGCGTCGCTCGCCCCCACGGCCACCCCGCAGACCGTCGAGTGGCGTGACGGCGTCCTGCACGTCGGCTTCACCGCCGAGTTCACGTCGCGCGGCAAGCCGATGGCGTTCCCCGCCGAGGACGACAGCGACGGCGCCGACCTGGACGGCACACCCACCGACGCCGACGACGCGATCGCCCGGGTGGGCGCGTCCACCGTCGCCCGGTTCGGCAGTGCGACGGCGGACTTCCTGGTCCGCGAGCGGACCACGGCCGCCCAGTTCTTCCAGCCGGTGGAGCTCACCCGCGAGATCCTCCCTGCCGACGAGGACGGGCAGCAGGTACGGCTGGTGCTGCGCGGCACGGCCACCGTCGACCCCGGCACGGCGGCGGGCGGTGTGGCCCTCGGCGGCGGTCTGTTCGACGTGTTCGTCCGCATCAAGCTGGGCGGCTGGACCCGAGAGTGCCGTCTCGGCCCGGTGAAGCTGGACCCCCGTCCGGTGCCGTCGGCCGGTGTGGTCGCCGATCGTGTGGTCCTGCCCTACTGGACCGCGAAGCAGGCCACGCTGTCCCTGGACGTCGACCGCGCGGTCAAGGGCGTGGGCCTCGGCCGCCTCAAGCCGGACGATGTCACCGTCACGGGTGACCGTCTGCGGGTGGCACTCCCCCTGCACGTGCCCGGCGACACCGAGGCGCTGCTGCGTCTGACCTCGTCGGCGGTCGCCGAGCCCGTGGAGGTGTCCGGCACGTTGTCCGGCGCCTCCGAGGGTTCCGGAGCGTTCGTCGAGGCGACACTGCCCGGCCGTGCGCTGGCCGACGGGACGTGGAAGCCGTCGCTGTGCCTGGCCCCGGTGGCCGGCGAGCCGCGCTTCCTGGCGATGTCCGTCGGCCTCACCGCCAAGGGTGGCCGTGTGCAGGTCGTGCGGCCCGCCAGGCCGGCCGGGCCGAGCACCGGGCAGCGGCTGGTCCGCAAGGTGCGGCGCACCCTCGGGAAGATCGCGCGCAAGGCCGGCCTGCGACGCGGAAACGGAGCCTGACAGCATGCGAGCACTGGACATCGAAGGCGCCTGGGTACTGGAGCCGAAGATCTTCCCGGACGACCGGGGCGCCTTCCACGAGTGGTACCGGGGCGAGGAGTTCCGCGAGGCCACCGGCTACGACCTCTCCCTGGCCCAGGCGAACTGCTCGGTCTCGCGCCGGGGCGTCGTCCGCGGGGTGCACTTCTCGGACGTACCGCCGAGCCAGGCCAAGTACGTGACATGTGTGCGCGGCGCGGTCCTGGACGTCGTGGTGGACATCCGGGTCGGCTCACCCACCTACGGCCAGTGGGAGGCGGTAAGGCTCGACGACGAGACCCGGCACGCCGTGTTCCTCGCGGAAGGCCTCGGGCACGCCTTCATGGCGCTCACCGACGACGCCACCGTGGTGTACCTGTGCTCGACGGGGTACGCGCCGGGCCGTGAGCACGGGGTGAATCCGCTCGACCCGGAGCTGGGCATCGCCTGGCCCGAGGGCATCGAACCGGTGTTGTCGGAGAAGGACGCCGAGGCGCCGACACTGGCGGAGGCGGAGCGGTCCGGGCTGCTGCCCTCGTACGAGGAGTGCAAGGCGTACTACGCGGAGCTGCGCGGCAACCGGTAACTCCCCCCACGGAAACGAACCGCGGCCCCGGCAGCTGATCAGTGATCAGCTGCCGGGGCCGCAGGTTTCGCTCGGTCCGGCGTCAGCGGCTGGTGCTCAGCGGCGCCAGGCTGCGGCGCAGCTGCTCCAGGCCCTTTCCGCGCTTGGTGCCGCGGTTGCGGGACCTGACGAGCGGGGCCCAGAAGCCGGCCTCGACGAAGGTCTCCGGCTTGATCGCGGGCGTCCGCTCCAGGACGCTCTCGGGCACCTTCTGCGGGTCCGGGACCTCGAACTCCGCGATGATCTCGTCGTACTTGTCCTTCAGTACCGTGTTGTCGGGGTCGGCGCCGAAGACGATGAGCTGTCCGGTGGGCGCCGTGTCGACGAGGACCGTGACCAGGTCGGGACGGTACCGGGCGAGGATCTCGATCAGCTTGTAGACGTCACCGGTCCAGGCGTTGGTGTGCCGGTCGCGGGCGGCCTCGTCGATGCTGCGCGGCAGCATGTCGTCGAGGACGATGACGCTGGCCCAGTCCGAGTGCTTCTCGACGTTGATGAAGTCGCGCAGCGCGTACTCGAACAGGTGCATGCCGTCGATGAACGACAGGTCGAGCGTGGTGCGCTGCCAGTGGCCGAACGGGCTGCGGTTGCGAGCCAGGTTGCGCAGCGGGTGCCGGCCGCCCTTGAGGTGGGCGAGGGGGTTCTCCCGGGCGAAGAAGTCGTCGCTGGTCGCCTTCGCGAGATGGACGTCGGTGCGGATCTCCGAGACCACCTTGAACGCGGGGTCGATCGCGATGCTCGGTACCCGGGACAGGGTCAGGCTTCGGCCGTCGTTGACGCCGATCTCCAGGTAGTTCCTGTTCGCGCTGACCTTGTGGAGCTCCCGGAGGAACTCATGGCGTTTCACTAGGAAATCTCCTTGCGGATGTGTGGCAGTGCTTCGTGCAGGGCGGTACGCCAGTCGCGGAGAGGTCCGAGACCGGTCTGCTGCCAGCGGCCGTGGCCGAGGACGCTGTACGCGGGTCGGGGTGCGGGCCGGACGAAGGCCGCGCTGGTGGTGGGGTGTACGCGGTCCGGGTCGGCGTCGATGAGGCGGAACACCTCACGCGCCAGCTCGAACCAGGTGGCCTCGCCGGAGTTGGTGGCGTGCAGGATACCGTTCGCCTCGGGGCCGATCCGAGGTCCGAGGTCGGCGATCAGTTCTGCGACGTCGGCGCTCCAGGTGGGCTGGCCGCGTTGGTCGTCGACGACGTCGAGGGTGTCCCGACGCGCCTCCAGGCCGATCATCGTAGCCACGAAGTTGCCGCCGTGGGCGCCGTACAGCCAAGCCGTGCGCAGGACGGCGCTCGCGTCGGGAAGCGTGGCCAGGACGGCCTGTTCACCGGCGAGTTTGGTGCGGCCGTACGCCGTGCGCGGGGCCGGGGTGTGGTCCTCGGGGTACGGGGCGCTGCGGGCCTCGCCGTCGAAGACGTAGTCGGTGGACACGTGGATCAGCCTGGCGCCGTGCTCGGCGCAGGCCTGGGCGAGCAGGCGCGGCCCGACGCCGTTGATCAGCAGCGCCGTCTCCTCGTCCGTCTCGGCGTCGTCGACGGCGGTGTAGGCGGCGCAGTTGACGACCAGGTCCGGGCGGTGTTCGGCGAGGACGCGGCGCACGTCGTCGGGGTCGGTGATGTCCAGAGCGGCGCGGGCGAGGCCCACGACGTCCTCACCGCGCCTGAGGAGTTCCGCGACGGTGTCGTGGCCGAGCATGCCGGCGGCGCCGGTCACCAGCCACTTCATTCGCTTACCCGCTTCCCGCCCCGGTCGCCCTTCTCGTCGGCGCCGACGAGGCGCTTGAGGGGCTCCCACCAGGCGCGGTTGTCGCGGTACCAGGCGACGGTGGCGGCGAGTCCGGCGGCGAAGTCGTGGCGCGGGGTGTAGCCCAGCTCGTCGTGGAGCTTGCCCCAGTCGACGGAGTAGCGCAGGTCGTGGCCCTTGCGGTCCTCGACGTACTCCACGCTGTCCCAGCCGGCCCCGCAGGCCTCCAGGAGCAGCCCGGTGAGCTCCTTGTTGCTCAGTTCCGTGCCGCCGCCGATGTTGTAGACCTCGCCGGACCTGCCGCCGGTGCGCACCAGGTCGATGCCCTGGCAGTGGTCGTCGACGTGCAGCCAGTCGCGGACGTTGAGGCCCTCGCCGTAGAGCGGGACCTTCTTTCCGTCCAGCAGGTTGGTGACGAAGAGGGGGATGACCTTCTCGGGGAACTGGTGCGGCCCGTAGTTGTTGGAGCAGCGGGTGACGCGGACGTCGAGGCCGTGGGTACGGTGGTAGGCGAGGGCGAGCAGGTCCGAGGACGCCTTCGACGCCGAGTAGGGCGAGTTGGGGGCCAGCGGATGGTCCTCGGGCCAGGAGCCGGACTCGATCGAGCCGTACACCTCGTCGGTGGACACGTGCACGAAGGGGCCGACGCCGTAGCGCAGGGCCGCGTCCAGCAGCACCTGGGTGCCCACCACGTTGGTACGGACGAAGTCGGCAGCCCCGTCGATCGAGCGGTCCACGTGGGACTCGGCGGCGAAGTGGACCACCTGGTCGGCCTCGGCCATCAGCTTGTCGACGAGTTCGGCGTCGCAGATGTCGCCCTGGACGAACTTCAGCCGGGGGTGCCCGACCGGCAGGTTCTCCAGGGTGCCCGCGTACGTGAGCTTGTCCAGCACGGTGATCCGGGGCGCGTCGGGGGCGTCGGACGCGAGGAGGGTGCGGACGTACGTGGAGCCGATGAATCCGGCGGCGCCGGTGACGAGGAGGTTCATGAGTGGATCTGCACCTTGCTGTGGTCTCCGAGGACTAGTCGGTGGGCGCTGGGAACACTGGGAGCCGGGGTCACCTCGACGTGCCTGCCGATGAGCGAGGACTCGATGCGGCCCACCCCGGCGATGGACGAGTCCCGCAGCACGATGGAGAACTCCAGCTCGCTGTCGGTGATCCGGCAGTTCTCCGCGACGGAGGTGAACGGCCCGACGTAGGAGTCGCTGACGACGGTTCCGGCGCCGATGACGACGGGTCCGACGATGCGTGAGCGGCTGATGCTCGCGCCGGCCTCGATCACCACTCGCCCTATGGTCTCGGACGCGTCGTCCACGTCGCCGTCGATCCGCCGATCCAGGCCCTCCAGGACCATGCGGTTGACCTCCAGCATGTCGGTGACGTTCCCCGTGTCCTTCCAGTAGCCCTTGATGAGCGTGGATCGTACGTCGGACCGGGCGTCGATGAGGTACTGGATGGCGTGGGTGATCTCCAGCTCGCCGCGCCCGGAGGGGCTGATGGCGCGTACGGCGTCGTGGATCGCCGGGGTGAAGAGGTACACGCCGACGAGCGCGAGGTCGCTCTTGGGGTGCTCGGGCTTCTCCTCCAGGCCGATCACCTGGCCGTCCGCGTCGAGTTCGGCGACGCCGAAGGATCGCGGGTCGGGCACCTGGGTGAGCAGGATCTGGGCGTCGGGGCGCAGTCTGCGGAACTCGGCGACGAGGTCGCTGATGCCGCCGATGATGAAGTTGTCGCCGAGGTACATGACGAAGTCTTCGTCACCGAGGAAGTCCCGCGCGATCAGCACCGCGTGGGCCAGGCCCAGGGGCTTCTCCTGCGGGATGTAGGTGACCTTCAGGCCGAACTTCGATCCGTCGCCGACCGCTTCCTCGATCTCGGCGGCGGTGTCACCGACGATCATGCCGACCTCGGTGATGCCCGCGTCGGCGAGGGATTCCAGGCCGTAGAACAGCACGGCCTTGTTGGCCACGGGTACGAGCTGCTTCGCCGAGGTATGGGTGATCGGCCGAAGCCGCGTGCCGGCGCCGCCGGAGAGCACGAGAGCCTTCATCCGTTCACCCTAGCTGCGATTTCCCACGACGTAATATCCGGTGCCGCAGCGTGACCGGTACGGGAGCCGGCCCGCGCGTCCTCAGGGCTCCAGCACGAGCTCGCTCCACACCTGTTTGCCGCCGCTGACCGGGACGGTTCCCCAGGCCGCCGACATGGCCTCGACCAGGAGCATGCCCCGGCCGCCGGTGGCCTCCCAGCCGAGGTTCGTCGGTCTGATGGGTGTACGGGGCGAGTTGTCCGCGACGGCGACGCGCAGTCGGCCGTTGAAGAGGGTGAGGTCGAGACGGACCTGCCCGTCGGTGTGCACGAGGGCGTTGGTGACCAGCTCGGAGACGACGAGGAGGATGGTGTCCATGTTCTCCTGGACGCCCGGTTCCCCCGCCACACCCCAGGCGCGCAGGGTGCGCCGGGTGAAGCGGCGGGCGTGCCGGACCGCCTCGGGCACCCGCCACACCGTCCAGCTCTCCCGCAGCGGGCGCAGTTCCATGCCGTCGTAGCGCAGCAGGAGCAGTGCCACGTCGTCGTTGCGGTTGGCGCCCGCGAGCAGGGCGTCGGCGACCAGGCCGAGGTGGGCGGGGTCGGCGGCGGCGAGGTCTGCGGCGAGAGCGTCGAGGCCGTCCTCGATGTCGATCTGGGCGGACTCGACGAGACCGTCGGTCGTGAGGGCGATGAGGGTGCCGGGCTGGAGGCGGAGCATGCTCATCGGGTACTCGGCCCGGGCCAGCACGCCGAGCGGGGGGCCGACGTCGGACTCGGTGATCTCGGTGGTGCCGTCGGGATGGCGGACGACCGGGGGGAGGTGGCCGGCGCGGACGTACCAGGCGGTGCCCTCCTCCATGTCGACCTCGACATAGCAGCAGGTGGCGAAGAGGTCGGTCTCCATGTCGACAAGGAGACGGTTGGCGTGGGAGACGACGACGTCCGGCGGGTGGCCCTCGACGGCGTACGCGCGCAGGGCGGTGCGCATCTGGCCCATGAGGGTGGCGGCGCCCGCGTTGTGGCCCTGGACGTCGCCGATGACGAGGCCGACATGGTTGTCGGGCAGCGGGATCACGTCGTACCAGTCGCCGCCGACCTCCAGGCCCTCGGTGGTCGGGAGGTAGCGGGCCTCGGCGACTCCGCCGGGCAGCTTGGGCAGGCGGCGGGGCAGCAGGGAGCGCTGCAGCATCCCCACGAGTTCGTGTTCGGCGTCGAAGGCGTGGGCGCGGGTCAGTGCCTGTCCGGCGAGGCCGGCGGCGGCGGTGAGCAGGGCGCGTTCGTCGGTGCCGAACTCGTGCGGGCTGTCCCAGCCGATCAGGCAGATGCCGGCCATCCGGCCGCCGGCGGGCAGCGGCAGCACGGCGAGTCCGCCGGGGCCGACGCCGTCGAGCGCGGGCTCCAGTTCGGTGCCCGCGGGCCAGATGGCGGCCCTGCCCTCGCGCAGGGCGGCGGCCAGTGTCGGCATGGAGCGGACGGGTGACTCGGGCCACTCGGAGCGCCACTCCAGCCGCCACAGCTCGGGCCAGGACTCGGGTTCGGGCGGGTCGAGGACGGTGACGACGAGCCGTTCGTTGTCCAGTTCGGCGAGGGCGATCCGGTCGGCCAGCAGCGGCTCGCGCAGCGCGGTGACAACCGCCTGGCTGACGTCACGGACGGTTCCGGCGGTGGCCAGGGCTGCGGCGAGGCGCTGGACGCGGGCCACGTCGGTGACGCCGGAGCGCAGGGTGGAGGCGTCGCCGACCGTGCCCACGAGCCGGGCGGCCCGTCCCTCCCCGGCGGTCACGAGCCGCCCGCGCAGCCGCAGCCATCTCGGCGGGCCGGCGGGCTGGAGCACCCGGAACTCCAGTTCCCGGTCGCCGATGGACATGTGGTCGGCCTCGACGACCGACATCAGGGAGGGCAGGTCCTCGGGCACGGTCAGGCCGAGCAGGGTCTCGACCTTGCCGTCGAAGTCCGCCCGGTCGAGGGCGAACAGTTCGAGGAGTTCGTCGCCGACCTCGACGCGCCCGCTGTCCATGGCGAGGCTGAAGGCACCGGCCGCCAGTTCGCCGGGGTCTCCTGCGGCGGGCGGAGCGGGCCAGGCGACGGCTTCGGCGAGCAGCCCGAGGCAGTCCCGGGCGCTTTCGTCGAAGCCCCCGGGATGCTCCGTCACGGCGAGCAGACAGCCCCCGTCACCGACCGCCGCGCCCGCGCGCACGGGCAGGGCGGCCAGGTGAACGTCGCCGGCCGGCATCCGCCGGTACTCGGCGCACTCGGCGAGTTCGTCGGGGCCGAGCCAGACCGGCCGTCCGGTGCGGTGGGCGTCCGCGGCGGGCGAGTGGGCGGCCACGGGGTAGCTGTCGCGCAGGCCGTACAGCGTCCGCGGCACGCCGGCCGACTCGACGAGACACAGCACGTCACCGGTGTCGCCCGGGGTGTAGACCGCGGCGACGGTCGCGCCCGCGAAGACGAGCGTCTGTTCGAGGATGCGGCGGAGGCGCTCACGGGGGTCGAGGTCGACGGTGAGCGACTTCAGGGCGAGTTCGGCACGCGCCGTTCTCATTCCGCGTCCCGCCTCCTCACTGACCACGTCGTCATTACAGCGCGTATGGGGCGCAGGCGCAGCCCCTGACGCTCCGGGCGTTCGCCCCGGCCCCCACCCGTGCGTTCCGCACAGTGCTCTCGTGACAGCTGTGACTGTCGGGACCCGTGCACGGACTGGAAGGCTCGGTGCAAGCCATCGAGGAGGCGGGCATGGACCAGCGGTACGAGGTGTACGCACTCGCCGACCAGCACTTCTACGAGACGCCCGACCGACTCTCCGCAGCCGGCCAGGCCGCTCCCCTGTTCGAGACGGCCGGCCGTGCGGTGCCGGAGGGCTGGCGGGCGGGACGGATCGGCGACTGGCTGGCACTGACGCCGCTCGGTCCGGACGGCGACCCGCTGCCCGGACCCACCCAGGGCTGGAAGGTGCACGCTTCCGCCACCCGGGCGAACGCGGAGCGGATCGCCGCGGCGGTGTGGGACTACTGCGTGCCGCGCGGGATCCCGTTCAAGTTCCTGCCGGGCCCCCATCTGCTGCATCTACGGAACACCAAGTACGCGGGCCGGGACGGCAGCGGGAAGTTCGTGACGATCTACCCGGCCGACGAGGACCTTCTGCATCAGGTGCTGACCGAGCTGGGCGCGCTGCTGGAGGGCTGCGAGGGCCCGTACATCCTCACCGATCTGCGCTGGCACGACGGTCCGCTGTACGTCCGTTACGGGGCGTTCGCGCGCTCCTTCGTCGTCGACGAGCGCGGCTCGCTCGTGCCCGCTGTCCGGGACGGCGAAGGCCGGCTGGTGCCGGACCGGCGCGCGCCCTCCTTCCAGGTCCCGGAGTGGGTGCGGCTGCCCGAGTTCCTGGAGGCGCAGCTCGCGGCCCGCAACGCGACAACCGTGAGTGACCTGCCGTACCGCATCGAGAAGGCCCTGCACTTCTCCAACGGCGGCGGTGTGTACGTCGGCACCGACACGCGCGACGGGCGTCGGGTCGTCCTGAAGGAGGGGCGTCCGCATGCGGGCCTGGCGGCCGACGGCGCGGACGCGATCAGTCGGCTGGAGCGCGAGCGGGCGGCGCTGGAACAGGTGTCGGGGCTCGGGACGGTGCCCGAGGTGCGTGACTGGTTCACGCTCGGGGACCACCGCTTCCTCGTCATGGACTTCATCGAGGGGCGCCCCCTCAACTCCTTCTTCGCCGAGCGCCACCCGCTGCTCACCCACGATCCCGATCCGGAGGCGGTGGCCGCCTACACGCGGTGGGCGCTGCGTATCCACCGTGCGGTCGAGGAGACCGTCGAGGCGGTGCACGCGCGCGGGATCGTCTTCA
Organism: Streptomyces sp. SID12488; assembly: GCF_010548275.1. GTDB lineage: Bacteria > Actinomycetota > Actinomycetes > Streptomycetales > Streptomycetaceae > Streptomyces. Next base: position 22,200 of record NZ_JAAGLT010000021.1, read on the forward strand.
ACGACCTGCACATCTTCAACATCATGGTCGCGCCCGACGAGGAGTCGGTGTCCCTGGTCGACTTCGAGGCGGCGGCGCCGGTCGAGGAGCGGGGCCGCCAGGTCGTCGCCCACCCGGGGTTCTTCGCCCCGCCCGACCGCCGGGGCCTGGACGTCGACCGGTACGCGCTGGCGTGTCTGCGGCTCGCGTTCTTCATGCCCCTGACCACCCTGTTCGTGGTGGACCGCGGTAAGGCGGCCCACCTGGCCGAGGTGATCGCCGGCCAGTTCCCGGACGTACCGGCGGAGTTCCTGGCCGGGGCGGTCGCCGAGATCACCCGTGACGTGTCCGCGCCGGGACCCGGTCGCCCCGCGCCCTCGCCGCCCGCCGTTCCCGTGGAGCCCGGCGACTGGCCGTACAGCCGGGACTCGATGGTGAAGGCGATCCTCGCCTCCGCCACCCCCGACCGCGACGACCGCCTCTTCCCGGGTGACATCACCCAGTTCTCCGACGGCGGCGGACTCGGCGTCGCGCACGGCGCGGCCGGGGTGCTGTACGCGCTGTCCCACGCGGGCGCCGAACGGTACGAGGAGGGCGAGCGCTGGCTGCTGGCCCACACAGACCCGGTGCCGGTGGGCACGCCGTTGGGGCTGTACGACGGACTCGCGGGCGTCGCCCATGTCCTCGACCTGCTCGGGCACCGCACCCGCGCGCTGGACCTGATCGACGTCGTCCTCCGGGAGAAGTGGCACAAGCTCTCCTCGGACCTGCGCGGCGGTCTCGCCGGGCTGGGCCTGGTCCTCGGCGGGCTGGCGCGCACTACCGGGGAGCCGGAGTTCGCAGAGCGGGCCCAGGACGTCACTGACATCCTGGTGAGCCGTCTGGACGAGCCGCTCCCGGACCCGTCGAAGCGCCGCGCCGGGCTGCTGCGGGGCGCGAGCGGGCCCGCGCTGCTGTTCCTCCGGCAGTACGAGGCGACAGGCGACCCCGCGCTGCTCGAAGCGGCCGGTACGGCGCTGCGCCGGGACCTGGACCGCTGCGTCGTCCAGCGGGGCGGCGGTCTCGAGGTCGACGAGGGATGGCGGACCATGCCGTACCTCGCGGAAGGCAGCGTGGGGATCGGCCTGGTCCTCGACGACTACCTGGCACTCGACGCGGCCGAGGGGCGCTCCCGGACCCGTTCCGACGGGCGCGAGGGCTTCGAGGAGGCCCGGGACCGGATCCTGACCGCGGCCGCCTCCCGCTTCTACGCCCAGCCCGGTCTGTTCCAGGGCAGGGCCGGCATGATCCTGCACCTCGCCCGCACCGGCGCCCCCGAGGCACGGCAGCGGGAACAGATCGCGGGGCTCGGCTGGTACGCGATGTCGTACCAGGGCCAACTGGCCTTCCCCGGGCACCAGATGATGCGGCTCTCCATGGACCTGGGCACCGGTACCGCGGGCTGTCTGCTCGCGCTCGGCGCGGCCCTCGACGAGACGGCCCCCGCCGCACTGCCCTTCCTCCCGCCGCTACGGCGGCCCCAGAACGCGGCTCCCCACAAGGAGTCGTGACACGACACCCGTCCCCACAGAAGATCCCGGAACCCACCGGGACCGACGAAAGGAATCGACATGGCACTGCTCGACCTTCAGACGATGGAGTCCGACGAGACCGCCACCACGGGCGCCTACAGCACGCTCAGCCTGCTGTCCTGCGTCAGCGCGGCCAGCGTCACCCTCTGTCTGTAAGCACTTCCGCAGGGGCGCCGGGCGGTCTTTCCCACTCGTGGGAAGGCCCGCCCGGCGGTCCGTCATCCCCCGTCGGAGGGCCCACCCGATGACGACAACCACCCATGACCGGCCGGCCCGGGCCGCGGACACCGCCTCGCCGCTGCGCGCGACCGTGCGCCGCACCGGGGGACGCTGTGCGGTCCTGTTCCTGGTCGCCACGGCCTCGACCGGTCTGAGCCTGGCCCTGCCGCTGACCCTGGGGCGGGCCCTGGACGCCCTGCTGACGACCCCGGGCGGTGCCGGCGCCATGCGCTGGGTGCTGTGGTGCGCCGGAATCGTCCTGCTGCTCGCCGTCCTCGACGCCGTGGAGACCGTGCTGAGCGGGACCACGAGCGCCCGCGCCACGGCGTGGCTGCGGCACCGGCTGACCGGGCATCTGCTCGCCGTGGGCCCACGGGCCGGGGAGCGTTTCGGGTCCGGCGACCTGGTGGCCCGCCTGGTCGGAAACGCCGCGCAGGCGGGGACCGCGCCCGCCGCCCTGGCCGCGCTCGTGGCCGCGCTCGCCGGACCGGTCGGCGCGGTGGTGGCGCTCGGCCTGCTCGACCCGTGGCTGGCGGCGGTGTTCCTCGCCGGGGCGCCTCTGCTGGCCCTGCTGCTGCGGACCTTCACCCAGGACTCCTCCCGGTGCGTGGCCGACTACCAGGACGCCCAGGGGCGGATCGCGAGCGGGCTCGCGGAGGCGATCGGCGGGTCCCGCACCATCGCCGCGTGCGGCACGGCGGACCGTGAGGTGGCCCGGGTCCTGCGGCCCCTGCCCGAACTCACCCGCGCGGGCCACCGGATGTGGCACGTCCAAGGGCGCGCGGCGGCCCGGGCGGTCGCCCTGGCCCCGTTGCTGCAACTGGGTGTCGTGGCAGTGGCGGGTGTCCTGCTGGTCCACGGCCGGCTGACGGTGGGCGAGATGCTCGCCGCCTCGCGGTACGCCGTCCTGGCGGCCGGGGTGGGCGTCCTGGTCGGGCAGTTGTCGGGGCTGGTCCGGGCCCGCGCGTCGGCCCGGCGCCTCGGCGAGGTGCTGGCCGAACCGGTGACGGTGTACGGCAGCCGCCGCCTGCCGCCGGGGCAGGGCCGGCTGGAGCTGCGCGGGGTCACGGCCCGCCGCGGCGGACGTACGCTCCTGGACCGCGTCGACCTGGTCGTGCCCGGGGGCAGCACACTCGCCGTGGTCGGCCGCTCCGGCGCGGGCAAGTCCCTCCTCGCGGCCCTCGCCGGACGCCTGGCCGATCCCGACGACGGAACCGTGCTCCTGGACGGCGTACCGCTGCCCGAGCTGGACCACGACGAGCTGCGCCGCGCGATCGGCTGTGCCTTCGAGCGCCCCGCCCTGCTGGGCGACACCGTCGCGGACACGATCGGCTTCGGCGTCCGGGCGGCACCGCCCGACCGGATCAGGGCCGGCGCCGCCGCCGCCCGCGCCGACACGTTCGTACGCCGGCTGCCCGACGGCTACGCCACCCCCTGCCGGGACGCGCCCCTGTCCGGGGGCGAGCGGCAGCGCCTCGGCCTCGCCCGGGTGCTGGCCCGCGACAGCAGGCTGCTCGTCCTCGACGACGCACTCTCCAGCCTCGACACGGTCACCGAACACCAGGTCGTCGACGCCCTGCTGCACCACTCCCCCGGCGGCACCCGGGTGATCGTCGCCCACCGGGTCTCCACGGCGGCCCGCGCGGACACGGTGGCCTGGCTGGACGGAGGACGGATGCGAGCGGTCGGAACACATGCGCGACTGTGGCGCGAGAAGGGATACCGGGAGGTGTTCGCGGATGCGCAAGGGTGAGTGCGCCCGGCGGCAGCCGGCCGGGAGGTACGGCCTAGGCGCGCGTGGGCTGCGGTTTCTGCGGCAGCAGCGGCGGGTCGTGGTGCGGCTCGTGCTGTGGTCCGTGCTGGAGACCGCGCAGACCTTCCTCATGGGCTACGCCCTCGCCCGCGCCCTCGACGAGGGGTTCCTGCGCGGCCGGACGGGCGTCGGACTCGGGTGGCTGGGGGTCGCCGTGCTCGCGGTGGCCGTCGGGGCGTACGGCACCGGGCGGGTGTACCGGGCGGTCGCCTCCCTCGTCGAGCCGTTGCGGGACCGGCTCGTGGAGCGGGTGGTGGCGCGCGGGGTCCGGGAGGCGGAGGGCGGGGCGCTCTCCGCGCTGACCCAGCAGGTGGAGATCGCCCGGGACACCTTCGCCGGAGTGGTGATGGTCTCCCGTTCCTTCGTCTTCACGGCCGCGGGCGCGCTGATCGGGTTGGGCTCGCTGGCACCGCCCCTGCTGCTGGTGGTGGTGCCCCCGCTGGTCGCCGGCGTCGGCCTGTTCGCGGCGAGCATGCGCCCGCTGGCGCACCGCCAGGAGGCCTTCCTCGTCGCCGACGAACGCCTCGCCGACCGGCTCGGCGACGTCTGCGCCGGACTGCGGGACGTGACCGCCGCAGGCGCGGAGGAGCAGGTGGCGGCCGACGTCGGCGAACGGGTCGAGGCCGAGCTGCGGACGGCCCGCTCGCTGGCCCACTGGGGAGTGCCCCGCGTGGCGTCGATCGCCGTCGGCGGTCAGCTCCCCATCGTCCTGCTGCTGCTGACCGCGCCCTGGCTGCTGCGCAGCGGCGTCACACCCGGTGCGCTGGTCGGCGCGCTCGCCTATGTCACCCAGTCCCTGCTGCCCGCCCTCCAGAACCTGGTCCACGGCATGGGCACGAGCGGCTCCCGGCTCGCGGTGGTACTGCGCCGCCTGGTGCCGCCCGGTCCGGCGGCGGAAGGCGGCAGCGGTCCGGACCCCCGCCCCGCCCACACCCACACCCACGCGAGGGCGCCCGCCCTGACCGTCTCCGGCCTCACCTTCGCCTACGGGCCCACCAGTGCGCCCGTCTTCGAGGGCCTCACCCTCAGCCTGCCCCCGGGCACGCGACTCGCCGTCGTCGGCCCCAGCGGCATCGGCAAGTCCACCCTCGTCTCGCTGGCCGCCGGACTCCTCGAACCCCGGCACGGCGCGATCCGGCTGTGCGGGCATCCGGTACCCGGTGACACCGCCCACGCGCACCGGGTCGTCATACCTCAGGAGGCATACGTGTTCGGCGGGACGTTCGCCGAGAACCTCGGCTGTCTACGGCCGGATCCCGTGCCCGAGTCCGAGCTGCTGGCCGCCGCCGAGGCGGTCGGGCTCGCCCCGCTCCTCGCCCGGCACGGCGGTCCCGGGGGCCTGGTCGAACCGGCCACGCTGTCGGCGGGGGAACGCCAACTGATCGCGCTGACGCGGGCCTGGCTCTCGTACGCCTGTGTGGCGCTCCTCGACGAGGCGACCTGTCATCTGGACCCGGCGGCCGAGGAACGCGCCGAGCGGGCCTTCGCCTCCCGGGCCGGCACCACCCTGGTCGTGGTCGCGCACCGGATCGCCTCGGCGCGCCGGGCGGACCGCGTCCTCGTCATGGACGGCCGGCACTGCGCGTACGGGACGCACGACGAACTGCTGGAGCGCTCGTCCCTCTACCGCGATCTGGTGGGCAGCTGGTCGGCGATGCCGTCCGAGCCGTCGGAGCCGTCAGAGCCAGCCCTCGCCCTGCGAGATACGGATGGCGTCGACGCGGTTGCGGGCTCCGGTCTTGCGGGTGATGGCCGCCATGTAGTTGCGCACGGTTCCGTGGGACAGGTGCAGGCTGCCGGCGATCTCCGCGACGGACGACCCCTCCGCGGCGAGTGACAGGACGCTCAGCTCACGCGGGGTGAGCGGAATCTGGGTGGCTCTGAGGAAGCCGAAGCCGAGCGAGTCGTCGACGAAACGTTTCCCCGCCGCGACCTTCCGGATGGCGGACACCAGTCGCTCCGGCGCCCCCTCCCTGTCCTTGTCGACGTAGCCCAGCGCGCCCGCCTCCGCCGCCCGCTTCAGCAGGCCCGGCCTTTCGGCGCTGGCCAGTACCAGCAGCCGCGGGGCGGGTGCGCCCGCCCCGCGCCCCCGTAACTCGCCCAGCGGCGGTATGCCGTAGGTGTCCAGGCTCTCCAGGTCGGCCGCGCAGACATCGGGCCGCAGCGACCGCACTCTGCCCCCGGCCCGCTGCCAGGAGGCGTCGGACACACCGAGGTCGGACTCTCTGCTCAGCCACTCCGCCAGGACCGACCGCATCAGACACGCGTCGTGCACCAGAAGTACTCGGATCACTGCCGCTCCTTCACTCACATCGCCCCGGGTTCACCGCTGTCGCGTGTGCCCCCTTTTCGGCTTCCGTCTCTCGCGGCGGCTCCAGGGCGTGCAGAACCGGCCAACAGGGTGCGTGGCGGAACCACGTCGGACTCGGGTTCGGGCGGATCGAGGACGGTGACGACGAGCCGTTCGTTGTCCGTCGTGCGGGATCGTCGCGCGGGTACGGAACGGTCCTCGTGCAGCAGGACGACGCTGACGACTCGCTGTCCGGCGCCACCCCCACGTAGACGCGTAGGACGACCTTGCGGCGCGGCGGGCGGGCCGAGGAAGGCGGGTTTCTTCCGGGCACGGAGAAAGGGCGCCCGAACTGGACAGATGTCCGTCAGGCGCCCTTCGCTCCCGGTGGGTTACACCGGGCAGGTGATCTGGAAGTCGACCGTGTTGGGGTCGTTCGGAGCCGGGCACAGGAACTGGTTGTAGCGGGTGTCGCTGTCGACGAAGCGCTTGAGCCAGGCGATGCTGTACTTGGCGACCGTGGTGTTGGGCTCGGCGAAGGTGAAGTGGTCGGCGTTCTTCAGGTTGATGAACGCCTTGTCGGGGGCGTTGGTTATGGCGTTGTAGGCGGGCAGGGCGAACTGGGCGACGGAGGCGACCGTGTCGCCGTCGGCGCCGAAGATCATGGTGGGCACCTTGATCTGGTCACCGACGTTGGTCACGTCCCAGGGCGCCAGGGGGATCGCCGCCTTGAGGGACGGAGTGTTCGCCGCGCTTTCCAGCGTGCCGCCACCTCCCATCGACCAGCCGATCAGGGCCGACCGGCTGGGATCGATCCGGCTTTTCACCGCGCTCTTGGTCGTCAGATAGTCCAGCGCGGCCAGCAGCTGGCTACCGCGGTCACCTGGCGGGTCCCACGGCGCGTTGCTGTCCAGGGTCAGCACCACGAAGCCCTGGGAGGCCAGCCGGGGTCCGTACCAGGCGATCTGCGACTGGGCGGCGAAGAAGCCCGGCATGACGACGATGGACCCGAAGGTGCCCTGACTGGTGTCGGTGGGGTAGTAGATGGTGCCGTTGTTGAAGCCCGGGCCGCTTCCTGACGGCACGTTGGCCGTAGCGGTGGCGAACGGGCCGGTGGCGGCGGTGATGATCGCCTCGGTCGGGTTCGGGCCGCGCTGGTAGGGGTTTGCGGCACTGGCCTGGGAGGGGGCGGCGATGGCGATCGAGGCGACGATCGCGAGGGTCGCCATGAGCGCACGGGGGCGGAGCAGTTTCACGGGAGTCCTCTCGGGGGGCTGTCAGTTGGTGTAGACGGCGGGGGCGCCGCTGACACTGCTGTCGACCACGGGGGCGTAGGTGGCCGTGAAGTAGCTCTTGCTGTTGCACAGGAACGAGCCTGAGGACTTGGTGAACGCCTGGTTGGTGAAGGTCAGGCTGTTGGTGCTGTTGCTGCTCACCGCGGTGAGGCTGGGCGCCCGGTAGACGCAGGTGACGGAGCCCAGCAGGGTGGAGAGCACGACCGTGGTCTGGATCGCGCTGCCCGAGGCCGGGGTCACCGTGACGGTGCCGTCGGAGGCGGCGGACGTGTTGTACGGCAGGGCGTTGACAGTGAGGCTCTGGACGGCGGAGACGCCCAAGACGTTGCTGGTGCAGCCGCTGAAGGTCTGGGAGGTCGCGGACTCGGTGGCGGTGCCGGGGGCGGCCGGGTTCGACGTCACCGTGGCGGAGAGCGTCGAGCCGGAGCAGGTGATGCCCGAGGTGCCGTTGAGGCTGGTGGTGATGCTGGCCGTAGTGCCGGTCGCCAGCGAGGCGGTGAATACGTCGCCGACGGAGACGGCGTTGCCGCCGGCGGCGCCGTAGGTGAGCACGGCGCTGTCCGCCGAGGCGGTGGCGGTGGAGAGGAGGGCCAGGGCCGTCAGGGCGGCGGCGCCTGCGAGAGCGGAGACAACGTATCTGGGCATGCGGGTTCCTCCGGTACGGGTGCGGGTGGTGGAGACGGGTCGCCGATCCCCGGCTCGGGGTGAAGACGGCGGCCCACACAGGGGGTTGGGGACTGCGGGAACGGGATACCGGGGTCAGGGCTTGCCTGCGGCGAAGGCTGCTGCCTCTTCCGCGTTGACCGTGTGGCCGAGATGGGCGGAGATGTCCGTACCGGCGAACTGGCAGAACGGGTCGCCTGTGGCGCAGAAGTCGATGGTGCGGCTCGCGTATGTTCCCGTGACTTTTTTGCCCAGGAATCCGATGGGGTTACCGAACACTCTCACTGCTGATACCGATCGAATTGTCGACCGCATTGGCGCCCTGCGAGTAGCCGACCAGAATGAATCGCCGATTTGGACAGACCGCCGCCTGACCCACGACGCGGCTCACCATTTCCGCATTTCCCTAAGTCGGCGAGGTGGGGGTGAGGTCCGCCGGACAGGCCACCTGGTAACTGGTGAGCGTCTTCCCGGGGATCGCCTGTCGGAGGGCGGCGAAGACCGGATCACCGACAATCAGGCCGAGGGAGCCGTCCGTGCCGAGCGGGCCTGGTTCGAAGGTGCCACGGGCGACAAGGACTTCGATGTCCGAACACGCCACCGCTGAGGCGGTGGGGGCGGCCTGGACGGCCAGGCCCGCGCTGCCGGCGAGGACAGGCTAGCTAATACGCGTTTTCGACGTAACCACGAAAATCGCATGGTCGAACCTCCGCACGTCGTGCGCGACCGGCCCCGTATCCGAATTCCTGGAGTGACCGCGCGGCGAATGGGCTGCCCCAAAAGGTAGGCCGCCGCGCAATATCTGTGTTAGTCACTCGATTGACAAATGTGGTCCCGGTTTTCCTCGGCGGATGAGCATTGGGAAGACCAAGTAGCCGGGGCGGGTGCGGGTGCGAAGAGGTTCAGCCGCCGGTCGAGCGCACGGAGGAAACCGACAGGCGGACGGGTTCCGGTACCGGCTGGAGATGCTCGCGGGGCGACCCGGAGGCCGCGCCGGCCCGCAGGGCGAGTTCCAGCTCGAAACGGGTCTCGGAATCCCGCAGGGAATCGCCGAACAGTTTCTCCAGCTGGCGCATCCGGTACCGCACGGTCTGCGGATGGAGGTGCAGCCGCAGGGCGGTGCCACCGACGCTGCTCTCGCTCTGCAGCCACGCCAGCAGCGTCTCCGCCAGCCGGTCGCGCTGCGGCGCCGGGATTCCGGCGAGCGGTGCGAGAACCCGGTGCGACAGGGCCCGGACCAGCGACTCGTCCGCGTACAGGATCAGCGTCGAGAGATGGTCGGCGCACCGGACCAGGCCTTCGCCGGGCAGGACACCGCGCTGTATGAGCGACAGGGCACGGGCCGCCCAGCGCAGCGAGTCCGCGATCTGGGCGAGCGGCACCGTCGGCCCGACCGCGGCCGGCCGGCCCCGCAGGGCGGGGGCGAGAGCTCGTCCGTGCGAGGGGCCGGTGGTGTCCGGGTCCGGGATGACCAGCCGGGCCGGGCGGGCGGTCATGTCGGCCAGCACTCCGGCGGGCAGCAACTGCCGTTCGTCCTCCTCCTGCCCGGTCCCGCCCACGGCTATGACGGCGACCCGCCGCGGCACCGGCCAGCGCGCCGCGCGGGCCAGTTCCTCGACGGTTTCCGGCGAGGCGGGCAAGTCGGCGAGCAGCAGGTCCAGCAGGCGCTTGCGGCGCCGTTGCAACTCACCGCTGCTGCGCAACCGGGCCTCGGTGTGGCCTTCGGTGGCCGCCTGCATGATCTCGTGCATGTGGGTGAAGGCCGCGTCCGCCAGCGCGGCCACTTCACCGGAGTCCAGGGTGAGTTCGTCGGCGGCCTTCATCATGCGCCGCCACGCGGCCCGCCCGCCGAGCCGGAGCGCGGCCTGCAGCACTTCGAGGCCGCGGCCCTCGCCGGACTCGCCACGCCCGATCTCCTGGTAGGTGTGGACGACGTGCTCCAGGTCCCGCTTCTTGCCGGTGTCGGCGATGCGGTCCACGAAGAGTGTCAGGGCCTGGTTGACTCCGGCTCTTATCGTCCGCACGTACGCGTCGTCGGCCGGCCGCGCGTACTCGGGCACCTGAAGCTGTACCTCGCGCTCGACCTCGCCGGCGATCTCGTCGAGCTGCGGGCGCAGGAACTCTGCCAGTCGTTGGGGGACAACGGCGAAGGGATCCATGCTGTTTGCTCCTGCCGTCGGTCAGGCGGTATGACCGACGACGATATCCCTCCGCCGAACTCTGGTGCCCTGTACGGGAGTTACAAGTCGGAGCCAAGGCCTTGTCCGTGCGCGACAAGGCCGTGGGTACATACCCGTACGGGTCAGGCCGGCAGGCCGAGCGCTCTGGCGAGGACCGGCCAGGAGCTTGTGAACTCCCGCTGCCAGTCGCTCCATTGGTGCCCGCCGCCCGGATAGACGTGCTGGGTGGCCGGGATGCCCAGCTGGCCGAGAGTGGTGACGAAGTTCTGCGTGGAGCTTGTCACCAGGCTCTCCAGGACCCCGGGTGTCACGGAACCGGTGCCGCCGGTGATGATCTGCAGGAGGGCGAGGACGGCGCCGAGCCCTCCGTTGAGACTGCCGGTGCCGACGGAAACGTAGAGCGCCGTGCCGCGCAGGCCGCTCGCGCGTGCCACGGGGTTGAAGTCCTCCCAGACGGCGGAGTCGGTCGTCGGGGCGCCCCACAGCATCAGGGGGTCGAGATTCTCCCGGCGCACGATCGCCTCGACGATCTTCGGCATGTTCGTCACGGTGGTGGCGGGGATTCCGCTGTACGACGCGGCGGCCACGAACGTTCCCGGGTTGCGGGCGGCGTGCGCCATGGCTCCGTATCCGCCGGTCGACACCCCGGCCACGGCCTGGACGGTGGAGGCTCGATAGGAGGCGCGCAGGACCGCGGTGACCTCCCGAAGCTGGAACGTCTCGTGGTCGGGGCCGGTCTTCCAGCGCGTGGGAATGCCGGTGGGCCCGCCGTCCGGCATGGCCACGATCAGATCCCGGTTGGCGGTGAACGCCTCGATGTCGGTCTCGCGGGTCCACGAGTTGTAGTCGTCGTGCGCGCCGTGCAGCAGGTGGAGCACCGGCCAGGTGCGGCCCGGCTGGGCGGCGTAGGAGGTCGGCAGGATGATCCGCACGGGCGCGGTTCGGCCCAGGGCGGCCGAGGGGATGTTCAGGTCGTAGGTGCGGGGACCCAGTTGGGTGGCGGTGACGCCGGCGGCCGAGGCTCGCCAGGTTCCGGTGAGCGCGCCCGCGACACCGAGGGCGGCGGCCTTGGCGAGGGTGCGGCGGGAGAGGCCGTGGCGAGGAACGGACGGGTGGTCGGACATGGCGGGCGGCTCCTTGTGAGGTGATGTCGGCGAACGGGGTGTTCAGCCGAGGGCCCGGTTCAGGTGGTCGGCGATAACCTGGGCGTGCGGCGGGTCGAGCAGTGACAGGTGGTGTCCCGGGACGCGGACGATCTTCAGGTCCGGGCAGAGTTCGTCCCAACCGAGGGCGTCGTCCTCACGCTCGTACGCCGGATCGCGCACCGTGTGCGGCGCGGGCTCGGTGGCGCGGTAGAGGATCACCCGGCCGTCGTACGAACGGGGGGTGTGCGTCTCGCCGGTCCGCAGGTCCAGGTACGAGGTGCGCTGGTGTTCCAGCGCGGCGGGCGGGATGTCGGCGACCGCGCTCAGGGCTTCCAGCACCAGGTCGATACGGCCCCGGTCGTCGAGCCGCGCGAGCTGCGGGTAGGGCAGGTCCAGCCGCGCGCCGTAGGTGCGGGCCACGTACGCGGTGAATCCCTCGAAGTGCTCGCGGGCCACGTCCCACGCGGTCTGTCCGGGCGGGCGCAGCGGACGTACCGAGTCGATGATCACCACCGCGTCGGGGGGTGCGAACTCGGCGGCGAGCAGCCGGGCGGCCTCCTGCGCCACGAACCCGCCGTACGACCATCCGCCGATCCGGTAGCGGCCATCGGGCCACGCCTTGCGGATCGCCTCGGCGCACAGTCGCGCCCTCGCGGCGACCGTGTCCACCTCCTCGACCCTGTCCACCCCGTACACCGGCAGCCCGGGTGCCAGCAGCCCGGCGAGCGGACGGTAGACGTCCGGGGTGCCGCCCGCGGCATGAACCAGTATCAACGGCGGTCGGTCGCCCTCCGGCCTCAGGACGCGCAGCGGGTACGGCATGGGCCGGGCCGCGGGGCGACGGGCGACCGGAGTGCGTGGCAGGCGTTCCCGCGGTTCGTCGCGCGGGGAGAGGGCGATCACGTCGGCGGCGGCCTGCACGGTGCCGGCCAGCAACAGGTCGCTCAGCGAGAGCGAGACTCCGAACTCGCGCACCGCGGCCTCGCGCAGGCGGACGGCCATGAGCGAGTCGAGGCCGAGGTCGGTGAGCGGGGTCTCGGGGGTGATCTGCTCCGGGAAGTGGCCGGTGATGGCGGCGATCTGGCGGACGAGCCGTTCGGTGACCGACCCGGGACCGGTCCCCGGCTCCGGCGGCGCTGGGGAATCGGCCTCCGGAAGTGTGCGCTCGTGCTGTGGGACGTCGGCCGACAGGCTGCCGTTTCCGTGCGTCCACCAGTGGCGGGTGTGGCGCCAGGACGGGAGCGGAACGTCGACGACCTCGCCGTGCGGGTGGAGGAGACGGGCCGGGAAAGGGTGGCCCGCGGCGTTCAGGGCGGCCAGCTGACTGCGGAAGGTGAGGGCGGGGTCGTTGCCTCTGCGCAGGGTGGGCAGGTGGAGAGCGCCGGGCAGGTTCTCGGCGAGGGGGTGCAGGAGCACGGGGTGCGGGGAGATCTCGATGAAGGTGTTGTGCCCGTCGGCCGCGGCGGCGGCCAGCGCACCGGCGAGCCGGACCGGGCGGCGCAGATTCTCCGCCCAGTACGCGGCGTCGAAGGTACCGGGACGGGTGGGGTCGTCGTGGACGGTGGAGTAGACGCGGACGGCACCGTCGGTGCGGCCCTGGATTCCGCCCAGATGGGCCGTCAGTTCGGGCAGCAGCGGCTCGACCTGGGGTGAGTGCCCGGCGCCCTGGACGGGCATGGTGCGGGCCGGGCGGCCCTGTGCCTCGAGGTGGTCGACCAGCCGCGAGACAGCCTGTGCCTCACCGGTGACGATCTTCTGCCGGGGCGAGGAGTGCACGGCGAGGTGTACACCGGGGAACTTCCGCTCCAGGTCACCGAGTTCGTCGTCGGCCAGGTCCACGACCGCCATCGCCCCGCCGCGCAACGTGGCGAGCAGCCGGGACCGTACGGCGATGACACGGGCGCCGTCGGCGGGGTCGAGTGCCCCGGCGACGACGGCCGCCGCGACCTCGCCCATGGAGTGCCCGATGACGGCGACGGGCTGAACGCCGTAGGAGCGCCAGAGTTCGGCCAGCGCCAGTTGGGTGCCGTAGAGGAGGGGTTGGGCGGTCTCGACCTGTCGCAGGTCGTCGTCCGTGCAGTCGGCGAGCAGTTCGTGCAGGGAGATGCCGCACCCGGCCGCGAGCACCGGCTCCAGCTTCTCCACGGCGGCGGCGAACGCGGGCTCGCAGCCGAGGAGTTGTCGGCCCATGGCGGCCCACTGGGTGCCGTAGCCGGAGAAGACCCACACCGGGCCGGGTCCGAGCCGGTCCCGGTCGCCGGTGCTGACGTATGGATGGGGGCGGCTTGCGGCCAGCGCGCGCAGGGCGTCGGTCAGTGCGTCGCGGTCGGGGGCGACGACGGCCGCGCGGGCGGCGCCGCGGCCGGCGCGCCCGGCGAGGGTGCGTGCGACGTCCTGGAGCCGGGCGGCGCTCCCGTCGGGCGTGCCGAGCCAGTCGGCGAGCCGTCCGGCGGTGTGCCGGACCCGGGCCGGATCGGCGTCGCTGAGCTGCACCAGGGTCGCGGTGCCGGGGGTGAGGAGGGCTCGCACGGCGGCGGGCCGGCCGGGCTGCCACTCCTCGAGTACGGCGTGCGCGTTGGTGCCGCCGAAGCCGAAGGCGGAGACTCCGGCGGTCGCGGTGCCGCTGTAGCGGGGCCAGGGTTCGGGTTCGGTGACGAGCCTCAGAGGTTGGTTGTCCAGAGCCGGCCGGTCGCCGTGCAACGAGCCGGGGATGACGCCGTGGTGGAGTGCGAGAATGGCCTTGACCAGCCCTGCCACCCCCGCGGCTGCCTCCAGGTGGCCCAGGTTGCTCTTGACCGAGCCGAGCAGCAGCGGCTGGTCGGGGTGGCGTCCGCGGCCCAGGACGGCGGCCAGTGCGCCCGCCTCGATGGGATCGCCGAGCGGGGTGCCGGTGCCGTGCGCCTCCACGTAGTCCACGGTCGACGGATCGACGTCGGCGCGCGCGTAGGCCGTCTCCAGGAGGGCGCGCTGGGCCGCCGGGTTGGGTGCGGTGAGGCCGTTGGAGCGGCCGTCGGAGTTGACGGCGGTGGCCGTGATGACGGCGAGGACCCGGTCGCCGTCGCGCAGCGCGTCGCTGAACCGCTTGAGGACCACCACGGCACAGCCCTCGGCACGGACGATGCCGTCGGCGGTGACGGAGAACGGCTTGCACCGGCCGTCGGGCGAGAGGGCACCGGCACGGCCGAACGCGACGGTGACGACCGGGGTGAGCAGCACGTTGGCCCCGGCGGCGAGCGCCGTGTCGCAGTCGCCGCCGCGCAGCGCGACGCAGGCCTGGTGGACGGCGACGAGGGAGGAGGAGCAGGCAGTGTCGACGGCGACGCTCGGGCCACGCAGATCGTAGACGTAGCTGAGCCTGCCCGCCGAGATCGAGGTGGCGCCCCCGGTGGTCGCCCAGGCGTCGAGGGCTGCCGGGTCGGCGGCGGTGAGTCGGCTGTAGTCGGGGGCGGAGACGCCCACGAAGACCCCGGTGTTGGTGCCGGCCAGGGAGGCGGCGGGTATGGCGGCGTGGTCGAGGGCCTCCTGGGTGACCTCCAGCAGCATGCGCTGCTGCGGATCCATCGAGTCAGCCTCGCGCGGGGAGATGCCGAAGAAGGCGGAGTCGAATCCGGTGAGGGTGGCGTCGTCGAGGTATCCGCCCCAGGGGCTGGCGTCCGGCGGCTCCTGGGTGACGAAGTCCCGCCGGCGCTCCTCGGACACCCGGTCGACGGCGTCGCCGCTTTCGACGAGCAGCCGCCAGTAGTCGTCGGGGCCCTGCACCCCGCCGGGGAGGCGGCAGCCGACGCCGACCACGGCGACCGGTTCCTCTTCGGTGTCGGCCCGGGGGGCGTGCCCGACGGCCGGGCCGCGAGCCTGGCCGGGGGCCGGACCACCGCTGAGCAGGGCGACCAGTCCATTGACGGTGGACGTCTCCCACAGCAGCGTCGCCGGCAGTTCCCTGCCAAGCGCGTCGGCCAGCTCTCCGGCGATGGCGACCGCGTCCCGGGAGGACAGCCCGAGCTCCGCCAGCGGCCGGTCTCCCGCGATGTCCCCACCGGGCACCCCGGACCAGTGGGCGACCCGTTCGACGACCAGCCGCCGCAGGCCGACGGAGTCGGTAGGGGACCCGCTCATGCCAGGCCCCGCTCGAAGCTGTAGGAGAAGCCGTCGAGATAGCGCGAGCGGGTCAGCGTACGGGAGACCTTGCCGCTGGAGGTGCGGGGCACGGCCCCGGGTGGGACGAGCAGTACGTCGGTCAGTCGCAGGCCGTGCCGGGCGGAGACGGCGGCGCGTACGGCGGCGGCGACCTCCTTGTGGTCGCGGGCCTGCGGGGACAGGCCTCGGGCGTACTCGGCGACGACCACCGCGCGCTCCGCGGCGATGGTGGCCCCGGCCGCCGCGCCGCCACCGGGGGCGTGATCGGCGGGGACGGCGAAGGCGGCGAGACGGTCCGGACGTATCGCCCGGTGGGCGGCCTGCGCGGTGGCCTCGACGTCCTGCGGGTAGTGGTTGCGGCCGTCCACGATGATCAGGTCCTTCAGACGGCCGGTGACCAGGAGCTGCCCGTCGAGCATCGTCCCGAGATCGCCGGTGCGCAGCCAGTGACCGGGCAGGCGCCCCAGCCGGGCATGGAAGGTCTCACGGGTCTGCGGCTCACTGCCCGCGTAGCCACGCCCGACGTTGGGTCCCTGGACCCAGATCTCGCCCACCTCCCCTGCCGGCAGGGGGATCGCGGTGGCCGGGTCGACGATGTGCACCGACTGCCCGACGGATTCACCGCAGGCGGCGAGCAGAACCGCGGCGGGGTCGTCGGGAGCGACCAGGAGAGCCTTGCCCGCCGCCAGCGCCTCCCGGTCCAGGGCGTACCGGCTCAGCGGCTGTCCGGGCCGGTGGGCGCTGACGAAGACGGTGGCCTCGGCGAGCCCGTACGACGGGCAGTGGACGTCGACCGGAAGGCCCTGCTCGGCGAAGGCCGCGTGGAAACGGTCGACGGTTTGGGGCCGTACGGGTTCGCTGCCGTTGACGAGCACGGCGACCCGGTCCAGCCGCAGGCCGGCCTTGTCCTCGTCGGTGACGACGGCCGCGCAGTAGTCGTACGCGAAGTTCGGCGCCGCGGTGAGAGTGCCCGGGTGGTCGGAGAGCAGGCGCAGCCAGCGGGCGGGCCGCTGCAGGAAGGCGACGGGGTCCATGAGGACGGACAGCAGCCCGCCCACGACGGGAGCGGCGACGCTGAGCACCAGACCCATGTCGTGGTAGAGCGGCAGCCAGCCGACCGTGGTGGCGAGGGGGGTGCCGACGCCGTATGCGGTGAGCGCCTGGCGGGCGTTGGCCACGACGTTCGCGTGCGAGATCTCGACGCCGGTGGGAAAGCGGGTCGATCCGGACGTGTACTGGAGGTAGGCGATCGTCCGTTCGTCCGGAGCGGGTGGCAGCGGGCCGCCCGCCCGGTCGTCGGGGACGAGGTCGGTGACGACCAGGCTGGGCCGCAGGTCGTGGGCGTCGAGGAAGGCGCGTACGGAGTCGGCCGCGCCGCTGGTGGTGAGTACGGCGGAGGGCCGCGCGTCGGCCAGGACTCCGGCCAGACGGTCGGCATGTCCGGGCAGGTCGGGGGTGAACAGGGGGACGGCGACGATGCCGGCCCTGAGCGCGGCGAGGAAGCCGATGACGTAGTCGGTGCCCTGGGGTGTGAGCAGCGCGACGCGTTCGCCGGGCGCCACGGTCTCGGCCAGCCGGGCGGCGACCGCGCGGGTCCGGATGTCGAGGCGGTGCCAGGTGAGCGTACGGAGGCTGCCGGACAGGCCGGGAGAGGTGTGGTCGGCGAAGGTGAACGCGCGGCGGCCGGGGGTGTGGTGGGCCCAGTGCGCGAGATGGGCGGGCAGGGTGGCCAGGTGTTCCGGTGCTGCGGAGGATCTGCCAGGGGCGTGCGGCAGGGCGTGCGCGGGCATGGGGGAGCTCCTCACGTCACTGGTCGTGTCCCCGTCCGGGGGCATGTGGTTACGGCTGGCTGTGGCTGGCTACGGCTGCGCCGCACTCACAGCGGGATGTTGCCGTGCCGCCGGTCGGGGACGGCGGCACGTTTGCCGCGCAGTGTGCGCAGCGCCCGGGTGAGGTGTGCCCGGGTGGTGCTGGGCGCGATGACCGCGTCGATGTAGCCGCGGGCGGCGGCCGCGTAGGGGGTGGCCCAGGCCGTGTCGTACTCCTCCACGAGCTTCGCCCTCAGCTTCGCCGCGGTCTCCTCGCCGTCGGCCGCCGCCGCCGCGAGTTCACGGCGGTGCAGCACGCTGACCGCGCCCTCGGCGCCCATCACGGCGATCCTGGCGCTGGGCCAGGCGAGGTTGACGTCGGCTCCGAGGTGCTTGGAGCCCATGACGGCGTATCCCCCGCCGTAGGCCTTGCGGACCACGACGGTGACCCTGGGCACGGTGGCCTCGGCGTAGGCGTACAGCAGTTTGGCGCCGCGCCGGATGATCCCGGCCTGTTCCTGGTGGGTGCCGGAGAGATAGCCGGGGACGTCGGCGAAGGTCAGCAGCGGGATGCCGAACGCGTCGCAGAAGCGGACGAAGCGCGCGGCCTTCTCGGAGGCGTCGATGTCGAGCACACCGGCGCTGTGCAGCGGCTGGTTGGCGACGACACCGACGGAGCGGCCCTCGACGCGGGCCAGGGCGCAGAGGATGTTGGGCGCGAACAGCTCGTGCACCTCGAGCAGTTCACCGTCGTCGACGACCGTCCGTAGGATCTCGCGCATGTCGTACGCGGCCTCGGGCCGGTCGGGGACGATGCCGTCCAGGCGCAGGTCGCCGGGAGTGGCGTCGAGGGCCCGTGGTTCGAAGGCATACTCGGGCGGGCTTTCGCGGTTGTTCGCCGGGAGGTAGGAGAGCAGAACCCGGACGAGGTCGAGGGCGTCGTCCTCGTCCTCGGCGAGGAAATGGGCGTTGCCGTTCCCGGAGTTGCTGGCGCGGGCGCCGCCGAGTTCCTCGGCCGTCGTACGTTCCCCGGTCACGGCCTCGATGACGTCCGGGCCGGTGACGAACATGTGCGAGGTGCCGTCGACCATGACGGTGAAGTCGGTGATGGCCGGCGAATAGGCGGCACCGCCCGCGCACGCCCCCATGATCACGGAGATCTGCGGAATGACGCCCGACGCCTGGACATTACGGCGGGCCAGTTCGGCGTAGAGGGCGAGGGAGGCCACACCCTCCTGGATACGGGCGCCACCGGAGTCGTTCAGGCCGATGATCGGGCACCCCGTGCTCAGGGCCAGATCCATCGTCCTGACGACCTTCTCCCCGAACGCCTCACCCATGCTGCCGCCGTGGACGGTGGCGTCCTGCGCGAAGACGCACACCTGCCGTCCGCCGACAGTGCCGGAGCCGGTGACCACGCCGTCGCCGTACGCCTCGGTGCCCGTGCCGGTGCGGGCGCACACCAGGGCGCCGGTCTCCACGAAGGACCCCTCGTCCAGTAACCGGGCGACGCGTTCGCGGGCGGTGAGCCGGCCACGGGCGGCCTGCCGGGCGACGGCTGCCTCGGAGCCGCCGGCCAGGGCCCGCTGGTGCCGGGCGGTGAGGTCCGCGAGTCGTTCCGCCGTGGTACGCGCAGTGGGCACGGACGATCCCAGGGTTTCCGCAATCGAGGTCACAGCCACCTCCGTCGGGGGTTGTGAGCATGGCAGCTCAGAGGGGTGTGGTCCGCTTTTCCGCTGCCAATGTGAAGTTGTTGAGTGACCTGGGGCCCGCGTTCATAGACGGACTACAAGCGGACGGCGACTGTCAGGTGCCTGCCCTGGACCAAAGGACTCCCAAATCTTCGCGTGGAGGCCCGGCCTGTCGGCGCCGGCGCTTGGGCCCGGGGTGTGCCGGAGCCCGCTCGCCGTGCGCGAAGGGCCGAGTGGACAGAGCCTTGAGTCGGAAGCACCCGGCCCGGTGAGGAGGTGGCCCGATGGCCGATGGACGGGCCTCCGCGCGCGGACGGCCGGGGGGAGACGCCCGCTCGGCCTCGTTCGGGAAGCCGCTGCTGTCGCTGGCGCTCGCGGGGATGATGGAGGACGTCCGGGCCCTCGCGGGCGGGGTGTATCTGCTGGCCCCGGGCGGGTCGGTGCTGGAGATGGCCGTCATGGCGGGGCTGCCCCGGGCGTTCGCGGCGCCCTGGGAGCGGGTCGGGATCGGCGCACCGGTCCCCGTCGCCGAGGCGGCGCGCGAGCGGCGGTTCATCTGGGTGGGCGGCGAGGAGGACATGGCCCGGCGGTACCCGCGGGTCGCCGTGGTGCTGCCCTACCCCTTCACCCTGGCCGCCGTGCCGGTGGCGACCGCCTCCACGGTGTACGGGGCGGTCTTCGTGACCTGGCCCGGTTCGCATTCGCCGGAGCTGTCGGACCGGGAGCGCCGGCAGCTCGGCACGGCCTGCGACCGGCTGGCGCTGCGTCTGGAGCGCGCCGCAGCAGAGCACCGTACGCTGCGGCCCGAGGCGGATCTGCTGGCCATCTCGCCCGAGGCACCCACGGCCGACCCCCTCGGCACGGTCGAGGCGGCACGGATGGTGGCGCGGCTGCCGTACGGGCTGTGCTCGCTCGACCTGCACGGGCGGGTCGGTTTCGTCAACGCGGCTGCCGCGGACCTGCTGGGTGTCCCAGCGGGCGCTCTGCTGGGCACCCAGCTGTGGGTTTCGGTGCCCTGGCTCGACGATCCGGTGTACGAGGACCGCTACCGCGCCGCGCTGTTCAGCCTGCACGTCACCTCGTTCGTGGCGCTGCGCCCGCCCGGCGACTGGCTGTCGTTCCGGTTGTATCCGAGCGCGACCGGGCTGAGCGTCCGCATCACCCGGGCGCGGGCGGTGGCCGAGCTGGAACGGGCTGGGCGCAGGCCCGGCGGGCCGTCCAGCCTGGTCACGATCTCGCAGGTGCTGTCCCTTGCGGGGGCGCTCACCGAGGCGGCGAGCGTCCAGGACGTCATCCAGCTGGCCGCGGACGAGATCATGCCGGCGGCTGGTTGTCAGACGCTCGTACTGCTGGGCTCGCAGAGCGGGCGGATGCGCGTGGTGGGGCATCGCGGGTACACCGACCCAGAGCTCGTGGAGCGGTTCGACGGGTTGCCTCGGACCGCGCAGACCCCGGGAAATCAGGTCCTCAGCACCGGTGTGCCCGCTTTCTTCGAGTCCCGGGGGGAGCTGGAGCGGGCGTATCCGGCGGTGCGGGAGATGTCCGGTCCGACGGCGGCCTGGGCGTTTCTCCCGCTGATCGCGTCCGGACGTCCGGTGGGCACCTGTGTGCTGGGCTACGCCGAACAGCACACGTTCCCCGCCGACGAGCGCGCCGTCCTGACCAGCCTCGGCGGTCTGATCGCCCAGGCTCTGGAGCGGGCCATGCTGTACGACGCCAAGCACCGGGTCGCGCACGGCCTCCAGGCCGCGCTGCTGCCGAGTTCCCTGCCGTCGCTGCCCGGCTTCGAGGCCGCCGCGCGCTATCTGCCCGCCACCCAGGGCATGGACATCGGCGGCGACTTCTACGACCTGGTGTGGTCGCACGGGCGGGCCTCGGCGGTGATCGGAGACGTCCAGGGGCACAACGTGACGGCGGCCGGCCTGATGGGCCAGATCCGTACGGCCGTACGGGCGTACACGACCGTCGGTCAGGCGCCGGAGGAGGTCATGAGCAGCACCAACCGGCTGCTGATCGACCTCGGGACCGAGCTGTTCGCGAGCTGTCTGTATCTGCGGCTCGATCCGGTCACCGGCCGGGCGGTGATGGCCCGTGCGGGGCATCCGCAGCCGCTGCTGAGACATCCGGACGGACAGGTGCGGGTGCTCGACCTGGCCGGGGGTCCCCTGCTGGGGATCGACGCCTCGGCCAGCTACCCGACGACCGAGGTCGAGCTGCTGCCGGGCTGCGTTCTCGCCCTGTACACCGACGGGCTGATCGAGTCCCCGGGCGTCGACATCGACGAGACGCTGGCCGCCCTCGGCCGACGGCTCGCGGCGATCGGGGACCAGCCGCTGGACGAACTGGCCGACGGGCTGGTCGAGTTCGGCGCGGGGGTGACGGAGCGGGTGGACGACATCGCGCTGCTTCTGCTGAGGGCGCGGACGGAGAACTGACGGACGCTCCACGGGACTCCGACCTGTTGGGCCGGACAGCCCCGCGCACGCGGAACGGTCCGGCCCTCCCGCCGGAGGGCCGGACCGTGTCAGTGGCGGCCGGGACTACTGGTGTTTCCGGTGTCGCCGGTCAGTGGTTGTCGTTGTTCTCCAGGCCGGTTCCGTCGTCCGCGCCGTTGCCGGTCTGGTCGTCGACGCCGCCGAGCTCGTCGCCGCCGACCTCTTCACCGAGTCCGGCCTCTTCACCAGCACCGGCTTCCTCACCCGCACCGGCCGCTGCACCAGCACCGGCCTCTTCGCCCGCACCGGCTTCCTCACCCGCACCGGCCGCTGCACCAGCACCGGCTTCCTCGCCCGCACCGGCCTCATCGCCGGCGCCGACCTCTTCGCCCGCGCCAGCCGCTGCACCGGCACCGGCTTCCTCACCGGCACCGGCCTCTTCACCGGCGCCCGCGCCCGCGTCGGCCGCGCCGAGGGTCGCACCCACGGCCGCCAGGGCCGTGGTGACCGGCTGGAAGAAGGTCTCGCCGCCGACCGTGCAGTCGCCGCTGCCGCCGGAGGTGAGGCCGACCGCGCCGCCGTCCTGAGTGAACAGCGAGCCGCCGCTGTCGCCGGGCTCGGCGCAGACGTTGGTCTGGATGAGGCCGGTGACCGTGCCCTCGGGGTAGTTCACGGTGGCGTCGAGGCCGGTGACCTCGCCGTCGTTGAGGCCCGTCGTGGAGCCCATGCGGAAGACCTGCTGGCCGACCGCGGCCTCGGCGGCCTGGAGGATGTCGACGGTCTGGCCGTTGCCGACGTCGACCGTGCTGGCCGCCACGGTCGCCGGGTCGTTGTACTTCACGAGTGCGAAGTCACCGTCGCCGGGGAAGGTGGCCGCCTCGACGGTGGCGATGGGTTCGCCGGTCTCCGAGTCCGACCACTCGGCCGCGGCCACACCGCAGTGACCGGCGGTCAGGAAGCCGGGCGTGCCGTCTCCGGTCACCACGTTGAAGCCGAGGGAGCAGCGGGCGCCGCCGGCGAAGATGGCGTCGCCACCCTCCACGAACGTCTTGAAGGCGCCCTCGGTCTTCTTGATGGTCGCCATGCCCGAGCCGAGGCTCTTGACGGTCGACTCGATCGTGTTCCAGTTGGCGCCCGTGACCGTGCTGTCCGCGGTGACCTGGATCTTGTTGGTGCGGGGGTCGAGGGCCCAGGCGGTGCCCGGGATCGTCGCCTTGGTCTTCAGCGTCTGCGCGCCGGCCTTCAGCTCGGCGATGCTGTTGTCCACCTCACGGACAGCGGCGCCGGCCTTCTTGGCCTGGATGACGACGTTGTTGTTGACGCCTTCGACCACGTTGACGATCAGCTGCTGCTTGTCGGCTTCGTAGTAGGAGCCCGCGAAGGCATCCCCGAGCAACTGCTGCAGCCGCGAGGCCAGGTCCGAGGCATCCGTCGCCTTCAGGGTCTTCGGAGCCGCGCCGTCCGCAGCGTCGGTCTGGGACGCCATGGCGTTGGGCAGCAGCAGTGCCGCCGCTCCGATCGCCGCGACACTGCCCACCGCTATCGCGGCCTTACGCTTCGGAACTCGCTTGTGACTCAACTTCTGACCTCCTGCGGGGCGGGGTCTTAGCCGCCGATCGTTCATCGGCGACCGACTGGGGCGCCTGGATGGCTGTAGGTACGGGCGGGTTGCTCGGGGCGTTCAAATTATTTGCCAACTCCCTTTGCGAAACAGCGAATCGGCCATTGCCATGGCCTGACCGACGACTGCCGGGAACAACGGCACATATGACGATGACGCCCACCGAAGCGGACAAGATCCTTTTCCCCGACTTCGCACCCCGGGCGCCCGGCCCCGGCCCGTCGGCCGAGGAACCGCGCGAGCACCGCACAGCGCCGCGAATTCCCTGGTCGACACAGTGGCGGGGCAGACGTCGACGGCTGCCGCCGGCACCCTCGGGCGTGATCCCGGCGTCGGCTGCACGGAGAGCCTTCGCCCCCTTGGCGACGGGCCTGCGGTCCACGAAATTCCCGTGCCGGGTGACCGGATCCGATGTCCCGATCGAGGCGACCCCTGCGGCCCGCGCAAGCACGGTGCGCCTGCTCGCGAATCGACTTCACGCACAGGACATGCACAGAAAGGCACTTTCTGTAATCGACTCATGGCGTTGTGTCGGTCAATCCGTTGCGAATCCCGGCTTCAGGGAATCTGCACAGCGAATACGCAGCCAGGTCACCGCATACGACGGTTCCGCACATCCGCTCGTCACACACCACGCCTTTGGTGGCGGAATGTTCGGTTCCGCCGTGTACCGGTGACCGACGCTCCCGCCCGACCGCAAGAGTCGAAGTGCACCGAAGCCGTGCGGCATGTGAAGAAGTCGCCGCCAAGGCGTGCGCGCACCCTCACCGTGTGGGGCTCGGGGTCTCAATTGCCCTGGTGAGGCGGTCGGTTGATTGGAAGCGCGCTGCGGGGGCGTGCTTTGATCCATCGCATCGCAGGGCCTGCCGAGGTTCCGGAAACGAGCCTGGGTCGCCCTGCGGTCGCGGCCGTCGTCTGCCCCACCAGAGAGGGCCGCTCTCCCCCTTGTGAAATCCCCATATGAAGGGAAGTTCCATCATGAACTCCACCCCCCAGGTTGAGACCGCCGAGCTGTCGGACGCCGCCCTCGACGCCGTCTCCGGCGGTCTGTCCCTGAACGCCGTCGGCACCGTCACGAACCTGGTGGACAGCGCTGCCCCCGGCGTGCTTCCGCTGGTCGGCACGGTCACCGGCACGGTCGAGGGCCTCACCGGCCTGAACACCGGTGCGGTCACCGGCCTGGTCGCCGGTCTCTGATCGACGCCTTGCGCCGCTGAGTCCCGGAACCGCTTCCCGGTTCCGGGACTCTCGGGTGCCTGGGCGCTCCGCCGGCCATGCGGTTCGTCTGCCTCGGGCCGGTGAAGTCCGGTGCGCTCGGACCAGCCGGCTCACCGCCGGTATTCATCCGCTCGCAGGTGAGGGAAAGTCCCGTGCAGTTCCGCCAACAGGCCCTCGCCAAGCTCCAGTCGGCCGAGGAGCTGGACCTTCCGGTGCGTTTCGCGCGTCCCCAGGGCTGGCTGGTCCTTTCCGTCACGGTCGTGGTCATGGCCGCCGCGTCGGTGTGGGCGGTCACGGGGTCCGTCTCGTCCACGGTCAGCGCGCCCGCCATCCTCACGCACGGGGAGGGCAGTTACGTCCTGCAGAGCCCCGTCTCCGGACAGATCACCGCGGTCCTCGCAGAGGAAGGGGCCCGGCTGCCCGCCAACTCCCCTGTGCTGAAGGTCCGTACGGCCTCCGGGGAGTCGGTCGTCCGCTCGGTCGCCGCGGGCCGGCTCACCGCGCTCGCCGCCACGATCGGCCAGATCGTCGGTACGGGCACGAACATCGCGGCCATCGAGAAGGTCACCCGCGCGAGCGACCCGCTGTACGCGACGCTTTACGTCGCGGCCGAGAGCGCAGCCACGATTCCCGCGAACGCAGCCGTCGACCTGACCGTGCAGACCGCGCCCACCCAGCAGTACGGGGTGCTGCGCGGCCATGTGCGGTCGGTGGACCGGGCCGCCCAGACCGAGCAGCAGATCGGCGCGTTCCTCGGTGACAGCCAGCTGGGCGAGCAGTTCACCAGGAAGGGCCGCCCTGTCGCCGTGCTGGTGAGACTGGACAAGTCGTCGGCGACGAAGAGCGGTTACAAGTGGTCCTCTGCCGAGGGGCCGCCGTTCGCGCTCACCTCCATGACCCTGGCCTCGGGCTCGATCCGGCTGGCGGACCAGCGTCCCGTCGATTGGCTGCTGCCGTGAGTGCCTCACCGAACTCCCGGACCAGGCGCCGCTCGGCCCCGCCCCGCCGCACGGTTCCGAAGGGCAGCGGCAAGTCCGTGCGCACGCCGACGGTTCTCCAGATGGAGGCCGTCGAGTGCGGCGCGGCCTCGCTCGCCATGGTCCTCGCCCACTACGGACGGCACATCCCCCTGGAGGAGCTGCGCATCGCCTGCGGTGTCTCGCGGGACGGCTCGCGCGCCAGCAACCTCCTGAAGGCGGCCCGGAGTTACGGGCTGACGGCCAAGGGCATGCAGATGGACACGGCAGCGCTCGCCGAGGTGAACGCGCCCGCGATCCTGTTCTGGGAGTTCAACCACTACGTAGTCCTCGACGGCATGGGTCGCCGCCTCGGCAGGCGCGGGGTGTACGTCAACGACCCCGGCAAGGGGCGCCGGTTCGTGCCGATGGAGGACTTCGACTCCAGTTTCACCGGTGTCGTCCTCGTCATGGAGCCGGGCCCCGACTTCGTGCGGGGCGGGCGCAAGCCGGGCGTCCTGGGTGCCATGCCTGCCCGGCTGCGCGGCACTTCGGGCACGATGCCCGCCGCGATCCTGGCGAGTCTGCTGCTGGTGGCGGTGGGCGCCGCGATGCCCGCGCTCAGCCGCACCTACATCGACACGTTCCTGATCGGCGGGCAGACCTCGATGCTGGAGGTGCTGTTCGCGTCGATGGGCGCGTGCGTGGCGCTGACGCTCGTACTGACCTGGCTGCAACAGGCGAACCTCCTGCACGGCCGCATCATCTCCTCGACCCTGAGCAGCGCCCGCTTCCTGCGCCATCTGCTGCGTCTCCCGGTCACCTTCTTCTCGCAGCGCAGCCCTGCCGACCTGGTCCAGCGCCTCCAGTCGAACGACGCGGTGTCCGAGACACTGGCCCGCGACCTCGCGGCGGCGGGCGTCGACGCGATCGTCGTGGTGCTGTACGCCGTGCTCCTGTACACGTACGACCCGCAACTCACCGCCGTCGGGATCGGCGTGGCGCTGCTCAACATCGTGGCCATGCGGGTGGTGATCCGGCTGCGCGCGACCCGTACCGCGAAACTGCGCGCGGACAACGCCCGGTTGACCAACACCGCTTACTCCGGGCTCCAGTTGATCGAGACGATGAAGGCGACCGGCGGCGAGGAGGGCTACTTCCGCAAGTGGGCCGGGCAGCACGCGACCACGCTGGAGGAACAGCAGCGACTCGGCGTGCCGAGCGCCTGGCTGGGGGTGGTCGCGCCGACGCTGGCGACGCTGAACAGCGCGCTGATCCTGTGGATCGGCGGGATGCGGGCCGTCGAGGGCCATATGTCCGTGGGCCTGCTGGTGGCCTTCCAGGCCCTGGTCGTGCGGTTCACCGCACCCCTGACCCGGCTCAACGGGGTGGCGGGCCGCATCCAGGACTTCGCGGCGGACGTGGCCCGGCTCAAGGACGTCGAGAACTTCCAGGCAGACCCCCTGTACGCCCGCCCGGGCGGGGGCGGCGATTCGACGCGCCGCCTGCATGGCCACGTAGAACTCCAGAACATCACCTTCGGCTACAGCCCCCTCGACAAACCCCTGCTCTCCGGCTTCGACCTGACCGTCGGTCCGGGTCAGCAGGTGGCGCTGGTGGGTGGCTCCGGCAGCGGCAAGTCGACTGTCTCCAGGCTGATTTCGGGCCTGTACGCGCCCTGGGAGGGCGTCATCCGGATCGACGGGCAGCGCCTGGAGGACATTCCGCGCGGCGCGCTGGCGGCCTCGGTCTCCTTCGTCGACCAGGACGTGTTCCTCTTCGAGGGCAGTGTGCGTGACAACGTGGCACTGTGGGACCCGTCGATCCCGGACGAGTCGGTGGTGGCGGCCCTTGAGGACGCGGCGCTGTACGACGTCATCACGCGTCGGCCGGGCGGTATCCACAGCCGGGTCGAGCAGGACGGGCGGAACTTCTCCGGCGGACAGCGCCAACGTCTGGAGATCGCGCGGGCGTTGGTGCGCGACCCCAGCATTCTCGTCCTCGACGAGGTGACCAGCGCGCTGGACGCGGAGACCGAGCAGACCGTGATCGACAACCTGCGCAAGCGCGGCTGCGCCTGCGTGGTGATCGCCCACCGGCTCTCCACCGTGCGCGACAGCGACGAGATCGTCGTACTCCAGCACGGCACGATCGTGGAACGCGGGCGGCACGACGCCCTGGTGGCGGCCGGTGGCGCGTACGCCGAGCTGATCAGGGAGCGATGAGATGAGAGCCGTCCACCAAGGCGATGCCGATGTCGTCCTTGCCGCGCTCGGGCAGATGGGGACGCGTTTCGACCTGTCCGGGCAGGGCCGCCTCGACCTCGAAGGTCCGCAGGTGCTGTGGCTGGTCGCGTCCGGCGCGCTCGACCTGTACGCGGTCGACGCCGTGGAGCAGGGCCAGTGGCACCACATCGGCCGGCTGGAGGCGGGCGCCCTGCTGCTCGGCCCGGTCACCGGCCCGGAACACACCCTGGTCGCCCGCCCGGTGCGCGACTGCGTGGTGCACCGCATCGGCCTGCGCGAGCTGTACCGGTCGCCGGGCACGGAGACCTGGTCGTACGACGAGTACGGCAACGCCCAGTACGTGCCCCCGGCGACCAGCCCGCTGGAGTACGCCCTCGCCCTGGGCGTCGGACGAGGCCTGTCCGTCCTCTTCCAGGCACCGATGGCCTCCGAGCGGGCCGCCGCGCCGACCGACGACGATGTGTTCTGGATGCAGGTCCCGCCGGGCAGCGTGCGGTACGGATCGCTGTACGGCGCGGAGGCCGCCGCCGATCTGCTGATGGACCCCGGGGTCTGGCAGGGCATGGTCGACCAGCAGCACCGGCTGCTCGCGACCCTCGACCGGTGGATCGAGCAGCTGGAACGCGGCCACGAG
Source organism: Streptomyces sp. SID12488 (assembly GCF_010548275.1). GTDB lineage: Bacteria > Actinomycetota > Actinomycetes > Streptomycetales > Streptomycetaceae > Streptomyces. The sequence continues at coordinate 50,098 of NZ_JAAGLT010000021.1, forward strand.
ACCCGTACGGCGGCCGGTATCAAGGCGGGCGAGGCCGTCCGTGCCCAGGCCGACCGGACGCTGCTGGCCTCGATCGGCAGGCCCTCGGCGAAGCGCACGACCGCCGCCGACGCCGATGCCACGTACGCGGCCTGCGAGCTCGTCGCCGAGGCAGCCGGGATCACACTCGCCGAGCCCGCGCGGAGCGGCACCGAGAGCGACCGGCTCGACCCGGTCGAACGGATCGCGCTCGCCTCCCGCGTCCGCACCAGGGCTGTCCGGCTCGACGGCCGCTGGTGGCATGACAACGTCGGCCCGCTGATCGGTCACCGCACTCTGTCGGGCTCACCGGTCGCGCTGCTGTGGCGACGCGGCGGCTATGTGGCCCTGCAGCCGTCGTCGGGACGCGAGACACCGGTGGAGAAGGCGAACGCCGCAGAGTTCGAGGAGCGGGCGGTGATGTTCTACCGCCCGCTGCCCGAACGCGGAATGAGCCCGCTGCGACTGCTCCGGTTCAGCATGGGCGGCAGCCGGGGCGATGTGGTGAACCTGCTGCTGAGCAGCCTCGTGACGATCGCCATCGGCGCGCTGGTGCCTGTCGCCACCGGCAGGGTGCTCGGCGAGTTCGTGCCGAGGGCGCAGACCACGCTGATCGTCCAGTTCTGTCTGGCCGTGATGATCAGCAGCGTGGTGGCGGCGGCCTTCACACTCATGCAGAACCTCACCCTGCTCCGGATGGAGGGCCGGATCGAGGCGACTCTCCAACCGGCCGTCTGGGACCGGCTGTTGCGACTGCCGACCAAGTTCTTCACCGAGCGCTCGACCGGTGAGCTGGCCAGTGCGGCGATGGGTATCAGCGCGATTCGCAAGCTGCTGGCGGGAGTTGCTCCGGTCGTCACGCAGTCGGTCACGGTCGCGGCGATGAATCTGGGCCTGCTCCTCTGGTACAGCGTGCCGATGGCGCTGGCGGCGGTCGGCATGCTGGTGGTGATCGCCACCGTGTTCCTGGGGCTCGGGCTGTGGCAGGTGCGCTGGCAGCGGCGGCTGATCACGCTCTCCAACAAGCTGAACAACCAGGCCTTCCAGACCCTGCGCGGCCTGCCCAAGCTGCGGGTCGCGGCGGCCGAGAACTACGCGTACGCGGCCTGGGCGGGCGAGTTCGCGCGCAGCCGTGAGTTGCAGCAGAAGGTCGGCCGCATCAGGAACCTCACGACCGTGCTGGGCGCGGTGTACCTGCCGGTCTGCACCCTGCTCATGTTCATGCTGCTCGCGGGTCCGGCGCGCGGAGAGATGTCAGCGGCGGCCTTCCTCACCTTCAACACCTCGGTGACGATGCTGCTGACCTCGGTCACCCAGCTGACCGGCGCCTTCGTCTCCGGCGTGGCCGCGCTCCCGCTGTACGAGGAGATCAAGCCGGTACTGGAGGCGACCCCGGAGGTACGTGTCGCGAGCACCCGGCCGGGTGTGCTGACCGGCGCGATCGAGGCCCGCCGGCTCTCCTTCCGTTATACGGACGACGGCCCACTCGTCCTGGACGACGTGTCCTTCCAGGTCCGGGCGGGCGAGTTCGTGGCGGTCGTCGGCCCCAGCGGCTGCGGCAAGTCGACGCTGCTGCGCCTGCTGATCGGCTTCGACAAGCCGGTCTCGGGCAGTGTGCTGTACGACGGCCAGGACCTGGGCGCGCTCGACCAGTCGGCCGTACGCCGCCAGTGCGGTGTCGTCCTCCAGCATGCCCAGCCGATGACGGGTTCGATCCTGGACGTCATCTGCGGCACCGAGCCGTACACGCCGGAGGAGGCGATGGCCGCCGCCGGGATGGCGGGCCTCGCCGAGGACATCAAGCGGATGCCGATGGGCCTGCACACCATCGTCCAGGGCAGCGGCGCGATCTCGGGCGGCCAGCGACAGCGGCTGATGATCGCGCAGGCACTGATCCGCAGGCCGCGCATCCTCTTCTTCGACGAGGCGACCAGCGCCCTGGACAACGAGACCCAGCGCACGGTCATCGAGAGCACCCGCGCGCTGAACGCCACCCGCATCGTGATCGCCCACCGTCTGTCCACGGTGCTGGACGCGGACCGGGTGATCGTGATGGAGGACGGCAAGGTGGCCCAGCAAGGGCCCCCGGCCCAGCTGCTGGCGGACACGGGCGGACGGCTGCACGAACTGGTGCGACGGCAGCTGGCGTAGGCGGAGCAGGCCCTCCGGAACACCGGCGGGGCGACAGACATCCCCCTAACGATACTTTCCCGTATCGATACTTTGCCGTTTCGATACTTTGCCGTTTCGATGAAAATGGTCTAATCTCAAAAGGCCGAGAGTACGAAACCGTTTCGTTTACATACTCGTAACCTCTGGTCTTCCTCGCTTTCCGTCACCACTCGTCGCTCCGCTCACGAGCGACCTTCCCTGGAGTGTGCTCAGATGCCACAGTCCCTTACCCAAGGCGCCCCGAAGGGCGTCGGGCACGACACGGACAAGGGATCCGCCGCGCCGAACCCGAAGCGGTGGTGGATCCTCGCGATCATCGGTATCGCGCAGCTGATGGTCGTCCTCGACGCCACCATCGTGAACATCGCGCTCCCCTCCGCACAGGCCGACCTCGGCTTCTCCGACGGCAGCCGGCAGTGGGTCGTCACCGCGTACGCGCTGGCCTTCGCCTCCCTGCTGCTGCTCGGCGGCCGGATCGCCGACCTGTTCGGCCGCAAGCCCGCCTTCCTCATCGGTGTCGCCGGATTCGCCGGTGCCTCCGTCCTCGGCGGCGCCGCGAACGGCTTCGAGATGCTGGTCGTCGCCCGGGCACTCCAGGGTGTCTTCGGCGCACTGCTCGCGCCCGCCGCGCTCTCGCTCCTCAACACGACCTTCAGCGACGCGCGCGAAAAAGCCCGCGCGTTCAGCGTGTACGGCGCGATCGCCGGGGCCGGCGGCGCGGTGGGCCTGCTGCTCGGCGGTCTGCTGACCGACGCGCTCGACTGGCGCTGGACGCTGTACGTGAACCTGATCTTCGCCGTGGTGGCCTTCGTGGGCGGCTGGATGCTGCTGAGCAACCACCGTGACGCCGCCAACTCCAAGATCGACGTCCCGGGCACACTACTGGTCTCCGCCGGCCTCTTCTCCGTCGTCTACGGCTTCTCCAATGCCGAGTCGCACGACTGGAGCTCGCCGCAGACCTGGGGCTTCCTGGCCGCGGGCGTACTGCTCCTCGCGGCGTTCACCCGGTGGCAGACCCGCGCGAAGCACCCGCTGCTGCCGATGCGCGTCCTGCTGGACCGCGACCGTGCGGCCTCGTTCCTCACGGTGCTCATCTCCGGCGCCGCGATGTTCGGCGTCTTCCTCTTCCTCACCTACTACCTGCAGCTGAACCTCGGCTTCAGCCCGACCAAGACCGGCCTGGCCTTCATGCCGATGATGGCGGCCCTGATGGTGGCGGCCCAGGTGTCCACCACAATGCTCGTGCCCCGCTTCGGGCCGAAGATCATCATCCCGGCGGGCTTCGCCCTCGGCGCGGCCGGCATGGTCTGGCTGACCGGAATCGACGTCGATTCGTCCTTCAGCACCGCCGTGCTCCCACAGCTGCTGGTGATCGGCGCGGGAATGGGCGCCATCATGCCGCCCGCGATGCAGCTGGCCACCAGCGGGATCGGCGCCGAGGACGCGGGAGTTGCCTCCGCGACGGTCAACACCATGCAGCAGGTGGGCGGTTCGATCGGCACGGCGCTGCTGAGCACGCTCGCCGCGAGCGCCGCGACCAACTACCTGTCCGGCCGGAACGCGGCAGACAAGCTGGTCCAGGCCCAGTCGACGATCGAGAGCTACACCACCGCCTTCTGGTGGTCGGCGGGCTTCTTCGCCGCCGGCGCCCTGATCACCTTCCTGCTGTACCGCCCCGGCGTCCCGGTCCAGGACGAGAACGCCGCACCGGTCGTCCACATGTGATCGACCCGGGTCACCAAGGCCGAGGGGCCGCCGTCCGTAGGGAGACGGCGGCCCCTCCGGCTGTCGCGACACCCCCGGGGTAAGTGCACGATGCATGGAATGTCAATGGGTATGGCCGCAATTCACCCTGTCGAGTGAACTAGATCTTGCGAGCGGCGTGTCAGGGATGGTCCGGACTCAGCCGGGGAAGCTACCGAGATCGAATGCGCCCCCGCCGAGGTGGAGCAGCCATGACGCCGGAAGCCGACGACCGCACCCCCGGGCCGCCCGAGCGCACGGCCTCGGACTCGTCCGGAGCCCTGCCGCCGACGGCCAACCCGTATGCCCGTACGTACCCGAACGGGCCGTTCACCGTGGTCGAGGTCTCCGGCGAGATCGATCTGGCGACCGCGGGTCTCCTCGCCGAGCACCTGGACGCCGCGACCTCACGCCCCGGCCCCGACGTCCTGGTGGACCTCCGGCACGTCGGTTTCTTCGACTGCTCCGGCCTGCGCGAACTGTGCCGCGCCGACACCCGGGCCCGCGAGCGCGGCGGGCGGCTGCGCCTGGTCTCCGACACACCCCGCCTCCACCGTCTGCTGCGCGCCGCACGCCTGCTGCACCGATTCCCGCCCCTCGCCCACATCCCGGAGCCGGAGCCGAAGCCGGAGTGAGGGAACCGTTTCCGCCCTCGCGTACACATGCCGATGGGCCGGTCGGTGGCCCCACACCACCGACCGGCCCCGCTACGAGATCGTGCGGCATTCCGCGACACAGGGGTTCGCACTCCCCATCCGCGTGCATCCTGCGTTGCTCACGGAAGCGCGCGACCCCGGTCCCTAGAACGTGAAGACGGCTGCCCCGTAGGTGTTCTTCACGCACTCGTTCGCGAAAGTCCGCTCATAGGCGACCCGCTGGCCCCGCCACACGCCCTCGACGGTGACGACCACGGGGTCGTACTGCTTGGTGCACTTCACGTCGCCCTTCGCCGCCAGCAGGTCGAAGTCCCCTCCGGCAGCCCGGAGTTCGGCGCAGGCCTCGGACGCCGCCGGGTGCGTGCCCGAGGCCGTCGGGGCACAGGTCAGGGTGACGGCACGCTCGGGGGTGACTGCGGCCGCGGTGTCACCGTGGCCCATGGTGAGCACCAGGGCCGAGGGTGCGTAGAGCCCGGAGGGGGCGGAGCCCGGGGCGGCGACGGCGGGGCCGGCGAGAGGGGCGCAGACGGCGGTGGCCGTCAGGGTCAGAGTCGCTGCCCAGCGCGCGGTGTTCGGCATTGTGTGCATCCTTCCGCTCAGTTCGTAGATGCGAATCGAAGGTCCAACGGTCCGCATGGGTACTCGATCCCAGCCGGTCGGGCCGGATCGGCGAGCGTGAGTCTGCCGAGTCCGGCGCCGAAACTCATCTCGACCCCATGCGTTTCAGTAACCTTGCGTATTGAATCAGTGGCGTGAAGTTACGTGATTCGAACGCGTGAAGCCCGTAACTGAGCGGCCGTTGATCACCTGAGGCGACGGAGTGGCTGGATCCACCTGCCTTTTTAATCGGCCTGAAACATTCCGATTCGGCGCCGTACGGGGCTCCCGGGCCACCGCGTTAGGTTGTGCCCCATGAGCGAATTCGTGTTGGTCGCGGGTGTGCGGCTGGGTGCCTGGGCATGGGACGAGGTGGCGGTCGAGCTGCGCGCCGCCGGGCACGGGGTGCACCCGCTGACGTTGTCGGGGGTGGCGGAGCGGCGGGGCAAGCCGGCCGGGCAGCAGACGCATGTGCGGGACGTCGTCGAGGAGGTCGAGCGTCTCGATCTGCGGGACGTCGTGCTCGTCGGTCACAGTTACGCGGGGATACCCGTCGGGCAGGCCGCCGAGCGGATCGGTGAGCGGCTGGGCCGGGTGGTGTTCGTCGACGCGAGTGTCCCGGCCCACGGAAGGTCGTTCCTGTGGGGCTGGGACAGTGCCGGGGCGGAGGCGTCGATCGCCGCGAACGACGGCTTCTGGCCGACCCCGGGGCCGGACCACTTCGCGGGCCAGGGGCTCACCGACGAGCAGATCGCGCGGATCGTGAGCGGCTCGACACCCCACCCCGGGGCCACCCTCACCGAGCCGGCCGTCCTCACGGGCTCGATGGGTGACCTTCCCGCGACCTACGTCAAGTGTCTGCTCGACGACCCGGAGCCGTCCGAGGACGTGGTCGAGCTGCTCAGGAGCGACCGATGGGATCTGGTCGAGCTGGACACCGGACACTGGCCGATGTTCTCCCGCCCACGCGAACTGGCCGCCATCCTGCACCGGTCGGCGACCCGCACCTGACCGAGCGTTCCGCCCCCGACACCCTTACCCGTCCCTCCCCCAGAGGGGGACCCCCACTGAGAGCTGCCGCCCCCAGACCCCCGATTGACGCCGGACGCGCCGAGGGCGTCAGTCGGGTGGGCGGGAGACACCGCCGCTACCTCGGGTCCGCGTCGACCTGGGCAGCCTTGCCCAGTGAGCCGCCTATCGACAGGGACTCGGGGCTGGCGGTGACCTTGTCGGCCAGCCAGCGCTGGCCTGCGGAGCCGTCCCGGACCTTGACGACCACGTCCGCGCCGGGGTCGGCGGAGGCGGTGGCGACGGCGAGGCCCTCCTCCCAGCGTGGCAGCAGCTCGCCCCGCACGGTGAGGTCGTAGCGGACGTCATTGCCGCGCTCGGCGGACTCGGCGGCACAGCGGCCGAGGATGACGACACCGGCGTCGGCGTGCGAGTCGAGGCACAGCTCGGGGTTGGCGACACTGCGCAACTGACCGTCGTCCTCGTACGTCCACAGCTGGGTCCACGCGGTCGAGCAGGACGCGAGCCTGGTGACGGCGCCGGCCGTGGCCCGGCCGCCCCGGATGTCGAGGCACTGGTCGGCGGTGACGTTGCGCAGCCGGGTCTGCCGGATGGAGGTCGGGTTGTTGCCCGCCGCGGGCGGCGAGGAGGACACCGCGGGCGAGGTCGGCGTGGCGCCGGGCGCCGTGCCGCGTCCGGCGGTCGCGCTGGAGGAGGCGGCCGGGTCGGCGCCACTGCCGTCCTTCGGCCACAGCCCGCTGCCCAGCACGACCGCGAGGACGACTGTCGAGGCAAGACCCACACTGGTGAGCAGGGTTCTCCTTTTCCCGGTCCCGCCCGCGAGCGGGTGGCGCGGCGAGGGAATCCGTGACAGCAGACGATGGCGTCCCAGGCCGACCCCCCGGCCACCGGCACCCTCACCGCCGCCGCCACTGCCACTGCCACTGCCACGGTGCCGGGCATGGCCGCGCAGCCGCGTGCCGCTCTGACTACGCCCCGGGCGCGAGTCGAGATAGCGCCGGGCGCCCCAGCCGAGCACCGCCTCGGCGAGCAACGTGCCCAGGCCGCCCTCGAAGTGGCTCAGCTGCTCGGCGGCGTGCCGGCAGTAGTTGCACACCGACAGGTGCTGCTGGACATCGGGCAGCAGAGCGCCGCCGCGCCGGATGGGGATGTCGAGGAGACGGTTGTAGAACCGGCATTCCTTGGACGGCGCGAGTTCCCGGTGGGCGCGTACACAACCCTCACGGAATTGTTCGCGGGCCTGTTCGAGCGACGCCGCCGCCATATTCGTGTCCATGCCAAGAAGGACGGCGGGGACATTCATCGGCTCGGCCTCCACCTCGGTGTGCCACAGCAGACACTGGGCGAGTCCGGGAAGAGCCTGGAACGAACGTTCAGCGAGCTTTCGGTTTTCCGCCGTCATGGCCTTCGCCGCGCGCATACCGCGACCGCCCGCCGGTTTCGTCAGGTCGGGCAGCACCTCGGATATGCGGTCGTCGGCCGACCACTCCCTGACGATGTCGCGCACGGCCACAAGGAACCTCGGGCGCAACGCGACGGCCGACTCGGCCCGCATCACCCGCTCCAGGACCTGGTGGAAGGCGGCGGTGGTGACCATGGAGGCGGTCCGGGCAGAGGTGGCGAGGCAGATGACCGCGTACTCGTGGGTCGCCTGCCAGTGCCGCGCGGTCAGCAGGGCGACGGGCACGCCCGTCTCGCCCTCCGGTCTGTTTCTGAGCTGGGCCGCGAGACTCTCGTCCGATTCCCCCGGAACCCCACCGGAGTGCGGAGGGTACGACGGACGAGGGGGGTGGGGGTGGGGCACTGAGCGGTTCCTTCCCACGCGCGGGTAACTCACAGAGGCGCCCGGCTGCGTCCCCCGCCCCGACCGTGGCGCTGGACCGCCGCCGAATCACCACCGACGAATTGAGTCCGGCCACTCCCCCTGTACAGGTAGTTCACCATTGCACAAGTCGGTCACGGCCAACAAGGCACTTGGGCAACATCCATTCATAGAAGGAAAGTCAGCAACAGGAGAAACTTCCGACACTCGCACCGGCTTTCGGTATTTTCCCCGCGCTCCGTGCCCGTGCCCCGTGTGAACCGCGCGCACGCGCCGGTGTGCCGCGCACGCTCCCGGCGCGTGCGCCGGTGCAGTCCACTGGAACCGGCCCTCCTCGAAGGCCCCGCGTGGAAAGGCGGCTCTCCCGCGCGAAACGGCCGCCGACCCCGTTCTTCCCGCCCTCGGTCGGCGGCCCCGAGGGCGGGCCCGGCTCGACAACCGGGCCGATCTGCCCGGATCGGTTCAGATCTGCCAGGAGCGCAGCCGGTCGGCCGCGCTGTAGACGTCGACCTTGCCCGAGATCAGGTCGCGGGCGAGGTCGACGAGGGCGCCATAGGGCGGATCGATGCCGACATCGCTGACGAACATGTACGCAACGGCGGTGGCACAGGCGAAGCGGGCGTTGGCCGACGGCAGCGGCTTGAGCAACGCGAGGGTGTGCAGCAGTGCGGCGGCACGCCAGGCCGGGTCGGAGTCCACGCCGAGGCGCGGCGGATCGACCCGGTGCCGGGCCACCGCGGCCACCAGGGCGGAGAAGTCGTTGACCGTGGGCTGGTCCGGCAGGACCTCTTCGTGGCGCTGGAGCAGCCAGGGCACGTCGATGTGGATGACGGGAGCCATCGGTCAGGCGACCCGTCCCTGACGCCCCGGCGCGACCGGTTCGTCCTCGGGGAACGCGGCGGCGAACTCGTCGGCGTGGGCCGCGAAGAACCGCCGGAACTCCTCCGCGCCCTCCTGCAGGGCGCGGTGGCGGGCGATGTCGGCAGCCGCCGCCTCACGTACGAGGGCCTTCATGGACGTACCGCGCTCCTTGGCTATCTGCCGCAGGTCCTCTAGCTCGCGGTCACTGAACTCCACGTTGAGAGCTGGCATGCCCCCACGGTACCGCGCCGGTACTTACCCGTAAATACCACCAGGTCAGCCGGGTAAGGCAGTGGTACCGAGGGGGCGAATCAGGGCCCAGCCGTCCGGCTATCCCTGGTCGGCCACGAAGGACGCCATCCGGGCCAGGGCCGCGTTCCAGTTGACCGTGTGCTCGTTCGTCGACCAGGACTGGATGTCGTCGATGTAGCAGAACTGGCCTGTGCAGCCCTGGAGTTTGCTCTGCGCGTAGGGGTCCTGAATGCTGGAGTTGGGGCCTCCGGCGAGCGTGCCGTCCGGCGGGCTCGGCAGGCTCGGGTCGAGCTGCCGGGCGTACCAGCGGCTGTGCTGCTGATGCGAGTTGACCTCGCCGTAACCCGTCACGTACGACATGTTCAGCGCGTTGCGGCCGAAGAGGTAGTCCATGCTCTGGACCGCGCCGTCCCGGTACTTAGAGGCGCCGCTGATGTCGTACGCGGTGGCGACGACCACGGCGTTGTTGAGGACCTGGGCGTTGGAGCCCCAGTCGTACACGTTGGCGTCCGGGGCGTAGGGCATGCCGTACGGCTGTGCCGCCAGCGTGGTCAGATATCGGTCGGCGCCCTTGATCACGGACTGGCGGACCTTGTCCCGGCCGGGCAACCGGTTCGGCACGGTCGCCAGGTCGAGCCGGCCGGCGGCGGCGGTCCTGGCCCAGTCGAAGCCGAGGGGGACGAAGATGTCGGCCTTGTGGACCGGCGAGTTCAGGATGTGCCGCTCGAACGCCTTCTCACCGGTGGTGAGGTACAGCTCGGCGGCGGCCCAGTAGAACTCGTCCCGCGCGTCGGTGTCGTTGTAGGCACCGCCACCGGTCGCGTCGTTCGGATCGGCGTGGAGGTCGGGGTGGGCCAGGGCGGCCGTCCAGGCCTTGCGCGCCACCGCGAGGGCGCGCGTGGCGAACGCGCGGTCGTAGGGCCGGTACAGCCGGGCCGCCTGCGCCGCCGTGGCCGCCAGGTTCAGGGTGGCCTCGGTGGTCGGCGGGTGCAGTTGACGCTTCTGCGGGTCGTCGCTCGGCAGCAGCGGCAGCCCGGTCCACTGCTCGTCGTGGATCTTGTGGTGCGCCATGCCGGCCAGCGGCTGCTTGGCCGGCACCTGCATCTTCAGCAGGAAGTCCAGCTCCCAGCGGGCCTCGTCCAGGACGTCGGGCACCTTGTTGCCGCTCTCCGGGATGGCGAGCGTGCCGTCACCGAGCGCGCCTCGTTGCCCCGTACGGGCGTGCAGGGCGCGCTCGTAGGTGCTCAGCAGCTCCCACGTGGAGATACCGCCGTTGACTACGTACTTGCCGTGATCGCCGGCGTCGTACCAGCCGCCGGTGACGTCGAGGGTGTAGTCGCACACGCCCGGCTGGCACGGCACCTTGGAGTCGCCCTGGTTGGGCGCCACGTCGACGTGTCCGGCGGGACGGGCGTAGCCCGGGCGCAGATCGTCGCGGATCGCGATGCCGCTGCGCTGCGAGTAGTAGTACTTCAGCGAGTCCCGCCGGAGCCGTTCGTAGGCGCTCGCGTCGATGTCGAAGGGACGGCTCGTCTCGCCGTCGGCGACCAGCGTGAGGCCGGTGCCGCGCTTGCGGTAGGAGCCGAAGTCGATCGAGTGGACGTTCTGCCCGGAGGAGGCGTCGATGCCGCGCGGTACGGTCCTGCCGTGGGCCACTGTCTTCCCGTCGGCCTTCTTCAGCTGCCAGGACAGGGGCTGCGTGGCGTCGGTGACCAGCGTGGCGTTCTTCGGGCCCGCGGGCAGATAGGCGACCTGGTTGACCCGCACCCGGGGTCCCGTGTCGGGCACATACACCTCGGGCGGCACCCCGCCCACCAGCGACACGTCGTCCATGCAGAACCGGAAGGGGTCGGCGCTGCCGCCGAGCTGGAAACCGACCTGGCCCTGGGCCGTGTCGGCGGATGCGGTGAACGTGTAGGTGTAGGCGTCGCCCGACACGCTCAGCTGCGGGCTGACCTCGAAGTAGGTGTCGTACGGGGACACCGACAGGCCGACGATCGCCCGGACGACGTGTCCGGTGGGCGTGCCCAGCGCCTTGAAGGTGAAGCGGTACGACTCGCCCTTGACGAGGGTGATGTCGTTCTGTCCCACGGCGGCGTCCCAGCGGTTGGCGGTGCCGCCGGGTACGTCCGCGCAGAGGCCTCCGTCGGAGAGGCCTGCGGTGACGTTGCTGGTCGTCCACCAAGGGGCGGTGGTGGTGTCGAAGGTGCCGTTCTTGACCTGTTCGATCTCCTCGGCGCCGGCCGGGCCGGCGGGGAGTGCGGTGAGTGCCGCCGCAAGGAGGGCGGTCACCGAGAGCAGGGTGGTTCTGCGTCGTTTCACGTCTGGAGCTCCTCGGGTGAGGGTGGGGGCGCGGGTGCCGGAAGAGCGGCGCTTGCCGTGGGAGCGCTCCCAGATGCGGACGTCGCCCATGCTGTGCGAGGCGCGATGTCTCGTCAACGATCCGGACGCGACTGGGTTCACGTACGGCGTTTTCGCCCCCGCCGCCCCTACCCGTCCCATCCTTCTGGGGCTCCGCCCCAGACCCCGCTCCTCAAACGCCGGAGGGGCTGGATGATGCCGGCCGGGGCTTGATCTTTCAGCCCGTCCGGCGTTTGAGGACTAGGCCCCTTCAGGGCCGAAAGCGGGGGTCCGGGGGCACAGCCCCCAGGGACGGGACGGGTAGGGGCGGCGGGGGCGAAAATCAGCCTGCCGGTGCGTCCAGACGGCTGATGCGTACCGCGCCCCGCGCCTCCCCCGGGTAGCGGCTCGTCAGGTCCAGCCGCAGCGCGCTGCCCCGTACCGCCGCGAAGGTGATCGCCGTGGGCGCGTCGGAGGCGTCGGCCCACTGGACGGTCGCGTCCGGCACCCGCACGTACCGGTCACCGACCCGCACCGACACCTCGACCGACGCGGGCAGGCTGTGTGTCGCGTCCACCGTGAAGGCGACCTCGACGCGGGTGAGGTCGCGGGTCCGTCCCCAGTCGACCGAGACCCAGTCCTCGGCGCGGGCCCCGCTGAACGCGGGCAGCAGCGCGGTCGGTGACTTGTAGAACGCGTTGGACCAGCCGGTGCCCGGCGCCCCGTCGAGCATCGCGGCGGGCAGGGTGTCCGGGCGGCCGGAGTAACTGGCGTCCGCCGAAAGGTAGGTGGGGGTTCCCGGACCCGGGTCGGGTGCGAAGAGCTCGGCCGGGGTCGGCGCCTCGTCGCGCGCGGGCGTCGTACGGACCGCGACCGTGCCCGTGCGCAGTCCCGCCGAACGGGCCGTGACCTTCAGCCGTCCGGCCGCCGTTCCCGCCCGGACCATGGCAAGTGCCTTGCCGTGGAAGGCGGTTCGGGTGCTCGCCTGGTAGCGCTCAGCGCTTTCCTCGCGCCCGTTGTCGAGACCGGCCAGGGAGCCGCCGTCGACCTCGAAGGCGAGCAGGTGCTCGGCTTCGGGCACGACCACGCCCCGGGCGTCGACCACGTCGGCGGTCACGAAACACAGTGAACGGCCGTCGGCCGCCAGAGACTTGCGGTCCGCGGTGAGGCGTATCGCGTGGGCCGGGCCCGCCGTCCGAAGGACGTCCGTCGCGACGACCCGGCCGCCCCGCCGGGCCACCGCTTTCAACTCGCCCGGTTCGTACGGCACATGCCAGGTCAGATGGAGCTTGCCCGCGCTGCCGTTCGGGCTGGTGTAACTGCCGGGCCAGGGGCCGGAGGTGACCGTCTTGTCGTCGCCGGTGGCCTCCGTCGTCTCCAGGTAGACGCGGCCGTCGACCGTCTTCTTGGTGTCGAACCGCCTTGTGCCCAGCGGCTTTCCGTTGAGGAACAGTTCCACCGTGTCGACGTTGGCGTAGGCCCAGACCTCCACCGTGTCGCCCGGTTCGTGGTTCCAGGTCATCGGGAGCAGATGGACCATGGGCTCACTCGTCCACTGGCTGCGGAACAGGTGGTACATGTCCTTGGGGAAACCGGCCGTGTCGACCGCGCCGAAGAAGGACGCCTTCACCGGGAACACGTCGTACGGGGTCGGCTCGCCGATGTAGTCGATACCCGACCACAGGAACTCACCCGCGAACCACTTGCGGTCCCGGTCCTTCTTCAGGCCGTACTCGCCGCTCATCGTCCAGGAGGCGAGGTTGTTGTCGTACGACGAGACCGCGCGGCGGCCCGGCGTGTGGTTCTCGCCGGTGTTGAGGTGTTCCGGTTCCTGGTAGGTGGCCCGGGTGGAGGTCTCGGAGGAGGACTCCGACTCGAAGAGGAACAGGTGCGGGTAGGCGACGTGCAGGGTGTCCACCGACTTCGCGGTGTTGTAGTTGAGGCCGAGACCATCGAGCTTGGCCAGCATCAGATCGGCCGCGGAGCCCTTCGCGGGCGGGTTGCGGTACTTGTCTGAGCCGATGACGAGCGGGCGGGTGTCGTCGGCCGCCCTGATCGCTCCGATGATCCGGTCGGCCATGGCGAGGCCTTCGGTCCGGGTGGAGTCGGTGATCTCGTTGCCGATCGACCACAGCAGCACGGCGGGCGAGTTACGGGCCGCGAGCACCATCTCGGTGGCGTCCTTCTCGCACCACTCCTCGAAGAACCGGCCGTAGTCGTAACGGGTCTTGGCAGTCCGCCAGCAGTCGAAGGCCTCGACCATCATCACGATGCCCAGTTCCTCGCAGACCTGGATCATCTCCGGCGAGGGCGGGTTGTGGGAGGTGCGGAAGGCGTTGACGCCCATCGACTTCATGATGGTCATCTGCCTGCGGATCGCGTCGATGCTGACGGCGGCCCCGAGGGCGCCCAGGTCGTGGTGGAGGTCGACTCCCTTGATCTTGTGATGGATACCGTTGAGCTGGAAGCCCTCGTCCGGGTCGAAGCGGAAGCTCCGGATGCCGAAGGTCGTGCGGTGGGTGTCGACGGTGGTGCCGCCGACGCGCAGTTCGGTCTTCAGGGTGTAGCGGTGCGGGGCCGCGATGTCCCACAACCTCGGTTCGGGGACGGTGAGTTCATGGGTCTCGGTCGACCGGTCGGTGACGGCGACGCTGGAGGCCGTACGGGCGACCGTACGTCCTCGGGGGTCGACGATCCGGGAGACGACCTCGACCTCGGCGGCGGTCCCCGACGCGTTGACCACGGAGGTCCGCACCCGGACGACGGCCCGATCCTCGGTGATCTCCGGGGTGGTGACGTACGTACCCCAGCGCTCCACGTGCACCGGTTCGGTGACGACCAGGCGGGCCTCGCGGTAGATGCCACTGCCCGAGTACCAGCGGCTGCTGGGCAGCCGGTTCCGCACCATGACCGCGAGTACGTTCTCGGTGGTGCCGTCGGTGTGCAGGAGGCCGGTGAGGTCGAGGGCGAAGCCGGTGTAGCCGTAGGGGTGACGGCCGACCTCCGTCCCGTTGCAGTAGATGTACGAGTCCATGTACACGCCGTCGAACTCCACCGAGATCCGCTTGCCGGCGAGCGCGGGCGGGAGGGTGAACGCGAGGCGGTACCAGCCCAGGCCGCCGGGGAAGAACCCGGTACCGCTGGTGGTGCCGTGGTCTGTGGTCGGGGTGAGTTCGATGCTCCAGTCGTGGGGGACGGCGACCGTCCGCCACCCCGAGTCGTCGTAGGCGGGGTCGGGGGCGTTCGCGTACGCGCCCGTGGGGTCGGTGATCCCGCCCGGGTCGACCAGCGCGAAGCGCCAGCCGTCCCGCAGCGGGACGGTTCGGCGGCCGGCCCGTCCGGCGGCGGCCCGCGCGTCGGCCGCGGTGCCCAGCAGGGCTCCGGCCGCGGGGGCGGACGTACCGGCGACCAGCACCGATCTGCGAGTGACCGTCATGGCGGCTCTCCCTCATCAGGGCCCAGAAGTACTCACAATTGATCGTTAGCAAACAGATTCTGACGGTACGGAACATGCGCCCGTCAAGAGTCCGGTGACGTACTTCGGCCTCACCTGTCACAACGGCCTGAAAACCGCCCCGCGCGGCGGCCTTCGCGGCGGTCCGGGGACATGGGTGTTACTGACCATGCGGGGACAGAACGCACTAGTGTGGAACACCAGTGACATCCCCTGCTCACTGTGAGTGTTCACGATGGAGTGGCGACGATGAGTCCGGTGTACCCGTTCGACGATGCCGCCACGGCGCGGGCCGTCGTCGACGGGCGGGGCGCACTGACCGGCTGGAACGAGGGCGCCCGTCGGCTGCTGGGCTGGTCGGCGGCCGAGATGCTGGGCCGCCCCGCCGCTTCCCTGCTGGCCGTCGACGGTTCGGAGAAGCCCGGGCGGCCGGCGGAGGAGATCTGGCACGGCACTCTCGCGCTGCGTCACCGTGACGGCCGGACGGTGTCCTCCTGGCTCCTCGCCCACTACCGGCCGGCCCCGGACGGCGGCCGGGGCGACTGGCTCCTCGTAACCCCCCTGGAGAACGGCTCCCGGCCCGCGGACGAGCCCCTGATGCGGGCCGCGCTGGCCCAGGCGCCCTGTGCGACGGCCGTCTACGACGACCGGCTGCGGCTGCACGGCGTCAACGACGCCATGGCCGCAGTCATCGGGCTGCCGCTGGAGCGCGTCCGGGGGCTCAGAATTGCCGAGATAGGGGGCCGGGAGCGCAGCGCGGAGCTTGAGCAGCACATGCTCGACGTGCTGACCAGCGGCCGGGCGAAGGACGTCCAGACCTATCTGCGCACCGGCGGCGAGGACCACGCGCACGCGTGGCTGGCCCGGATCGCGCCGCTCAAGGACGCCGAGGGGCAGGTGCGGGGGGTTTGTCTCGCGGCCCACGACTTCACCGAGCAGTACCTCGCCCGGGAGCGGCTCCAGCTGGTCAACGAGGCGAGCGTGCGCATCGGCACCACCCTCGACGTCACCCGCACCGCGCAGGAGTTGGCGGACGTCTGTGTCCCGGCGCTCGCCGACTTCGTCAGCGTCGACCTGCTCGACCCGCCGCAGCACGGCGGCGACCACCGGCCGGCCGAACTGACCGCGCCGCTCAGCCTCCGCAGGGCCGCCCACCGGTCGATCGTCCCGGGCAGCCCCGAAGCCGTGGCCAAGCCGGGACAGCTGGAGGAGTACCCCGCCTTGTCACCCCAGGCCGACTCCCTCCTCGCAGGCCGCACCATCATCGCCACCCTGCCCGCCGACGACCTCGAACAGCGGCTGGCCTGGGACAAGGCCCGCCTCAACCGGGTCAAGGAGTTCGGCATCCACTCCATGATGTCCGTACCGATCACGGCACGCGGTACGACGCTCGGCGTCGCCGTCCTGACCCGGTACCGGCGGCCCGACCCGTTCACGGCCGACGACGCGCTGCTCGCCGAGGAGGTGACCGCCCGGGCCGCCGTCTGTATCGACAACGCCCGCCGGTTCTCCCGCGAACGCGACACCGCTCTCGCCCTGCAACGCAGTCTGCTCCCCCGGACCCTGCCGCGCACCGCCGCCCTCGAAGCCGCCTCGCGCTATCTCCCGGCGGCGCGGGCCGGGGTGGGCGGCGACTGGTTCGACGTGATCCCGCTGTCCGGGATGCGGGTCGCGATGGTCGTCGGGGACGTGGTCGGCCACGGCATCCAGGCCTCCGCCACCATGGGCCGGCTGCGCACCGCCGTGCGCACGCTCGCCGACATCGACCTCGCCCCGGACGAGCTCCTCACTCACCTCGACGACCTCGTCGTACGGCTGTCCGCCGAGGCCGGCAGCGAGGGCGGCCCGGGCGAGGTCGGGGCGACCTGTCTGTACGCGGTGTACGACCCGGTGTCACGACGCTGCACCCTGGCCCGCGCCGGGCATCCCCCGCCGGTCATGCTCACCCCGGGCGGCACTCCCCGGCAGGTGCGGCTGCCCGCCGGGCCGCCGCTGGGCCTGGGCGGGCTGCCGTTCGAGTCCACGGAACTGGAGGTGCCGGAGGGCACGGTCCTCGCGTTCTACACCGACGGGCTGATCGAGAGCCGCGAGCGGGACATCGACGCCGGTCACCAGCTGCTGTGCGACGCGCTGGCCGCGTACGCGGACTCGCTCGACGAGACGTGCGACCGCATCCTGCACACCCTGCTCCCGCCGGGCGGCGCGGCCGACGATGTCGCGCTGCTGCTGGCCCGCACCCAGGGCCTGTCCGCCTCCCGTGTCACGACGTGGGACATCCCTGCCGACCCCGCACTCGTCGGGCCGATCCGCAAGCAGGTCGGCGAGCAGCTCGACGTCTGGGATCTGAGCGAGGCCGCGTTCACCACCGAACTGGTGGTGAGCGAGCTGGTCACCAACGCCATCCGGTACGGCTCGCAGCCCATCCGGCTGCGGCTCATCCACGACGCGGCGACCCTGATCTGCGAGGTCTCCGACTCCAGTCACACCGCCCCGCACCTGCGGCGCGCCAGGACCTTCGACGAGGGGGGCCGCGGGCTGCTGCTGGTCGCCCAGCTCACCGAGCGGTGGGGCAGCCGCCACACACCCGACGGGAAGACCATCTGGGCGGAGCTGTCGCTGACGGACGAGCTGTGAGTCCCGGCGCCCACTGGCAACGGCTTGAATCGGTGCCACGTGGGCCTTTTAGGTTCCGGTCCCGCAGGACACACGTGACGGTGCACGAGACTCCGTACGCGCAGTGGCCTCCAGGAGTGTGGACATGGCGACCTTCCGTACCACCCGGCCCGCCCAACGGGCCGCGCTGCTCGCGAGCGCGATCGCGTTACCGGTCCTGCTCGGGGCCTGCGGCAGCGACAGCGGCGGCACGGCTGTCCCGTCGGCCACCGCTCCGTCGACGGCCACTCCCCCGACGGCCGTCCCGTCAACCGGCGACACCCGTTGCCGTACCTCCGAGCTGCGCGCCTCGGTCGGGCGACCCAACCCGGGCGCCGGGCAGAAGAACTTCCCCGTCGTCCTCACCAACGAATCCGCTCGCACCTGCACCCTGCGCGGCTACCCGGGCATCGCCTTCGTGGACGCGGCCGACAAACAGCTGGGCCTCCCCCCGAAGCGCTCCGACGCCGAGCTGACGACCGTCCGTCTGGCGCCGGGCGAGAGTGGCTGGGTGGGCCTGAGCTTCGCGAATCCCGAGCTCAGCGAGGCCGAGACGGAGACTCCGGCCGAGCTGCTGGTGACCCCGCCTGACGAGCGGGATCCGCTGAAGGTGACATGGGAGAGGGGCGAGGTGCCGGTCGGCGGGAACGATTCCTCCGTGTTCCTGTCGGTCTTCGGTCCCGGTACCGGAGCCTGACCCGGTCGAGGGGCCGATGAGCTGGGCCTGCTTTCATGGAGGGGTACCGACATCCCTGTCCCGGAGGACCGAACCCTGAACGCCCCGTCCGCCGAGGCACTGTCCATCGCCTTGCTCATCGCTGTTCTGGCCTGTGCCGTCGTCCGCCCGTTCGGGCTGCCGGAGGCGGTCGTGGCGGTTCCCGCCGCCGGGCTCGTGGTCCTCACCGGCGCCATCTCGCCGGCTCACGCGTGGGAGGAGGCCGAGCGGCTCGGGCCGGTGGTCGGCTTTCTCGCGGCGGTGCTGGTGCTGGCCCACTTCTGCGATGTCGAGGGGCTCTTCCGGGCCTGCGGCGCGTGGATGGCCCGGTGGTCGAAGAACCGGCCCGGGCGGCTGCTGACCTCGGTCTTCGTGCTCGCCTCGGCGATCACGGCGGTACTGAGCCTGGACGCGACCATCGTGCTGCTCACGCCGGTGGTGTTCGCCACGGCCGTCCGGACGGGGGTCGGGCCCAAGCCGCACAGCTACGCCTGCGCGCACCTGTCGAACACGGCGTCGCTGCTGCTGCCGGTCTCCAACCTCACCAACCTGTTGGCGTTCAGCGCGAGCGGCCTGAGCTTCACCCGGTTCGCCGCGCTGATGACGCTACCCTGGCTGGTCGCGATCGGCGCCGAGTACGTGGTGTTCCGGCGCTTCTTCGCCGCCGACCTGACCGCCCCGACGCCGGACACCTCGCCCTCGGACCAGGACACGGACACGGGCCCGGACACGGCTGACGTGCCCCCGCTTCCCCTGTTCGCCCTCGTCACCGTGGCCTGCACGCTGGCCGGGTTCGTCGTGGCCTCCGCGCTGGGCATCGATCCCGCGTGGGCCGCGCTCGCGGGGGCGCTCGTACTCTCCGGCCGCGCACTGCTGCGACGGCAGGCCACCCCGGTGACGGTGCTGCGGGCCACGGCGCCCGGGTTCCTCGCGTTCGTGCTGGCGCTCGGCGTCGTCGTCCGCGCGGTCGTGGACAACGGGCTCGCCGACGCGCTCGGCCGGGTGCTGCCCGACGGGACCGGGCTGGTCGCGCTGCTCGGGATCGCCGTGCTGGCCGCCGTACTCGCCAATCTGATCAACAATCTGCCCGCGGTGCTCGTGCTGCTGCCGCTGACCGCCGCGGCCGGTCCCGGTGCGGTGCTCGCCGTGCTGCTCGGGGTGAACATCGGCCCGAACCTGACGTACGCCGGATCGCTGGCGACCCTGCTGTGGCGGCGCATCGTGCACCAGCACGAGCACGACGTCGGGATCGGGGAGTTCACCCGGCTCGGGCTGATCTCCGTGCCGGCCGCGCTGATCCCGGCGGTGGTGGCGTTGTGGGGCTCGCTGATCGTCCTCGGGGGCTGAGGGCCGGGCGGGTCCCGGTCGTCAGCGGCCTCCCCAGCCGCCGTATCCGCCGTATCCGCCGCCGTAGCCATATCCGTAGCCGCCGCTGGTGTTCTGGCCGTTCCCGCAGTTGTAGTACCCGTAGTGGTAGCAGGGGGCGCTCGTGGGGTTCGAGGCCGAGGGGGTCGGGGTGGCCGCCGACGGTGTCGGGGACGGCTGGGGCGCTGTGGGAGTCGGTGTCGGGGTCGTCGAGGGTTCGGGGCTCTTCTTGACGGTGGGGGGAATGGGCTCGGAGGCCGCGTCCCAGTTGACGGCCTGCATCTGGAGCGAGGGTGACGAGGAGTCGAAGACCCAGTGCTGGTCGGCGGACTCCTCGCGCGACTTCAGGACCAGCGGCGCGTCGCCCTCACCCGCGGCGTCGGCGGGCGTCAGCGCCAGCTCCTGGTCCAGGCGCGGAACCAGGGTGCCCTGGAGGGTGAAGTCGTAGCGCACGTTCTTGGCGCCGGGCTGGGACGCGCCCGTGCACGGGGCGAGCTGGACCGAGTAGCCGAGATGGGAGTCAAGGCAGAGGTCCGGGTCGGCGACGTTGCGCAGCAGGCCGTCCTTCTCGTACGACCATTCCTGACCGGCCGCCGACGAGCAGCTGGTCAGCTCGGCCTCCGCGCCCTTGACGGCCTCGCCGCCGACGATGCCGATGCACAGTTCGGACTCGACGTTGTGCAGTCGGCCGCGCAGGGCGCCCTTCGTGGTCTCGCCCGAACCGGCCCAGGAGGGATCGCCGGCCGTGTCGGAGCCGGTGGTGGCGGTGTCCGGGGGGCTGGTCTCGGCCGTCGAGCCGTCCTCGTCGTCCGAACCCAGGACGGACCACAGGACCAGCGGGACGAGGACCAGCGCGCTGACGGTCGCGGCGGCCAGGACACGGTTGCGGCGGCGGACCGCGCGCCGGGCCGCCTTGTGCGCGGACCGGTGTGAACCGGGGCGGACCGCCAGCTCGGTGGAGACCGGCGGGTTCGTGGGCATGGGCGGAGCCTGGGCCAGGACACGCGGGACCGGGAGCACACTCTCGACCGTGGCGATCTCGATGATCGGGGCCTGCTCGACCTCCACGATGGCGCTCTCCGCGGCGCGTCCCGGGCGGGACTCCAGATAGGCGCGCGCACCCCAGCCGAGGACCCCCTCGGCCAGCGCGAGGGCGAGGTCGCCGTTGAACTGGTTCAACTGGTCGGCGGCGTACCGGCAGTGCATGCAGTCGGCGAGGTGCTTGGCGAGGTCGGGGTCGATGTCGAAGCTGCGGCGACGGCAGGTGACGTCGATCAGCCGGATGTAGCGGCGGCACTCCTCCTGGGGCACGACCTCGCGGTGGACGTGCAGGCACTCCTCGCGCAGGCGTCCCCGGGCCCGGCCGAGTTCCACGGCGGCGTCCTCCGCGCTCAGGCCCAGCAGACCGGCGGGTATCTCCAGCGGTTCGGCCTCGACCTCGGCGTGCCACAGCAGGCAGCGCGCGGACTGCGGGAGGTTCTGGAACGCCCTGGAGAGCAGTCGCCGGTCGGGCGCGGGCAGCAGCCGGGCGGCGACACGGTTTCCGCTGCCGGGTCTGGAGCGCAGCTCGGGGTGGAGCATTTCGTGGCGGTGGTCGCCCTCCCACTCCGCCGCCAGCCGGCGCACGGTGACCAGGAGATGGGGCCGCCAGGCGGAGGTGGGGCCGCTCTGGCGCAGGGATTCCCCGAAGAGGCGGGTGAACGCGGCGGTGGTGAGCATTCCGGCGGGGCGCGGACCGCTGGTGCACAGACGGGCATAGGCGAAGGCTGCTTCCCAGTGCCGGTCGAGCAGTTCACCGACGGGATGGAGCGCGGGCGTCGTCCCCGTCCACTTCTTCAGCTCCGCGCTGAGTTCGACATCCGAGGCGTCGTACGCGGGAACCGGTGTAGGGGAATTCGACAGGCCTGCGTCTTTCACGTCTGTATTCCTCCACGGACAACGCGGGTTTTAGTCCATACCAAGGGGTATGCGACCCTGGCGACGAAACGACAGGATCCGACCAAACAGGGGATCGGTATCGCGAACACCCGCAGCGGACAGCTCTTTTGGAGTGGGGAGTCAGCGGGGGCGTCGCGTGCGTGCGGGGAAAGAAAGATGGTCCGCACGCCGACGTGCACACCTTTGCACAGCTCATCGAGCCGTAACAAGAGATCACGCCGTTTTCCGCATTGCACTGTGACCTAAAGCGGTTGACGGCGTGTCAATGGGATGCACCTTTAGGGATTGCCACTGTATCAACATCCTCATTGCAAACGGTATTCACTTCGCTCAGAGACGTTTCGCAACCATTGAGGGACACTCTCTAACGGTGGCGCAAAACCGCCCGCCCCTGGTGTCCTGTCCCCGCCTCTTGTGCGTTTCCGCAGCTCATGGTTGCGAGCGGGCGGACCGCCACCGCAACGGCGAGCGTCGTCATGACAGTTGACCGGTTCCTTCTCCTCTCCGTCCAGGAACAGCCGTGAAACCAATAGCGGGCACGGTTTCCGCCTGATCGCGTCTGCACAGTGCCCGGTACGCGCCCGGCGGCGTTCCGTGACGCTCGCGGAACACCCTGTTGAAGTGGAACGGGCTGGCGAAACCGGAGGCGAGGGCCACGCGTTCCACCGGCAGGTCGGTGGCCTCCAGCAGCCGGGCCGCATGGCGCAGCCTGGCCTCGCGCAGTGCCCGCATCGGGGACCGGCCGAGCTGCTCGGTGAACAGGTGCGCGAACCGCGAGGGCGAGAGCGCGACCTCCTCGGCGAGCGACCGGACGGTGTGCGGGGCGGCGGGGTCGGCGGCGATGAGGGCTTCCGCCCGGCTCACCCGGGGGTCGACTCCCGGCCGTTCCGGAAGGGGGCGGGCGGCTGCCGAGGCCAGCAGGACGATCTCTTCCAGGGAACAGAGGGCGAGCTCCCGGGCGGCGGCGCCATGTGCGACGGCCGTCGGACCGTCGGGCGCGGCCTGGGCATCGGAGGCGGAGGAGGATGCGGGCGGCCGGGTGTCGCTGCCCGGCCAGCGGGCGTCCGACAGCATGCGTGCGAACGCGGTCTCCATACGGTCGTACAGGGCTTCCGGAACCGGGGCGACGACGTACATGCCGTCGCCGACGGCGTACGGACTCAGCCAGGCCGCCCAGGCGGGGCGGGCCTGGCAGTGCGCCCACCAGAACCGCCAGCGCCGGGCACCCGGCAGCACCAGGTAGCGGTGTGGCACCCCGGGGCCGAGGACGACCAGGTCCCCGGTGCCGGCCCGCGCTCCGGCCGCGCCCTGGGTCAGCAGACCGTGGCCGTCCGTCGTCCAGGTGAACAGCCAGCTGTCGGCGCCCCGCGGCCGGTTGACGGCGTAGCCGGGCCCCTCGTCGTAGCGCCCGACGGTCACCAGACCGGGCGGCGGTGCGGGGACAGCGGTGCCGGGCAATCCGTCAGCGTTCACGGGCATCCTCCTCCGAGGTGCGACGACCTTACTCTGGCGGCTGATGAGAACGGACCGAAGGAGTGGACGATGACAGCCACAGGCATCGATGGCGCCGGGGCTCCCATCCTGCCGGAGGAGGAGCGCCGCCGGTTCGAGGAGGACGGATTCACCGTTGTACGAGGCCTGTTCGATCACGACGAGATCGTCGCGTTCCGCGCCGGGTTCACCGCGCTGCACGCGGCCGGTCCGGTGCCGGGGCATTTCGAGCCGCGGCCGTCCGGGCAGGACGGGCGCCCGGCCGACCCGTTGGACGCCTATCCGCGCGTGATGCAGCCGCACGAGTTCCATGAGCCGTCGCTCGGCGTGCTGCTGGACCCCCGGCTGCGCACCGTTCTCGAGGTGCTGCTCGGTGAGGAGGTGCTGGCCGCGCAGAGCATGTTCTATTTCAAGCCGCCGGGTGCCCGGGGGCAGGCGCTGCACCAGGACAACTTCTATCTGCGGGTGGAGCCGGGCACATGTGTGGCCGCGTGGATCGCCTGCGAGCCGATCGACCGGGACAACGGCGGTCTGGAGGTCGTGCCGGGCACGCACCGCATGGACCTGTTCTGCCCCGAGGAGGCGGACCCCGGTGTGTCCTTCGCCCGGGAATACGTGTCCCCGCCGCCCGGACTGACCACGGTGCCGGTCGACATGGCCCCGGGCGACGTCCTGTTCTTCAACGGCAGTCTGGTGCACGGCTCGCAGCCCAACCGGAGCGCCGACCGGTTCCGCCGCTCGTTCATCGGGCACTACGTGGGCCGCTCTGCCGAGCGCATCGGCCACTTCTACCGAACGATCTCCATGGACGGCGACCGGGTCCGGCTGCTCGAGAGCGAGGGCGCGGGGCCGTGCGGTACGGAGTTCGAACCGGCCTCCGGACCGCACTGACGCGTCACCGCACCCGGTCAGTGGCCGCTGACCGGGTGCGGGGTGTATGGCTGCGCCAGTTCCTCGATCTCCTTGTCGGTCAGGTCGAGGTCGACAGCGGCCACCGCGTCGTCGATGTGGTGCGGCTTGGTGGCGCCGACGATCGGGGCCGTCACCGGGCTCTGGTGCAGCAGCCAGGCCATGGCGATCTGGGCACGCGGGACGTCTCGCCGGCCCGCGATGCGGGCGACCGCGTCGACGATCGTGCGGTCGCCGTCCGGGTAGAAGAACAGGCCGAGGTCGGATCCGCCGCGCCCGGTGGTGGTGTCCCAGTCGCGGGTGAGCCGGCCGCGGGCCAGCGGGCTCCACGGCAGGACGCCGACGCCCTGGTCGACGCAGAGGGGCAGCATCTCGCGCTCCTCCTCGCGGTAGACGAGGTTGTAGTGGTTCTGCATGGACACGAACCGGGTCCAGCCGTGCTCCCGAGCCGTGTACTGGGCCTTGGAGAACTGCCAGGCGTACATCGAACTCGCCCCGATGTAACGGGCCTTGCCCGCCTTCACGACGTCGTGAAGGGCCTCCATCGTCTCCTCGATCGGGGTCTCGGCGTCGTAGCGGTGAATCTGGTACAGGTCGACGTAGTCGGTGCCGAGGCGGGTGAGGCTGTGGTCGATCTCGGTCAGGATCGCCTTGCGGGACAGACCGCCGCCGTTGGGCCCGGGCCGCATCCGGTTGTGCACCTTCGTGGCCAGCACGATCTCGTCGCGGCGGGCGAAGTCGGCGAGCGCCCTGCCGACGATCTCCTCGCTGGTGCCGTCGGAGTAGACGTTCGCCGTGTCGAAGAAGGTGATCCCGGCGTCGAGGGCCTGGCGGATCAGCGGGCGCGACGCCTGCTCGTCGAGGGTCCACGCGTGGTCGCCGCGGTCGGGAACGCCGTAGCTCATGCAGCCCAGACAGATCCGCGACACGTCCAGGCCCGTCGAACCGAGCTTCACGTACTGCATCGTTGCTGCTCCTGCCTTCGAGTGGGGTGTCAGAGGGAGCGTACGCCCGGCCTGATCACGGGCCCGGCGTCCGGTCCAGGGACTCCGACGGCTCGGGCAGCGCGTCGCGGAGCTGGGCGCGGCCCGTGATGCCGAGTTTGGGGAAGATGCGGTAGAGGTGGAAGCCGACCGTGCGGGGCGAGAGGAAGATCCGTTCGCCGATCTCCCGGTTGGTGAGCCCCGCTGCGGCCAGGCGGGCGATCTGGAGCTGCTGCGGGGTGAGTTCGGCGAGGACGTCGCGCGGTGCGCTGCTGCTGGGGGTGACGCCGGCGGCCCGTAGTTCGGCGCGGGCGCGTTCGGTCCAGGGGCGAGCACCGACCCGCTCGAAGGCGTCGAGTGCGGCGGCGAGTTGCGGGCGGGCCTCCATCGACCGGCGTCGGCGGCGCAGCCACTCCGCGAAGTCGAGGCGGACCAACGCCCTTTCGAACAGCCACTGTTCGCCGGCCGGGTCGGCGAGTGCCGCCGTGAAGTGCTCCTCCGCCTCGTCCCCTTCGCTCAGCAGGGCGTCCGCCCGGTGCAGGACGGCGTCCAGCCGGGCGGAAATCACGCCGGCCGCGAGGCGACGGCGGGTCGCGTCGACGATACGGCGTACCTCGTCGGCGCGGCCGGTACGCACGGCCACTGCCGTGAGGTCGGCCAGGTAGTAGTCGGAGGCGTGGAAGTGCACGGGCCCGGGCTCGGCGTCCTGGGTGTAGACGGCCCGGAAGCGGGTGTAGGCGGCGGCGTGGTCACCCTCTGCGAGGGCGGCGGCACCGAGCGCGTAGTGCGTCCGTACCTGCAGGCTGCGGGAGTTGGGCAGGTCGATGCCGTGGACGGCGCGCTGCACGGCCGCGCGGGCCGCCTCCGTGTCGCCGCGCAGGGCGAGGATGGTGGCGCCGGTGACGGGCGAGCCGGCCGCCACGATCTCCAGGCCCGCCTCGGCGGCCGTCCGGTACGACTCGTCGAAGACAGTGCGGGCCTGGGTCCAGGAGCCGCTCTCGTACAGGGCCAGCCCGAGGGCGTTGGCGACGGTGGCGTTGGCGCCAGCCGTCGGGGAACGCCGCAGGTGGTCCAGGGCGGCGCCGAGCAGGCGGACGGCCTCGGCGGTCTCGTCCAGGACCCACGCGGCGGCTCCCACGACGACCAGCCGGGACAGTCTCTGGTCCTGGGCGGCCCCGGGCAGGAGCCCGGGCGGGTCCTCGGTCCAGTCGGTGCCACTGAGCAGAGCGAGGGCCTGTTCACGGTTGCCCACGGGGTCGCAGCCTGCCAGCGCCCACACCCGTCCCCCCTCGTCGTCCTGCGGCGGCACGCGTTCGGTGATCCGCTGGATCCGCTCGCGGAACGCTGGGTCGCCGGAGTGGTAGGCGGGGGTGGTGGCCGTGCCCAGGGCGTCGAGGGCGAGGACGGGATCGGTCTCGACGGCGGCCTCGGCGACCGGCAGCAGGAAGCCGAGCGCGTCCTCGAAGCGGGTGGTCACCGCGAGCGCCCAGCCGGCCCGGAGCGAGGCCTCGGCGAGCACGTCCGGGTCGTCGGTGAGGGTGAGGACGCGCATGGCCAACTCGCTCACCCAGCGCGGGTGTCCGGCGTACATCGCCATGGTCGCGGCCCGGACCAGCCGCCTGGAGCGGACGTCGGGGTCGGGGCTGAGCCGGGCCGCCCGTTCGAGGGCGGTGGCCGCCCCCGCGTAACCGCCCCGGCGCTGCGCGCGTTGCGCGCTGTCCTCCAGGCCCTGGGCGGCCTCCTCGTCGACGCCCGAGACCGCGGCGGCCCGGTGCCAGGCGCGCTGGTCGGGGTCGCCCGCGAGGACGTCGGCCAGGGCCGTGTGGGCCGCGTGGCGCTCGGCGTAGCTCGCGGACTGGTAGACGGCGGAGCGGATCAGCGGGTGCCTGAAGTGGAGTCGGCCGTCGTCGATGCGGACGAGTCCCGCGAGTTCGGCGGGCCGCCAGTCGACCGGGGCCGCGGTGTCCCCGGCGGCGGAGAGGATGACGGGCAGTTCGGCCGTCTCGGCGGCTGCCGCGAGGAGCAGCAACCGGCGGGTGGGCGCCGGGAGTTCGGGCAGGTCGGCGGCGAAGATCGCCTCCAGGCGGTCGGTGAGGGGCAGCGCGTCGGTGGCGCCGTCCTGTCCGGCGGCGGGGTCGCGGCTGATCGCGCGGGTGAGTTCGACGAGGGCGAGGGGGACGCCGGCCGCCTGTTCGAGGACGCGGGAGCGGGCGCGTCCGACGGGCGGTTCGGGCTGGAGGTCGAGGAGACGTCCGGCGGCGGCCGGGGCCAGCGGCTCGACGGTCAACTGCCGCCTTTCGCGGGCGAACTGCCGGGGTACGGCGTTGTCCCGGGCGGCCAGGACCATGGCTACCGGCTCCCCTTCGAGGCGCCGGGCGACGAAGGCGAGGACATCAAGCGTGCCCACGTCCAGCCAGTGTGCGTCGTCGATCACCAGCAGCAGCGGCCCCCGGCTCGCCGCGTCGGAGAGCAGGGTGAGGGCGCCGAGCGAGGTGAGCAGCGGGTCGGGAACGGTGTCCTGTGCCTGTTCGGGGTCGAGCCCGAACACGCCGAGCAGCGCGGCCCGTTGGCGTACGGGCAGCTCCGAGGCGAGATCCAGTACGGGCCGCAGCAGTTGATGCAGTCCGGCGAACGGCAGCCCGGACTCGCCTTCGCAGCCACGGCAGCGCAAGACGCGCATTCCGGCCCCGAGTGCGGTGCGGCCGGCGGCGTCGAGCAGGACACTCTTGCCCCCGCCCGGTCCGCCGGTCACGACCAGGACGCCGGGCAGGGGTCCCGGCGGGTCGGCGGGTTCGGCCGTGACCTCGTTCACCAGGTCGGCCAGCAGGGCGAGTTCGCGGTCGCGGCCGACTATCCACTCCGCGCCGAATCGGGAGGGGCTCATACGGTGGACCCGGCCGGCCGGGCGGCCGACACGACCGGTCCGCCTGCTGAACCGGCTGCCGAACTGGCTGCCGAACCCGCTGCGAGCGGCTGGCCGGCGCGGGCCGACAAGCGGCGTAAGTCCGACGGGTTGAGGTCTCCGTTCATGTCCTGACAATAAACGGTGAGTTGACTGTCCGTGGGCCCTGGAGTGCTCCTGGACCGGCCCTCGGTTCAGGGCTGAAGGAGCAGACTGAGCGTCGGCAGCGGGCCGCCGGGAAACTGTTGGAGGCGGCCCCCATCAGCCAGGGGGCCCAGGTCGACGGCCGCCCAGCCGACGTGTTCGACGAGCCGGGCGACCCGGTTGTTGGCGCCCGTGTGGTTGCCGGAGAGAAATATCACCCGACGTCCGGCGGGCGTGAACGGATCGGCGCCGATGACCGCCGGCGCCAGGGTGTTGAACGCCTTCACCAGACGGGCCCCGGGCACCGATCCGGCGACGACCTCGCTGGACGGCCGCCCCTGGAGGTCGGCGACCCGGAAGTCGGGCGGGCCGAGCGGATTGGTGGTGTCGATGACGATCCGTTCCTGCCAGTCGGACACATCGGCCGCCGCCACCGCCTCGGAGGGCCCCCGCCAGGGCACCGCGAGCACGACGATCTCGGGGTCGGCCGCCTCCGCCACGGTGACCGCCGTGAGCCCCGGACCGATCGAGTCGGCGAGGTCCGGCAGGGACCGGGGGCCTCGGCTGTCGCTGAGGAGTACCTCCGCCCCGGCGGCCACGAACCGGACGGCGAGGGCCTGCCCGAGGGCTCCGGCGCCGATGATGCCGATACGCATGACGTGCCTTCCTTGACTCGGCGCGAACGAGCGTGCGCGGGCGCGTCCTGAGCATGTCCGGGATGTCGGACCGCGGGCTTCTGTCAAGTGACTGGGTCTGCGCGGACGTCCGCACACCGAGGCCTGTTTGACCGGCGGGCGTGCCGAACGCTTTGATCTTGACTGTGCCGGGCCGCATGCCCGGTACAAGAGGTGCGCCCCACCGGTAGTGGTCGTACCCGCGATCGATGGAGCGGACATGCCCGTCGAGGGTGCACCCGGCGCCGGAGGTGTCCGGACAGTGGCCGTCGTACTGACGACCGTCTGCGCGGCCGTGTGGGGACTGACGGGGTGCGGTGGCTCACCGGAGACGGAGAACGGGCCCGGGCCCGGGTCGACGCCCTCGCCGACCGCCACCTCGGCCAAGGTCGAACTGCCGCCGACGCACGCCGGTTTCGACTACCAGATCGGCGGCGCCTACCCGCCCCCGGCGGGAGTGCGAATCGTCAGCCGCGACCGTACGGCGGCTCCCGCGCCCGGCCTGTACAACATCTGCTACGTCAACGCCTTCCAGGCGCAGCCCGGCGACGAGAAGTCGTGGCCCGACGATCTGCTGCTGCGCGACGCGAACGGCGAGACCGTCGTCGACGACGACTGGGACGAGGCCCTGCTCGACATCGGCACGGCGGCCAAGCGGAAGCGGATCGCCGCGCGGGTGAACGAGTGGATCGACGGCTGCGCGGACAAGGGATTCGACGCGGTCGAGCCCGACAACTACGACAGCTACACCCGCTCCGACGACCTTCTCACCCCCGCCGACGCCACCGCCTTCATCACCCTCCTCTCCCGGCACGCGCACGCCCGCGGGCTGGCCATCGGCCAGAAGAACACCGTGGAGCTGGCCGGGCTCCGGAAGAAGACAGGCCTGGACTTCGCGGTCGCGGAGGAGTGCGGGGAGTATGACGAGTGCGGGGAGTACGCGGCGGCCTTCGACGACCGGGTGGTCGTGATCGAGTACACCGACTCCGGGCTCCGCAAGGCCCGCGCGGCCTTCGGCGACCGGCTGAGCATCGTCCGCAGGGATGTCGACGTGTCGACACCGGGCAGCGACGGGTACGTACGCCGGACCCGTTGACTCAGAGCGGCGGCATCGGCCCCTGACGAGGCGATACGCCTGTGGAGAGCGTCGTCCGTGCCCTCGACAAGCCTCCGATCCTCATCGGCCACTCCGCGGGCGGCGTCTTCGTGTATCTGCTGCTCGACCGGGGCCCGGGAGCGGCGGGCGTGGCCGTCAACTCCGCGCCGACCGAAGGGGTGGCGGTGCTGCCGCTTACCCAGAACAAGGCGGCGGTCCCGGTCCTCAAGAACCCGGCCAACCGGCACCGCGCTGTCGGCCTGAACTTCGAGCAGTGGCACTACGCGTTCACCAACACGTTCGAGGAGGCCCTGTCCCGGCGGCTGTAGGAGCGCTACGCGGTCCCCGCGTCCGGCAGCATCTTCTTCGACAGCGCCCTGGCGACACTGCGCCCCGGTCACCAGAGCACCTACGATGCGCCGCATGACGCACCATCAGGTGGCGAATCACCGTGCGGTCAGCAGCTCCAGCCCCCGCTCCCACCCGAACTCCGGCCGCTCACCACCCTGTTGCATGCCCCCCGCGTATGGATCAGCGAACCGCACCCCCATCCCGCGCAGCCGTTCCAGGCTCGCCCGGTAGGCGGGATGGGCGGCCAACGCGTCGCCCACGCACGGCAGTACGGCGATCGGCACCCCCAGCCCGCACGCCTCGCACAGGGTGCCCAAGGCGAGGGTGTCGGCGATGCCGGCCGCCCACTTGTTGACGGTGTTGAAGGTGGCGGGCGCGACGAGCACGGCGTCGGGCGCCGGAAAGGGCCGCGGATCGCCGGGCCTGCGCCAGGCGGACCGGATCGGGCGTCCGGTCTGTGTCTCGACGGCGTCCGTGTCGAAGAACCCCATGGCGAGGGGTGTCGCGATGACCCCGACCTCCCAGTCCCGTTCCTGCGCCGCGGTGATCAACTTGCTGACGTCGGAGGCGATTCCGGCGGCGCAGACGACGACGTAGAGGAAGGGTTTCGGGGCCTGTGCGGACGTCTCGGTCATCCGGAAACCCTAAATGAGTTGCCGGTGGCCGGTCCTCGGCCCGAGGATCACGCCATGTCTACGACGATCGAAGCCCGCCGGCCGCTGCCTCCCACCGCCGCTCGTCCGGTGCGGGTCCAGCAGCAGCCCTGCCGCCCCCGGAGGCCCGTGCTTCCCCGGTCATGACGGCCGCGCTTGTCGCGGGGCTTCTCGCGGGGTACGGCATCGCCGTCCCGGTCGGAGCCGTCACGACCTATCTCGTCTCCCTCACCGCCCGTACGTCCCTTCGGACCGGTGTCTGCGCGGCGCTCGGAATCGCCACCGCCGACGGTGTCTACGCCCTGCTGGCCGCGCTCGGCGGAACCGCCCTGGCCGGTGCCCTGCAGCCGGTGCTGGTGCCGCTGCGCTGGGCCTCCGCACTGGTGCTGGCCGCGCTCGCGGTCCGGGGCGGGGTCGGCGCCCTGCGGCAGTACCGTGCCGGACTGCTCTCCGTACGGGCCGACACCACACCGCCGAGCCCGCTGCGGGCGTTCCTCATGCTGGTCGGCATCACGCTGCTCAACCCCACCACCGTGATCTACTTCGCCGCGCTGGTGCTCGGCAGCCGGGCCTCGGACGCCGTGTCCCCCTTGGAGCAGGGAGTGTTCGTCCTCGCGGCCTTTCTCGCCTCGGCCAGCTGGCAGGTGCTGATCGCCTCCGGCGGCGCCCTGCTCGGCCGGGCGTTGACGGGCCGAGCAGGGCGGCTGGTGACGGCCCTCATGTCCAGTGCGGTGATCATGGTGCTGGCGGTGCGGATGGTGGCGTGACCGACATGATGACGGTCCCCGGATGAATCCAAGCCGCCCTCGTGTTGACCCTCGTACACAGCAGTCACACGCGACGACGCGACGAGACGATGGGACGAACTCCATGCCTCTTGAGGGCGAGTACGAAGCCAGTCCGACACAGTGGGTGCGTGAGCAGGTGGAGCTGTACGAGAGCTCCGGCGGCACCGAGGGGACGACCCTGCTCGACACCGGCATGCCGGTCGTCCTGCTCACCACCCGGGGCGCCCGGAGCGGCAAGATCCGCAGGACGCCGCTCATGCGGGTGGAGCACGACGGCGTGTACGCGGTGGTCGCCTCGCTGGGTGGTGCACCCAAGCATCCGGTCTGGTACTTCAACGTCCTCGCCGACCCGCACGTCGACATCCAGGACGGGCCGGTGCGCCAGGACAGGGTCGCCCGTGAGGTGACGGGCGAGGAGAAGTCCGCGTGGTGGGAGCGGGCGGTCGCCGCGTACCCCCCGTACGCCGACTACCAGAAGAAGACCGACCGCGAGATTCCCGTGTTCGTCCTCGAACCGGCCGACGGGAACTGATCCCGGTCGGGCAGAAAACAAGTTCGATGCCCGGAGGAGTGAACTGTCCACCTCCGGGCACCCGAGCTTCAGGCCCCGCCGCGTCCCCCCGTCGCGGCGGGGCTTTCCGCTGCCTCCTTCGCCGCCGCGTCGGTGATGTCGAGAAAGATCTCGCCGGCCTCGGGTACCGCGTGGGCGACCGAGCTCTTGATGCGTACGGCG
Source organism: Streptomyces sp. SID12488 (assembly GCF_010548275.1). Classification (GTDB taxonomy): domain Bacteria; phylum Actinomycetota; class Actinomycetes; order Streptomycetales; family Streptomycetaceae; genus Streptomyces. The sequence continues at coordinate 82,436 of NZ_JAAGLT010000021.1, forward strand.
ACCTCCTCGACCCGCTCGCTGTCGAGGCCCGGGACGAGGTCGATCCGGGCGGCCACCAGGGTGGAGTCGAGCCCCATCTTCATCGTGAAGAGCGCCTCCACGCTGTCGATCTCGGGCTGGTCCGCCAGCAGGGCGCGGATCTCGCGGCTCAGCTCCGGGTCGGCGGCCTCTCCGATGAGCTGGGCGCGCGCGTCCCGGCCCAGCCAGAAGGCGACGCAGACGAGCAGCACACCGATGGCGATGGAGGCCGACGCCTCCCAGACGACCTGCCCGGTGACCATGTGCAGGGCCATGCCCACGATGGCGAACGTCACGCCGAGCACCGCGGTGCCGTCCTCGGCGATCACCGTACGCAGGGCGGGGTCCCGCAGGGCACCCGCGCTGCCGGCTGTGCCCTTGCCCTTCTCCCCGCGCGCCTGGTGCACGGCCCGCAGCAGTGAGGCTCCCTCGGCGAGCAGCGCGACCCCGAGCACGACCAGGCCCGCGACATAGCCGCCGAAGGACTCCTCCGTATCGCTCTTGAGCGCCTCCACGCCCTGGAAGAAGGAGAAGCAGCCGCCCATGACGAAGATGCCGACGGCCGCGAGCAGCGACCAGAAGAACCGTTCCTTGCCATAGCCGAAGGGGTGCCGTTGGTCGGCGGGGCGGCGGCTGCGGCGCAGGGCCGCGAGCAGGAAGACCTCGTTGAGGCTGTCGGCCACCGAGTGCGCCGCCTCGGACAGGAGTGCGGGCGACCCGGTGAGGAGGCCGCCCACGGACTTGGCGACTGCGATCAGCAGGTTGGCGCCGAGCGCCACCAGCACGGTCACGCGCGTGCGCCGGTCCGCGGATCGCGTGCCGCCCGTCTCCCTCCGCTTCTGTGCCGCCGTCAACGCTGTTCGGGTGCCGTCGGCGTGACCTGGCGGAGGGTGAAGGAGTGGCCGGCCGGGTCGGAGTACCCGCGCTCCTCGAACGGGGTACCGGCGTCCTTCGTCTCCAGCGAACGTCCGCCGAGCCCGACCACCCTGCGTTCCGCCTCGTCGAGATCGGTCACCCGGAAGTCGAGGTGGACCTGGAAGGAGTTCTCGGCGCGCGACCAGCTCGGCACAGTCATGTTCGCGTCGAGGCGGAACTCCATCCGGGTTCCCCCGGCGCCCCTGATCTCGATCCGGTTGACGGTCGTCTCCGTCTCCTCGGCCTCCAGCAACTCCATGTAGAAGGCGGCGAGCTTCTCGGGCTCGGCGCAGTCCAGCACCACGACGCCTGCTGTCACCAAGGTCATGCTTCCTCCGTACGGGGGTCGGGGGCGGCCCTGTGCGCCGCGGCCCTCTCCCTCCGGGTACCCCGCACACCGGAATCACACGGGCCGTGCATCGTCGGGTGCGGTGAGTTGTGCGAGGCGGCCCGCCGCCGCGGTCAGGAAGAGGTCGAGTGCCGCCGGGTAGGAGCTGCGCCGCATGTCCGTCACGAGGTGGCGGGCGGTCGCGTTGATGTGCGGGTGGGTGTCGGCGGGCAGCCGGGCGTAGGTCGCCCGCCACACGGCTGTCTCCGCCTCGCGCGCGGCCTCCGGCAGCGCCGTGCTCGCCGAGTCGAGGGCGCCGAAGGCGAGCGCCTGGTCGACGAACGCGTGGTAGATCCGTACGGCGTCGGCGTCCGGAAACCCGGCACCGCGCAGCACCCCGAGGCCGGTCTCCACGGCCTGGATCTCGTGCGCCCGTCCGGTCACCCGGTACGAGCTGAGTGCCGCCGCCTGCGGCTGCGCGAGTGCTCCGGCGTGCATACGCAGGCCGAGGTCCCGCAGGTCGGCGCGCCAGTCGCCGCTGGGACGCCAGTCGCGCAGCGTACGGCCGATCAGCTCGTCGGCGATGGCGAGCAGCAGGTCGTCGGTGTCACGGAAGTAGCGGTACAGGGCGCTCGGGTCGGCGCCGAGGGCACGGCCGAGACGGCGTACGGAGAGGGCCTCGGTGCCGTGTTCCCCGAGCAGCCGCATCGCCGTCTCGACGATCAGTTCCTCGGAGAGGACGACGCCGTGTTTGGTGGGGCGCCTGCGCCGCCTGGCGTCGGGCGGGACGACACGTTCGCTCACGGACTTCCTCCTGCGCGGTGGCCACTGCTGTGACCTGTGCGGGCACCTTATGACAACACCGTTGACCTGTTAAGGTCCCGGGCAGTTTCATGTTCGTTCACCGGGGTCGTCCGAGGCCCCCAGGTGTGAGCGGAGACCGCCATGGCCGACTACACCTCCGCCGACCATCTCGAACTCAGCCCGGACAACGGCTGGTTCCTGCTGCTCCTACCGTCGCTGATGGTCGCGTCCGGTTTCCTGGCCGCAGCTGCTCGCGGTGAAGGAGGCGTCGTCGGCACGGTGAGCTCCGCGGGGCATGCAGATCATTTGCCTGCGGGCCCGGTGGGGGCTGGTCGCGCCCCGCGGCGGAGCCGCCGGACAGACTCAGCCCCGCGCCCCTTTGGGGCGCCCATCGCCCCCTCCCTTCCCACTCCCCCCTCACCTCACCTCACCTCACCTCAAGGAAACGGAACATGCACGCTGACCTCATCTTCACCGGCGGCCCCGTCTTCGCCCCCGGAAGTCCCACGGCCGTCGCGGTCACCGGCGGCCGGATCACCGCCGTGGGCCGGGCCGAGGTGCACGATCTGATCGGGCCGGGGACCGAGGTCGTCGATCTCGCCGGGCGCCTGCTCCTGCCCGGCTTCCAGGACGCCCACGTCCATCCGCTGCCGGCCGGCCTCGAACTGACCCAGTGCGATCTGACCGGCACGAAGACCGCCGAGGACACGGTGGCCGTCGTCCGCGCGTACGCCCTCGCGCACCCCGAGCGGGAGTGGATCACGGGCGGCGGCTGGTCCATGGAAGCCTTCGAAGGGGGCACCCCCACCCGGGAGTTGCTGGACGCGGTGGTCCCCGACCGGCCGGTGTACCTGCCCAACCGGGACCATCACGGGGCCTGGGTCAACAGCCGCGCCCTCGAACTCGCGGGCGTCACCCGGGACACCCCGGACCCGGCCGACGGCCGTTTCGAGCGGGACGCCTCCGGCGAGCCGACCGGCATGCTCCAGGAAGGAGCCATGGAGTACGTGGGCCGGCTGACCCCGGCGGTCACGGCGGCGGAACGGCTGGCGGCCCTGCTGTCCGCGCAGCGCCGGCTGCATTCGCTCGGGGTCACGGCCTGGCAGGACGCGCTGGTCGGCTCGTTCCTCGGTATGGAGGACCCCGGCGACACCTACCTCGCCGCCGCCCGGGACGGTTCACTGACCGCGCGGGTGGTCGGCGCGCTGTGGTGGGACCGGGAGCGCGGGGCCGAGCAGATCCCCGAACTCGTGGAGCGGCGGGCCGCGTTGAGCCAGGGCAGGTTCCGGGCGGGCAGCGTGAAGCTGATGCTGGACGGGGTCGCCGAGACAGGCACGGCCGCGATGCTGGACCCCTACCTCGACAAGTGCGGCTGCGTCACTGCCAACCTGGGCACGAGCTTCGTGGACGCGGCCGAACTGCCCAAGTACGTCACGCAGTTGGACGCGCTCGGCTTCCAGTGCCACTTCCACGCGCTGGGCGACCGGGCCGTACGCGACGCCCTGGACGCCGTCGAGGCGGCGCGCGCCGCGAACGGGCCGAGTGACACCCGGCCCCATCTGGCTCACCTCCAGGTGGTGCACCCGGACGACGTGCCGCGCTTCGCCCGGCTCGGCGCGGTCGCGAACATCCAGGCTCTGTGGGCCATGCACGAACCCCAGATGGACGACCTGACGATCCCCTTCCTCGGCCCCGAACGGGCCGGGTGGCAGTACCCGTTCGGCGCGCTGCTGCGCTCCGGGGCCGTCCTGGCGGCGGGCAGCGACTGGCCGGTCAGCAGCCCCGACCCGCTCCAGGCGATCCACGTCGCGGTCAACCGCACGGCACCGGGTTCCCCGTACTCCCCCGTGTTCCTGCCCGCCGAACGCATCGGCCTGACGGACGCGCTCACGGCGTACACCGCGGGTTCGGCCTACGCCAACCACCTGGACGACACGGGCAGCGTGCGCGTGGGGGCACTGGCCGACCTGACGATCCTGGACCGCGATCCGTACGCCGGACCGCCGGAGGCGATCGGGGAGACGAAGGTGGCGCTCACCTACGTGGGGGGCGAGAGGGTGTACGCGGCGGAGGGCGCCGCCTGACCACAGGCCCCGGCGAAGGGTCACCGCCCGGGGCACGAAGCCGTTGCGCCCGTAGAAACGTATCGCGTCCGTGTTGGCCGCGTAGGCGGTCACCTCGGCGTGCTCGGCGCCCTGCTCACCCCGTCAGGTGACCGACCACCGCGCCGGCGTGCTCGACCGCCGGCAGCAGGCTCGAACGAGGCCTCAGCCGGGACGAAGACCTCGGGCACGCCTAGCGCGAATGGGTCCAGACCGCTTGACAGCACTAGGAGCATCAACCCGGTCGACTTCCTGGACAGCTGTCCATGTATGCTGGGCGTCTGTCCATGATGGACACCTGTCCGAGAAGTGGCTTTCAGAAGCCCGACGTAGGAGTTTGCCGAGCATGGAGACTGTCGCGAACGTGCTGGTCGGCCTGGTGGCCGCGTTGCATCTCTACATCCTGGTGATGGAGATGTTCCTGTGGCAGCGCCCGCCTGGGCGCAAGTTCCACGGGTTCGACGTGGAGATGGCCCGCGCGACCGCCGCGATGGCCGCCAACCAGGGGCTCTACAACGGGTTTCTCGCGGCGGGCCTGGTCTGGGGGCTGATCGCGGCCGATCCGACCGGGTTCCGGGCGCAGGTCTTCTTCCTCGCCTGTGTGATCGTGGCGGGCGTCTACGGGGCCGTGACCGCGAACCGGCGCATCCTGTTCGCCCAGGCGCTCCCCGGCGCCATCGCCCTGGCCGCCGTCCTCGTCGCGCGGTGACGCGCGGCGCGCCCGAGGACCCACGGGCGGCCCGCACCCGGGCGAAGCTCCGCGAGGCCCTCCTCGCCGAGTGCGCCGAACACCCGCTGGCGGAGATCGGCGTCGCCGCGCTGGTGCGCCGGGCAGGGGTCGGCCGGGCCACGTTCTACGTCCACTACCCCGACCTGGAGGCGCTGGCTGTCGACGCCTGCGCCGATGTCGTACGGGAGGCCGTGGACGCCCTGCACGCCTGGCGCGGCCGGCCCGACCCGGTGATCGCCCCGGCCGCGCTGGTGGAGTTCTTCGCTGCCCTCACCCCGCACACCGCGCTGTACCGGACCCTGCTCAGCCCGGGCGGCGGGGGGCCGCTTGGCCAGGTATTGCACCGGGACCTGCGCGCGCGGAGCCTCGCGGAGCGGGAACTCGCGGGGGCGGCGGACGCTCCCCTGGTCGCCTCGGCGGTGGCCGCCACGTTTGCCGGGGTGCTGGCGGACTGGCTGCATGGGCGGATCGAGGCGACGTCGGACGACATCGCCCACCAGGTGTGGCAGTTGCTGGTTGCGCTGCACCGGAGCCGGTAGGGGTTTTCGCCCCCGCCGCCCCTACCCGTCCCTACCCGTCCCGTCCTCGGGGGCGCTGCCCCCGAACCCCCGCTCCTCAATCGCCGGAGGGGCTGGATCTTTCAGCCCGTTGGGGGTCCCCCCTCTGGGGGAGTTTGAGGACGAGGCCCTTTCAGGGCCGAAAGCGGGGGTCTGGGGGCGCAGCCCCCAGGGACGGGATGGGACGGGTAGGGGCGGCGGGGCCGAAGAAACCTCACGCGGATCGCAGGGTCAGCCGAAGGTCAGTACCGGCTTGATCGTCTTGCCCGCGCCCATGTCCCGTACCGCCTGGTCGATGTCCGCGAACGGGTAGGTGCTGATCAGGCGGTGCAGTGGGAGGCGGCCCGCCTTCACCAGGTCGACCAGGGCCGGGATGAACGTCTGGGTCTCGGCGTCGCCGAGGGTGAGGCCCACGACGCGCTTGCCGCCGAGCATCCCGTTGACGTCCAGTGCGACTTCGGTGCCGAAGGGCGGGGCGCCGACCACGACGAGCGTGCCCCGCTGGGCGAGCGCGTCGACGCCCTGGCGCAGGACGGCGACGTTGCCGGTGGTCTCGACGATGCCGTCGACACCCTGACCGTCGGTGATCTTCGCGATCTCCTCGCCGAGGTCGGCCTCGCCCGCGTTGATCGTGTGGGTGGCGCCCAACTCCCTTGCCAGCGAAAGACGTTCACCGACCCTGTCCACGGCGATGATCCTGGTCGCGGGGGTGAGCGCAGCCGCCATGACCGCCGAGAGGCCCACCGCACCGGCGCCGAGGACGAGAACCGTGCTGCCCATGCCCGGCTTCAGCACGTTCCAGACGGCGCCGACACCGGTCTGGACACCGCAGCCCAACGGGGCGATGGACTCCAACGGTACGTCCGGGTCGACCTTGACCAGGCTGCGCTGATCGACCAACGCCCGTTCGGCGAACGAGGACTGGCCGAAGAAGTGGCCGCCCAGCTCCGTGCCGTCACGGCTGATCGTGGCGGTGCCGTCGGCCCGCCGGCCCCCGAGGAGGTTCAGCGGCAGCCAGGCCACACAGTAGGCGGGGTGCCCGTCACGGCAGTTGCGGCAGCCGCCGCAGGAGGTGAAGGACAGGACGACGTGGTCGCCGGGCTCGATCCCGGTGACGGCGGAGCCGATCGCCTCGACGACGCCGGCGCCCTCGTGTCCCAGAACTCCGGGGAGCGGGAAGGGCAGTCCGCCGCTCGCCACACCGAGGTCCGTGTGGCACAGGCCTGTTGCGACCAGACGTACGAGCGCCTCGGTGGGGGCGGGCTCGGCCAGCTCGACGTCGGAGAGGGTGAAGGGCGCACCGCCGGACTCGACGACCGCGGCGCGGGTGGTGATGGACATCGTGAACTCCCTTACGGGCTCAAGGGCTTACGAGTTGGCGAAGATGGGTGGGTCGGCGGGTCGGGCGCGTACTCAGTCGAGCGAGACGACTACCGACTTGACCTTGGTGTACGCGGCGAGCGCTTCGGGACCGTACTCGCGGCCGAAGCCGGAGTCCTTCACACCGCCGAAGGGGATCGCGGGGTCGAGCATCGCCCAGTCGTTGATCCAGACGATGCCCGCCTGGAGCCGGTTGGCGACCCGGTGGGCGCGGGCCAGGTTGGTGGTCTGGACGCCCGAAGCCAGGCCGTACGGCGTGGAGTTGGCGAGCTGGACCGCCTCGTCCTCGGAGTCGAAGGGCTGGACGGTGAGGACCGGGCCGAAGATCTCCTCCTGGACGACCCGGGAGTCGTTGGCCAGATCGGCGATCACCGTCGGCTTGTAGTAGTAGCCACCGTCCAGGTCGAGCCGCTCGCCGCCGCAGACGATCCGCGCACCCTCCTTGCGGGCCAGCGCGACATACTCCTCGACCTTGCGCAGATGCTTCTCCCCCGCCATCGGCCCGACCACGGTCTCGGGCTGCCGGGGGTCGCCGACCGGCACCCCGGGGACCGCGTCGGCGAGGATGCCGATCAGGGTCTCGTACACGGGGCGCGCGACCAGCAGGCGGGGGCCGCCCATGCAGAACTGGCCGGTGTTGAAGACGAAGCCCTTGATGACCGCGCCGACCGCCTTCTCCACGTCGGCGTCCTCGAAGACGATGTGCGCCGCGTTGCCGCCCAGCTCCATCGTGACCGGCTTGAGCGCCTCGCCCGCGGCGCTCGCCACGTGGCGGCCGACAGCCGTGGAGCCGGTGAAGGCGATCTTGTCGACGCCGTTGTGCCGCAGCAGCGCCTCGCCGGCCACCGGGCCGGTGCCGGTGACGACGTTGACGACACCGTCCGGGACGCCCGCCTCCTGGAACAGCCTGGCCATGTAGAGGGCGCTGAGCGGGGTCTCGTCGGCGGGCTTGTGCACCACCGTGTTGCCTGCGGCCAGCGCCGGGCCCAGCTTCGAACCGGCGAGGATCAGGGGAAAGTTGAAGGGGGTGATCGCGGCGACGACGCCGATGGCCTCGCGCTTGGTGTAGGCGAGTGCGTTGTGGACCGTCTCGCGGGTCGCGCCGTCGAGGGAGAAGGCGAGGGCGGCGAAGTACTCGTAGTCGTTGGCCGCGTTCGTCACGTCGACGGCGTGGCACAGGCTGATCGGCTTGCCCACGTCGAGGCTCTCCAGCTGCGCGATCTCGTCCGCGTTCTCCCGGATCAGCTGGGCGACCCGGTTCAGGATCCGGCCGCGCTCGCGTCCGGTCGTCGCGGCCCACGGGCCGTTGTCGAAGGCCTCCCGCGCGGCACGTACGGCCGCGTCCACATCGGCCGCCGACGCCTCCGCCACGCTCGTGACGACCGTGCCCCGGGACGGGTCGACCACCTCGGTGCGTGCTCCGTCCGCCGCCTCGCGCCACTGTCCTCCGACGAACAGTCGACCGGGTTCGATCTCGAAGGTGGTCATCCCCACTCCTCAGCCTCATTGCCAAGATTTCAATCAACAGGATTCCTGTTGGTCCGCAGTCTGATTACAGACAGGTTTCCTGTCAATGCTCTAATCTGAATCCATGGTCAGCACCAAGGCGCCCCCCTCACTGCTCTACATGGTCAAGCAGGTGGAGCTCGTAGTACGCTCCCATCTGGACGAGCTGGTCAGGCCGGCTGGAATCACCGCACTCCAGTACACCTCCCTCACCGTCCTGGAGCGACACGACGGCCTCTCCGCGGCCCAGCTGGCCCGCGACTCGTTCGTCACCGCGCAGTCCATCGCCGATCTCGTCCGGTCCCTGGAGAACCGGGGGCTCGTGCGCCGGGAGCGCAATCCGCGCAATCGCAGGGAACTGCTGATCCTGCTGACCGACACCGGCCGCGAGCTGCTCGACCGCTTCACCGAGCCCGTACGGGAGCTGGAGGAGCGGATGATCCGCGACCTCACGTCACACCAGGCGGACCAGTTCCGGCAGGCACTCTCCAGGGCCTGGCACGCGCTGTCGTAGCCCCTACTCACGGATCACGGAAAGACGTGCGCGAGACACGCTTCAATTTCGAAGACATATGTCAATCGAACATGCTCAAATTCACTCCAACGAGGGTAACTTGCAGGGCGGGACACTCAGTTGCGCTCACCTGGGCCCGGTAGTACGTCTACGCTCATCGCACGACGTCACCCCGGCCCCCGGTGACTGGCTGGTTCCACCATCACAACAGCCGGTTGGAGGCGATGTCGTCGTGCAGCAGGATCCTCCACCGCCCACCCGGTATCTGCGTGTCCACCAGGACCGCGGCCACACGGTGCTGGAGTTCCACGGCGAGATCGACATCGCCGCGGCCGTCGAGATCATCCCGCACCTGGACGCGGCGACCGGGCATCCGGACGCCCGGATCGTGATCGACCTGACGGATGTCGAGTTCTTCGACTGCTCGGGGCTGCGCCTGCTGTACCGGGCCCGGCACCGGGTACTGGCCCATGACGGCAGCCTCCACCTGGTCTGCACGCACCCGCTCACGCTGCGCGTCCTCAAGGTCACCGGCCTGGCCAAGGTGCTGCCGACGGTGGCATCCCTGGACGCGGCCCTGGAGCTGCCCGAGACCACTTCCGGCACGTTATGACCCGCACCTGACCACCACCGACCACGGCACGGATCGGTCCGGCACGGCACGGCACGGCTACTTCAGGATCTTCGTGACCTGACCCGCGCCCACCGTCCGGCCGCCCTTCCGGACAGGGAACTTCAACCCCTCCTCCATGGCGATCGGCTGGACCAGCCGCACACCCCTGTCCACTAGGTTCCCGGTGCGTCGAACAGGGCGCTGACGGACTCACCGTTGTGAATGCGACGCACGGCCTCGGCGAGAGCCGGCGCGATCGACAACACCCGCAGTTTCTCGGTGCGCTCCTCCTCCGGGATCGGCACGGTGTTGGTGCACACGATCTCCAGCACGTCCGGCTGCTCGCTCAGCCGCTTGAGCGCGCCCGCCGCGAACAGCCCGTGGGTGCAGGCGACCCGGATGGACCTCGGCTCCAACTCCCTTAGTCGTTCGAGGAGTTCGAGGACCGTACTGCCCTTGGCGATCTCGTCGTCCAGCACGATGACGTCCCGCCCGGTGACCTTGCCGATCACGGAACTGATACTCACCCGGTCGTCCGCGAACCGCTGCTTGGCCCCGGCGGCCACCTCGGCGCCGATCAGCCGGGCGAAGTGCGCGGCCTCCTTTGCATTGCCGAGGTCCGGCGACACGACCGTCGTGCGGGACAGGTCGTACTGGCGGAAGTGCTCGGCGAGTTCACGCAGGGCGTGCAGATGGTCGACGGGGACCGAGAAAAAGCCGTGGACCTGCGGCGAGTGCAGGGTCATCGCGAGGACGCGGTTCGCGCCGGCCGCCACCAGCAGGTCCGCGACCAGGCGTCCACCGAGGGAGATACGGGGCATGTCCTTCTTGTCCGAGCGGGCGTACGCGTAGTGCGGCATGACGACCGAGATCCGGCCCGCCGACGCCCCGCGCGCCGCGTCGCACATCATCAGCAGTTCGACGAGGTGTTCCTGGACCGGCGTGACCAGCGGCTGGATCAGGAAGACGTCCCGCTCGCGGCAGTTGGCCTGGAGCTGGACCTCCAGGCAGTCGTTGGCGAACCGGCTGACCTGGGCGGGCCGCAGGGGCACCCCCAGATGCTCGCAGACCTCGGCGGCCAGTTCGGGATGGGCACTACCGCTGAACACGGCGATGTCTCGCACGATCTGCTCCTAGCATGATCATTCCGGTCGGCCGGTGCCCATGCTACTGACCTTCCCGGTCCGCCACCGGCCGGGATATTCGGTTGCGGCCGGCCGCCGGGGCCGGGCCATGATGACCACGGCCGAATCTCCCCGACCTCAGGAGCACGGAATGCGCCGTTTCCTCGGAACCCTCCGCCCATGCCGGAACACCGTTCTCGAGGACTCGACCACCCATGCGCACATTGCGGACCCCGCACATCCCGCACACCCTGAACATCGGCATTCTGGCCCACGTCGACGCCGGTAAGACCAGTCTCACCGAGCGGCTGCTGTTCGACGCGGGTGCGATCGACCGGCTCGGCAGCGTCGACGCCGGTGACACCCGGACGGACGACGGCGCGATCGAGCGGCAGCGCGGGATCACCATCCGCTCGGCGGTGGCCGCGTTCACGGCCGGTGACACCCAGATCAACCTCATCGACACCCCGGGGCACTCCGACTTCGTCGCCGAGGTCGAACGCGCCCTGGAGGTCCTGGACGGCGCGGTGCTGCTGCTGTCCGCCGTGGAGGGCGTCCAGGCGCAGACACGCGTGCTGATGAGGACGCTGCGGCGGCTGCGGCTGCCCACGCTGGTCTTCGTCAACAAGATCGACCGTGCGGGCGCGCGGTCCGAGGCCCTGCTCGCGGACATCCGCCACCGCCTGACCCCGCACGTCGTCCCCCTCACCGACGTCGACGGCGTGGGCACTCCGGCCGCCCGCACCCGGCCCCGCCCTCTCACGGCCGCGGCCTCGGCGGAGGCGATCGCCGAGGTCGACTTGGGCGTTCTCGCAGCGCTCGTGGACGGTCCCTCGCCGACCCCGGCCGAGCTGGACAAGGCCCTGGCCGCCCGCACGGCCGACGGCTCGCTCCACCCCCTCCTCTTCGGCTCCGCGCTGGGCGGCCAGGGCGTACCCGAACTCGTCGACGCCCTGACCCGACTGATCCCCCGGCCCGCCCCGACCGGCGCGGACGAGGCCCCACGCGGCACTGTGTTCGCCGTACGCCCCGCGCCGGACGGCGGGCGGACGGCGTATCTGCGGCTGTACGAGGGTGAAGTGACGGAACGTCAGCGGCTGATGTTCCTGCGGCGCGAGGCCGATGGCCGGACCAGCGAGGTCCACGGCCGGGTCACCGGTCTTGAGGTGATCGGCCGCCGGGGCCCGCTCACCGCCGGGAACATCGCCGCCCTGACCGGTCTCGGCGCGGTCCGGGTCGGCGACCGTCTCGGCGAACTCACCGCCCGAGCAACACAGTTCGCGCCCCCGACCCTGGAGACCCTGGTCCGGGCCCGCCGCCCGGAGCAGTCGGCGCGCCTTCGCTCGGCCCTGCTGACCCTGGCCGACCAGGACCCGCTGACCCACGCCCAACCCGCGGCCGACGGAAGCACCGCGCTGTTGCTCTACGGCGAGGTGCAGAAGGAGGTCCTCGCCGCCACCCTCGCCCAGGACTTCGGCGTCGACGCCGAGTTCGAGCCGAGCCGCGTCCGGTTCCTGGAGCGGCCCGCGGGCACCGGAGAGGCGTCCGAGGAGAATCCATGGCTCGACCGCGCCCGCTGCTTCGCGACCGTCGGGCTGCGGGTCGAGCCGGGGGCTCTCGGCTCGGGCGCGGTGTTCACGCACGAGACCGAACTCGGCGCGCTCCCCCGCGCGTTCCACCAGGCGATCGAGGACTCCGTCCACGCCGGTCTACTGGCCGGCCCGCACGAGTGGCCGGTCACCGACTGCCGGGTCGTCCTCGTCCGCTCGGGGTTCGTCGGGCCGCTCAGCACCGCCGGGGACTTCCGGGCGCTCACGCCGGTGGTACTGCGCCGCGCCCTGCAGCGGGCCGGGACGCGGGTGTACGAGCCCTACCACGCCTTCGAGTTGGAGATCCCGTCGAGCGCGCTGGCGCCGGTTACCGGTCTGCTCGCGTCCCTCGGCGCGGAGTTCGGCCGGACCACGGGCGGCAGCGCCGTCTGGCACCTCACAGGTGAACTGGCCGCGCGGCGGGTACGCGAGGCCGAACTGCGGTTGCCGGGGCTCACGCACGGTGAAGGGGTGTGGTGGTCGCGCGGGTCGGGCGACCGCGCGCTCCGGTAGCCGCCCGCCTCTCTATTGTTGCGATACGTCAACAGAACGGTCTGGCAAGGCCTTTGGCGGGCATGCGGTCCAGTACGTAGAAGAAGGAGGTCCGTCGCCATGACGACGCCCATCAAGGCCGTGCGACGCATGCCCCTCTGGGCCAAGGTGCTCAGTGGCGTGGTGCTGGTGTTCGCGCTGCTGCTGGCCGGGCTCCGGCTGGCGGTGCTGCCGGGGCTGGGGGACATCTTCGGCGAGGAGACGCACGACCGGTCAGGACCCGCGCTCCTCGAATCCATCCAGGACATGAGCCGTTACGAAGCGGCGTCCGGCAACTTCCAGATCGTGGTGGACCTGGAGAAGGACACCAAGTACCTGCCCGACGCGATCAAGGGCACCCGGGTTCTCTATGTGGGTGCCGGCACGGTCGACGCCTATGTCGACCTCGGCAAGCTCGCGAAGAACGACGTGACGGTCAACAAGGACCGCACGTCCGCGACGCTCCGGCTGCCGCACGCGGCACTCGGCAAGCCCGCGCTGGACCCCGACCGCTCCTATGCGGTCTCCAAGCAGCGCGGCATCTTCGACCGGATCACCGATCTCTTCTCCGACAACCCGAACGACGAACAGGCCGTCCAGAAGCTGGCGGCCAAGCACATCGGCGACGCGGCGAAGGAGAGCGAACTCACCGTGCGTGCCGAACAGAACACGACCAGCATGCTCAAGGGCCTGCTCGGCTCCCTCGGCTTCACGGACGTGAAGGTGACGTACGGGACCTGAGGGAAGCCGGCCTGCCCGGATCCTGGGATCCGGGCAGGCCGGAGCGGCATTCTCGGCCTGTTCGGGGGTAGCTGCCGTTGCACGGGGACCAGTTGAAGACCGGAGGACGTTGATGGCCCGATCAGCTCCGCGCACCCTCGCCGCGCGCCTGCGCCCGGCGAAGGCGGAGAGCAAGCCGCCCAAGATCCCACCGAAGTCCGCACCGGAGTCGCAGCCGAAGTCCACACCCAAGTCGTCGAAGGTGTCGTCGGGGTTCTCGTCGAGGTTCTCGTCGAAGATCCGGAGGGCCCCGAAGGCCGCCCCGGAGCCGCCGCCCGAGCCGGCTCCGCCGAAGCGTCGGCCGTTCGCCTTCCTGGCCCGGGTGCTGACGGTTCTGTGTGCCTTCGTGTTCATGGTGGCGTTCGCCGTGATCCTGGCCCGGCTGACCCTGGAGCCGTCTCCGGCGTCCGTGGCGCTGACCCACACCAACTTCCATCCGGGCCGCTCGCTGCGCGCCTACCTCGACCAGCCCGAAATGCGGGACGCCATCCGGCAGATCGGCGGAAACCTGCTGCTCGGCGTCCCCTTCGGCATTCTGATGCCCGTCATCGCGCCCCGGACACGGGGAGTTCTGCGGGTGGTGTTCCTGACCGCGTTCGTCATGCTCATGGTCGAGGTGGCCCAGGGCGCGCTGATCACCGGCCGCGCCTTCGACGTCGACGACGTCATCCTCAACACCACGGGTGCGCTGATCGGTTACCTGCTCATCGGCCGTCGGCTCAGCCGCGCGGTGCACGCACCCAAGCAGCGGCGGGCGTAGCCCGGAGGTGAGTCGGCCCGCCGGGGCCGGCTACCTCGACCTCGTCCAGGTGAGCTTGTCGCCGCCGACCCAGCGGACCGCGTCAGGATCGTCGAGATCATGAACCGTGATGCCGGCCGAGGCGGCGACCCTCAGCACATCGGTGAGCGTCCGTGCCGCTCCGGCCACCTCACCGTCGATCTCCACGATCCGGAACGGCGGGACGCCCGGCTGCACCCCGAGCACCATGATCCGCGGATGGGCGATGTAGGGGCTCGCTATTTCGGTCATGCATCGAGCGTAGAGCGAATCCGGCCATCATGTACCGGCCACGGACGGTTCCGGAACGGTCACCTCCGCCCCTCCGTGGTGCGGATCCGCCGAGCCCGCGCGACGCTGGAGGCGGAGGTGACGACGGTCATGGCGATGGATCCCGTCGAGGCGCTGGACCGGATCGCCTTCCTGCTGGAGCGCTCCCTGGCGCCGACGTATCGTGTACGCGCGTTCCGTACCGCGATCGACGTGCTGGCGACGCTGCCCCCGGACGAGATACGGCAGCGGGCCGACACCGGCACGCTGGAGTCGCTCAAGGGCATCGGCCCGAAGACCGCACAGGTGGTGCGGGAGGCGCTGGCCGGGCAGGTGCCCGGGTACCTGGAGAAGCTGGAGCGCGAGCAGGGGGTGACCCCGCCGCTCCGGGACGGGGAGCGGCTGCGGGCCCTGCTGCGCGGGGACTGTCATCTGCACTCCGACTGGTCGGACGGCGGCAGCCCGGTCGAGGAGATGGGCCGCACTGCTGCGCGGCTCGGGCATGAGTGGGCCGTGCTCACCGATCACTCACCGCGTCTCACGGTGGCACACGGCCTGTCCGCCGAGCGGTTGCGCGAACAGTTGGCCCTGGTCGGGGAACTCAACGCGACCTGGGCGCCGTTCCGGCTGCTCACCGGTATCGAGTGCGACATTCTCGACGACGGCTGCCTGGACCAGGACCCGGAGCTCCTGGACCTGCTGGACGTCGTGGTGGTGTCCGTGCACTCCAAGCTGCGCATGGACGCACGCGCGATGACCCGCCGGATGGTGGCCGCCGTACGCGATCCGCACTCGGACGTGCTCGGGCACTGCACCGGGCGGCTGCTCGCCGGCCCGGAGCCCCGGGGTGGCGGTGGCGGGCGGGGCGAGCGGGGCGGGGGGCGCGAGCGGCCCGAGTCGGAGTTCGACGCGGACGCGGTGTTCGCCGCCTGCGCCGAGACGGGCACGGCCGTGGAGATCAACAGCCGGCCCGAGCGGCTCGACCCGCCGCGCCGACTGCTGCGGCAGGCCGTGGCGGCGGGTGTGCTGTTCTCCATCGACACCGACGCGCACGCGCCCGGCCAGCTGGACTGGCAGATCCACGGCTGCGCCCGCGCCGAGGAGTGCGGCGTACCGGCCGAGCGGGTGGTCACGACCTGGCCGGTGGACGACCTGCTGGCCTGGACCCGGGAGCGCAGACTGCCGCCGGACCTCGGGAAGGGCCCCGGGGAGGGCGGCGGCACGGCTTGACTTCGTGCGCACTCCAATTCGTAGCGTGCCGTGCATGACCACCACACAGCACAGGGTCGGCTCGGGCTTCGACGCCCGGA
Source organism: Streptomyces sp. SID12488 (assembly GCF_010548275.1). Lineage (GTDB taxonomy): Bacteria > Actinomycetota > Actinomycetes > Streptomycetales > Streptomycetaceae > Streptomyces. The sequence continues at coordinate 98,285 of NZ_JAAGLT010000021.1, forward strand.
GCACCGCCGACGACGTCCTCGCGGGCGTCGACCTCTCCGGGCAGCTCGCGCTCGTCACGGGCGGCTACTCGGGTCTCGGCCTGGAGACGACGCGCGCTCTCACCAGGGCGGGCGCCCGGGTCGTCGTTCCCGCCCGCCGCCCGGAGACCGCCCGGGACGCGCTGGCCGGCGTCGAGGGCGTCGAGGTGGACGCGCTCGACCTCGGCGACCTGGAGAGCGTGCGCACCTTCGCCGACCGCTTCCTCGCCTCCGGGCGCACCCTCGACCTCGTGATCGACAACGCCGGGATCATGGCCTGCCCCGAGACCCGGGTCGGGCCGGGCTGGGAGGCCCAGTTCGCGACGAACCATCTCGGCCACTTCGCGCTCGTCAACCGGCTGTGGCCGGCCATCGAACCCGGCGGCGCACGCGTCGTCTCGGTCTCCTCGCGCGGCCACCACTTCTCCGGCATCCGCTGGGACGACCTGCACTGGCAACGCGGCTACGACAAGTGGGAGGCGTACGGCCAGGCCAAGACGGCGAACGTCCTGTTCGCCGTCCACCTGGACAGGCTCGGCCGCGACAAGGGTGTACGGGCCTTCTCGCTCCACCCCGGCGCCATCTTCACCCCGCTGCAGCGTCACATCCCGATCGCCGAGCAGATCGAGCGCGGTTGGCGGGACGCCGAGGGCAACCTGGCCGACCTGGCGGGCGTCAAGACACCCGAGCAGGGTGCGGCCACGCAGGTCTGGGCCGCGACCTCCCCGCAGCTGGCCGGAACGGGCGGTGTCTACTGCGAAGACTGCGACATCGCCGAGCCCGCAACGCCGGGCGACCAGAGCAGCGGCGTACGGGACTACGCGGTCGACACCGAGCAGGCGGCGCGGCTGTGGGAGCTGTCGGCGCGTCTGACCGGCGTCGACGCGTTCGCGGTCTAGCCACTGATCCGCTCGGCCACTCGGCCACTCGGCCACCGGACCACCGGGCCATTCGGCCACCGGGCCATTCGGCCACCGAGTCACCGAGTCACCGAGTCACCGAGTCACCGAGTCACCGAGTCACCGAGTCACCGAGTCACCGAGTCACCGAGTCACCGAGTCACCGAGTCACCGAGTCGATGGTCCACCAGGCCACCGATCCGCCGGACCACCGGACCACCGATCAGGAGGAGCCCGCGTCGAGTTCCGCGGAGCCGTACAGCGCGGCCGGGGCTCCGGTCGTCAGGGCCCAGTACGGGTCGCCGTAGGACCAGTGCCACCACTCCGTGGGGTAGTTGACGAGTCCGGCCTCGCTCAGGGCCTTGCCCAGGAACTCCCGGTGGGCGCGGGCCTCGACGCCGATGTTGTCGGCGTGGGTGTAGCAGGCGCCCGCGCTGTCCTCGGGGTTCGCGTTCATGGCGGTGCCCAGGTCGAGTTCGTTGCCGTCGGCGTCGGCGAGGGTCAGGTCGACGGCGGCGCCCGCGCTGTGCGGAGCGATCTCGGGCGGGGAGACATAGCGGCTGGCGGCGGCGCGGAGCCGGTCGTCGGGCCAGTCCGGGTGCTGGGCGCGCAGTTCGGCGGAGTACCCCTCGAAATAGTGGCGTTGCAGAGCGGGCGGGCGGTAGCCCTCGACGAACAGCAGCCGTACGCCGTCGGGGAGCAGTTTCTGCGCGTCGAGCAGCCGGTCGAGGACGCTCTGCCGCAACCGGAACTGGGCGCCGCCGGACTCCCGTTGCTTCCGGTCGTCGGTGAGCAGAGCGCCTCGCACGTCCACCAGACGCTCCCCGCGCTCCTCGACCGGCACGGCGGCCACCTTGGCGTCGGACATCAGGATGATCTCACTCATGGCACGATCATCTCCCGCTCCCCGCCGACAGTGATCGCCTAGTACGGGCGGTGCGCGGGTGGGAGATCATCCAGCGCCCCCACCAGCGCGGGCCCCACCACCTCTCGTGCCCACTTCACGCGCTCCTCCCCCACAGCCCGCGGCACGGTCTCGGTCAGCATGATCAGGTACAGGTAGGCGCGGTACAGAGCAAGCCGCCGGCAGGTCGCCTCGTCGAACTCGACGCGCCCTCCCGCTTCCTGATAGCCCATCAGGAATGCTTCGTCACTCCTGATGTCCCCCAGCAGAGCCAGCGACACGAAGTCGGCCACCGGGTCGCCCCAGAACATGCGCTCACCGTCGATGAGGCCGCCGATCCGGGGCGCCCCCACCGAACGGTCCACCAGGATGTTCCCCTGCCAGAGATCGAAGTGGACCAGGTGGGGAACCGTGACCTCGTCGAGGGCGTCGTACGCGCCCCGGAGGGTACGGGTCACCTCGTCCGCCGGAACAGGCAGCCAGGCGTCGTAGCGAACGGCGTCGTCGAGCACGGCGTCGAGCATCCCCGTGAAGGCCGTACGCCAGTCGGGCGCGAGGGGGCCGAGGGCGCCGGAGGGGTAACCGAAGGCGGGCCCGGTGACCTCGTGCAGACGGGCCACCAGGCCGCCCAGCTCCCCCCTCAGCAGGGCCCGCTCGGCGCCGGTCGCGGAGTCGTCCCACGGGTCGCCGGGGTAGGCGGTCATCAGCAGGTGGCCGTCCCCGAGGGTGACGACACTCGGCGCCGGTACGCCGACCGTACCGGCGGCTCGGTAGAACTCCGCCTCGGAGAGGAGCAGTTGGGCCTCGTGGCGCAGCCCCGGCACCGTTTCCGGCGGCGGGATCTTCAGGACGTACCTGTCGCCGTCGACCAGACGGAGTTCCTCGACGGTGTTGTACGTCCCGCCGGTGAGCGGACGGCAGTCCGCTAGGCGGTCCGGGGGCAGCCCCGCCGATACGAGGACCTGCCTGGCCCGCTCCCACGAATCGGTCACCGTCCGCGCCCCCTGTCCCGACCGGCCGCGCCCGCGTCCTGCGTACGGCCCTGGAACAGGGTACGGAACGTGACGCCGGCCGTACCCGCCCGCGCAGGACAGACCAGAGGTGCGAGGAAACTAGGCGAAGCAGGCGGTCCCCGCGCCCTCGGGGGCGCCGAACCGGGCGAGGCAGTGCCACACCATCTTCAGGTGCTGGAGTTCATGGCGGCCGGTGCGTGCCGCGTCGCCGATGATCCGTGGGTCGAGACGGCCGTCCTCGGCGATCCGGGCGCCCAGTTCGACGTACTCGGGTCCCCGGTAGTCGGCGTGGTGGCGCAACTCCCCTACGGAGAGCCGGTATCCGGGGTGCCATTCGAGCGGCACGGGCAGGGTGCGGGCCGCCTTCTCCACCGGGGTGCCGCGATAGCTCGCGTCGAGGACCAGCGCCTCGACGTCCCGGGCGAGCGCGACAGGGCCGTGCACCTGGGCCTCGATGTAGTCGTCGAGCGCGTCCTGTGTGTCCGCCTCGGCGAGGGCGACGAGGGACATACCGGCGGCGACCCCGAAGTGGTCGGGTTCCGTCGCGCTGTCCGGGTAGCAGAAGGTGGCCCTGGCGAGGGCGCCGCCGGTCAGCCGGAAATGCGAGGAGCCGAACCTCGGTGCGGCGCCCACGACTTGGTGACGGAAGTTCAACGCGCCGTACACCGGCCGCTGTTGGGCGGGCGCGCTGTCGTACACCCCGGCGAACATCCGGCTCTCCCAGCGCCAGCGGTCCCCGCCGGGACGGGCGGTGAGCCCGCCGTTGCTGGTACCGGTGACGAACTGGGAGCGGTAGAAGCCGTCCTGCGCCAGCGCCCGCAGCAGGGGCAGTTCACGGACCGTCCGGTCGGGGTGGAAGTTCAGGGTGACACGGAGGTCAGGGGGCACGGCCGGGCCGGCGGAGACGTCGGCGACATGACGGAGTGCCTGCGTGTGCACGGAATCGAGATCGCCCATCATGCGCACCAGGAGATCACCCGGCGGCCCCGAAGATCCACAATTTTTTGGTCAACGCGGGAAACTCCCCGATCACGTGAGGAATGCCTCCCTCCGCCTGCCGCGCGCTCGATGGCTTCGCTGAGTAGGCTCGGTTCCTTTGTGGGAAGGGAGGCGTGCGCATGCGAGTGGTACCAGGTGAGTGGGCGGCGTCCGTCGTCCGGTTCGTGCGAAAGCGCCGCGAGCCCGTGGTCGTGCAGTCCCTGCGGTCGGCGGCAGCCGCGACGATCGCGTACGTCGTCGCGCTCCGTTTCAGTCCCGAGGCCGCGCCGCTCACCGCCCCGCTGACCGCGCTCCTGGTCGTCCAGGTCACCCTCTACGCCACCATCACCACCGGCATCCGCCGGGTGAACTCCGTGGTCACCGGGGTCGTCATCGCGATCGGCTTCAGTGTGCTGGTGGGCCTGACGTGGTGGAGCCTCGGGCTGATCATCCTGGCCTCGCTGGCGGTCGGGCATCTGGTGCGGGTCAGCGAGTTCGTGCCCGAGGTGGCGATCAGCGCGATGCTGGTACTGGGCGTCACCCGGGTCGGGGACACGGCCTGGGCGCGGGTACTGGAGACCCTGATCGGCGCGGTCGTCGGGCTCGCCTTCAACCTGTTGCTCGCTCCACCGGTGTGGGTGGACGCGGCCGGCGAGTCCATCGAGGGGCTGGCGCGCCGGGTACGGCAGTTGATGCTGCGTATGGGTGAGGAGGCCGCCGGCCGCACCCCCGTGGACCACGCGACCGCCCGGCTGCACGAGGCCCGTCGGCTCGACCACGACATCGTCGAGGTGGACGCGGCCCTGAAACAGGCCGAGGACAGCCTGCGGCTCAACCCGCGTGTCCGGGAAGGCCTGTTGCACCGGGTGGTGCTGCGCACCGGCCTGGACACACTGGAGATCTGCACGGTCGTCCTGCGTGTCCTCGCCCGCAGCCTCACCGACCTGGCCAAGGAACGGGAGCCGGAGCGGCTGTTCGCCCCGGAGACGGGTGCCGCGCTGGAGCGGCTGCTGGCCGAGATCGCCGACGCGGTGGTCAGTTTCGCGGTCCTCGTCACCACCGACGTCAGTGTCAGCGCCGAGTCGGCGGAGAACCGCCTCGCCACCGAGCTCCAGGCCGCGACAGCCACCCGCGACAAGCTCGCCCAGCTGCTCCTGGCCGAGATCCAGCAGGACGCGGGGCAGTGGCAGCTGCACGGTGCCGTCCTGACCGAGGTCAACCGCATCCTCGACGAGCTGGACACCGAGCACCGCTCGCGGAGGCTGCTGGAGGAACTGGACCGCTGCACGCGTGAGGAGCGGGAGCGGATGCCCTGGGTGACCCGGCTGGGGACGTACATGAGACATGTGCGCGTGCCGGGCAGGAACCACAAGGCGGTGTCACGTCGTTCTATGTGACGAAGTCACATAGAACAGAAGGACTGGCACCAACCGGGATTGAGGGGGCTGCGCATGGGTGACTCCGGTGTGCGGATCGACGGGAACACACTCAGACTGCCGGGCGGTGTGGCCGTACGGTTCATCCGCACTCTGCGCCTGCCGGAGACCGGCACGCATCCGCTGCCTCCGGGGCTGGGCGAGTTCCCGGTCCGCCGGGTCGCCGACTACGCCGACACGGTGCCGGAGGCCTGGCGGGCGCGCGGTGGGGTGCTGCTGCCGGTGTATCTGCGCGAGGCGATGTGGCTGAGCTTCGGGGGCACGACGCAGCCCGCCGCGTTGCAGGTGGGCGTGGGCAAGGTGTGCGCGGTGTCGGGCGAGCCGTGGAGCGACCGGCTGTCCAGGAAGCCGCAGAACTACGTGGTGCTGCCGCGTCAGCCCTGGCTCGATGGCATCAACTCGGGCAAGGGTACGGTCCGCCAGTTCGTGGCGGTGCCGCTCGGGCTGGGCGCGACCGTCGAGGGCCAGGTCACGGGCGAGGAGGTGTGGGGCGGCGTGCAGCTCCAGTCGTTCCCGCTGACCGACGCGGAACTGGTGAGGTGGCGTGAGGAGGAGCAGCGCCGGGCGGAGCGGGCCCGGGCTGCGGTCGCTTCGACCGGGGGGTACGGCGGGGCCGTACCCATGGCGCCCATGGCGATGGCCGCCCCGCCCGCACCCGGTGGCGTGGCGGGGCCGCAGCGGTCGGGGGCGGCGATGGGTCTGGGCGTCGGCGGTTCCATGCGCCAGGAGGTCTACCGGGACGACCGGCCGCTCACGGCATGGTCCGGGCACCCTGCCGGACGCGTGTTCGTGCACCTCGTGACGCCGCCGGAGTGGCGCCGCATCACCGGGGAGGACCCGCCCCCGTCGCCCGTGGACCGCGCGGCGTACACGCAGGCCGGCCTGCCCTGGTTCGACTACTTCGACGAGGACGCCGAGGATCTCACGCCCACGGACCCCCTGACGGCCGTGAAGCCGGTCGGTGACTGGCTCGGCGACGACCACGAGCCCTGGCAGGCGCCGTCGCCGGGGCAGGTGAAGCCGCTGACGGGCAAGCCGGTGGAGGACGGGGAGTGGTAGGCCGTACTCGCATTGCAGCATGCGCAACGCACATTGCTCCTCTTGCATGTGAGGGGTGACGCGCGTCAGAGTTGCCGGTGACGGCCGATCACGGCCGACGCGGCGGAGAAGCAGGGTGCGGGCATGAGTGGCTGGAGCAGGCGCCGGTTCGTGGGCGCGGCGGCGGGGACGGCCGCGACGGCGTCGGTCCCGGCGCGGACGATGGCGGCCGTCCCGGTGGAGCCCGCCGGCACGCCGGCAGCACCCGCACCGGCGTCACCCGCGCCGTCCGCCCCCCGTCCGGCTGCTCCCCGCCCGCTCTTCCTCGGCACCTACACATCCGTCGAGGGCGGCGGCGCAGGCCTCGGCCTCGCGACCTACGACCCGGTCTCGGGCCGTGTCACCGGCGCCGGAACCCTCACGGGCGTGGCCGACCCGTCCTACCTCGCCGCGCACCCCGACGGCCGCACCCTGTACGCGGTGAACGAGCACCAGGACGGCGGCGTGACCGCGATCCGGCTCGGCGGCGAGGGCGGGCGGCTCCGGGTGCTCGGCACCCGGAGCACCGGCGGCGCGGGGCCGTGCCATCTGTCCGTACATCCCAGCGGGCGGTGGCTGCTCAGCGCCGACTACGGCTCCGGCAGCGTGGCGGTGCACCCCATCGACGCCTCGGGCGCGCTGGGCGAGCGCACCGACCTGGTCACGCACGCCAGTCCGGCGCCTGGCCCGGGTCAACAGGGCCCGCACGCCCACCAGTTCCTCACCAGCCCGGACGGCGGCCACGTCCTGGCGGTCGACCTGGGCACGGACACGGTCTACACGTACCGTCTCGGCATCACCCGGGGCTCGCTCACCGAGGTCTCGCGCGCCCGGACCCGCCCGGGCGCGGGCCCGCGCCATCTCACCTTCCACCCCGGCGGCCGGTACGCGTACCTTGCCAACGAGGTCGACAACACGGTCGCCGTCTGCGCCTACTCCCCCGCCACCGGGCGCCTGGACATCGGGGAGGCGCAGTCCACGGGGACGGGTGCGGGCACGAGTTACCCGGCCCAGTTCGTGGTGACCGCCGACGGACGGTACGCGTACCTGGCGAACCGGGGGCACAACAGTCTGACGCGGTATGCCGTGGAGGCGGCCGGTGCCCGTCTCCGGCTCCTCGGCACGGTGCCGGTCGCGGGCGACTTCCCTCGCCACATCGCCCTCTCGCCGCACGGGAACCTGCTGTTCGCGGCGAACCAGCGCTCAAGTACGGTCAGCGTCTTCCACGTCGACCGCGCGAGCGGTGAACTGCGGCTCGCGGACGAGCCGTTCGCGTCACCCGTCGTCGTCTGTGCGCTGCCGCTGTAGCGCGCGGGGGCAGGAGGCGGCGCTGGCCTGGGTGAGCAGGATGTGCATGCGCTCGGTGAGCTGGGAGACGGTGTCGGCGGGCTGGTGGAATGCCAGCCGTACGTCGCCGTGGGTGCGGGCCCGCTCGATGCGCAGGGTGAGCCCGTGCCGGTCCACGGCGAGCGGTTGGACCTTGACGGCGCCGTGCAGGCTGTCCGGTTCGACCAGACGTGTGAGGCGCTCGACGGCGTCGCCGTGGCAGTCGGCGAGGTGGCTCAGCAGTCCCGCCTCGGCCGTGGCCAGCGGGTCGGGCGCGGCCGCGGCGAACTCGGCGAGGTCGACGACGACGGCACCGGAGGTCTGGCGCAGCACCACGCGCGTCGGACGGAACGCGAGCTGCTCCCCCTCGGCGGAGAACCAGCCGGCCATCCACAGCCGGGCGCGGATCCGGTTGCGTACGGGGACGGGCGAGACGTCGGCGAACTCCAGCACGGCCGACGGCTCGCCGCGTGGGGCGCAGACGGCGGCGGCGAGCAGCGTGCTGTCCGCCGGTACGTCCAGGACCATCCGGCCGTCCTCGCCGACGGTGTGCGCGCCGACGAACTCCTCGCGTCCGCCGTCCGCGGTCACCGCGCAGGACCACGCGGCGGCGAGCACCGAACGCGCGCGTTCCGCCGCTGCGGGCGCGGCCGTCCAGGTCTGACTGTCACCCATCCCGATCTCCTTAGGTAAGCCTTGCCTAACTTATCGAAGATCCGGGCGTACGCCAACCACCTCCCGCAAGAGACCGACCACGAGCAGGCGACCTCAGGGCGCGAGGGTGCCGAGCAGCGACCGCGCGCAAAGGTCCCTCACCTGCTGCCGGGACAGGTCCGAGCCGCGCAGCCACTCCAAGCACACGGCGGTCGTGAACGCCAGCCAGCCGCGGACGGCGAGCCGCAGGTCGGGCCGCTCCTCGGACAGCCGCCCGAACTCCGGATCGGCCGTCAGCGCCGCGAGGATCTGCCGCTCCTGCGCGGCCAGCGCCCGCTGATAGACCTTCCGTACGGCCTGGTCGCCGGACGCGTCGGCACGGTGGAAGGCGCGATAGCCGTGCGCGTGCTCCTCGACGTACGCGAGGAAGGCGTCGAGGTTCGCGTCGAGCTGCTCACGCGCGGGAACGCCCGGCACGGTGGCCGTCATCCGCAGCATGCGCTCGCTCTCGCGCTCCACGACCGCGGCGAAGAAGTCCCGCTTGGTCGGGAAGTAGTGGTAGAGCAGCCCGCGCGAGACCCCGGCGATCTCGGCGACCTGCTCGATCCACACATCGTCGTACGGGCTCTCCGAGAACAGTCGCGCCCCGACCGCGAGGAGCTGCTCCCGGCGCTCCTCGGTGCTGAGCCGACGACGCGTGCGCGCACCCTCTTTCGCGGCCATGTCCGCACTTTACTTGACGCCGATTCAATAGCGGGATCAGACTGACCCCGCTATTGAATCCATGTACAACAGCATCAACACACCCCTGCATCAAGGGAGATGGCGTCATGACCGAGACGGCGACCCGGACCGCTCCTCCGTCCAGGGGATTCCGCAGTGCCGAGCTGGGCTGGCCGGAGCTGCACCGGATTCCGCGTCCGCCCCACCGGATTCCGCTGCTCGGCGACCTGGTCGGTGTCAGTCCCCGTACGCCCCTCCAGGACTCGATGCGGATCGGGCTGCCGCTGGGGCCGATCTTCCGGCGCAGGGCGTTCGGCAAGGAGATCGTGTTCGTGTGGGGCGCGGATCTCACCGGCGACCTCGCGGACGAGTCACGCTTTGCCAAGCATGTGGGCCTCGGGGTGGCCAATCTGCGTCCGGTCGCCGGGGACGGGCTGTTCACGGCGTACAACGACGAGCCCAACTGGCAACTCGCGCACGACGTCCTCGCCCCCGGCTTCAGCCGCGAGGCGATGGCCGGCTACCACCCGATGATGCTGGCCGTGGCCGAGCGGCTCACCGACCACTGGGACCGGGAACTGGTCGCGGGCCGTGCGGTGGACGTGCCCGGCGACATGACCAAGCTGACCCTGGAGACGATCGCGCGCACCGGCTTCGGGCACGACTTCGGGTCCTTCGAGCGCGAGCGCCCGCACCCCTTCGTGACGGCGATGGTGGGGAGTCTGAACCACGCGCAGTATCTGAACATCGTCCCCGCCCCGCTCGCCCCGCTGCTGCTGCGCCGGGCAACGCGCCGCAACGAGGCGGGCATTGCGTACCTGAACCGCACGGTCGACGAGCTGATACGGGCCCGCCGGGCGTCGGACGACACGGGCGGCGGCACCGGTGATCTGCTGGACCGCATGCTCGACACCGCCCACCCGGAGACCGGCGAACGCCTCGCGCCGGAGAACGTGCGCCGCCAGGTCCTCACCTTCCTCATCGCGGGTCACGAGACGACCTCCGGCGCACTCTCCTTCGCCCTGCACTACCTCTCCCGGCACCCGGAGGTCGCCGCCCGCACCCGCGCCGAGGTGGACCGGGTCTGGGGCGGGGCGGCCGTCCCCGGCTACGACCAGGTCGCCAAGCTGCGGTACGTGCGCCGGGTGCTCGACGAGTCGCTGCGGCTGTGGCCGACTGCGCCCGGCTTCGCCCGCGAGGCCCGCCACGACACGGTGCTCGGCGGCGAGCATCCGATGCGCGAGGGCGCCTGGACGCTGGTCCTCGCTCCGCTCCTGCACCGCGACCCGGCCGTCTGGGGCGCCGACGCCGGCCGCTTCGACCCGGACCGTTTCGACGCGGCGGCCGTGCGCTCCCGCCCCGCCCACGCGTTCAAGCCCTGGGGCACCGGGGCCCGGGCGTGCATCGGGCGCCAGTTCGCCCTGCACGAGGCGACACTCGTCCTCGGCCTGCTCCTGCGCCGCTACGACCTCAAGCCCGACCCGGACTACCGGCTGCGGGTTGCGGAACGGCTGACGGTGATACCGGAGGGACTGCGGCTGCATCTCGAACGCCGGTCCCCGGGGCCGGAGTTGGCGGCTGCCTGAACCGTCACCTCACAGATGAATTTCCCGGCGTGTCGGGGTCTCCACATACAGAGGAAAACAACCTGCGCTACTACAGAGGCAGACCCTTGAGACGCGGGAGAGACCATGTGCACCCATCAGCCTTCGTGCCCGACCGTCGACAGCCCGGACCATGACGCGGCCGTCATCGTCACCGCCCATCCGGAACAGGGCTGGAACCTGCTCTGCAACGGAACCATCGTCTTCGACGACACGGGTGAACTCCTGCCGGACGGACGAGCCGTGGGCCCGCTGCGCGGCGGCGGACTCTCCGTCGCCGCCTGAACACCTGGTTGCCGTCACACCTCGTCGCGGGTCAGGGCGAGCAGCCGGTCGAGCACCCGGGGGCCGCCAGCCCGCACCCCGTCGTGCTCGAACTCGTCCGTCACCCAGGTGCGAAGGCCCCGGATCGTGCGCGCGGTCTCCAGGGCGTGGCCCGTGTCGACGTACATGTCGTCGTGGTAGACGGCCGCGGCGACCGGGACCTCGTTGACGGCGAGGCGTGAACGGTCGTACAGGGGCGGCCAGTCGGTGTGGGCGGCAAGGAGTTCGGCGGTCTCGCGCAGGGGGCGCAGGGCCGGGTCGACGTCGAACATCCAGGGGTGCACGGACTCGCCGGTGAACAGCAACGGGCCGTCGTCCGCGAGGGACTTGCCCGCGTCGAACTGCGGGAACTCCGCTCGCACCCGCTCGGCGGACCAGTCGGTGGGGCGGGTGTCCTGGCCGTAGCAGGCCTCGTGGACGAGGGCGTACAGCGGATGCCCGGCGTACGACAAGTGGCCCTGGACCTCCTCCAGGAAGGCGTCGGACAGGGCCGGGCCCAGAGGAGTGGGGACGAAGGCGTCCTCCAGCAGGTAGTGCAACCGGTGGCTGCCCTCGCCGCCGCCGAGGAGGATGCCGAGGGACTGGAAGGCCTCGACGGTCAGCCGGTAGCCGTTCGGCAGGACCGGCTCGTGGACGCTCACGTACTCGGCGATCCGCCGTGCCCGTTCGACGTCCTGGGGGTAACGCGCGTAGTGCGCGGCGACCTTGCGTTCGATACGGGGATAGGCGGCCCGGTAGACGTCGTCCGCGTGCCCGTCGAGGGAGGGGAGGCCGCCGGTGATCAGGGCGGCGGACAGTCCCTCGGGCGCCGTCGACAGATAGTTCACCGCGCAGAAGCCGCCGAAGCTCTGGCCGAGGACCGTCCAGGGGGCGCCGCCGGTGACCGAGGGGCGTATGGCCTCACAGTCCCGGACGATCGAGTCGGCGCGGAAGCGGGTCAGGTAGGCGGCCTGTTCGACGGGCCCGCCGCACAGCGGGAGCGTCTGGCGGTTGGCGGGGGTGGAGGCGCCGGTGCCGCGCTGGTCGAGGAGGAGGACACGGAACTCCTCCAGGGCTCGGCCGAGCCAGGCCCCCTGGCCGACGAAACGATTCGCCCCGAAGCCCGGACCGCCCTGGAGGTAGAGCAGCCACGGCAGGTCGTCCCGGCCCGCCCTGTCGCCGGCGACGACCTCGCGGGCGTACAGCTCGATGGTCTCGCCCCCGGGGTCGTCGTGGTCCAGGGGCACGGTGAAACGGCGGTCGGTGAGGACGACACCGGGCTGGCGGTAGCTGACGGTCAACAGGGCTCCCGAGACGGTTGGATTTCAGGCCGCCCCAGTTCAGCACATGCCCGGGGCGCTGCCGAGCCCCGGGATCACGCAGATGTGCGGAATCCGGTACTGAACCCCGGGTCAGTCCAGGCTCAGCGCGCCGAAAGGCTGGAGCGGCGGACCACCAGCTCCGGCTGGAGCACGACCCTGCGGTGGGAGTGCCGCCTCCCGCCGGACTCCGCCTCCGTCTCGGTCTCCTCCAGGAGGAGTTCCGCGGCCAGGGCGCCCATGGTCACGGCGGGCTGGCGTACGGAGGTCAGCGGGACGGCAGCGGCGGCGGCGAACTCGATGTCGTCGTAGCCGACGATCGCGAGGTCGTCGGGGACACCGACACCGGCCGCGTACATGGCCTGCAGGACGCCGAGGGCGAGCAGGTCGTTGGCGCAGAAGGCGGCGGTCGGGCGGTCGGCGAGGCCCAGGAGGCGGGCGCCGGCGTCCCGGCCCGCGGCTACGTCGAGGCGCTCGGTGGGCAGCTCACGCAGGGCCGAGGGGCTGAGGCCGGCCTCGGCGAGCGCGTTCATGGCACCCGTACGGCGGTCGCGCACCTGGTTGAAACTGGGCGGTCCGCTGACGTACGCGATGGAGCGGTGTCCGGCGTCGACGAGATGGCGCACGGCCAGTGCGCCGCCCGCGACGTCGTCCACGGACACCGAGCACTCGGTGGTGCCCTCGGCGACCCGGTCGACGAGCACGAAGGGGATGCCGTGACGGCGGAACGACTCGATGTTGCGGCCCGTCGCGTCGGCCGGGGTCAGCAGCACGCCACGCACCCGCTGCTCGGCGAAGAGCGACAGGTAGTCGGCCTCCTCCCCGGCGCTCTGCGCGCTGTTGCAGACCATCACACCGAGCCCGGCGTCACGGGCGGCCCGCTCGGCACCGCGCGCCACGTCCACGAAGAAGGGGTTGCCCATGTCGAGGACGAGCAGCCCCATGATCCGGCTGCGCCCGGCGCGCAGCTGACGGGCCGACTCGCTGCGGACGTAGCCGAGACGGTCGATCGCGGACAGCACACGGGCACGGGTCTCGGTGGCGACCGAGTCCGGGCGGTTGATGACGTTCGAGACCGTGCCTACGGAGACTCCGGCGGCGCGTGCCACGTCCTTGATTCCCACCGGCTGGGCCATCGGGCGGGGACCTCCAGGGAAATGAACGGTGGCGGGCAGGCCTTTACATTAGCGGCCTGCCCGCCCTTGACTAATCCGCTGATCGTTCCGGTCATGCGGGAAGCCGGAAGTCGACGACATGGAGTGCCGAGGGGGTCGTACCGCTCGACTTCTCCTGGTAGAGAACGGACAGGACGTTGTCCTGGGCGACCCGCGTCTCGTCGACCACGACCTCGCCGAAGGCGTTCAGACCGCTGCCGTCGAACAGCACCGTCCAGTCGGTGTACCCGGAGGACTTCGAGGCGCCGGCTATTCGCCCGAACGGGAAGATCGCGTAGGCGTTGTCGTACTTGTCGAGGACCAGCTTGGTGCGCTGGCTGGAGTTCAGCGGGACCGGGATCTCGGTCTTCTGCCAGGTGCCGGCGGAGTTCTTGCGCAGGTGGAAGGCGCGGCCGTTGGCGGTGCGGTTGGTGACGTAGTTGGTGGTGCACTGGCCGAAGCGGCCCGGGACGTAGCTGATGATCGCGTGCGGCAGCCCGGACGAGTCGGTGAACTGGCTCTCCTGGTTCATCAGGGAGTGGTCCGGGTTCAGCGCGTCGACCACCAGGCCGCTGTCGGTGACGGCGACCTTGTCGGAGCCGCCGGTGGTACCGACGAGCGTGCCCGCGTTGTTGCGCCAGGTGCGGCCCCGGTCGTCGGAGTAGACGTAACCGGTGTCGTGGTTGGTGATGCCGCCGCTGTTGCACATGACGGCGCCGTTCTGCTCGCGCCAGGTGAAGAACGAGTGCAGCCGGCCGTTCTTGTCGTAGTCGATGCCGTGCAGGTACATGTTGCGGACCGTCGACGAGCCGTGCTCGCTGGTGTACGTGCCGGTGGAGCTGGACCACTCGCCGAGCGCCGTCCAGGTCGAACCGTCGTACTCGGCAAGGGCGTTGCGGCCGTTGCCGGAGATGCCGACGCGGTAGCTGAGCTGGAGCCTGCCCTCGGGCGTGGAGACGAACTGCGGGTACGTGAACTGGGTGGTGAGCGCGAGTCCGTCGAGCGTCGACTGGGCTGTGCCGAAGCGGGACGCGATCCAGCTGAGCCCGGACGGGTTGTCCAGGAGCCCGGCCACCGACTTGACGTAGGTGAAGCCGTCGCTGTGCGAGTCCATGTTGAGGTGGAGTCGGCCGTCGGTCCTGGAGACGCCCATGGAGATGACGTTGTGCGAGTCGTTGGACTTGAGGGTGTGCCCGACCTGGACCGTCGACCAGGTGGTGCCGCCGAGGACACGTCGGCCGACGACGGCGTTCTTGTCGGCGGTGTACCAGACCGCGTACTGGTAGCCCTTGTACGTCAACAGACCGTTCTTCTGGAACGAGTTGTTGTTGACCAGCCCGTCGTAGGAGACGAAGAAGACGGCCTGTGAGTCGAGCGTGGTGTTGCCGGTCTGGGTGACCGAGGGGCCGGGGTCGGCGGCGCGGGCGCTGCCGACGGCGAAGGCGGGGGTCACCACGGCACCGGCGAGGGCGGCGCCCAGCAACGTACGTCTATTCATCTCGGGGACTCCGTTGTCTTGCGAAATGAGCGGAATTACGGGAATGGGGGGAGGAATTGCGGGGTGATCAGGCGAGGTGGAACACCTCGGTGAGGGGCTTCATGGCCTCGTCGGGGCGGGCGCCGTCCAGCGACTCGAAGAACGGCGCCATCTCCGTCTGCCAACGGGCGTTGACCTCTGCGGCTTCCATGCCGGCCTGGGCGGCGGCGAAGTCCTCGGTCTCCAAGTAGCCGACCAGCAGGCCGTCTTCGCGCAGGAAGAGCGAGTAGTTGTGCCAGCCGGTGGCCGAGAGCGCGTCGAGCATCTCGGGCCACACGGCGGCGTGCCGCTCGCGGTACTCGTCGAGGCGGTCCGCCCTGACCTTCAGCAGAAAGCACACGCGTTGCATCAACAGCCCCTGGCCAATCAGAAGTTGAACTGTCAGAAGTTGAACTGGTCGATGTTGTCCTTGGTGAACACGGTCGGCTTGCCGAGGCTGATCACGCCGTCCTTGCCGATGGTGTACTCACCCATGTCGCCGGCCTTGAAGGTCTCGCCCTCCTTGCCGGTGATCTGACCCGAGACCAGCGCGACGGCGGTGTGGGCGGCCAGCTCGCCGAGCTTCGCCGGGTCCCACAGCTCGAAGCCCTCGACGGTGCCGTTCTTGACGTACTTGCGCATGTCGTTGGGGGTGCCGAGGCCGGTCAGCTTGACCTTGCCCTTGTACTTCGAGCCGGACAGGTACTGGGCGGCGGCCTTGATGCCGACGGTGGTCGGGGAGATGATCCCCTTCAGGTTCGGGTACTCCTGGAGGAGGCCCTGGGTCTGCTGGAAGGACTGCTGGGCGTCGTCGTTGCCGTACGCGACCTTGACGAGCTTGATGTCCTTGTACTTCGGGTCCGCGAGCTCCTTCTTCATGAAGTCGATCCAGATGTTCTGGTTCGTCGCGGTCTGGGCGGCGGACAGGATCGCGATCTCGCCCTTGTAGCCGATCTGCTCGGCGAGCAGCTGCACCTCGGTGCGGCCCAGGTCCTCGGCGCTGGCCTGCGAGACGGCGGCGTTGCGGCAGTCCGTCTTGGTGTCCGAGTCGTAGGTGACGACCTTGATGTCGTTCTTCATCGCCTGCTTGAGCGCGGTGCACAGCGCGCCCGGGTCCTGCGCGGACACGGCGATCGCGTCGACCTGCTGCTGGGTGAGCGTGTTGACGTACGACACCTGCCCGGAGGTGTCGGTGGCGCTGCTGGGGCCGACCTCCTTGTAGCTGGAGCCCAGCGCCTTCAGCGCGGTCTCGCCGCCCTTGTCGGCGGAGGTGAAGTACGGGTTGTTGACCTGCTTCGGCAGGAAGCCGACGGTCAGGCCCTTCTTGGTGGCTGCGTTCGGGTCGGCCTTGCCGGTCACGGCGGCCGAGGCACCCTCGTCCTTGACGTCGTTCTTGGTGGTGCCGCCACAGGCGGTGAGCGCCAGAGCGAGCGAGGTGGCAGCGGCGAGAGCCGCGGAGGCCCGGCGGACGGATGACTTGCGCATGAGGGTTCCTTACAAACAGAGGGTGAGGAGGAGCGCCCCGTTTTCAGGGGCGCGAGGAACTGCGCGACCAGCCACAGCCGGCCCGCAGCAAACGAACGGCCTTACTTACGTGAGCCTTTGAGACGCCCTGGCCAGTGAGACCTGCCGAGCGACCCGAGGTCCAAGCACGGACAGAACCAGCAGAATCCCGGTGACGACGATCTGCGACTGGGCCGAAACATCCTGCAGGCTCATCACGTTCTGTAGCGCGCCTAGCAAGAACACCCCGGCGATGGCGCCACCGAGCGTCCCCTTGCCCCCGTCGAAGTCGATGCCACCCAGCAACACGGCGGCGATGACGGAGAGTTCGAGCCCGGTCGCGTTGTCATAGCGAGCGCTGGCGTAGTGCAGCGCCCAGAAGATCCCGGTGAGTGAGGCGGTGAGACCGGTCACCGCGAACAGGATCAGCTTCTGCCGCTTGACCCGGAGGCCGGCGAAGCGGGCCGCCTCCTCGTTCGCACCGATCGCGAACAGCGAGCGGCCGAACGGGGTGGCGTGCAGCACGACCACGGCGATCGCGAGCAGCACGAGGAAGGGCAGCAGGGCGTACGGGATGAAGGTGTCCCCGATGCGTCCGGCGGCGAAGTCCAGGTACTGGGTGGGGAAGTCGGTCACCGCGTCGGAGCCGAGCACGATCTGCGCGATACCCCGGTAGGCGGCCATGGTGCCGATGGTGACGGCGAGCGAGGGCAGCCCGAGGCGGGTGACGAGCAGCCCGTTGACCAGCCCGCAGACGACTCCGAGGAGCAGACAGATCGGGATGATCACCTCGATCGTCAGGCCCTGGTTCCACAGGGCACCCATCACGGCGCCGGAGAGTCCGGCGGTGGAGGCGACGGACAGATCGATCTCGCCGGAGACGACGAGGAGGGTCATGGGGAGCGCGATGAGCGCGATCGGGAGGGTGTTGCCGATCAGGAAGGACAGGTTGAGCCCGTTGCCGAACCCGTCCACGAACCCGAAGGACAGCAGCAGGACGACGACGAGGAGGACACCGACGGCGGAGTCCCACCTTTTCAGGGAGGCCCCGCGCATGGCGCGCGCGAGCGACGAGTCAGCCATGGCGGGCGTTCCTCTTCTTCAGGGCGGACGCCACGCGCAGGGCGACGATCCGGTCGACCGCGATGGCGAGGATGAGCAGGATGCCGTTGATGGCCATGACCCACACGGAGCTGACGCCGAGCGCGGGCAACACGCTGTTGATGGAGGTCAGCAGCAGGGCGCCGAGCGCGGCCCCGTAGACGCTGCCGGAGCCGCCGGTGAAGACCACACCGCCGACCACGACCGCGCTGACGACGGTGAGTTCGTACCCGTTGCCGGTGCTGGAGTCGACGTTGCCGAACCGCGCGAGGTAGAGCGCGCCGGCGAGTCCTGCGAGTCCGCCGCAGAAGGTGTACGCGGTGAGGATCCGCTTGCGTACGGGGATACCGGCGAGCCGGGCGGCCTCGGGGTTGGAGCCGAGCGCGTACAGCTCACGGCCGCTGCCGTACTGCCGGAGGTAGTAGGCGGTGGCGATGAGGACGGCGAGTGCGATCAGCGCGAGATAGGGAACCGCCGTGATGCCACCCGACCCGAAGTCGACGAATCCGTCCGGGAGGTCGGCCGCCGTGATCTGCCGTGAGCCGACCCAGATGGAGTCGATGCCGCGGATGATGTAGAGCGTGCCGAGGGTGACGACGAGAGCGGGTACCTGGCCGAAGCTGACGAGCAGTCCGTTGAGGAGTCCGAAGCCGATGCCGAGGAGGACGGCCAGGGCGATGGCCACGACGGGGTTTCCGCCGTCCTGGAGGTAGAGGCCGGCGGCGAAGGCGCTGATGCCGAGCGTGGAGCCGACCGACAGGTCGACGTTGCGGGTGATGACCACCAGCGACTGGCCGGTGGCGACCAGGACCAGGATCGTCGCGTTCAGCAGCAGGTCCTTGATGCCCTGCTCGGACAGGAACTCGCTGTTGCCGGCCTGGGTGACGGCGATCATCACCAGGAAGACGACCAGGATGGCGAGTTCGCGCATCTTGAACACGCGGTCCACCAGCCGGGTGCCGCTGGACTTGGGCACCTCGGCGGCGGGGGCGGGGTTGGGGGCGGTCACCGTCATGCGGCGGCCCTCCCGGTGGCTGCGGCCATCACCGTTTCCTCGGTTGCTTCGGAGCGCGGGATCTCGGCGGCGAGGCGGCCCTCGTGCATCACGAGCACGCGGTCGGCCATTCCGAGGATCTCGGGCAGGTCGGAGGAGATCATCAGCACGGCCACACCGTCGGCGGCCAGCTCGCTGAGCAGGCGGTGCACCTCGGCCTTGGTACCGACGTCGATGCCACGGGTGGGCTCGTCGACGATCAGCACCCTGGGCCCGGTGGCGAGCCACTTGGCCAGGACGACCTTCTGCTGGTTGCCGCCGGACAGCGTGTTGACGGTGTCGGCGATGCGGGCGTACTTCACCTGGAGCTTCACGGCCCAGTCGAGGGAGCGGCTGCGCTCGGCGCCCCGGTCCATCAGCCCGGCCTTGACGGTCGTGCGAAGACCCGTGAGGCCGATGTTCCGCTCGATGGACATGTCCATCACCAGGCCCTGGGCGCGGCGGTCCTCGGGGACGAGGGCGAGCCCGGCGGCCATGGCCGTGGAGGGCGCTCCGTTCGTCAGGAGCGTGCCGTCCACCTCGACCTCGCCGGCGTCCCAGCGGTCGATGCCGAAGACGGCTCGGGCCACCTCGGTGCGGCCGGCGCCGACGAGTCCGGCGAGGCCCACGATCTCGCCGTGCCGGACCTCGAAGGAGACGTCGGTGAAGACACCCTCGCGGGTCAGCCGGCGCACGCTGAGCGCGACCTCGCCGGCCTCCACGTCCTGCTTCGGGTAGAGCTCGTCGAGGTCGCGGCCGACCATCCGGCGTACGAGATCGTCCTCGGTCATGCCGTCGATCGGCTCACTGGCGATCCAGGCACCGTCGCGGAGGGTCGTCACCTGCTGGCAGATCTGGAAGATCTCCTCCAGCCGGTGCGAGATGAACAGCACGGCGGCGCCCTGTTCGCGCAGGGTGCGGACGACGCCGAAGAGGCGGGCCACCTCGCTGCCGGTGAGGGCCGCGGTCGGCTCGTCCATGATCAGGACGCGGGCGTCGAAGGAGAGCGCCTTGGCGATCTCGACGATCTGCTGGTCCGCGATGGACAGGCCGCGTGCGGGGCGGTCGGGGTCGAGTTCGACGCCCAGGCGCCTCATCAGCGCGGCGGTCGCCGCGTGGGTGGCCTTGTGGTCGATCCGGCCGAGGGCGCGCCGGGGCTGGCGACCCATGAAGATGTTTTCGGCGATCGACAGGTCCGGGAAGAGCGTGGGCTCCTGGTAGATGACGGCGATACCGGCGTCGCGGGCGTCGCCGGGGCCGTGGAAGACGACGGGCGCGCCGTCGAGCAGCACCTGGCCGGCATCCGGTCGGTGCACGCCGGCGAGCGTCTTGATGAGGGTGGACTTACCGGCGCCGTTCTCACCGGCGAGTGCGTGCACTTCGCCGGGAAACAGCTGCATGGAGACGTCCCGCAGGGCACGCACCGCACCGAAGGACTTCGAGATGTCCTTGAGTGCCAGCACAGGGGCCGGCCCCGGGTCGGACGGGTGGGTCATGAGGGCTCCTCGACGACGCCGGTGGGACTGGCCTCACGACGTCGTGAAAGGTTTCAACTGGGTTGCCGGGACGTTAGACACGGGAGACATGTCACGTCAATGGGTATGTGTCGAAATTCTTTCGATAGTCGAAGGTCACAGGCAAGTCACGGTAGGCCGAAACGGTCAGAGGACTTGACACCCCTTCGGGCTGCTCATAGCTTCCCGTTCTGAATCGTTTCATCAGACCGTCGTTCCGCGTGCTGATTCCCAGCAGTCGTTCCGACCGATGCCACAGGAGTCCTGAAGTGACCGACCTCAGCGCGGTGAAGGCCGCTCTCAAGACCCAGGCCATCGAAACGCCGTCGTGGGCGTACGGGAACTCGGGGACCCGTTTCAAGGTGTTCGCCCAGCCCGGCGTCCCCCGGAACCCCTTCGAGAAGCTGGACGACGCGGCCCAGGTGCACGCCCTCACCGGTGTGGCCCCGACCGTCGCCCTGCACATTCCGTGGGACAAGGTCGAGGACTATGCGGCTCTTGCCAAGTACGCCGGGGAGCGCGGCCTGAAGCTGGGCGCGATCAACTCGAACACCTTCCAGGACGACGACTACAAGCTCGGCAGCATCTGCCACCCGGACGCGGTGGTGCGCCGCAAGGCGCTCGGTCACTTGTTGGAGTGCGTCGACATCATGGACGCGACGGGGTCGAAGGACCTCAAGCTGTGGTTCGCCGACGGGACGAACTATCCCGGTCAGGACGACATCCGTGAGCGGCAGGACCGGCTCTCCGAGGCCCTGGCCGCGGTGTACGAGCGGCTCGGCGACGACCAGCGCATGCTCCTCGAGTACAAGTTCTTCGAGCCGGCCTTCTACGCGACCGACGTCCCGGACTGGGGCACGGCGTACGCGCACTGCCTCAAGCTCGGCCCGAAGGCACAGGTCGTGGTCGACACCGGGCACCACGCGCCCGGGACCAACATCGAGTTCATCGTCGCGACGCTGCTGCGCGAGGGGAAGCTCGGCGCGTTCGACTTCAACTCGCGGTTCTACGCGGACGACGACCTGATGGTCGGCTCGGCGGACCCGTTCCAGCTGTTCCGGATCATGTACGAGGTGATCCGGGGCGGCGGGTTCGTGCCCGAGGTCGCGTTCATGCTGGACCAGTGCCACAACATCGAGGCGAAGATTCCGGCGATCATCCGGTCGGTGATGAACGTTCAGGAGGCGACGGCGAAGGCACTCCTTGTTGACGCGTCGGCGTTGGGTGCTGCTCAGCGGGCCGGGGATGTGCTGGCCGCCAACGCGGTGTTGATGGACGCGTACAACACGGATGTGCGGCCGTTGCTCGTGGAGGTTCGGGAGGAGCTGGGGTTGGACGGGGATCCGATCGCCGCGTATGCCCGGTCCGGGTGGGGTTCGAAGATCGCCGCGGAGCGGGTTGGTGGGGAGCAGGCCGGTTGGGGGGCGTGACTTCCGGGTCTCGTCTGCCAGGTTCGGTTCGTCGCGGACCATCAGCTCGTTGTGGCTTGTCGCGCAGTTCCCCGCGCCCCTATAGGGGCGCCACACATCACGTAAGGATTGACTCGCATGGCTATCCATCCCGAAGCCGCCGCCCTCATCGCACGGTCTCGTCGGCTTGGTGCTGACGCCCGGAACACCAACTACGCGGGTGGGAACACGTCCGCGAAGGGGACCGATATCGATCCCGTCACCGGGGGTGATGTCGAGCTGATGTGGGTCAAGGGGTCCGGGGGTGACCTGGGGACCCTGACCGAGGGTGGGCTGGCCGTGCTGCGGCTGGACCGGCTGCACGCGCTCAAGGGGGTCTATCCGGGCGTCGAGCGCGAGGACGAGATGGTCGCCGCGTTCGACTACTGCCTGCACGGCAAGGGTGGGGCGGCACCGTCCATCGACACCGCGATGCACGGGCTCGTCGACGCCGCGCACGTGGATCACCTCCACCCCGACTCCGGTATCGCGCTCGCCTGCGCGGCCGACGGGGAGAAGCTGACCGCCGAGTGTTTCGGGGACAGCGTGGTGTGGGTGCCGTGGCGGCGCCCCGGGTTCCAGCTCGGCCTGGACATCGCCGCCGTGAAGGCCGCCAATCCGCAGGCGATCGGATGCGTCCTCGGCGGGCACGGCATCACCGCCTGGGGCGACACCGCCGAGGAGTGCGAGAAGAACTCGCTGCACATCATCCGTACGGCCGAGGCGTTCCTCGCCGAGCGCGGGAAGGCCGAGCCGTTCGGCCCGGTTCTCGACGGGTACGCGGCCCTCGCGCCCGAGGAGCGGCGTGAGCGTGCCGCCGCGCTCGCCCCGTATGTGCGGGCCATCGCCTCGCAGGACAAGCCGCAGGTCGGGCACTTCACCGACTCGGACGTCGTGCTGGACTTCGTGTCACGCGCCGAGCACCCGCGGCTGGCGGCCCTTGGTACCTCCTGCCCTGACCACTTCCTGCGCACCAAGGTCAGGCCGCTCGTCCTCGATCTGCCGGCCTCCGCGCCCCTCGACCAGGCGATCGCGCGGCTCAAGGAGCTGCACGCCGAGTACCGCGAGGAGTACGCGGCCTACTACGGGCGCAACGCCCTGCCCGACTCCCCCGCGATGCGCGGCGCCGACCCGGCGATCGTGCTGATCCCCGGCGTGGGCATGTTCAGCTTCGGCAAGGACAAGCAGACCGCTCGGGTGGCCGGTGAGTTCTACGTCAACGCGATCAACGTGATGCACGGGGCCGAGGCGGTCTCGACGTACGCGCCGATCGAGGAGTCGGAGAAGTTCCGCATCGAGTACTGGGCCCTGGAGGAGGCGAAGCTCCAGCGGATGCCGAAGCCGAAGGCGCTGGCCACTCGGGTCGCTCTCGTCACCGGTGCGGGTAGCGGGATCGGCAGGGCGATCGCCGAACGGCTGGTCGCCGAGGGCGCCTGTGTCGTCGTCGCCGACCTCAACGCGGAGAACGCCCAGGCTGTGGCGGAGGAGCTGGGCGGGGCGGACAAGGCCGTCGCCGTCACCGTCGATGTGACGAGCGAGGAGCAGATCGCCGAGGCGTTCCGGGCCGCCGTGCTGGCGTTCGGCGGGGTGGATCTCGTCGTCAACAACGCGGGGATCTCGATCTCCAAGCCGCTGCTGGAGACCTCGGCGCGGGACTGGGATCTGCAGCACGACATCATGGCGCGCGGTTCGTTCCTCGTCTCTCGCGAGGCGGCGCGCGTGCTGATCGCGCAGGAGCTGGGCGGCGACATCATCTACATCGCGTCCAAGAACGCCGTCTTCGCCGGGCCGAACAACATCGCCTACTCCGCGACCAAGGCCGACCAGGCGCACCAGGTGCGGCTGCTGGCCGCCGAGCTGGGCGAGCACGGCATCCGGGTCAACGGCATCAACCCCGACGGTGTCGTGCGCGGCTCCGGGATCTTCGCGGCCGGCTGGGGTGCCCAGCGTGCGGCGACGTACGGGATCGAGGAGGAGAAGCTCGGCGAGTTCTACGCGCAGCGGACCATCCTCAAGCGCGAGGTACTGCCCGAGCACGTCGCCAACGCCGTGTTCGCGCTGACCGGCGGCGAGCTGACGCACACCACCGGGCTGCACGTACCGGTCGACGCCGGCGTCGCCGCGGCCTTCCTGCGATGAGCCTGACCGTCAAGTCGTACGCCGCGGTCGACCTCGGCGCCTCCAGTGGGCGCGTCATGGTCGGCCGGGTCGGGCCCGACACGCTGGAGCTGGCCGAGGCGCACCGGTTCGTGAACCGGCCCGTGCGGGTGCCCGAGGGGCTGCGCTGGGATGTTCTCGCGCTGTACGGGGGTGTGCTCGACGGGCTCCGGGCGGCGGGTACCGACTGCGGTGGAGAACTCGACTCCGTCGGCATCGACAGCTGGGCCGTGGACTACGGGCTGCTGGATGCCGACGGCGCCCTGCTGGGCAACCCGGTGCACTACCGCGACGCCCGCACCGAGGGTGTCGCGGAGAAGATGTGGGCGAGTGTCCCGGCCGCCGAGCTGTACGCGGCGACCGGGTTGCAGTACGCGCCCTTCAACACCCTCTACCAGCTGACGGCGGCCCGTGACACACGTCAACTGGCCGCCGCCCAGCGGTTGTTGCTCATCCCGGACCTGTTGACGTACTGGCTCACGGGCGAGGCCGGCACCGAGCTGACCAACGCCTCCACCACCCAGCTGATCGATCCCCGCACCCGCGACTGGGCCCATGACATCGCGCGGAGACTGGACATCGACCTCGGGCTGTTCGCGCCGCTGCGCCAGCCCGGTGATCCGGCGGGCGTGCTGCGGGCCGAGGTGCTGGAGGAGACCGGGCTCGCCGGGCCGGTGCCGGTGACCACGGTCGGGTCGCACGACACCGCCTCCGCGGTGGCGGCCGTTCCGGCAGTGGACGAGCGGTTCGCCTACATCTGCACCGGCACCTGGTCCCTGGCCGGCCTGGAGCTGGAAGCGCCCGTCCTCTCCGAGGAGAGCCGGGCCGCCAACTTCACCAACGAGCTGGGGCTCGACGGCACGGTCCGCTATCTGCGCAACATCATGGGGCTGTGGCTGCTCCAGGAGTGTGTACGGGCCTGGGGGAACCCGGACCTGGGCGATCTGCTGCGGGCGGCGGCCGAGGCGCCGGGGCTGCGGTCCGTGGTGGACGCGGGGGACGCGTCGTTCCTGGCGCCCGGGCGGATGCCGGAGCGGATCGCCGATGCCTGTCGGGTTTCCGGGCAGCCGGTGCCCGGGACTCCGGGCGAGATCACCCGCTGCATCCTCGACTCCCTCGCCCTCGCCCATCGGCGGGCGGTGGCGGACGCCCAGCGGCTCGCCGGGCATGCCGTCGACGCCGTACACATCGTGGGGGGTGGGACGCGCAACGCGCTGCTGTGTCAACTCACCGCCGACGCCTGCGGGTTGCCGGTGGTGGCGGGTCCCGCCGAGGCCGCCGCGCTCGGCAACGTCCTCGTCCAGGCGAGGGCCCACGGACTCGTCGGCGACCGTACGGACATGCGCCGGCTGCTCGCCCGTACCCAGCCGCTGACCCGCTACGAGCCGTCAGGTGACCCGGCGGCCTGGCGCGCGGCCGAGGCCCGGCTCACCGAAGTCCGGTGAGCCGGGGATTCCCCGGCGCGTGACCTCCGCGTACTCTGCACTCATCCGATGATCGATCGCTAGGAGCCGCGATGCGTGTCGCACTGTTCCTTACCTGTGTCAACGACACGCTGTATCCGGACACGGGCCGCGCCGTGGTGAAACTGCTGACCAGGCTGGGTGTCGACGTCGACTTCCCGATGGCGCAGACCTGCTGCGGGCAGGCGCACTACAACACCGGGTACCGGCACGAGGCCGAGCCGCTGGCCCGGCATTTCTCCGATGTATTCGGGGAGTACGAGGCGATCGTGACGCCATCCGGGTCGTGCGGCGCGATGGTGCGCGAGCTGTATCCGCGGATGGGTGAGCGGGCGCGGGCCGAGGGGCGCGGGGACGGGCTCGCGGCCACGCTGGCGCCCGTGGTCCCGAAGACGTACGAGCTGACGGAGTTCCTGGTGGACGTGCTGGGGGTGACGGACGTGGGCGCCTACTACCCGCACACCGTCACCTACCACCCGACGTGCCACGGGCTGCGCAGCCTCGGGCTGGCCGACCGGCCGCTCAGGCTGCTCCAGGCCGTCAAGGGTCTTGAGCTGCGCGAGCTGCCCGGGGCCGACGAGTGCTGTGGCTTCGGCGGGACGTTCGCGCTGAAGAACGCCGATGTCTCGGCGGCGATGGGCACCGACAAGGTGCGCAACGCCGAGTCGACGGGGGCGGAGGTGCTGTGCGCCGCCGACAACTCGTGTCTCATGCACATCGGCGGGACCATGACCCGGCTGAGCACCGGTATGCGGCCGGTGCACATCGCGGAGATCCTGGCGAGCACGGAAGAGGAGCCGAGCGTATGAGCGGCGGTACGTTCGTCGGGATGCCGGCCTTCCCGGAGGCGGCCCACGAGGCGGTCAACAACAAGACCCTGCGCGCCAATCTGCGCCACGCCACCCACACGATCCGCGGCAAACGGGCGAAAGCCGTCGCCGAGGTGTCCGACTGGGCCGAGCTGCGCGAGGCGGGCAAGCGGATCAAGGACCACACGCTTCGCCATCTCGACCGCTATCTCGTCCAGTTGGAGGAGTCGGTCACGGCGGCAGGCGGTGTCGTGCACTGGGCCGTCGACGCCGACGAGGCCAACCGGATCGTCATCGACCTGGTGCGGATGACCGGTGAGTCCGAGGTCGTCAAGGTCAAGTCGATGGCCACCCAGGAGATCGGGCTGAACGAGGCCCTGGAGGCCGAGGGCATCGCGGCCTACGAGACCGATCTCGCCGAGCTGATCGTGCAGTTGGGCAAGGACCGCCCCTCGCACATCCTCGTCCCGGCGATCCACCGCAACCGGGGTGAGATCCGGGACATCTTCGCGCGAGAGATGAGCGAGTGGGGCCGCCCGGCCCCCGAGGGCCTCACCGACACCCCCGCCGAACTGGCCGAGGCGGCACGACTCCACCTCCGGGAGAAGTTCCTGCGCGCCAAGGTGGGCGTCTCCGGCGCCAACTTCATGGTCGCCGAGACCGGCACCCTGGTCGTGGTCGAGTCCGAGGGCAACGGGCGGATGTGCCTGACCCTGCCCGAGACGCTCATCTCGGTCGTCGGCATCGAGAAGATCGTGCCGACCTGGCAGGACCTGGAGGTCTTCCTCCAGACCCTCCCCCGCTCCTCGACCGCCGAGCGCATGAACCCGTACACGTCGACCTGGACCGGCACGACGGACGGGGACGGCCCGCAGACCTTCCATCTGGTCCTGATCGACAACGGCCGCACCGACACCCTCGCCGACGAGGTCGGCCGCCAGGCCCTGCGCTGTATCCGCTGCTCGGCCTGTCTGAACGTCTGCCCGGTGTACGAGCGCGCCGGCGGCCACGCCTACGGCTCCGTCTATCCCGGCCCGATCGGCGCGATCCTCAGCCCCCAACTCCGGGGCACCGCCAGCGAGATCGACGCCTCACTCCCGTACGCCTCCTCGCTGTGCGGGGCCTGCTACGAGGTCTGCCCGGTCGCCATCGACATCCCCGAGGTGCTGGTGCACCTGCGGGAACGCGTCGTCGAGGGCGGACCGGCCACTCGGGAGGGCAACAAGGTCGTCCTGAAGCCCGCGAAGGGCCACGCCGCCGAGCGGGCCGCGATGCGTGCCGCCCGCTGGGCGTTCAGCCATCCCGGCGCCCTGCGTACCGGCCAGCGCCTCGCCTCCCGTACCCGGCGCTTCCACCCCCGTACCCTGCCCGGCCCCGGCAGGGCCTGGAGCGGCACCCGCGATCTGCCCGCCGTACCGGCGGAGCCGTTCCGCGACTGGTGGCAGCGCACGAACGGCGGAAAGGACACCAGCAAGTGAACAGCCGCGATCTGATCCTCGGCCGGGTGCGCCGCGCACTCTCCGACGTGCCCCGCGACGACACACCGTACGACCAGGCCGTCGACCGCGACTATGTGCGCGAGCACGGAAACCGCAGCGTCGAGGAGACGGTCGAACTCCTGGCCGAGAACCTGGCGGACTACCGGGCGATCGTGCACCGCTGCACTGCTGGCGAACTTCCGGGAGTGCTCGCCGGGATACTGGCCGCGCACGGCTCGGCGTCGGTGGTCGTACCGCCGGGGCTCCCGCCGGAGTGGCTGTCCGCCGCGGACACCGCCCGGGTCGAGGACAGCGCGGTGAGCACCGCGTACGACCTGGACGAGGTGGACAGCGTCGTCACGGCCTGCGCCCTCGCGATCGCCGAGACCGGCACCATCGTCCTGGACGGCGGCCCGGACCAGGGCCGCCGCCGGATCACCCTGGTCCCCAACCACCACATCTGCGTCGTCCGCGTGCCCGACCAGGTCGTCTCCTCCGTGCCCCAGGCCTTTGAACACCTGGACCCGGCGCGGCCGTTGACATGGATCTCCGGTCCGTCCGCGACCAGCGACATCGAACTCGACCGGGTCGAGGGGGTGCACGGTCCGCGCACCCTGGAGGTGGTCCTGGTGAGCGGCGAAGGCCCCGTCTGAACGGACGTGAACGGGCTTGAGGGGTCGGGCACTTCGGTGGCCGGCCCCGTTCCGGAGTGCCGTCGTGAGTGCCGTCGTGCGGATTCATGCGTGACACAAGCGGTGAGCAAGCGCTTAGATAGTAGCTTGGAACCCGTTCGCGCCGGCGCTGGAGGCCCCGTTGTTCACATCCGTCGACGACGTCTCCGCACGCCTCGCCGAGACCGGGTATCTGGCCTCGGCCGCCGTCGCCACCACGGTCTTCCTGGGCGAGTTCACGGAACACGCCCTCAAGTGAACTGACCAGTTCGGAGGGCTGGACTCGGGCGGGTAGTGCACTAGCGGATGGACATGGCCCTGTCCGGCGTTGAACAGTTTCCGCTCTGCCTCGAAGCCGGCGCAGACCTCCCGCATGTCCTCTTCGGTGCGGGTCAGCATGGCGTCGGCGAACGCCCTCCGCCTGCACTTGGTGACAAAAACCAAGCGAACACGCAAGTTATGGACAATATGGCGAACGGTTCTGCCACAGGGATGAGGGTTCCAGCGCGGTGACGTAAACCAATGCCAGGTTCCCCGCTTGTGAGTCAAGACACCCTGGTCAAACGGCAGTTCGGGCACCGCGCCCGGCTTTCGCTGTCACCAGCCGGGGTTCGCGCAGCGGATGATCAGGCGCACGCGGCCCGCACGATGTGGAACCTGCTGCACGCGTGGTGGCGGATGATGCCGAAGGAGGAGCGAACTCTCGCGAACGCCGACGCCGCGATTCGCCAGGCTCGCGAGGAGATCGGCTCTCTCGCCGTTCTGCCCGCGCAGGCCGCGCAAGCGGTGCTCAAGACGTACTTCCAGGCGTGGAAGAACTGCTGGGAGGGCCGTGCCGGGCCCCCGGACTTCAAGGGCCGGTTCCGTACGGTGATGTCCGTGGACATTCCGCAGGGCCGCGACCTGAACATCACCCGCGTGCATCGCCGGTGGGGCATGGTCAACATTCCCAAGGTGGGCCGGGTCCGATTCCGGTGGACCAAGGACCTGCCCGTGGGCAAGCGTGCCGACACGGAGAACCGGATCACCGGGGCACGTCTGATCAAGGACGCGCTCGGCTGGCACATCGCCTTCCGTGTCCAGACCCTTCAGGTCAGGCCCGATCCCCACCAGAGGCCCGACATCGGCGTCGACGTGGGCGTCACCGTGCCCGTCGCCCTCTCGGACGGCGAAACGTACGAGCACGGCGAGTGGCTGACCGGCAAGGAGAAGGCCGGGCTCCTGGACCTGGAGCAGCGCGCCGCGCAGCGTAAGCGGCACCGCAAGCCCGGCGAGCGCACCAGCCGCCGACTGCACCACACCTACGACCGGATCGCAGGACTGCGCGCGAAAGCCAAGCGTCGGGCCCTGGACTGGCAGCACAAGACCACCACCGACATCGCCCGCACGTATGGCACGGTCGTGGTCGAAGCACTCACCATCACGAACATGGTCAAGTCCGCCAGGGAACGGTTGAAGAGCCAGGGAAGAACGTGGCCCAGAAATCCGGACTGAACCGCTCCATCAGCGGCGAGGCATGGGGCCGTACCGTCACCATGCTGACGTACAAGACCGCCCAGCATGGCGGCACCGTGGTCAAGGTCCCCGCTCCCGGCACCTCCCGGCGCTGCTCGGCGTGTGGCTCCACCACGCCCGGCAGCCGGGAGTCCCAGGCCGTGTTCGTGTGCAAGAACCCGGACTGCGGCTGGTCGGGCAATGCCGACCACAACGCGGCCCGGAACGTCTTGCACCTGTACCAGATGGGCCTCGCGCTCCTCCCGGCTGCCGGGAGGGCAGTCGTCAGGCGTGCGAAGCGCGTCAAGCCCGCTACCGCAAGGTAAGCAGGAATCTCCTGGCCTCAGCCAGGAGAGTATTCAATGGTTGAACCCCGAGGCACGGTCGCAGTGGGGCACCGGCGACTCGGCCGCGCCCGCGTACGCCGAGCTGGTGGAGATGTGCGAGTGCCGCAATGCCCTCCAACTCGGCGCACTGATCGGCCGGTTGCTCCCGGTGTAAGCCAGCGGTCAGCTTCCCGGTGCCTTCGCGTACTCCTGTGCCATGCCACCCGCGAAGTCGTGGACGATGACCTGTTCGTCGCCGATGACCCACGCGTCGTGCCCGGGCGGACACACGAAGACGTCGCCGGGGCCGACTTCGCCCTCGCCGCCGTCGTCCATGCGGATTCCCATCCGGCCCTGGAGGACGTAACCGTTGTGGTGGATCTCGCAGCTCTTCGTGCCCACGACGGGCCCGACGCACTCGGACCACCGCCAGCCCGGTTCGAAGGTTCCCACGGCGAAGTCGAGGCCTGTCATGTGTACGGCTTCGAGGTGTCCCCGGGGGAAATCACGCCGCTCGTCCGGCTTCTCGACCGTCTTGATCTCCAGCATGTCCGCTGCCTCCCATTCCCCTCCATGGCTGTCGGCCCCCTGTTTCCTTCCACTCCCTTCCATCGTCCGCCTGTCAAGCCGGGGCCGCCATCCGAGCGACCTCCGGGGTCAGAGTTCGAAGGTCACGAAGCCGTCCGTCGCGCCCGGTTCCGGCGCCGTCACCGTATAGC
Source organism: Streptomyces sp. SID12488 (assembly GCF_010548275.1). Classification (GTDB taxonomy): domain Bacteria; phylum Actinomycetota; class Actinomycetes; order Streptomycetales; family Streptomycetaceae; genus Streptomyces. Next base: position 128,925 of record NZ_JAAGLT010000021.1, read on the forward strand.
CGAAGCGGTTCTTGAGGGAGGTGACGTCCCAGAGCGCGGCACGGTCGCGGTAGTTGAAGACGATCTCCTTGCGGGCTCCCCCGTGCTGGAGGATCCGGGACATGGCGATGTCGTCGGGGTGGTCGTGCCGGGCGCCGCTGGTCGAGATCAGATAGCGGTCGCAGTCGAGGAGGCCGAGCAGATCGTTGGAGAGGTTGTGGCCGCTGCCGTGATGGGCGACCTTCAGGACGTCGATGTGGAGCCGCCCGCCCGCCGCCTCGGCCCGGGGCCGTATCGAGTCGACGAGCCGGCGGTCGTCCGCGTCGCCGGTGAGGACGATCCGCCGGTCCTCGAACTCGAAGAGCAGCCCGATGCTGGTGACGTTCGTCGGCGAGGTGTCCGCCTTGAACGGTGTCGCGGCGAGCCGTTCCACGTCCACGGCGCCGCCGAAGTGCTCGAAGCCGGGGACGACGGGCTGCTCGTCCGGGTCCCGGCCCGGGATCAGCCCGTGCGCGGCGCACTCCTTCACCCACACCGGGGCCAGCCGCGCCAGTTGCCGCCGGTCGGGCGAGAGCACCTCCATCGTGGACCCGTCGTCGAACCACCCGAGCTGCCGCCCGACCTCGGCGCCTCGCCCGCCGAACGCGTCGTTCCAGGGCACCTTCCGCGCCAACAGCGCACTGGTGAGCTTCTCGCCGTCCTGCGCGCCGAACCCCTCGGTGTCCAGCAGGTGGTCGAAGCCGTTGAACCACACGTCCCCGATCTCCACCGACCGCTCCGGATCGTCCAGCAGGGCGAGCACTCCGAGGATGTGGTCCTGGTCGACATGCGTGACGACGAGGACGTCGACCAGCCCGTCGAGCCGGGCGAGCACCGGTCTGATCAGCGGATACGTGCCCGCGCGACCGCCGTCGACGAGGATCCGCCGGACGAACGTGTCGTCGCCGTATTCCAGGAGCAGGCAGTCGCCGTCCTCGCCGGGCATCATCGTGAAGCGGATCATGACGGCCTCCCTCACCGGGTCTCGTCTGTCGCCGGGTCTCTGGCACTACTGGGGCACTCCTCGCAGCCCGACGATCACGAACGGCTCGCGCATGTCCACGCGGTAGGACAGCAGACGGGCCTGGTCGAGGCGGGTGACGCACTCCGGGTCGTCGGGGAACTCGGAGAGGCCGTGGATGAGGCGGCTCAGGCCCAGGGTGAACACCGGGACGCCACGGTCGAAGGCCTCGACGAGCGCGTCCCGCGCCGCGCGCAGCTCGGTCTCGGTGTGGGCGCGGCGCAGATGGCGCATGCCCCACAGCAGTGAGCCGTCGCTCAGCCAGTCGAACTCGCGGCGCAGATGGTCGAGCCAGGCGTCCCAGCGGTGCCGTCGTTCGGTGAGCTCGCTGCCGACCAGGACATAGGCGCCGGCCACCGCGGCGAGGGGGTTCTCCATCTTGGCGTAGAGCAGTTCCTCGGCGTCCTTGACCAGCGCCGCCGCCGTGTCGAAGGCGCCCCGGGCCATATAGCCGAGGGCGGGCCCCACCCGGCTGTCTCGGACGGCGACCGAAACGGTGCTGCCGGTCGGGCTCTGGCGTTCGTTGACCAGGACCTCGATCTGCGCGTTCCCCCAGGGTGCGGGCAGGGTGACGACGTACTCGGCGCCGGTCAGCGAGACGACGAGGAACTGCCTTCTGCCCGTGGGCCCTTGGAGGGTGGACGTGCCCTGTTCGTCGAGCGGGCCGTGCGGGCCGAAGCGGTAGAGGCGGGCGGTGGCGTCGCCCAGGTCGAGGCTGGGCACGGTGTGCGGCGCCGAGCGGGCCAGGTCGAGAGCGATCGGTTCCGGTGACGGGCCCTCGGTCAGGGCGAGCAGCGGGGCGAAGTGCCAGCTCTCCGGTTTCGGATCGCCGACCCAGACCGCGTTACCCGGCGGCACCACCCCGCCCGTCGTCCACACCCCGGAGCGCGACCCCCGGGACCGGGGCACCGGGATCGTCTCGTCGTCGTGATAGGCGCCGTACGGCTCGATGTTGCCCATCAGGTACTGCCAGGAGTGCGACTCGTAGGGCGAGCGCGCGGTGCACAGCGTCACGTGGGTGTCCCGGCCCTCGCTCGCCTCGGCGTCCTTGGACAGCACGACGCCGGAGGGCAGCGTGGCGGACACGAGGTAACGCCCGGGGTCGACCTCGTAGCGGGCCGCCGGTGCCGAGGTCCCGCAGGGGAAGAGGACGCCCCGGTGCGCGCTGCCGGTGCCGTCGGCCGGGTAGATGTCGCCGACGACCTTCGCCCCGTCGGGCAGGTCGGACTCGTGGAGGCTCAGCGTCACGGTGATCCGCAGGCCGGTGCTCATGACGGTTTGCCCAACTGCACGCGCCGGAACACCGGCCGCACGGTGACCGGCTTGGTCCGCACCTCCTCGTCGCCGAGGTGTGCCTCGAAGACGTAGTTGCCGAAGCCGAGTTCGATGGCCCACTCGCACTCGGGGTCGCTCGCGTCGATGTCGTCGGCCGGCCGACGCAGCCGTTCCCGGCCGCCCTGTCCGTCCTCCCGGCACACGAACTCGGCCTCGGCGTTGTCCTCGGCCGGGTCGCAGCCGACGTACACCGGGACGACCGGGGCGCCGGGCAGCTGGTGCAGGACGAAGACGGGCAGTTCACCGACCGATGGGACCTGGACACCCGCGACGGCGCCGGCGAAGCGCGGTTGGTGCATGAAGTGGTCGATGGCTGTGAGGAGTTGGGAGGTGTTGACCTGCCAGTCGCCCTCGGGGTCGTCACTGGCGGCCCCGGCGAGGCTCTTCAGCAGGGCCTCGGTGAACAGGCTGACCTGTCCGGGCCGGGCGTGCGAGCGGTCGCCGGCCAGGGTGGCGTAGTACGGGATGTGGAACCGCCGGGGCAGGTCCAGCGGGCGCGCGCCGGCGCCGAGCGGGGTGCGGCCGGCGAACCGGGTGCCCGAACTCTCGATCAGGACATCGGAGTTGGAGCGGCAGGCGTCGACGAAGAACACCTGCTGGCCGGCCTTGCAACGCTTGAGCCCGTTCATCAGGCCGGCGAAGTCGAGTGCTCCGTTGAGGGGGTTGTGGTGGTCGGCGAAGATGTCGGCGGCGAGCAGCGCCATGTCCTCGCCCTGGGAGATGCCGTGGCCGCAGAAGTAGAAGAGGAGCCGGTTGTCGACATGGCTGTCGCCCCGGTCGTACCAGTCGGCGACCGCGGCGACGAGGTTGTCGATGGTCGCCTCGTCGACGTCGTGCTCGGTTCGCGTGCGGGGGTCGGTGAACGGCGTCGGATGCTCCTCGCTGAGCAGCAGGGCCACGCTGCCGAGCGGGCGTTCGGGGTCGTTGTACTCGGCGAGCAGCCAGCCGGCGAAGGCGCGGGCCGAGAGCGGGGGTGAGCTGAGCTGACGCATCCCGTCGGAGTCGGCGACGGGTGACTCGCCGCCGGCGAGGTGCGGGTATCTGCCGACTCCGACGACCAGCGCGTGGGTGCGTGGCGGGTCGGCCGCCTCTTCGAGATGGATCACTGAACCGGCCATGGATCCTCCGGAACACCACCGCTCCCGAGCATGCCCATTGGAAGCACTTCTCCTATATTTCTCCTACTATATTTCTTAACACCCTGTATGTCCTGGCATACGCCAGTGAAGGTGAGGCCCGCCATGGCCAAGAACCTCGTCATCTGTCTGGACGGCACGGGCAACCAGCTGAAGGCGAAAGGCAACACGAACGTCGTGCGGCTCTACGAGATGCTGGACCTCTCCGACCCTGCCCGGCAGATCGCGTACTACGACCCCGGTGTCGGCACGTTCTCCGCGGCGGGCGCCTGGACGGCCGTGGGCCGTCGGCTGTCGAAGCTCTTCGGGCTCGCCCTCGGTTCCGGGATCAGGGCCAACCTCGCCGAGGCGTACACGTATCTGATGCGGCACTACGAACCGGGCGACCACATCTACGTGTTCGGCTTCAGCCGGGGCGCGTACACGGCCCGCGCGCTCACCGGCATGCTCAAGGCGGTCGGTCTGCTGCGGCCCGGGCTGGAGAACCTGGTCCCGTACGCCGTGTCCGTCTACGCCAGGAACAAGACCTTCAGCGCCGACGACTGGGTCCAACTCCACCATTTCGCGGGCACGTTCAGCATCACGGTGGAGGCCCGGACCGGTATCCCGGTCGAGTACCTGGGCATGTGGGACTCCGTGAAGGCGGCCGGCATCCTGCGCTGGAACCTGCGCTGGCCGCACACCCGCCAGATCCCCAACGCCCTCAGCGCCCGGCACGCGGTCTCCATCGACGAGAAGCGCACTCCCTACCGCGAGTACCTGGTCACGCCGGGCGAGCAGCCTGCGCTGCCGGACGGGGTCGAGCAGGTGTGGTTCGCGGGGGTCCACTCGGACGTCGGCGGCACCTTCGAGGACGACCACCGTCTCGCCACCATCGCCCTCAAGTGGGTCGTGGACGGCGCCCTGGCCCCCGACGACAAGGGTCTCCTGCTGAAGCCCGGGGCGTACCGGCGCGAGGTGACTGTCCGCCCGACGTACGCGCTGGGCAAGGTGCACCGGATGGGCTGGGTCTGGGCCCTGCTGACCTACCGGCGCCGCCGACTGCCCCCGCACGCCAAGGTGCACGCGAGCGTCCGCGCCCGGGTCGACGGGGCCACGGACTACGGATCACACATCCCGCAGACGGCCACCTGGGCGGACGAGGACTGGCTCACCGCCCGGGGATGACGTCCGGACGGCACTCCATACTCCTCCAACTCCCCCTCCGCGTCAGGTCAGTTCGAGTACGCCCCGGCGCACGGCCTCCGAGACCGCCGCCGCCCTGTTGTCGACCTTCAACTTCCGGTAGACGCGCACGAGATGCGTCTTGACGGTGGCCTCGCTCAGGAACAGGGCCCCGGCGATGGCCCGGTTGCTGAGCCCCTCGGCCATCAGCCGTACGACCTCTACCTCGCGTCCGCTCAACTCCTGCTCCGGGTTGACCACTTGTCCGACGAGTTCCCCGACGATCTCCGGTGCCAGCCCCAGCGCCCCGGCGGCGGCCCCGCGCACCGCGCGGAACAGTTCCTCGGGCGGCCCCGCCTTGAGTACATAGCCCCGCGCACCCGCCTCCAACGCCCGCACCACATCGGCCCGTCCGGCATAGCTGGTCAGCATCACCACCGCCACACCGGGCGCCTCGGCGGCGAGCCGGCGGATCGCCTCGATCCCGTCGATCCGGCCCCCCGGACTCCCGAACCGGAGGTCCATCAGCGCGACGTCGGGAAGCATCCGGGCGACCAGAGCGACAGCCTCCTCACCACTGCCTGCCTCGGCGATCACCTCGATGTCGGGTTCACCTTCCAGAAGCGCGCGCAGTCCGGCCCGTACGACGGCGTGGTCGTCCGCGATCAGGAGGCGCAGCGGTTCGGCCGCGCCGGGCGGGTCCGTGGTCATCGGGCCGTCGCCGTGGGGACGGGGGCTACGGGTCCGGCAGCCGTCTGCGGCCGGGGCCGCGCGGAGACCGTGGCCCGGATGCGGGTGCCACGGCCCGGCGCGCCGCTGACGTCCAGGTCACCGCCGTACTCACGCAACCTGGCCCGCGCCGCTGGCAGTCCGAAGCCGCGGCCGAGGCCCGTCGATGTACGGGCGAGCACCTCGGCCGGGTCGAACCCGACGCCGTCGTCGCTGACTTCGAGGGCCACCCGGTCGGACTGCCGCCTGCTGAGGGTGACCTGCACGTTCACCGCGTGGGCGTGTTCGCGGACGTTCGCCAGGGTGCTCTGCGCGACGCGGAACAGGGTGGTGGCGGCGTTTTCGTCGAGGACGGGCTGGGGGTCGCCGACCGACCGGAACCGGACCTGGGCCGCGGTCCCGTCGGCCTGGGAGCGGGCGCACAGGACGCGCAGCGCGCCTTCGAGGCCGGTCTCGGCCACGGCGGACGGGGTGAGGTCCCCGATCATGCGGCGGGTCTCGGCGAGGTTGGTGCCCAGTCCGTCGGCGACCGCTCGCACGCGAGTACGGGCCACGTCTGGCCGGTCGTCCCAGTCGCGGTCGGCAGCCTGGAGCAGCATCAGCCCGCCGGCGAGTTCCTGGGCGAGGGTGTCGTGCAGATCGCGGGCGATGCGCGTCCGCTCCGCCAACACACCCGCCCGGCGCTGCTGTCGGGCGACGAGGTCACGTGTGTCGCGCAGCTCCTCGACGAGACGCCGGCGCGCCTCGGCGTCCCGTTGCTGGGCGCGGTAGAGGGCGACGGTGCCCCAGACGGCCGCCACGGGTACCAGCACGCTGTCGATCACGAACCGGCCGTCGGCCCCGACGAGTGCCGTGACGAGGACAAGGGTGATCAGGGCGAGCGCAGCGGTCGCGGACCGGCGGCCGAGCACGCGCTGCGCAGCGCACGCCAAGGGCAGGGCACACCACACGAAGGCGGAGACCAGCGCGGCCGGCACGACGAAGAGAAGGAGGCCCCACAGTGCGAGCAGAACCGGAATCCAGGCCGCCCGCCCCACCGCCCCGAGCCGGTCCCACAGCATCACTCCGCCCGTGTAGGTGAGCGCGAGCAACCCGCTGACCGCCGCGATGTACCAGCACAACTCGCTGTTGAGTCGCACGAGTTGCAGCAACGCGGACGCCACGATGACGAAGAACGCCAGATGCGACACGTGTTCCCGGGTGAACCGACCGCCGCGAACCGTCAGCGATGAACGGACGGGGATACGGTCGGACACGGCAGATCCCCTTGGGCAGACTGATCCAATCGGACAGAGCCCCGAGTCTAGCGACCGCCTGTATGACTTGTGTGAAGATGCAAGGAAACAGAGGGGTCGGGAGAGGGACCAGCAGCCCCCTCCCGACCCCTCCGCCTCTCGGCTACGCCCCGGGGTGCAGTCCCAGCCACCCGGGGGTCGGATCCCCCTTCACCTCACCGAAGTACAGCGCGAAGGTCTGCTTCCAGCGCTCGATCTCCGCACGGTCCGCCATGAAGCGGGGGAAGCCGTCGAGGTTCGCGTTCGGGTACTTCCAGACGGGCTTGAGGCCACCGGCGGGGGTGACGTCCGTCCGTACCGACCAGCCGTTGAACGCGCTCTGCTGCTGGGCGGTGGAGAGCTGCCAGTTGAGGTAGAGCTTGGCTGCTGTGGTGTTGCGGCCCTGCTTGAGGATCGCCGCCCGCTGGCCCCAGGCCATGAAGGGGTGTCCTTCGGCGACGGCCCACCGGGAGGCCGCCGTGGACGGCGCCACGAGCGAGCCCGAGCCGCCGACGCCGAGCGCCTTCTGTCCGCTGGAGACGGCCAGCCCGGGCGTGTTCGTGCCACGCGCGAACTGGACGTCCTGGGCGGCGAACCTGGCGGCCCAGTCCCAGCCGTAGTGCTCGACGTACAGCTTGAAGAGGTAGAGGACGGCGTCGTCGTCGTTCGGGTAGGACGACGCGATCTGCCCCTTCCACTTCGGGTCGATCAGGTCGAGCGGGGACTTCGGAACGTCGGCGCCGACCGCGGCGACGTTGTACGAGTAGCTGAAGCCGATCACGGCGACGGCGGTCCAGGCGCCGTGCGGGTCCTTGAGAGCGTCGTACACCTTGGAGAAGCCCGCGGGCTTGTAGGACAGCAGGCGGCCCTGTCCCTTCCAGCGGGTGAAGTCCTGGAGGGTCTGGAGCTGGACGACGTCCGGGACGAGGGTGTCGGTCGCGAACTGGTTGTCGACGCGGACGTCGTGGTACTTGCTGTAGTCCACGACGACCTTGAGGTCGATCTCCGGGAAGCGGGCCGCGAAGCCGTTGCGGATGCCGTTGCCCTGGCTGTCGACGTCGCCGCCCGAGTAGATGACGAGCTTGCCGCCCTCGGCCAGGGCGGCCTGGTACAGCTCGTCGAGGGTCCGGGTCTCCTCGGCGCCCGCTGCCGGGTGGGATCCGGTGGACGAGGCCGCGGCGGCGGGAGTGCCGGTGGCGCCGAGCGCGCCGACCCCGAGCGCCGCTCCGGCTCCGGTGGCGAGTACACGTCGTCGGCTGAGGAAACTGGACACTCTGCGGGCCTCTCGATGGGGGGAGCTGTGCTGGGGGTTCGATCCTGACGCGGGCGAGAGGTTCCCCGCGTCGGCTGTTCGGAGCGACCTGGAGAGCTGCCGGATGAATCCCCGTTCAACCGATCGGTTGAACCAGTCGAACAGGGTGGCCGGGCGGTCAGACGGCCTGGAGCGCGGTGGGGACGAGATCCTTGAGGGACGGATATCCGTCGACGGCCATGATCAGGTCCGCCTCGGCGAGCAGGGCGCGCAGGACGTGGACGATGCCGTCGGTGCCGCCGAGGGCGCAGCCATAGGCGTACGGACGGCCGATACCGACCGCCGTGGCGCCCAGAGCGAGGGCCTTGACGATGTCGGCGCCGCTGCGGACGCCGGAGTCGAAGAGGACGGGCAGCTCGCCCGCGGCCTCGACGACGGCGGGCAGGACGTCGAGGGCGGGGAGGCCGCCGTTGGCCTGCCGGCCGCCGTGGTTGGAGCAGTAGATGCCGTCCACTCCCGCGTCGCGGGCCCGGCGCGCGTCCTCGGGGTGGCAGATGCCCTTGACGATCAGCGGGAGGTCGGTGAGCGAGCGCAGCCAGTCCAGGTCGGCCCAGGTGAGCGGGTTGCCGAAGACCTGGGTCCAGCGGAGGATCGCGGCCTGCGGATCTTCCTCGGGCGGTCGGCCGAGCGCTGCCCTGAAGGCAGGATCGCTCGTGTAGTTGGCCAGGCAGTGCCCGCGCAGCTGGGGGAAGTTGGCGGTCGCGAGGTCCCTCGGGCGCCAGCCGGTGATCCAGGTGTCGAGGGTGACGACGATGCCCCGGTACCCGGCCTGCTCGGCCCGGTGGACGAGGCTCTCGGCGATGCTCCGGTCGGTCGGGGTGTAGAGCTGGAAGAAGCCGGGGGTGTCGCCGAGTTCGCCGGCCACGTCCTCCAGCGGGTCGACGGACAGGGTGGAGGCGACCATCGGGACTCCGGTACGGGCGGCGGCGCGGGCCGTTGCCAGATCGCCGTGTCCGTCCTGGGCGCACAGGCCGATGACACCGATCGGGGCGAGGAACACCGGCGACGGGAATGTCATCCCGAACATCTCCACGGTCAGGTCGCGTCTGGCGGCGCCGACGAACATGCGCGGGATCAGGCCCCAGCGGGTGAAGGCGGCGACGTTGGCCCGCTGGGTGTGCTCGTCGCCGGCGCCCCCGGCGACGTAGGACCAGACGGACGGCGGCAGCGCGGCCCGGGCCCGGTCCGCCAGCTCGGCGAACTCCATGGGGAAGGAGGGCAGGACACCGCCCAGCCCGTTGAGGTAGATCTCGTTCTGGTAGTCGGCGAACGCCATTCGGCACCCTTTCGCTCAGTTCGGGCGGCTCACGACTCGCGACTCACGGCTCAGGCGATTCGTGGCTCGGACGGCTCACGGCCCGGACAGGTCATGGCTCAGACGGCTCGTGGCCGGGCGTGCAGGAGGAGGTGATCGGCGAGCAGTTCCAGCGCGGCCTGACTGTCGGCGGTGTTGCGGTCGACGAGCCAGGTCATGTTGAGCCCGTCGATCGTCGAGTGGACGTACCGTGCGAGCACCGGCACGGGTTCGGTCCACTCGATTCCGGCGTTGTCCGCGGCGAGTTCGAGCAGACCGACGAAGGCGCGCAGGAAGATCTCGTACTGCTTCCCGGCGACGTCCTCGAAGCCGGGGTTGCGCAGAGCGTACTGGGTGAGCTCGTAACTGATCTGGTGCTCGCCGGGGTTGGCCTCGAAGCCTTTCCAGAACGCGTGCAGGCTGTCGAGGACGCTGTCGCGGATGTCCTTGTGCGGGGCGAACAGGCCGCGGACCTCGGCGACATACCGCTCGGTGAGGGTCTCGGTGACGAGTTCGAGGAGTTGCGCCCTGGACTCGAAGCAGTAGTGGAAGGCCCCGAGGGTCATGTCCGCCTCGGTGACCACCGCGCGGGTGGTGGCCTTGGCCACGCCGTCGCGCGCCATGACCCGGATCGCCGCCTCCAGGAGCTCCGCCCTCCGGTCGCTCGCCGCCATGCGGGGCACGCGTTCTCCTCTCCGCACCGGTCCCACCTGTGGGTTCGTCCGTCAGGATAACCAACCGGGCGAGGAAAAGTAAGTCAGTTGTCCAGGACGCTTGACTTACTTCTCTGCTTTGGGCCACCGTAGCGTGAACCGAACGTTGGCAAGAGCAGCCTCAGGAGGCAGGGGTGCGACCGAGAGCCACAGTCGTTCTGGACGGATTCGGCGTCCTTGAGTCGCTGCGCTGGCACGACGACGCCCTGTGGTTCTGCGACCTCGCCCACGGGACGGTGCACCGCTGGGACACCCGGGGCGAGCCGGAGACGGTGGCGGAGGTCCCTGGCCGGGCCGGGGGTCTGGGCTGGCTGCCCGACGGGCGGATGCTGGTCGTCTCGATGGACGGGCACTGTGTGTACCGGCGGGAACCGGACGGCACCCTGATCGTGCACGCCGACCTCAAGGACATCGCCGGGGGTCCCGTCAACGACATGTTCGTCGACCGGCTGGGCCGCGCCTACGTGGGCAACTTCGGCTTCGACTACCACGGCTTCGTCCGCCGGCAGCCCAACTCAATGCTCTACGCTCCGCCGGGACCGCCCCGAACCCCCCTCGCCTGTTTCTCCCCCGAGGGTGAACTGCTGGGCCTGAGCGAGCCGTTGGTGTTCCCGAACGGCCTGTTCCTGCTCGACGAGTCCACGCTGCTGGTCGCCGAGACCCTGGCGATGCGCCTGACCGCACTCCCCGTACTGCCCGACGGACGCCTCGGACCGCCCCGGCCCTGGGCTCCGCTGATCCCGTCCGCCCTGTGGCGGGCCCTCAACCACCCCGGACTGCTGGGCCGCGCCACCCGGCGTGTCTCCGCCCTCCTCGACCACCCGGCGATCGCGGCCCGCTCCGCCAGCCCCATCGCCCCCGACGGCATCGCACCGGGCCGGGACGGCACGGCGTGGGTCGCCAACGCGCTACGCGGCGAGTGCGTCCGGGTCGGGCCCGGCGGCGCGATCCTGGACCGCGTCGCCACCAGCCAGCAGACGCTGAGCTGCCTGGTCGCCGGACCCGACGGCAACACCCTGTACGCGGCCACCACACCGACCGACGATCCGGAGCGCGCGGCAGGTCTCAATGGGGCGCGGCTGGAGGCGTACGTCCTGCCATCCTGAGCATGCCCATCATCAACTCGGCCCACTTTCCCGGGAGTTCCCATGCACCGACAGCGAACGGACGGCGCCCCTCCCCCGCCCAGGGGCGCCCATGACGGGAGTCCGCGGTGAGCGTCGTCCTGATCACCGGCGCCGCGAGCGGCATCGGTGCGGCGACCGCGCGCGAGGCGGTGCGCCGGGGCCACCAGGTCGCCCTCGCCGACATCGACCTCCCCGGCGCGGCCCGGGTCGCCGATCAATTGGGCTCTGCCGCCCGCGCGTTCGAGCTGGACATCCGCGACGAGGCCGCGTGGGAGGTGGCGTTGGACGCCGTGGCGGACCAACTCGGCCCGGTCGAGGTGCTCGTCAACAACGCGGGGATCATCCACACCGGGTACGCGCGCCAGTTGTCGTCGGCCGAGCACCGGCACATGGTGGAGGTGAACCTGCTCGGTCCGATCAACGGCATGCTGGCCGCCCTGTCCCGGATGCGGGCCCAGGGCCACGGGCACATCATCACCATCTGCAGCATGAGCTCGTTCATGCCGCTGCCCGGCTACACGACCTACGGCGCGACCAAGCACGGGCTGCGCGCCTTCCACCACAGTGTGGCCATCGAGGAACGCGACGGGCCCGTGACCTTCAGCATCATCCATCCGCCCGGCACCCGGACCCCCATGCTGGAGCAGGAGATGGCCGATCCCAGCTCGGTCATCACCTTCGCCGAGAAGCCGCTCACCCCCGAGAAGGTCGCCTCGGTGATCGTCGACGCCATCGTGAAGAAGCCGGTCGAAATCGTCCACCCCGCCATCGGCGGACGCGTACAGCGGGTCGCCGGTGTGTTTCCCCGGCTGATGCGCTTCGTGATCCCGAAGGTGGCAGCCATGGCCAAGCGCCGCAGCACGGGCCTCGTCCCGGCCCCCGCGGCTGTACCCGAACAGGGAGACACCTACCGATGACCGTCAACACCACCACCCCCAGAGCCACTTCGGCTCCCGCGACCGAAAGCCACTTCGACAGCCTGCGGGCGGCGACCGCCGGCCTCGAACCTCCCTTCGGCGTCATCGACCTGGACGCCTTCGACGCCAACGCCCGCGATCTGGAACGCCGTGCGGGCGGCAAGCCGATCCGGCTGGCCAGCAAGTCGCTGCGCTCCCGCGCCCTCATCCGACGAGCCCTGGACCGCCCGGGATTCGACGGCATCCTCGGCTTCACCCTGCCCGAAGCCCTGTGGCTGGCCGAGGAGTTCGACGACATCGTCGTCGGTTACCCCACCGCCGACCGCACGGCGCTGCGCCGACTGGCCGCCGACGAGCGGCTCGCGTCCCGCATCACGCTGATGGTGGACTGCGTCGAGCACCTCGACCTGATCGACGCCGCCACCGGGCCCCGCGAGACCCGTATCCAGGTCTGCCTGGAACTGGACGCGGCCCTGCGCCTCGCGGGCGGCCGGCTCCACCTGGGGCCGCGCCGGTCCCCGGTGCACACCCCGCAGGAGGCGGAGGCGTTCGCGCGCGAGATCGTGTCCCGTCCGGGCTTCGAGCTGACGGGCATCATGGGGTACGAGGGTCAGGTCGCCGGTATGGGCGACAACCAGCCCGGCAACGCCATCAAGCGGGCCGTGGTCCGGGCGATGCAGCGTTCCTCGGTCGAGGAACTGAGCCATCGCCGGGAAGCCGCGGTCGCGGCCGTACGGGCCGTGACATCGCTGCGGTTCGTCAACGGCGGCGGCACGGGCAGCCTGGAGACCACGACACGCGAGGACTCCGTCACCGAACTCGCGGCGGGCTCCGGCCTGTACGGTCCGGGGCTGTTCGACTTCTACCGCGCCTTCCGTCCCGTCCCGGCCGCGTACTTCGTACTGCCCGTCGTACGACGTCCGTCGTCGTCGGTCGCGACGCTCCTGGGCGGCGGCTGGGTGGCGTCCGGGCCGCTCGGCAAGGACCGACTGCCCACGCTGGCCTGGCCGCCCGGGCTGCGCGTCACCGCCACCGAGTCCTTCGGGGAGGTGCAGACCCCGCTGGTGGGCAAAGCCGCGAGCGTGCTGAACATCGGGGACCGGGTGTGGCTGCGGCACGCCAAGGCCGGTGAACTGTGCGAGCGCATCGGCGACTTGCACCTGGTCAGCGGCGGCGCGGTGGTCGACACCGTGCCCACCTTCCGCGGTGAGGGCCACCACTTCCTGTGACCGCCACAGCCACGACCACCATCACCGGCCGGACTGTCCTGATCGTCGGCGCCTCGTCCGGAATAGGGGCCGCGGTGGCCCGGCGGCTCGCCCCGGCGGGCAACCGGCTCGTCCTCACGGCCCGGCGCGCCCCCGAACTGGCCGCCGTGGCCCAGGAGGTACGGGCGGCGGGCAGCGCCTGCCTCGACATCACTGCCGACGCCCTGGACCCGGATGCGGCGGCCGGGGTCGTGGCGGCGGCCGTCGCGGAGTTCGGCTCCGTCGACATCGCGCTGCTCAACGCCGGTCAGGGGCCGGACATGGCCATGGACCGGGTGAGCACGGCGGACGTGTCACGGATCATGGCGTTGAACTACGACGTCGTCGTCAACTACCTGGTCCCGCTGATCCGGCAGTTGAGCGAGCAGCGGGACGGCGGTCTGATCGCCCAGACCAACTCCCTGGCGGGGCTGATGGGCATCCCCCGCCAGGGCCCGTACTCGGCGGCGAAGGCGGCCGTGCGCACCCTCATCGACACCGCGCGCGTCGAACTGGCGCCCAGGGGCATCCGGTTCACCTCGATCCACCCGGGCTTCGTAGGCACGGACCGGGTCGACGCGGACGGCCTGCCCAAGCCCTTCCAGGTCAGTCAGGAGCGCGCGGCCCAGTACGTCGTACGCGCCCTGGAGCGGGAACCGGCGCAGGCCTGTTTCCCCTGGCAGACAACGGCGTTGGTCCGCACGTTGCGTGCCCTGCCCACGCCGGTCTCCGACCGGGTGCTGCGGCTGCTGGCCGCGCGGTAGCGGCCCTTGCGGGGACCGCCGATCCGTTACGCCGTCGTCAGTGGCAGCGCGCCGAAAGTGTGCCGCTGCCACAGGCGCCGGGAGGCCTCCTCCGGGTAGGCGGCGACGGCCGGTTCGGCGTCGAAGAGCTGGACGAGGCGCTGCTCGCTGTCGTACGCGGGCCAGCCCGGGTCGCCCGTGGTGGCGAAGGAGGTCCAGGCGGAGCGGAAGCGGGCGGACAGTGCCTCGGTCTCGGGCGGCGGCGTGGGCCCGAGCAGCATGCCGCCGAGGCCGCCGACGGCATCGCCGTAGTTGCCGAAGGTCAGCGGCACATCCAGGCCGTGACAGGCGCCCAGGGCTCCGCCGTTCACCGGGGCGGACCAGGTCAGCTCGTACATGTGGGCCCGGCCGCCGCCGGCCACCTGGGCCTGGGCCAGGTTCAGCGACGGCATGCGGAACAGCCAGTCGGACTGGACGAGTTCGAACAGGTACTTCGCCGAGGCGTCCGGGAACGCGGCGCGGTAGGCCTGCTCCGGGTCCGGCCCGGGTCCGAACGTGCGCAGAACCGCCGCCGCCATCTCCTCGTCCACGCGGCCGAACAGCCCGCCGAACATGAGGAAGAGGCGGTACTCGTCCCGGGTGTGTCCGACGATCAGGTCCACGTCCCGCGCGGCGCCGCCCGCCAGCGCCTCCCATGGGGCTGTGGGCAGGACGTCGCCGTCGACGACGGGCGAGAACGGGGTGGGCGTGAGGGCGACCGCGCCCCACCTGGGTACGTACTGACGCATCCGGGGGGCGAGCGCGGCCCCCGCCTCGGGCAGCTTGCGGGGATCAACACCGGACAGGTCGGCGACCGTCGGACGCAGCCCGAGCTCTCCGGCCAGCGCCTCGGCGATGTCCCCGGCCAGCGCGTCCGAGAAGTACGTGCCGGGCACACTCTGCGCGATGGCCCGCTGGAAGAGTCCGCGCGCCCTCGGCATGGCCAGCAGTGCGGCGACGGACCCGGCGCCCGCCGACTCCCCGAAGACGGTGACCTGGCCGGGGTCGCCGCCGAACCCGGTGACGTTCTCGCGCACCCACTCCAGGGCGGCGACCTGGTCGAGCAGCCCTCGGTTGGCCGGGGCACCCTCGATCCGGGCGAACCCCTCGATGCCGACCCGGTAGTTGAGGGTGACCACGACGACGTCTCCGTCGCGGGAGAGACGGCCGCCGTCGAAGCTGGGGTCGTCGGCGGAGCCCAGCTTGTAGGCACCGCCGTAGATCCACACCATCACCGGCCGACGCGCCGCCGGATCCGCGTCGGGTGACCAGATGTTGACGGTCAGCCAGTCGTCGCCGGTGAGCGAGGCGTCGGGACCCATCACCTCCTGCGGAGGAGGCGGCCCGAACGCGAAGGCCTCCCGCACCCCGTCCCAGTGGTCCGCCGGCCGGGGCGCCACGAACCGCAACTCCCCGACCGGCGGCTGCGCGAACGGAATCCCGCGAAACACCGCGAGGCTGCCCTCCCGGCGCCCCCGGACCCTACCTGCGGCCGTCCTGACCTCGGGAAACTCGCCTGTACTCATCGTCGACTCCTCAGGAAACGCCTGCCGATGGCGGTCCACGGCACGGTAGCCGAGGTGAATTTACTTTCACTAGACGAACGAGAGCGATAAGGCACGTGCCACCGCGTCGGCACGAGGGGGGCCGAAGGGCACCGCTCCCGTGCGTACAGGCTTGGTCCCGGACTAGGTTGTGCGCCATGAGCAACCTTGACCGCGCGCCCGTACCCAGTGTCTGTGGCGGCCGCGGATTCGTCGTCGCCGAACCCGTGCGCGAGCTGCTGAGCCCCCGGCGCGTAAGGCTCGGGGAGGGCACCGAAGTACGTCGGCTGCTGCCGAACCTCGGCCGGCGCATGATCGGCGCGTGGGCCTTCGTCGACCACTACGGGCCGGACGACATCGCCGACGAGCCCGGCATGCAGGTGCCGCCGCACCCCCACATGGGCCTCCAGACGGTGAGCTGGCTGCACGCGGGCGAGGTGCTGCACCGTGACTCGACCGGCAGCCTCCAGACGATCCGCCCGCGCGAACTGGGCCTCATGACCTCCGGCCGGGCCATCAGCCACTCCGAGGAGAGCCCCGCGTCCCACGCGCGGTTCCTGCACGGGGCGCAGCTGTGGGTCGCCCTGCCGGACGGCCACCGCCACACCGACCCGCACTTCGAACACCACGCCGGCCTGCCCACGGTCACGGCACCCGGCGTGACGGCGACCGTGATCCTGGGCGACCTCGACGGCGCGACCTCGCCCGGCACGACGTACACCCCCATCGTCGGCGCCGACCTGACACTCGCCGCCGACGCCGACGTACGCCTCCCGCTCGTACCCGACTTCGAGTACGGGGTGCTGGCGATGTCCGGGGAGGTGCACGTCGACGGGGTGCCGGTGCTGCCGGGCTCGATGCTCTATCTCGGCTGCGGTCGCACCGAACTCCCGCTGCGCGCCGCGTCCGACGCGAGCGTGATGCTCCTGGGCGGTGAGCCGTTCGAGGAGGAGTTGATCATGTGGTGGAACTTCGTCGGGCGGACCCAGGAGGAGATCGTGCAGGCTCGCGAGGACTGGGCGAAGGGGACCCGGTTCGGCGAGGTGAAGGGTTACGACGGCGCCCCGCTCCACGCACCGACTCTGCCCGAAACGCCGCTGAAGCCACGGGGAAGGGTGCGCTGACCAGGCGAAATGCACTCCAACCAGGCCCGCCGTCCGGGCCAGGAGTCGTCGATCCTCCGCTCGACCTGTTGGCCTGCTACATGTTGATCATGTGGCCGGCGAGGCCGTGGACCGCTTCCTTGACGGCCTCACCCAGGGTGGGGTGGGCGTGGACGTTGCGGGCGACCTCGTGGACCGTGAGGTCCCATTGCTGGGCCAGGGTCAGTTCGGGGAGGAGTTCGGTGACGTCGGGGCCGATGAGGTGGGCTCCGAGGAGCTCGCCGTACTTGGCGTCGCTGATCAGCTTCACGAAGCCGGTCGCATCCCCCAGTCCGTGGGCCTTGGCGTTCGCGGTGAACGGGAACTTGGCCACCTGGACGTCGAAGCCCTTCTCCCTCGCCTGGGCCTCGGTGTAGCCGAAGCTGGCGATCTGCGGCTGACAGAAGGTGGACCGCGGGATCATCACATAGTCCAGCTCCATGGTCTCCGCGTCCGCGATCGTCTCGGCGGCGACCACGCCCATCGCCTCGGCAGCGTGCGCGAGCATCAGCTTCGCGGTGACGTCCCCGATGGCGTAGATGTGCGGCACGGAGGTGCGGCAGCGGCCGTCGACGTCGATCGCGCCGCGCTCGGTGACCCGCACGCCGGTCTTCTCCAGGCCGTAACCGGTGACGTTCGGCGCGAAGCCGATCGCCTGCAGGACCTTGTCGGCCTCCAGGATCTGCTGGGCGCCGTCCTTGCCGGTGACCGTGACCCGGACCTGCGGGCCGGACTCGTCGATCGACTCGACGCGGGTGGAGGTGAGGACGTCGATGCCCAACTTCCGGTACTGCTTGGCCAGTTCGGCGGAGACCTCGGCGTCCTCCAGTGGGGCGATCCGGTCCAGGAACTCGACGATCGTCACCTTCACGCCGTAGTTGTGCAGCACGTACGCGAACTCGACACCGATCGCACCGGCCCCCGCGATCACGATCGACTGCGGCAGGTCCTCGGCGAGGATCTGCTCCTCGAACGTCACCACGCGCGACGTACGGCGGGTGCCGGGCAGCAGCTTGGGGCTCGCCCCGGCGGCGATGACGCAGTCGTCGAAGCCGATGGTGCGGGTGTTGCCTTCGCAGTCGGCCACCTGGAGCGTGTGCGGGTCGAGGAACGTGCCACGACCGCTGATCTCCGTGATCTTGTTCTTCTTCATCAGGTAGTGGACGCCCTTGACCCGGCCGTCCGCGACCTTCCGGCTGCGGCGGAAGGCCTCCCCGTAGTCGAAGGAGACCTCACCCTCGACCTTGATGCCGAAGGTCTTCGCCTCGCGCGTGAAGATGTGCGCGAGCTCGGCGTTGCGCAGCAGGGCCTTGGTGGGGATACAGCCCACGTTCAGACAGACGCCGCCCCAGTACTTCTCCTCGACGACCGCGACGCTCTTGCCCAGTTGGGCGGCCCGGATGGCGGCTACGTACCCGCCGGGGCCCGCGCCGAGTACGACGACGTCGAAGCGCTCACCCTGCTCGTCCATGGACGGCTTCCTTTCCACTGGGGCCACCGGCTCCCGCGAGGGGCCGGCTCGCTCCCGATCGAACTACCTGTTCATCAAAAAGACAGCGGCGGCATCCGCCACCGCCCGCCTCAGGGGAGCCGGTGCAGAAGAGAGGCACCCATATGGGTCACTCCCAATCCCACCGGAATTTACTTTTCCATACCCGGTCGGCAGCGTCACGACCAGCCCATCACCCCGGCCGCACGCGACCGACGAGCGCGCAGGGGGACCTGCGCGAAGAATCACATCACGCGCTCCCTCCTGCACGACCAGCTCCCTGTGCGAGGCCATGCCCTGCTCACCGGCGGACATGCTCAGGCCGACAGTGTCCGTCAGCCGAGCGGCGCACGTTGCCAGCTGGGGATGCGGTCCTTGTCGACCAGGGCAGCACGGACACCCTCCAGGAAGTCCGGGGAGCGAACGGTCGTGCGCGGGGACGAAGTGCGTTGCCAGCCCTGTGTACAGCGCGTCGGCCGCGTCGAGCCGGTGACCGGTCAGTCCCAGGTACATGCCGATCGCGCCGGGCAGCCTCGGCAGGAAGTAGCTGGCTCCGGCATCCGGAAAGAACCCGATCCCGGTCTCGGGCACCGCCAGCACCGCTCGGCCTGCGCCTCATCGAGCGCGGCCCGGAGGGATGGGCGCTGACGGACATCGGGAGAGCCGTCTCGGAGAACGCGCGTGCGATCGAGGAGGCCGTCGACCGCGTCGCCGACACCGTGGCGGGTCAGGACTCGCCGTCTGTGCACGGTACGGTGCGCGTCAGCGCCCCCGACGGTTTCGGCACCGTCTTCGCCACACCCGCCCTCGTACGGGTACGCCGACGGCACCCCCGGCTCCAGGTCGAACTCATCGTGCAAGGCTGCCGACCGTCCCCTTGGCAAGATCACTCCGATGATCGCCCGGGTCTGCGGCTGGGCCGCGCTTCAGCGAGGCAGCAGGACCTCGATCTGCCCCCGGATGTCCTGCGCGATCTCCTCGACGCTCAAGCCGATGTTCACGCTCGCCGCCATGCTGAGGAACATCACGGCGGACACGATGTGTGCCAGCGTCACGGCGTCGCCCTCTGTGACCCGCTCGTCTCGGCGCAGCACGGCGGCGATGGCCTCCTCTGTCTGCGCGACGATGGCGAGTGCTTCGCTGTGCCGGGGCTCCTCGGGGTCGCCGAAGGCCATCTCTCGCAGGTAGGTGCGTCCGTTGTCGATCTGGGTGCGGTTGCACTCCACGATCGGTTGGACGATCGTCAGCACCGCATCCAGCACGCCTGGGACGGTCTCGGCGTCCGCCCGGCCCCGCTCGAGCGCTTCGGCGTACTTGGCGTTCTGCACAAGCAGGAGGAGTTCACCCTTGGTCTTGGCATAGAGGAACAGGGTCCCGGTGCCGATGTCGGCCTTGTCGGCGATCTGCTGGGTCGTGACCTCATCGACGCCGTGTTCGGCGAACAGTTCGCCGGCGGCAGCGACAATGCGGTCGAGCTTTTCCTGCTTGTTCCGCTCGCGCCGTCCGACCGACTGGGGGGCGACAGACATGGCGGTGTCCTCCAGGAATAGATTCTGACTGTACTCAGTTATGATGACAGTCAGAATCGCGTGGGCTCGGATGTGGCTCCGCTCATTCTCCCATGGTGGGCCGGGCAGTCATTGGTCCGTCCATTCGCTGCCACGCACCTCACACCCCCTGGAAAGAAGAAACACCATGCCCTCTCTCGATGGAGCAGTAGTCCTCGTCACCGGCGCCAATGGCGGGATCGGCACCCACTTCGTCCACGACGCCCTGGCGCGCGGCGCCGCCAAGGTCTACGCCACCGCCCGTACCCCCCGCGCCTGGGACGACGAACGCATCGTCCCCCTGACCCTCGACGTCACCGACCCCGCGTCGATCGCCGCCGCCGCCACCGCCGCGTCGGACGTCACCGTCCTCGTCAACAACGCGGGCGCCAACCCGCCGAGCGCGAGCCTGCTGGACGTCACCGAGGCGGACATCCGGGCAAACATGGAGACGAACTTCTTCGGACCGGTCCTCCTCGCCCGCGCCTTCGCACCGATCCTCGCCGCCAAGAAGGGGTCAATCCTCATCGATGTGCACTCCGTTGCCAGCTGGTATGCCTTCGGTGGCGCCTACAGCGCGTCCAAGGCCGCACTGTGGTCGGCCACCAACTCGCTGCGCATCGAGTTCGCACCCATGGGCGTCCACGTGACGGGTGTGCACATGGGCTACGTCGACACCGGTATGGCCGCGCACGCCGACGGCCCGAAGATGCCGCCGACGCAGCTGGTGACGACGGTCTACGACGCCGTCGAGGCCGACGAGTACGAGGTCCTGGCCGACGAGTTGACCCAGGGGGTCAAGGCGGCTCTGAGCGGCCCGGTCGAGGCGCTTTACCCGGACCTGCGCAGCACGAACGCCTGAGCCTGTTCTTCGGTCCCGACGTGATCTCCTCACGCCGGGACCCGTGGTCCATGGCGTTCGAACGGTAGGCCGGCGTCGAGGAGGCGTGCACCGTCGCGGTCGCCGAGCCGCCGATGATATCGACGGTCGATCCAGCAGCGGCCCGATCAGCAGCGGGGCCCCACCGTGGTGACAGACCATCGCGGCTCCCGGACCACGGGCTCAGGCGGTACCAGGGGCCGCGGGTTCGGCCCGCTCCGTTGTCGGTGAACTCGGTCACACCGGATGATGCTCGGCGAGCACGTCGCCGAGCATCATCCGGTGCAGTTCGTCCAGCGACCGCCAGGGCACTCCCCCTGACACCACTCGCGGCATTGGCGGCAGGTACAGGCTGACGTCGGAAACCGGGTGGGCCCCGCGACAAGCGAGGACAGCCGCGGCATCTGCTGCGTCCGTGCTCGCTGCTTGACGGGTGTCAGCGTTGCCGGTTGGCGATGCCGATGTAGTGCCCGAGCCGGTACTCGAAGTCGATGCCGGCCTGTTCGACGACGGCCTGTTCGACGACGGCCTGTTCGACGACGGCCTGTTCGACGACGGCCTGCGTGCCGGCGGCGCGGGTGAGGAACCCGGGGAGGGTGAGGGATCGGGTGAACTCGCCGTACGCGGCGACCAGGTCCGCGTCCGGGGGCAGGGATGCCCGGTTGATCTGGGCTTTGGCTGAGGCGAGTGAAGTGCGGTCGAAGGCGGCGAGCCGGGCGGCGACGGTGCCGACGAAGGCGTCGAGTTCACTGTCGGGGAGGGCGCGGGTGATCCAGCCCCAGCGTTCGACGGTGTCTGCGTCGTAGTCGTCGCTGGTGAGGATGGCTTCCAGGGCGCGGTCGCGTCCGATGGCGCGGGGCAGACGTTCGGTGCCGCCACCGCCGGGCAGCAGTCCACTACCGGCCTCCGGCTGCCCGAAGATCGCTTTCTCCCGGCTGGCGCAGCGCAGATCGAGGGCGAGGGCGAGCTCGTTCCCGCCGCCGCGGGTGCGTCCACGGATGGCCGCGATGGTGATGTACGGCGCTCTGGAGAGTTCCAGGACCAGATTCGTCCATGCCGGCACCGCGTCCGGGTCCTCGGGGGCGGGGAAGTCGGCGGCGGCCAGGTCGAAGCTCACCCATGGCTGGTTCCAGATGCATGGTGGGTATCAGACGGCGACGGGGCGCGAGGAGGGCCAGGAAGCCGTGGCGGATGGATTGCCGAGCGGATCCGGCGGTCCCGCGTCCCATCTGCGCGCCGCTCACTCCTCGTAACGCGGGAGGATTTCGCCGTTCTTGACGTAGGTGAGGGCGGCGGTGACGTCGTAGGCGTGGATCGCGGAGACCAGCGGTGCCAGCCGGTTGGACAGGTCCTCGATCACGTCGCCGGTGAAGAAGGCGTCCCGTGCCGCGGTGTCGGTGAACCCGAGGCTGACCGAGGCGTGGAAGTGCTGGTCGTGGGGGTTGTCGTGGGCGACGTCCGGGGTGTCCCAGAGCTTTTCGATCCAGGGCAGGAACGTCTGCGTGCGCAGCTCCTTCAGCACTCCGGTGCCGGCGAGTGCGGGGGCGAGCTGCTCGTTGACGAACTTCCGGAAGGCGCCGGCGCCGACGCCGTCTCTACGGCGCAGGTAGACGAGAGTACGGGCGCCGACCGTCTGTCCGGGGCCTGCGACGTCGTACCAGCGGGATGAGTTCGGCGGGCCGGTGTAGAGCAGGGTGCGGCGGAACACGTTGATCTCGTCGGCGTAGGCCAGCTTCGTCTGCTTGCGCCCTTTCAGGGGTGCGAGCGCCGACTGGAAGGTGACTTCCGCGACGCCGTCGATCTTCCGGTCGGCGGGGATCGCGGTCTGGACCCCCTCGGTGGTCGGCCACAGGCCCGTGTTGTGCTCGGCGAGGTGGATCTGCCGGTACTCATTCAGGCCCGGGGTGGCGGAGATGATCCCTGAGTGCGGGCCCTTCCAGTGGTCCATGCCCCTCTGGCGGGGCTGGTCGGTGCGCACCCACAGCAGGATCGAGGAGGTGAGGTGCTTCTTCACTTCCAGGGACGTGGCGGCCGGTGACGTGCTCATGGTGCTGCCCTTCTCTTCCTGGTCAGGCGGCGGTCATCGGGCCAGGAACTCGACCGCCACGGGGGCGAACTCCTGGTGGTACTGGAAGATGCCGCCGTGCCCGGAGTCGGGGTAGATGATCAGCTCACTGCCCTTGATGCGCCGGTGCAGGTCCTCCGACAGGACCGAGGGGACCATGCGGTCGTTGTCGCCGTTGGCGATCAGGGTGGGCTGCGTGATCGTCGACAGGTTGTCGGGGGTGGAGCGCCCCCACTTCTTGATCGCCTTCAGCTGCGTCTGGAACGCCTTGGTCTTGATGTCCGCGTCGCGGTCGACGGTGCGTTCCTTGAGCCGGTTGACGAACGCGCGCGCGGCGGGCTTGCCGGTGGCGTTGCGGTTGAAGAACAGGAACTCCTTGGGGTCCGACCGGGTCAAGGTGGCGCGCAGGATGTCCCAGTAGGTGACTCTGGCGACCTTGTCCATGTCCTTGCCGCCCTTGGGCCCGGTGCCGGTGAGGACCAGCTTGCGGACGAGCTCGGGGTGCTTGACCACCAGGGCCTGGGCGACCATGCCGCCGAGGGAGAAGGAGAAGACGTCGATCTTGTCGAACCCGAGCGCCTTGACGAAGGTGTAGGCGTCGTCGGCCATCGCCTCGACACTGTCCGGCACCTGGCCGGTGGACGCTCCCACACCGCGGTTGTCGAAGGCGATGACGTGACGGCCCTTCGCGACGGGGTCGATGATGCGGGGGTCCCAGTTGTCCAGGGTCGCGGCGAGGTGGACGAAGAAGACGACGGGGATACCGCCCTTCGGGCCCAGCTCGCGGTAGGCGTAGGTGACGCCACCGGCACTGACGGTGCGGGCCGGGGCCTTCGCGTAGGAGGTGATGACGGCTTCGTTCGGGGTATCGGTGCTGCTCATGACGGATTCTCCTCGTGTGTCCTGTGTCGCTGTGTGTCTTGTGTCGCTGCGTGTTCTGTGTCGCCCGTCGCGGTTGCGGCGGGTGAGCTGGGTCAGCTGTTGCCGATGACGGCCTTGCCGCGGATGCCCCCCTGGGACAGGGACTGCAGCGCCTGGGGGGTCTGGTCGAAGCGGACCACCTTTCCCACGACCGGGCGCACCACGCCCTGGTCGATGAGGGTGGTGATCTGGCGGAGCTGGTCGCCGCTGGCGCGCATGAGCAGGAACTCGTACGTCACGCCGAGCTTCTTCGCCTGCCTGCGGATCTTGCCGCTCAGGCCCGCGACCGCCAGGCGCAGCAGCGGGTTCAGGCCGGCCTCACGCGCGAACGCGGGGTCCGGGGGGCCGGCGATCCCGATGACTTTGCCGCCGGGCTTGAGTACCCGCAGGGACTTCTCGAGAGTCTCCCCACCGAGGCTGTCCAGCACCAGGTCGTAGCCGGTCAGGAGCTCCTCGAAGTCCTGGGTGCGGTAATCGATCACCGTGTCCGCGCCGAGCGCGCGCACGAAGTGCGCGTTGGAACCGCTGGCGGTCGTGGTGACGCTCGCACCGAGGTGCGCGGCGAGCTGGATCGCGATCGAACCGACCCCGCCGGCGCCGGCGTGGATGAGAATCTTCTGCCCGGGCCGCACCTTCCCGCGCTCCACCAGCGCCTGCCACGCCGTGAGCGCCACCAGCGGCAGCGAGCCCGCCTCTTCCATGCTGATCGAAGCGGGCTTGAGCGCCAGGTCGCCCTCCGCGACGGCGATGCGCTCGGCGAACGTGCCGATGCGGTCCTGGTCGGGCCGGCCGTAGACCTCGTCTCCGGGCTTGAAGCCGCGAACTGCCGTCCCGACGTTGATGACGGTGCCCGCGACGTCGTTGCCCAGGATCAGCGGCAGCTTGTAGGGCAGGATCTGCTTGAACTCACCGGCGCGGATCTTCTCATCCAGCGGGTTCAGCCCTGCAGCCTCCACCCGGACGAGCACGTCGTGCTCCCCCACGGTGGGCTCGGGGACGTCCGCCTCCTGCAGCGGCTCCTTGTACTTGGTGATGACGAACGCTCTCATGGGGCGCCTCTCCTTACATTCATCCTATTTATCCGTATTTAAGGCCGGCTCGGCCATTCAGCGAGACATCCGGGGCCTCGCCCCTCTCAATCAATCCGAGTACACTCAACTATGAGCGCACTCAGAATTATTGTCAAGGGAGGTCCCCATGGGACGCGGTCACATGCCGATCGGGCGCCGCGAGCGGGCCAAACAGGCCAAGCGCGAGCGCATCATGACCGCGGCCCGCGAGCTGTTCGCCGAACACGGCGTCAGCGGGGTCACGACGCAGCAGATCGCCCACCGGGCCGACGTCGCGATCGGCACCCTCTACCTGTACGCGTCCACGAAGGCCGAGTTGCTGATCATGGTGCAGAACGAGAAGTTCGCCACCTCCATCGACGTCGGCCTCGCCGCCGCGAACGCCGCCGTCGGGCAGGGTGTGCTGGAGCCGGTCGTCGCTCTCATCCGTCCCGTGGTGGAGTGCCTGAGGGAGCACACCGAGAACGGCCGCACATACCTGCACGAACTCGTCTTCGGCGACCCGGCCGAGCCCTACCGGCAAGCGGGCCTGGCCCTTGCCGACCGCCTCGAGGACGGCATCACCGGCCTGCTCACCCGCGACGAGTACATCGATGCCGCCGACGCGGCGACGCTGGCGCGGGTGATCACCGCGATCATCCACATCAGCACCACCGCCACCGTGCACCTGCCCCGCAGCGACGAAGCCGTCCTCTCCGACATCCGCGACCAGATCCACACCACCCTGGCGCCCCACCACCGCGCGGCATGACGATCACACCGTGGGGCAGCCGAGTTGCACTGGACGGGCATGAGCACGCACGACAACGACACCGAGGCCTCCCGGCATTGCTCGGTTCGATTCGCGTTTCCGAACCACCGTGCCGCCAAGATCAGTTGAGGGACGGCTACGAACGCCGCATCAACGGCTCGGAACCGCAGCCGCTTTGCGCCGGCGCCTGCCCCCGGAGGATTGGGCTCGCGTCGGTCGGCTGCGGTCAGGCATCCAGGCCCCGCGCCTCCGACTGGTCACTGTTGCCGTGTGTCAGTGACGCGAGAATTTCCTTTCGGCAGACATCGAGGATTTCGTCCGCCAGCAGAGAACCGTCCGGGCAGGCCCGCGACAACATGACCGCTCCGACCGAATGGGCGAGCATGTCGATCACCATGGCGCGGGCCGCAACCCGGTCCACCTCCCCCGGCGTGTCGCCCTGGGCCCGGAGGACCGTCAGCAGGTTCTCGATCCCTGCCGCGAACTCTGTTTTGATGTCCGCCGGCTGACGCGCGGCGTCGCCACTGAGGGCCGCGATGGTGCAGCCATCACCGCGCCCGTCGCGATGCTCCCGTGAGACGTAGCACTCGACGAACTCGGCGGGGTCCAGACCTTCCGCCCGTGCCGCGGTCTGCGAGAGCCCACTTGCTCGGCGCCGTAGTAGTCGCCGAAGGGCTGGTGGATCAGGTAGAGGTCGAGGTGGTCGAGACCGAGGCGGTCGAGCGAGCGGTCGAAGGCGCGCTCGGCGCTGTCCTGGCCGTCGTCCTGGACCCACAGCTTGGTGGTGATGACAGTTCGTCGCGGGGGATGCCGCCGGCGGCGATGGCCCGGCCCACGGCTCGCTCGTTCTCTTACGCCGCGGCGGTGTCGAGCAGGCGGTAACCGGCTTCGAGCACAGCCTCGACCGCCTGTTGGGTCTGGTCTTCGGGATCTGGAAGACACCGAAACCGAGGATCGGCAGATGCACACAGTTGTTGAGGGAAACCTGGGGGACCGTGCTGGTCATGGCCGAGACCGCTACCCGATCCCCTCTTGCATGTTCTATGCCATGCCCCATAAGTTACCGGCAGGTAGCTCGCTCGGCGAGCCATTTCGACGCCGGGAAGGGTGGTGGGCGGATGAGTCCGCGCAGGAGTGACAGCCGTGACCGGATGATCCTCAGCGCTGCCGCTCTGCTGCGTGAGTACGGGGCAAGCGCGACCAGCATCGACCGGGTGCTCGCATACAGCGGAGCCCCTCGGGGCTCGGTCTATCACCACTTTCCCGGCGGGCGGACGCAGCTCATCGACGAGGCGGTGGCACTGTCGGGGGACTTCATCTCGGGTCTGATCGACGCCGCCACGCGGTCGGACGATCCGGTGGAGGCCGTCGACGCGTTCTTCGCCCTGTGGCGCGACCGGCTCGTGGAGAGCGGCTTCAGGGCCGGCTGCCCGATCGTGGCGGTGGCCGTCGAGACCAACGACGACGCACCCCAGCTCGCCCTCTCGGCCGCCGCCGTCTTCGCCCGCTGGCAGGAGGCGCTCGCGGCCCTGTTCGTCCGGCACGGCCTGACCGAGGAACGCAGTCGGAGGCTTGGTTCCTTCATCATCGCCGCGGTCGAAGGCGCGGTGATCATGTGTCGGGCCGAGCAGAGCACCGACCCGATCGAGGCAGCCGCCGCCGAGATCCACGACCTGCTCCTCTACGCCCTGCGAGAGCGCCCCAGGGCCGAATGAGGGCCCCGGCCGCGATCCGCAGCCACTTGACACCAGTCAGCTCAGTTCGAAGGAGTCCCCATGCCCTCACTCGACCGCCACGACAACGTCTTCGTCCTCGACCTCGGAGACGGAGAGAACCGTTTCCACCCCGACTGGCTCACTGCTGTCGGTGCCGCGCTCGACGAGGTGGAGAAGGCGGAAGGCCCCCGCGCCCTGGTCACCGCCGCCACCGGCAAGTTCTACTCCAACGGACTCGACCTGGACTGGCTGTTCGCCCACGCCGACCGGTACAACGACTACGTCGTCTCGGTCCATGAACTGTTCGCGCGGTTGCTGTCGCTGCCGGTCATCACGGTGGCCGCGCTCCAGGGGCACACCTTCGCCGCCGGCGCGATGTTCTCCCTCGCCCACGACTTCCGCGTCATGCGCGCCGACCGCGGCTACTGGTGCCTGCCCGAAGTGGACATCAGCATCCCCTTCACTCCCGGCATGGCCGCCCTCATCCAGTCCCGGCTGGCGCCACAGACCGCCCACGAGGCCATGGTCACCGCCCGCCGCTACGGCGGCTCCGACGCCGCGGCGGCCGGCATCGTCGACCAGTCGGTCACCGAGGACGCCGTGCGCTCCACCGCCATCGAGATCGCCCAGACGCAGGTGGCGAAGGCCGGCGACACGCTCGGCACCATCAAGGCCCGCATGTACGCCCCGGCCCTGGCCACCCTGCGCGACACCACCAACCCGCTCGGCTGACCAGCGCCCCGCCAACCGGCCCACCCCGCGCCCTTGGGCACTTCCGCCCCGGGCGCGGGCTGCCCCCACTGCCCACCGCGCGACCCGCGCGACCCGCCCTACGGCCACACGTCGCCGGCGCGTTCATCAGACCCGGCCGGTTCACACGTGGGACAGCAGGGAACCCCGCAGCGGGCCGGATGAGCGCGCCGGTCGGCCGCGATCCGACGGGCACTCCGTCCACGCGCCGGATCCGTACGAAGGCCGGGTCTTCGACGACCTCGCTCGATGACCCCGTCGCGGGTCCCGAACCCGGACTCCGCCGCCTGTCTCCCGGTCGTCGGCCGATACCGGATCCTGTACAGGTGAGGGCACTTCGACCACCTCGACCGCGTATGCTCGCACTCCTTGAAGCACGACCCCGTCCCACGGGCCGACGAACCCTGGGCCACAGTCGGCCAACTCCTCGTGACCTCTTCGGCCGTGCTCAGGAAGAGATCCAGGATCGTCTCCGCGCGCCGACCCTGCCCGGGACAACCGCTGAAGCCACGGGGAAGGGTGCGCCGAAGAGGGAACTCCGAGCCGCCGGTCCCGGGCGCTCGGAACCCGCTCCCCCTCGTCTCTGGGACGATCTTCGCGCCCAGGAACTGATCAGGTCGGACGCGCCCGATGAGGGCGGTCGTGGAAGGAGTTCGCGTTGTCACTGACGGACAGGGCCATCGAACAGATCCGTGAGCTGATCCGCACCGGCGCCCTGCCACCCGGATCGAAGCTCCCGCCGGAACCGGAACTGGCCGCCCAGCTCGGCCTGTCCCGCAACCTTGCCCGCGAGGCGGTCAAGGCTCTCGCCGTCGCGCGGATCCTGGAGGTCCGACGGGGCGACGGCACATATGTGACCAGTCTGCAGCCGAGGTTGCTCTTCGAGGGCCTCGGCGGGGCGGTGGAACTGCTCCAGGGGGACTCGGCCGCCCTGCAGGACCTCATGGAGGTACGACGGCTCCTCGAACCCATGGCCACCGCGCTCGCCGCCACCCGGATCTCCGACGAGCAGCTCGCCGAGGTCAAGGGCCATCTGGACGCCATGCGCGAGGCCCGCGACGACGTCGAGCGGCTCAACGCCCACGACGCGGCCTTCCACCGCGCCGTCGTCTCGGCGACGGGCAACGACACGCTGCTCACTCTCCTGGAGGCGATCTCCGGCCGTACGCTGCGCGCCCGCATCTGGCGTGGTCTGGTCGACGCCCAGGCCGCGGGCCGCACCCTTGCCGAGCACGAGGCGATCTACCGGGCGCTGTCCACCCGTGACGCCTCCCTCAGCCAGGCCGCCGCCCTGCTGCATGTGAGCAGCACCGAGCAGGGGCTGAGAGAACACCTGCGCTCCGCCGACCCCCTCACCTACCGAACGCCGACGACAGCCGCCACCGACACCTGACCGTCGCGGCCCGTCGACGCCACCGTGCTTCGCGGGAATTTAGTAGCCATGTACATAGTAGCCATGTACAGTATCGACCATGAGTCCGACATCCGAGGGCGCGACCCCCGGCTACCTGGTCTGGCGTCTTTCGACGAAGTGGCGCGTGGCCGTCGACCGGGCGGTCGCCCCCCTGGGGCTGACCCACGCGCAGTACGCACTGGTCGCCTCGCTGCACGGCATGCGGCGCGCCGGTCAGCGCCCCAGCCAGCGGCAGCTCGCCGACCACACCGGCCTCGAACCGCTCTACGTGTCGAAGCTCGCCCGTGCCCTGGAGACCGCCGGTCTGCTCGAACGCACCCGGGACCCGCAGGACCCCCGCGCGGTGCGGCTGGCCCTCACAGAGGAGGGAAGCGAAGTCGCCCGGCGCGCGATCAAGGTCGTACAGGGGCTGCTTCAGCAGTTGCTGGAGCCCCTCGGTGGTCTGGACAGCGAGCGCACCCGGGACTTCACCCGCGAACTGGCACTACTGCTCGACACCCCGCTCCACGCCGACCCCGAGAAGGAGCAGTCATGACCTCACCCAGCGCACCCACCGCGGCCCCCACGCCCGCGACTCCCGGCGCACCCGCGCTGAATCCCCGCGTCATAGCACTCGCCCACTACGCCGGGCGGGCGATCCTCGAAAACGTGCTGGCCCGGCACGGCGCCACCTTCCAGCAGTCGGTGACGCTCAGGCTCGTCGCCGTCGCCGACGGGCCCGTCGACCGCGAGCGGCTGGTCGGTGAGGTCGTCGACGCGCTGAAGACCGATGAGGCAGCCGTGCGCTCGGTCGTCGCGGAACTCGTCGAGGGCCGGCTGCTGGCAGCCGAGTCCACGACCTCGCTCACCATCACGGACGCGGGACGCGAGCTGTACGGCACCACGAGCGCCGAGACCGCCCCGATCTCCGCGCGGATCTACGCCGGTATCCCGGACGGCGATCTGGCCACCGCCGGCCGGGTGCTGTCGCTGATCAACGAGCGGGCGAACGCGGAGCTGGCCGCCATGGCCGGACCAGGGGTGGAATGAACGACCGCTCCGGCCGGTTACCGCCACCGAAGGAGGCACGAGTGGAGACCACGACGTACACGTACTACGACCACGGAACCGCCGCCGAGCGCTGGGAGCGGGCGGGGCAGTTCTTCGACGCCAAGGACTACGCCGGCGCGGCGCGTGTTCTGGACGGGCTGGTCGAGGAGGTGCCGGAGCAGACCGCACCCCGGCTGCTGCTGGCCCGCGCCTATTACCACTCGGCCCAACTTCAGCGTGCCGAGGCCGAGTTGCGCGTCCTCGTCGAGCGCGACCCGGTCGAGCAGTACGCCCGGCTGATGCTCGGGCGCACGCTCCAGCGCCAGGGTCGCCACGAGGAGGCCGCACCGCACATGAAGCTCGCCTCGGCCCTCGCGGGCGACTTCGAGTAGATCCCCGCACGACGGACACGATGGACAGGACGGCCCGGTTCCCCAGCTCAAGGAGGAGAGCCGGGCCGTCTCGTCTCTACTTCGCGCCGGCCTGCTCCCCGCGTGTGCGCCCGCCCCGCCGGTGGTCGATCTCGCCCAGGATCACGTCGACGGCGATGAAGGCGGCCAGCGGAATGCCGAGCAGCGGAACGTAGTAGCCCACTACGGCCACGCCCGCCATCAGCGTCACGAGGAGCAGTGGGGGCACCTGCTGCCAGGCGCCGCGCGGGATCGGGCGGCCGAAGGCGGAGGCCCGGCCGCGCTGCCACCACATGCGGTATCCCCACAGGATGAGCAGGACGAGCGAGAGCGCGAGGGCCATCAGCGCGAGCTGGTTGACGATCCCGAACAGGACCCCGGTGTGCGCGTCGATGCCCCAGCGGGTCAGTTTCGCGAGCACCGGGTAGTCCGCGAACCGGAGGACGTCGAGGACCTCGCCGGTCGACGGGTCCACGGCGACCGCGTCCTGCTTGGTCGGCCAGCTGCGCTGGATCTGCTTCACGACGTACGCGGAGGACTCGTCCGCGGGCGGAACGATCTCGACGGGGTCGCCCAGGCCCTCTGCGCGGGCGGCGGCCAGCACCTTGTCGAGGCCGACGCCGTGCTCGCCGGTGCTCCCGGCACCGGCCGCCGCGCCATGTCCCGTGTGCTCGCCGCCCGCCGCCGCCGAGACGGACGGGGTGGACTGGCCGAGGGAGGTGCGCAGGACGTCGATGTTGGCGCCCGCGTACGTCGACCAGGTCAGGCCGGTGGCGGAGAGGAAGATGAAGCCGGCCGAGGCCCAGACGCCGACGGTGCCGTGCAGACCGAGGGTGCGGCGGCGTCCGCTGGTGCCGCGCACCTTGCGCTGGGTGCGGCGGCGGGCGAACCACAGCACCAGGCCGCCGCCCGCGATCACCCACAGCCAGCTCGCCGCGAGTTCGCTGTAGAGGCGGCCGGTCTCACCGAGGTGCAGATTGCGGTGGAACTCGCTGAGCCAGGTACGCAGGGGCAGCGCGCCCGTCGACCCGTACTGCTCGAGCGCGCCCTCCACCTTCGCGGTGTACGGGTCGACGAACACGGCGAGCGTGTGGTCCGCACCGACACCGGCCACACCGGACAGCATGACCCTCGTCGTGGCGTCGTCCTCGGGCGAGGGGCGTACGGCCGCGACGGTGCCCTCGGGATGGGCCTTGCGGGCCGCGGCCACCTGCTCGGAGATCGGCAGCTTGGTGTCGCCCACGGAGACGGTGAACTCGTCGGCGTAGATGATCTTCTCGGCCTGGAAGGAGGCCGCGTACAGAGCACCGCTCAGGGCGGCGACCAGCAGGAACGGGGCGACGAGCAGGCCCGCGTAGAAGTGCAGCCGAAGGACGAGCGGGCGGAGGGTGGCGGCTGCGGACGGTCTCGCCGGGGCGGAGGGTTTCGACGAGTCCGGTGCGTCCGGGACTTCGTCCGTCGTGGTCGTGGGAGCGGTGGACATCGGCGGGCTTCTCCGGTGGGCTGAGGACGGTGAGCGGGGAAGACGGCAGTGGGGGTGCACGGCTGTAAGGGTGTACGGCGGTGGGCGACTGGACGGCGGTAGGACTGTGGGGACGGTTCAGTAGTCGGACCGCCGGGCCGTCGAGTTCCCGGCCCTGCCAGTGGCGTACGTCACACAAGTGGGCGCCGGGTGTCGGAGGTGCGTGACATCCTGGCGCCATGGCAACTCCCCATGACCCGAGCACCCTTGCCGACCGGGTCGAACGACTCCTCGCCGTCGGCGGCCCCTTGCCGATCGTCGCCGCCGGTGATCCGGTACTGCGCCGTGGCACCGTGCCCTACGACGGGCAGCTCGGCCCGGAGCTGCTGGCCCGCTTCGTCGAGGCGCTGCGCGAGACCATGCACGCCGCACCGGGCGTCGGTGTGGCGGCGCCGCAGGTCGGGGTGGAACTGCGGATCGCGGTCGTCGAGGACCCCGCGCCGGTGCCGGAGGAGGTGCGGGTGGCGCGTGGGCGTGTGCCGCTGCCGTTCCGGGTGCTGGTGAATCCGTCGTACGAGGCGGTCGGCACCGACCGCGCCGCGTTCTTCGAGGGCTGTCTGAGCGTCCCGGGCTGGCAGGCGGTGGTGTCCCGGCCCGCGACGGTACGGCTCACGGGCCAGGACGAGTACGGGCACGCGGTGGACGAGGTGTTCACGGGGTGGCCGGCCCGGATCGTCCAGCACGAGACCGACCATCTGGACGGCACGCTCTATCTCGACCGCGCGGAGCTGCGCTCGCTGTCGTCCAGCGCGGCCATGGCGGAGCGGTGGGCCCAGCCGACCCCGGCGCAGGCGGCCGAGGAGCTGGGCTTCCCCCTCTGACCGCTCGCCTCCTCCGACCGCCGGTGCTGTTCCTAGTTCTCCTGCTTCCCGTCCCGGTAGGCCTCCAGCAGCCGCAGCCAGACCTCGCTGATCGTCGGATACGACGGCACCGCGTGCCACAGCCGTCCCAGCGGCACCTCGCCGGCGACGGCGACGGTCGCCGAGTGGATCAGTTCGCCCACGCCGGGACCGACGAAGGTCACGCCGAGCAGGGTCTCGCGATCCAGATCGACGACCATGCGCGCACGGCCCCGGTAGCCGTCGGCGTACAGGCCGGCGCCGGCCACCGAGGAGAACTCCACGTCGACAGCGCGAACCCGGCGGCCCGACTGCTCCGCCTCGGCGAGGGAGAGGCCGACGGACGCCGCCTCCGGGTCGGTGAAGACGACCTGCGGGACGGCGCCGTGGTCGGCGGTGGCCGCGTGGGCGCTCCAGGGGGCGGGCTCCAGAAGCGGTGTGCCGGCCGCGCGGGCGGCGATGGCGGCGCCAGCGATCCGGGCCTGGTACTTGCCCTGGTGGGTGAGGAGGGCGCGGTGGTTGACGTCGCCGACCCCGTACAGCCACTCGCTTCCGGTGACCCGGAGGCTGTCGTCGACCGACAGCCAGGAGCCCGGCTCCAGGCCGACCGTGTCGAGGC
Organism: Streptomyces sp. SID12488; assembly: GCF_010548275.1. Classification (GTDB taxonomy): domain Bacteria; phylum Actinomycetota; class Actinomycetes; order Streptomycetales; family Streptomycetaceae; genus Streptomyces. The sequence goes on from NZ_JAAGLT010000021.1 coordinate 162,701, forward strand.
CGATGTCGTCGGTCCGCGGGACACGTCCGGTGGCGAAGAGGATCTCGTCGGCCTCGATCCGGTCGCCGGTGTCCGTGACCGCCACGACGGTGCCGTTCTCCCTGGTCACCGACTGGACCGAGGTTCCCGTGCGGACGTCGGTGCCCGCCTCCGCCAGCGCCTCGGCGACCAGTTCGCCCGCGAACGGCTCCATGCGGGGCAGCAGGCCCTTGCCGCGCACCAGCAGGGTGACCCGCGAGCCGAGCGCCTGCCAGGCCGTGGCCATTTCGACAGCGACAACACCGCCGCCGACCACGATCAGGCGGCCGGGCACCGACTTGGCGCTGGTCGCCTCCCGGCTCGTCCAGGGCCCGACCTCGGCGAGGCCCGGCAGGTCGGGCAGTTGGGCGCCGGTGCCCGTGCACACGGCGACCGCGTGCCGGGCCGTCAGCGTCCGCGTCGAGCCGTCCTCGCCCGTCACGGTCACGGTACGCGCGCCGGCCAGGCGTCCCTGGCCCCGGTAGAGGTCGGCGCCGATGCTCTCCAGCCAGCCGAGCTGTCCGTCGTCCTGCCAGTTCGAGGTCTCGTAGTCGCGGTGGGCGAGGACCGCTTCGGCGTCCAGGGGGCCCTGGACGAGGTGGCGCAGGCCGGGCACCCGCCGGGCGTCGGCGCGGGCGATGACCGGGCGCAGGAGGGCCTTACTGGGCATACAGGCCCAGTAGGAACACTCACCGCCGACCAGTTCGCTCTCCACTATCGCGGTGGACAGGCCGGCCGCGCGGGTGCGGTCGGCCACGTTCTCCCCCACGGGTCCGGCACCGAGCACCACGACGTCGTACACGTTGGTTTCCGTTTCCGTCATGGGGTCAGTCTGGTAGGTGGCGTGGCCCGTGGCCACACGGGTATGGGCGCGGAATACGCGGTGGCCGGGCCGTGTTGTGCGAGCGCACCGGCAACGACCCGACAGCAGGAAGAAGAGGAACCAGGCCATGAGCAGCACCGTGGAGCTCACCAAGGAGAACTTCGACCAGACGGTCACGGAGAACGAGTTCGTGCTGATCGACTTCTGGGCGTCCTGGTGCGGGCCGTGCCGTCAGTTCGCCCCGGTGTACGAGAAGGCCGCCGAGGAGAACCCCGACCTGGTGTTCGGCAAGATCGACACGGAGGCGCAGCCGGAGCTGGCGCAGGCCTTCGGTATCCAGTCGATCCCGACGCTGATGATCGTCCGGGACCAGGTCGCCGTGTTCGCGCAGCCGGGCGCCCTGCCCGAGGCCGCCCTGACGGACGTCATCGGGCAGGCCCGGAAGCTGGACATGGACGAGGTCCGCAAGTCGGTCGCCGAGCAGCAGGCCCAGCAGGGCGAGTAGCCCGGCCGGGACCCGCGTCCCCGGTGGGCGCAGCCGCCAGGGGGCGCAGCCCCCAGGGGCGCGGGGAACTGCGCGACCAGCCACGACGGACTCGCAGGCGACGACGCACCGCAGCGTTCTAGAAGGGGTACGGCGCCACGTCCCCCCGCACAGTGGTCCACCGCACGTCAGTGAACGCCTCCAGGTTGGACTCCCCACCGAACCTCGCACCCGTGCCGGACGCGGCGACCCCGCCGAAGGGGGCCACGGCCTCGTCGTTGACCGTCTGGTCGTTGATGTGGACGATCCCGGTCGGGATGCGTTCGGCGAGGTCGAGGCCGCGTGAGGTGTCGCGGGTGACGATGCCGAGGGAGAGCCCGTAGGGGCCGGCCGAGGCGAGGGCGGCGGCCTCGTCGAGGGTGGTGAAGGGGCGTACGGGTGCGACCGGGCCGAAGACCTCCTCCGTGTAGGCCGGGGTCCGGTCGTCGACGTCGGCGAGGACTGTCGGCCGGTAGAAGAGGTCCTCGTGCGTGCCGCCCGCCGCGAGCCTGGCGCCGCTCGCCGTGCTGGACTCCACCAGGCCGTGGATCTTGGCGAGTTGGGAGCCGTCGATGATCGGGCCGAGGTGGACCTGCGCGCGGTGCGGGTCGCCGACGGCGAGGGAGTCGGCCTTGGCCGCGAGCCGCTCGACGTACTCCCCGTACAGCGACTGGTGGACGAGGTGCCGGCCGGTCGTCATGCAGATCTGGCCCTGGTGGAAGAAGGAGCCCCAGGCGGCGGTGGAGATCACCGCGTCGAGGTCCGCGTCCTCCAGGACGATCATGGCGGAGTTGCCGCCGAGTTCGAGGTGGGCGCGCTTGAGGTGGCGGCCGGCCGCCTCGCCGACGGCCCGGCCCGCCGCCGTGGAGCCGGTGAAGGAGATGACGGGCACCAGCGGGTCGGCGACCAGTGCCTGGCCCGCGTCGGGGCCGCCCGGCAGGATGTGCAGCAGGTCCTCGGGCAGGCCCGCCTCGGCGAAGACCGCGGCCAGGGAGAACCCACCGCAGACCGCCGTGCGCGGGTCCGGCTTCAGGACGACCGCGTTGCCGAGCGCGAGGGCCGGGGCGACGGAGCGGATCGAGAGGATCAGCGGGGCGTTGAACGGCGAAATGACGCCGACCACCCCGACGGGCACCCGCCGTGTGTAGGACAGCCGGGGTGCCTCCGAGGACAGCACCTGCCCGACCGGACGGGAGGCGAGGGCGGCGGCCTCGTAGCACTCCTGGGCGGCGACGTGCAGTTCGAACTCGGCCTTGCCGGGTATCGAACCGGACTCCCGGACGATCCAGTCGCGCAGCTCGTCAGCGTGCGCGGCGAACAGGTCGCCCGCCCTGCGGAGAACTCCGGCGCGCACGAAGTGCGGGGTGCGTGCCCAGGCGGCCTGGGCGGTACCGGCGGCCTGCGCGGCCGGTGCGACGTCCTCGCCGGTGGCGAGCGTGACCGTGCCGAGCGCCTCGCCGGTGGCGGGCTCGGTGACGGTGTACTCGGGGCCCGACAGGGGTCGGGCGGCATGGGACTGCCAGGTCTTGGGGTCGAGCAACGGCATTGCGGCTCTCCGTTTCGTCACCGGCGGGACGCGCGGAGCGAACGCGGGTCCCGTGTGGTTCGCGGCCGTTCGTCAGCCGCGGGGCGGGATGCGGTGATCCGGTGCGCGGCAGAGCAGCACGCGGCCTCCGGTGGTCGACGGCATCCCCACTGGTTGAGCGTGCAACATCCTAGTCACGCCGCACGAGAACCGCGCCGCCGAAGTCGCCGCCCGCGGACGACGGTTCAGCTGGAGTCGCGGTGGACGAGCGTCGCTCCGTGGACGTGGTGGGTCTCGACGTCGGCACCGGGGTTGCGCACGGCGCGGTCGACGAGTTCCGCGAGATCCCGGCCGGCCGGGAGTTCGATGTGCACCGTGCTCAGTCTGGGCCGCAGCAGCCGGCCGAGGACCAGGTCGTCGGCGCCGACCAGCGCCGTGTCGTCCGGGACGTTGACGCCCGCGTCCTGCAGGGCCCGCATCAGGAGCATCGCGTACTCGTCGTTGAACGCGAAGACGGCGTCCAGACCGAGTTCGGGCCAGCGGGCGGCGAGCCGGGCCGCGGACTCCTCCTCGTACGCCAGTGGCAGCACGGTCACCGAGGCGTCCGTACCCTCCACCGCGCTGCGCACCCCGTCGAGGCGGGGCTTGGAGAAGACCTTCAGCCCGGGCTCCTCGGGCACGACGACGCCGATCCGGCGGCGGCCACGGGCGTACAGATGCGCGCCCGCGACGCGGCCGACTCCGGCGTGGTCGACGAGCAGGCTGTGCGCACCCTCGATGCGCTCGGAACCGAGCGTGACGACGGCCCGGGCGCCGGAGCGCTTGAGGACTGCCACGCCCTCGGCTCCGATCCCGCCCACGGGCACGAGGACGGCGGCGGGCCGCAGTTCCGCCCAGGCCCGGGCGGCCTCGTCGCCGCGCAGGCCGACGGAGGCGTACTGGACGACGGTGTAGTCGAGGCGGCTGAGCGCCCACTGGAGTTCGTTGATGAACTGGCTGTAGAGCGGGCCGATCGGCACGCTCGGCGCGGGCATCAGGACCATACGGCTGTGTCCGGCCCGCAGACTGCGGGCCGCCGCGTGCGGAACGTACCCGAGTTCCTTCGCGGCCTCGTGGACGCGACGGCGGGTGGGTTCGCTGATCCGGACGGCACTGGTGTTGTTGAGGACGTAGGAGACGGTTGCGCGCGAGACGCCGGCCAGGCGTGCCACATCCGCGCTCGTGGGCACGGAGCGCGGCTGAGGCGTCGCCGGGACGGCCGAATTCGGTATCTGCACCATGACGTACGGCATCTTTGCAGAAGCTCGGGGCACAGTTTTGACCGGGGGAACTTCGCAATCGACCCGATAGCAAAGGCAGTTGACGAAAGCGCTTCAGGAAAGCGCTTTACTGAAACGCTTTAATAAGATCGTTTCCAGCGACCCGGGGCCCGTTGTACGACCACTTCACGACCGAACCCCGCACCGCCGCGCGGTGCACGCGCTTTCCGGACACGCGGAGTCAAGTCCCGGTCAGGTGCGACCGGTTGACCAATCACGCACGCCGGAGTGCGACCGGAGCAGTTGGCCGAAACTCGCCCTCAACACGAAGGCGTAGCGCCCGTGATCCGGTCGACGAGGTCGATCCAGCCCGCCTCGAGCCGCGTCGGCGGCATCCCGCACTGCTTGGTCAGGTGATGGATGAGAGCCGGATCCAGATATCCCATGAGCGTTTTCGCGAGGAGTTCGCAGTCGGCACCCGGGATCGCCTGGCGGAGCAGCATGGTGACGTGGGCGGACAGCACCATGCGCGGTGCGGAAGCGAAGCGGCGGCCCGGTTCACCTTCGGCGGCGAGTTGCAGTTCCAGTTCGTCGACGGCCCGGCGCAGCACCGCGACACCGAACGCGCGCAGCCGCTCCACGGGTGGCGCCCCGGGGCCGAGCGGCGGCGAACCGGTAAGGAAGGCGGCCTGGAGTTTCCGCTCGGAATGGTCGAGCAGGGCCATCAGCAGTCCGGTGCGGTCCCCGAAGCGCCGGAACACGGTCCCCTTGCCGACCTGCGCCGCGGCGGCCACCGCCTCCATCGTCACGCCGGCCGCGCCGAACTGCTCCACCAGCCGTGCGGCGGCCTCCAGCAGGCGGGCACGGTTGCGTGCGGCGTCGGCGCGCAGGCACGGCTCGTCGGCTCCGGCCTCGGCCACGGCCTCGGGGCCGACACCGGGACCCAGTTCCAGCAGCAGGTGCTCGCCGGCCCCCCGCTGGGGCTGCGGGAAGGGCGGCAGGGAGTCGGACATGAAGACAGCGTAACGCCTCGGAAGAAAACTGGACCACGGTCCGTTTCACTGGTAGAACTTCAAACGGACTTCGGTCCGGATCGTGACGACAACGTTTCAGCCCCTGTGGAGTCCCTTATGTCTGTTCGTATTCTCGCCCTCGTCGGCAGCCTTCGTGCCGGTTCCACCAACCGCCAGCTCGCCGAGGCGGCTGTGAAGCTCGCCCCCGAAGGCGCCGAGGTCGTGCTGTTCGAAGGCCTCGGCGACGTCCCGTTCTACAACGAGGACATCGACGTGGAGGGCAGCCTGGCGGCCCCCGTCGTCGCACTGCGCGAGGCCGCCAACTCGGCCGACGCGCTGCTGCTCTTCTCGCCCGAGTACAACGGCACGATTCCGGCCGTCCTGAAGAACGCCATCGACTGGCTGTCCCGCCCGTACGGCGCCGGCGCCCTCACCGACAAGCCGCTCGCCGTGGTCGGCACCGCGTACGGCCAGTTCGGCGGCGTCTGGGCGCAGGACGAGGCCCGCAAGGCCGCCGGCATCGCCGGTGCCAAGGTTCTCGACGCCAAGCTCGCCATCCCCGGCTCGCTGGTCCGTTTCGCCGAGACCCACCCCTCCGACGACGCCGAGGTCGCCGCGCAGCTGACCGAGCTCATCGGCCTGCTTCACGCCGAGACCGCGCCTGCCGCCGCCTGATCGACGTACGCATGGCGGAGGGCCGGAGCCGCACAGGACGCTGTTGGTTAATCCCGGCTCTCGCGTGACGTCGGCTCCCAAGACCTTGTTGTGGTCTTGGGAGCCGACGTTGTCGTATGGGGGGGGATGCCGATGTCGATGCAGCCGAGGGAGCCGGGGGAGATCCCGGTGGAGACGGTGCGGGTGGCACGGGCGGCCTTCCCGAAGGACAGTCTGGCGATCCGGGTCCGGGATGAGCTGGGCGTTCTGTTCGCCGATGAGCAGTTCGTCGGTCTGTTCCCGGTGCGGGGGAAGCCTGCTTGGTCACCGGGGCGGCTGGCGATGGTGCTGGTGTTG
>NZ_JAAGLT010000022.1 GCF_010548275.1 Streptomyces sp. SID12488
CAGCCCCACGACCGGCAACAACGGCTCCAGCACCGACCACTGCTCATCCGAAAGATCCCCACGCCCCACACCTAGATCATCACGGCATGAAGCATGGTCAGGGACTCAGTTCCAAAACACGGCCTAGACGGGGCGGGTGGGAAATGCCGCTCGCCGTCGAGAAGTTCGAGGGCGCCCGGCGAACGGACTGGAAACGGGCGGGTGGGTGGGAAGCAAGGCCTGGGCTGCAGCGGCCTCGCCCATCGGACGCCGGGTCGGCGGTGTGGTTTGAGGGCGCCCCGCCAACGGGCTGGAAGCCGGGGGGTGGGTGGGAAATCTCGCCCAATTCCCCTACCCCACCCGCGACATCCGAGCCACCGGATCCCCCGCCTCCGGGTTGTCCGTCTCGTACTTCAGGTCGTCGCCGACCGGAGTGAGCAGCACCCTGTGCGAACCCGTGGTGCACACGCTCCTGTTCGACTTGTCGGCGATCGACGTGACGACGAGCTGCGTCTTCGTGACCTCCTTCAGGAACAGGTCGTCGTCGCAGATGCCGCCGATCTGGTCGGTCTGCCGGAAGGTGCCCAACTTCTCGCCCACGGCGACCTGTTGGACCGTCACCCGGAACGTCCCCATCGGCAGCGTGCCCTCGAGGGCGACGGCCGGCCCCTCCCAGGTTCCGACATAGGACGCGGGGATCGCCGTAGGCCCGGTGACCACGTCCCCCGACGAGGTGCTCGGCACCGGGCTCTCCTCGACCTGGCCGGAGTCCTCGGTCGGCACCGGGGAACTGGCCGCGTCGGCGCCGCTGCTCTGCGCGGTGTCGTCGTCGGCGCCCCCGCCCGGCAGCAGGTCGAACACATACACCGAGCCCACCGTCACCGCGGCCATCGCGCCCGCCACCGCGAGGGCCACCGTGCAGCTCAGCTTCCGTCCGCGCCCGCCCGCGACGGGCGTGGAGGTCGCCGCCAGGCTCACGGAGACCTTGCCGGGCGTCCGGTCGGCCGGTTCCGGCTCCCGCTCCGGTTCCGCGTCCCGAGGCCCCGGCAGCGCCGGAAGCACCGGACCCGGCATCACCGGCGGCGGCCCGAACTCCCCCACCGCACCCACCGGCCCGGACAGCGAACCCTCCTGAGAGTCCGCCTCAGCAGTTGCCACCTCCAGGTTCAGCAGCGCCACCGCGCTCCGGCTGACCCGCTCCACCAGCACCCCCGGCAGCCACCCGCCCGCCACCAGCCGCGCCGCGCCCTCCGGAGCCAGCCGCCGGGCCACCTCGCCGGGGGCCGGTCGCGCTGCCGGGTCCTTCGCCAGGCACTCCTCGACCACCTCCCGCAACTCACCGCCGAGCCCGTCGAGTTGGGGCTCCTCGTGGACGACCTTGTAGAGCAGGGCCGCCGAGGAGTCACCAGGGAAAGGGGATCTTCCGGTCGCCGCGTACGCCAGTACCGCGCCCAGGGAGAAGACGTCCGCCGCTCCCGTGATCGGCTTGCCGAGGATCTGTTCCGGTGACATGTAGCCGGGCGAGCCGACCGAGACGCCCGTCGACGTCAGGGACGCCGTGCCGTCCGTGGCCCGCGCGATGCCGAAGTCGATGAGGAGGGGGCCGTCGAGGGTGAGCAGGACGTTCGAGGGCTTCACGTCCCGGTGGACGAGGTTCAGGGCGTGTACGGCGGTGAGCGCCTCGGCGAGGCCGGCGCCCAGCGCCCGTACGGAATCCAGGGGCAGGGGACCGTCGCCCGTGATCGCCGCCGTGAGGGAGAGGCCGGCCGCGTACGCCGTCGCCACCCATGGCACCGGGGCCTCGGGGTCCGCGTCCAGGACGGGGGCCGTCCAGGCGCCGCCGACCCGCCGGGCGGCCTCGACCTCGCGCCGGAACCGGGCCCGGAACTCCTCGTCGAGCGCGAAGTGCGGGTGCACGATCTTGACCGCGACGGTACGGCCGCCGGCGCTGCGCCCCAGGTAGACCCGGCCCATCCCGCCCGAGCCGAGCCGCCCGAGCAGCCGGTAGGGCCCCACGACGGTCGAGTCACCGACGTCCAGTGGCTGCATGACCCCCACCTCTCCCCCGTACACACACCTCATGCGCTCACATATGCCCGCACACACCCGCGTGCGCCCGCATTGCGCGCGTCGGTCCCGTGCGCGAGCAGCAGCCTACGGCTCCAGGAGGTCGACCTCCACGTCCGCGGGGAAGCCCGTCGTGGGGCCCACCCGGCGGGCGAACTCCCGCACGGCCGCCAGCTGCGGTGCGCCGAAGCGGAAGTCGAGGGTCGTGAAGTAGCGCTCCAGGACCTGCGCGTCGAACTCCTCCCAACGGGCCGCCTGCTCGGCGACCTTGCCGACCTCCTCCAGAGAGAGGTCGCGGGAGGCGAGGAACGCCTCGTGGACCTTGCGGGTCAGGACCGGTTCGCGCTCCAGATAGTCCTTCCGGGCCGCCCACACGGCGAAGACGAACGGCAGCCCCGTCCACTCCTTCCACAGGGCGCCCAGGTCGTGCACCTCAAGGCCGTAGCGCGGGCCGTCCAGGAGGTTGGCGCGCAGGGCGGCGTCCCCGATCAGCACCGCGGCGTCCGCCTCCTGCATCATCAGGCTGAGATCGGGCGGACACGTGTAGTAGTCAGGCCGTACGCCGTAACGCTCGGTCAGGAGCAGTTGCGCCAGGCGCACGGAGGTGCGGGAGGTCGAGCCGAGCGCCACCCGTGCGCCGTCCAGGCGGTCCAATGGGACCTGAGAGACGAGCACGCACGACATCACCGGGCCGTCGCAGCCGACGGCGATGTCCGGAAAGGCGACCAGATCGTCGGCGTTGCGGAGGAACTCGACGAGCGTGATGGGCCCGATGTCGAGATCGCCGCGCACCAGCTTCTCGCTGAGCTTCTCAGGGGTGTCCTTGGTCAGCTCGAAGTCGAGGAGCGTGCCTGTTCTCGCGAGCCCCCAGTACAGGGGCAGGCAGTTCAGGAACTGAATGTGGCCGACGCGCGGCCGGGTGCGAGAATTGTCCACATCGCGAGGCTAACGGGCGTTCGGTACGGTGCACCCTCCCGGGGGCTGTCAAGGCCGTGAGCCGCCCCTCAAACGTCCGGGTGACGTGATCTTGACCTCTATTGCTTTCAGGTGCCTGCATGCTAGGCTCGCCGCAAGTTGCAGTTTGGTTTCCCTTGCAGTACAGAGCCTGCGGAGCATCTGACCGTGGGCTCTCGTCGTATTCAGATGAATGCAGTTGTTTACAAGTTTTTGTTTACACCTTGCAGGTTCTGGAGCAGGGCAACCCTTTGGGCCCAGGGAGGGCTTATGGCTACCGGAACCGTGAAGTGGTTCAACGCCGAAAAGGGCTTTGGTTTCATTGCCCAGGAAGGCGGCGGCCCGGACGTCTTCGTCCACTACTCCGCGATCAACGCGAGCGGATTCCGCTCTCTCGAAGAGAACCAGGCGGTTTCCTTCGACGTCACGCAGGGTCCGAAGGGCCCGCAGGCGGAGAACGTCAGCCCGATCTAAGTCTTCGGCTCAGCTGAGCCGAACGCTCTGATCCGGAACGTGTGCAGTACCCCAAGGAGCTCCGAGCCGTCACGACGGCATCGGAGCTCCTGCCTTTTCCGGCGAGGCCGGCCGCGTTGTCCGTGGTCGGCCGCATTGTCAGTGGGCCCCGCTAGCGTCCCCTCCATGACCACCGAGACCAACGCCGACGCCAAGCCCGACGCCAACCCCGACTTCGTCGCCGCGACGCGCGTCTTCTACGACGCCATCGCCGAGGACTACTTCGACCGCTTCCGCTCCGGGCTCGCCGCCCAGCCGTTGGAGCGGGCCGTGCTCACCGCGTACGCCGAGTTCGTACGGGGTTCAGGGGGCGGCAGCGGACAGGTCGCCGATCTCGGGTGCGGGCCGGGGTGGGTCACCGGGTTCCTCGACTCGCTCGGGCTGTCGGTGTTCGGGCTGGACCTGTCGGCGGCGATGCTCGCGGTGGCCCGGCGGGAGCATCCGGGGCTGCGGTTCGAGCAGGGCTCGATGCTGGAGCTGGACCTCGCCGACAGCACCCTCGCCGGTGTCGTGTCCTGGTACTCGACCATCCACACCCCGGCCGACCGACTGCCCGGCCTCTTCGCGGAGTTCCGTCGTGTACTGGCGCCGGGCGGGCATCTGCTGCTCGGTTTCCAGGCGGGGGACGTGCACAAGCACCACGACCAGCCCTTCGGACGCCCCGTATCGATGACCTTTCAGCGGCGCCGGCCCGAGTGGATCGCCGAACTGCTGGCGGAGGCCGGGTTCACGCTCGCGTCACAGACCGTACGGGCGGCGGACGAGGAGGCCGGGGAGTCGTCCGAGCAGGCGTTCCTGATGGCCCGCAGACCGTGACCGGCCTGCGGGGCTGAGGGATTCAGGAGGTTCCGGCTCAGTATCCGTAGTCCTCGGGGTCCGGAAGTGGCTTGTAGTCCTTGTACTGCTGCCACTCTCCCGGGTTGTCCTGGATCAGCTGCAACAGCTTCCCGAAGGCGGTCGGGTCGTACAGCGCCCCGTTTATCTCGTCGGGGACACGGACGTCGTCGATCACGGCGGTCGGTGTTCCCGGGCCTTTTCCGGGCTCCGTGCCGACAGTCTCGTAGGCGTGCTCGGAGGCGGTGACGAAGGAGCGGTACTTCATCGTCCTCACCGCCGACTCGAACGCGGGGGTGCGCAACCCGTCGACCCGCTCGGCCAGTTCGAGGAGGCGGGCGTCGGTGAAGCCGTCGACCTCCTCCTCGGGCTGGTTGGCGTACAGCACCTCGTGGTACTCGGCGAACCGGTCGGCGTCCAGCGCGGCCCTGAGCGCGTTGGCCGCCTTCTTCGAGCCGCTCCCGCCGAACCTGTCGTCGAGGAAGGAGGCCAGGGTGTACTCGGCCTTGACCTCCCGCCGCAGCACGGCGTTCTGGAGTTCCGGGCCGCCGCCGGTCGTCTCGAACTCCTCGCAGACCGGGCAGCGCATGTCCTCGTACAGGTGCACGGTCACCTCGGCGGTCGGGTCGCCGACCATGATGGTCGTGCCACTCACCGCGAGCTTCTCCGGCACCTGCGCCAGGGTGTCGTACGGCTTCGGATCCCCGTACCGCTGCCCGCATCCCGTGACGAGCGCCATGCCCAGTACCGCCATGCCGACCACCGCGACCGCCGTCGTCCTTCTTGACGCGGCGAACCGCCCCCCGTGCCTTACGCGCACCTGTTGCCTCCCCAGCAATCAGCGTGACACTAAGGCATGTTCATGCAGAACGCACAGGTATATCGCCCGGCTGCGGGCCCCAGTGGTCCCCCCGGCGGTCAGAGCACCCCCGCCGCTGCCAGTGCCGCCACGTATCCGAACGTCATCGCCGGGCCGATCGTCGAGCCCGCGCCCGCGTAGCTGTGGCCCATGACGGCGGCGCTGGCGTTGCCGGCGGCGTACAGGCCGGGGATCGTCGTGCCGTCGGCCCGCAGTACCCGCGCCTTGGCGTCGGTCCGTAGGCCACCCTTGGTGCCGAGGTCGCCGGGGACGATCCGGAAGGCGTAGTACGGGGGCAGCCACAGAGGGGCCAGGCAGGAGTTCGGGAGGACGGCCGGGTCGGTGTAGTAGTGGTCGTACGCACTGTCGCCGCGCCCGAAGTCGGTGTCGTCGCCGTTCAGGGCAAGGGAGTTGAAGCGGCTGACCGTGGTACGGAGGGCGGCGGACGGGACGCCGATGGAGGTCGCCAGGGCGTCGAGGCTCCAAGCCTTGTACGCGGCACCGGAGTTGTACCAGTCGGCCGGGAGTACGAAGGTCGGCGTGACGTCCTTGAAGAGGTAGCGGTTGCGGTAGTTCTGGTCGACGATCAGCCAGGCCGGGATGTCCGGGTCGGTGGCGTCGCGCTCGTACATGGTGTGGACGACGTCGCTGTAGGGACCGGCCTCGTTGACGAAGCGGGAGCCCGCCGCGTTGACCAACAGGCCGCCGGGGAGGGTGCGTTCGGCGAGGCAGAAGTACGGCTCGCCTGGGAGCGGGATCGCCGGGCCCCACCAGGCGTCCTCCATCAGGGCGAGGGAACCGCCGACGCGCTCCCCCGCGCGGATTCCGTCCCCGGTGTTCTCCTTCGCGCCGACCGTCCACTGCGTGCCGATGGGCTGCTGCTGGTACTGGGCGCGCATCGCCGCGTTGTGCTCGAAGCCGCCGGAGCCGACGATCACGCCTCGTCGGGCGCGGAGGAGACCGGCGGTGCCGTTGCGGGTGACGACGGCTCCGGTGACTGCTCCGGACTCCGAGTAGAGGTCGGTGAGTGGGGTGTTGAGCCAGACCGGCACTCCCGCCGACGCCAGGCCCGCGCGCAGTCCGCCCGCGAGTGCCTGGCCCATGGTGAGCGGGGTCTGGCCCTTGAGGGCGGCCTTCGTGCCGCGCGCCAGGCACTCGCCGGCGACGGCGGCGCCCTTCGCGTTCACGGCTGCGAGGGCGAGCCACTTGTAGTCGGCGCTGAAGACGACCATGCCGGACGGGACGGCGAGGTAGGGCGGGTTGAGGTGGGCGAGTTCGGCGCCCAGGATGTTTCCGTCGAGCTGATCGGGCTCTATGGAACGGCCGTTGGGAAGCCCGCCGGGCAACTCCGGGTAGTAGTCGCTGTATCCCTCCATCCAGCGGAAGCGGAGGGGGCTGTTCGCCATGACGAAGGAGAGCATGGCGGGTCCGTGGGCGAGGAATGCCTGTTGTCGGGCGGCGGGGACGTCCGGTCCGACGACCGCCGCGAGATAGGCGGCGGCCTTGGCCGGAGTGTCCGGCACCCCGGCCGCCAGGATCACGGGGTTGTTCGGAATCCAGATCCCGGCGCCGGAGCGGGCCGCGGACCCGCCAAAAGTGGGCGCCTTCTCGACAACGACACAGGTCAGCCCCTGCTTTGCGGCCGTCAGCGCGGCGGTCATCCCGGCGGCGCCCGCTCCGACGACCACGACGTCGTACGTCCCGAGGAGGGGTGGCGGGGCGAGGGACGGGGCTGCGGCATGGGCCGTCCCCTGCCCCGCCGCGACACCCACCCCGACCGCAACACCCGCCACTGCGGCGCCGGCCAACACGCCTCGTCTGGAAGGGAGTTCGGCACGTCCGGAAGATTCGGAACGGTCGATACGGTCGGTACGTCTCGCGGGGTCCGCTTCTGGGTTCATGGGGCGGGAATGTCGTGCTTGGGTCTTGGGAAGTCAAGGCCTATACCTGACCGACAGTGAAACCCGCTCGACCGCGCCTCCCCCTGGAGAGATCCTTTCCGCATGGAGTTCCTCTGCTACCACCGCGACCGTCCCGACTCCCTCGCGCTGCGCTACGAACTGTTGGAAGAGCACTGGTCGTACATGGACCAGTACGCCAAGGAGATGATCGCCCGGGGCCCGACCTTCACCGCCGACGGCGAGACCCTCACCGGCAGCGTGCACATCCTCGACCTGCCCGACCCCGCCACCGCCCGCGCGTTCGCCTTCGACGAGCCGGGCTACCAGGCAGGCGTCTACCGGGACGTGCTGCTGCGCCGCTGGCGCAACACCCTGGGCCGCACGATGTGGGACTTCCCCGGCGGCCCTACCGAGGGCAACCGGTACCTGGTCCTCGGCCTCGGAACCGGCGAGCCCGCCGACCTCGCCCTACCGCCCGACCGGGACGACGACCTGATCGCCTACGGGCCGCTGCTGTCCGACGACGGCACCACCTGGCTGGGCACGGCGGCGCTTCTCCGGGCGCCGGACCCGGCCACGGCCCGCACCGTCTTCCTGGCCCCGGACCGGTACGCCGACATCGAGGTGCACGACTGGCAGTTCGGCGGGCGGCAGTAAGAGGTCGTTTCATCCTGTTGTTTCATCCCTGGATGAAACAACAGGATGAAACGACGTCTTAGCCGGTTCGGGTCGTCCTTGTTCTTGGCCACCTCGATGCACAGCAGGTTGTCGTGGGCGTCCGCGTGCTCGTGAAGGACGTAGTGGGCATCGTTCGTCGTTCCCGACTCGGGGCAAGCACCGACCGCTACTCATGCTCGGACAAGCGGATCTCGCTACTCCGAGGCGTCTGCCAGGTCGGCGGAGGGCTCTTGCCCACGCTGGAAGGCACGGCCGAAGTGTTGGCCGGAGCTGCCGACGGACATGAGGTTCGTGCGTTTGGCCACGCGACCGTCTCCGGAGGAACGCCCACGCGCGCGCCTGCCGATCCACGGACCTAGGAATCCGGCGACCCAGCGCACCTCGGCTGACGCGGCACGCAAGAATCGTGCCCGACCAACAGGCAGGACGGGCAACGGGTGCGTCCAGGAGGCGTCAGCGTCTGGCAGGTTGAGCGAGTGAGCGAGCGCCGCCGCGATCCGCTGGTGGCCGAGTGGGCTCGAGTGGAGGCGGTCCTGACTCCACAGGCGTGGATCCGTTGCCACCGGATACATGGTGACGTCGGCGACGACGACACCATGCCGGTGCGCCGCCGCGCGAACGCGGTGGTTCAGCGCCTCAAGACGCGGCCGGAGCGGACGGGCCAGTGGAGTGATGCGCGCGATGTCGGGAATGGTGAGCGTCGCCACGCGCGCCCCCTGGCCGGTGAGCGCGGCGAACATCGCCTCCAGATGCGCGGCCACCTCATCCGGATCGAAGCGGGGGCGCAGCATGTCGTTGACTCCGGCCACGACCGTCGCGAAGTCCGGCCGCAGCGCAAGCGCCGTGGGCAACTGCTCCGCGTGGACCTGCCCGGCCAGACGGCCCCGTACTGCGAGATTGGCGTACCGGAGCTGCGGGCTGTGCCGAGCCAGGTGCTCGGCGAGCCGGTCTGCCCACCCGCGCAGGCCCGTCAGATCGTCGGCGTCGCCCACCCCTTCGGTGTGACTGTCGCCCAGGGCCACGAAGCGCAGGTAGCGGGTCTCAGTGCCTGACATGAGCGGCTGGCTCCTTCTCGCGATCACCGGAAGAGCCATCACTCTACTCACTTTTTTGAGTATTAACCTTGGCGCGCTGGTCGAGCCTGCGCAACGCCATGTCGCCCCACTGGAGGTTCTCCCGCTCGAACGACATCCCGCGCAGCAGAGTGAGGTACGGGCCGATACGCTCGGCCTCGGCGAAGTACGCCTCCTCCGAGCGGCCGCCCAGCAGTCGTTGCCGGATTCTCTCGTAGCGGGCCAGCTTGGCCGTGGCCCATTCCATGCGTTCGACGACGGCGGCGCGCACCGCCTCGACGTCGCCGGCGTCCGCGCACTGCACCTTGACCAGCAGCTCGTCCCTGATGACCGCGGGCCGACCCGGTGGCTCGGCCGTGTATGCGCGCACAGCCTCCCGCCCAGCCTCCGTCAGGGAAAACAGCCGTTTGTTGGGACGCCGCCGCTGCTCGACGAGGCGGGCCGCGACCAGCCCCTCGGCCTCCATACGCTCCAGCTCCCGATAGAGCTGCTGAGGCGTCGCCGCCCAGAAGTTCGCGACCGTCGCGTCGAAGCCTTTCGCGAGGTCGTAACCGGACGCCTCGCCCTCCAGCAGCGCGGCCATCACCGCGTTCCGCAATGCCATGGGAGCAAGGTACGGCCCAGCGAGCATCCAATGGTGAGCACTGCCGGAGCGCCGCACCCTCGACAAGCACCGGAGTCGCCTCTACCCTCCTCTACACATATACAACTTGTTGAGTATCGAGGTCGATCATGCACCCCTTTCGCAAGGCCGTCGAGAACGGTGACCTGGACGCCGTGGCCGCCCTTCTGGCCGACGACGTCGTCTTCACCAGCCCGGTCGCCTTCAAGCCGTACCCGGGCAAGGCGATCACCACCGCGATCCTGCGCGCTGTGACACAGGTCTTCGAGAACTTCACCTACGTCCGGGAGATCGCGAACCCCGACGGCCGCGACCACGCGTTCGTCTTCACCGCGAGCGTCGCCGGAAAGAAACTCCAGGGCTGCGACTTCCTGCACTTCGACGAGGACGGCAAGATCGACGACTTCACGGTGATGGTGCGCCCGCTGTCGGCCGCCCACGCGCTGTCCGAGGCCATGGGCGCCCAGTTCGAGAAGATCGCCCGAGAGGCCGCCGAGCAGTGAGCCCGACGACCGACGCCGTGGTCATCGGCGCGGGAACGCCTGACTGACCGCCGCCACCCTCCAGCATGCGGGACGACGCACCTCCTTGTGAGGCGTCACAACCGGCTCGAAGATCCACCTGATCACGGAGCGGACCGGTTTACCCCTCTCCGTCGGCATCTCCGGCGCTAACCTGCACGACAGCCAGGCGCTGGAGCCGCTCGTGCGCGGGGTCCCGCCGATCCGCTCCCGCCGAGGGCCACGCCGACGTAAGCCCGCCAAGTTGCACGCCGACACGGACTACGACTACGACCAACTGCGCCGATGGCTGCGCAAGCGCGGCATCCCTCCACACGGTTGGGCCGCCACCGATGGACGATCGAGCGCACCATGGCCTGGCTCGCCGGCTGCCGTCGGCTCCACCGCCGCTACGAGCGCGAGGCCGAACACTTCCTGGCCTTCGCAGCCATCGCCTGCACCCTCATTTGCTACCGCCGGCTCACCAAATGAGACACCGTGGCGGCCTGCCGTCGGAATCACGCCCCCACTCAGTGACGCCGAGCTGATCACGCTCGCGGTCATGTCGGCGCTGCTCGGATACACCTCTGGCCGGCGCCGACTTCGCCGCGTCGGGCGGGACTTCGGCCACCTGTTTCCCCACGTGCCCCAGAAGTTCGGCTACAACAAGCGGCTACGCGCCGCGTCCTCACTGCTCACCAGCATGATCCGGATCGTGGCCCGCGATACCTCACTGTGGAGCGAAGATGTGTGGCCAGCCGATGCTGCGCATCACACTAACTAGCGGCGGAGGCGGCGACTGCCTCGAAGCCGCCTACACCTGGCGCAAGTCCAGCCACAGCAGTGGCGAAGGCGGCGAATGCGTAGAGGTGGCCGCCTGCCCCCACGCCATCCACCTCCGCGACTCCAAGAACCCCACCGGCCCCCACCTCACCCTCTCCCCCACCACCTGGTCCCTCTTCCTCCGCCAGGCGTCTGTGTAACAGCTGTAACAGCTGTGCTGCGTACGCGGCCGAGGTGGACTTACCGGGACCCTGCGCGGTGATGATCAGGGCATGACCATGACCACCCGCGCGGCCACAGCGGCAGCGATCTGCGCGGCGGTGCTGCTGACCGGCACCGCCTGCACCAGCGGCGACGACGGGCCGAAGACCTCGGCCAAGAAGTCGGCCCCTGCCACACCCACGCCCACCGTCTCCGCCGAGCCCGCCGACGACGCCGTTGAAGACCGCCCCTACGCCGACACCGTCAGCAAGGCTCCGCAGATCGACCGAAAGACCATCGCCTCGTTCGCCAACGGGCAGTTCGGGCGTGCCATCCCCTTCAAGGGCGGGCTCCACAAAGGGACCCTCGGGATCGCCCTGAACTGCGAGGGCAAGGGGACCGTGAAGGTCGAGGTCCCCGACCTCGGCATGAGCTTTGTCGAGGAGTGTGCGGACGGCAAGGTCGCCACCATCTACAACGAGATGGAGATCAGCGACCCGGACCCGGACGCGTACGTCCAGATCATGGGCACTTCCGGGGTGCGTTGGTCGATCTCCGCCGGGCAGTGACACACCCCGTGAGCCCGTTATGAAGCTGCTGAGCTCAGCGAAGAAGCATGGGGAAAGTCCGCCGACCGATGCTGGAAGCTGAGGATCTTCGGGTTCTGGACGACGCCGTCGCGGATCTCGATGGCCTTGCGGACCGTGACGTCGGCATCCCATGCCACCGGGCCGCTCATGACCTTGCGCAGGTACGGCAGGAGCGCCTCGCTGATTTCCCAGGTGGCGGAGTTCCACAGGTGGGACGGGCTGTGGTCGACCGCGTAGTAGTGACAGCCAGGTCCCACCGTGAACATCGGTTCGCCGAAGGTGGTCGGGCGGGCCCACTCGAAGCCCATGCCGTCGTCGCAGGAGACGTCGATGAAGACGGTCCCCGGCCGGAACCCGGCGAGTTCCTCGTCGTTGACGAACGTCAGCGGCGCGTCGGTGTCCTGCAGGATGCAGTTGACGATGATGTCGAACCCGGCCAGGTACTCCGCGAGCGGCACAGGGCCGGTCGGGGTGGCTGCCTGGAGGCGCGACGGGTCGTCCTCCTGCTCCTCGAAGTGGGACATCACGACCGAGGGCATCGGCGAGGCCACCGCCGCTGCGGCGCGCTGGGTGAGCACCGTGACGTCGGTGACCCCCATGGCGCCCAGCCCGGTGACCGCTCCGCGCGCCGTGGCGCCGAAGCTGATGACCACCGCGCGCAGGCGGCGGCCGTAGTGGCCGGTCAGCCCGCCGAGCTGGAGGGCGTGCAGGACCGAGCAGTAGCCGGCCAGCTCGTTGTTCTTGTGGAACACATGGACGCTGAAGGCGCCCGCGGAGGTCCAGTGGTTCATGGCTTCCCAGGCGATCAGGGTCAGCCGTCGGTCGATGGCGAGCTGGGTCATCTTCTCGTCCTGCACACAGTGCGGCCAGCCCCACAGCACCTGGCCCTCGCGCAGCTCGGCGACGTCCTCGTGCATCGGCTTGGGCAGCAGCAGGACGTCGCACTCGGCGATGAGCTCCTCGCGGGAGCGCAGGCCCGCCACCAGGGGGCGCAGCGCATCGTCCGCGACGCCGAACCGTTGACCGTACCCCCGTTCGAGGAAAATCTTGTCGCGCAGGTCAGGTGCGATTCGGTCGAGGTGACGGGGGTGAAGCGGCAGGCGAAACTCGTTCTCCTTGTGCGAGGAGGCGAGTACTCCGAGAGTCATCAGGCTCATGTGGGGCGGCTCATTTCCGACCGGACGCGATGCGTCCCGGCATTGCCGTTCCCCGAGGGCGACGCCGAAATGGATGACGGCGTGCGAAGTGCGCTCGGTACCGCTACCGTACTCCGGTCCAGGTCCACGGAGTGCCCGCCGCTCGTTTGAGCTCGAACAGCCGGCGACGACAACCGACGACGTCAGCGGCCCAGCGTCGTCCCCACGTCCTCCCATGCCCGTGCGCTCAGCAGCGGCCGGAAGCCGGTGAAGAGGGCGAGCAGATCCGGGCCCCACTGTTCGCGGAACACCGGGTTCACTCGGGCCAGGTCCAGCTCGTTCGCGGCCGTCAGCTCGGCGAGGTCCTCGCACCGGCTCCGGTTCGGAGTTCGCACGGCACCGGTGAAGCGGTCGTGGAGCGGCGCGTCCAGGGTGGCCAGGCCCGGGTAGGTGGCCTTGCGGTCCATGGCGGCGTAGACGTGCACGATCTCCTCCGCCTCCGGGCCGATCACCCTCGCCAGCTCGGCGCGGCGGTCGAGGGAGAGCAGCGCGGTGGGGAAACCGTCGCTGCCGTAGGCGGCGTGGCAGAGGCCCGCCAGGCGGAGGGCCGGCCGGGCCTCCCAGGCGGCGAGCAGACGGTAGACCCGACAGAGGTGGGCGAGCAGGGTGCCGCCGGGGTGCGCAATCTGCTCGGCGCCCAACTGCCTCAGGAATCCGACGGCTTGGGCGGCAGCGGAGGTCGCGAGGGTGGGAGGAGGGGGCTGAGGGGGGAATGGAGGAGACGGAGCGTGAGACGGAGAGGGGGAAGGGGAAGCGGACATGGGGTGGCGTCCTCTCGGTGCGCGAAAGGTCGGCACCCGTCCGCTCCCCGCCCTGTGGTCCGGACCCCGGCGGGGGCGCGGGACGGGTTGCCGCCTGGGCCCTGCGCTGATCGTGACGTACTCGCCCGTAGCCAGTCAATCCTAAGGTTCTGTCACCAACTCCAAGTGTTAGCTTGGGTGTTGTGACCCTGGATGACCTCCGCGTCTTCGTCGCCGTGTGCCGGGCGGGCAGCCTGAGCGCGGTGGCCCGTGACCTCGCGTGTACGCAGTCGGCCGTCAGCCAACATGTGAAGCGGCTGGAGCGGGAGACGGGCGTCGCGCTGCTGGAGCGGCACGCGCGAGGCGTCGTACCGACCGAGGCCGGGCGCGTGTTGCAGGCCGCCGCCTCGGAAGGCATCGCCGGGCTGGATCTCGCGCTGCGGCAGCTCAAGGACCTCGTCGACGGGGAGAGCGGGTCGGTACGGGTCGCCACCGGCGCCACGACCGTACGGCACTTCATGGCGGAGGCGGTTGTCACCTTCCGGCGTCAACACCCCAAGGTGAGCCTGGAGTTCCGTACGGAGAACTCCAGCCGGGGGTGTTTCGCCGCGCTGGCCGACAGTGAGCTGGATCTTGCGTGGATCACCATCGGGGGGCCGGTGCGGGGGATCGAGCAGCGGGTGGTGATGGAGTTGCCGTGGGTGCTTGCGGTGGGGGCGGGTGAGGCTCTTGCGGGGCGGGACTGTGCGGAGGTCGGTGATCTGCGTGACCTGCGGCTGATTCGGTTGCCGCCCAACTCGACGTCCGCGGCGCGTCTGGACGCGGCGTTCGCTGAGGTGGGGGTGCGGCCGGTGTTCGACACGAGTGTCGCCGACTGGGACACGGCTTTGTTGTTGGCCGAGTTGGGGTTGGGGTGCGCGATTGTTCCGGCCGTGCCTGATCTGGTGGTGCCGGGTGTGGAGGGGCCGGTTCGGTTGATCCCGGTGCCCGCGCTTCGGCCGTTGGCGGTGGGTTGGGCTGTGCGGCGGTGGGATGCGCTGAGCCCGATCGCGCGGGTGTTTGCGGACACCGTCGCGGAGAGTTGCGGTCGTTAAGGCGCCCATTGCCGGTCGTTACCCCTCACCACCCCTCGCTACTTCTCGTACAACCCCTCCACCTCCGCCGCGAAGTCCCGCGTGATCTCGAACCGTCGCAGCTTCATCGACGGCGTCAGATGACCGGCCTCCTCCGTGAAGTCGACGGGGAGGATGGTGAACCGGCGGATGGACTCCGGGCGGGAGACGAGTTTGTTGGCCTCCTCCACCGCCCGTTGGATGACCTCTCTCAAGTCGTCGTCGTCCATGAGGAGTTCGGCCGGTACCGGGTGCTTGCCCTGCATCTGGCGCCAGTGGGTGAGGCCCGCGGGGTCGAGGGTGATCAGGGCCGAGATGTAGGGGCGGCCGTCGCCCAGGACCATCGCCTGCGAGATCAGGGGGTGGGCCCGCAGCCAGTTCTCCATGGGCGCCGGGGCCACGCTCTTGCCGCCGGCCGTGATCAGGATCTCCTTCTTGCGGCCGGTGATCGTCAGATAGCCCTCTTCGTCGAGGGAGCCGATGTCGCCCGTCGCCAGCCAGCCCTCCGGCGCCGCCGGGACGACACCGCCCGCGCCCGGATCCCAGTAGCCGCGCAGGATCTGTTCGCCCGCGAGCAGCACCTCACCATCGGCGGCGATCCGCACCCGGGTGCCGGGGAGGGGCCAACCCACCGTGCCCACGCGGGGTTTGAGCGGTGGTGTGATCGTGGCCGCGCCCGTGGACTCGGTCAGGCCGTAGCCCTCGTAGATCTCGATGCCCGCGCCGGCGAAGAACCCGGCCAGGGGGCGGCCGAGGGGTGAGCCGCCGCAGATTATGTAACGGACCCTGCCGCCCATGGCGTTGCGGATACGGCGGTAGACCAGGGGGTCGTAGAAGGCGCGCGAGGTGCGCAGCGCACGGCCGGGGCCGTTGCCGATGCCGTGCCGCTGGTCCTCCACCGCCTCGCTGTAGCGTCGGGCCACGCCCACCGCGCGGTCGAAGGACGCGACCCGCTTGCCCGTCTCGGCTCTCGCGCGGGCCGTGTTGAAGACCTTTTCCAGCATGTAGGGGATGGCGAGCAGGCAGGTGGGCTTGAAGGCCGCCAAGTCCCCCAGCAGATCTTCCGACTTGAGGCTCGGGGCGTGGCCCAGCCGCACCCCTGCCCGGATGCACGCGATGGCCACCATCCGGCCGAAGACGTGCGACATCGGCAGGAACAGCAGTACCGACGCCTCCTCCTTCGTCCGTTCCCGGAAGACGGGGTAGAGGAGTTCGATGGCGTTGTCGACCTCGGCGAAGAAGTTGCCGTGCGTGAGCGCGCAGCCCTTGGCGCGGCCGGTCGTGCCCGAGGTGTAGATGAGCGTGGCGAGGGTGTCGGGGCCCAACACCCCACGGCGTACGGCGACTTCCTGGTCCGGTACGTCCTTGCCGAGCTCCGCGAGGCGCTCCAGGTGCCCCTTCTCGAAGACCCACATGTGCTTGAGGTCGGGGATGCGGTCGCGTTCCGGGCCGAGGGCGGCGGCCTGGGTGAGGGTCTCGGCGGCGAGGGCCACGGCGCCGGAGTCCTGGAGGATCCAGCGGGTCTGGAAGGCGGAGGACGTCGGATAGATGGGTACGGTCACCAGGCCCGCCGCCCACGCGGCGAAGTCCATGAGCGTCCACTCGTACATCGTCCGCGCCATGATGGCCAGCCGGTCGCCCGGCATCAGGCCCTCGGCTATCAGCCCCTTGGCCACCGCGAGGACCTGCTCGGCGAACTCGGCCGCCGTGACATCCGCCCAGGTCCCGTCGGGCGCACGACGGCTGAGGACCGTCGTCCCGGGCTCCTCGTTCGCGTTGTCGAAGGGGATGTCCGCGAGCGAGCCGTACGTCGCGGGCGCGACGAACGCCGGTACGGCCACCTCCCGCACGACCCCGTCCAGCCGTCGGATCTCGGGCTCGACGAGGAGCGGCTCGCCGTCGTAGCCCACGGCGGTCACGATCTGTTGTGAGGCCGGGGAGGACGGGGAGGACGGGAACGACGACGACACGAGCGGCTCCTGTGGCGTGCAGCGGCCTTCCGGTGGGCGTGCACCTCCGGTGGGTTCACCACAGATGTACGGATTCGGCAGCGCCGCTGTTCAGAAACCGGATCGTACGGCTCGCACGTGTGGGCGTCGTGCGGGTTCGGGGGTGGTGGAGCGGCGGCGGTGTGCAAGCTCAGACGTCACACAGGTTGCCGATGGGTCGTCTTGCCCTGTCATGAGCGCTTCACGTTAGCACCGGCCCCAGGTGCCTTCCTAGGGCATTCCTGGACCATTCCCGGGCCATCCTGGACCATTCCCGGCTTTCTTCGCACCTCTCCGCACATGACGGGTTGTGTCCGCGAGAGGGGAATTAGGGCTTACCTCCGGTAACCTTACTTAGGAGTAAGTAATCCGTCGAGCCATACGGACTCGTATGGAGCCGGGAGTCGCGTAGCCGTATGCCTGCTCACACCCTCGCCCGGACGCCTGCCCTCGCTCCCCTACTCGCACGGGGCGCCCTCCTGTCCCCCTTCAAGAAGGCCGCCCTCAACAGACCCCGCCCGGACACCGGCCTCCCGGGCACCCGCCTCGTCCTGCCCGGCGTACGCATCGATCTCGCCCGCCTCGCCGCCTACGAGCGGGTCTGCGGCTTCCCCGTCGGCGACGACGGCCTCCCCATCACCTATCCGCACGTCCTCGGCTTCCCGCTGGCCATGGCCCTGATGACCGACCGGCACTTCCCGCTCCCGCTTCTCGGGCTGGTGCACACCTCGGTGGAGATCGTCCGCTGGCGCCCGCTCGCCGCCACCGGCAGGTACGAACTGTCCGTGTACGTAGAGGAGTTGACGCCCCACCGGCGTGGCACCGAAGCCACGGTGCAGACGGAGGTACGGGAGGGCGAGGAGCTGGTGTGGGAGTCGCGGAGCACCTATCTGGCCCGGCACCGGAATGGCGAGCAGCCTGCCACCGGTGCGCCGGCCACCGACGCACCGCCCGCCGGCGACGAACGCGAGGCGCTCCCCCTGATCGCCGAGTGGCGGCTCGGGGAGGACGTCGGCCGGCGGTACGCCGCCGCCTCCGGCGACCGCAACCCCATCCACCTGCACGCCCTCACCGCCCGCCTCTTCGGCTTCCGGCGCGCGATAGCCCACGGCATGTGGACCGCCGCCCGCTGCCTCGCCGCCCACGGCACCCCTCAATCGGCCCTGGTCCGGACCGACTTCAGAGCGCCGGTGCTGCTGCCGGGCGCGGTGGAGTACGGGGCGGACGGCTTCGGGAGTTTTGAGCTGCGGGGCGGGGGGCGGGTACATCTGCGGGGGGAGGTGCGGCGGGTGTGAGGGGTTGTCGGTTTGCTGCGGCGCCGTCGTGGCCGGTCGCGCCCACGCGGCGGAGCCGCAAATCAATACAGCCCCGCGCCCCTTGGGGCCTACGGCCCCTTAGGGGCGGCGGACTCGCTCAGCTCTCTTTGTCAGTGGCCTTGGGCGTCTCCGCCGGGGGTGACCAGGGGTGTCCCGCCATCAGGTTGCCCAGGCCCGCCCAGGCGAAGTTCATCAGGGTGGCCGCCGCCTGTTTCGCGGTGATGCCGGGGGTGGTGTTGGCCCAGGCGGCGAGGGACTCGGCGGCGCCGACGAGGGCCACGGCGAGGCCGGCGACCTCCCGTTCCGGCAGCGAGGGGTCACGGTGGGCCTCGCGGGCGGCGACCACGATCAACTGGGTGACGAACGCGACGAGTTCCTCGCGCATCACGGCGACCTCGGACGCGAACGGCGCACCGTGCGTACGGGCCTGGAGGTGCAGTACCGACCAGCCGTCCGGGTTCTGGGCGGTGTGCGTGAAGAACGCGCGCAGGCCGTCCCAGAGCTGGCGGTCGGCGGGCAGGGCCGGTTCGACACCGGCGCGGACCGCTTCGGTGAGCGTCCTGGCCTCGCGCCGGATACAGGCGGTGAAGAGGTCTTCCTTCGAGTTCAGGTACAGATAGACCAACGGCTTGGAGACACCGGCGAGTTCGGCGATCTCGTCCATCGACGCAGCCATGTAGCCGCGCTGGCCGAAGGTTTGTACGGCGGCGTCCAGCATCTGCTGCTCACGGACGGCTCGCGGCATCCGCTTGTTCTTCACAGCACCCATGGGAGCAAGGGTAGTTGGGCTCTGGGGTCAGGAGGGCTGACCCTGCGCGCGGGCCGCCTCGTCGATGGCCTCGTCCTCCTGGCTGCGGTTCGCGTCCAGGTTGGCCTTGACGCGGTCCACCCTCTCGACGATCTGCACCGACGCCCGGTCCCGCTCCTTGCGCAGCGCCACGAAGCTGATCGGGGCGGAGATCACGAGGGAGAGCAGGATGATCCACATGCCGTTCGAGCTGCCCAGGCCACGCGGGGCGATACCGGAGAGGACGAGACCCCAGACGACCAGCAGGCAGGCCACCAAGATCCCGAGGCGCATCAGCGTGTAGCGGAGCATCTCAATCCACTCTTCCGGTTCCAAAAAGGGGCACCGTCCAGTGAAGCACGGCAAGGTCCTGATCTTGCAAGGGGGTGCACGGGCATACACGGGCGTCCCGCCTGGGCATCGTGCACGGGCGCCGCGTACGGGCTCACACCAGGGGCAGCAGCATGATGACGTCGTCGCGGTCGTCGCCGGGCGCGACCCGTATCGCGCCGGGTATGCGGCCGACCTCCTTGTAGCCGCAGGAGCCGTAGAAGCGCTCCAGGCCGAGGCCGCCGCGGCAGCTGAGGCGGATCGCCTCCGTGCCCTCGAAGGTGCGGGCCGCGTCGGAAGCCGCCGCCAGCAGGTCACGGCCGTAGCCCCTGCCCTGATGACTGGGATGCACCATCACCGTGTACAGCCACACCCAGTGGGCCACCACGCGGCGGGTGTTGAAGGTGAAGAAGGCGGCTGCGGCGACCCGCCCGCCCTCGTCATGGCCGACCAGGAGCCGGGTGCCGCCCTCCGCCATCGCCGCGAAGTACTTCACCAGCTCGGGCCTGATGACCTCCCTCTCCACCGGGGCGACGAAGCCGACGGCACCGCCCTCGTTGGAGACGTCCACCCACAGGTCGAGGAGGCCGTCGCGGAGGTCGGGGGTGACGGCGGGATCGAGGGTGAAGGTAATGGTCACACTGAGAGGATACCCATTACCACACTCGCGCTCACACTCGCCCCCGCCCCCGCACTCACACCCGTATCCGCACTCACACCCGCATCGGCTGCGGCGAATCCCGGCGCGCCGGGTCCGGACCGTCGTACTCCCGGATGATCTCGTACCGCGTGTTGCGCTCCACCGGACGGAAGCCGGCGTCCCGGATCAGGTCGAGCAGGTCCTCACGGGTGAGCTTGTTGGGGGTGCCGTAGTTGTCGGCGTCGTGGGTGATCTTGTACTCGACGACCGAGCCGTCCATGTCGTCGGCGCCGTGCTGCAGGGCGAGCTGGGCGGTCTGGACGCCGTGCATGACCCAGAAGACCTTGACGTGCGGGACGTTGTCGAACAGCAGCCTCGACACCGCGAAGGTCTTCAGGGCCTCCGCGCCGGTCGCCATCTGCGTGCGCGCCTGGAGGCGGTTCCTGACCTTGCCGTCCTTCATGTCGACGAAGTCGTGCTGGTAGCGCAGCGGGATGAAGACCTGGAAGCCGCCGGTCTCGTCCTGGAGTTCGCGCAGGCGCAGGACGTGGTCCACCCGGTGCCGGGGCTCCTCGATGTGGCCGTACAGCATCGTGGACGGGGTCTTGAGACCCTTCTCGTGCGCGAGGCGGTGGATGCGCGACCAGTCCTCCCAGTGCGTCCGGTGGTCCACGATGTGCTCGCGGACCTCCCAGTCGAAGATCTCGGCGCCACCGCCGGTCAGCGACTCGAGGCCCGCGTCGATCAGCTCGTCGAGGATCTCCGACGCCGACAGACCGCTGATCGTCTCGAAGTGGTGGATCTCCGTCGCCGTGAACGCCTTGAGGGAGACGCTCGGGAGGGCGGCCTTCAGCTCTCGCAGGGAGCGCGGGTAGTACCGCCACGGGAGGCTCGGGTGCAGGCCGTTGACGATGTGCAGCTCGGTGAGGTTCTCGCCCTCCATCGCCTTGGCGAGCTTGACCGCCTCCTCAATGCGCATCGTGTACGCGTCCTTCTCGCCCGGCTTGCGCTGGAACGAGCAGTAGGCGCAGGAGGCGGTGCACACGTTGGTCATGTTGAGGTGCCGGTTGACGTTGAAGTGGACGACGTCACCGTTCTTACGGGTCCGCACCTCGTGCGCCAGCCCGCCGAGCCAGGCCAGGTCGTCCGACTCGTAGAGCGCGATGCCGTCCTCGCGGGTCAGCCGCTCACCGGCCCTGACCTTCTCCTCCAGCTCACGCTTGAGCCCGACGTCCATGCTCATCCCTCTTCCACACCTAGACAGACCTCGTCAACCGTACGCCCACCACCCCTACTGCTCTTCCGGCAGCTCACCCACCCTGTTCTCCCACTTCGTGGAGAGCACGATGGTCGTACGGGTCCTGGAGACGCCCGCGGTCCCGCTGAGCCGCCTGATGGTCTTCTCCAGCCCGTCGACGTCGCTCGCCCGCACCTTGAGCATGAACGAGTCGTCGCCCGCGATGAACCAGCAGTCCTCGATCTCGCCGAGGTCCCGCATTCGGCGCGCCACGTCCTCGTGGTCGGCCGCGTCGGAGAGCGAGATGCCGATGAGGGCGATGACGCCGAGGCCGAGCGAGGCGGAGTCGACGGTGGCGCGGTACCCGGTGATGACACCGGCCGCCTCCAGCCGGTTGATGCGGTCGGTGACACTGGGCCCCGACAGACCGACGAGGCGCCCCAGCTCGGCGTAGGAGGCCCGGCCGTTCTCTCTCAGGGCCTGGATGAGCTGCCTGTCCACGGCGTCCATGCGATCGAGCCTTCCGATGAAGAATCCTGAAGAATGAAGAATGCTGAACATTTCTGAACACTGCTGAAGGTGAAGACTGCCGAAGTACTGCGGTACTGAAGTACTGGGGTTCCCGAAGGTGATGAGTGGTACTGCCAGTTGCTGATACGTACGCCGGCTCAGTCGTTATCAGCACGGGACGTACGGGATGACCCGGCCCCGCCACCGAGTTCGCCCTTCCAGCGGCGGTACAGCCCGTGCGGGACGCCCGCCGCGTCGAGCACACGCCCGGCGACGAAGTCGACGAGGTCCTGGATGTGGGTGGCACCGGCGTAGAAGGCGGGCGAGGCCGGTACGACACTCGCTCCCGCGTCGTCCAGGGTCACCAGGTGACGGAGGGTCTGCCCGTTCAACGGGGACTCCCGCACCGCGACGACGAGTGGGCGCCGTTCCTTGAGGGTGACACTGGCCGCCCGCTGCAACAGGTCCTTCGACAGCCCGAGCGCGACCCCCGCCACACAGGCCGTGGAGGCGGGCACGATCAGCATCCCCTTGGTGGCGTACGACCCCGAGGAGGGCCCGGCCGCCAGATCCCCGGCGCTCCAGTGCCGTACGCCACTGATGTCCACGTCGAAGGTGTCGGGCTTGCCGTCGGCGCCCCGGGACAGCCATTCCCGCAGGTCGTCCTGCCAGTGGGCGTCCCGGAAGGAGATCCCGGTCTCGTCGAGCAGGGTGAGCCGGGAGGCCCGGGACACGACCAGGTCGACGCTCTCGCCCGCGTCGAGAAGAGCGCGCAGCACTGCGGCGGCGTAAGGCGTGCCGGAGGCGCCGGACACCCCCACGATCCAAGGCGCACGCGGCGTCTCTCCTGGCTTGAGTGGGTTCACGACACGGAGCTTATCCGGCATCGTGGGGTGGGAACCGGGCGAGGCCGCCCAGGCGTTCTCTGTGGAGGGCGAGTTGATTCGCCCGTCATGGGCGGGGCGGGGGTCTGGCATGTGGGACAAGTGGAACGCGGCGAGAACGGGCCGGGCCGGTGCGGGTACCGGTCCGTCACAAGGTGACCGGCTCGCGCGTGACGGCGAGCTGTCCGGCGGTCTGCTGTCCGGCGGCGAACGCGCGAAGGCCGCGGCCAAGCTGATGCTCGGCTGGGTGGCGCTGCTGTGGCTGCTGGAGGTTGTCGACGTGGTGAGCGGCCACGCGCTGGACGGCCTCGGCATCACACCCCGCACCAGCTCCGAGCTGGTCGATGTCGTTCCCGCCGCCTTCATTCACTTCGGCTTCGCCCATGTGGCCGCCAACAGTGTCCCGCTGCTGGTCCTCGGCTTCCTCACGGCCCTGGGCGGCCTGCGCCGGTTCGCCGCGATCTGCGCGCTGATCATCGTCGCCGACGGGCTGGGCGTCTGGCTCGTGGCGCCCGAGCACAGCAACACGGCGGGCGCCTCCGGTCTGATCTTCGGCCTCTTCGGCTACCTGGTCGTGACGGGTTTCGTGGAACGCCGCCCGCTGGGCATCCTGGTCGGTCTGCTCGTGGCCGCCGTCTGGGGCGCCTCGATCCTGACCGGCCTGGCCCCGACCCAGACGGGCATCAGCTGGCAGGGCCACCTGGCGGGGCTGATATCGGGGCTGGTTGCGGCGTTCATGTTCCGGCGACGGGTGTCTCCGGGACAGCTCATGCCGTAGAGGGGCCCAGAAAGGGCAGTGGAGGGCCCGGTCGTGGGTCCCTCCGCGCCATGGACCTGCTATGACCTGCCATGGGCTGGCTTGCCCTGGCATGAGCTGCCATGACCCGATCACTCGATCGGGTGGTCAGACCGTGAGTCCACGGACGACCAGGTCGAGCAGCGCACACCCGAAAAGAGCGATGCCGATGAATCCGTTGACCGAGAAGAACGCCCGGTTCAGTCGTGACAGATCATGCGGGCGCACGATCCTGTGCTCGTACACGAACGCGCCCGCCACGATCAGCAGTCCCAGCCAGAAGAACGCCCCCGCGTCCGTGACCAGCGCGTACCAGACGAACAGGCCCGTCGTCAGCGCGTGACAGACCCGGGCGCTCCACACCGCCGCCGGGATGCCGAAGCGGGCCGGTACCGACAGCACGCCGGTCTCGCGGTCGGTGTCGACGTCCTGGCAGGCGTAGATCAGGTCGAAGCCGCCGATCCAGATGCCGACCGCCAGCCCCAGGATCACGGCGTCCCAGGACCACTCCCCCGTGATCGCCAGCCAGCCGCCGACCGGGCCCATGGCCTGGGCGAGACCCAGGATGGCCTGGGGGAAGTTCGTGAACCGTTTGCCGTACGGGTAGACCACCATCGGGATCACCGCGACGGGGGCGAGGGCCAGGCACAGGGGGTTCAGGAGAGCCGCCGAGCCGAGGAAGACGACGACGGCGATCAGGGCGCCGGTCCAGGCGTGCTTCACCGACATCGCGCCCGTGACCAGTTCGCGGTGGGCCGTGCGCGGGTTACGGGCGTCGATCTCGCGGTCGATGATCCGGTTGACCGCCATCGCGAAGGTGCGCAGGCCGACCATGCAGACGGTGACCAGGAGCAGCCGGCCCCAGTGGACGTTCTTGTCCGTCTGGAACATCGCCGTCAGCGCCGCGATGTAGGCGAAGGGCAGTGCGAAGATCGAGTGTTCGATCATCACCAGGCGCAGGAACGCCTTCGTGCGGCCGGGCTGGGGCAGTGCGGCGGATGCGGATGCTGAACTCACAGGCCGTATTCCTTCCAGCGTCTGTCGACCTTCGCCGCCGTGTCCGGGTCCGACACGACCATCTCCGGCCAGCCGCCGTCCCGCGTGTACCCCTCCTCGGGCCACTTACGGGTCGCGTCGATGCCCGCCTTGCCGCCCCAGAACTGCTGGTAGGAGGCGTGGTCGAGGTGGTCGACGGGGCCTTCGACGACGGTCAGGTCACGGGCGTAGTCCGTGTTGCCGAGGGCGCGCCAGGCGACTTCGTGCAGGTCGTGGACGTCGCAGTCCGAGTCGACGACGATGATCAACTTGGTCAGGGACATCATGTGGGCGCCCCAGACCGCGTGCATCACCTTCTGCGCGTGTTTGGGGTACTTCTTGTCGATCGAGACAATCGCGCAGTTGTGGAAGCCGCCGGCCTCGGGGAGGTGGTAGTCCACGATGTCGGGAACGATGATCTTGAGGAGGGGGAGGAAGAACCTCTCCGTCGCCCGGCCCAGTGGGCCGTCCTCCGTCGGTGGCCTGCCCACGACGATCGACTGGAGCAGCGGGCGACGCCGCATCGTCACACAGTCGATCGTGAGCGCCGGGAAGGGCTCCTGCGGGGTGTAGAAGCCGGTGTGGTCACCGAAGGGGCCCTCGGGGAGCATCTCTCCGGGCTCCAGCCAGCCCTCCAGTACGACCTCCGCCTGCGCCGGCACCTGCAACGGCACCGTCTGACAGTCGACCATCTCGATCCGCTTGCCCGCGATGAACCCGGCGAACAGGTATTCGTCGATGTCACCGGGGAGCGGTGCCGTGGACGCGTAGGTGACGGCGGGCGGGCAGCCGAACGCGATGGCGACCGGCAGCCGCTCGCCCTTGCGCGCCGCCACCTGGTAGTGGTTCCGGCTGTCCTTGTGGATCTGCCAGTGCATCCCGATCGTGCGCTTGTCGTGCCGCTGAAGGCGATAGAGACCCAGGTTGCGTACGCCGCTCTCCGGGTCCTTCGTGTGCGTCAGCCCCAGGTTGAAGAAGGAGCCGCCGTCCTCCGGCCAGGTGAAGAGCGCCGGAAGAAGGTCGAGGTCCACCTCGTCGCCCTTCAGGACGACCTCCTGGACCGGCGCGCCCGCCGACTTCACCTTCTTCGGCGGTACGTGCGTCATCGCGCCGAGCTTGCCGAAGGCCTCCCGCACACCGACGAAGCCCTGCGGCAGCTCGGGCTTCAGCAGCCCGCCGATCCGGTCGCTGATGTCCGCGTACGACTTCAGCCCCAGCGACTTGAGCAGCCGCCGGTCGGTGCCGAACACGTTCATCGCCAGCGGCATCGCCGACCCGCGCACGTTCTCGAAGAGCAGCGCGGGCCCGCCTGCCTTCTGCACACGGTCGACGATCTCCCCGACCTCCAGGTACGGGTCCACCTCGGCCTTGATGCGCTTGAGGTCACCCTCGCGCTCCAGCGCCCTGAGCAGGGAGCGAAGATCGTCGTAAGCCATGCGTTCCAGTATCCGTTACGCACTACCCTGGACTGGTCAGCGGGGGCCGGACGCGACCGTCAGCGCGCCCGCACAGCAACTCAAGGGGACCGAATACATGCTGCGGGTGCTGTTGATCCTGGTGCCGCTCGCACTGAGCATCTACGCGTTCATCGACTGCGTCACCACGCAGGAGAAGGACGTCCGCTTCATGCCCAAGCCCGTGTGGGCCATCCTGATCCTGCTGTTCCCGCTGGTCGGCTCCATCTCCTGGCTGATCATCGGCCGCGACCGTGCCACCTCCCAGCGCCTGGGCGCCTCGGGCGGCCAGTGGATCGCCCCGGATGACAACCCGGAGTTCCTGAAGTCCCTCAAGGACGAGAAGGCTGAGAAGACCGAGAAGGGCACGGCCGGGGAGCCGGTGCAGGACGACGACGCCCATCTGCGGGACTGGGAGGCCGACCTGCGCCGCCGCGAGGAGGAGCTGAAGCGCCGGGAGAGCGGCGAGGAGCCCAAGGAGTAGTACAAGCTGTACGTCGCCGAGCCCCCCGAAGCGGACAATGCGCCTCTGTGCCGGGCCTGGTGCGGCCCGGACACTTACCACGCATGACGACTGCTCCGGCCAGTACTCCCGTGACCCCGACCCCCGATTACGGCGACAAGGTCATCGCTGTGGAGACGGCGGGCGCGGAGCCCATTCCGGACGCCGAACGGCACGGCAGCCCGCTCCAGTTGCTGTGGACCTGGGCCTCCCCGAACATCGAGTTCGCGACCGTCTACATCGGCGTGATCTCGGTCCTCTTCTTCGGCCTGGACTTCTGGCAGGCGTCCGCGGCCCTGCTGCTGGGCACCGCGCTCGGTTCGCTGACGCACGGGATCCTCTCCCTCGACGGCCCCCGGTTCGGCGTACCGCAGATGGTGATCGGCCGGTTCTCCTTCGGGTTCCGGGGAAATCTGCTGCCCGCCGGTGTGAACGCCCTTGTCTCGGGCGTCGGTTGGTTCGCCGTCAACAGTGTGAGCGCCGCTTTCGCGCTCAACACGCTGACCGATCTGCGTCCGCTCCCCTCCCTGCTGCTCGTGGTGGCGGCGGAGATCGTGATCGGCTTCATCGGCCACAACTTCGTGCACGCCTTCGAGAAGTACGCGTTTCCGGCGCTGGCGGTCGTGTTCCTGCTGGCCGGTGTCTGGACGTTCAAGGAGGCCGACCTGGGCGCGCCCGGCTCCGGCGGCGGCATCGGCGGCTTCCTGCTGGCCTTCAGCGCGGCCTGGGGGTACACGGCCGGCTGGAACCCGGCCGCCTCCGACTACTCCCGCTACCTCCCCCGTACGGCCGACCGCTTCCGCACCGCGCTCTACCCGGCCGTCGGCCTGTTCGTGTCCGTGTCCGTCGTGGCGCTGATCGGCGCGGCCTCGGCGACGATCGTCGCTCCCGAGGGCTCGACCCCGACGGCCGCCTTCACGGGTCATCTCCCGGTCTGGCTCAGCGACTTGGTGCTCCTGGCGATCATCCTGGGCGCGGTCTCGGCGAACGCCCTGAACGTCTACTCCTCCGCGATGTCGGTCACGTCCCTCGGCTTCCGGCTGCCCGTGCGGCTGGGGCGCGGCGCGATCGTGGTGCTGTGCGGGCTCGCGGGTACGGCGGCAGCCTGGTCGTCGCTGGCGGACGCGGGGGCGGCCTACGAGGCGTTCCTGCTGGTGATCGCGTACTGGGTGGGGCCGTGGCTGGGGGTGGTGCTCGTGGAGCGGTGGCTTCAGGCGCGGACGCCGGTGGAGGCGCTGAGCGAGCGACTGTCCGACCGGAGCTTCGCCAACTGGCCCGGTATCGCTGCCTTGTTGACGGGCATCGTGGTGTCGGTGCCGCTCTTCTCGAACCAGGAGAAGTATGTGGGCTGGGTGCCGGAACAGTGGCCGTCCTTCGGTGACATCACCTGCCTGGTGGGGTTCGCGGTGAGCGCGGGGTTGTACGCGGGGCTCTACCGGGTGTTGCGGCGGGTCGCCTGACCGGACCGACTGGACCGACCAGGGTGGCCGCCCAGGGCGACCGGCTCGCCGATCGGCCGGGCGCACATCCCCCACGCGCCCGGCACACATCAGTAAAGCGTCATGAGCACGTCATTTTTAGGCCAACAGTCGCCCCTCGGCAGCTCAGGAACAGGCGGGTTCGGCGGGTCGGACAGGTCAGGCGCCGCTCAGCATCGGCAGTGCCGACAGGTGCTCCTCCGGAACGTCGAAGGCCTCGGTCAGAGTGCTGAGGTGCGGGGCGAGCCGGGTCGTGAGGGTGTGCAGGGCCTCCGGCAGGGCGCGCACCTGGTCGGCGGTGAGTGCCTGTTCGGCGAGCAGCAGACCACTGCGGGCGCTGACCTGCCGGAGGAGGAACAGCGCGCTCAGGTCCTCCAGGACCGCGTGCGTGATCGGGTCGGACATGCGGGCGCAGGCGGCGAGTAAGGCGTCGGCGGCCTGGCCCACCGTGTACGCCTCCACGAGGTTGAGGGCGGCGTCGGACGCGTTGTTCCAGCGGCCGAGGGCGTCGCCGCCGTCGTTGTCGCGCCGCAGATCGCGACGGGCGGCGAGGTGCCAGTAGCGCTCGGCGGTGGTGAGGGCGCGGCGCAGCAGTCCCGGGTCGGTCAACGGCTCGTCGCCGGTGGGCCGGACGGGCTCCGCCGCCAGGTCGTGTCCGAAGATCATCTCGGCGCCGGCCTTGCACCAGATCGCCACGTTGTCGCCCTCGGCGGTGATCGCGCCGTCGATGTCTCCGGCCATGGCGGCGATCCCGTTCACGGGGAACAGCCCCCGGGCGCCGCACCGCTCCCGGCTCTCGGTCGCGATCTCGCGGGCCCGCCAGGTGACCCACCCCTTGGTGACGGCGACCAGCCGCTCGGCGTCCGCGCGGTCCTCGGGCGTGTGGGTGACCCATCGTTCGGTGGCCGCGCGGTGCAGGAAGGTCATGGCGTAGGCAGTGGCGGTGTGGTCGAGGAGGCGGGTGTGGTGGGTGCGGTGGGTGGCGAGCGGGACGCGCTGTCCGGCGACCGGCCCGGATATGTGCCGGGTGTACGAGTACCGGACGGCGATCGCGAGTGCCGTCCGGGCCACCCCGAGCCCGCTGGCGCTCATGCACAGCTTGCCCGCCGTGACGCGGCTGATGGCGTGGATGAACCGCTTGCGCGGACTGCCGACGGAGCTGACGAGGCTTCCGTCGGGCAGGAGTTGCCCGTGGGCGCCCTGGATGAGGGCGGTGCGGGGCAGCCGTACGTTGTCGAAGTTCGTGGCGCAGTGGTCCACCGACGCGCCGACGCGCTCGGGCAGCAGGGTGACGGTGATGCCGGGCAGGGTGCCGTACTCGTCGCTCAGCGGGGTGAGGAAGAGGAAGGCGCCCAGGTA
Source organism: Streptomyces sp. SID12488 (assembly GCF_010548275.1). Classification (GTDB taxonomy): domain Bacteria; phylum Actinomycetota; class Actinomycetes; order Streptomycetales; family Streptomycetaceae; genus Streptomyces. The sequence goes on from NZ_JAAGLT010000022.1 coordinate 28,919, forward strand.
CTTGTCGTCGACGATCAGCCGGGCGGCGACCACCGCGGTCTTGGGGCCGCCCGCGGAGCTGGTGTTGGGCATGTACTTCTGCGCCCCGGGGTGCGGGGTGTGCAGGACGAACTCGTCGCGCTCCCTGTCGTACCGGGCGACGGTCTCCAGCGCCGGTACGTCGTTGCCGTGCGCGCGCTCGGTGCACAGGAACGTCCCTATGCGGGACATGGAGGTGAAGTCCGTCAACTCACGTGACGGGGAGACCTGGTCGTCGAGGAGGCTGCCGAGGAAGAGGTTGTAGTGAATACCGGCCACGGTGACGGTGGGACCGTCCATGGGGCAGGTCCACTCGTGCAACGCCGCCAGTCCGCGCGGGTCGTTGGCGAAGTGCTCGGGCGACGGAACCTGTTCGTTGAGGGATCTCAGCCGCTTGTAGGCGAGCCGCCATCGTTGCTGGGTCCCCAGTCCGGGCCGGTACCGGAACAGCTCGTCCGAGACCGCTTTGCGCCAGCGGCCGTGAAGCTCGTTTCCGTCCGCGCCGTCGCTGAAGAGCAGACCGGTGATGGCGGCTTGATCAAGGACTGGATGGGGCGTGCGCGTCTCGGTGGTCATGGTGATCGGGATGCCCATTGTCATTGGGCGATCAACCAATAGTGACCAGGAGCACTTAAGAATCCGCCAATACACAGAATTAACAGACATGAATCGGCCGAAGTGCGACAGCGGCGATTCAGGCGACTTCGAACACTTAATCGACCCCGACGGGACGCCCGGAGCCGACCAACCGGAATCCGGATCGGGCCGTCTTCCTCGTAACGCTTCCTCGTAACGCTTTTCGTGTCCCGGCCCAAGAACGTGTGAAGGGCGAGTGACGCTACGAACAGGACGCGAAGGAGACGCCAGTGGACGGTGCGGAGCCGGAAGGGTTACGGGGTGGACCAGCCGATGCCGTGCGGGACCCGGAGCTGTTCGAGGCGTTCTACCGGCGTCATGTCGACGCGGTGATGCGCTTCGTGGCCCGGCGCGTCGACGACCCCCACACGGCGGCCGACCTGACGGCCGAGATCTTCCTCGCCGTGCTCGACTCGGCCCACACCTACCGGCCGCGCCTGGGCAGCGAGACGGCCTGGCTGTACGGAATCGCGCGCAACGTCGTGTCGTCGGAGCGCCGCCGGGTCGCCCGCGAGGCCGAGCGCGACCGGCGCTTCTCCGGGCGACGGCTGCTGGAGCCCGACGACATAGTCCGCATCGAGGACAAGCTCGACGCGGAGAGCCCCGGCCGGCGCGCCCTGGCCGCTCTCGACCGGCTGCCCGAGGGCGAGCGGGCCGTCCTGGAGCTGATCGTGGTGGACCAGCTCACGATCCCCGAGGCGGCAGCCGCGCTGGGCATCCGCCAGGTCACGGCCCGGGTCCGACTCCACCGGGCACGCAAGGCGCTGCGCGGCGAGGCCAACTCCGGGGCGAACTCCGAGGCGGCTCCCAAGGCTGTGGGGACACCGCCGGACACATCACTTCTGTACGCCAGGAGGGGCGAGGTATGAGCACGAGGACGACGTCGTTCGAGGACCGGCTCCTGGTAGAGCTGAAGCGGGAGATAGAGCTGCGCGAGTGCCTGTCGACAGAGGCCGACACGGGCGGGCGCGGGACGAGCACTTCCGTACGACGCCTGCTCACTCCCCGCCGGATCTCCCTCGCCGCAGCGGCCTGCGCGGTGGCCGGCCTCGCCGCGGTGGTCGTACCGGGTACACCGGCCGACTCAACGCCGTACGCGGTGGAGAGCCACGGTGACGGCAGGGTCACTGTCACCCTCAAGGTCGAGCGCATCGCCCTCCACGAACAATACGAACTCGCGGATGAGCTGCGCCCGAACGGCATCGTCGTGGACGTGGAGGTGCTTCCCCCCGGCTACTCCTGCAAGCCGTGGGGTAGTGCCGCAGTCCTTCAACTCGTGGAGGTCGGCAAGGACGACATCGCCACTGAACCCGTCTACGCCTGGAACGTGCCTGTCCGGGTCACCCTGAGCCGAGGCAACGTGCTGGTCTTCGAGAACAGCAAAGGCAGGGCCGAACCGCAGGCGGTGCACGCCTACGAAGTCGACCGCTACGAACTCGACGCCTCTGCGACCAGGGCCGAGTCCGAGGCCCGGTCGAAGCCCTGCGTCCCCGTGAAGGCCAGCCCATGACCGGCCCCCCGAACGCCTCGGCGGAGCGTACGGGCCGACCTGGCCGACTGGGCTGGCTCGACGCCCTGCGCGGCATCGCGGCCCTCGTCGTCGTGTTCGACCACTCCTCGTACTCCTTCCTCCCGGAGTTCCGGCGGGAGTTGATGCCCGAGTTCAACACCAGCCGGTTCGGCATCATGGTGTTCTTCCTGGTGAGCGGGTACATCATCCCGGCGTCGCTGGAACGCCGGGGCTGCGTGCGGACGTTCTGGATCGGGCGGGTGTTCCGCATCTACCCCCTGTGCGTGGCTGCCGTCGCCGCGCTCCTCGCCCTCGGCCTGCTGGGCGTCGCGGAGCCACGCGCAGACCTCGGCACCGTCACCACCGCCGTCGCCCATCTCACCCTGTTCCAGGAGCTGTTGGGCACCCCCAGCATCCTCCTCGTCCTGTGGACGCTCTCCTACGAGATGGCGTTCTACCTCCTCGTTGTCGCCCTCTTCACGATCCGCCGCCACGAACGCTCGGCGCCGGTCGCCGTCACCCTGGCCGTGCTCGCCGCCGCGAGCGTGGCGGCCGGGGTCACGCTCCCGCCCTCCGCACTGTCCGACGCTGTCGGCACCGGCCGCCTGGTCGCCCTCACCGCGATCGCCCTGACGACCGCCATCTGCTGCACGAGCGCCGGACCGCCCCGCCTGCGTGTGTTCGGGGGTGTGGCGGCCGGGGCTCTGGCGCTCGTGCTGGTCCTCTTCAACGGCACGGTCCCGGTGTGGGAGGGCCTGGTGATCCTGGCCGTGATGTTCCTCGGCACGGTCGTGCACCGGGCCGAGCACGGCCGGAGCAGCTGGCGGTACGCCGCCTGCACATCCGCCGTGGTCGTCGCCTGCGCTGTCGGGAGCGCGTACGGGTACGGCGACGGGGACCACTTCACTCGGCGCGCCTGGATCACGGCGTTCCTGCTGGCCGTACTCACCTTCGGCACCGGACTGGCGCTGCGCGACCGCCGCGTGCCGCGCGTGCTCATCGCCCTGGGGACGATCAGCTACTCGGTCTACCTGCTGCATCCGGTGCTGCTGACGGTGAGTGACGGCACGATCGGCCGGTGGCGACAGGACAGTCCCCTACTCGAAGTGGCCTTCTTCGCGGTGCTGTTGCCGCTGTGCGTGCTGACCTACCGCTGCGTCGAGGCGCCGGGACAAGCGTGGGGGCGGAGGCTGGCGCGGCGGCGCCCGAACAGACCGGGTGCGAGCAGTCCGGGTGCCGATGGCGATCGAATACGCTGGCGCGTGACGGTACGCGAACTCCGCCTCAACCCCGGCGAGCCGCACCTGACGGACAGCGCCCTGCCCGGCGCGCACGTGGTGAACTACTCTCACTGGCACGGTAGTTGACCGCCAGGAGGAGTGCAGGGTGACGCAGGACCAGGTCCGTATCGAGGGCATCGACACCAGTAGGCCGCACCCTGCCCGGATCTACGACTACCTGCTGGGCGGCAAGGACAACTACGAGGTGGACCAGCAGGCCGGCGATGCGCTCGCCGCCGCGGCGCCCGAGGTGCGGATCGGTCTGCGGGCCAACCGCGCGTTCATGCGGCGCGCGGTGCGGCACGTGGTCGGCAGCGGCGTACGTCAGATCCTCGACATCGGCACCGGGCTACCCACCTCACCCAACGTGCACGAGGTCGGCCAGGAGCTGGTGCCGGAGGTGCGAGTCGCGTACGTCGACAACGACCCGATCGTGAAGGCGCACGCCGATGCGCTGCTGAGCCGGAGCGGCGGCGGGACCAGCACCGTGCTCGCCGATCTGCGCGACCCGCGTGCCGTCCTGGATCACCCCGACGTCCGCCGGGTCATCGACTTCGACGAGCCGGTCGCCCTGCTCCTGGCCGCCGTCGTCCACTTCCTGGCCGACGCGGAGAAACCCGGGGAGATCGTCGCCACCCTGCGCGACGCGCTGCCGACCGGAAGCTTCCTGGTCCTCTCGCACGCCACGGGCGACTTCGCGGACCGCACCGACGCCCAGGCCGAGTACAGCAGGAAGGCCACCGCCACCCTGAACCTGCGCACCCGCGCCGAGGTGGAGCGCTTCTTCGACGGCTTCGAACTGCTCGAACCGGGCCTGACCCAGGTCCCGTTCTGGCACCCGGACGGCCCGGCGCCGGAGCGGTCCGAGGAGATCGGTATCTACGGGGGTGTGGCCCGCAAGACCGGTTGAACGCCCACCCAGCGTGGACGGAGGCATCACCAGGTTGAGGTCCGGAACCGCTCGACGTCCTGCTGGAGCGAAGCCGGCAGGTCCTCGACCAGCCCCGAGACGATCACCCGGAGCTCGCGCCGGAGTTCGGCGGAACCGGCCCAGGCTGCGGGGCTCCTGGTGATCACTGCGGACAGTAGATCACCGGCATACATATCGCCCTCTGCCATCGGGTTGTCCCGCAGCACCTTCACGGCCATCGGCAGGAGATAGGGCAGTCCCACGTCCTGTCGAATCAGCAGGCGCAGGTCCTCGACGGTCAGCTCTCCGATCGGCCGACGCCGAAGGGCGTGCGCGGATACGACAAGGCGGGTCGCGCCGGCTGGAGGATCTGGCCAGTGATCGCGTTCGAGCGCCTCAAGGGAACGCTCACGGTTCGGCGCCCTGTGACTACGCACCCCGACGAGACGCGCCCGCGACGAACTCCGCCCAGGCAGCGCGGGTTACGACCATCACCGGACCACCGGAAGCCACCTTGCTGTCACGGACCGGGACGACGCCGGGGAATCCGGGGGCCACTTCGATGCAGTTGCCGCCGTCGTTGCCGCTGTAGCTGCTCTTGATCCAGGTCACCGTGTCGAGTTCGTGCCTGTGCATGATGCTCGTAACCCTCCATCACGTCGCTGATCAGAGCGGCGGATTCGCGGGCGACAGAATGTCCGCCCTGAGCACATCATAGGTCTGGCTATGGCGTACGTAGTCTGCTGGATCATTGTTGAAGTGGCCCTGGTTCAGCGACTCCGAGTACACCCATCGCTCGTCGACGAGATCGATCAGGGACATGGAACTCTTGGGCGGGACAAGCCCGAAAAGGCCCGTCGGGACCACCTGGATACGGATGTTGGGGCACTGACCGACGTCGAGCAGATGCGCGCACTGGTCCCGCATGACCCCCGGGCTGCCGACGGCGTTGCGCAGACAACTCTCGTCCAGGACAGCGACGTACAAAGGCCCGTCGTCCGCCAGGAAACGCGGCTGGCGGCTCAACCGGGCCCGGACACGTTCCTCCACCTCGTTGCCGGTCGAAATCTGGGAGAACAGTGCGTGCGCGTAGCCCGGCGCCTGCAGCAAGCCGGGGATGACCTGTTCCTGGTACTCCCGCAGCGCCACCGCATCCGCATCCATCCGCGCCCGACGCGCGAACCAGTCCGGATGCTGCACCTCCGGATACCAGTCCACCTTCTTCCACACCCGCAGCAACACCCCACCCGTACCCAGCAGTTCGTCGCACGCCTTCGCGAACGTGTCCTGCGGGACGCTCACGCCCGCCTCCACCTTCGCCACATGGGACCGGTCGCACGGAATCTGCTGCGCCAGCGCCGTCTGCGTGAGGAGCGCGGCCTCGCGGAAGTGCTTCAACACCTCGCCGAACAGGGCGGCATTGCCGACTCCCGTCCCGGAGCCGTCGTCGCCGTTCCGTCGCACCACGCGTCCCCCTCATGCGCCAATGCCCCACTCACACGCCCCGGGCGTTGATACGAACCGTTCCCCTCAGCCACGCTCTAGGGGGTACCCGCGCGGCGCGGTCTGGGCGGGCGACTGTCCGCCGCTTGGGCTTCTTGGCGCCCGCCTGGTTGCAGCGGACGCTACCCGGAGGGCCGGTCGTGCGGGTCAAGCCGCGTCGGGGACGGTGATTGTCTTGCCGTCCCTGTCGAGCGTGTGGGTATCCCAGTACACGTCCCACTTGTCGTCGACCTCCTGCGGCACCTTGCCCTTCGGATAGCGCACCGATCCTGCCGGCGGCTCTTCCTTGTCCGACACGCAGGAGCTGCCAGTGCTGCCTACGGACATGACGGGATACTCGCCGCCGCCGCAGATGGCCTCCGAGTACTCGAAGGTGGAACATCCGGTGAGTGCCACGACTGCGGCCGCACTCACGAGAGCAGCAGCGGCGATGCGGCCCCTTCCGCGCCGAGAGGCGGTGGCGGTGGCGCTGGCGGTTCGGCTCGTTCTGCGGGGCAGGTACATGATCGTCTCCAGTCGCTGTTGATCTGTCTGCCGCTACTCTCGCCGCCGGGGAGCCGCCTCCCATGAGTACGCGTACTCAGCACCGCCCTCGCGGATACTCAACCGCTGTGTTTTCAGGGGGAATTGGCAGAGGCCACCCTCTGCCGGCGACAAGCCGCTCAGGCATGAGGATCGCGAGCGACCGCCGGCAGCCGGTGACCACCGGCGGAGCCCGGACGTCCTATCCGGCCCGGAGGGCGAACGCCTTCGCCCTGGCCCGCCGCGCCGTGTCGAACGCGTCGATCGCGCCCGCGCCCTCCCCCGGGCTGTCGTTCCAGCCGCGGATCTTTCGCGCGACACCCTTCAGTTTCGGGTGGCCGGACCTGAGCGCGATCTCGAAGTGCGACTCCTTCGGTGTGCTGAAGTCGCCGCCCCAGCTCACCGCGCCGTCCAGCTCCGTGAGGATGTCCCGGACGACCACCAGCTCCTGCGGGTACAGGCCACCCTTGACGCCGGTCGGGTACGCCTCCGCCCGGATCGATATCGCCGTACCGGACAGGTGGTTGGACTCGTACCGCTCCTGGATCCCGGCCTGGCCCTCGTGCGCCGGTCTGTGACCCCGCACGTCCCCCCGTCGGAGCTGGTCGATCTCGTAGTGGAAACGGCGTGCCACGTGCAGCAGGAGCACGGCCACGTCGCCGTCCGCCAGCCGCACCGACAGACCGCTGCCCTCGATGTCGTACTCCGTGGCCTCCGCCAGTACCGGCCAGCCGTTGGCCGACCTACCGCCCTTCCACACCCCGGCCGGTGCCGGACCTGCAGCGGACGCCGGACCGGCCGCCCCTGTCGAGCCCAGCACCACCGCACCGGCCACCGCACCCGTCGCGCCGGCGAACCGGCGCCGCGACAACTCATGAACCCTCACGGCTTCCCCCTCTTCGAGTTCTACGTGCTTTCGAGTTCTACGTGCTCTTCGCCGTCTTCGATCTCTTCGCCTGCCTCTTCGCCACAAGACGCGCGACCGCCAGCCACATCCCGATTCCCATGCACACGACGATCAGGAGCGTCAGGACGACGATGGCCGGGTTGACCCAGACCGGGACGAGGTCGTAGTCGGCGTTGCACTTGTTGTGCAGCGGGAACCACTGGCCCGGTTCCCGCCAGTGCTCGGCGCGGTACTGATCGTCCAGCGGCTGGCCGAGGGAGGCGCAGGTCTCGTCGATCTCGTGACCGCCGGAGAAGATGCCGACGAAGAACGTGATCCCCAGCAGGAACGGAGAGGCGACAAGCGCGACCCCCCATGCCAATAGGCCCCACCGGCGCATCGGCTACCCCTTCTTGTCCCCTGCCGCGCCTCGCGCCGCTGCGCGCGACCTGGCCGCGCGCAGGTACGTGTCGTGGTTCTTCCGGTAGGTGGCCGCCATCAGCGACTCCTGGCCGGTGCGGGCGAGGAGCGTATCAACGAAGCCCTGTTCGAACGGCTCCAGTTCGTCGTAACTCAGCATGGCGGGGAGCGTCTTGATGCCGCCCCGGTAGGTGATCAGACCGAGCTGTGCCAGGACGACCTCCTTGTCGTCCGCCGCGGTGAGGATGTTGTGGGCCAGGAACTTGGCGTCCGCGGTGTTCCCGTTGAACCGGCCGGCCCAGTACCGCTGGAAGCGCCTGAGGCCTCCGCCGCCGTTGTAGAGGTCGGTCACCGCGGTGACGATGTCCTTGCCGTTGTTGCGTATCGCGTCGGCCAGCAGCCAGGCGTCCGCGTCCTCGATCAGGTCGTTGAAGCCGAAGCTGGACGCCACTCCGACCTTCGCCAGCTTGGCCATCGCGAACGCGTGACCCGACGGATAGGCGTCCGTGGCATGGCGCCAGTCGGCGTAGAACGTCATCAGGTCGCCGCCCCAGCCCGCGACGTCGCCCTCGTTGACCGAGCGCGGGTTGCTCGGCTTCCACGCCACGAAGTGACCGTTCGTCGACGCCATCAGGTGCTCCGCGCCCAACTCGTAGCCGGTGTAGGGGTCCTTGAACCCCTCCATCACCGACATGCCTTTGCCGTTGGCGAAGTTGACGAACTCGCCGTCGTACTCGCCGATCAGGAAGTCCCAGTCGCCACCGCCGTACGACTTGTGCCGCACGTACTCCATGACCAGCTGGTTCGCGTTGCCCTTGCCGTACTCCTTCGCGATCGCCAGGAGGCGGGCAAGGTAGTCGATGAAGCCGTCGGCCGGGCCCGCCGCCTTGTTGACGGAGTTCTGGCCGGGGTCCGCGCCCGAGACGACATCGCGGTCCAGGTCGAAGACGTCCGACCCGTTGGTGACCTTGAACTCCTTGATCTGGTTGAAGGACCAGTTCGCCGGTATCGGGAAGCCCAGGTTCCCGGAGAAGCCCCAGGACATGCCCGAGACGAACGAGTAGCGGGCACCGGTCTGCTTCGTCACGTTCGTACAGACGTTCCGCGAGCCGTACACCCCGTGGATGTACCGCTTGCCGTTGTAGGCGAGGCCCGCGGCGACGCCGTGGAAGTACGGCACGATCGCCGAGTCGATCTCCTCCTGGGTGGCGTCGTAGTCCACCGCGAAGTAGATCGTCGTCCCCCGGTTGAAGCCGTAACCGCCGGCCAGCGAGTGTGCGTTCAGGGCGTGCTGGTAGCCCGCCGAGTAGGTGAAGTCGGAGAGCTGACGGGCGTTGTCCTGGTAGATCGGGAAGACCTTCAGGCCCGCGCCGAAGATCGTCGCGAGCTCGCCGGGCTTGATCTCCTTGTCCAGGGTCGAGCCCGGCGGGTCGTACAGATAACGGCCCACGACCTCGTAGAGGTTGTCCCTCAGGTACTTGGCCCGGGACGCGGTGATCTCGAAGCGGGTGTCGCTGCCGGTCGCCGCGCGGTCCGCGTCCCCCATCGACACCAGGAGCTGCGCCCATGTCTGGTAGTCCGCGCGGCCCGAGTCGGGCAGCTTGGAGAACCGCTGGAAGATCCGCACCCACTCGACGAGGGTGGCGTTGAAGGTGTTGCGCCAGGTCGTGGGCGTTCCGGGGTTGCTGGTACCGGACGGCACCGGGGAGTTGAACACGCATGCGGCCGAGAACATCTCGACCAGGACGCCCGAGTCGCCCAGGCCCAGGTTCTTCGTGCGCAGCGCGGCCTGGGTGGCGGGACCGAAGTTCCCGTTGGGAGCGGCGAGTCCCAACTCGTACTGGAGCCCGGTCATCAGCGCCTTCTGTACGTCCCGGGAGTAGATCCCGTCGCACGGGCCGACGCTGAAGGCGCTCTTTTGCCAGTACCGTCCGTTGAGCCACCGCTGGATCGCCCGAATCTCGTCCGTGCCACCGGCGACCCTGACGTAGGCGTCCATGTTGAGTACGCACTTGAACAGGGCGGGGGTGGTCTGGCCGCCCGCGGTGCCCGTGCCGCCGTCGGGCAGGCCCATGTCGACGCGCATGGCCTTGACGGCCTCGGTGGTGACCGCGCCGTACTCGCCGTAGCCGTTGGCGCCCCAGTAACCCTTGCAGAACAGGCCGTGCTGAATGATGCGGACGATGTTGCTGTTCCCGCTCCAGCCGAACCCGATGTCACCGATGGCCTGGAGCTTGGCCATCGTGCCGGGCCCGAAGCTGGCGACGACCGGGCTGATGCCCAGCTCGTGCTGGAGTCCCATGATCAGGGAGTTCATGGTGGACCAGCCGGTGCGGCCGTCCTCCGGGCACGCCTTGTAGCCGGAAACACTCGCGTAGGTGGCGTTCACCCATTTCTGGGCGTCAAGAACCTTCTCATCCACGATCGGTTTCTCCTCTGCCTCAAAACCCGTTCAGGGCAAGGCTGATGGCACAACTGGCGGAAATGGCGGAAATGGCGGCACGAACCAGTGGCCGCGCGACGCTTACGGCAGGGCTGTCGGCACGTCCGGACGGCCCTCGCCGCAGGACCTGTCCTCGCTGTACAGCTCCTTCGACGCGTCCCGGGCGCACGGCGATCCGGAGCCCTCCGCGTGGAAGCCGAACTCGTCGAGGCAGGTCAGCGCCAACACCGTTGCCCCATAAGGGAATTGGTACGGGTCAGGCAGCTCCGGTCGGTGAGCTGCCACGAACTCCGTGAACGACGAACCCCCTGGTGTGAAGAACTCCCCGTCTAACCGGCTACCGAGGCCGCCGAAGTCACTCCCCGTCATACATGCCTCCCCCTTCGCCGCACGCGTGTGCGAGCGGCGCATGACCGACTCCTACCAAGCCCCGGCACCCGGGAAACAAACGCCGCGAAAGAAACCACCGCCCCGGCCGCCCCACCCCCACCGGTCACGCCTTTCGTGCCCGTCGCGCCGGCGATCACCTCATCGCCCGTACGCCCTCCCGCAGAAACCCGCCCGTCCGGGAACGGGCCCCGCCAAGCGCCCCCGCCGCCTCCGCGATCTGCTCCGGTGTTCCCTCCGCGACCACGAGTCCTCCCCCGGCGCCGCCCTCCGGGCCGAGGTCGATGATCCAGTCGGAGGCGCGCATGACGTCGAGGTTGTGCTCGATCGTGACGACCGAGTGTCCCGCGTCGACGAGGCGTTGGAGTACGTCGAGGAGGCGCGCGGTGTCGGCGGCGTGCAGGCCTGTGGTCGGCTCGTCGAGGAGGTACAGGGTGCGGCCGGTCGCGCGGCGCCCCAACTCCTTCGCCAGCTTGAGGCGTTGGGCCTCGCCGCCGGAGATGGTGGTGGCGGGCTGACCCAGGGGCAGGTAGCCGAGGCCCACGTCCGAGAGCCGTTGCAGGCGGGCGGCGATCTGCCGTACGCCCCGGAAGACGGTGAGCGCCTCGTCAACCGTGGCGGCCAGCACCCCGGCGATGTCGTACCCCTCGTAACGCACCGCGAGCACCTCGCTCCGGAACCGGCGGCCCCGGCAGCCCGGGCACCGCACCTCCACCGCGGGCAGGAAGTGCATGTGCACGGCGAGCACACCGGCGCCCTCGCACCGTTCGCAGCGCCCGCCGGGCACGTTGAAGGAGAAGGCTGCCGGAGTCAGCCCCCGCGACCTCGCCGTCTCCTGCGCGGCGAAGAGTTCCCTGACCGGGGTGAAGACGTCCGCGTACGTCGCCGCGTTCGAGCGCGGGAGGCGGCTGATCGGCTCCTGGTCGATCGTCACGACCTTGTCGAGGTGCTCCCAGCCGTCGATACCGTCATGCTCCCCCGGGGACATCATGGCGGCCGACAACACCCGTCCCGTGTCGAGGCGTTGATGTGCAGCCCTGCCCAACACGTCGAGTATCAGCGTCGACTTGCCCGAGCCGGACGGTCCGGTGACCGTCACCAGCCGCCCGAGCGGAATCCGTACGGTGACGTCCCCGAGGTTGTGGGCACGAGCACCGCGAATCACCAACTCCGCGTTCGTATCGGGACGTTGCTTGCTTACGGGGTGCTGGAGCCGGCCCGACAGATACGCCCCGGTGACGGACCCCTCCGTCGCCGCCACCTCATCCGGGGTTCCCTCGGCGACGACCCGGCCGCCGTCCCGGCCCGCGCCCGGACCGATGTCGACGACATGGTCGGCGGCCCACAGCACGTCCAGGTCGTGCTCGATGACGAGGACCGTGTTGCCCAGGTCCCGCAGGCGGCGCAGTACGTCGATGAGGCGGGCCGTGTCGGCGGGGTGCAGCCCGATGGTCGGCTCGTCGAGGACGTACAGCATGCCGGTGAGGCCCGAGCCGAGCAGCGCGGCCAGGCGCAGCCGCTGGGACTCGCCCGCGGAGAGGCTGGTGCTCGACCGGTCGAGGGTGAGGTAGCCGACCCCGGTGTCGACGAGCCGGCGTACCCGTTCCTCCAGGTCGGCGACGACCGGTTCGGCGAACCGCCACTCGTCCCCGGTGGAGAACGCCCTCAACTCCGCTACCCAGTCCGCGAGTTCGTCGAGCGGGAGACGGGACGCCTCTGTGATGCCGAGCCCGTGCACGGTGACGGCCCGGCTCTCGGCGCGCAGCCGTGTTCCCGCGCACGCCCCGCAGGTCTCCTTCACCATCGAGCGCTCGGCCTTCTGCCGGTAGGCGGTGTCGTCGACGCGGTCGGCGTAGCGCCGCATGAACGCGGTGACGACGCCCTCGAAACGGCCCGCGGAGACGGTGGCCGGGGGCTCGATGCCGAGGGCCCCGAGGGTGGGGAGGTGACTGCGGAACTCCGGCGACTCGACCCCGTACAGGAGCAAGTCCCTCGCGGGTGTAGGTAGTTCCGCCACCGGGGTATCCGTGTCGAAGGTGAGGTCGTAGTGGTGGGCCGCGGCTCGCAGCAGGGGCAGGTTCCGCTCGACGAGCTGCCTGGGCCAGCCGCGCACCGCACCGGCGGCGACGCTCGACTTCTCGTCGACCAGGGTCCGTACGTCCACCCGGATCACCTCGCCGAGCCCGGTGCAGGACGGGCAGGCACCGGCGGGCTTGTTGAAGGAGAAGGAGCCCATGACGAGTTGGGGCACGGGGGTGGAGCAGTTCGGGCAGGTGGCGTACTCCCCCTCCACTCCCACCTCGTTCTCCGCTCCCGCCTCCGCCTCCTCGTCGCTCTCCGGGTCGTGGGCGTACGACGGCGGGATCTCCGCCCCGCAGCCGGGGCACGGGCGTACGCCGATCCGGGACCACAGCAGCCGCAGATAGGTGAAGACCTCGGTCGCCGTGCCGACCGTCGAGCGCGGGCCGCGCCCTGCCGGACGCTGGTCGACGCTGACGGATGGGGACAGGCCGGTGATCGAGTCGACGGAGGGCCGGCTGACACCGGCGGTCGCCACGCCCCACGCCTCCATGTACTGCCGGTGGCTCTCCCGGTGCAGGGTGTCGAGGACGAGCGTGGACTTGCCGGAGCCGGAGAGACCGGTCACGACTACCAGCTTCTGCTTCGGGATCGTGAGCGAGATGTTCTTGAGGTTGTGGAGACGGGCACCTTTGATGTGCATCACGGAACTTCGGTCATCCATACCTTCAAGTTTTTCATTGAAGTTCTTGTTGAGGCTTTCCCTCATAAACCCTCGGATTGACTTGGCTTGACTGCCTCTAAGCTTCAAATCCGTGACGAACCATGAGGTACGGCTGCGGCCCGTCGACCTGGCCCGGCTGGCAGGCCTGTCGACGCAGCAGATCCGCAACTACGAGGACGCGGGCGTGCTGCCCCCGGCGGCACGGACGGAGTCGGGCTACCGCGTCTTCGGGGACGTACACCGCCGTGCGCTGCTCACCTACCGGGCCCTGCAGCCCGGGTACGGGCCACTCGCGGCGACCGCCGTCATGCGCACCCTGCACGACGGGGACCTGCCCGGTGCCCTCGCGCTCGTGGACGCGGCGCACGCCGGGCTGCACGAGCAGCGGACGGCCCTGCGGGCGACACGCGAGGCCCTGGAGGCGCTGGCCGGCCGACGGGCCCCGAGGGCGACGGCCCCCACGGCCGACCTGCGGATCGGCGAGGTGGCCGCGCTGCTCGGCGTACGGACGTCCGCGCTGCGGGTGTGGGAGGCGGCGGGCCTGCTCACCCCGGCCCGCGAACGCGGCACGCGCTACCGGCAGTTCGGCCCCGACGACATCCGCGACGCCCGCCTGATCCAGACCCTCCGCCGCAGCCACTACCTCCTGGACCAGATCCGTCCGGTACTGGAGGAACTGCGCCGGGAGGGCGGCACGGAGGCACTGCGAGCGGCGGTCGCGGCACGCGGGGAGGCACTGGCGGGGCGTACCCGAGCGATGCTGGCGGGGGCGGGGCGGCTGGCGGAGTACCTCGACCATATGGACCTCATGGACAACATCGAGCGGGCCGCGAACAGTTAAGGCACCAGATCCCGCATCACCGCACGCGGCAGCGACGGATTGCCCGTCGCCGCCTCCGCCACCTGCCAGTCATCGTCGGCGAGCAGCTCCACGACGGCCGGGGGCGGGAGTGCCGGGTGGCCGGCGGCAAGGGATCTCGCCTCGTCGTCCTCCAGGCAGGCGAGCAGCGCCCCAGGTGTCGCGTTGCGGTGCCGGGCGATCTCGCGCAACGCCTTCTTCACCGGCGGCCTGTGACGGGTGAGGTCCTCCAGCAGCGCCCCCGACGCCTCCGGGTTGGTCGCCACCTTGGCGAGGACCCGGACCCCGTGCCGATCGACCATGTCACGGAGCTGTGCCTCGGAGAGGCCGGGGTGCGGCTCGCCCGTCTGTACGCCGGCCTCCCCTCCGACCCCACTCAACTCGCGCGTACAGCGCGGGATTTGCTGATCCACCGGGGCGAGGGCGACCAGTTCCGGCACACGCATCCCACCGACCGGCTGCACCACGACGCCGATACCCGCTACGTCGACGACATCCTCCGGATCGTCATCGCGCGCGACGGCTCCGCGCTGACCCGGCGGCGCTCGGCCGGGGACCGGTTCGTCGGTGTCTGCCGGGACTTCGCGCTGCTGCACTGCTCGCTGCTGCGGCACAGCGGCGTTCCCGCCCGGGTGCGGTCCGGGTTCGCCGACTACTTCCGGACGGACGGGTTCCACTGCGACCACGTGGTCACCGAGTACTGGGACGACGCGCGCGGCTGGCTCCTCGCCGACGCGCAGCTCGCCGATCCGGACGTGACGACCGGCGGTCGCCTCGACTTCGACCCGATGGACGTACCACGTGACCGTTTCCAGGTCGCGGGCCGCGCCTGGCGGGACATCCGGGCCGGTGACGCCGACCCCGGTACCTTCGGGCTGTACCCGGACGGGCCGTTGAACGGCGAGTGGTTCGTGGCCGGCAACGTGCGGCTCGACCTCGCCGCGCTGAACAAGGTGGAGACCCTGCTGTGGGACATCTGGGGGACGGAGGCCGAGGCGGACGGGCAGACCATGACCGAGCCTCTTCGTGAGCTGTACGACCGGGTGTCAGTGATCGTCGCCCCCGACGACGTTCCCTTCGAGGCCGCCCGGCGGATCTTCGCCGCGGAGGACGGGCTGCGGACGCCGAACACCGTGCTGGAGATGTCCGAGTACAACCCACCACGTCACGTCACCCTCCGGCCCTTCTGACTCCTCCCCCGCCGACCGCCTACGCCACCGTCCGCAGACCACCCGCTCCCAGCCCCGCCCCAGCCCCCGTCCCCCGCACCACCCGCCACGCGCAGGCCGCCGTGAGCAGCTCGCCCAGCAGGTCCGGGTCGTCGATCTCCAGGCCGAGGAGGGACTCGATGCGTTCCAGGCGCTGGTAGAGGGACTGGCGGCCGATGTGAAGGAGGGTCGCCGTGCGGGTGGGTGAGCAGCCGTTGCGGAGGTGGACCTCCAGGGTGCGGACCAGGTCGCTGGGGTGGGCCGCCTCCCACGCCAGGAGCGGGCCCAGGGTGTGCTGGACCAGACGGCTCAGGCGGTCGTGGTTGGCGTCGACGCCCCCTCGGGTCAGTTCGCGTTCGAGGGCGAGGGCCCGGGACGACGTCACCAGGGGGCCCTGCGGGGCGTTCGGCTCCGGTGGCGGCACCGTCAGTGCCAGTTCCAGGGTCGTACGGGCCGCGCGCAGCGTCTCGCTCCAGCGCAGCCAGCCGTTGCCGGCGTCGACGGCGTGGCCCACGGCGACGGTGAGGCCGGGGGCAGCGGCAGCCGTGCGGAAGGCGTCCTGCACCGCCCGTACCGGGTCCCGTCCCGTCTTCGCCCCCGGCGCCGGCCGCACCGCGAGGAGGGCGAGCACGTCCCCGGGGAAGGCGGCCCGCAGCACCGCCCCGCCCAGGATGCGCGCCGCCCGGTCGACCGCACCGACGTCCCGTGTGCCGTGTACGGAGACGCCGATCAGGCGGGCGCCGGGCCCGGGGTGGAAGCCCGCGAGGGCGGCGCGGGCCTCGACCTCGGGCTGGTTGAGGGCCTGGCCGTCGGCGAGGTCGGCGAGCAGAGCGGCGGTGTGGTCGTCGCCCCAGGGGCGGACCACCGTACGGCCGGACAGGCCCCGGGCGACGATCGCGCGGTTGGCGGCCTCCGTGATGCGTACGAAGGGGACGACTCGGCGCAGGGCGAGGAGGGGCAGACCGAGACGGCGGGCCTCGTCCGTCACCTCGGTTGGCATGGCGGGCAGCGAGCGGCCGATCTCCACGGCCAGGCCCGCCGCGCCCCGGGCGGTCAGCTCCCGGACGTAGCGGCGCCGTACCTCCTCGTCGGTGTCGGTGAGGCCGAAACCGTTGGTCAGCAGCAGTTCGCCGCCGTCGAGGAAGTTCGCGCCCTCGTACACCTCGCTGGAGTGCACCCAGCGCACGGGCCGGTCCAACGCGGCCTCGCCGGTGAGGAGTTCGGGCTCGGCGGCGCGGACCGGGTCTAGGGCCAGGACTTCACGGAGGGTGAGTGCGGGCACGGGTGCCTCCCAAGGCGCTGACACTTCGTCCTGCTGCGGGATGCCCGGAGAGTACTTTCCGCACGTTGCCCCGGTGTTTCCGCCGAAGGAGAGTGAACCCATGTATCCGGAAGATCGGCCAGGTTGGGCGGATCGGGCAGATCAAATGGATCAAGTGGATCAGGTGGATCAGGTGGATCAGGGAGACCGGATGGATCAGCTGGATCAGGCACTGGCACGCTCATGGCTCGCCGTCGCCGTCGAGGAGGCCCGCGCCGGGCTCGCCGAGGGCGGCATCCCGATCGGTGCCGCGCTCTACGGCGCCGACGGCACGCTGCTCGGGAGTGGGCACAACCGGCGCGTCCAGGACGGCGACCCCTCGGCGCACGGCGAGACCGCCGCGTTCCGGAACGCGGGACGGCAGCGTTCGTACCGTGGGACGACCATGGTCACCACGCTCTCCCCATGCTGGTACTGCTCCGGTCTGGTGAGGCAGTTCGGTATCTCCCGGGTGGTCGTGGGAGAGGCCGTCACCTTTCACGGCGGCCACGACTGGCTCGCCGAGCACGGCGTCGAGATCGTGCTGCTCGACGATCCCGAGTGCGTCGGAATGATGCGCGACTTCATCACGAACAATCCCGCACTGTGGAATGAGGACATCGGTGAGTAACACCACGTCGAGCGACCCCACGTCGGCGGCGGCCCCCGCCGCACCCCGTATCCCCACCGTCGACCTGCGGCCCTGGCTGTCCGGCGACGCGGAGGCCCGGGCCGACATCGCCCGTACCGTCGACTCCGCGCTCCAGACCGCCGGTTTCCTGCTGGTCACCGGGCACGGGGTCGACCCCGCCCTGCGGGCCGGTATCCGGGAGGCGGCCCGCGCCTTCTTCGCGCTGCCCGCCGAGGTGAAGGAGCGGTACACGGCGAAGGTCGGCGGGAGGGGGTGGCTGGGTCCTGGGGCCGAGGCCAACGGGTACTCGGAGGGGACCGAGACCCCGCCGGACCTGAAGGAGTCGCTGACCTTCGCGACGCACGACCCCTTCGACGACCCGGCCGTCAACGCCGAGTGGTACGCGCCCAACGTGTGGCCCGCCGAGGCGCCCGAGCTGCGGAGGCTGTGCGAGGAGTATCTCGACCGGATGGCCGAGCTGGAGAAGGAGCTGCTCACCCTCCTCGGGTCCGCTCTCGGGCTCCAACCCGACTTCTTCTCCCGGCACATGGACCATCCGACGTACGGGTTCAACATCAACTGGTATCCGGGGGTGGAAGTGGTCGGCGAGCCGGAGCCGGGGCAGTTCCGGATCGGGCCGCACACCGACTTCGGGACGGTCACCATCCTCGACCGGCAGGCCGGGAAGGGCGGGCTGCAGGTCTACACCGACGAGGGCGGGTGGGAGGACGCGCCCTTCGACCCCGAGGCGTTCACCATCAACATCGGTGACCTGATGGCCCGTTGGACCGGCGACCGCTGGCGCTCGGGCCGACACCGGGTGCTGCCGCCGCCGGCCGACTCCCCCGCCGAGGAGCTGATGTCCCTCGTCTACTTCGGCGAGTGCACCCCGGGCACGATCGTCGAGTCGGTACCCGCGCCGGTCGGCCGGGTCGCCTACGAGGCCTTCGACTCGCACGTCTATCTCCGGGGCCAGCTGGACTCGATCACCGTCGACTGAGGGAACGTACAGAAGGCGAGCATCGGGCCGACAATTTCGTAACACAACGGACATCACGCGCTCTGGTCCTATCCAACTCCCTCTTCCTACACTGGTGTTGCAGTACTGCACAGCAGACTGGACAGCGAGCCAGGCCCCAGGGGGAGGGATGCGGTGCTCAGACGGCTGCACGGACGCGGGGCGCTCTTCGACACCGAACCGCCGGGGCTCGCGCCCCGGCTCGTCGGACTGCGACCGCACCATCACATCGCCGCTCCCCTGGAGCACCCGCGTGAGCTGCCGTTCGTGGTGCTCACCGCGGGGCGCGGGCTCGGCAAGAGCGTGGTCCTCGGTGAGCTGCGCGCCGCCTACCAGCGGCACACCCCGGTCGCGCTGATCGACTGCGAGGACCCGCAGCTCGTCCGCGGGCCCGAGACGCGTCCGGCGCAGGCCTGGTCGCCGCTCGCGCAGGCGCTCCTGGTGATCGCCGAGCAGCTCGCCGAACCCGTCACCGGTGCCCGGCGGATCGCCTTCCCGCGGCTGATGTCCGGCCTGATCGCGGTGGCAGCCGGCGGCTGGGGCGACGCCGACACCGAGCGCATCCGCTGGGAGGTCCAGCGGATGCTGCTGCTCAACGAGAGCGGCTCGTGGTTCACCGGTTTCGCCGCACGCTGGGCGGGCCGGGTGGCCTCGAAAGCGGTCGCGGCGGCGATCAGCGACGACCCGCTGGTCTCGGCGGTCATCGAGGCCACGCTGGAGGCGATGACGGAACGTTCCTCGAGCTCGCGCCAGCGCAGGGCGTCCACCTGGTACCGGACCTACCCGAACGCCGGTGACCGCGCCGAGCTCGGACTCCGCCTGCTCTCCGACCACTTCAGGGCCGGCGGCACCTCCCGCGAGCACGCCGAGCGCTATCTCGTCCGCGCCCTGCTCGCCGACCTCACCGACGCCTACGCCGGGATGCGGGCGCATCTGCAGCGCCTGGGCCGTCCGCTCGTCCTGGTCGACAACGCGCAGGGTTCGCCGGGGCGTGAACTGATCGAGCAGGTGCTGCGCGACCGCGCCGAGGGCATCACCGACCAGGTCGCGTTCATCGCCGCCGTGCGCGGCAGCGGCGGCCAGTCCTCACTGCGCAACGCCGTACGCCGGGACCTGCGCGAGACCGTCCAGCACACCCGTTGGACACCGGGTGACACGGCCTCCTCCCGGGCCCTGCTGGTGTCGCTGCCGCCACTGTCCTCCGACGACACCCTGCACATCGTGGACGCGGTGTGCACGGGTACGGCGGTGCCCGTCCCGGCCGAACTCCCGCCCGCCACACACCGCTTGACGTGCGGGAACCCGCTGGGCATCGCGCTGGTCGCCGAGTCGGCCCGGCAGAACCTCCCCCAACTGCCGCCCACCGCACCCTTCGGCGCCCTGCTGACCGCCGAACTCGCCCTGCACGAGGACCGCGAGGGACAGCCCGCCTATCGCGAACTCCTCGACCGGCTCGTCCCCGCCGACCGGCTCGACGAGTTGACCGTGCTGGCCGCCGCCCACGACCACGACTCGGCCTGCATGCTCGCCGCCTCCCAGCTCCCCGACGACTTCGGCCCGGCGAGTGTCCGCGCGCTGGAGACCCGGCTCGTGGCGGAGGGACTGCCCGCCGTTCCCGGCCAGTTCGTCGGCGACGCCTTCGTCCGCACCCTGCTCCTGCTGCGCCTGCACCACCGGCACGCCGACCACGGCAAGTGGCGGGACGTCCACGAGACCCTCATCCAGCACTACGAGGGACCCGAGCCGTCTGCGGCCCGCTACCGCCTCCACCACGAACTCGCCCTCGGC
Organism: Streptomyces sp. SID12488; assembly: GCF_010548275.1. Taxonomy (GTDB): domain Bacteria; phylum Actinomycetota; class Actinomycetes; order Streptomycetales; family Streptomycetaceae; genus Streptomyces. The sequence continues at coordinate 48,981 of NZ_JAAGLT010000022.1, forward strand.
GACACCGGATCGGCGGTCGCGTATCTGCGCGACACCTTCCACACCCTCGACACCAGCACCTGGCTCGACACGCTTCTGTTCATCGCCTCGGCGCCCTACTTCCACGCCCACGACGCCGAGGGCCACGACTTCGTCGGCGGCGACCACCAGCGCGCCCGGATCGCCTTCGGCCACACCGACGCCACGCAACTGCCGCCGGACGACGTGGACGCCGTACTGCATCTGCGGGTACGCCGACTCCTGCACGCGGTCTGGCAGTTGACCGATCCACTGGTGCTGCCCGACCGGAGGCTGTGCGACCGGCTGCGCTACGAGCTGGAGCAGCTCTCCAACGACCCGCGCGCGAGCAACGCGCTCCTGTGGCAGGCCTCGCAGGAGTGGCCCGAGGCGGCGCTGGCCGGCCGCCCGCTGCGCACCCCGGGCGACGACGAGGACGCCACCTCCGACGACCGGGGCCGCAACCGCAACGACGGAGGCGCGTGATGGCTCGCAGCGGGTTCAGGGGTGTCGGGGGCTTCGGGGCGTGGCTGCGCGAGGGGGTGTGGGCGATCCCGCTGCGCCGCTATCTGGCCCTCCTGGTCACGGCGGCGCTGGTGGCCGGGATCGGGTTCGCGGTCCGGTCGCTCACGCACGACGACCGTTCCTGCGCGCCGGGGGTCGTGCGGCCGGCAGGCAGTGACGAGTGCGTGGGCGTGTCGACGACCGACTACTCCTTCGGCCGGGAGCAACTCACCGCCACGATCAGGGCGATCGACCGCGAGAACGACTCCCTCACGGACAACGAGGGCGGTACGGACGGCAAAGACGGCACGAACGGCTATGTCACCGTCGCCCTGTTCGAGCCGTTCACCGCGACCGACGAGGACAACCTCGGGGATGTGCTGCACGAGCTCCAGGGCGCCTATCTCGCCCAGTGGAAGGTGAACCACGACGCGAACGGCGAGGGTCCGCCGATCCGGCTGGTGCTGGCCAACCCGGGCCGTACCGGCGCCTATTGGGAGCACACGGTCGACCAGCTCGAGCGGATGACGACGACCTCGGACCGGCTGCGCGCGGTCACCGGGATAGGGCTGAGCACCGAGGAGAACACCCGGGCGGTGAAGGAGCTGACGAGGCGCGGTATCCCCGTCGTCGGCACGTCCATCACGGCCGACAGCCTCGCCAACGGCCAGCAGGGCGCCCCCGGGGGCCTGAAGCCCTTCCCGGGGCTGGCCCGTACCGCCCCCACCAACACCGACGAGGCCCGCGCGCTCGCCTCCTTCGCCAAGGTGGCGGCCGACAAGGCGGTGCTGGTGTACGACGATCCGGGCGACCCGTACACGCTCACGCTCCAGGCGTCGTTCGAGAAGCTGCTGACGGGCTCGCGCTACCAGCCGTGGCCCTTCACCCCGCTCACCGACCGCACCAAGGAGGGGACCACCGCCAACGACTTCCGGCAGATCCGGGAGCTGGTGTGCGACACCGCGCCCGGCGTGAACACCATCCTGTTCGCCGGACGCCACACCCAGTTGCGCCAGTTCATCAACGCGCTCGGTGAACGGGGCTGCCAGCAGCGCGAGTTCACCATCCTGACCGGGGACGACGCCTCTTACCTCACCGGCGACAAGAAGCTCGACCCGGAAGCCCTCAAGCACGGCATCTCGGTGCGCTACAGCGCCCTCGCCCACCCGGACGCCTGGCTCAGGACCCCCCCGAAGAGCGGGGGTTCGGCGGCGGACGCCCAGGATCTGGCCGAACTCCTGAGCACCGCCCAGGCCAACAAGGAGTCCAAGAGCGACAGGCCCTCACCGATCGGCGCCATCGACCTGGAGGACGGTCAGCTCATCATCGCGTACGACGCGATGCGGCTCACCGTCGAGGGCATCCGCGAGGCCACGCCCAGCGGCCAGAGCGCGCCGACACTCGCCGACGTGGGTGACGAGTGGACGCTCATCAAGGGCTCGTCGGGGCGGGTCAACGGCGCGAGCGGCTGGATCTGCCTGGACAACTACGGCAACCCGTACGACAAGGCCGTACCGATCGTGGAACTGACCCCCGACCGGCACGCCCGCTTCGTCGAGATCGCCTGGCCGACGGGCAGGCCCCCGGAGAAGGACTGCCTGCCGCCGTCGTAACCCTTGTCGTCGCGGCTCAGACTCCCGCGTACGAGTGCTTGCCGCTGACGAAGATGTTGACGCCGTAGTAGTTGAAGAGGAAGCACGCGAACGCGATCAGGGCGATGTACGCGGCCTTGCGGCCCTTCCAGCCTGCCGTGGCGCGGGCGTGCAGGTAGGTGGCGTAGGCGACCCAGGTGATGAACGCCCAGGTCTCCTTGGGGTCCCAGCCCCAGTAGCGGCCCCACGCGTCGCCCGCCCAGATGGCGCCCGCGATGATCGTGAACGTCCACAGCGGGAAGACGGCGGCGTTGACGCGGTACGAGAACTTGTCGAGGGACGCCGAGGCGGGCAGCCGCTCCATGACGGAGGTCGCGAAGGTGCCGGGCTTGCCGCCGGACGCGAGCTTGTTCTCGTACGAGTCCTTGAAGAGGTACAGGATCGTGGCGACCGCGCCCACGTAGAAGACGGCGCCGCAGAGGATCGCCGTGGAGACGTGGATGTACAGCCAGTACGAGTGGAGGGCCGGGACGAGCTGGTCGCTCGCCGTGTACAGGACGGTGACGGCGAGACCGAGGTCGAGCAGGACGGTCGTGACCAGGGGGAGGCCGAGCCAGCGGATGTCCTTCTTCAGCGCGAGGAAGACGAGGTACACGCCCACGGCGGTGGTGGAGAAGGTGAGGTTGAACTCGTACATGTTGCCCCACGGCGCCCGCTGCACGGACAGCGCGCGGGCCAGCACCCCGGAGAACTCCACGAGGAACGCGACCACGGTGAGGGACACGGCGATACGCCCGTACAGGTCGCCCTGCTCGTCCCCGCCATGCGCGCCGGGCCCGTCCGGCACGTCCCGGGCCCCGGCCGCGGCCCGCACGACGACCTTCGGCCGCTCGAGTACGGCGGTCCCGCCGGCGTTCTTGACGGTCACCTCCGGCGCCTTCGCCCCGGCCGCCCCGGCCGGCTTCGCGGTGAGCGCGGCGGCCGTACGGCTGACCTTGCTGCGGCTGCCGAAGATCCACTCGGCGATGTAGGTGAAGAAGGCCAGGGTGTAGACGGCCATCGCGGAGTAGATCAGCGTGTTGCTGATGTTCGCGAGGTGCTCGTTGGTCGCGGTGGCGAGAGTCGTCACGTGGGCGAGGTCGGGCGCGGTGGCGAGAGCAGACATTTACTTCTCAGCCCCTTCGGCAGGTACGGCAGAAGTATCGGGGTCGGGGGTTTTGGGGTCAGGGGTTTCCGGATCGGGAGCACCGGGCGCCTGGTCGTACAGGATCCCGGCGAGGTCGCCGAGTTCCTCGGGCAGCTTGGCGGACTCGCTGCGGCCGAGGCCGCCCATCTCGACGACGGTGACGCCGTCGGAGCCCTTGACCGCCCGCACCCACACCCGTCGGCGCTGGATGAACAGGGAGCCGGCGAGACCGAAGATGGCGACGATCGCGCCGCCGAGCGCCCAGCCGGCGGCGGGCTGCCGGGTGACCTGGAAGTTGGCCCACTCCTTGGTGCCCTGGTAGGTGATCGAACCGGCGCCGTTCGGGAGCTGCATGGTCTCGCCGGGCTTCAGGTTCTCGCGCACCTGCCGGCCCTTGGCGTCCTTGTAGGCCTTCATGTGGGTCTTGTCGAGCTGGTACACGCTCTGCGGGAGACCCGCGTCGACCCCGAGGTCGCCGTGGTAGGGCGCCAGGTTCAGCACCGGGTTCTCCAGCGCCGGGAACTGTGAGGCGACCTCGTTGCCCGGCACGTACGTAGGCAGGAAGAAGGCCTGGATGCCGAGCTGTTCCACGACGCCCTTGGGGCTGCGGTAGCCGTCCATGACCTTGATCGCACCGGAGGAGGTGACGTTGGAGTCGAGAGGGAGGAGAGCGACGGCCTGGTCGAAGACGATGTCGCCCTTGCCGTCGCGGACGATGATGACGGGCGCGTAGCCGTGGGCGGTGAGGTAGACCTTCGAGTCGCCGACCACCAGCGGCTCGTTGACCTTGACGGTGCGCTTCTTCGCCTTGCCGTACGCGCCCACGCTGTAGTCGACGTCGGCCTCGTAGGTGCGCGGGGTACCGCGGTTGGGGCCGGTCGTCTCGTAGGTGCCCTTGAAGTCCTTCAGGTTGAAGCTGAAGGGGTCGAGGTCGTCGGTGTCGAAGAGGGTGCCGGACTTGAAGTCGTCGTACTGGGTGAGCGTGTTGGAGAAGCCGCCGCCTTCGAGGATCAGGCTGTTGCCCTCGGACTTGTACAGCTGGCCCCAGGCGAAGGAGGTCAGCATCACGATCAGCGCGATGTGGAAGGCGAGGTTGCCGACCTCGCGCAGATAGCCCTTCTCGGCGGCGACCGCGTCCCCGGCGAGATGTGCGCGGAAGCGGCGCTGCTTGAGCAGTACGAGGGCTGCCTCGCGGACCTGCTCGGGCTCGGCCCCCGTACGCCAGGTCGTGTACGCGGGCAGCCGGGTCAGGCGGCGGGGCGCGCCCGGCGGGCGGCTGCGCAGCTGGCCCACGAACTGCCAGGTGCGGGGCACGATGCAGCCGATGAGGGAGATGAACAGCAGGATGTAGATCGCCGAGAACCACACCGAGCTGTACACGTGGAACAGCCCGAGCTTGTCGTAGAGCGGCCCGAGGAAGCTGTGCCGCTGGATGAAGTCGGCGACCTTGGTCTCGTCCGTCCCGGACTGCGGGATCAGCGAGCCGGGGATCGCCCCGAGCGACAGCAGGAACAGCAGCAGCAGCGCGACCCGCATCGAGGTGAGCTGCCGCCAGAACCAGCGGGCCCAGCCGATGACGCCCATGGAGGGCAGCCCGGGAGCCTCCTCCCGGGGGGCGGTGGACAACTGGGAACCGGCGGCGCCGAGGTCCTGGTCGTCGTTGTCCTTGGGCGCGGACGCGGACCCGGGGGCGGGGGCGGGGGCAGGGGCAGGGGCAGGGGTGCTGCCGGTGCCGGTGGTGTTGCTCATCGATCAGATCCCCACAGTGAAGCCGTCGGACCAGGTCTGCATCTCCTGCACCAGACGGTCCCACGCGCCGGTAAGGAGCAGCACACCGGTAAGGATCATCATCGTGCCGCCGATGCGCATGACCCACACATAGTGGCGCTTCACCCAGCCGAAGGCACCGAGCGCCTTACGGAAGGCGACCGCCGCGAGCACGAACGGCACGCCGAGGCCGATGCAGTAGGCGACGGTCAGTACGGCCCCGCGGCCGGCGCTGGCCTGGTCGAAGGCGAGGCTGTTGACCGAGGCGAGGGTCGGGCCGATGCAGGGCGTCCAGCCGATGCCGAACAGCGCGCCGAGGAGGGGGGCGCCGACCAGTCCGGTGGCGGGCTTCTTGTGGAAGCGGAACTCGCGCTGGGTGAGCCAGGGCATCATGCCCATATAGAAGACGCCCATGAGGATCATGAGCACGCCGAGCACCTTGGACAGGGTGTCCTGGTGCTCCTGCAGCGTCTGCCCGAAGTACCCGAACAGGGCACCCGTGGACACGAACACGGCGGTGAACCCGAGCACGAAGAGCGAGGCCCCGGCGACCATCCGGCCCCGGCGGGCCTCGCCGAGGTCGGTACCGGTGACGCCGGTGACGTACGACAGATAACCGGGCACGAGGGGCAGCACGCACGGCGAGAAGAAGGAGACGAGGCCCCCGAGCAGGGCGATCGGCAGGGCCAGTATCAGGGCCCCGCTCATCACGGTCTTGTTGGCCTCGGGGACGGAGGCGGCGAGCGTGAGCACGCCGGTCACGTCCGTGATCGCTCCGCTCACGTCACTTCTCCGCGAGGACGGGCTTGAGCATCTTGCGGAGGTTGTCCTCGCTGAGCGCCACGAGCGCGCGGGCGGCGATCTTCCCCTCCCGGTCGAGGACGATCGTGGAGGGGATCGCCTTCGGGTTGAGCGTGCCCTTCTTGAAGCGGAGCATCAGCTTGCCCGTGGGGTCGTAGAGACTCGGGTACGTGACGCCGTACTGCTTCTCGAAGGCGACCGCCGGACGGGTCTCGCCGTCGCGGGTGTTGATGCCGACGAACTGGACACCCTGGTCCTTGAGGTCGGCGGAGACCGCGACGAAGTTCTTCGCCTCGAGGCGGCAGGGCCCGCACCACGAACCCCAGATGTTGATGACGACGATCTTGCCCTTGTAGTCGGCGACGTCCAGCTGCTTGCCGTCGATGGTCGGCCCGGAGAGGTCGGGGGCGGCGACCCGCTTGCCCTGGGCCACCGTGGCGATGACACCGTCGGTACCGGTGACGAAGTTGGTGTCGCCGGAACCCCCGGACGTACCGCCGGAGGTGCACGCGGTCAGGGCCAGCGCGGAGGCGGCGACCCCTGCGGTGAACAGCACGGCCCGGCGGCTACGGGCCTGGCCACGGGGACGGTTCGAGGAGAGGGGGACGCGGCTGGCGACACTCATGTGAAAAGTTTCGCATGTCCGTTCCGAGGATCTTGCGCACCCCCCTTGCGGGTACAAACCCGCATTTCAGGCGGCCTTTCCGGTCCCTCAGGCGCCGGTGGTGGAAGTCCCGGTCGAGGTGCTGGTCGAGGTGCCTGTGGGGGTCCCGGTCGGGGTCTTCTGCGGGGCGGCCAGGAAGCCCTTCCAGCCGCCGACCGGCTGCTGCCCGACGTCGAGGGTCCGCAGCTTCTCCAGCACCTCGGGCTTCTGTACGTCCAGCCAGTCGACGAACTGCCGGAAGGAGACGAGGCGGACGTCCTCGCCCTTCTCCTTCTCCCGCGCGATGTGCTTGAGGGCGGCCTCGACGGCGTCCATGTAGATGCCGCCGTTCCAGTGCTCGAAGTGGTTGCCGACGAAGAAGGGGGCGCGGTTCGTCTCGTACGCCCGCCGGAAACCGGCGATGTAGGAGCCGGTCGCCTGCTCGCGCCAGGCCGGGTAGTTGTGGGCGGGGGCCTTGGTCGAGTTGACCGACTGGTTGGCGAGGATGTTGTAGTCCATGGACAGGACCTCGAACTGGTGGCCGGGGAAAGGTATCGCCTGGAGGGGCAGGTCCCAGATGCCGCCGTTCTTCGTGGGCCACACCTGCCGGCCGCCGGGCGAGGAGGCGTCGTAGCGCCAGCCGAGATCGCGGGCGGTCGGCAGCAGGTTGCTCTGGCCGAGGAGACAGGGCGTACGGCCGCCGATGAGCTCCTTGTCGTAGTCGAAGGGGAGCGCGGGCAGGTCGGTCCACCCGGTGTTGGTGCGCCACTCCTTCACGAAGCCCTTGGCCTGCTCTATCTCGCTGCGCCACTGCTGAGGCGTCCAGTTGGCGACCGTGCCGTGGCCGGAGCAGAAGTGGCCGTTGAAGTGGGTGCCTATCTCGTGCCCGTCGAGCCAGGCCTGCCGGACGTTGGTGAGGGTCGCCTTGACGTGGTCGTCGGTGAGGTAGCCGATGTCGGAGGCGCCGGGGGCGTTGTTCGGCGGGAGGTACTTGCGCTTCTGCGACTCGGGGAGGAGGTAGAGCCCGGAGAGGAAGAAGGTCATGTGCGCGCCGTGCGTCTTCGCGAGGTCCAGGAAGCGCGGGAAGAGTCCGTTGCCGACCTCCCCCGCGCCGTCCCAGGAGAAGATCACGAACTGCGGCGGGGTCTGCCCGGCCTCCAGCGGCACGGGCCTGCCGGGCTGGTGGGGCTGCTTTCCGGTGAACGAGGTGGAGCCGTCACCGAGGGGTTTGGCGGCGGGGGCGGTGTGGCGGGGGCGGGACGGCTTGCCGGAAGGCCGCCGGTCACCGGAGGAATCTCCGGACCCGCTCGACCCCTCCCCCAGTACGGTTCCGCAGCCGGCGGTACCCAGAGCGGCGGCGGCACCGAGGCCGAGGCCGATCGCACCTCGCCGGCTGAAGCCACCGACGCCGCCGCCGACGCTTCCACCGTCACCGTTCTTGCCGTGCATGGGATCCCCATTCGTCGTACTCACCGCTGGTTCACCCAGTCAGAGGGCACGACGAACGGGCAGGTTCCCCGTATTGTCACGTGCTTCGGAACAATTGCAACAAATGTGTCACTAATCTCTCAAAGCGCGAAGGTTTGCGAATTTTTGGTTGATCAGGCCCCGAAGGCCTTGTCCTTCCCCTTCACCGGCTTGGCGCCGGCGAGGAGATGGGCCGGCACGAGATCACGGGCGGGCTCGGTGTAGCCGACCGACACGATCTTGTCGCCGCGGTAGGTGAAGGTGGTGAGAGAGGCGAGCGTGCACTGCCGCTTGCGGGGATCGTGCCAGAGTCGGCGCCGTTCCACATAGCTGCGCACGATCCAGATCGGCAGCTGATGACTGACGAGCACGGCCTCGTGCCCACGTGCGGCGTCCTTGGCGGCGTCCAGCGCCCCCATCATCCGTACGACCTGATCGACGTACGGCTCCCCCCAGGACGGCTTGAACGGGTTGACCAGGTGCTTCCAGTTCTCGGGCCGCTTCAGGGCGCCGTCCCCGACGCCGAAGGTCTTCCCCTGGAAGACGTTCTCGGCCTCCAGGAGCCGCGCGTCGGAGGCGAGATCGAGCCCGTGCGCCTTGGCGATGGGGGTCGCCGTCTCCTGCGCCCGCTCCAGCGGGGAGGCGCAGACATACGTCACGTCACGCGGGGCGAGGTGCTCGGCGACGCGGTCGGCCATCCGCCGGCCCAGCTCGGAGAGGTGGTAGCCCTCCAGCCGCCCGTACAACACCCCTTCGGGGTTGGCGACTTCGCCGTGCCGCATGACGTGTACGACGGTGATGTCGCTGTCGGAGCCGGCGGAGTTGCTGGTGCTGCTGGTGCTGTCGGAGTTGCTGGTGCTGTTGTAGTTGTTGGAGTCGTTCGTGAGGTCGCTCATGCTGCCGTGGCCTCCGCCGCCGCACGGGCCGCCGCCGGAAGGGCGTCGGCGATTTTCTGGATGGCCCGCTCGTCGTGCGCCGTGGAGACGAACCAGGACTCGAAGGACGAGGGCGGGAGATAGACGCCGTTCGCCAGCATGGACTGGAAGAACGCGGTGAAGCGGAACGACTCCTGCGTCTTCGCGTCCTCGTAGTCACGCACCGGCCGGTCCGTGAAGAACACGGAGAACATGTTGGAGGCGTTCTGCACGGTGTGCGCGACCCCCTCCTTGCTCAGCGCCTCGCCGACCAGCCCCTGGAGCTGAGCGGAGACCGCGTCGACCGTGACGTACGCGGCCTCGTCGAGCAGCCGCAGCTGGGCGAGCCCGGCGGCGGTGGCAATGGGGTTACCGGAGAGGGTGCCGGCCTGGTAGACGGGCCCGGCGGGAGCGAGGTGGGCCATGACGTCGGCGCGCCCACCGAAGGCGGCGGCGGGGAACCCACCGCCCATGACCTTCCCGAAGGTCATCAGGTCGGGCCGGACGCCGTCGATCCCGTACCAACCGCTGCGGCTGGTCCGGAACCCGGTCATGACCTCGTCGGACACGTAGAGCGCGCCGTTGGCCGCGCACGCGTCCTTGAGCCCTTGGTTGAAGCCGGGCAGCGGCGGTACGACGCCCATGTTGCCCGGGGAGGCCTCGGTGATCAGGCAGGCGATCTCGCCGGGGTGCGCGGCGAAGGCGGCGTGCACGGCGTCGAGGTCGTTGTAGGGGAGGACGATCGTGTCGCCGGCCTGGGCGCCGGTGACGCCCGGGGTGTCCGGCAGCGCGAAGGTGGCCACCCCGCTTCCGGCGGCGGCGAGGAGCGAGTCGACGTGACCGTGGTAACACCCGGCGAACTTGATCACCTTGGCGCGCCGGGTGAACCCGCGGGCCAGCCGGATCGCGGACATGGTGGCCTCGGTCCCGCTGGACACCAGTCGCACCTGCTCAAGGGGATCGATGCGATCGACCATCTCCTCGGCGAGAGCGACCTCGCCCTCCCCCGGCGTACCGAAGGAGGTACCGCGCGAGACGGCGTCCTGCACAGCGGCGATGACCTCCGGGCGGGAGTGCCCGAGGATCATCGGGCCCCAGGAGCAGACCAGGTCGACGTATTCGCGCCCGTCGGCGTCGGTGAGATACGGACCACGTCCCGACACCATGAACCGGGGTGTACCTCCCACGGCACGGAAGGCACGCACCGGCGAGTTGACGCCGCCGGGTGTGACGGCCGTCGCACGGTCGAAGAGGCCCTGCGAGACGGGCGCTTCGTATGAATAGGGCAACCCACTCGCCATTCCGCTGGCTGCCCCGCTAGACGTTTCGCTCATGACCTGCGACTTCTCCGACTTCTCGGGCTCCGGTTGCCAGTGACCCCCTCAGGGTAGGCGGCGCGAGAGGGGGGCGTCGGCCCCACCCGTCTGCGAAACTGGGACCGGACACACACACGGACACAGAGACACGCAGCTCATCGGGCCGTACATATGGACGATGGGCAGACGATGGTGTTCAGAGGCTGCGAAGATCCTGCGGACAGGTGTTTCAACGCACGTTTCGGCGGGCGGACGTGGGGGAGGTCACTGACACGATGATCGGGTTGCGCGACGGGGCTCGCGCGTCCTAGAACAGCAGTCGGGTGGAGATATGCATCGCGGTGGCGGACTGGGCGAGGGGACTGACGACCTGGGTCCTCGACGTGCCCGGCGGGGAAGGCACCGACGCGACGTGGAGGAAGCGGCAGCGGCAGAAGCGGCACGTCAGGCACAGGCCCAGGGAATGGGGCCCGGGCAGGGAACGGGTGCGGGGCAGGGCATGGTTCCTGGCCAGAGCACGGTTCCCGGTCTGGGCATGGGATCGAACGGTGTGCCCGAGAGCGTCGACCGGCGTGTCGAGCGACTCCGGGCAGCGAGCGGGAACGGTGGTCGGGTGGGGGTGACGTACAAATACTTTGGCGCACCGGACGGCGCCACGGCAGCCCGCGTCCCGATCTCGATGCGCCCCGAGGAACTCGGCGGCGACGAGCTCGGCATGAACGGCATGTTCACCAAGATCAAGCCCGAGACGATGGCCGCGATGGTCCTCACGGGCATCGAGGGCGTCCCCCTCAACAAGGTGCCCCCGCTGGAACTCGTCGTCCTGCACCCCGACTACGCGGTCGTGAAACTCCCGATGACCGTCGTCGACCCCCTACGGGGCATAGGCGAGGAGGCGGTGGGCGCGGCGGCGTTCATCTGGTCCACGGTGCCGGATCGCGGAGGGCCGCGAGACGCGTACAACGTGTACCAACTGCTGCACGAGTGGCAGGACTTCAGCCATCGGCTGCATGAGGCGGGGCATCAGCCGTACTGCCTTGTCTGGCCCTGAGCCGGGGTTTCCTGGTGTTGTGGGCGGGGTCTTCGGACTCCGCCCTTTTCGTGCTCCCGGAGGGGTCGTCAGGTCGTCAGGTGGCGGTCGGGCCGTCCTCGTGCTCCGGCTCTGCTTCCGTGAACGCGGTGTCGATCAGGTGGACTTGGGAAGTTTTCGCCGGTTGTCGTCCAGGAGCGCTTCTCGGGCCGAACAGGAGCACACTGGACAGTGCGAGGCAGGCGGTCCGTTGGCGCGGGGGATGTGCGATCAGGTCCGGCGCCGGGCCGTCGAGGAGCTTCGGGAGACAGTCCGCGACAGGAACCACCGGCGGGCCGGTGTCCTGGCCGTCACGGCCGCCGCCGGATGCGAGCCAGCAGGCACCGGCGGCGGCCGAGAGGCACGAGGACGGCGCGGACTCCCCTGCCGTCGCCGCCTCGCACTGACCGTCCTCACCACCCGTCCCGGGGTGCGCGGGAGTTCACCCCGGGCTCGAACAGGGCTGGGGAGGACGAAGGGCTGGAGCCGCGTTGTCGGCGATGCGGCTCCAGCCGCTCACAGTGGTCGCATTCGCACTGCGACCCGGGGGCTGGGGGCCTACGTATGCGGGCCGCCGACCCGTCGCCGACCGTGGTCGGCAGCGGGGCGAGGACCCTGCCCGCAGCATAGACCGGGCTTGGACGGGACCAACACCGTGCGATTCCGGACGCCCGTGGCCGGATGAGGCCGTAGGAGCCGTGCGAGACGGGTGAGACGGGTGCGGCCGGAGTGAACTGCTGGCCTCGCACGGGCAGTTCGCAGGCGTCGATGGATGCCAGAATGTCTCAGATCGTGCCCGGGCGAACGCGGGTTCGACCCAAGCCGGTCGAGTTCGGCCTGTCCAGCGAACGGCGCAGGGGCTAGGCTGCTGTATAGACGTCCCAGACCCCGGCGGCATGTTTGTTTCCTGAACACAGATGTCTGTTGGGGTGCGGACGCTTCGTCTGTCACCCGGCGCATCCCAGGAGGGAACCGGGTGGCTCCTCTGTCCTGCCGCGCAGGCTGTCGGACCGGCCGTTGCTCTGCCTCCGTCGAAAACACACCCCCGCCGGGAGCGCGCCCAGGAAGCCGGGACTCCGGTACCAGCGCATCCGCTGCCGGAGGGGCTCCGAACCGAGGCGTTATGCCCCAGCCCCAGCTCACAGTCCACCGCCATGACCGAAGGACACGGGCGCTGCTCACCCTGACCGGTGAGATCGACCTCGTATCCGCACCGCTGCTGCGGGTGTCCCTGGAACAGTGCCTGCGAGACGGTCTCCGCGACATCGACATCGACCTCACCCAGGTCACCTTCTGCGACTGCAGCGGACTCAACGAGTTCCTCCTCGCCGCGCAGCGGACCACCGCCGTCGGCGGGGCCCTGCGACTGCATCACCCGCCGCCGACGCTCGTCCGCATACTCGACATCACCGGCACCTCGGTCACACTCGCGGCGGTCCCGCCGCACGGCTCCGTCCAGCTGGTACCCGTCCTCTCGGGCGACGCGCGATGACGGCCGGCGCCCGGCGGGCGCGATCACGGAAGCCGGGGATCTCGCGACTCAGGTGTTGCTCGACACCCGGCCGCGGAGCCGGACCAGGACCAGTAGCAGTCCCAGCACCAGGACGCCCGTGAGGAAGCCGGAAGCATGGGCTCCGACCACCGAACGTGCCGCCGTCCTTCCCGCCCGTTCGGGCCGGGACCAGCCTCCATCGAGAGTACCCACCGTGGATCAACAGCTCCTGGCCAAGACCTTCGTGGAGCTGGCCGACAACCTGGTAGCCGACTTCGACCTCGTCGACTTCCTGCGCCTGCTGACCGACCGCTGCGTCGGCATGCTCGACGCGAGTGCCGCCGGGGTGCTGCTCGCCGACCAGGACGGCATGCTCCACGTCATGGCGGCCTCCGACGAGCAGGTGCGACTGCTGGAGCTCTTCCAGCTCCAGAACGACGAGGGCCCCTGCCTCGAGTGCTACCGCACCGGTGCACCCGTGATCGTCCACGACCTGACCCGGGAGGTCCACCGCTGGCCGCGCTTCGTCGAGGCGGCCCACCGCAGCGGATTCGGGGCCGTCCAGGCCCTGCCCCTGCGCCTGCGGGACAACACCGTCGGCGCCCTGAACCTCTTCCGGGCCGCCCCCGGCCCCTTCGACCCGCCCGCCACACTCGTCGCCCAGGCCCTGGCCGACGTAGCCACCATCAGCCTCCTGCAACACCGCACCGCCCACCGCAGCACGATGCTCAACGAACAGCTGCAGACGGCGCTGACCAGCCGGGTGCTGATCGAACAGGCCAAGGGAAAGCTCGCCGAACGCCAGGGCATCGACATGGAGCAGGCGTTCAGCGCGCTGCGCGGTTACGCCCGCTCCCACAACATGCGCCTCGCCGACGTGGCCCGCGCCTTCATCGACGACTCCGAATCCCTTGCCGGTCTGAGTGTCTGACCCACGCCGTGGCGGGCACCCGCCACTCCAGGACGTACCCGCGGACCGCTCTGTGGCGGACCGTCCCGCGTACGGTACGGCGGGGGCCGAGAGGCTCTCCATCCTGAAGTGCCACGGACATGGCCACGGACACGAGACGGAGACCGGTGATCAGCGACAGCATGGCCGAGGTCCTGCGGTCGCTGCGTCAGGGCGAGGTGGCCGACCCGGCCTGCGCGTGTGCGCGGGCGCTGGGCGTCGAGGGTGTCGTGCTGTCGTTACTGGCCGGCCCGGACCCGACGACCGAGCCGGTCTGGTGCCATCCCGAGCTGGGCGCAAGGTTCGAGGAGCTTCAGTTCACGCTGGGCGAGGGGCCGGGTCCGGACGCGGTCCGCACGGGTTCGCCCGTCGTGGAACCCGACCTGGGCCGGGTACGCCCTGAGCGCTGGCCCGCACTGCTGCCGGCCGCGCACGAGCTGGGCGTACACGGTGTGTGCTGCTTCCCGCTGGGCATCGGAGCCATCCGGGTCGGGGTACTGACCCTGCTGTGCGACGGTGACCGGCGGCTGAGCGGGCAGCAGTACACGGACGCCACCGCCCTCACGGCCGCGCTGACCGGCGCCTTCCTGAACGGGGGCCCGGGTGGCGGCGGGAACGGGCGCGGGTTCGACATGTCCCTGGATCCGCCGGCGGGACTGCGCCGCGCGGTCGTGCACCAGGCGACGGGAATGATCAGCGTCCAACTGGGCGTGGCCATGGCGGAGGCGCTCCTGCGCCTGCGTGCCCATGCGTACGGCAGTGAGCGCCCCCTCGGAGAGATCGCGGCGGACGTGGTCGCCCGCAGGCTCCGGTTCGAAGACGATGTGAGCGGGCCGCAATCGCCCGACGGTGGAAAGGGATGATCGGCATGGCCCGTGAACGACGTCTGGCCGAGATCTTCGTGGAGATCGCGGACTCCCTCGTCGAGGACTTCGACGTGATCGACCTGCTGCACCGGCTGTGCGCGCGCTGCGTCGAACTGCTCGACGTGTCGGCGGCCGGGATCCTCCTCGCGGACGCGCACGGTGAACTGCAGGTCATCGCCGCCTCCGACGAGCACACCCGGCTGCTGGAACTCTTCACGCTCCAGCACGACCAGGGGCCCTGCGTCGAGTGCTTCCGCACCGGTGTCGCCCGCACGAACATCGACCTGACGCAGCCTCAGGCCACCGCCGGCTGGCCTCGCTTCGCCCCGCAGGCCCACGAGACGGGATACGTGGCCACCCACGCGATCCCGCTGCGCCTGCGCAACCGGGTCGTCGGCGCCCTCAACCTCTTCCAGACCACGGCGCACCACCTCGGCGACGACGACATCGCGCTCGCCCAGGCACTCGCCGACGTGGCCACCATCACGATCCTCCAGCAGCGCACGCTGGAGCAGTCGCACGTGGAGAACAACCAACTGGAGAACGCGCTGATCAGCCGGGTCCTGGTCGAGCAGGTCAAGGGCGTCCTGGCGGAACGCTGGGAGACCTCCGTCGACAACGCCTTCGAGACGTTCCGGTCGTACGCCCGCGCCCGTCACCTGCGCCTGTCGGACCTCGCCGTGCAGATCATCTCGGGCGACTTCGACACCTCGGCCATCCCCGCTCCGGTGCCGGACCGGGCCGGGGACCAGCACGGCTGACCGGCCTCGCCCCTCCGCCACGGGGAGTAGCGTGAGGTCATCGGGAGCACCTCGCGCACCGGCCCCGTTACCGGTGTCGTTCCTGGTGAGCAACGACACCGCACACCTGACCGCAGCGTCTTCAGATGCCTCCAGACACCTCTAGACGCCTTCTAGATGCCCTCAGACGGAACGGAAGCGATCCCCGATGATGTACGACCAGACACGCGCCCAGCAGCCCGCGAGCCAACCCCGGGGTTCCGCCGAGCGCCGCAGGCCGGGCCCGGAACCGCTGCTTGCGCAGGACGAACAGGACAGGATCGTCCAACGCCTGCAACACGCCCTCAACACCTTCGCCGACACCCCGCTCGAGGCGCTGGAGGAGGCCGAGAGCGCCTACGACGAAGCCACCGCCCAGCTTGTGAACGCCCTCGCGGAACACCGGAGTCTCCTTCGCGCCGGCTGGCAGGACCAGAACCGCGAAACGCAGCCCACCGAAACACAGTCCGAAGAACTCCGGCTCGCCCTGCGGCAGTACCGCGAGATCACCCAGCGCATGCTCCGTCTCTAGGCCGGGTCGAGTCGGTGTCGGCACCTGCGGGACCGGTCGTCGAGGGGCACGCGGCGTTGCGGCCCTGAGGATCGTCGCCAGGAAGGCCACCGCGGCAGTCGCCGGACCGGACAGCGGCATGACGATGCGCCGCC
This sequence comes from Streptomyces sp. SID12488, assembly GCF_010548275.1. GTDB lineage: Bacteria > Actinomycetota > Actinomycetes > Streptomycetales > Streptomycetaceae > Streptomyces. The sequence continues at coordinate 64,989 of NZ_JAAGLT010000022.1, forward strand.
GGGACCGGGCCCGCGGCGCGGTCCCGGCCGACGTCAGCCACCGGATCGGACGAGGTCAGGTCAGGTCGGGTCGGGTCAAATCACCGGATCGAGGAAGGTCAGCACTGAGGCGTCCTCCTCGATCAGCGGGACGAGGGCCGCGTTGAACGGGCCGCCGTACGGTGCCTTCAGGTGTGCCTGGAAGGCGTCCTCGTCGCGGTACGCCTCGAAGATCCAGTAGGCGCGCGGGGCGGCCGACCTGGTGTAGACGTCGAAGGCGAGGTTGCCCTCTTCCTCGCGCACCTTCTTGGCGTACTCCACGATCAGGCGGGCGACCTCGTCCTCCGCTCCCTCGCGGACGGTGAACTCGGCGAGCAGGGTCTTGTTCACGGTATGGCTCATTGGCTGCCCTTCTCTGACGGACGTACGGGCGTACGGGCACTCCGGTCACCCCAGCCACACCAGTCACCCCAGTCGCGTCGGTCGCCCCGGAGGGCGGCTGTCGGACAGTCCCGGTGGGCGGTGGTCGCGAGTGTTTGCCGATTTGTGACGAGCGCGGGGCATTGACGTTTCCGGGAAGCGGAGTCCATCATCCTGGCCAGGCAGTGTCAACGATGACATAAGTCAACGATGACACTCCCGGGCGGCGTGCTCTGAACCCAACCCCGTGCCGCTCGCTATCCCACAGGAGCCGATCATGTCTCGCACCACTCGCCTCTCCCCCTCCCTCCTCAGAGCCGCCGCGGTCACGGGCGTCGCGGCCCTCACCCTGACTGCCTGCGGGTCCGGCTCCGGATCGGGCTCGTCGAGCTCCGGCTCGGGCGAGGTCAAGGTCGGTCTGATCACCAAGACCGACACCAACCCGTTCTTCGTGAAGATGAAGGAGGGCGCGGAGAAGGCCGCCAAGGAGAACGGTGTCCAACTGTCCACCGCGGCGGGCAAGTTCGACGGGGACAATGCCGGACAGGTCACCGCCGTCGAGAACATGGTCGCCGCCGGGGTCAAGGGCATCCTGATCACCCCGAGCGACTCCAAGGCGATCGTGCCCGCGATCGAGAAGGCCCGCGCCAAGGGCGTACTGGTCATCGCCCTGGACACCCCGACCGACCCGGAGAGCGCGGTCGACGCCCTCTTCGCCACCGACAACCTCAAGGCCGGCGAGCTGATCGGCGAGTACGCCAAGGCCGCGATGGCGGGCAAGACGGCGAAGATAGCCGCGCTCGACCTCGCCCCGGGTGTCTCCGTCGGCGTTCAGCGGCACGACGGTTTCCTGAAGGGCTTCGGCGCCACCGAGAAGGACGTCGTGTGCGCCCAGGACACCGGCGGCGACCAGGCCAAGGGCCAGACGGCGATGGAGAACTGTCTCCAGAAGGAATCCGACATCAACGTCGTCTACACCATCAACGAGCCGGCCGCGCTGGGCGCGTACACCGCGCTGAAGGCCAAGGGCCGGGAGAAGGACGTACTGATCGTCTCCGTCGACGGCGGCTGCACCGGCACCCAGGCCGTCAAGGACGGCAAGATCGCCGCGACTTCGCAGCAGTACCCGCTGAAGATGGCGGCCGAGGGCGTCAAGGCCGTTGTGGCGTACGCCAAGGACGGCAAGAAGGCGTCCGGTTACACCGACACCGGCGTCACGCTGATCAGCGACAAGGCGCAGGACGGGGTCACGTCGAAGGACACCGCCTACGGCCTGGAGAACTGCTGGGGCTGAGCGGGGCACTCCGCTGGGGGGCGCGGTGCTTTGCTGCGGGCCGGGTGGGGGCTGGTCGCGCCCGCGCGGCGGAGCCGCATATCGGCACAGCCCCGCGCCCCTTGAAGGCGCCCCTGCGGGGCGGCCCTCACCAGAACCACCCCGTTCACCCCGTTCCCTCGCCCGCCGACAAGGACAACTGTCTTCCGACAAGGATTCGCATGACAGCCACGACCACGCCGTACGCCGAGCTCAAAGCACCGACCACGGCCCGCAGACTGCTCACGGCGCCGACCACGGGACCCCTGGCCGCCCTCCTCCTGGCCTGCGCCTTCTTCTCCTTCTCGACCGACCAGTTCCTGACCGGCGGGAACTTCTCGCTGATCGTGCAGCAGGTCATGGTCGTGGGCACCCTCGCCATCGGGCAGACCCTGATCATCCTGACCGCCGGCATCGACCTGTCGTGCGGCGCCGTGATGGCGTTCGGCAGCATCGTGATCGCCAAGATGGCCGCCGAGGGCTCCCTGCCCCCGCTCGTCGCCATCGCCCTGGGCATCGGCGTCTGCGGCGGCTTCGGGCTGATCAACGGGCTGCTGGTGCAGAAGATCCCGCTGCCGCCGTTCATCGTCACCCTCGGCATGCTCAACGTGGCGTTCGCGCTGACCCACATCTACTCCGAGGAACAGACGGTCACCAACCTGCCCGGCCCGCTGACCGCCCTCGGCGAGACCTTCCCCCTCGGTCACACCGACATCACCTACGGCTCCCTCGTCACCATCGCGCTGTTCCTCCTCCTCGCCTATTCGCTGAGCAACACCGGCTGGGGCCGCCACGTCTACGCCCTGGGCAACAGCGCCGAGTCCGCCAGGCTGAACGGCATCCGCACCTCCCGCCTGACCATCGGCATCTACACCGTGGCGGGTCTCCTCTACGGCATCGCCGCCCTGCTGCTCATCTCGCGCACCGGAGTCGGCGATCCGCAGGCCGGGCAGACCGACAACCTCGACAGCATCACCGCCGTGGTCCTCGGCGGCACCAGCCTCTTCGGCGGACGCGGTTCGGTCCTGGGCACCTTCATCGGCGTCCTCATCGTCGGTGTGTTCCGCAACGGCCTGCAGCTGATGGGCGTCGCCTCCATCTACCAGACCCTGATCACCGGCGTCCTGGTGATCCTCGCGGTGACCGTCGACCAGCTCTCCCGGAAGAAGGCCCGATGACCGCCACCTCCTCCCCCACGCCCGTGCTGCAGGCCCGCGGTCTGGTCAAGCGGTACGGCCAGGTCACCGCCATCGACGGCGCCGACTTCGACCTGCTCCCCGGCGAGGTCCTCGCCGTCATCGGCGACAACGGCGCCGGCAAGACCAGCCTGATCAAGGCCCTCACGGGTGCCGTGACCCCCGACGCCGGCGAGATCCTTCTCAACGGGCAGCCCATCACCTTCTCCGGTCCGCAGAGCGCCCGCGCCCACGGCATCGAGACGGTGTATCAGGACCTGGCCGTGGCCGCTTCCATGGACATCGCCTCGAACATGTTCCTGGGGCGCGAACTCCGCCGCTCCGGCGTCCTCGGCAGTGTCTTCCGCATGCTCGACAAGAAGCGCATGCGTCAGGAGGCCGCCGAACACATGGCCGACCTGAAGATCGGCCTGCGCTCGCTCACGCAGTCGGTGGAGACGCTCTCCGGCGGACAGCGGCAGGCCGTCGCGGTCGCCCGTTCCGTCGCGTGGGCCCGCAGCGTCGTCGTCATGGACGAACCCACCGCCGCCCTCGGCGTCAAGGAGTCCGGCCAGGTCCTCGATCTCATCCGCCGGGTCCGGGACAAGGGCATGCCGGTGGTCCTGATCAGCCACAACATGCCGCACGTCTTCGAGATCGCCGACCGGATCCACGTTCACCGCCTCGGCCGCCGCGCCGCGGTGATCAAGCCCTCCGACTACTCCATGGCCGAGGTCGTCGCCATCATGACCGGCGCTCTCACCGTCGATGCGGCCGGAGATACTGTCGTAGCGGATTCCGAGGCGGCGAAGGCAGCCGGAGTCCAGGCCAACTGACAGCACGACTCAGCTCTCGCAGTTCCCGGCCGAGGCCGCGGCCGGAACCGAGAGCCCTCAGGAGACGGTTTCCTCCATGGCAGCGAACCGCCGCCCCACCCTTGCCGATGTCGCCCGAGAAGTCGGTGTCAGCGCCAAGACGGTCTCCCGCGTCCTCAACGCGGACGGCCCCGCCTCCGCTCAGACCAGGGAACAGGTACTCGCCGCGGTGGCCAAGCTCGGCTTCCAGCCGAACCTCATGGCCCGCAACATCCGCGTCGGCGGACCCGACACCACGGTCGGACTGGTCATCCCGGACCTCGGGAACCCCTTCTTCGGGGCCGTGGCGCAAAGCATCGAGGACACGGTCCGCGACCGGGGCCTGACCCTGCTCATGGGCTCCTCCGCGGACGATCCCGTCCGCGAGCGCGCGCTGACGGACAAGTTCCTCGCCCGGCGGGTCAGCATCCTGATCGTCGTACCGTCCGTCGGCGCCGACCACGCCCACCTCAGGTCCCACCGTACGGCGGGACTGCCGGTGATCTTCCTCGACCGACCCGGAGTCGGCCTCGCCACGGACAGCATCGTCAGCTCCAACCGTGCCGGAGCCCACGACGGCGTCGCCCACCTCATCGCTCACGGGCACCGGCGCATCGGCTTCGTCGGCGACCTGCCGCTGACGCTGTACACGCGCCGCGAGCGGCTGGCCGGCTACCGCTCGGCGTTGCACGAAGCCGACATCCCCTACGACCGCTCGCTGGACACCAATGCCCACGACCAGCAAGGAGCCGAGGCCGCGACCGCCCGACTCCTCGGCCTGGCCGATCCCCCCACCGCCCTGTTCGCCGGCAACAACATCATGGCGCTGGGCATAGTCGCCGAACTCGCCCGCAGCAAACGCAAGGACATCGCCGTCGTCGCCTTCGACGACGTCTCCCTCGCCGAAGCGCTCGAACCCGCCCTGACCGCCGTCGCCCAGGACGCGGAAGAACTCGGCAGGGCCGCGGCGACCACCGCCCTGACCCGACTCGACGGCGACCGCACCCGGGCCCGCACCATCACCGTGCCCACTCGGCTGATCGTCCGCGGCTCGGGCGAGCAACCCGCGCCCAGTCCGTAGGCGGCTTCTTCCGTTTGCTTCGTCCGTTCGCTTCGGAGAGTTCCTGTACGTCGGCTGCCTTGCCTGCCCGATCGGCCGGCCGGCCGGCCGACCGACCGGCAGTGATCCCGTCACCGTCACCGTCGGCGGGCGGCGGGAACCGCCCGTCAGTCCGAGGCGAGGAGACCGAAGAGGATGTCGTCGGTCCACTCCCCCTTGATCCAGGTGCTCTGGACCAGGTGACCCTCGCGGCGGAATCCCACCCGCTCCAGCAGCTTCGCCGAGCGGACGTTGCGTCCGTCGCAGGCGGCCGAGATCCTGTGCAGGCCCTGCTCCACCAGCAGGAACCGCACCAGCCGCGCGACCGCCTCGGTGGCGTACCCGTGCCCCTGGAACTCCGGGGCGAACGTGAAGCCCAGCTCGGCCTGGCGTCCGTCCTCGCTGCGGCACACCCCGATGTCGCCGATCAGCCCCGGCACGTCCCGTCGCTCGACGGCGTACTGGAACCATCCCGGAGCGCCGGGATCCCCGGCCGAGAAGGTGGCCGCCAGCCGCTCGGCCTCCGCCAACGGCACCGGCGCCTCCCAGGACTGGTACCGGCTCACCTCGGGGTCCGACCGGTACGCCGCCAGGGTCGGCGCGTCCCCTGCGGTGAACCTCCGGATCAGCAGCCTCGCCGTCTCCATACCTTCGCCTCCCTTCCCTCCAGCGGTAGTCGAGTCAGCAGTAGTTGAGTCAACGGTATTTGAGTCAGCGGTAGTTGAGCTCCGCCAGCTCGGTCGCGAGCTTCCTCGGCATGGCCGTGTGGCCCAGCAGGGGAAGCGCGATGTTACGCGCGCGGCGCATCACGGGGTTACGGGTGGTGGCCATTCGGGTCATCCGGTCGGTGAAGGCGACGACCCGCTGGGCGACGGGGCGGCGCTGAGCCTCGTAGCCGTCGAGTTGCCCGGTGGCGAAGGCCCGGCCGAGGGCGTAGCCGTCCTGGATGCCGGTGTTCATGCCCTGGCCACCGGCGGGGCTGTGGACGTGCGCGGCGTCGCCCGCCAGAAGCAGGCGGCCGGCCCGGTAGTGGTCGGCGACCCGGTGGTGCACCCGGAACCGTGACGACCAGGCGAGACCGGTGACCTTGGCCTGGCCGGGGGCACGCTCGTCGAGCAGCCGCTGGACGAAGTCGAGGTCGGGGGTGGGCGGGGCGTCGTCCACGGTGGCGACGACCCGGTAGTGGCCGCCGGGGAGCGGCGCGACGACGGCGAGACCCTGGGTGCCGAAGGTGAGCGACACCTCGGCGGGGCCCGGCGCCCAGTCCATCACGACGTCCGCGAGGACGAAGGACTCCTCGTAGGCGCTGCCGGTGAACCCGATGCCGGCGGCTTCGCGGACGGTGCTGTGCATACCGTCGGCACCGACCGCGTATGCGGCGCGCAGGGTTTCGCCGGTGCTCATGGTGAGCGTCACGCCGTCGGCGTCCTGGACCACGGAGGCGACCTCGTACGGGCGGTGCACGGCGCCGCCGAGCGCCCGCAGCCGGTCCAGCAGCACGCTCTCGGTCTCGTACTGGGGAACCATCAGGGTGTACGGGTGGGCCGTGGGCAACCGGTCGAACGGCACCGTCAGCAGGCGCCGGGAGCCGTCGCGGACGCCGAAGCGGGTGATCCGGATGCCGCGCGCGATCAGCTCCTCGGAGGCTCCCAGCTCGTCGAGGACCTCCAGAGTACGGGCGTGCACGACGGCGGCGCGCGAGGTGTTGGCGCCCTCAGCCAGCTTGTCCAGGACGACGAAGTCGACGCCGGCGGCGGCGAGCGTGACAGCGAGCGCGAGTCCGGCCGGCCCGGCACCCACGACGGCGACCTCGGTCCGGGCAGGCAGCGTGGTGCCGTTCATGCCGTTCCTGCCATGCAAGTCGTTCCTGTCGTTCATGCCGTTCCTGTCGTTCTGGTTGTCCGTGTTGTTCATGGCGGTCTCCTTGCCAACATGTGTTTGCCAACGAATGTTGGCCAACGCCTGTTGGCATGATGCTCTCACTCGCACTGGAAAGTCAACACCCGTTGGCCTACAGTCGTTGGCATGAACCAGCACACCGAGCCCACCAGCACGGACAAACGCTCCGACCGCACCAAGGCCGCGATCCTGCGTGCCGCACGCGAACGGTTCGCGGCCCAGGGCTACGAGCGCACAACCATCCGGGGTGTGGCCGCCGACGCCGACATCGACCCGTCCATGGTCATGCGTTACTTCGGCAACAAGGCCCAGCTCTTCGACGCGGCGCTCGCCATCGACCTGCGCCTGCCGGACCTCACCGGCGTCTCGGCGGACGAGCTGGCGCGGGTGCTGGTGCGGCACTTCCTCGACCGCTGGGAAGGCGACCCGGCCGATGAGGCACTGCTCGTCCTGCTCCGCTCGGCGGTCACCAACGAGCACGCCGCGGCGCGGATGCACGAGATCTTCGCGACCCAGGTCGCCCCGACGCTGGCCGCCGCCCTGGGCCCGGAAACCGCCAGGCGCAAGGCCGGCCTGGTCTCCGCCCAGCTACTCGGCCTGGGGCTGACCCGCTACCTGCTGCGCCTCCCGGCGGTGACCGCCCTCACCCGGGACGAGATCGAGGACGGCCTCGCGCCGGCCATCGAGGCGGTTCTTCATTGAGTGTCTTCCCGGACGGCGGTGGCCGACAACGGGGGCGCCTCCTACAACGTGGTGGTGGGCGCCGGAGACGTCACCGGACACGGAAAGGCCCTGTACTGACCGCGGAGCGTCGGCGACGACGCTTCGCTTCGCCTATTCGGTTGTCCGGCAGTCGTTCCACAGGGTGGCGAGGTGGGCCGGGATCTCGGGGATGGCGGCACATCCCCGAGGGTCGGCGGGGAATCCGCCGCCGGCCACGTAGCGCCAACCGGTGCCGGGGCGGTCGACGAAGTACTTCACCGCGGCTCCGTCGTCCTGCAGGGCGACCTGCTCGGCGTATGTGCTGCCGGGAGTGAGCTGGAAGCGGGTTCCGGCGTAGAGCGTGCCGTCACAACTGCCGTAGTAGAACGTGCCCTTGACCGGGGCGATGTGGCTGAGGGGCGGTTGGGCGTGGCTGCGGTAGGCCGCCGTGACGCTCGCCTTGACGGTGGGCGAGGCCAACAGTGACCGGCAGCCGTCGGGCTTGGCGGGGGAACCGGCGGTGGTGTGCGCAGCCGGCGATGAAGGCGTTCGCGTCGCGTTCGGAGGGCTGCTGCTGGTCACAGGGCGGCTGTTCTGCGTGCAGCTCGTGAGCGTAAGCAGGGCCACCGCAGCGGCGGCCGTACCCAGAGCGGCAGCGCGGGACAGGGAACGGTTTCGAGGCAGCACCATTTCGGACCATCCTCTGCTCTTCCGGTCTTGCACATCAAGACGCCGCGTCATGCACTGCGGTTTCACCGGGCACGACGGCGAAGGGCCCCACCGTTCGGAAGGTTCGCGGTGGGGCCCTTCGCCGTCATCGTCCGGCTGCCAGGTAATTCATTCAGTACAGGCCGGTGTAGCCGCCCCAGCCCGTCGCGATGCGGGTCTTCGTACCGAAGGTGGCGGACTTCGTACCGTTCCAGCGCCACAGGGCGCCGGCGCGGTCCCGGCCGAGGAGGTCGGGGCGGCCGTCGCCGGTCAGGTCACCGGGTACGACCAGGGCGTTGACGCTGATCCCGCCGGCGATCCGGACCCGGCTGCCGAAGGCGCCCTTGCCGTTGCCGAGCCACCGCCACAGCCCGCCCGTGCGGTCAAGCCCGACCATGTCGCCGATTCCGTCGGCGTTCAGGTCGCCCGCGCCGACCAGCCGGGTGTAGCCGCCCTGGCCCGCGACCAGCCGGACTCGCGCGGCCAGGCCGCCCTTGCCGTCGTCGGAGTAACGCCACAGCACACCGGCCTTGTCGCGGGCGATCAGGTCGGCGCGGCCGTCACCGGTGAGGTCGCCGGGGGAGGTCAGCGCGTTGTACCCGCCGAACCCGGTGCCGAGCAGGCGGTGCGGGGTCCTCGGCGTGAACGCCTTGCCCCACGTGCCGTCGTACCGGGTCAGTCGCCCGGCGGAGTCCCGGACCAGGAGGTCGTTGCAGCGGTCGCCGCTCAGGTCGCCGAACGGCACGAAGGCCGACGAGGTGGGCCAACCGCCGGCCTGGACCTTGTGCGCGCTGTCGATGGTGCCGCGCCCGGTGCCGGGCTGGATCGCCAGCCGGCCGGCGCTGTCGCGGGTGATCAGGTCGCCGATGCCGTCCCGGCCGAAGTCGTGTCGCTCCACCGACCGTACCGGCACCTGCTTGTCGTAGATCACCGTGTCCGCCGTCGCGCCGTTCGCGGCCCGGGCGGTCAGTCTCATCCGGTAGGTACCGGTACGGACCAGTGCCCCGTTCTCGGCGCGCCCGTCCCAGGTCGCAGTGAGTGTCCCGCGCGCCAGGCCGCCGGTGACGGTCCGTACGACGGCGCCGCCGGGGGCGGTGACGGTCAGCTTCCAGCTCGCGGCCGGCCTGTTCAGGTGCCAGATGCCCTGGAAGCCGCTTCCCTGGCGCAGGTTGACGGAGGTGGGGACGGTGGCGTCGATCGCCGCGAACGGGGAGGTGGTCCCCTGCGGCCATTTCACCGTCACATCACCGGACGCCGTCTGATAGGCGACCGGACCGCCGAACCGGTCGACGTTCCAGAACCGGGCCCGCCGGTCTGCGGGAGCGTACGGCGGGGACGGCAGCGGGCCGAGCTCCTCCGTTCCGACCCGGTCCGCGGGAACCGCGCCCCGCAGGTAGGTGATCAACAGCTTGCCGGCCTCGTCGTCCTGGGAGACCAGATAGCCATCGCCCAGCTGCGCGTAGCCCCGCGGGACATACTGCTGCGTCCCTGTCTGCTGGTCGAAAACGCCCGCTTCTTCGTTCGGCCCGCAGGACCAGTAGACGTACCGGCCCACCACCTGCAGATCGGACGGGAGGCAGTCGTCGAGCGACAGGCTGCCCAGCCGCCGCATCGACGGCAGCGAGAACCTCTCGTACACGGTCGAGCCCCTCGAGTCGGTCCCGGCCGTCCACAGCGTGTTCCCCCACAGCGCGGCGGCCGGCCAGGAGCCGGTGGCCAGCACCTTGAACCCGTCCCGCACCTCCATCACGCCCCGGGCCGTGCGGACGACCCGGTACGGGGCGGACGCCGCCACGACCGCCGACACCCCGTCCTCCGGGTAGGGGATTCCGCCCTCCCCGTTGCCGGTGAGCCGCAGGCACTCCTCGTAGCAGTCGACGTGGTAGCTGCTGCCGACGTCGTACCCGAGATCGCCCAGCTGCTCCGGCGGTGCGGCGGTCAGCGTGCCGTCGGCCGCCAGGGAGAGCGCGGAGGCGGTGAGATGGGTGCCGTCGACCGGGCCGGACGCGTCCGCGCGCTCGGTGCCGAGCAGCACCCGCCCCTGGTCGACCGCGACGCCGCCGGCCTCGTACACCGAGACCGGCGGGAGCGGCGCCACCGGCTCGAAGGCCGGGGTCCCGTCCGTGCCCAGGGTGACGCGCTGAACCGCCCAGTGCTCCGCGTCCGTACCGCCCTCGATGAAGAAACTGCCGTCATCGCCGTCGACGAAGTTGCCGGTCGAGGCGGTCAGCAGCGTGCGCGCCGGGCCGCCGGTCACCGGCACTGCGCGGATCGCGTTCTTGGCGGTGTCGGGGTACAGCACCCAGTCGCCGATCGCGCGGGCCCTGAGGCGGGCGTCGTACGGAAGATCGATCAGGTGCCCGCGGGCCTCCGGACGACTGCGGTCGATGACGTACAGGTGCGAGTTCTGGAAGCCCTTGTCGATGGCGTAGAAGAGCACCGTGTCGCCGGCCAGGTGGGGGTATTCCAGGAGACCGAAGTCGTCGCTGGGCATGTACGTCAGCGCGGCGGTGTCGAAGTCGAGCAGCGCGGTGCGCCAGGGGTGGTCGCCATCGGCCTGCTTGTACCAGAACGCGGCCCCACGCGGGTCCGACGCCTCTCCCTGCATCCACCCGTCGAAGTCGTCCTGCACGCCGGTCACCGGCCGGTCGACCGGCTTCCCGCCGCCCGCCGGCATCTCCAGCAGGCGGAGCGTCCACTTCCCGCCGACCTGGCGGGCGACCACCAGGCGGTTCTCGGCGAAGACTTTGGTGGCCCGGTCACCGGCCGGCACGTAGAACCGCGTCACCTTGCCGGTGGCGTACTGCCGGATCTGGTACACGTTCTCCGTGTCCGGGACCTTTTCCAGCCCGAGGCCGCCGTTGTAGGCGATCGCGTACGGGCGGCGCGGGATGTCCCTGGTCGAGCCGTCGCGGCCGATCCACGTCGCAGGGGAGCCGGGCTCGTACGACCTCGGCACGGACAGGTACCCGGAGTTGTCGGCGGCGGTCAGGAACCCCTGCCGCGGCGCGGCCCGGTGCGCGCCGGTCAGCGTGACGGACGGCATGTCCCCGCCGTCCGCCGCTGCGGCCGGTCCCGAGGCGAACTGCAGCAGTCCGGCCACCACCGCCAGGGCCGCCGCGGCCGAGACCGCCCCCGTCATCGACCGTTTCCTTCTTGGCGCCGTGCGCGGATTCGGCGCCGTACGCAGAGTCGTGCGTCTCACACGTCCCACCCCATTTGCTTTCCCCTGTAGGTGCGTCCGCAAGGACTGCGACTCCCGTCGGGGCGGCCGTCAGCTCCTGCCGCCCTGTCAGACTCTCGTCGCGCCAAAGAGTTGTACGGGGGCGGAGTGTTACAGAAGGCGCCGCGTGCCTCTGTTCCCGCTCGGCTGGGCAGCCGTACGGCAGGTACGCCAATATCCGCTGAAGCGGGGGTCGTCGACTGGTAACCGCGCGACGGACGCCCCGGCATCTCGGCCGCCCATGTGGCCAACCTGTGAGTCGCAAGTTCCTGCTCTGCGCAGCGGGACGACGAGTTGGTGTCGCGGGCGGCAAGTCCGGCGCTGTTCGACCGCTTCACCTCGACGGAGAAGACACCGCACGCCGACCCCGGCAGGCACGGCGATGTCCCGATGTTCGAGGTGTACTGCTCACCTCGGTTCTGCGCCCGGCACCTGAGCCGACACCACCCTGAGCCGACATCAACGCCGACCGAGTTCAGCCGACTGACACCGAACGTCCTTCGGCGGCCTACGAGTTGACCGGTCTGCGCCTCGCCTCGGCACCGCCGCTCACCCCACTCACCCCATTCACCCCTTCCTCGTACCGCCCCCGCATTTCGGAGAGCACGCCGAACGCCGCCGCCGTCAGCGGTACGGCGAGCAGCATGCCGAGGATGCCGGCGAGGGAGGCGCCGGCGGTGAGGGCGACGAGGATGACCGCCGGGTGCATCTGGAGGGTGCGGCTCTGGATCATCGGCTGGAACACGTTCCCCTCCAGGAGCTGGACGAGGGTGACCACGCCGAGGACCCACAGCGCGGTGGTGAGCCCGCCGTCCGCGAACGAGACGAGGACGGCGACCGCGCCCGACAGGAAGGCGCCGAGGTACGGGATGTAGGCGCCGATGAACACCAGCGCCCCGAGGCCGACGGCGCCCGGTACCTGGAGGATCAGCAGGCCGATGGTGATGCAGACGGCGTCGATGAACGCGACGATCGTCGTACCCAGCATGAAGCCCTCGATCGCCTGGAAGGCGCGGCGGGCCATGACCTCCAGGGTCGCGCCGGAGCCGCGGGGCGCCAGCGAGTGCAGCGAGGCGACGGCCCGGTCGGAGTCGCGGAGGAAGAAGAAGAGGAGCAGGATCGCGAGCGTCGCGGTGGCGATCATCTCGGTGAGGATGCTGACGCCGCTCAGCACACCGGAGACCGCGGTGCCGCCGAACTTGGACAGCAACTCCTGCGCGTTCGTGGCGAGTTCGTCCAGGGCGGTGCCGACCACGTCGAACCGCTCGCTGAGGTCCTTCGCCGCGTCCCGCAGCGAGTCGATGATCTGGTCACCGGTGTCGAGCAGGGCGTTCACCACGATGTACGCGGCCCCGCCCATGACGAGGACCACGGCGGCGCAGGTCAGCCCGGCGGCGAGCGACTTGTTGAACCTCATCCTGACCAGCCGCCGGTAGAACGGGCCGAGCAGGGCCGACAGAAGCAGCGCGAGCAGTATCGGCGTGACGGCGGTCTGGAACGTGATGCAGAACCACACACCCACGGTGATCACGCCGCTCACCAGAAGCAGCAGCACGCTTCCGGCGGCGATGCGCCGGGCGGGCCCCGCCAACAGGGGCGCGCTGCCGCTGTCGGCACGAAGCGATGGCGTGTTCTTGGGCACACCGGTGGTGCGTACGGTCGTACGCGTCCGGTGTGCCCGGTGCATCCGCGTGCCGCGTTGCCCCGGCTGCCTGTTCCGGCCCGCGCCGACTCGCCGAGAGGCTCCCGTACGGCTGCTGTTCATCCTGTTTTCGTCTCCGCTCACCCGCATGACCGCTGGCCACGGCGCTTCGAAGATCGTGCTTTGCCGCGGCGAAAGGGTAGACCGGCGCGGGCCCCCGCAGGGTTGAGAGGACGCGTGGAGGAGGGCGGAGGCGGGTGGAGTTCGGATGCGGTCCGGGTGGAATCCGGGTGGAGGCGCGGCGTCCGGTAAGCGGCGCGGAAGCTGTGGAGACCGTAAGAACGCGTGTGGCTCCACCGAGGCGGGGCAGGCGGGGACGTTATGAGCACCCCCACCGACCGGAGCACGGTAGACGTCACTGACGCGGCCACGCAGCGGAGCCCGCAGGGCGTACAGACCGCGCGCGGGCCGGTGGCGGAACCGCGGCGCAGATCCGGTGGTGGCGGGCGGGGTTTTCCGTCAGCGCTGCGTGGTGGCGGACGGGTGGCGGGGCTGGACGGACTGCGGACGGTCGCGGTCGTCCTGGTGATCGTGTACCACGTGAAGCCGGATCTGGTACCCGGCGGCTCGGTCGGCGTGGACGTCTTCTTCACGCTCAGCGGTTTCGTCATCACCCGGCTGCTGATCACCGAGTACGCCCGCACGGGCGGCATCCGCCTGCGGTCGTTCTACAAGCGGCGGTGGCTGCGGCTGGGCCCGGCCATGCTGACGATGTGCGCGGTCACCGCGCTCCTCTCCCTGGCGCTTCCGCTGCCGCTGTTCGACGGGGCGTGGAAGGCGGCGGCGCTGGCAGCGGTGTCGGTGGTCAACCTCGTACGGGCGAGTGAGTCAGGCCCGTACTCGGACCTCACCGCACCCCTCAGCCACACCTGGTCCCTGGGAGTGGAGGAGCAGTTCTACCTGGCCTGGCCGATCCTGTTCCTCCTACTTCTACGGCACACCACGGCACGGAGGGCACTGGCCTGGCTGGCGGCCCTGTGCGTCCTGCCGCTGCTGTGGCGCCTCGCCCTCTGGGACCCCACGGCGGCCCACCGCATCTACAACGGCCCCGACACCCGCGCCGACCAGCTCCTGATCGGCGCGCTGCTGGCCGTGGTCCTGGCCCGCCTGCGTGCCGACGATCCCCGACTGGCACTGCTCGGCCGCTGGGCGGGACGCCTGTGCTGGCCCGCGCTCGCGTTGCTGGCCCTGGTCGCCTGGCAGATCCCGATCGCCGGGGCGAGCGCGTGGAACCCCGTCTGGTACACGGCCGGTTTCATGGTCGCCGCCGTCCTGACGGCCACGGTGGTGGCAACCCTGGACCTGCTCCCAGGGTCGTGGCCCTCCCGCCTCCTCTCGATCGGGGCCCTGGCCTGGGTAGGCCGCAACCTCAGCTACGGGATGTACCTCTGGCACTACCCCGTCATCCGCCTCCTCTCCGACCTGGGCGTACCCGACGACCAGTTGCTGCCGATGGGCATGGTGGGGACGGTCGCGGCGGCCCTGGCGTCGTATGCACTGGTGGAACGGCCGTTGCAGCGACGGGGGTGAGGGCCCTCAGGGGGGCCTCGAGGGGTACGTCCCCGGTGTGGACCAGCGGATCGGGGGATCGGGGGATCGGGGGATCGCGGGCCACCAGGGAACGGAACGCGATGCATCAATGTCAGTGGGCCGTCCTAGACTCCGGCGCACTATGACCGACTTCCACACCTACGGCACCAGCGCCCACACCCCCGACGAACTGGTCCGACTCGTCAGCGACCGCCTCGGGTTGGACTTCACCGAGCGTGACAGCTACTTCCGGGGTGTGTACCACCTCGCGGAGAGCCCCGACCGTCAGATCGAGATCCAGCCCAACTCGATTCCCGGCGACGACGAGGACGAAGACGACCTGTATGCCTCCGAACACGCGGCGTTCCAGGTGCTTCTGCTGACCACCACTCCAGCCGCTGATCCAGCCCTACGGGCCGCCCTGGCCTCTGTCGAAGGGCTCGTTCACCTGGCCCTTGAATCAGAGGCGTGAAGGAAAGTGCAGAAACGCGAACTGCCCCAGCCGACTACCACCGCGGACCAGCTCGACCCCCTCAAGCCCGCCTTCGACTCCATGACTGTTCTTGTGGCAGCCGTCATCGTTCACGACCGGGCGGCGGGCCGTGTCGTCCTTCTCCAGCGCGGCCCGCGTGCCAAGTTCGGGCAGGGCATGTGGGATCTGCCCCTCGGCAAGAGCGAACCCGGCGAACCGATCACCGGCACGGCGGTGCGCGAGCTGTACGAGGAGACCGGTCTGACGGTGAAACCGGAGTCCCTGAAGGTCGTGCACATCGTCCACGGCTCCCAGGGCGTCCAAGCCCCCAACGGCTACCTCACCGTCGTCTTCGTCACCCACGACTGGACCGGCGAGCCCGAGAACCGCGAACCCGACAAGCACGCCGAGGTCCGCTGGGTCGAAGTCGACGCGCTGCCAGAGGAGTTCGTACGCTCGAGCGCGGGCGCCCTGCGTCACCATCTCGGCGGCGGGCCGCTTATTTCACTGGCCGGCTGGGGGTAGTCGGGGACTATGATCGCAATCTTCGGCTGGCGGAAGCCACCTGGAGTCCCTTGAGGCTGTGCCGACACGATGAACCCGGCGACGACTGACCCGGCAACGACGAACGTCGAGAACACTCCCCCCACCCGACTGCGGCTCGACCGCGCCCTGGACCGACTGGACGTCACCTTCCGCGGGATGACCGCCCGCGCCGACGAGGGTCAGTGCGACTGCCATTGGGGCAGCGCGGAGGAGCTCGCGCTGCTGAAGGTCCCGGACGTGGAGCTCGATCCGGACCTCCTGTATCGCACCTGGCACGCCTTCGACTGGGACGACTACGGCGCGGTACTGCGCCGCATCCTGCCCCAGTTCGCCAGAGCACTGGTGGGCGGCCTCGTGGAGCCGTACCTCATGGCCGAGGTCGGACGCTCGTTCTCTGCCGGCGACTGGCACCGGTGGCCCGTGCGCCAGAGTGCGGTGGTGGGGGAGTTCCTGCACGCCTGGTGGACGCACAGCCTCACCGACCCGGATCCCGTTGTCCCCGTGCACCAGCTCCTCTGGCTGTGCACCGATGCGTCCGGCATTGTCAGCCCGTGGCTCACGGTCTGGGAGGGACTCGATCACCCGGTGGCCGACCGGCACTTGGCGGAAGCGGCTGCCGAGTGGGAGTACGACCTGCTGAGAGACGACCTTCCCTGGAACACCTGGCTGTGGGAGGACGACGACGCGGATGCCCTGCGCACCGAGCTCGCGGCCTGGCTGGTCCGCCACGCCCCCGCACGGCTGCGAGCCCAGGACGACGCGACCAAGGAACTCCTGCACCTGGTACGGCTGATAGGCCTCACCGGCCCCGCCCGCTATGAGGACCCGCACTGGCCCAGCGACCGCTGAGGGTCGCGCCGGGTCCCTGTGCGCCGGGATCCGGGCGGCCACGGCCCTCCTCCTAAAGGACTTTGGGAAAAGAACCAACTACCTTCCCCCTCCCGCCCGTTCATACCTGTTCGCCCCCCGTGCACCCCCGTTCACTCTCAGGAGTGACGCGGTTGCGGCGAGTGGGTGCGGAGAGTTACGTTCCCCGAAACAACCTCACAAAGACGACGGCCCCCGCCAGGACGGCAATCCTGAACGAGGGCCTGACCGCTCAGGAAGAGAAGACCTTCCCAATGGCTGAAACGCAGTCTAACGCGCCCTCGTGCGCCAACTCCGGTGCGACGAACGCACCGAACTCACCTTCGCCGAACACGCCGAACACGCCGAACACACCCACCTACGGTGTGATTCACGTACGCACCCGCCTCGCCGCCAACTTCACCGTGATCTCCAACGTCCTCGCCCAGCGGCGCGGCAGCGCGGTCACGATCGGCGTCGCGGCCTACATCCTCTCCGTCCCGGACGGCGCCCGCATCAGCATCGCCGCCCTCTGCGCCCACTTCGACGAGGGCGAGATCCTGATCTCGCGTGCGCTACGGGAGTTGGAGGCAGCGGGCCATCTGGAACGGCGCCGGGTGAGGGAACCGAACGGCAAGGTACGTACACAGACCTTCTTCTACGACGTACCGCGCGGCGCTGGTGACCGGGCGACCCCTGCTCCGCAGCCACCCACCCGACCGGCGAAGCCCGAGCCCAAGCCGGAGTCCGAGTCCGCCGAGGACAACATGCCGGCGGCAACTCCCGTGAATCTCCCGCTGGTTGCTCCGCCGTCCCCTCCCCCTCGCCCGCTGGGTCTCGACGATGCCGACCCGCAGGCCGTCGTCATCCTCGCCTCGCTCCGTATCGTCGACCACAGGCTGATCCTGTCCCGCAGCGAGGTCGCCGAGTTGGCCCCGGCGGTCAGCGAGTGGCTCACGCAGGGCCTTGGCCCCGAGGAGATCACCGAGGCGCTCACCACCAACCTGCCCGCCCCCTTCCGCGCCCGCCCGGCACGCGTACTGGCGTTCCGCCTGCGCGAAGCCCCGCTTCCGGTACCCACGAGAGCCCTACCGGCCGCCACACCTCTGCCCCTCACCCTCCGCTGGCAGACCTGCGACGGCTGCGAACGGGCGTTCCGGGCAGCGGAGCCCTCCGCGTGCCGCGACTGCAGGATCGCCGAGGCGGCTTGATGACTCGGGGAGCCGGTACCAAGGCGCGGCACCACACGCCGGGCACGTGCCGTCATGGCGCGCAGTCGACGAACTGGGTGTGCAAGCATGCGAATCCTGGGGATCGACGAGAGGAGGGTCATGGTCGACCGGTTCAGCGACGGGCTTCTGACGCCCGCGGAGACGGCCACTTCCGAACCTGTCCGGAATGAAGGTTGCGCCCGCCCACGCCCTGAACACCATTGAGGGTCTGGTTGACACGGGAAGGGCAGACATGGATCCCTCACGCCGTACGGTCCTCACCACCGCGCTCTACTCCGCAACGCTCGCCGTACCGAACTTCACCGAAGCCGACGAGACCCTGGACCGCCTTGAGCACCAGGCCGCAGGCCGCACGGTCAGGATCGGCCCCGGCGATGTGGCCGTGGTCCGCAGCATGACGGACAAGATCGCCGACATCCTCGACGAACTCGGGGGCGCCCACGCACGACCGATGGCCGCCGCCTTCATCGTGAACTCGGTCGCTTCCTACCTCCGCGCGGACGGAACCGACACCGTCAAGAACGACATGCGCGCCGCCGCATCCGATCTCGTGTACCTCACGGGATGGATGGCCATGTACGAGAAGGCTCACGGACTCGGCCAGCGGTACTACCGTCAGGCCCTCGGTCTGGCGAAAGCCGGCGGTGACGAGGTGACCTACTGCCGCACACTGCGCGGAATGGCCCTCCAGGCCGCCAACCTCAACCACGCGAACAAGGCCCTCGACCTCGCCGACTCGGCGGCGGAAGCCGCACCGAAGGCCGGCCCACGGCTGCAGGCCTTCCTTCGAGGACAGCAGGCACACGGGGCTGCTCTGGTCGGCGACAAGGGGCTTGCCTTCACCCGCCTGTCCGAGACAGAAACGGCTCTGTCGAAGGCGGACAACAGACGCGATGCCGTGGGGGGCTACGACCAGGCGGCCTACCAGTTCCACGTGTCGAGCGTGCTGTACGCCCTCGGGGACGTCCCCGGCTCGATCGAGGCCATGAAGGCGTCGAACCGCGCGCGGCCCTCGGTGGAGAAGCAGGGCAACGCACACGCGAACGGCCTGCTCGCGCAGAGGCAACTCGAAGTCGGACACCTCGAAGTCGCGTGCGCGACCTGGCACGAGTTCCTCGACGACTACGCCTCGTTGTCCTCCGCCCGCGCCGACGAGCACTTCGGCATCATGCGCCGACGCATCCACCCGCACCTCGGTAATCCGAGGGCACGGGAGCTGAACGAGCGGGCGCGGGAGCTTTCTCGGCAGAAGGCTGCGGCCTAGCGACTGGAAAGGAACCGGTCGAGCCTCGGATCAACAGCGGCTGGTGAATCAATACCGCTGGACCTGTGTACACACCTCGGGGAGTCCGCCGGTGTAGACACCTCGTTGTCAAGAGCTGCGTACAACGCCAACGGGGTTGCACCATCTTGATGCAGTCAGGGCGCCTGCCAGATGCAACCTTGCTGGCCGCTCCCGGCACCTGTGCTCGGCATGCCGGTCATTCTCGCGCCGTGTGCCGCCTGCCTGCCGATGGTCATCCTGCTGCCCGTCGCGACTGCATCCTGGCGGCCCTGCGCCGGATCGCACTTCGGCGATTGCCCGCGTACGCCAGGGGGCAACAGCCATGTCGGACACGGGGCCAGGAGCTCCACTGGATCACAAAGCCGACATCGGAGCGGCCATCTCCAGCTACCAGAGCGACAGTTGAGTCCGAGCATGGTCTCAAGGCCAACCTGCCATGCCCCAGACCAACGCCCCGGCAAGGGGTAGCCCCCTATGACTATTTGCCCATAAATGGCAGGAATTTCCGCAAGGAATTATTAAAGAACGCCTGCACAGCGAACCCTTTTACGCGTTCCCAAAATCACCATAAAAGCAATAAAACGCCCAGCAAAGAATGCCACCCAGGGGCTCCGGATCTCCCAACACGCGTGTCTCTTGATCTCACTTTTACCGGAGCATCGGATTCCACATGAGGGTCTCTGCAGCTGACTGCGAAGATCCGCTCACCATCTCTCCGCACATCGCTGACCACCGCCACGGCGGCCACCCGCACCTACGAACCTTCGGCCGCACCACCGCAATCCATCATCGGTGGTCGGGATTTTTTCGGCCATAGATTTCTCGGTTACCTACCACTCTATCCCGAGGAAGTAGAGGGAAAGAATTGCCAAAAGAAGTGAGTAAACGTGACGCGCATCCGCTCGTTCTCGCTGCGCGGCTGCTGCTCGCCCAGGCAGTTTTTTGTTACCTGGTGTTCGTGATACTGCTCTTCGCTGAAGGTATGCTCAATTTTGGGGCGCGCGTGGCATTGCGGCACGCGCTCGAGCGAGCTGCGATAGCGGGCGTGGTGCTCCCCGTGGTAATCACCCTCTCGCAGCTCAAGAAAGCGAAAAGCGGGTCAGGTAGCTCCGCGCTCGCAATGCTTGGTGTCGAGCGCTTCGATATCCCTCTCGCGATGACCGGATCAGCTTCCCGCGGCATCCAGGAGAAACTGCAGTCGGTACCAGGAGTCTGCAACGTCATAGTTCTGGGCGACCAGAGTTGGGGCGTGGTCCTGAGAGGTCCCGCCCGGTGGTTCACCAGAGTCCATGTCACCGTGACTGGCGACCGGCTGGCCGTAGTGGAGGCAGGACCACGGCATCCTTTCTTCTTTCCCACCGATGCCGGGAGGCGAACGGTCAGCGCTTTGGTCAAAAAGCTGGGTGAACGGTGAGGCTCGGGGCGTTTGAGAGGTGAGGCAGGAAGGTGTTCGGGCCCGAACACCTTCGACTGGTCGGCGGCACCATTCGCATGGTGCCGCCGACTAATCCATGCCAGGTGGGAAGTGGCCGGCGGCCTCGTCGCGGGTGCCGGTGCCAAGACGTTCGAGCGGATCATGGTCAGGGTGCACCGGTATCTGGTGAAGGTCGTGGGGAATTCGATAGCCACATGCGGATTCAGCTTCGGCTGCTCCTGAACGGTTCGCAGTGAAACCCGACAAGCGGTAAGGAGTCCTGATGTCGGATCGGCGCTGGGTGCGCGAGGAATCCCGCATCACCTGGGAGGCCATGAGCAGGAGTGAACACGCGGCCATCGTCCGAGCCGCCCTCAAGGGCGAATCGACGAAGGACTCCGCCACCGCACTGCTGGCGCTGCACTGGGCCTGGGCCGTCATCGGCTCGCCCGGTGCGCGCAGACGCTACCCCTGGCAGGACGTCTTCCTTGATGTCAGGCCCACCGCTTTCCTCACCGACATCTACGACGGCAAACCGCGGAACGACGTCCGCACGTACGTCCGCCGCGACGCCCGGCGGGTTGAGGCGGCGTACCTGCCGTTCCTGGAATCCCTTGGCGTGGAAACGGCCGAGAACTCGCGAGCCGTACCGAAGGGCTGCGCCAACACCGCCAGAACGCGGACAGAACACCCGCAGCCGTGAAAATCGCTGTCCGATTGTCGGAACGCGGTGATAGAGAGGCCGTGTGACAACGCCACTTGGGTTCGCCGTCCCGCTGCGCCTGATCGACGAACGGTCGACCACCTTCCGCGCCGTGGTCGCCGACGCCACCCTGCGGGGTACGGCGAATGAGCTGACACTCGCCCTGTACGGCCGTATTCCGATGGACTCCCTGAAGATCGACGGCGACCGGGAGCTCATCGACCTGCTTCAGGCCTGGTAGCCGTAGAAGCAGGAGAAGCAGGAGAAGCAGGACGAACGAGCAGAACGCAACGCCAGAACGTCACAGGAGCCCACGCATGTTGTCCGAGAAGCCCGAACACCCGGCTCCCGCCACCGCTGCCGCCGATCCCAACCTGCGATCCGACTGCGGCAGCTGCTTCGGGTTGTGCTGTGTCGCACTGCCCTTCGCGGCCTCGGCGGATTTCGCGACCGACAAGGACGCCGGGCAGCCCTGCACCAACCTGCGAGCGGACTTCCGCTGCGGTATCCACACACAGCTCCGGCAGCGGGGTTTTTCGGGATGCACCGTCTTCGACTGCTTCGGCGCGGGACAGAAGGTCTCCCAGGTCACCTTCGGCGGGCAGGACTGGCGGCGGGATCAGGGCACGGCCCGGCAGATGTTCGACGTGTTTCCCGTCATGCGGCAGCTCCACGAACTCCTCTGGTACCTGACCGAGGCACTGACACTGCCGCCCGCCCTCCCCATCCACGGCGAACTGCGCCGCGCGCTGGACAAGACCGAACACCTCACCGGTGGCAGCGCCCAGGAACTCACCGAGCTGGACATGGCGGCGCACCGGGGCGACGTCAACGCCCTTCTGCTGCGCACGAGCGAACTCGTACGCGCCAAGGTCACGGGCCGTAAGAAGGACAAGAAAGACCGGCGGGGAGCCGATCTCATCGGCGCCGACCTCAGAGCCGCCGATCTGCGGGGTGCCAACCTCCGCGGCGCCTACCTCATCGCCGCCGACCTCAAGGGCGCCGACCTGAGAACGGCCGACCTGATCGGCGCCGACCTACGAGACGCGGACCTGAGCGGCGCGGACCTCACCGGCAGCATCTTCCTCACCCAGGCCCAGCTCAACGCGGCCAAGGGCGACAGCAGCACGAAAGTGCCGCCGGCCCTCGTCCGTCCCGCGCACTGGTAGTCCGTTAGCCCGGGGTCGCCACTGCCGCCAGATCCTCGTGCCCGACACCGAGGCCGATCGCCGCCGGTCCCCGATGCCCCTACGCCCCTACGCCCCTACGCCCCTACGCCCCTACTATCGGGCCGGATCAGGTCAGGCCTGGTTCGAGGCCCATTGATCATCGAACCCGGACACGGCACACGGCACACGGCACAGGCGGCGAGCCCGAGGTCAACCAGCAAGCTCAGGATCGGCGCATACTGCCAGCATGGACACTGACCCGCAGGACGGTCCGTCCACCGCGAGTAATGCCACACCGCCCCCCGACAAGCACGGGCAAGAAACCGATGCACAGCAACAGGTGGCCGACGAGCGAGGGCGCGCCGCTGACGTCCGTGAGGCCACCGCCGATGAGCGTGAGGCCAGCGCCGACAGGCGGGAAACCACCGCCGATGAGCGGGAAGCCGCTGTGGACGCGTGGCAGGACCAGCTCGCCACTCAGGAGAGCCGCCTGGACACACGGCGTCGTGCGGCGGGGGCTCCGGCTCCCAGCGTGCGCAGGCGCTCGTACGAGCGGATCGACCGGACCCAGGAACGGCTGACAGCCGGCCAGGAGCGTCTGGACCGCAGCGCGGCGGCCCTGCGCCGGACGGATGCGACGGACCGGCGGGAGCAGGAGATCATCGACCGGGAGACAGACGTCTCCACCACGCGGATGGCTGCGCGGGACCCCGTGCCGCTCAGCGTCCTGCAGACCGCGGCCGATCGGCTGCGCGAGCAGGCCGCGGCGGCGGCCGAGGCACTGGCCGAAGCCGAGGACGCCCTGGTGGACGAGTACGAAGGGCATCACCGAGCCCAGCAGGCCACCGAACACCGACACCACGCCGCACAGGCCCGCACCGCGGCCGACACCCTGCGCAACATCAACGTCACTATCACCGTCACCGAACCGCCGGAGGGCGAGGACGGCACTCCCTCAGAACCTCAGGTCCCGTAGACCGTCGAGCGGTGTCCGACATGTTGACGTGACGACGGCCCGCCGGAAGCTCAAGTCCTCCGGCGGGCCGTGGTTGTCTCTCCGTCGTCCATGCGTCCGCTCAGCTCGCCGGTCGCCGAATCCGACCCCCGTAATGCCGTTCCAGCCCCAGGTTTCCCTCGAATCCCCCGGGTACGTTCGCCGACACGTACACCGGCGGACGCTCCCCCGACTTGATCAGCGCCGCCGCCGTTTCCGCGACCGCCATCTGAACCAGCATCACGCCGGTCAGTGTGGACAGCGCGCACACCGCGCCCCCGCCCGGGAGTTCGAGGAGCGCGTCGCCCGTGGGGGCCTCGTTGTCGAGGACCACGTCCGCGATGTCGGCCAGCTTCTTGCCGCTGGTGTGGCCCGCCGGGACCGTGCGGGTGTGGGTGAGGGACGTGATCGCGAGGATCTTGTGGCCGCGCTCCTTCGCCCGGAGGGCCATTTCGACGATGACGTTGTTGACGCCCGAGTTGGAGATGATCACGAACAGGTCGGACGGGTGCGGCTCGGCGAGTTCGTACAGGCGCCCGGCGATGCCCGGCTTGCGTTCCAGGAGCGGGTCGTCGAGGGCGCTGGGGTCGTCGCCGCCGTAGAGGACGAGGTCGGCCATGCTCAGGCGGTTGGTGGGGACGAGGCCGCCGGCCCTGCCCGCCAGTTCCAGGACGAGGGCCTGGGAGTGGCCCGTGCCGAAGGCCTGGATGACGCCGTCCGCGCGGATGCAGTCCGCGATCAGCCCGGCGGCGCGGGTCACCGACTCCTGGACCGCCTCCGACCCGGTGATGCGGTCGAGAACGGCCCGGCTCTCGCGCGCGAACCCCTGCGCACTGACGGACGCGCTGACGGACTCGACGGACACTCGACACTCCCCACCGGTGGATTGAACCACCCACTCTATCGCTATAGGTGAATCAATAAATCACAGTGTACGGGCTGCGAGCAACGCCTCCCGGTCTCACCCCGCTGCACTCAGCCTCTCCGGGCTCCTTCCGGCCTCTTCTGGTCCTGGAATTCAAACTGTCCTGTAGACGGTGGCTGATACATTCGTCCCTGCCATCCGCACTACCGCCAGTACGGCGCCGAGGAGATCGGTAACCCCATGGAACGGACCGGCTCCGGCAACGGGATGCCCCCGACCGATGTCACCACCCTCATCCGTACGGAGCTGCCGCGCCTCGCCGGTTCCCTGCGGAAGGTGGGTGAGCTGATCCTCGAGGATCCCGCCGCCGTCACCCACTGCTCCGCCGCCGAGCTGGGCCGGCGTACCGGCACCTCCCAGGCCACCGTCACCCGGTTCTGCCGCGCCATCGGCCTCGACTCCTACCAGCATCTCCTCATCGAGCTGGCCCAGGAACGCGGTCGCGGCGAGGTTTCCGACTGG
Organism: Streptomyces sp. SID12488; assembly: GCF_010548275.1. Taxonomy (GTDB): domain Bacteria; phylum Actinomycetota; class Actinomycetes; order Streptomycetales; family Streptomycetaceae; genus Streptomyces. The sequence goes on from NZ_JAAGLT010000022.1 coordinate 89,640, forward strand.
GGCACCGCCGAGATCGGGCCCGACATCTCGCCCGACGACAGCCTGGAGCGGGTCGTCCAGGTCGTCGGCAGCGCCGATCTCCGTGCCATCCAGCAGACCATCGACCGTATCGACCTCGACTCCATCGAGCGCGCCGGCCAGGCCGCCGCCCGCGCCCGCCGCATCGACGTGTACGGCGTCGGCGGCAGCGGAGCCGTCGCCCAGGAGACCGAGACGCGGCTCTTCCGCATCGGATGCGCGGTGCGCGGCTGGACCGAGGTGCACGCCGCCCTCACCTCCGCCGCCCTCCTCACCCCCGCCGACGTCGCCATCGGCATCTCGCACTCCGGCTCCACCCGCGAGACCATCGAGCCCTTCGAACTGGCCAAGCAGCGCGGCGCCACCACCGTGGCCATCACCGCCGATCCGAAGTCGCCGCTGGCCCGCGCAGCCGACGTACGGCTCATCTCCTCCTCCTCGGAGACCAGTTTCCGCACCGAGAGCATCGGCGCCCGCCACTCCGTGCTCGTCCTCATCGACCTGCTGTACGTCCGGGTCGCCCAGCTCTCCTACCAGCGCGCCAGCGCCTCCCTCGCCCTCACCGACCACATCGCCAGGGAGCACGCGGTGAAGTCCCGCCGCACGCGCTGAGCAGTCGCACAGAAGGACATGAAAGCCGCCTCGGGTGACCTCACCCCGAGGCGGCTTTTGCATGGATGAACCACCAAGGAAACTTGAAGATGGTTGTTTGAACCATCCGGACGGTGCACGATAGGCGCCGCTGTTCCCCTCGCTCCCCTCGCTCCCACCGTTCTTCCCGTTCCCCCGTTTCCCTCGTAGGCCTCGTAGGAGACCCATGCGCGTCACCTCAGTCGAGTCGACCGAGCTGTTCGTCGGCAGCGCCGAGCACCCGCGTCAGGTGGTGACCGCCGGGATCGGCCACACCGCCGGACGGACGGTTCGTCTCACCGCCGAAGGCCCCGGCGTTCGCGCCGACGGGGAGACCCTCGCGACCCTCGGTGACGACGGCACCCTCCGCGTCGAGATACCCGTGGTCTGCGACCTGCCCCCCGGGGAGCGCACCCACGTCACCGTCACCGCCGAGGACACCGCCGACCCAGACCAGCGGGCCTCGCTCACCGGCAGCCTCCTCGTCGCCGAGCCCGGCTGGACCATGTTCATGGTCAACCACTTCCACTACGACCCGGTCTGGTGGAACACCCAGGCCGCCTACACCGAGACCTGGGACGACGTCGACGACCCGGCCGCCTCCGGACTGCCCGCCCGCACCTACGACTGGCGCGGCCAGTCGGGCATCAGCCTCGTCCGCGCGCACATCGATCTCGCGCGCCGTGACCCCGCGTACACCTTCGTGCTCGCCGAGGTCGACTACCTGAAGCCGTACTGGGACGCCTTCCCCGAAGAGCGCGCGTTCCTACGGCAGTTGCTGCGCACCGGGCGCGTAGAGATCATGGGCGGCACCTACAACGAGCCCAACACCAACCTCACCGGCGCCGAGGCGACCGTACGCAACGCCCTCTACGGCGACGGCTTCCAGCGCGGGATCCTCGGCGCCGACCCGCACACCGCCTGGCAGTTGGACGCCTTCGGGCACGACCCCCAGTTCCCTGGGCTGATGGCCGACGCGGGGCTCTCCTCCAGCTCCTGGGCCCGTGGACCCTTCCACCAGTGGGGGCCCACCATGTCGGTCTTCGGGGACGAACCCCGCGACCCCCAACGGATGCAGTTCCAGGCCGAGTTCGACTGGATCGCCCCCTCCGGACGCGGCCTCCTCACCGCGTACATGGTCAATCACTACGCCGCCGGCTGGGCCATCGACAACGCGCCCACGCTTCCGGACGCGGAGGCCGCCGCCCTCAAACTGTTCACCGGGCTGAAGAAGGTCGCGCTCACCCGCAACATCCTTCTCCCCGTCGGTGGCGACTACGCGCCGCCCTGCCGCTGGGTCATGGCCATCCACCGCGACTGGAACGAGCGGTACGTCTGGCCGCGCTTCGTCTCCGCGATCCCCCGCGACTTCTTCGCCGCCGTACGCGCCGAACTCGCCGCCGAGGGGCGCAGGGCCTCGCCGCAGACCCGGGACATGAACCCGGTCTACACCGGCAAGGACGTCTCGTACATCGACACCAAGCAGGCCCAGCGGTACGGCGAGACGCTTCTCGCCGACGCGGAGGCCTGGGCGACACTCGCCTCCCTCGTCACCGGGCGCGCCTATCCCGACGCCGCCCTCGACAAGGCCTGGCGGCAGCTGATCTACGGCGCCCACCACGACGCGGTCACCGGCTCCGAGTCCGACCAGGTCTACATCGACCTGATGACCGGCTGGCGCGAGCTGTACGACCTCGCCGAGTCCGTGCATGCCGACGCCACCCAGGCCCTCGCCGACCGGGTGGCCCCGCTGCCCGGCGGCGGCCCCGACCTCGTCGTCCTCAACTCCGCGACCTGGCAACGCCGGGACGTCCTGACCGTCCCGGCCGTCGACCTGCCCGACGGCCTCGTCCCCCTCGACAACACCACCGGGCTGCCGCTGCCCGCCGTACGGGACGGGAGTGGTGAGCTGCGGGTCGTGGTGCCCGACGTACCCGGCCTCGGGCTCAAGGCGCTGCCGCTCGGGGAGGGTTCGGTTCCCGGCTGGGCTCCGGGCGACGGACTGACCATCCGCAACGAGTTCTACGAGGTGACGGTCGATCCCGGTCGCGGCGGTGGCGTCAGCAGTCTGCGGCAACTCGGCGTGGGTGGGCGGGAGTTGCTGCGCGCCGGTGACATCGGCAACGAGCTGGTCGTACAGGAGGAGTATCCGACGCACCCGAAGTTCGGCGAGGGACCCTGGCATCTCACCCCGACCGGGACGACCGCCGCCCGCAGCCGCGACATCACCGACGCGGACGTACGCGTCGAGCACTCGGCCGCCGGGGCACGCATCACCGTCACCGCCGCCCTCGGCCAACTCTTCACCTACACGCAGCAGTTGACCCTGTGGAAAGGCGTCGACCGGCTCGACGCATCGACGACCATCGACGGGTACGACGGTTCCGACCGGCTCATCCGGGTCCGCTGGCCCTCGAACGTCCAGGGCGGGCTGCCCGTTCACGAGGTGGCCGACGCGGTCATCGGGCGTGGGTTCGGTTTCGTGGAGGTGGACAGCGAGCAGTTCCCGTGGACGCTCGACAACCCGGCCAACAACTGGTTCGGGCTGGGGAGCACCGCCCGGGTGGCCGTGCACGACGACTCCGGCGCGCTCCTCGGCCAACGGGCCGTCGGTGTCGCCGAGTTGGTCTACCCGTCCTGGAGCGAGGCCGGCGAACTCGGTGTCGAACTCGCCGCCGCCCTCGTCCGGGTGGGGGTGACGGCCACCTCGACGATCGCCGACGGCCAGCGCTACGGCGACCTGGAGATCGACTCCAACCTCCCCGACATCCGGATCGCCGTGGGCACCCCCGACCGCAACTCCGTCGTCGCCGAGGCCCTCGGCATGGACCCGGCCGCCGGTCGTGAACTCCGGTGCCAGCTAGCCGAGTCGGGCGTCGCCACCGTATGGGTCGCACCGCGTGCCGGACTGCGCGAGGAGTGGGTGCCGGGGGCCGACCTGCGGGATCTGGAGCGGCTGCCGCTTCTCGTGGTGGCGGGCAGCGGTCCGGAGGGCGACGCCAAGGCGGTGGGCGCGCTGATCGCCGACCTCGGCGACGCCGTCGTCCATGCCACGGCGGCCGGTGGCGGCGAGGCGCTGCCGCCGGGTGACACCTGGGACGGCACCGGCTTCGCCGTCCTCAACCGGGGCACACCCGGCTGCGTGATCACGCCCTCCGGCGACCTCTACATGTCCCTGATGCGCTCCTGCACCGGCTGGCCGTCGGGCTTCTGGGTCGACCCGCCCCGCCGCACGGCCCCCGACGGCTCCGCGTTCCAGCTCCAGCGCTGGTCGCACACCTTCGAGTACGCCGTGCTCGGCGGCACCGGCGACTGGCGCGAGCAGCGGCTGCCGCAGGCGGGGCACGCGTACAACCACCCGTTGCGGGCGCGGCTGCGCGGGCAGCAGTCGCCGGGCAACGTCAACCTCCCTCGTACAACAACCCTGTTGAGCCTCGAACCCGCTGGTGAGGTGCTCCTCGACGCGCTCAAGCCCGCCGGGTCGCCGCTCGCCCGGGGAAGCGTGGCGCCCGCCGATCCGGGGCGCGGTGTCGTCGTACGGATGCACGAGGTGAACGGCCGGCCGACGTCGGCGCGAGTGCGCGGGCCGGTGGCCTGGACGGACGGCGCCCGTACCGACGTCCTGGAGACACCCGGGGAACCACTGACCCCGGACGCGGAGGGCGGCCTCTCGGTCGACCTAACCGGCTTCGAGGTCGCCACCGTACTCATAACTCCCTCCGACACACCGGCCGCTGAAGGTGTGGGCATCGACGCCTACGAGCCCGCCCAGCCCGTCCACACCCGCTACTGGCTGCACAACTCGGGCCCGGCCCCACGCGGCAACCTGCCCGTCGCCGTCTGTCTCTCCCCCAGCGCCCTCACCGCCTCCGGGCCGGTTACGGCGACGGTCCGGATCAGCTCCGAGCTGACGGACTCCCCCGTCTCCGGCACGCTGGCCCTCGGCGTCCCGCCGGGCTGGTCCGCCGAACCGGCCGAGCTGCCGTACGCGCTCGGCCCCGCCGGCTTCACCCTCACCGAGGTCACGGTGACCCCGCCGAAGGACGCCCCACCCGGCCGCCACTGGCTCAGCGCCCGCCTGCCGTACGGCGGTCAGGTGTACGAGGATGTCGTGGCCCTGGACGTGCCGGGCACCGTGCCGGAGGGCACGCCGGACGGGCGTACCGGACCGACTCTGGTGACGCGGCTGGGGGTTGACCGGGTCGTCGTGCGGCGCGGGGAGCGCCTGCGAGTTCCGGTGAGCCTGCGCAACACCACCCTCGGGGAGATCAACGGCACGTTGTGGGCCGTGTCCTCGTGGGGGACGTGGGCGGGGGTCGGGCCCGGGATGCGGGGGTTCGCCGTACCGGCCGGGGAGTCGGTGGAGTGCGGGATCGAGGTGGACGGCGGGGCGCTGGCACCGGGGTCGTACTGGCTGATGGCGAAGGTCGGCTGGCACGGGTGCGTGGCGTACACGGAGGCCGTGGTCCTGGAGGTGACGCCGTGAACGAGCAACATGGGCGCGGGTATCCGCACGCGCATCCACACGCACATGCACATCCGCCTGAGGGTGCCTGCGCTCTCGTACGCGGTGAACCCATCGCCCGGGAGCAGGTCGACGCGGTTCTGGCGGCCGTACCGGCGCGCGATGGCGACAGGGCGCGGCCCGAGGCGCTCGCGCGAGCGGAGCGGCAGCGGCGGCGCTGGGCGACTCAGGTGGTCGTGGCGGACGTACTCGCGCGGCGGGCGTGTGCCGAGCGGGGGCTGAAGCCTCCTCCGGAACCACCCCGAGCAGGCGTACTGACCGCCGTGCCGGAGGCGGATGTCGCCGGGCTCGGGAGCATCGTCGCGGTCGTGCTGGCCTACTCGGCCGCCGCGCGGGCACTGCTGGGGCACCTCGAAGGGCACCAGGCGATCCCCGAGGCGGCCCTGTGGGAGTACTACGAACGCAACCGGGACCGGTTCCTGACCGTGGAGTCCCTGCGTGGCGGCGTAGATCCGTTCGGTGCCGCGAGGGATGCCGACTTCCTGCCGTACGAGCAGGTGAAGGCCGGTATCGAGGGCGAGTTGAGGCAGGCGGCGGGCCGGCGCGCCTTCTTCTCGTGGCTCGACCTGGCGCGGGTGGACGTGGTGTACGCGCCCGGGCACGAGCATCCCGGGGACCCGTCCCAGCCGGACCACGAACACCGCCACTGAAGCGGTTGCCGGACGGGCCTCGTTCCCGTCCGGAACCTAAAAGCAACACGGCACCCCATTGACCTCCGATGAATTCTGGTCCACATTTTCATCAATCGGAGTCGAAGTTGGTGAATCAAACCAGCATCCAGCATCCGCATCCAGGAGGGCAGCAGCAATGCGCGCAAGAAGACTGACCGGATCCCTGTCCTGTCTCGTCGTACTGACGTTGACGGCCGCCGGATGCGGCCTCTCCGGAGGCTCCGACGACAGCGGCGGCGCCACCGCGGGCGGCTGCTCGGTCGACAAGGGCAACGTCGACTCCGGGAAACTCACCGGTGACGTCAAGGGCACGATCACCTTCCAGACCACCAACCTGAAAAAAGACTTCGGCGACTTCTTCAACGGCGTGATCGCCGACTTCCAGAAGGCTCACCCCGGCACCAAGGTCAAGTGGATCGACGACCCCGGCGACAACACCTTCACCAACCGGACCGTCGCCGATGCCCAGGCCTGCACGATGGCCGACGTCATCAACGTCAACGCGCCGACGGCGACCGCCCTCACCAAGGCCGGCTACCTGCTCGACATCGGCACCAAGGACCCGGCCGCCTCCAAGCCCTTCGTCCCGTCGTTCTGGAAGACCGCCACCTTCGCGGACGCCTCCGGCAAGTCGATCCACACCACGCTGCCCTGGTACACCGGCGGCGTCCTGCTGACGTACAACAAGGACCTGCTGGAGAAGGCCGGCATCGACCCGGCGAAGGCGCCGACGAGCATCTTCGGGCTCTTCGCCGACTACGAGAAGATCGCCAAGGCCTCCGAAGGCAAGTACTTCGCGACGATGGCCAACCCGATCTGGCGCATCCCGGCCGACTTCGACCAGATGGGCATCAAGGTCCTCTCCACCGACGGCAAGTCCGCCGTCTTCGGCGACGACCCGCGCACCACCCAGTGGGTGGAGTGGATGGCGAAGCTGTACAAGGAGGGCGCGATGCCGAAGGACTCGCTGTCCTCCAGCAACGACCCGTCCACGCTCTACAGCCAGGGCAAGGTGGCCTACGGTTCGACGAACCCGAGCTTCGTGCGGTTCGTCAAGCAGAACAGCCCGTCGGTCTACGGCAAGACGGCCGTCGGCCAGCAGCCCTACGACGCCCTCGGCGTCGCCTCCGCCGGCGCCCCCCAGTACATCTCGGTCGCCGCGACCAGCAAGCACGCCCCGGTGGCGCTCGCGTTCGCGGAGTTCCTCACCAACGTCGAGAACCAGACGGCCTGGTGCAAGGACCCGGCCGTGGTGATCTTCCCGACCACCACCGAGTCGCTGAACGACCCGTTCTTCCAGAACGTCACCGGCACCGACCCGTTCTCCCAGGCCCGCAAGCTCGTCGCCGACCAGCTCAAGACGGCCTCCACCAACCAGACCAACCTCTCCCCGGCCGTGCAGAACGCCATCGTGTCCCAGGTGCAGCTGGCCATGCAGGGCAAGAAGAGCGCGGCGGACGCCGTGAAGGACGCCCAGGAGAAGTCGAACGAGCTGCTGAAGCAGGGCAGCTGACAGTGACGGCACAGATCACGAACCCGGTGTCCGGCGTGGAGCCCCTGCCCTCCACGCCGGCCCCGGCCACGTCCACGGCTCGCCTCCGCCGACTCGCCAGGGCCGCGCTGCCCGGTCCCGCTCCCGGGGCCAACGGAGCGTCCATGTACCGCCGTTGGTGGCTGCCGTGGCTGTGGACCGCCCCCGCGATCGTGTGCGCGGTGGTCTTCGGGGTGTTCCCGTTCCTCAACACGGTCCTGCTGTCGTTCACCAACGCCAAGCCGCTGGGCGGCGCTGCGGGTTTCGTCGGACTCGACAACTACACGCGGATGCTCCAGGACGACGACTTCTGGCTCGCGACCCGCAACAGCATCCTGTACGCGGTGATCGTCGTGCCGCTGATGGTGCTGCTGCCGTTGATGCTCGCCGTCCTGGTGGAGAAGAACCTGCCCGGCATCGGCTTCTTCCGCTCCGCCTTCTACACGCCGGTGCTCGCCTCCAGCGTGGTCGTGGGCCTGAGCTGGCAGTGGTTGCTCGCGGACGACGGCCTGGTCAACACCTGGCTGGAGAAGGCCCACTTGATCAGGTCGGCGATCCCCTTCCTCTCCGACTCGTGGCTGATCCTGCTCTCCGCGATGGGCCTGACCCTGTGGAAGGGCCTTGGCTGGTACATGGTCTTCTACCTGGCCGCCCTCGGGAACGTGCCCAAGGAACTGCACGAGGCCGCCCAGATGGACGGCGCCGGCGCGGTCCGCCGCTTCTGGAACATCACGATCCCCGGCGTCCGGACGGCCATGATGCTCGTCGGCACGCTCACCGGCATCGGCTCCCTGCGGGTCTTCACCGAGATCTACATGCTCGGCAGCTCCACCGGCGGCCCCGGCGGCGCCGACCGCACCCTGCCGTTCTACATCCGGGACGTCGGCCTGGACCCGATCACCGGCAACGCCGGCTACGGCTCGGCCGTCAGCGTGGCCCTGTTCGCGCTGACGCTGGGCCTGACCCTGCTGGCGCAGCGTCTGACCAAGGAGGACGAGTCATGACGACGACCGTCGTCGAGACCAAGGGCCGTCGCCTGATGCCGCGTTGGCGTGACTACGGCCGCCCGCGCCAGCTGGTCGTCCGCTATCTGCTCCTCCTCCTGGTGCTCGGCCTCACCGTGGGCCCGCTGCTGTGGCAGCTGCTGGCCTCCCTGAAGGGCACGAGCGAGGACGTCTTCGGCGCGAACGCCACCCTGCTGCCGCACGACCCGACCCTGCGCGCGTACCGGACGGTCTTCGACCAGGTGCCGGTGTGGTCGTACATCAAGAACAGCCTGATCGTGGTCGCCCTGTCGGTCACCAGCCAGCTGGTCTTCTCCACGACGGCCGGCTACATGCTCTCCAAGCCCTCCTGGAAGGGCCGCAGGGCGGTCTGGGTGGTGCTGATCGCCTCGATGATGTTCCCCTTCGAGTCGATCATGGTCTCGCTGTTCATCAGCATCCGCGACCTGGGCCTGGTCGACAGCCTGGCCGGCGTGTGGCTACCGGGCTTCGTCGGCGCCATCAACGTCATGCTGATGCGCGGCGCGTTCCTCGCGGTCCCGCGCGAGATCGAGGACTCGGCGATGCTGGACGGCGCGAACGAGTGGCAGCGCTTCAAGTACCTGTATCTGCCGTCCGCGTGGGGCGCGATCATGGTGGTCGTCATCAACACGTTCATCAGCGCCTGGGACGACTTCCTGTGGCCGCTGATCGTGCTGCGCTCCGAGAGCAACATGACGCTCACACTGGGGCTTTCACGCCTGCAGAGCTCGTCGTTCGGCTACGACCAGCGGATGGTCATGGCGGGGTCGGTGATCTCGGTGATCCCGGTGCTGGTGCTGTTCGTGATCACTCAGCGGTGGTTCTATCGGGGGGTGGCTGCGGGGGCTGTGAAGATCTGAGGGTGGCCTCCCAGTTCACAGGGGCTCACAGGGGTTCACGGGGGGACGGATAGCCTGCGTCCATGGGTTCAGGTGAGGGGACCGAGGGCGTCGGCGCGGATCTTGACAGTCAGGGGTGGGGCGCCACGCGCTCCTGGGTGGAGAAGCGGGTTGCTTCCTGCACCGGGACTTCCATCCCGGCAACATCCTCTTCACGGGCATCGCCGATGATCTTCAGATCAGTGGTGTCGTCGACTGGGTGGAGACCTCCTGGGGGCCGGCCGACTTGGACGTGGCTCATTGCTCAACGGCCCTCGCTCTGCTGCACGGGATTCCCGCAGGCATGCGATTCGCCGACCGCTACATCGCTGCGGGAGGAACCCTGGCCGAAGACGGCCCCGCCCATCTCTACTGGCGGCTGCTCGACGCGTTGGCTTTCGCTCCGGACGCGGAGAAGGTCGCTGTTCCCTGGCGCGAACTGGGCCGCGTCGATCTGACAGCCGGTGTCCTGACTCAAAGGTTGGAGGAATACATGGAATCCCTTTTCAGTCGATACACCTGAACTCGCGACCATTGGTGCGACTTTGCATCACCTCGACGGTGCAGTCGTTCGGTAAGGCGGTTTGGGCGGAGGTGACCGCTTGTGAGTGGGAGCGCCGCTGATGTGGCGCGGCCACCATTGACCATCTCGACGAGACCGGCCGCGCCATCGGCGGCGTCCATCCCTCTCTGCCTACTTGAGTCCACCGAGACGAAGGGCATCCTCGATCTCGCTGAGCTTCGGCCGCCGCCTACTCCAGGCACAGATCGTAATGTTGGCTGGTCAGGGCCGACGATAAGACGGCTGCGGCCACCGGAGCAGCCCGCCAACACGATCACGACCTGAGGGCGGGCTGAGGCCCGGTCCAACCGGTGGCGGCCACCACCTCCCGCGCAATGTCCACGACAGGCCGTCCGTCCGTCACCACCCGCACTGCCTCCGCCGGGGCCCGCTGGTCCAGGAGCCGTGCTTTGCGGACACTGCTTTCCACCTCATGCTCAAGCTCCGAGCCGAGTTCGCGTCCCACCAGCCGCTCGCGGGTGGTGGCGTCGGAAGCGGTGAGCAGGACTCGTATGATCCCCACTCCGGCCCCCATGGCGCGCTCAAACATGCCCGTCGTCTCAGGCAGCACACTCACGGTGTTCGTATAGATCAGGCGCCGATACCCGCGCCGGGCGAAGTTCGCCCACACGGCAGCCAGATTGCTCTCGGTGATCTCCGCACGGTGCGGATCCCCGTCGGGTGCCGGATGCACCTGCCCCATGAAGTCACCCTCGATGATCGCGTGAGGGACCTCCGCGGCGCGCAACAGTGCCGAGACTTCCCACCCCACCGTCGTCTTACCAACACCAGCTCGCCCTCCGATGAGCAGCACTTCCGCGTGATCCATGAAGGCAAGCGTGCCAGCGGGCGACCACCTCACGCGATCCGATATCGATCCGGGCGCCTGATCGCAGCCCCGCCAACAAGATCACGTTCTACGACGGCAGCAGCGAGATCAGCACCGGCGCCGGGCCCGACAACCAGCCCCGTCCCGTCACGCTCGGCCCCGGCGAGTCGGCGCTCGCCAGCCTGGTCTGGCGCAACACCACCGAGTCCGGCACGCCGGTGAACGCGCCCTATGTGCGAGTGCGGGCGAAAGCCGGCGCCGACCCGGTGACGGTGACCCCACACCTCGACCTCGGAACCACCGGAAAGCTCGGCGTCAGACGATGGGAGAAGACGGAGCGGTAGATTTTCCGCCCTTTGTGGCAGCCGATTTCATAATTCCACATTTCGTGCCAGATTTTCAGCAGGCCCCGTCTTCGCAGCTCAGAGGCGTTTTTGTTTTCTTGACCATATTTCAACCACTCCTCCAGGATGGTCAATGCATAAGAAAACCTTAAGTCGACCTTAATGATTCATGTGCGCGTCCGAGTTGGTGCGTTTGTCTAATGTGCGGTCGCTAGCGTGAGCGACTGTCAATCAGGCGATCGCATTCGAAGGGCGAACAATTCATGAGGGTTATTCCTGACCGGCGCCTGTCGCGTCGGACGACCGGGCTGGTGTTTGGATCGGCGTTGCTCGCGGCGGCAGCCGTGTCTCTTGGCACCGCACACGCCGGTAGCACCGTGGATGCCGGGCTGCCGGATCCGGGCGCGAGCGTCAGCGCCCCGGCCCCGGCAGCGGAAGCCGTGGTGGGGGTCGGGCTGGACGATGCCCGGAAGAAGGAGATCGCGATGCAGCTGGTCTCCAGTGCGGAGAACTCCTCGCTGGACTGGAAGGCCCAGTACCAGTACATCGAGGACATCGGCGACGGCCGGGGCTATACGGCCGGGATCGTCGGGTTCTGTTCCGGGACCGGGGACATGCTGGAGCTGGTCCAGGCGTACACGCAGGCGAAGCCGGGCAACGTGCTGGCCAAGTACCTGCCGGCGCTCAAGCGGGTGAACGGGTCCGATTCGCACAGTGGACTTGGCGACGCGTTCGTGGCGGACTGGCGTACGGCGGCCAAGGACAAGACGTTCCAGCAGGCCCAGGACGCGGAGCGGGACCGGGTGTACTTCGACCCGGCGGTCAAGCAGGCCAAGAGCGACGGGCTGAGGACGCTGGGGCAGTTCATCTACTACGACGCGATCGTGATGCACGGTCCCGGTGACGACACGGTCAGTTTCGGCGGCATACGCAAGACCGCCCTGAGGAAAGCCAAAACACCTGCCCAGGGTGGTGACGAAACGGCCTACCTGAACGCTTTCCTCGATGCCCGCAAGGCGGCGATGAAGACCGAGGAAGCGCACAGCGACACCAGCCGCGTCGATACCGAACAGCGGGTGTTCCTGCGTGCGGGCAACCTCGATCTGAATCCGCCGCTGCGGTGGAAGGTCTATGGAGACCCCTACACCATCGAGAACTGATTGCCGACAGTAGGGCCGGCAGAAGGGATACGACCATGGGGTCGCACGCACATACACGCCGTAAGAAGGCCGTTATGGCCGCTACTGCCGGCGCGGCGGCGATATCGGCGCTTGTCGCCCTGAGCCTTGGCACCAACGCCATGGCGGGAGAGGCACAGCCGGACCAGAAGGCCAAGGTCGAAGTCAGAGCGGCCACAGCCTCCGACGCCAACGCCGACGCCGGGTGGACGTTGCGTTGGAGTCCGGATCCGGTGAAAGACGGGTTGGAGGCGTTCGAAGGAGTGGAGGACGACCGGGCGGGATCCGACCCGGGGGTCAAGCACATATACGTCGAGGATGGCGCGTACCGCTTCGACATGCCTCTGGAGGAAAGGGACTCCAGCCCGGACCGGCAGCGCAACGAGGTCAAAGGGATGAGCGCCGAAGGTCGGGATCTGACGATTTCCGAGGGGGAGACCTGGCGCTTCACCGACTCCCTGTTCATACCTTCAAGCCTGGAGGCGACCAGCAGTTTCACCCACATCATGCAGTTCAAGATGCCGGGGGCCGGGAGCGGGCCGATCATCGTCATGTCGTTGCGGCAGCATGACGGCAAACCCACCATCGAGCTGAACTCCGCCCTCAGCGGCAGGATCGTCGGCCGTACCGACCTTGCTCCGCTCCAGAACAAGTGGATCGGCTTCGACCTGCAGATCACCTTCGGTGACGGCGACGGCAAGATCCGCTGGGTGGTCACCGACGGCTCCAGCACGGTCGCCGATGCGAGCGCGTCCGGGCTCGACACCTGGTTGGGCGAGCGGGCGCGGCCCAAGTGGGGAATCTACCGCTCGCTCAAGGACAGCGCGCATCTGAAGAACACCTACCTGCTCGTCAAGGACCTGAAGGCGTATCAGCAGACCTGACCGTCAGACAGCGAAAGGGCCGCGTAGGCGGTGATGGGGGTCGGACCGGCCGATCCGGCCCGCCCGGCTTTGTCGGGCGGGCCGGTTGCCCTGGACACCGGACCCCGCTTCGGGTGTCGGTGTCAGTCCCCTCCCTTAAAGTCCCCCGCGTGACCCACAACCCCTCCCCCGCCCACCTCACCGCGATCCGCGACTCGTACGACACCGTCGCCGCCGACTACGTCCAACTCGTCAAGAATCCGGCGGAGTTGGACCCTCTGTCACGCGCGATGCTGGCCGCTTTCGCCGAAGCCCTGCGAGTGGCCGACGCCGGCCCGGTCGCGGACCTCGGATGCGGACCCGGCAAGGTGACCGCGCATCTGGCAGGCCTCGGAGTGCCCGCGTTCGGCGTCGACCTGTCCCCGAAGATGATCGAGCTGGCCCGCCGGGCCCACCCGCACCTGAGCTTCACCGTGGGCTCGATGACCGACCTCGCGCTGCGGGACGACGAACTCGGCGGCATCCTCGCCTACTACTCCACCCACCACACCCCGCCCGAGCAACTACCCACCGTGTACGCCGAGTTCCACCGCACCCTCGCACCCGGCGGCCTCCTGATGCTGGCCGGCTACGTGGGAGACGACGAGTATCTGCATCTGCGTCCGACCCAGGCTTACGGCGGCCATCCGGTGTCCTACGAGGCCCATCTGCTGCCGGTGGAGCGGATCGCCGAACTGCTCACCCGGGCCGGTCTCGTGATCACGGCGCGACTGGTGCAGGCGCCCGACGAAAACGTACGGAGGACAGTCGCCACCTTCCTCGCCCGGAAACCCGAACGCCCCCTCGCGCCACAGTGATTGTCACGTTCCCGAGTCCGCCGGTGTCTTCATGTCCAACAGGCCGACAGGCCTGGGAAATCGACAAGGAACCGTCAAGGAACCGACGAGGAGAACACCGTGACACTGCGCATTCCGAAAGCACAGCTCCCCGCCGAGATCAGTGAGAACCTGGTCAAGCAGTTCGGTGCCGTGCCCGAGCCCTTCGAGGTGACGGCGCACAACCCCAAGGTCGCCCGGGACTCCTCGGAGATCGGGGGCAGGGTGGGCGAGTGGGACATGGCCGACGAGGGGCTCAAGATCTTCGCGCACATGGCGGTCGCCGCGCAGGTCGGCTGCGGTTGGTGCCTCGACATCAACTACTTCCAGGCGCTGCACAAGGACCTGGACCTGACCAAGGCGAGCCAGGTGCCGCGCTGGCGCGAGTCGGAGGTGTTCACGCCGCTGGAACGGGACGTACTGGAGTACGCCGAGGCCATGACGAACACGCCGCCGACCGTCGACGACGAACTGTACGCGGGCCTGCTCGACCGGCTCGGTCCGGCGGCGATGGTCGAGCTCACCGCAGGCATCGGCTTCGCCAACATGGCGACGCGGAACAACTCGGCGCACGGGATCACCTCGCAGGGCTTCTCCGACGCGTGCGGGATACCGCTGGCCGCACGTCCCGAGGAGGCGGGCAACAACAGGTCCGGTGCCGAGAGGCCCGCCATCGCGAAGTCCGGCATCGACAAGCCCGGCGTGGTGTCGGCGGCGATATGACCGAGGATTCGACTGCCGATCCCTTCGTCACCCACCGCAGCCTGCTCTTCACTGTCGCCTACGAGATGCTCGGCTCGGCGGCCGACGCGGAGGACGTACTGCAGGAGTCCTGGCTGCGGTGGGCCGGCGTCGACAGGTCCCAGGTGCGTGAGGCTCGGGCGTACCTCGTCCGGATCGTCACCCGGCAGGCACTCAACCGGCTGCGTACGTTGTCCCGCAGCCGTGAGGAGTACGTGGGCGAGTGGCTGCCTGAACCCCTGCTGACCAGCCCTGATGTCGCCGAGGACGTCGAACTCGCGGAGAGCGTCTCGATCGCGATGCTGACCGTCCTCGAAACCCTCGGGCCCACCGAGCGCGCGGTGTTCGTGCTGCGCGAGGTCTTCGAGATGCCGTACGGCGAGATCGGCGAGGCCATCGGGAAGTCCGCGGCGACGGTACGGCAGGTCGCGCGGCGGGCGCGTGAGCATGTGGCCGCCCGGCAGCCGCGGGTGCGGGTGAGCCGGGCCGAGCAGCGGACCGTCGTGGACCGCTTCCTTCTCGCCCTGCGCACCGGGCAGTTGCAGGACCTGCTGGAGGTCATGGCGCCGGATGTCGTCCTGATCGCCGATGGTGGCGGGGTCGTGGCCGCCGTGCTGGCTCCGATGCACGGGGCCGAACCGGTGGCGAAGCTGCTCACGCGCGCGAACCAGGTCGCGGTCCCGTTCGAGATGACGACCGTATGGCTCAACGGCGCGCCCGCGGGCCGGATCGAGATGAACGGCGAGCCGACCGCCGTGAGCCTCGTGGTGGAGAACGGGCAGGTAACCCGGATCTACATCGTGCGCAACCCGCAGAAGCTGACACGGCTCGACGAACCGGCCGAACTCGCCAGGTGAACCCGCCGCCGCCCGCACAAGAGACAGCCCGCTCCGGCCGGAATTCGTTTCGTTCCCCGCAGCGGGCGCCCTAGTGTGGCGCGGTGGCGATTCCGGTTCGGGCGCAGGCTCAGGTCCAGATACAGGGCGAGATGCAGGTCGAGATGCAGGCTCAGATGATCATTCTCAACGGTGGTTCCAGCTCGGGGAAGTCCGCGATCGTACGGTGTCTGCAGGCCGAACTGCCGGACCCGTGGCTGGCGTTCGGGTGCGACTCGTTCGTCGACGCCCTGCCCGCGAGGATGCGGGAGTCGGACGCGGGGATCGCGATCGCGGCGGACGGCGAAGTGAGCGTCGGGGCGGACTTCCTGGCGCTGGAGGCGGCCTGGCGGGAAGGCGTCGTGGCAATGGTCCGGGCCGGCGCCCGGGTCGTCATCGACGACGTCTTCCTCGGCGGAGCGGCGTCCCAGCAGCGCTGGCGCAAGGCTCTTGGTGAAGTGGGTGAAGTGGGTGACCTGCCCGTGCTGTGGGTCGGCGTCCGGTGCGAGAGCGCCGTCGCCGCGCGCCGCGAGATCGCCCGGGGAGACCGGGCTCCGGGGATGGCCGCCGCGCAGGCGGACGTCGTCCACGAGGGCGTCGTCTACGACCTGGAGGTCGACACGTCGCACACCGAGTCCCTGGCGTGCGCGCGAACCATCGCCGCGCGCGTCCACGGCGGTGAGGACCGAGTCGGCTGATCCGGCGCCCCCACCGCCTCACTCAGGCCGTCGCGTTCACGACCGTGTTCAGCGCTGATCGAGAACATGACGATCACCCCTTGATGCCGAGGACGACCGGTACGACCCCCAACGCCCCCCGCGCCGACTCCGCCACCCGGATCTCCACGCTCCCGGGCAGTACTGCCGCCTTCAAATCGGCCCCGACCTGGGCGAGTTGGTCGGGGCCGAGGGAGAACGTGACCGTACGGCACTCACCAGAAGCCAGGTCGACGCCCTGGAAGGCGCGGAGTTCCAGGGTCCGGGGCCACACCGTCGTACGCAGCGGGCGGATGTAGAGCTGGGCCACCGAACGCCCCGCCCGTCCACCGGTGTTGGTGACCGCGACCTCGACCTCGACCTGGTCACCGCAACTGGCGCCATCCGGCCTGATGTTCGGGACGCCGTACTCGAACGTCGTGTACGTCAGGCCGTGGCCGAAGGAATACTGCGGCTCGGCGTCCTCGTCCACGTACGACCCGTACTCCGTGTCCTTGTGGTTGTAGTAGACGGGGAGTTGGGCCGCCGAGCGCGGTACCGACACGGGGAGGTGGCCGGTCGGGGCGGTGTGGCCGAGGAGGATCTCGGCGATCGCCTCGCCGCCCCAGGGGCCCGGATACCAGGCCGTGAGCAGTGCGGCGGCGTGTTCCGCCGCCTCCGGGACAGCGTGCGGGCGGCCCTGGATCAGGACGACGACCGCGGGTGTGCCCGTCGCCGTCACCGCGTCCAGCAGGGCGTGCTGGGCCCGGCCCAGCCGCAGGTCGGCCAGGTCGACACCCTCGCCGCAGGTCATCTCCGACACCGCGGTGCGCGCCGCGCCGTTGGCGTCGAACTCCGTGTCCGGGGTACGGGCGCTGCTGCCGCCCAGGACCAGTACGGCCAGGTCGGAGGCCGCCGCTGCCGCCACCGCCTCGGGGATGCCGGAGAGGTCGTCGCCGGTCAGGGCACAGCCTTGGGCGTAGCGGAGCTCCGTCTCCTGGTGGGTGAGGTCGCGGAGGGCGGCCAGGACACTGGTCCCTGTGCCGGGGCGCTGGGGGGCGGTGTAGTCGCCGAGTTGGTGGGCCGTGGTGGCGGAGTGCGGGCCGAGGACGGCTATACGGGAGATCCTCGCCTGGTCGACGGGCAGGACGCCCGCCTTGTTGTGGAGGAGGGTGACGGCCGAGCGCGCGAGGGCTGTGCTCAGGGAACGGCCGGCGTCGGCGGACGGCAACTCCGGTGTCACATAAGGGTGTTCGAAGAGGCCGAGGCGGAATTTCAGGGTCAGGACCCGGGATACGGCCGTGTCGAGCACCGACTCCTTCACCAGGCCTCGTTCCACCGCCTCCGCCAGGTGCGTGAAGCCCTCGTCCCAAAGGCTCAGGTCGATACCGGAGTTGAGGGCGAGAGCACCTGCGGAGACCTTGTCGCCGGTGATGCGGGCGAGGCGGTCCACCGCCAGCCCGTCCGCCATGACCAGGCCCTCGAAGCCCCAGCCACCACGATCCCCGCTGCCGCGCAACAACCCGTTCAGCAAAGGGCCGTTGGCCGAGCACGGGATGCCGTCCACCTCGTTGTAGGCGGCCATGACCGCCGCCGCACCGGCCCGTACCCCGGCCCTGGCTGCCGGGAGGTGGATCTCATGGAGTTCACGGGGACCCAGCTCCGACTCGGCCGAGTTCCGGCCGCCGACCGTCGCACCCTGGCCGGCGAAGTGCTTCAGGACCACCGGGGCCTTGTCCGAGGAGAATCTCCCCTGCTCGTCCATGTCCCCCTGCGCGCCTCTCACCAGCGCCTCCGTCAGGCGCGCGGCGAGGTACGGGTCCTCCCCGAAGCACTCCTCCGTACGGCCCCAGCGAGGGTCACGGGCGATGTCCAGCGCCGAGACCAGGGCCAAGTGGCCGCCCCTGGCGCGGAGTTCGGCGGCGGCGTGGGATGCCGCCCGCTCGTACAGGTCCGGGTCCCAGGTGGCGCCCACCGCCAGGTTGACGGGGAGGACCGTGCCGTCGAGGGCCATGAGGCCGTGCGGTACCTCCTCGACGAAGAGAGTGGGGATGCCGAGGCGGCTGCGTTCGAGTACGTGGCGCTGGACCAGGTGGGCCAGCGCCGGGCCCGTTTGCGCGTCGGCGCCGGTCGAGTGGTCGACGCCGGACCAGGCGTCGGCGCGCAGGAGTCCGTACAGGGCGCCGAGGCCCTCGAAGCGGTCGGTCTCCTCGTACAGGGCCCGGGTCAGCTCGAACTCGCCGTCGGGGCGGCGGCGGTAGGCGTCCCAGCCGTACATCCGCTGGTTGAGCTGGCCCACCTTCTCCCGCAGGGTCATCCGCGCCAGGAGGTCGGCGACGCGGGCGTCGACGGGGGCGGCGGGGTCACGGTAGAGGGGGGACACGGTCACGGTCACTGGTTCTTCTCCAGGTGCTGCGGGGCAGGGCCCGGTGCGAGTCGGGCCAGGGCCACCGCGCCCCGGCTGCCGTCGGGGACCCAGTGCGCCACCAAACCGAGGGCACGCAGATGCGGCTCAAGGGGGGCGGTCAGTGGGCCTTCGGGGCCGAGCAGGCCGCCCGTCGCGACCACCGACTCGCCCGGCCTCGGCTCCAACGCCCGTACGCAGTCGGCGAGATGACCGGCGGCCTCGTCGAGGATCGCCCGCGCGAGGGTGTCCCCCGCGCGGGCCGCCCCGGCGACCAGCGGGGCGAACCGGGCCAGCCCGACCGGCGGTTCGGCCATGACGGCGGGGAGGACGTACCGGCGAAAGGCCTCACGGGCGGAACGGGTCCAGGGCTGCTGAGCGGCGCCCTCACCTTCGTACGCCGACATCTCACCCTCGTACGCCGACACCTCACCCTCGCGCGGGAGGACCGCGACCGGCACCCCCAACTCCCGTCCCACCAGCGCCGCCAGAGTCGTGTCGCCGCCCCGCCGGTCCGCCATGCGCAGCGCGACCCGGACCGCTTCCCGGCCGATCCAGAAGCCGCCGCCGTCGTCGCCTAGGAGCCAGCCGTCGCCGCCTACCGTCTTCTCGCAGTGGCGGGCGGTGATGCGCATCGCGACGGCGCCCGTACCGGCGACGAGGGCCAGCCCGTCGGCAGGGGGACCCGGGGTGTCCGGGGCGGCGGCGAAGGCGGCCTCGATGTCGCTGCAGATCCGGATCTCGCGCGCGGGGACGCGGATGCCGAGTCGGCGCAGGGCTTCCGTCAGCGCGGTGAGGGCGTTGACGCGGCCGGGTTCGTCGGCGGTGCCGGCGGCGCCCGCGAAGCCGCCCGCGACGGCGACGACCCGGCGGCGGTCCGGCTCCGGCACCGCCAGGGCGAGGGCCTCGACGAGGTGCTCGGTGAGCTGCGGCACGGCGACGGTGAGGGCGTTGCCCGGCCCGGCGACGCCCTCACCGAGCGTTCGCCCGTCGAAGGCGGACGCCAGCACGGCGCGCGTACGGGTGCCACCGGCGTCGAGCCCGACGACGAGGGCGCCGGCCGCCGGAACACCGTGTTCGCCCGGGCCGGAATCCTGACCCGATTCCCGGCCCGAGTTCCGACTCGAATGCTGGTTCAATTCATTGCTCATCGCGCACTATGGTGGTTCATACATTCGCCGAGGACAAGACCCGACTCGCGGCCCGGCGCAGTCACGCACGTCCGTGGAGGACCCGTGAGCACATCCACCGCCCCCTCTTCTCCGTCTCCCGCTCCTCGTTTCGGCGTCAACTACACGCCGCGCCGGGGCTGGTTCCACTCCTGGTACGACTTCGACCCGGCCCTCGCCCGCGAGGATCTCGACCAGATCGCCGGGCTGGGCCTGGACCACGTACGGATCTTCCCGCTCTGGCCGCTGCTCCAGCCGAACCGCACGCTGATCCGCGCGTCGGCCGTGGACCAGGTGGCGCAGCTGGTCGACGTGGCGGCGGAGGCGGGCCTCGACGTCATGGTGGACGGTGTGCAGGGCCACCTCTCCAGCTTCGACTTCTACCCGGAGTGGACCCGCAGCTGGCACCACCGCAACGTCTTCACGGACCCGGAGGCGATCGAGGCGCAGGCCAACCTGCTGCGCACCCTCGGCAGCGCGCTGACCGGCCGCCCGAACCTCCTCGGCCTCCAGCTCGGCAACGAGCTCAACAACCTGGTCGAACACAACCCGGTGACGGTGGCCGACATCGACCACTACCTGGACACCCTGCTGGCCGCCGCGCGAACAGGGCTGGGACCGGCGGGCGCGACAGGCCTGGTCACGCACTCCGCGTACGACGCCGCCTGGTACAGCGACGACCACCCCTTCACGCCGGAGGCCTCGGCCCGCAAGGGCGACCTGACGACCGTCCACCCCTGGGTGTTCTCGGCCGACTGCGCCCGCCGCTACGGCCCCCGCTCCCCGCAGGTCCAGCATCTCGCGGAGTACGGCGTGGAACTGGCCACCGCGTACGCCGAGGATCCCGCCCGGCCCGTCTGGGTCCAGGAGACCGGCGCCCCCGAACCGCACATCCCGGCAGCCGACGCACCCGGCTTCGCCCGCGCGACCGTACGCAACGCCGCCGAGTGCGCCAACCTGTACGGGGTCACCTGGTGGTGCTCCCACGACGTCGACCGTTCCCTGGCCGACTTCCCCGAACTGGAGTACACCCTCGGCCTGTTCGACTCCACGGGCCGCCCGAAGCCCATCGCCGAGGCCCTCGCGGAGACGGTCACCGAGCTGCGCGCCGCCCCCCGCCCGGCCGAGCCCCGTACGACCGCCCTGATCCTGGACTGCACACCGGGCACACGCTCGGTGTCGGGCCCGGGAGGCGCGTACTTCGAGGCGTGGATGCGACTGCGGGCGGAGGGCACGCGCCCGGCGGTGGTACTGGCGGAACACGCCGAGGACGAGACCTACCTGACGGCCCGGGGCATCAAGGAAGCCGCACGCCCCCGTTGACCGGAGCGAGCGGCAAGGACCGAGGGCGCGCCCCCGACCGGAAGCGAGCGGCACGCTCCCAGGGCCGGGGTCCAACCGGAGACCAGCAGCAAGGGAGGGCTCCCCAGGGGCCCGGGCCCCTGGGCCCGGGCCCCTGGGGAGCCCTAGCAGTGGCCCGGCCAGTGGCCGGAGGCCGCGAGGGCGAGCGCTCCCAGGGCGCGAGTCCACCCGGCGCAGACAGCAACCGGCTGCCTTCAGGAGCGCGGGGCTGTGACATTTGCGGCTCCGCCGCGTGGGCGCGGCCGGCCTCCACCGGCCCGCACCCCACACACCACCTCAGACACCCCCTACCAACACCTCGGCCAACGCCCGCAAATTGACCCGCCCCCGCCCGTAGGAACACAACGCACCCGCACCGGAACGCGCACCGACCCCACCGTCGGTCAACCCGGTCTCCACCACCACCGCGTCCCCCCGCCCGGCCACCAGCGCGTCCCGCAGCTCCTCCTGCCACGGATACAACCCCGCATCCGACGTGGCGACCACCAGCGGCACCCCCACCGCCCACCACAGAATCCCCTCGGCCAGGGCAGCGGGATCCACTGGAGCCTCGTTCAGCACCATGCCCGCAGCCGTGGGATCCAGCGCCCGCACCTCGCTCAGCAGGTCCTCGCCACCCCAGTTCAGCGCGGGATGCGGCGGCGGAAACAGATCGACGACATACGCACCCCGCCCCGCGGACACCGCACCGACACCATCCCCGAAACCGGCAGCGCCACCCCGTACAGCCCGCCGAGCCGCGTCAAGCCCCGCGCCCGCGTCCCACGGCGCGACCGCGCCCTCCCCCACCGCCCCCGCATACCGCTCCGCCAGCTTCCGCACCCGCCCGGCGGCCTCCCGTACCCGCTCCTCCGCGAGCATCCCGTCCCGCAGCGCGTCGATCACCGCGTCCCGGCAGGCCAGGGTGGTCGCCAGGTCCGGTACGGCCACGATCACCTGGTCGGCGCCCGCGGCCAGGGCGAGCCGGGCGCCGGCCGCCTCGCCGTACCGGTCGGCTATCGCCTTCATCTCCAGGGCGTCGCTGACCAGGACCCCGTCGAAACCGAGGTCGTGGCGAAGCAGGTCGCCCAGGATGCGGCGGCTGAGGGTCGCGGGCCGTTCCGGATCCAGCGCCGGGTACACCACATGCGCGCTCATCAGCATCGGCACGCCCGCCGCCACAGCGGCCCGGAACGGCTCGACATCGGCGCGGATCTCGTCGTACGACCGCAGGTCGACCGCCATCTCGTGGTGGCTGTCGGTCACCGTGCCGCCGTGGCCGGGGAAGTGCTTGGCGCAGGAAGCGACGCCGCGCGCCTCGGTGGCCGTGATCCAGGCGCGGAGGTGACGGGCGGCGAGTTCCGGATCGGAGCCGAAGGAGCGGGTACGGACGATCGGGTTGTCGGGGTGGTACTGGAGGTCTGCCACGGGGGCGTACGAGACGGTGATGCCCAGCGAGGAGAGGTGACCGGCGAGGGCGTCGGCGCAGCGGGCGGTGAGGTCCGGGTCGTCGACGACGCCGAGGGCGTACGAGCCGGGCACCTCGGGCGCGCCCGCGGCGACGAGGTGGCCGATGCCGCCGCCCTCGTTGTCGATGGCGACGAGGAGATCGGGCCGCAGGGCGCGCAGCTCGTCGGTGAGGCGGCGGACCTGGCCCGCGTCGCGCACGTTGCGGGTGAAGAGGATCACTCCGCCGAGGCCGCGCTCGATGAGCCGCTTGAGGGTGTCCGGGACACCCGTGGTGCCGTCGAAACCGGCGACGAGGCACCGGTGGACGGCTTCGTCGAGGTCGACAGGCAGGTCGAGGGGCAGGTCGAGGGGCAGGTGATTCCGGGGCTGCTGCTGCATCGACTTCATCGACTTCATCGGAAGGCCTCTGGGTTCGCGGGCAGATACTTGGCAGACACTTGGATGATAGAAGTCACCAAAACTGCAGCACAAGGTGAATCAAACAACCAGAATCTCGCAGCGCACATGCCCCATACGCCCCGCATGCGCCATTCCACGGCCATCCCGGGTTCACCCGCGCCACCGACGATGCGCCCATGAACCGCACCGCCCTCGCCCTCGCCGCACCCTTGTGCGCCCTGCTGGCCACCGCACTCCCCGCCCACGCGGCGGACCGTTCCACTTCCTCCTCCGGCTCCACTTCCTCCTACGGCTCCGGATCCGCCTCCGCCTCCGCCGACAGCTACGGCACCAAGGCCTCGTACGCCCCCCAGCAGAGCCTGCGGAGCTATCAGCAGCCCCCGAAGGGCTTCGTCCCGGTGTTCACGGAGAACGTCTCCCGGCACGGCTCCCGGGCCGCGACCGACAGTTCGGACGGCGACCTGATCCTCAAGCTGTGGGACCAGGCCGAGAGCGAGGGCCAACTCACCGCGCGCGGCAAGGAGTTCGGGCCGAAGGTGCGGGCCCTGCTCGCCGCCATGACCAAGGTCGGCTACGGCAACCTCAGCGGGCGCGGCAAGAGCGAGATCGCGGGCACCGCCGTACGGATGGAGAAGCGGCTGCCGGGCCTCTTCGCCGGTATCGCGAGGAACGGCGAGAAGATCGACGTCGTCAGCTCCGGACAGGGCCGCGCCGTCGACAGCGGGCAGCTCTTCGCGGACACCCTGGCGGCCACCGACCCGGCACTCAAGCCGCTCATCGGCGCGGGCCGCACCGACAAGGACCTGCTCTACTTCCACAAGGCCGCCGGGGGCGCCGCCTACCGCGACTACATCGCGAACGACCAGCGTCTCGCCACCACCCTCACGTCGATCACCGACCAGCCGGCCACCCACCGCGCCGCGTCGGACGTACTGCGGAAGATCTTCAAGCGCGGCTTCGTGCAGCGCATCGTCGACGGCGAGTTCGCGAGCACCGCCGGCAGCGCGGTGGACGCGGCCGAGGCGGTCTACAACCTGTACGGGATCGCCCCGGCCATGAGCGACGAGAGCCCCGGCGGCAAGGGCTGGCACATGGACCGGTACATCTCGCAGCGCGATGCCGCCTGGTTCGGGTACCTGAGCGACGCCGAGGACTTCTACGAGAAGGGTCCCGGCTTCTCCGACAGCGACATCACCTACAAGATGGCGGGCGTCCTGCTCGACGACTTCTTCAAGAAGGCCGAGACCGCGCAGGACAGCACCGCCGCCACCGGCACCCTCGGCGCCGAACTGCGCTTCACGCACGCCGAGGAGATCATCCCGCTGGCCGCACTGATGGGCCTGCCGGGCAGTACGCGGGGAGTGAGCGCCGAGCGGCCGTACACGTACGGCGACAACGCGTGGCGGGGCGCGGCGGTGGCGCCGATGGCCTCGAACATCCAGTGGGACGTGTTCCGCAAGGGCGACACCACCCTCGTACGGATGCTCTACAACGAGAAGGAGACCGCCTTCAAGGCCGGCTGCCGACCCGTGTCCAAGGGCAGCAAGTTCTACGCCCTGGATGAGCTGGAGCGCTGCTTCGGCCGTACTTCCTGACGTACGAGGTACCTGACGTACGAAGTGCCTGACGTACGAGGTGCCTGACGTACGGCGCGCCGCGAATATAGGGGTACCCCGTATCCGTATACGCCCGCCGGGCTAACATGGCCGTGTGACAGCCCGCGCACAGCGACCGCAGCGCACGTACCCACCGTCCTGGTGGACGCGTGCGTTCGTCGTGCTCGGGCTGCTGGCAGGCGTCCTCGCGATGCACGGCCTCGGGCCGGGTGGCATGTCCGCCGGGATGGCGGACAGCGCCCATCACGGGCACCGGGCCCAGGCATCGCAGCCGATGAGCATGCGGGCGGGGCCTGCCGAGGAATCCGTCTGCCACGGCATGGGCTCGCACGGCGGCCACACCCAGCACGCCGACGCGACCTGCGCGTCCGGCGCCGTCCCGGCGGGGCACACCTTCGCCGCCCTCGCGCCCGACCCGGCCGGTGCCTCGGACCTGGCCGCCCGCGCCGACCGCTCGCTGCCCCGGTCCCCCGAGGGCGCCCGCGCGCCACCGTCCCTCGCCGAACTCCAGCTCCTGCGGATCTAGAGGTCACCGCACGTCCCAGGCGTGCCCGCGTACCTCAATTCCCTTTCGCACAGCAGGAGTTCCAGCATGCGCAAAACCCGTAGGACCCTCGTCGTCATGGCCGCCGCAGCCGCACTCGCCGTCACCCTCACCGCGTGCGGCAGCGACGACGGCAACAGCGACACCAGCACCAGCAACGCCGGCAGTGGCGCCAAGGCCGAGGACCACAACGCCCAGGACGTCACCTTCGCGCAGGGCATGATCCCTCACCACAAGGGCGCCCTGGCGATGGCGGAAGAGGCTGCCGACAAGGCCTCGTCGGCCGAGGTCAAGTCCCTCGCCGCCCGCATCGAAAAGGCTCAGACCCCGGAGATCGAGACCATGTCGGGGTGGCTGAAGACCTGGGGCAAGGACGTCCCGACGTCGACGGAGTCGATGCCAGGCATGGAGTCCATGGAAGGGATGGAATCGATGCCCGGCATGGACCACGCCGCCACCGGCAAGGAGTTCGACAAGAACTTCCTGACCATGATGATCGAGCACCACAAGGGCGCCGTGAAGATGGCCACCACCGAGAAGGCCAAGGGCGAGTACGGCCCCGCCACCTCCATGGCCGACGACGTCATCCGCACCCAGAACGCCGAGATCACCGAGATGAACAAGCTCCTCGGCAAGAGCTGACACCGGCACCGACACCACTGGAAAGCCGGCCGGCCGCCGCTACCGGGCCGGTCGGCTCACCCCTGCCCACCCACCGTGAACCCGATGACCGCCCCGCCCCCGTCCCGCCGGTTCGCGAAGGGTGCCCCGCCGTGGGCGATGGCCACCTCGCGGACGATCGACAGCCCGAGGCCCGAACCGGGGAGGCTACGGGCGTCGGCGGCGCGGTAGAACCGGTCGAACAGGCGCAGCAGATCGCCCTCGGCGACTCCGGGCCCCCGGTCGAGCACCTCGACCCGGATCGCGCCCTGCCGCCCGCCGCCCTGCCGGGCCCGGTCCGGACCGGTGACCGCGATCTCGATCGGCGTCGTACCGCCCCGGTCGAACTTCGAGGCGTTCTCGACGAGGTTGGAGATCGCGCGCTGGAGCGCGGCGGGGCGGGCGTCGGCGGCCGTCTCGCCGCTCACCCGGACGACGACTTCCCGCCCGGTACGCCGCCGGGCCACCACCGCGACCTCGTCCGCGATGTCGGCGACATCGAGCCGCTGCTTGGGCTCGGTGTCCGACTGCCCGGCCGCCAGGTCCACCAACTCGTTGACCAGATCGGTGAGTTCACGCGCCTCAATGGCCAGGTCGTCGACCAGGTCCTCCCGGGTCGCGGGCGGCAGTTCGTCGATCCGGCGCAGCAACGAGATGTTCGTACGGAGGGAGGTGAGCGGGGTACGCAGCTCATGCCCCGCGTCCTGGACCAGTCGGCGCTGGTCCTCCTCCGACTGGGCGAGCCGGCCGAGCATGCGGTCGAAGGACCGGCCCAGGCGTCCCACCTCGTCGGACCCGGTCACCGGCACCTGGATGCCGAGCCGGCGGGTGCGGGCGACGTCCTCGGCGGCCGAGGCGAGGATGCGCAGCCGGTGCGTGATCCGCCGGGCCAGCCACCACCCGAACAACCCGGCCGCGACGACGACCGCGGCCATCATCAGGATCGTCCGCTGCTGAAGCTCCCGGAGCAGGTCCTCCGTGTCGCTGAACTCCTGCGCGACCTGCACCGCGCCCCGGCCCTCGCTCCGCTCGCCGCCCAGCGAGACGGTCGCGATGCGGTAGACGTCCTGGCCGACGGCGACGTCCTTGTGCTGCACGGCCAGCCCGGCGACCGGGGAGCCGGCGATCCGGCGGTCGGCGGCGGTGACGGGCAGCGCCGGACTCCCGCTGTCGACCACCTCACCCGCCGGTCCGAGCACCTGCACATCGGTACGGCTGGGCCGGACGATGTCGTGCCCCGGCTCGGACGACGAGAAGTCCTGCGGCGTCATCTTGTTGTGCCGCACCTCGTCCTGGAGGTCCTGCACGACCTCGGCGAAGGCGGACTGCTGGTCCACCCGGACCAACCGCGCGGCGGCGTCGTACGACAGGAACCCGACCAGCACGGTCACCCCGGCGGCGACCGCGGCGAACGACACGGCGAAGGTGGTCCGCAGCGAGGCCAGTCCCGCCCTCCGCTGGGTCACTCAGTCCTCCCGGAGGACGTAACCCACGCCTCGCACCGTGTGGATCAGCTGCGAGGCGCCCGGCTCGTCGAGCTTGCGGCGCAGATAACCGACGTACACGGCAAGGTTCTTGGACCCCGGGCCGAAGTCGTAGCCCCAGATACGGTCGTAGATCGTGGAGTGGTCGAGGACGATCCCGGCGTTGCGCACGAGCAGTTCCAGCAGCTCGAACTCGGTCCGGGTCAGCTCCAGTTCGCGCGTCCCGCGCCACACGCGCCGCGCCTGGAGGTCCATCCGCAGCCCGGCGGCGGTGAGTTGCCGCTCGGGAACGGCGGGTTCCTTCAGTGCGGGGGACGCGGACAGGCCGACGGGGGCGACGCCCCTGACGGGACGCTGCTCGCCGGGGCCGGTGCGCCGCAGCAGCGCCCGGAGGCGGGCGAAGACCTCCTCGACGTCGAACGGCTTGACGACGTAGTCGTCGGCGCCCGCGTCCAGGCCGGCGATCCGGTCGGCGGTCTCCACCAGCGCGGTGAGCATCAGGATCGGCGTACGGTCCCCCTCGGCGCGCAGCACCCGGCACACCTGGAGCCCGTCGATGCCGGGCATCATCACGTCCAGCAGGAGTACGTCCGGCGGCGTGCGATGCGCCTGGGCGAGCGCCTCGACGCCGTCGGCGACCGCGGTGACCCGGTAGCCCTCCAGGGTCAGGGCCCGCTCCAGGGCATGGCGGATGGCACGGTCGTCCTCGGCGAGCAGCACGGTTTGGGGCACCCGCCCAGTGTGCCAAGGGGGGCTCTTACTCGCCTCTCACCGTCACTCCCGCGCTCACCCCCGCAGCGCGTCCAAGCGCTCGGCGAACGGGACCACCTCGAACCCGCCCGACGCGGGCTTCGGTACCGGCCGCCGCTGAGCCGACAGCCCCGACATCAGAGCCGTCAGCTCCCCCGCCGCCCGCTCCACCCGCTCGGCCAGCCCCTCCGCACCCCAGTCCTCCGAGGCCGCGTACACGGCCGTCGGAACGACCACGGCCCGCAGATACGCGAACAACGGCCGCATGGCGTGCTCCAGGACCAGCGAATGCCGGGCCGAGCCGCCGGTCGCGGCGACCAGCACCGGTTTCCCGGCCAGCGCGTCCTTCTCCAGCACGTCGAAGAACGACTTGAACAGACCGCTGTACGAGGCCGAGAACACGGGCGTGACGACGATCAGCCCGTCCGCCCGAGTCACCGCGTCCAGGGCGTCCGCCAGCTTCCGCCCCGGGAACCCGTTGGTGAAGTTGTGCGCGATCTCCACGGCCAGCTCGCGCAGTTCCACGACCTGGATGTCGACCTGAACGCCGGCGTCCGCCTTCCGGTCCACCGCGGCGGCCAGCCGGTCGGCCAGCAGCCGGGTGGACGACGGAACGCTCAGCCCTGCCGAGACAACGACGAGCTTCATACCGCGGCCTCTTCCTTCTGGTCCTTCTGGTCCATCTCCTGCTGCTGCGCGGCGGCCAGCAGTGAGGCGTGCGTGGGCGCGTTCGGCACATCGGCCGCCCGTCCCTTGGCGAACTCCGCCCGCAGTACCGGCACGACCTCCTCGCCGAGCATGTCGAGCTGCTCCAGCACCGTCTTCAGCGGCAGCCCCGCGTGGTCGACCAGGAACAGCTGACGCTGGTAGTCACCGGCGTACTCCCGGAAGGCCAGCGTCTTCTCGATGACCTCCTGCGGTGACCCGACGGTCAGCGGGGTCTGGTCGGTGAAGTCCTCCAGGGAGGGCCCGTGTCCGTACACCGGCGCCTCGTTGAAGTACGGCCGGAACTCCCGTACCGCGTCCTGCGAGTTCTTCCGCATGAACACATGGCCGCCCAGCCCCACGATGGCCTGCTCGGCGGTGCCGTGCCCGTAGTGGGCGTACCGGGACCGGTAGAGCTCGATCATCTTCTTCGTGTGCTCGGCGGGCCAGAAGATGTTGTTGTGGAAGAAGCCGTCGCCGTAGTAGGCCGCCTGTTCGGCGATCTCGGGCGAGCGGATGGAGCCGTGCCAGACGAACGGCGGTACGTCGTCCAGGGGCCGGGGTGTCGACGTGAACCCCTGCAACGGCGTCCGGAACTTCCCCTCCCAGTTGACGACGTCCTCGCGCCACAGCCGGCGCAGCAGGGCGTAGTTCTCGACGGCGAGGTTGATGCCCTCGCGGATGTCCTGCCCGAACCACGGGTACACCGGGCCGGTGTTCCCGCGCCCCATCATCAGGTCCACGCGCCCGTCGGCCAGGTGCTGGAGCATCGCGAAGTCCTCCGCGATCTTCACCGGGTCGTTGGTGGTGATGAGGGTGGTGGAGGTGGAGAGGATCAGCTTCTCGGTCCGCGCGGCGATGTAGCCGAGCATCGTGGTCGGCGACGACGGCACGAACGGCGGGTTGTGGTGCTCGCCGGTCGCGAAGACGTCAAGACCGACCTCCTCGGCCTTGAGCGCGATGGCGACCATGGCCTTGATGCGCTCGCGTTCGGTCGGCGTCCGTCCCGTGGTCGGATCCGGTGTGACGTCGCCGACGCTGAAGATCCCGAACTGCATGGTCGCTCACCCTCCAGGTTGTTTACTCTTCAACTATAGCGTCCGAGTGCGACAACCGCGCGCCTTCCAGAGGTATTCCGCAGACCTCCCCCTCCCCCTCTCCCACCCGCTCTCCCTCTCCCTCCGCTCCTCCCCTCGGACGCCGCCGTACAGCGCTACGGGGTCACCGTCCTGGAGGTGACGGTGACCCCGCGCGCGAGCCGGAAACAGGGGGCGCCGACAGGGCGCGCCAGAAGCAGTCAGAGGTAGTCAGAGATAGTCAGAGATAGTCAGAAGTAGTACGCGTCCCCGGTGTCGAGCACGAGCACGCGCTGCCGGTCGTTGTCACGGTTGCGGTCGACGACATCGCCGCTCCAGACCGTACCGATCTCCAGCGTCACCTCGGCGGGCCTGCCCTGCAGCCGCATCCGGAGCCCGATCTGCTCGCCCACACCATCGGCAGCCAGCGCCCCCGTACGGCACACGACCACCCGCGCCCCGAGCCGCGCGCACCCGTCCGGCAGCTTCTGCCGGGCGGCCAGCGGGGCCGACCAGGTCAGCCGCACGGTCGCGTCGGCGACAGCGGACGGCCCGTGGTTGCGCGGAGTCACCCGCAGGTCGATCCGCCCACGGTCCAGCGAGACGGCCCCGTGATACGCGAGATCTGCCTCGGGCCCCCCGCTGTCGGCACCGGCGACCCCTCCGACCCCGCTCCCGACCACACCGACAGCCACCGCACCCGCCACCAGCCCACGCACCCAGACCCGCATGCTCACGCCACCCACTCCTCGCCCGGAAGACCGTTGACGCCGTTGACGGCGTCGAAGCGATGTATCCCACCTGACGCGCCCCGCAGGCGCCCTCCAACAGGTGACGGTGAACCAACATGCAAAGCTGCCCGAATGTCGGTCCTGCGCTCCGTAGCCCTGTTCCTGGTCGCCGCCCTGTTCGAGATCGGCGGCGCCTGGCTGATCTGGCAGGGCGTACGGGAGCACCGCGGCTGGGTGTGGATCGGCACGGGCGTGCTGGCGCTGGGCGCGTACGGGTTCGTCGCCACCCTCCAGCCCGACGCGGAGTTCGGCCGCATCCTGGCCGCGTACGGCGGAGTCTTCGTCGCCGGTTCACTGGTCTGGGGCATGGCGGCGGACGGCTACCGCCCGGACCGCTGGGACGTGACGGGCGCGCTGATCTGCCTCGCCGGTATGGCCGTGATCATGTACGCCCCCCGAGGCAACTGACGAAGCCCGGCAAGGCACGGCCACACCCGGCGAAGCTCAGCGAAACCAGCTGGAGGCGACGGCACCGGCCCACCCTCCGGACACCCCGTCCCCGGCTCCCGCCGCCTGCCTATCCTGAGCAGCACAACCCGCACGCCCAGTACCCCGAGGAGCAGTCCCATGGCCAGCGCCGCCCCGTCCGCCGCCTCCCGCATCGCCGTGATCACCGGCGCGAGCAGCGGAATCGGCGCCGCGACGGCCCGCCGACTCGCCGCCGCCGGCTACCGCGTCGTGCTGACGGCCCGCCGCAAGGACCGTATCGAGGCGCTGGCCGAGGAGATCAACGCGACGGGCGGCCAGGCAACGGCGTACCCCCTGGACGTCACCGACCGCACGGCGGTCGACGAGTTCGCGACCGCCTTCAAGACGATCGGCGTCCTCGTGAACAACGCGGGCGGCGCACTCGGCGCCGACCCGGTGGCCACCGGCGACCCGGCCGACTGGCGCCAGATGTACGAGACGAACGTCATCGGCACCCTCAACCTCACCCAGGCCCTCCTCCCCGCCCTGACGGCGAGCCGCGACGGCACCATCGTGATCGTCTCCTCCACCGCCGGGCACGGCACGTACGAGGGCGGCGGAGGCTACGTCGCCGCCAAGCACGGCTCCCACGTCCTCGCCGAGACACTGCGCCTGGAGATCGTCGGCACCCCGGTCCGGGTGATCGAGATCGCGCCGGGCATGGTGAAGACGGACGAGTTCGCCCTGACCCGCTTCTCCGGCGACACGGAGAAGGCGGCCAAGGTCTACCAGGGCGTGGCCGAGCCCCTCACCGCGGACGACGTGGCCGAAACGATCACCTGGACGGTGACCCGCCCCAGCCACGTCAACGTCGACCTCCTGGTCCTGCGCCCCCGCGCCCAGGCATCGAACACGAAGGTGCACCGGGACGCGTGAGCGCCCCCGCCTCCGCAGGAAACGGTCCACAGGTCTCGTTGCACGTTGCCCAGCAGCGGCTTGCCGACTCACCAGGCGGGGCGGATCGGCCCCGTCGGCGTGAACCGGGCCAGATCGGCGACAAGTTCGCTGAAGCGTGCCTCGCCCAGCGCCTCTCGCCATGGCGCGACGGCATCCCGGGCCGCCTGATCGGCGGCGCGCGTGGCGGCCCAGCCGGCCTCGGTCAGCTCCAGGAGCCGGGCACGGGCATCGTGGGGGTGCGGACGCCGCTCCACGTACCCCTTGCCGACCAGCTCCTCGACCAGCTGGGCGGCGGCCTGCTTGGTCACGCCCAGGTGCTCGGCCAGCGCGGCCGTAGTGGCGCCTCCCCGGGAGATGCGGACAAAGACGAAGCCGTGCGCGGGCCGTAGATCCTCGAATCCCTGCTGGGACACGCGAGTGTGGATCTCCTGCACCAACTGTCCGGAGAGCGCCAGCACAAGCGCGGAGAAAGCCAGAGCGTCGTCCATGGCTTGACTATAACTCGACAAGCTGCTTGTCTTCATGGACAAGTAGCTTGTCTATTGGGAGGGGATTGGAGCTGACATGCCTTTCATCCGCAGCACCGAGGCCGTCGCGCACGAAATCCACGGTGGCCGCTTCGTTTCCTACATCCGTCCGGACACGGGCAGCCGGGACCTCGCCGCCTGGCGCACCGAGATCCCAGCCGGAACGGTCGGCCCGGCCCACACGATCAGTCACGAGGAAACGTTCTACGTCCTGTCCGGTCGCCTCCGGCTCACCATCGGCGGCGAGAGCGCCGAACTCGGCGCCGGTGACGCGGCGGTGGCTCCGGCGGGCTCCGAACTGGCGGTTGCCAACACCACCGACCGGCCCGCCCACATGTGGGTCACCACACGCGTCGGACTCAGCGCCGAACTGGCCGACGGCAGCACCATCACACCGCCTTGGGCTCATTAGTCCACGGAGGGATCGGCGCCGGCCTCCCTTCCGGGAGGACCGCGAACGAGGTCCCCGGACCGAAGCCGGGGACCTCATGGGTCAACCCTTCACACAGACGACCTGCTTCAGCTTCGCCACGACCTCCACCAGGTCCCGCTGCTGGTCGATGACCTGCTCGATCGGCTTGTACGCGGCAGGAATCTCGTCCACGACGCCGGAGTCCTTACGGCACTCCACGCCCCGCGTCTGCTCCTCCAGGTCCTTCGTCGAGAAGCGCCGCTTGGCCGCGTTGCGGCTCATGCGCCGACCGGCGCCGTGGGACGCCGAGTTGAAGGCCTTCTCGTTCCCCAGACCCTTCACGATGTACGAACCCGTGCCCATGGAACCCGGGATGATCCCGTACTCACCGGCCCGGGCGCTGATCGCACCCTTGCGGGTGACGAGCAGGTCCATGCCCTCGTAGCGCTCCTCGGATACATAGTTGTGGTGAGCACTGATCTCCGGCTCGAAGGCGGGCTTCGCCTTGCGGAACTCCTTGCGGATCACGTCCTTCAGGAGCGCCATCATGATCGAGCGGTTGTACTTCGCGTACTCCTGCGCCCAGAAGAGGTCGTTGCGGTAGGCCGCCATCTGCGGGGTGTCCGCGATGAAGACGGCGAGGTCGCGGTCGACCAGCCCCTGGTTGTGCGGCAGCTTCTGGGCCACGCCGATGTGGAACTCGGCCAGCTCCTTGCCAATGTTGCGGGAACCGGAGTGCAGCATCAGCCAGACAGACCCAGTCGTATCTGTGCATACTTCGACAAAATGATTGCCCCCGCCGAGCGTTCCGATCTGCTTCGTGGCCCGCTCCTCCCGGAACTTCACCGCCTCAGCAACCCCGTCGAACCGCCCCCAGAAGTCCTCCCACCCCCCGGTGGCAAACCCGTGCAGCCGCCCCGGATCGACGGGACTGTCATGCATCCCCCGCCCCACCGGAATCGCCTCCTCGACCTTCGACCGCAGCCGGGACAGGTCGCCCGGCAGGTCGTTCGCCGTGAGCGACGTCTTGACGGCGGACATCCCGCAGCCGATGTCGACCCCCACCGCCGCCGGGCACACCGCACCCTGCATCGCGATGACCGACCCGACCGTCGCACCCTTGCCGTAGTGCACATCCGGCATGACGGCGAGGCCCTTGATCCACGGCAGCGTCGAGACGTTCCGCAGCTGCTGCATCGCGACGTCCTCGACCGACGCCGGGTCGGCCCACATGCGGATGGGCACCTTCGCGCCCGGCACTTCCACGTACGACATATCGTCCTCATTCCCCCGAAAAACCAACAGAAGTCTTCAAACGCAAAACCGGCGCCAAGGTCAACGAAAGGGATGCCGGACCGGCGTTCACGGTGGTGCGTGCGATACACATTGTCTGCCGGTGACGCCCCCGTGCGGCAAGTGAATAACCAGCGGGGACACTGGAGCGAGCACCGTCCACAAAGATCATCCACAAAGATCGTCGAGTAAGACCGTCGAGAGGAACCTGACCGTGCAGCGGAAGGCCTACGTACCCGGCGTCGCCGCCCTCCTCGCGGCGCTGCTGGCCGGCTGCACAGGCGGCTCGGGCGGCGATGACACCGCCGAGGACGCCAAGCCCGGCGACAGCGGCACCACGACCGCCGCGGCGCAGCCCGGCCGGTACCTCACCCTCCCCGAGCCCTGCGGCGCGGTCGGTCACGGCACTCTCGACTCGCTGCTGCCCGGCATCAGGCAGATCACGGACGAGGACCAGCGCGAGGAGGCGTACGACGGCGAGTCGACCCTCACGTACAACACGGACCGCAAGGTCGGCTGCCGCTGGAAGGTGGAGTCCACGGACGCCACCGACCATCTCCTCGTCGACTTCGAACGGGTGGTGTCGTACGACAACTCCGTGAGCGACGACAGCCAGGCGACGGACCTCTTCGCGACCAAGGTGGTGGCCGCCGACCTCCCGGAGCCGGTCGTCTCGACCACAGCCTCCCCCACCCCCACCGCGTCCGCGTCCGCGTCGGCATCCGGCTCCCCCTCCCCCTCCTCGGGCACTCCCACCGACGCGGCCTCCGCCTCCGCCTCACCGGACACGGACAGCACCGCCGCCGCCGAGTCGGCCGCCGCCCTCCAGCCCCGCCTCCTCGACGGCCTCGGCGACGAGGCGTTCCTCGACGACGAGCTGACCCCCGCCGGTTCAACGGACCAGCGGCGCACGGTAACTGTGGCGTTCCGCACGTCCAACGTGATCGTGACCATCGAGTACGTCGAGCAGCCGACGGCACTCGGCACCGTGCCCGACAGCAAGGAAATGCAGGACAGGGTGCAGAAACTGGCCTCGCAGCTCGCCGGCGCGTTCGACTAGGACACGGCCGGTGTGCCCTCGTACCGGCCGTCCGCAAAGGGCGTGAAGCAGAACCCCATGCCCCCCTCACCGCGTACCGTGGCCCCTCGGACCCGATCCGACCGCAGGAACCGAGAGCCGCAGGAACCACCGCGCGATGAGTGAAGGAACCATGCACCGACCCGCACAGCGAGACCAGCGCAGCCGGAACAGCAGCCTGAACACCGGAGTGACGACGAGGCGGCTGCACCGCGCCCTCGCCACCCTGGCCGCCGTCCCCGTCATCCTCCTCGTGGCCGTCGGCTGCTCCTCCGACTCGGGATCCGACTCCGACTCGGGATCCGGTTCCACCGACAAGGCGGCGCAGGAGACGGGGGCCGGCGCGGGCGAGACGGTGAGCGCGTCGCCGACCGTGCAGGCGGCGGCGTACCAGAAACTTCCGGAGCCGTGCGCCGTGCTGTCGACGAAGACGCTGGAGGACCTGGTCCCCAAGGGCGTGAAGTCGGGCAAGGAGGGGTCGTCCAACGACACCTCGACGCGCGGCAGTTGCTCCTGGACGAGCCTCGCCAACAACGGCGTGAAGGGCTCCCAGTTCCGGTGGCTGAACGTGTCGCTGCTGCGCTTCGAGTCGACCGCGTCACGCGGCTCCGGCGACGAGCTGGCGCAGGCGTACTACAAGAGCCAGGTGCAGGACGCCGAGTCGACGGCGGGTGCGAAGAACACCAAGTCGGAGCCGGTGGCCGGGGCGGGCGACGCCGCGACGTCGGTGCACTACGACCTGAAGAAGAAGGAAGGGTCCTTCCGGCAGCAGACGGTGGTGGTCCAGGTCGAGAACGTCGTCGTGACCCTCGACTACAACGGTGCCGGGCTCGCGGGCGAGAAGACGCCGAGCGCGGAGAGTCTGACGAAGGCGGCGGTGAAGGCCGTCAAGGAAGCCGTCGCGAAGGTCTCGTCGGAGAACGGCGAGGGCGGTGCGGGCACTCCGGCCACCCCGGCCCCCACCAACTCCCCTACGGCGTCGGCGAGTTCGTCGGCGAAGCCGAGCGCGTCCCCGTCGAAGTCGGCAGCCAAGGCGGCGTCCAAGGCACCTGCCTCGTCCGCGTCCCCCTCAGCGTCGAAGAAGAGCTGACCTTGTTCCGGCAACACGTACGCCGCACACATGTGCCACCCTGTTGCGCGCAACAACACGCACTGGGAGGGGAGTACGGGTGGCCGCGCCACTGCAACTGACACGGATGCACCGGGTTCTCATCGGCGTGGTCGTCGCCGGTGCGGTGGTCATCGCCGGGATCGGCTTCGCGGGTTCGTACGCCGCCGTCCGTGAACTGGCCCTCAAGAAGGGCTTCGGGAACTTCAGCTACGTCTTCCCGATCGGCATCGACGCGGGTATCTGCGTCCTGCTCGCCCTGGACCTCCTCCTCACCTGGATCCGGATCCCGTTCCCGCTGCTGCGCCAGACGGCGTGGCTGCTGACCATGGCGACGATCGCGTTCAACGGCGCGGCTGCCTGGCCGGACCCGCTGGGCGTGGGCATGCACGCCGTCATCCCGATCCTGTTCGTGGTCTCGGTGGAGGCGGCCCGGCACGCGATCGGCCGGATGGCGGACATCACCGCCGACAAGCACATGGAAGGCGTCCGCCTCACCCGCTGGCTGCTGTCCCCCCTGCCGACGTTCCTTCTCTGGCGCCGGATGAAACTGTGGGAGCTGCGCTCCTACGAGCAGGTCATCAAGCTGGAGCAGGAACGTCTCGTCTACCAGGCCCGGCTGCACGCCCGCTTCGGCCGGGCGTGGCGGCGCAAGGCCCCGGTGGAGTCCCTGATGCCGCTGCGCCTGGCCCGCTACGGCGTCCCCCTCGCGGAGACGGCTCCCTCGGGCCTCGCGGCGGCGGGCATCGAACCGGCGCTGCTGCCGCCGGCCCCGCAGCCCGCCCTGGAGGCGGCCGACGCGGGCGCGATCAGCCGTACCTCGGGGCCCACGGCGACCCCTCAGCCCCAGTCCCAGCCCGTAGAGCAGCGCCCCGCTCCCGAGGGCGGCCGACCCGCCGGGCAGCCGGACAACGCCGAGCCCCAGAATCCATGGCTGCAGGCGCGTGACCCCCGGGCCATCGCGTACCAGGGCGGCTACGACCCGACCTACGACCCCGGACCCGCGGACGCCCAGTGGTACGAGGAGCAGCAGCAGGCCGAGCAGTACGACGCCCGGCAGCAGCTGGAGAACCGGCAGCAGTTCGAGAGCCGGCAGCGGTACGAGGCTGAGCAGCAGTTCGAGGAGCAACAGCGCTTCGAGCAGCAGCGGTTCGAGCAGCGGATGTTCCCGCAGCAGCAGTACGAGGAGTACGCGGAGCCGTCGGCCCCCGCCCCGGAGCTCTTGCCGGAGCCCTTGCCTGAGCCCTCTCCGGAGGACACCGGTACCTTCCCGATCCCGGCCGGCCCGGGCCGCACCCGTGAGATGGGTGCGGGCGGCGGTACGGAGCCGACGGAGGAGGACTACTACCTGGTCTTCAAGAAGTCGATAGACGGCAGCTACCCCACCTCGGGCCAGTTCCGAGGCGACGTGGAAGCGACGTACGGCACGAAGCTCCCGCAGCGCGAAGCCGACCGGATGGTCAACCGCTTCACCAACCGCCACACGGCGGAACTCCAGGACGACCACATCGCGTAGTCCGATATTTGATATTTCCTGGCTGTACGAAGGACGGGGCGCCCGGAGTTCACCGGGCGCCCCGTCCTTCGTCTCAGGGGATGTCAGGGAATGTCAGGGGAACGCGCCCCCCCTACTCCCCCAGCAGGGCCCGCACCCGTTCCTGCCCCACCGCGAGCAGCAGTGTGGGCAGACGCGGACCGGTGTCCCGCCCGACGAGCAGGTGGTAGAGCAGCGCGAAGAACGTGCGCTGGGCGACCTTGATCTCGGCCGGGAGTTCCTTCGGTGTGGCGTCGGCGGGGAAGCCGGCCTGGACCTTGGGGACGCCGTAGACGAGGTCGGAAAGCCCGTCCAGGGACCAGTTGTCGGCAAGCCCGTCCACGAGCAGCCGCAGCGACTGCCGTCCCTGCTCGTCGAGGGACTTGATCAGCTCGGTGTCGGGTTCCTGGCGCACGATGGTCCGCTGATCGGCAGGAACCTGCGTGTTGATCCAGGCCTCGGCCTTGTCGAGCCGGGGCCGCGCCTCGTCGAGGGAGAGCAGCGGGTCGGCGGGGTCCAGCTCACCCAGGATCCGCAGTGTCTGGTCCTCGGCACCGGCGGTGATGTCGGCGACGGAGGCCAGCGTCCGGTACGGCAACGCCCGCGCTGTACGCGGCAGTTCACCCCCGGCGGTACGCACGGCACGGGAGTGCGCGGCGACGTCCGCCGGCAGCGCGGAGCCGTCGGCGACCTTGGCGTCGAGCTTGTCCCACTCGTCGTAGAGCCGCTGGATCTCCTGGTCGAAGGCGATCTTGAAGGACTGGTTGGGCCGGCGGCGGGCGTACAGCCAGCGCAGGATCTGCGGCTCCATGATCTTCAGCGCGTCGCCGGGCGTGGGTACGCCGCCCTTGCTGCTGGACATCTTGGCCATGCCGCTGATGCCCACGAAGGCGTACATGGGCCCGATCGGCTGCTTGCCGCCGAAGATGCTGCCGACGATCTGCCCGCCGACCTGGAACGAGGACCCGGGAGACGAGTGATCGACACCGGAGGGTTCGAAGACGACCCCCTCATAGGCCCAGCGCATCGGCCAGTCGACCTTCCAGACCAGCTTGCCCCGGTTGAACTCGCTCAGCAGGACAGTCTCGGAGAACCCGCAGGCCGTGCAGGTGTAGGTCAGCTCGGTGGTGTCGTCGTCGTAGGCGGTGACGGTGGTGAGGTCCTTGCCGCACCCACCGCAGAAGGGCTTGTACGGGAAGTACCCGGCGGACCCGGAACTCCCGTCGTCCTCGGCGGCGGCCCCGGACCCCTCGGCGGCCTCGACCTCGGCCTCGTCGACAGGCTTCTGCGACTGCTGGGGCTTCTTGCCGGGGTTACCAGGGCTGCCGGGATTGCCGGGGGCCTTCTTGGTCCGGTACTGATCAAGAATCGCGTCAATCTCCCCCCGGTGCTTCATGGCGTGCAGGATCTGCTCGCGGTAGACACCCAAGGTGTACTGCTCGGTCTGGCTGATCCCGTCGAACTCGACACCGAGCTCGGCGAGCGCGTCGACCATCGCGGCCCTGAAGTGCTCGGCCCAGCTGGGGTGGGGTGACCCCTTGGGCGCCGGTACGGCGGTCAGTGGCCGTCCGATGTGCTCGGCCCAGGAGGCGTCCACACCCTCGACCCCGTTGGGGACCTTCCGGTACCGGTCGTAGTCGTCCCAGGAGATGAGATGCCGGACCTCGTATCCCCGCCGCCGGACCTCGTCGGCGACAAGGTGCGGAGTCATCACTTCCCGGAGATTCCCCAGGTGAATGGGCCCGGAGGGAGACAGCCCGGACGCGACGACGACAGGTTTCCCGGGGGCTCGGCGCTCCGACTCCTCGATGACCTCATCCGCGAAACGGGAGACCCAGTCGGTGGTCTCGGTGCTCTGAGCCACGATCGGCACGTCCTCTTTTTCTGAGAGTTCCTCAAGGCCAGCCGGTACGGTCGGACGGCTGACAGATCCATTCTCCCAGGTGCCCCCAGAACCACGAAACGACTATCCGGCGAGCCCCTCGATGACCCCGGACGGCACCAGCCAGCCCCGGCCCGCACGCCCAGCCCGTCCGGCGTTTGAGGACGAGGCCCGTCAGGGCCGTGGCGGGAGGTCTGGGGGCGCAGCCCCGGGGGCCTCTGTGTCGGCAGAGACCGTGTACCTCGCGCACGTCCTGGACGACGACCACGGTGCCGGTTCTCGGCAGTCCGGCCAGCGCCGGTCAGAGGGGAGGATCGGAGTGGAGGATCCGCTGGAAGAACCGGTGGTCTCGCCATGCACCGTTGATGTACAGGTACTTCGGCGCGGTTCCGTATCGGCGGAAGCCGGCCTTCTCCAGGACCCGCTGCGATGCCAGGTTGTGCAGCTGCGTGCCCGCCTCCAAGCGGTGCAGGGCGAAGTCCCTGCGAGCGCAAAGGCAGGCGGCTTCGACAGCCGCTGTAGCAAGACCGCGGCCGGCCCACTCGTTGTCGGTCCAGTAGCCGACGCCCGCACTGCACAGGGGCCCCAGAATGATCTTGGAGAGAGAGATCCCGCCGACGATCCTGCCGGTGCTCACCTCGACGAGCACCCAGTGCATGGAGGTGCCTGCCCGGCGCTGTGCCAGCTGCTTCTTGATGCAGGACCGCTGCCCGGCTTCGGTGTAGTACTCCTCCGGCCGCTCCGGCTCCCACGGCTGCAGGTAGCTGCGGTTTCGCAGTAGCGCCTGAGACAGGGAGCCGGCGTCTTCGAGAGTGGTCGGTCTCATTTCCACGCCGAGTTGCAGCAGCGTGGGAGCCGGTGCCGTCATGGGGTGGAGCTGGCATGTGCCACCGGCTTTGCCGGCCGCAGGTATTCGTCGAGGGACCGGCCGCAGCGCACGCGGAACCGTGCGACGGGCTTTGCGCGGTCGAGGTCGAGGACGATGGTCCGCTCCTCGGTCCAGCCCTGGAGCCGGAACTCGGCGTTCCCGATGTGCACGAGTCCGAAGCGAGGTTCACCCGCGATGCAGAGCGTGAGCCGTCCGTCCCGTACCTCGACGGAGCCCGGCAGGCTGTCGTCGGGGTCGGCTCCGGAGTCGTCCGACCAGTCGGGGAAGTTCGCGGGGATGTCGACATGACAGCGCAGGGCCAGTTGTTCGAAGGGCTGCAGGGGAAGGGGCTCCCTGGCCATGAGGACATCGCTCCAGGGCAGCTCATCGAGGAAGCCGGCCGGGAAGAGCGCCATGAGCTCCGGAGTCGGGACGGTGTCCACCACGAGGTGGATCCGTCGTTCTGCGCCTCGGTTCCTGGCTATGTGGAGCCGGTCGAAGTCCGCATACCAGAGGCGGCCCGCTTCCCAGTGGTACGTCTGGCCGTCCACGGTGAGCTCGGCCCCGGGCTGCGTCACGATGGGGATGTGAAGGCGCAGGAACCCCCAGGGGAAGTTGGTGTGCCCGTCGCTGTGCTCGTGGGTCTCCGCGCCGGGCCCGAGCGCCATGAGACGCGCGCTGTGCAGCGGGGCTGGAATACCGGCCAGAACCTCGGCGTGGTACGGGCACCGGCCGAGCACAGGGGTGTCGAGGTGGTCCTCGAGTCCGGCGCCGCCGGGGTCGGTGCGCTGGACGTTTCCTGTGGGGCCTCGAAGAGGAATGATCTTCCAGTCGAAGGTGTCCTCCTCGCCCAGGCCGTTCTGGTGGACCGGGCGGTTCGGGCGCCACTTGAGGTCGGCGAGGCCCTTCACCTCGGCGGCGAGCCGTGCGGCGTCAAAACTGAGGCCGAGGGGGGCGGCGGCGGGGAGGTGGTGCCATGTGGCGCCGGACGGACGTTCCAACGGAGAGGACATGGGGGAGCCCTACCCTTCGGTAGATCGAGCTGACTGGTGGCAGGCCGAAGTGTCGGCGGCTTCAGCTGCGTCTGGGCCTGCCTTGGACGGGGTGACGCGCCAGGGGCGGTGCCGGCCGATGAGGGCGGCCGTCGCCAACGCGGCGATTCCGGCGCTCGTGAACACCCAGGGCATGGGCATCCAGTCGGCCATGAGCCCTCCGACTGCCAGACCGACTCCCTGGGTGGCGATCGAGCCGGCTCCCGTGAGCGTCATCGCACGGCCTCTCAGCTCTGCGGGCACGCGTTGCACGTACAGCTGGTCGAGGGGAAGCGCGAAGGCTGTTCCGGCGCCGCTGACGAGCAGCAGGGCCAGTGCCAGGGGCAGCGAGGGGGAGGAGACGAAGAGGAGCAGGGGGGCACCTGCGAGGAGGAGAAGCGCGGGTACCCACCGGCTTCGCTCCTGGGGTCCCAGGAATCGGGCGACGGCCGCTTCGCCGATGACGGTGCCGACCGCGGGGAAGGCCAGGAGGAACCCGATGCTCTCGGGTCCGCCGCCGAGCTCGGCGGCATACGGCGCTGCGAGCCCCTCCGGCAGGACGATGAGGGCGGTCGGTATCCACTGGAGAAGCAGGAGCCGTCGCAGGACCGGATCGTTGAGGATGGACCGGTTGCCGCGGAATGTCTCGCGGATGATGCCCGCTTCACGGTTGGTGCTGCTGGCGGTTGCCGGCCTCGGCCGGACGAACACCAGCACCATCGTGAGGGAGAAGGCAAACGTCGCCGCGTCGACGAACAGTGTCGCCCTGGGCGTCAGGACGACGAGTAGGGCTCCGCCCAGACCGAAGCCGATTATCTGCCCGACTTGGATGGTTCCCGAGAACATGGACCTGGCGAGCGGATACCCGTTCATGCCGATGATGTCGGGGAGCATCACCTGCCTGGCAGCCCGGAACAGGGGGGACAGCGCCCCCGAGGCCGTCACCAGGACAAGAAGAACAGTGATGGGTATTCCGGGTACGGTCATGGCCAGAACACAGGCCATTCGGCTCGCGTCGCCGATCAGCATGAGCCGCCGGCCTGGAACCAGATCCACCACCGCAGAAGCCAGAGCCGCCGTGAGGATCTGGGGCATGAAACCCAGCGCGAACGTAATGGCGGCCATCAAAGCGGAATTGGTGCGGTCGAAAACAAGGACGGACAGGGCTACCTTCGTCAGCACGTCGCCGAGAATCGACACGGCATGCGCTGAGAAAAGGCCACCGAATTCGCGATTGCGCAGAAGCTGGCCGTACGTGACGGTTCCGTCCATCATTCCACCCTGCTGGTCATGGGACATCCCGCCACGGTTCGGCCGATCATGGGGAGATCAGCCGCGATACCACTGTCCGACCTGTTTTCGAGCCACACCCGCAATCCGCCGGGTGAAAGACCACGGGAGGGGTCGGGGACAACCTTGGTGGCCGAGGAAGGCGAGATATGGAAAGCGCGCGCGAGGAGAGCGGTCGCGAGCGTCATCTCGATCAGGCTCCACGCCATTCCCATACAGATCAGAGGGCCCGCACCGAACGGCATGTATGCGAACTGGGGGGCGGCGCTGCCGGAGCCGTCAGGCAACCAGCGGTCCGGGTCGAATGCCAGCGGGTCAGGGAACCAACGCGCGTCCCGCTGTATCACGTACGCGGGAACCATCACCTTGGTACCGGGCTCCAACGTGTATCCGCCCAGCACCGTCTCGTGCATGGCATGGCGGGCGAACATCCAATTGGGCGGCCAGAGGCGGAGCGCTTCTCGAACCACCCTGGCGGTAAGGCCCAGTTGCTCGTAGTGAGCATGCGTGATGGGCCCGGAGGTGGGAAGTACCGCTGCCGCCTCGGCCGCGACCATTGCCTGGATCTCCGGATGCCGTGTCAGCTCGTGGACGATCCATCCGAACCCGGCTGCCGAGGTGTTCTCCGACGCGAGCAGGGTGGCCGCCAGAGTCTCGCGGATGACCGCATCGGGCAGTACGCCGTGCCGGGCAGTGGGCTGCATCAGCACATCCACGAGGTCACCGGTCGCGCGCCGGCCCACGGCCCGGCGAAGGCCCATCGCCTCGCTGATGGCCTGCTCAAGCGCGCGGTTGGCTCTTACGACCCGGCGATGACGCGGGAGCGGGAACCCGAGCGGCAGGGAAACGGAACTGCTGACGACCGGGGTCAGCGCATCGAAGAGGTCTCGCCCCAGTTCGGCCACCAGATGCGCGTTCTCCCCGAGGCAGAGCACGGCTCCGACCCTGGCCGTGAGCGCGCGCATACGATCGACCACATCGATTTCGCCGCTTCCCCAAGAGGAAATCGCGCCGTCCAGCTCTGCGGCGATCCCGGGGACCTTTGCCTGCATGGAGGAAGGGCGCATGTGCCGCATGCGGGCAGCTCGCGACGAGGCCCACTGCTGCCTGGTCTCCGCGTCGTCCTTCTGTTTGCG
This sequence comes from Streptomyces sp. SID12488, assembly GCF_010548275.1. Classification (GTDB taxonomy): domain Bacteria; phylum Actinomycetota; class Actinomycetes; order Streptomycetales; family Streptomycetaceae; genus Streptomyces. The sequence goes on from NZ_JAAGLT010000022.1 coordinate 133,813, forward strand.
GTGGAGGAAGTCGACCTCGGCACCGAAATCGGTGTTCGTGCGTGTGAGTACCTCCCCGGCCAGTGCCGGGTCGGCCACGACGACTATGTGGCGGTCAAACGACCAGATCGCGCCAAACTTCTCTGACATCTGCACCATGAAGCCGAGGCGGTCCTGGTCGTAAACGGGACCGTTGCCGGCAAGACGCCCGCCAAGCGGACCTGGCGGTCGGTTCATCGACTCCTCCATGATTGTGCGTTGTAAGGCCCTCGGGCTGGGACGAGATAGCGCCTCGTCCCAGCCCGAGGTATTACACGGATCGACCTCGGTGAGATCAGTACTTGTAGAAGCCGGCCACGGCCGTCATCTTCGTGCGGCGGGCGATCGCATACGAGACGGTCTTGAGCAGGGCCATCGTCAGTACCTCTTTCATGAAGGTGGGTTACGCATGGTGGACTTGTCGGCATTTGCCGCGCCCCGGAGAGAATTCCTCCGCTAACTCCTTGCGTGCCCTCAGACTGCCCCGGCGAGTTCTCCACCGTCCAGAGCGATCACGCTGCACTAAGCTGCGTGCAGGATCTTCCCGGGGGGTAAACAGTGGAAAATCGTGCACTTGAGGACTTTGCCCGGTTGGGTAAAACGGAAATCGAAGTCTTTCGCTGGGCGGCACAAAATGGACATCTCGATGCCGAGGAAGCTGCCCAGGACCTCGCCCTGAACGTCGAGGAAGTGCAGCAGGCCGCGGCCTCACTCGGGGCCCGGCACCTGCTCCGGCCCCTGCCCGGAGACGCAGCGCACGAGCGGCTGGTGCCTGTCGCACCGGAGAGTGCGGCAGCGATCATGTTCACCACCCCCGAGGCCGAGCTGCGCGGACGGCTGGCCCGCATCGACGAACTGAAGGGGGACTTCGACCTCCTGGGTTCGCTCTACGCCGAGACCCAGCGCAGTCGGCGCAGGCATTCGCCGATCCAAGAGGTGCACGGACTCGAATCCGCCACCGAGCTGCTCGAAAACGCGATTTCAGCCTGCCAGGTGGAAGTGTTGACCTGTGAATCCGGCAGGGACCTGCCGCCAGGGCGCGTGGAGCAGGCCAACGAGCGCGATCTGGCCCTCGCCCGGCGTGGCATTCAGGTGCGCTCCCTCTACCCGCACTCCGCGCGCCATGAGACAGCGACCCAGGACTACATCAGCCATCTCGCCTCGTCGGGTGGCGAGGTCCGCACCTTGCCCGAGCTGTTCGGCAGACTGATCGTTGTCGACCGGAAGGTCGCGTTCATCCCCCGCGCCGACGAGCACGAGGGCGTGGTCGTCGTCCAGGACCCCTCCACCGTCAGCTACCTGTGCGCGGTCTTCGACCACTCGTGGGGGCAGGCCACCCCCGTCAACCCCGGCCACTTCGGAACGCCCGTCATCAAGACGGAGGCCGCGCAGGCGATCGTGCGACTGCTCACGGAGGGCATGAAGGACGAGATGATCGCCAGGCGACTCGGCATGTCCCTGCGAACCTGCCGCAAGTACATCGCGGACGTCATGGAGAGCTTCCGGGCTGAGAGCCGATTCCAGCTCGGGTACCTGATCCGGGCACGGCTGGGCGACCCAAGACGCGCCAAGACCGGAACGATCGACGTCGTTGTTGCTGCGGCTCTGTCCTCGGACAACCCAGAACACCCAGAACAGTGAGTCCGCGTCGCACTGACATCCACTTCTGCTTGCAGAAGCCCAGGAAAACCCCTTTACCCCCCATGGGATACTGAGGGCATCCACACGTACCCCCCAGGAGAACGGCACCCACTCCAATGGCCTCGGTCAAGTCCCTCACCGCCACCGTCCACCAGCGCCTCGCGGACGCCCTCTCGGCAACCCTGCCGGAGGCACCCCCCGCGGACCCGCTGCTGCGACGCAGCGACCGTGCGGACTACCAGGCGAACGGCATCCTCGCCCTCGCCAAGAAGGCCAAGGCCAACCCCCGCGACCTGGCGACCCAGGTCGTGGGGAACGTCGTGTCCGGCGACCTGATCAAGGACATCGAGGTCTCCGGCCCCGGCTTCCTGAACATCACGCTCACCGACAAGGCGATCGTCGAGAACCTCGCGGCCAGGGCCGCCGACCCGGACGCCCGTCTCGGCGTACCGCTCTCCGCGCACCCCGGGACGACGGTCATCGACTACGCCCAGCCGAACGTGGCGAAGGAGATGCACGTAGGCCACCTCCGCTCCGCGGTGATCGGCGACGCGGTGGTCCAACTCCTGGAGTTCACGGGCGAGAACGTGGTCCGCAGGCACCACATCGGCGACTGGGGAACCCAGTTCGGCATGCTCATCCAGTACCTGGACGAGCACCCGCACGAGCTGGACCACAAGGCGAGCCCGGCGGACACCGAAGCCAGCGGCGAGGAGGCGATGTCGAACCTCGACCGCCTCTACAAGACGGCGCGCAAACTCTTCGACTCCGACGAGGAGTTCAAGACGCGGGCGCGTCTGAGGGTGGTCGACCTCCAGGCCGGCGACCCCGCCACGCTCGCCGCATGGCAGAAGTTCGTGGACGAGTCGAAGATCTACTTCTTCTCGGTCTTCGAGAAGCTGGACATGGAGATCCGGGACGCGGACATCGTCGGCGAGTCTGGCTACAACGACATGCTGGACGAGACGTGCCGCATCCTGGAGGAGAAAGGGGTCGCGGTCCGTTCGGAAGGCGCCCTGTGCGTCTTCTTCGACGACATCAAGGGCCCGGAGGGCAACCCGGTCCCGCTGATCGTCCGCAAGTCCGACGGGGGCTACGGCTACGCGGCCACCGACCTCTCGGCGATCCGCGACCGCGTCTTCAGCCTCAAGGCGAACAACCTGGTCTACGTGGTCGACGCCCGCCAGTCCCTGCACTTCAAGATGGTCTTCGAGACGGCGCGCAGGGCGGGCTGGCTCAACGACGAGGACGTCAAGGCGTACCAGCTGGCGTTCGGCACGGTCCTCGGCAAGGACGGCAAGCCGTTCAAGACGCGTGAGGGCGAGACCGTACGGCTGGTGGACCTGCTGGACGAGGCGGTCGACCGCGCGACGACCGTCGTGCGGGAGAAGGACACCCTGGGCCAGCTCTCCGACGCCGAAGTCGCCGAGCGGGGCGCCCAGGTGGGCATCGGCGCGGTGAAGTACGCGGACCTGTCGACTTCGGCGAACCGGGACTACAAGTTCGACCTGGACCAGATGGTGTCGCTGAACGGCGACACGAGCGTGTACCTCCAGTACGCGTACGCCCGTATCCAGTCGATCCTCCGCAAGGCCGGCGAGGTACGCCCGTCAGCGCATCCGGAGCTCGAACTGCACGAGGCGGAGCGGGCGTTGGCCCTGCACGTGGACGCGTTCGCGGAGACGGTGGCGGACGCGGCGACGGAGTACGCCCCGCACAAGATGACGGCGTATCTCTACCAACTGGCGTCCCTGTTCACGACGTTCTACGACAAGTGCCCGGTGATCAAGCCGGCCCCGCCGAAGGACATCGCGGAGAACCGCCTGTTCCTGTCCGACGTGACGGCGAAGACCCTGCACCAGGGCATGGCGCTGCTGGGCATCAGGACGCCCGAGCGCCTCTGACAGAACGGCGGCAACAGCCGTACGACCACACGGAAGCCGGGTACCCGAAGTCGAACGGGTACCCGGCTTCCGCCGTTCACCGCGACCGCGACAGTGACGGCGACGACGACCGTGTCTCATCGATCGGCAGCTCCCACTCGCACCACACCACCTTGCCGAGGTCCCGCTCCCCGACCCCCCACTTGTCACTGAGCGCGGCAACGAGCAGCAGCCCACGCCCGCCCTCGCCCTCGTGGGACTCGTCGGCCCGCTCGGCGATGAACGGCTCCCCCGGCCCACTGTCGTGCACGGCGACCCGCAACATCCGCCCGTCGTACCGCAGGAACAACAGGAACTGCCGTCCGGGCGGTACGCCGTGCAGCAGCGCGTTGGTCGCCAGCTCACTCACGCACAGCAACACGTCATCGCCACGCTCGGTGTCCGCGAGCCCCCAGTCGGCGAGGAAGTCGTACGCCAACTTCCTGGCGGCGGGCACGGAACGACGCTCACGCCGGAAGAACCTCTCGCGCAGCGGGCAGGGCTGGATCGTCTCATTCACGGGACGAGAGTCGCGGAGAGTGACTAGCGTGGATCACCCCGTGAACCCGTACAGATTTTTTGTACGGGTTCCTCCAGGGTCGGGGCCGGGCAGAGGTGGGGAGTTGGAGGGGCATGAGTCACGGAAATCGCTCGCGGAAGAAGAACTACTCGGCGATGAGGATGCTGGGCAAGCAGTTGCAGGCGGCCCGCAAAGCGGCGGGCTACACGCAGCGTTCGCTGGCCGAGGAGCTCCTTATCGACGAGGAGACGATCGCCTCGATCGAACAGGGCCGCCGCGCCCTGATGTACGACCTGGCGGAGCAGATCGACCAACTCCTCGGCCTGAAGGGGATGTTGGTGGCCGGGGTCGCCGAACTCCCGGAGATCGACCAGTTCCCCCTGTTCGCGGAGGAGTACATGGAACACGAGCGCGAGGCCATCTCCCTGTCCTGGTACGACAACGCGGTCCTGCCGGGCCTGCTCCAGACCGAGGCGTACGCGTACGCGGTGATGAGCGAGCGTGTACCGGCGTACGACGAGGACGAACTCCAGGCCAAGACGGCGGGCCGCATCGAGCGCCAGGAGATCCTCCAGCGCAAGTGTCCACCGACGCTGAGCTTCATCGTCTGGGAGCCGGTGCTACACCTCGGCGTGGGCGGCCCGGAGACCCGCCGCGACCAGCTCCGCCACCTGCGCGCATGCGCCGAACTCCCGGGCCTGACACCGGGCTGCGGCCCCGGGCGGTGAGTACAGCGGCCTCGTCGAGCAGTTGGAGGACGTCTTCCCGTCCGCCACCGTCTCCGCGCGGCAGGCCGGACTCGGCCCGGACCATGTGATGGGTCGGCCCCGGGAGTTGAAAGCACCGGTCACGGAAGCCGCCGTACACCGCGTCGCCGACGCGACGGACGACGCCTGCTGGCAGCCGGTGCTGTACGACCTGGGGCGGGACGCCGACCGGCAGGCCTTCGAGGCGCTGCTCGACTCCGGCGCCGTCCGCCAGGTCATGGACACCATCGATGACCAGCTGAGGGAACTGGTCACCAGCCGCGAGCCCGTCCTGCGCACCTCGCCCGAAGCCGTCGAGCGGGCCGTGGCGGAACAGCTGGGCGGGATCGCGCCGCGCGAGTACGGGACCTGGGCCTGGTACCCGTGGTCGGGGCGGCTGGTCCACCTGCTGCCCCGCGAGGAGTTCCGGCTGGTGCGCACCGACCGCAACCGGGGCCGGATCGAACGCCCCGAACAGCGACGGCTGCTGGGGAAGCGCGTGGGAATCATCGGGCTGTCGGTCGGCGGCAGCGCGGCCCTGACCTTCGCCATGGAGGGCATCGGAGGCGCGTTCAAGCTCGCCGACTTCGACACCCTCAGCGTCTCCAACCTGAACCGGCTGCGCGCGGGCGTGCACCACCTGGGTCTGAACAAGTGCGTGATCGCGGCCCGCCAGATGCTGGAGATCGACCCCTGGCTGGACATCGAGATCTACTCCGGCGGTCTGACCGACGCCACGATGGAGGAGTTCTTCACCGGCGGCACGGGCCCCATCGACCTCCTCGTCGAGGAGTGCGACACCCCCTACGTGAAGGTCGCCGCCCGCGAGCGTGCCCGCGCCCTGCGTATCCCGGTCGTCATGGACGCGAACGACCGAGGACTGCTGGACGTCGAACGATTCGACCTCGAACCCGACCGGCCCCTGCTCCACGGCCTGCTCGGCGACACCACCTCCGGCGACCTGACCGACCTCACCTTCGAGGAGACGGTCGACGTCATCCTCACCATGGTCGACCGGGAGCGCATCAGTCCCGAACTGGCCGCCGCCGTCCCGCAGATCGGCACCACCCTCAGCAGCTGGCCCCAGCTCGCCTCGGGCGTCGCGCTCGGCGGTGCGCTGACCGCGGAAGCCGCCCGTCGCATCCTGCTGGGCCTGCCCCGCCCCTCGGGCCGGTTCTACACCGACCTGGAACTCCTCACCTCTGCCGACCGGAGCACCCTGGCATGACCCTGGCCTGCGAGCTGACCACAGACACCCACACCGGCGCCGGACTGCCGGTCCCCTTCGCGGTCGCCGGCACCGGCCTGCACCTGCCCCCGAAGATCGTGACCAACAAGGACCTCACCCGGAACCTCCGGACGAGCGACGAATGGATCACGGCCCGCACCGGGATCCGTGAACGCCGGCGGCTGGCACCCGAACTGGCCACCTCCGACATGTGCGTGGCCGCCGCCCGCCCCGCCCTCGAAGCCGCCCGGCTCACGCCTGCGGACCTGGACGCGGTCATCGTGGCCAGCTACACCGCCGACCAGCCCCTGCCCTCCACCTCGGCCATCGTCAAAAGCGCCCTCGGCGCCACCAGGGCCCTCGCCCTGGACGTCGCCCAGGCCGCCTGCGCCTCCGGCGTGCACGCCGTGCTGCTGGCGGCCCACCTCCTGCAGAATCCTTCCATCAGCACCGTGCTCGTCATCGGCGCCGACTGCGCCTCCCGCGTCATCCGCCCCACGGACCGCACCGGAGGAGTCTTCTTCGGCGACGCCGCTGCCGCGGTGGTGCTCACCCGCGCCGAGACCGCCGGAGCCGGACTGCTCTCGTACGACATCGGCTCGAAACTGTCCTACGCCGTCCAGATCCCCGGGGGCGGCTCCCGCCTCCCCACCACCGCGGACACGGTCGCCGCCGGAGCCCACTACGTCTCCATGGACGGACCGGCCGTGTGGGAGACCGCGACCACCCGCCTCCCCGAGAGCGTCACCAGCGCCACCCGCCAGGCAGGCCTGGCCCCCACCGAGGTCGACCACTACTTCTTCCACCAGGCCAACATCAACATCCTCCAGGAGACCCTCCGCCGCCTGGACATCCCTGCCGACCGGGCTCCCATCACCCTCGACCGGCTCGGCAACACAGGCGCCGCCGGCCTGTTCACCGCCCTGCACCACACCACCACCGCCGGCCGGCTCCGCCCCGGAGACACCTACGTCATGTGCGCCATCGGCGCCGGCTTCCACTGGGGCACCCTCTGCCTGCGCCAAGCCTGATCAGGACCTGATCAGAACCTGATCAGGACCTGCGCCAGGCCTGATCGCCATGGGCCCGGAGAACGCGAAGGCCGCCCGGAGAGGAAACCGGGCGGCCAGGGCACGGGGACGATGCCCTCGGTGCGAACGTCAGGCGTACGAGGGTGCGAGCTTGGGGTTGTAGCCGTACTTGTTCTCGCCCTGCTCACCGTCGAGGCACATGAAGACGATCAGCGTGATGCTGCCGACGAGCGGGACGAGCGCGAACAGGACCCACCAGCCCGAGCGGCCGGTGTCGTGCAGTCGGCGCACGGTGACACCCAGACCGGGCAGGAAGAACGCCACGGTGAGCAGGATGCTGAGGATCTGCCCGCCGATGGCGGCTTCGATGATCACCACCACGATGGCGATGATCATGTAGAACAGCGCGAACATCCAGTATTCCTTGCGGCGCGCACGCCCGCTGAACACCGCGTACTTCTTGAGCGCCTCGATGAAGTAGTTCATGGGATCCCCCAGGGAACGATGTGAGCCCGCCGAGCGGATCAGGCCAAGGGGAGAAGTTACGGATACTGACGGGAACTCGTCAATAGGGTTAATCGCTGCAGGTCACGGGCATAAATCTGCTTACTGCACCGAGCAAAAGCGACTCCCGGCCGCAAATTTCAGGACAGATCCACGCAAGATTATCGACGACGACGGCTCAACATCCCGCCGTTCACGGCATCGTGCTCGTCCGGTCGCCGATCCATTGCCAGTTCTACGCCAGTCCGACGCACGTTCGAGGCCGCGCCGACACCGGACCGATCTCGAACCGTTGCCCGCCAGCCCTCCCAGCCCCTGCTGAACCCAGCGCCTGAGGCAGTGTCAGTGGCAGGCCCTACAGTCACCGGCATGGCGACGCTTCCCAACCCGCTGCCCCACCTCGCGGCCGACCCGACCGGCAGCGCACTCGGCCTCGCCCTCCCCGCCGGGAGGCTGATCGACGCGACGGACGAGGGCCCGTGGCACGAGCCCCTCCTCTGGCACGCCGACGCGCCCTCCGCCCCCGGCGACTGGACCACGCACCACAGCGCGGGCCGGCCCGTCGGGCTCCTCCCGGTGGTCATAGAGGTGGGCGGCGGCCAAGGCGGGCCGCAGGACTGGGAGTTGATCCCCGCCGACACCTCCTACCCCGGGGACCACGACCCCGAGGAGGTCCTCACCGGGTTCTGGGAGGAGTACGCGGCACAGGACGAGACCTGGCCAGGCCTGGCCCCCGCTGCCATGGGCACCGACGCCAGGCGGGCAGACGACCTGGCCGCCCAACTGGCCGACTCGCTCCTCTCCCCCGGCTCCTCCTTCAAGGAACCGCGCCTCGCCCTCGTCCCCGCCCGCCGTTCCGCCGACATCCCCGCCGCCATCGGCTGGTCGGGCCCCGTGAACTACGAGAGCGACACGGCCCGCCTCTGCGCGGTACTCCGCTCCTGGGAGGACCGCTTCGGCATACGGGTCCTGGCGCTCACCTTCAACCAGCTGGTGCTGTCCGTGGCGGCCCCGCCGGCCACCCTCGCCGAGGCCGAAGCGACAGCCGCCGAACACTTCGCGTTCTGCCCGGACAACATCACGCAGGGCGCCCACCCCACCCTGCGCGCCTACGCCGAACACGAACTGCTGGCCAAACAGACCTGGTCCTTCTGGTGGGACTGACCGAACTTGGCAACACGCGCCGAAGGTGACGCGCCCAAAGGGGCGCGGGGCCGTGTCGACATGCGGCTCCGCCGCACGGGCGCGACCAGCCACGACGCACCCGCACCGAACGAACTGCTACCGCAACCCCGCTCCCAACCGCCGCAGCCCTTCCCCGATCTCGTCCGGAGTCTGGGTGACGAAGCACAACCGCATCGTCGCCCGGCCCGCCCTGTCCACCTGGTCCGCCCGGTCAGGCCCGCCCACGAAGAAGGGCGCCCCCGGGACGTACGCGACACCCCGCTCCACCACCCCCCGGAACAGGGCAGCGGTGTCGTACGACTCCGGCAGCCGGGCCCAGAGGAACATGCCGCCCTCGGGACGGGTCCAGGTCGAGCCCTCCGGGAGCGCGTCCCCGATGCCGTCGAGCATGGCGTCGCGCCGCTCCCCGTAGACGCGGGCCACCCGCCGCACATGGGCGTCCAGGTCCCGGTCGGCCAGGTACCGAGCCGCGGCGAGCTGGTTGACGGTCGGGGTGTGCAGGTCGGCGGCCTGCTTGGCGACGGTGCACGCGCGCAGCAAGTCCGCCGGTGCCCGCAGCCAGCCCAGCCGCAGTCCTGGCGCCATGACCTTGGAGAAGGAGCCGAGCAGGACCGTACGATCCTCCGCGCCCGGACAGGACGCGATCCACGGCACGCGCTCACCCTCGAAGCGCAGCTCGCCGTACGGATCGTCCTCGACGATCCACAGCCCGAGCCGCGCGGCGACCTCCGCCACGGCGGCCCGGCGCTCGCCCGGCATGGTCTGCCCGGTCGGATTCCGGAAGTTGGGCACGGTGTAGAGCAGCTTGGGCCGGTGCCGGACGACCAGTTCCTCCAGCGCCCCCGGAGTGATCCCGTCCTCGTCCCCGGGGACGGCGATCACCCGCGCGCCCGCCAGCCCGAACACCTGAAGTGCCGCGAGATAGCAGGGGTTTTCGACGAGGACGACGTCCCCGGGGTCGATCAGTGCGGTGGCGAGCAGCGACAGCGCCTGCTGGGAACCGGTGGTGACGAGGAGCTCGTCGGCGTCGGTGGGCAGACCGCGTGCGGTGTGCCGCCGGGCGAGCGCCTCACGCAGGGCCGGCTCGCCCTCGGTCGTGGCGTACTGCAGGGCCCGCGCGGGCGTGTCCGCGAACACGTCCCGGAACGCGGCGGCCACGCCCTCCGCGTCGAACAACTCGGGTGCGGGCAGCCCGCCCGCGAAGTTGATCACCTCGGGCCGCGCGGTGACGGCCAGGATGTCCCTTACGGCCGACCCGCCGACCGCCCGTACCCGCGCGGCGAACGCGGGCACGGAGGCGGAAGCGGAAGCGGAAGCGGAAGTTGCTGTCGCCGGGGCTGTCGCAGGGGCTGTCATGTGCGGCTCCTTCAGGCGGGCGGGCGATACGGCTCCTGCCCACACCCTAGGGAAATGCATGCCGCCTACAACCGCTTTTCACCATCCGGACGCCCGAGCCGAATGCAACCCCTACGCCTTCAACCTCTACGCCTTCAGCCCGTGCACCTTCAGGCCATACGCCTTCAGGCCTTTCGGCCACTCGCCGCGTACACGTTGATGTCCGCGTCCGTGACGTCGTTGATGTCGCGGTAGCGGACCTTTTCGATGTCGTCCAGGGAGTCGAAGTACGCGGCGTCGACCTGCTCCGGGACCGGCGCACCATCGTCGGGACGCCAGTGGTGGGCGGGCACGACATCCGGCTCGTCGAGGGTGAGCCCGTTCTCCTCGAAGAAGCGTTCCACCTCGGCCCTGGAGCGCAGCACGAAGGTGAACCCGCGCTCGGTGTACGTCCGTTGGACCGCGCGGATGTTCTCGGGATTCAGGTCCTCGGTGAGGTGACTGAGGACGAGCCGGCTCCCGGAGGGCAGCGCGTCGACCAGGTCGCGCACGATGTCGTACGCCTCCGGCTCGGCCACGAAGTGCAGGACCGCCGCGAGGACGAGCGCGATCGGCTGGTCGAAGTCGAGGGTCTTGCGGGCGTGTTCGAGGATCTGGGCCGGGTCGGCCAGGTCGGCGTCGATGTAGTCGGTGCGGCCCTCCGGCCCGCTGGTGAGCAGGGCGCGCGCATGGGCGAGGACGATCGGGTCGTTGTCGACGTACACGACCCGGGTGTCGGGGGCGATGCGCTGGGCGATCTGGTGGACGTTGTCCTGCGTGGGCAGGCCGGTGCCGATGTCGAGGAACTGGCGGACGCCCTCGTCCGTCGCCATGGCGGTCACGGCGCGGCGCATGAAGTCGCGGTTGTGCCGGACGTCCAGGTATCCGCGCGGATTGGCGGCGAGCGCTGCGGCGGCCGCGTTGCGGTCGGCCTCGTAGTTGTCCTTGCCGCCGAGGAAGACGTCGTAGACCCGGGCCGGGTGGGCCTTGGTGGTGTCGATCCTCCTTCTCAGTTCGGCGGGGTCCTGACTGAGAGCATCGCCGCTCATGTGGCCTCTCCATGGGGAGCCTGGTGTCCAAACCTCTTCAACGGACAACAACCTAGCTGGCGACCGCAGTTGATATTCGAAAATCGACCGTCGGACCGTCCCGGAACAGGCTCCCGCCGTCCCGGACCATCCCGGAACGGAACACCATCACCGCAGGTCAGCGCGGTGGTCCACCGACAGGCGTCCCAGATTCGCCGCGAAACATGGTGCTGGGACGGGTCACGGCACAAGCTGTTGCCAGCCGAGAGGCACCGTCACCCTCCCCTCCCCTTCCCCTCCGAAAGGGCACACCCATGTCCGTACGCACCTCCCGTACGCGCCTGTTCGCCGCCACGGCAATCGCGCTCGTCGCGCTCACCACACTCACGGCGTGCGAGGACGGCGAGGGCGTACGGGACGAGGGCCCGTCATCGTCGTCCGCGAATTCCGAACCCGGACACGCGTCCGGCACGGGACCCGCCCTCGGAGTCGGAGGGGCTCACACCATACGGGCGGCCTCGGTGGCCCAGTAGGTGAGGATGTTCTGCGCGCCGGCGCGCTTGATCCCGGTCAGGGTCTCCAGGATGGCCCGCTCCCGGTCGACCCAGCCCTTCTCCGCCGCGGCCTCGACCATCGAGTACTCGCCGGAGATCTGATAGGCGACGACAGGTACGTCCACGGCGTCGGCGACGCGGGCGAGGATGTCGAGATAGGGCCCGGCGGGCTTCACCATGACCATGTCGGCGCCCTCCTCCAGGTCGAGCGCCAGCTCCCTCAGCGACTCCCGGACGTTGGCGGGGTCCTGCTGATACGTCTTCCGGTCCCCCTTCAGCGAGGAGCCGACGGCTTCCCGGAAGGGCCCGTAGAAGGCGGACGAGTACTTGGCGGTGTAGGCGAGGATGGCGACGTCCTCGCGCCCGATCTGATCAAGGGCATCGCGAACGACCCCGATCTGCCCGTCCATCATCCCGCTGGGACCCACGACATGGGCCCCCGCGTCAGCCTGCACCTGGGCCATCTCGGCGTACCGCTCCAGGGTGGCGTCGTTGTCGACGCGCCCTTCCGCGTCCAGGACCCCGCAGTGCCCGTGATCGGTGGTCTCGTCGAGACAGAGGTCGGACATGACGAGCAGCTCGTCCCCCACCTCGGCCCGCACATCACGGATGGCGACCTGGAGAATCCCGTCCGGATCGGTACCGGGGGTCCCGAGGGCGTCCTTCTTCCCCTCCTCGGGCACCCCGAAGAGCATGATCCCGGAGACCCCGGCCGCCACGGCGTCCACGGCAGCCTTCTTCAGACTGTCCCGCGTGTGCTGGAAGACCCCGGGCATCGCGGAGATCGGAACGGGCTCAGTCACCCCTTCCCGCACGAAGGCGGGAAGGATGAAGTCGGCGGGATGCAGCCGGGTCTCGGCGACCATGCGCCGCATGACAGGCAAGGTACGCAGCCGCCGAGGACGCGCACCGGGAAAGGATCCGTACTTCGACATACCAACACGCTACGCCCGCCCCACGTCCCCCTTTACCGACGCGGCGTCGGGGGCATTTCAGCCCGTCCGGCGTTTGAGGACGAGGCCTTCAGGGCCGAAGGGGGGTCTGGGGGCGCAGCCCCCAGGAACAGGACGGGACGGGAAGGGGCGGCGGGGGCGAAACCAACCCACCGCCGCCCCCACCGCACCCCGGACTAAGTCGTCCGCCTCCGCCGAGCCCCCGGACTAAGTCGTCCGCCTCCGCCGAGCCCCCGGCCGCCGCTCACTGGGCCGGGTGACCGGATCCCCCGACTCCACGGCGGAAGCCCTCCGCCGCAACCCGAAGTCCGCCAACGCCTCGGCCAACTTGTGCACGGACGGCTCCGGAGCCATCACATCGACCCGCAGCCCATGCTCCTCGGCGGTCTTCGCCGTGGCAGGCCCGATACACGCGATCACCGTCACGTTGTGAGGCTTGCCCGCGATCCCCACCAGGTTCCGCACGGTGGACGACGACGTGAAGAGAACGGCGTCGAAGCCACCCCCCTTGATCGCCTCCCGGGTCTCCTGCGGCGGCGGCGACGCCCGCACGGTCCGATAGGCCGTGACGTCGTCGACCTCCCAGCCCAACTCGATGAGCCCGGCCACCAGCGTCTCGGTGGCGATGTCGGCCCGGGGCAGGAAAACGCGGTCGATCGGATCGAAGACCGGGTCGTAGGGAGGCCAGTCGTCGAGCAACCCGGCAGCCGACTGCTCGCCACTGGGCACCAGATCGGGCTTCACGCCGAACGCGACCAGCGCCTTGGCGGTCTGGTCACCCACAGCGGCGACCTTGATCCCGGCGAAGGCACGGGCGTCGAGCCCGTACTCCTCGAACTTCTCACGAACCGCCTTCACCGCGTTCACCGAGGTGAAAGCGATCCACTCATAACGGCCCGTGACCAGCCCCTTGACCGCCCGCTCCATCTGCTGCGGAGTTCTCGGCGGCTCGACGGCGATCGTCGGCACCTCGTGCGGCACGGCCCCGTAGGACCGCAGTTGGTCGGAGAGCGACGCCGACTGCTCCTTGGTACGCGGCACCAGCACCCGCCACCCGAACAGCGGCTTGTTCTCGAACCACGACAGCTGCTCGCGCTGAGCGGCGGCGAACCGCTCACCGACCACGGCTATCACGGGCCGGCCACCGTCGGGGGACGGGAGCACCTTGCCTTGCTTGAACGTCTGGGCGATGGTCCCCAGCGTGGCCGACCAGGTCCGCTGACGCGTCGTGGTCCCGGCGATCGTCACGGTCAGCGGAGTGTCGGGCTTGCGCCCGGCCGCGACCAGCTCACCCGCGGCGGCGGCAACCGAGTCGAGCGTCGTGGAGACGACGACCGTCCCGTCGGACGCCCCGACCTCGGTCCAGCAGCGGTCCGACGCCGTACGGGCGTCCACGAACCGGACGTCCGCGCCCTGCGCGTCCCGCAGCGGCACACCCGCGTACGCGGGCACGCCCACGGCCGCCGCGACACCCGGGACCACCTCGAACGGGACACCGGCGCGAACGCACGCCAGCATCTCCCCGGCGGCGTACGCGTCGAGCCCGGGATCCCCGGACACCGCACGCACGACCCGCCTGCCGCCCCGTGCGGCCTCCATGACAAGATGTGCGGCATCCCGCACAGCGGGTACACCAGCGGTCGTTGACGCGCCGTCAACAACCGTTAGTTGAGGCGTGCCTGTGCCTGGATACGTGCTGCCAATAGGCGTGTCCAATTCGGTGTTGAGCTCGGCGACGCCTTGTCTGGCGTGTGGGCGTACGACGTCGAGCACCTCGTGCTCGGCGACCAGTACGTCCGCGACCGCCAGCGCCTCGACGGCGCGCAGAGTCAGTAGTCCCGGATCCCCGGGTCCGGCACCGAGAAAGGTGACGTGCCCATGGTCCGGACCGGCGGGAAGGTTGGTGGGGCTCACTGTGCTCGCTCCCCCATCAGACCGGCCGCGCCCTTGGCAAGCATCTCGGCTGCGAGTACACGGCCGAGCGCCATTGCTTGGTCGTACGTCTCGGGCACGGGACCGGTGGTGGACAGCTGCACCAGCGTCGAGCCGTCGGTCGTGCCGACGACGCCGCGCAGGCGCATCTCCTTGACAATCTGCCCGTCGGCCAGCAGGTCGGCCAGCGCGCCCACAGGGGCGCTGCAACCGGCCTCCAGGGCGGCGAGCAGTGACCGTTCGGCGGTCACGGCGGCCCGGGTGTCCGGGTCGTCGAGCTCGCCGAGTGCCGCGATCAGGTCAGAGTCGCGGGAGGTGTTCCCCGCTCTGCACTCGATCGCCAGGGCCCCTTGGCCAGGGGCAGGCAGAACCATGTCGACCGACAGGAAGTCGGTCACCTCGTCGGCGCGCCCGATGCGGTTGAGGCCGGCCGCGGCCAGCACCACCGCATCCAGCTCACCACTGCGCACGAACCCGATCCGGGTGTCGACGTTCCCCCGGACCGGTACGACCTCGATGTCCAGGTCGTGGGCACGCGCGTACGAGTTCAGCTGGGCGGTGCGCCGCGTCGAGCCCGTCCCGACCCGCGCGCCGCGCGGCAGGTCGGTGAACTTCAGCTCGTCGCGCGCCACCAGTACGTCACGCGGATCCTCGCGCTCCGGTACGGCGGCCAGCACCAGGTCGTCGGGCTGCGCGGTCGGCAGGTCCTTCAGCGAGTGCACCGCGAAGTCGACCTCCCCGCGCAGCAACGCGTCCCGCAGCGCGGTCACGAAGACGCCCGTGCCGCCGATCTGGGCGAGGTCCTCGCGGGACACGTCGCCGTACGTCGTGATCTCCACGAGCTCGACGGGCCGCCCGGTCAGCCGATGCACGGCGTCGGCGACCTGTCTGGACTGGGCCAGGGCGAGTTGACTTCGCCTGGTCCCAAGTCTCAGCGCCCCTTGTACTGGCTCACTCATGCTCGCCCTCGGCTTCCGGCGTTCGTCCATGCGTTCTGGTCTGCGTTCTCGTCGGCCTGGTCCGCCCGGGACACGGAGGCGACCGTCTCCTGGTCGAGGTCGAACAGGGTGCGCAGCGCGTCCGCGTACCCGGCGCCGCCGGGCTCGGCCGCGAGCTGCTTGACCCGTACGGTCGGCGCGTGCAGCAGTTTGTCGACCACGCGCCGTACGGTCTGCGTGATCTCGGCCCGATGCTTCTCGTCGAGCCCGGGCAGCCGCCCGTCGAGGCGGGCGATCTCACCGGCGACGACATCGGCGGCCATGGCGCGCAGAGCGACGACGGTGGGGGTGATGTGCGCGGCCCGCAGGGCTGCCCCGAAGGCCGCGACCTCGTCGGCGACGATCCGCCGGACCTGGTCCACGTCGGCCGCCATCGGGACGTCCGCCGAGGCCTCGGCCAGCGACTCGATGTCCACCAGCCGCACTCCGGCCAGCCGGTGCGCGGCGGCGTCGACGTCCCGGGGCATGGCGAGGTCGAGAAGCCAGAGCACGGCCGGGGGCCGCGGCACACCGGCCGGCATCTCGGGGCGCCGCTGCTCGGGAATGCGCCCGAGGGTGGCGGCGGTCAGGGCGAGCGCGGCGATCAGCTCACGGTCGTCGTCCGGCGTACGCCGGGCAGCTTCCCGCCGGTCGACAGTCCCGTTGTCCACCCAGGCGGCGTGCTGTTCCAGCGTCGCCGCGTCCATCCCGGCGACGGCGGCCTCGCCCATCACCGAGAACCCGGCCGACTCCTGCACGGCCTGCCCGGCGGAGAGATCCAGCGGACAGCCGTCGTCGGTACCGATGCTGGTGGGCGGCAGAACCCCTCGCACGTCTCGTACGTCACCCTGCGAGGCCGTACGAGAGGACAGCCCGGCCTCGTCCGTCGGCACCCGGCCCTCGACGGCCGCCGCGATGATCTCGGCGGTGAGGACCAGCCCGGTCGCGCCCGTACAGGAAACGGCTATATCGGCACGTGTCAGCTCGAAGGGCACCGATTCGATCGGCACCGCACGGGCGGACACGGACACCGCGCCACCCTCGTGACCGCCGGCTCCGGAACCCTCGTACTGACTGTTCTCGCTGTTCTCGTTGATGATCTGCGCGAG
Source organism: Streptomyces sp. SID12488 (assembly GCF_010548275.1). Taxonomy (GTDB): domain Bacteria; phylum Actinomycetota; class Actinomycetes; order Streptomycetales; family Streptomycetaceae; genus Streptomyces. The sequence goes on from NZ_JAAGLT010000022.1 coordinate 150,535, forward strand.
CCGCTCGGCCCGGTCCGCCGTGCGGTTGGCGACGACGATCTCGGCGACCCCGAGCCGCGCGAGCGTGGCGGCGGCCAGTGAGGACATCGACCCGGCACCGATGACCAGGGCTTTCTTGCCCGCGGCCCAGGATTCGACCGACCCGCCGGCAACCCCGGATCCCCTCCCCCCGGCCAGCTGCTGGAGCCCGAAGGTGACCAGGGACTGTCCGGCCCGGTCGATGCCGGTCTCGGAGTGGGCGCGCTTGCCGACCCGCAGGGCCTGCTGGAACAGGTCGTTCAGCAGCCGGCCGGCGGAGTGCAGATCCTGGGAGAGCGCGAGCGAGTCCTTGATCTGCCCGAGGACCTGCCCCTCGCCGACGACCATGGAGTCGAGCCCGCAGGCCACGGAGAACAGGTGGTGGACGGCCCGGTCCTCGTAGTGCACGTACAGGTACGGGGTGAGTTCGTCGAGCCCCACCCCGCTGTGCTGGGCGAGCAGCGTCGACAGCTCGGCGACACCCGCGTGGAACTTGTCCACGTCCGCGTACAGCTCGATGCGGTTGCAGGTGGCGAGCAGCGCGGCCTCGGTGGCCGGCTCGGTGGCGACGGTGTCCTGAAGCAACTTGATCTGCGCGTCCTGGGACAGCGCGACGCGCTCGAGAAGGCTCACGGGAGCGCTGCGGTGGCTCAGCCCGACGACGAGGAGACTCATGCCGGCATCACGGCGGGAACGTCCCCGTCAGGTCCTTTGCCACGACCACCACTGCCGCCCCGCACCGTGGCCGCGACCACCGGGGCGGTGCCGTCCGCCAAGGCTTCGGCGGCAGCGGCGGCGGCGTCGGCCACCTCGCCCGCCTTACGCTGCTCGTGGAAGGCGAGGATCTGCAGCTCGATGCTGAGATCGACCTTGCGTACGTCGACACCGTCCGGGACGGTCAGCACGGTGGGCGCGAAGTTGAGAATGGAGGTCACCCCGGCGGCGACGAGTCGTTCGCACACGGGCTGAGCGGCACCGGCGGGGGTGGCGATAACGCCAATGGACACACCGTTGTCCGCGATGATCCTTTCCAGATCATCCGAGTGCTGCACCGGAATACCGGCGACGGGCTTTCCCGCCATGTCGGGATCGGCGTCGATGAGGGCGGCCACGCGGAATCCACGGGAGGCGAAGCCGCCGTAGTTCGCGAGGGCGGCGCCGAGATTACCGATGCCGACGATCACTACCGGCCAGTCCTGGGTCAGGCCCAGCTCACGCGAGATCTGATAGACGAGATACTCGACGTCGTACCCCACACCACGCGTCCCATAGGAGCCCAGGTAGGAGAAGTCCTTGCGCAGCTTCGCGGAGTTGACGCCCGCGGCGGCTGCCAGTTCCTCGGAGGAGACAGTGGGTACCGAGCGCTCCGACAGTCCGGTCAGCGCACGGAGGTACAGCGGAAGCCTGGCGACGGTGGCCTCGGGAATCCCTCGGCTGCGGGTCGCCGTTCGGTGAGTTCGGCCAGTTGCCACGGTGCTCCTGCGGGTAGCGCGGGGCTGCAGGCGGTCACACGTTCCTGGACCGCCCCGTCGAATGCAGGCTATGTCTTTGTGAACGCGTGCACAAAGATGGTGTCCGATTTGCCCACCCAACGTGACCGGGGTCACGCACCCCTGTCGCACGCGTATGGAACCGGCGCACAAGCACCGTTGTCCCTCGCCGTCACAGGCACCGTTCGGGGGCAAAACCTCACACACTCCTCATGAATCCCGCCCCCGAGATCTGAACCGCACTCGATCCTAAGCGACTTTCCGGACCACTTGGACTGCTCGGTCAGCACTTGGTCGGAACTCGACCACTCGGTAATCCATCGGGAATCTATGTGAGGGCTTTGCGAAGACGTTCTTCGCTGACGCGCCAGAACGTGTGCTGGGCGCCGTCGATGAGCACGACGGGGATCTGTTCCCAGTACTCACGGTTGAGTTCTTCGTCCTGAGTGATGTCCTTCTGTTCCCACGGCACCCCAAGATCGGCACACACCTTCTCGACAACCCCCTGTGCGTCATCACACAAATGACAACCGGGCTTCCGGATGAGAGTGACGAGCCGGGACTGTGGCGTACGACGCTCGACGCGCCGAAAGAGGGGACCCATGAACCCATTGTCCCGCGCCTGCCGAGGAGCTGTCCGACGTCCCGGCACAGCCCCCGGACCGCTTCTTTAACTGTGCGGTCGCGGAGAGTTCACAACCTCCAAACCTCTCGACTCCGGAAGCACCGAACAAACTGGCTATGCTCACGCCATGGCCGCTCTCGGATGGCTCACTCCCCGTAGGCGCTCCGCCACGGCGCGGAGCGTGTTGGCAGGCGAGGCCTCGGCGGAGGCAGCGCGCAAGTCCTCCCAGGAGCTGGAGGAACTGACGCCCGCGCCGGAACTGCCGGGCGCCGCCGAGGAACCCGCGTTCCCCGTCCTCGGTGATGTCAGGGCCGCCGCCTTCTTCGACCTCGACAACACCGTGATGCAGGGCGCCGCGATCTTCCACTTCGGCCGGGGCCTGTACAAGCGGAAGTTCTTCGAGTCCCGCGACCTCTACCGGTTCGCCTGGCAGCAGGCGTGGTTCAGGCTGGCCGGCATCGAGGACCCCGAGCACATGCAGGACGCCCGGGACTCCGCGCTCTCCATCGTCAAGGGCCACCGCGTCGCCGAACTGATGTCGATCGGCGAGGAGATCTACGACGAGTACATGGCCGAGCGCATCTGGCCGGGCACGCGCGCTCTGGCCCAGGCGCACCTGGACGCGGGCCAGAAGGTGTGGCTGGTGACGGCGGCCCCGGTCGAGATCGCCACGGTCATCGCCCGCCGCCTCGGCCTGACGGGCGCGCTGGGCACCGTCGCGGAGTCGGTGGACGGCGTGTACACGGGCAAGCTGGTGGGCGAACCCCTGCACGGCCCGGCCAAGGCGGAGGCGGTACGCGCCCTGGCGACGGCGGAGGACCTGGACCTGACCCGTTGCGCGGCGTACAGCGACTCGCACAACGACATCCCCATGCTCTCCCTGGTCGGCCACCCCTACGCGATCAACCCGGACGCCAAGCTCCGCAAGCACGCCCGCCACCTGGACTGGCGCCTACGGGACTACCGCACCGCCCGCAAGGCGGCGAAGGTCGGCATCCCGGCGGCAGCCGGCGTAGGAGCGGTGGCCGGCGGCACGGCGGCGGCCATCGCCCTCCACCGCCGCCGCCGCTGACCCGGCAGGGGCGGCGAGGGCGAAGAAACAATCATTCGCCCCGCCGTGCCCCCGTAACCCCTCCACCAGTCCCGTTGGCAGTGCACAGCCACAACACGCCCTGAGCGGAGCTCAACTCGGCCTTAATCGATCAACGATCTGTCACATTGCGGCACTTAAACGAGCGCCAATAGGTAACAGAAGCGACGTAATCGATGATTTGAGCAACCGGGTGTAGCAGCGCCTGTACGAAGCGTTATTCTCCTCAGACGCAAACCGGTACCCCTCCGTCGCTACGACGGGTGAACGGTCCCGCACTGCACGTGATGGAAGCTCTGCCTCTGGGAGTCCCGTGTACCCACACGTCGGGGTTGACGCCTCGGGCCTGGCTACGCTGCGCGCAACGGTCCTAGACCTGTTGCGCGGCTTCGTCCCCACCGCGTACGCCGTACCCGCATTCGCCACCGCCGCACCACTCGGCCCGTGCTACGCACTGGCCGACGGCACCGCCGCGGTCGGCCGACGAGGGCGCGCGGCCGGCGCCGCCGCACCTCGCCGCCCCGCCGCGGACAGCGACAGCGCCCGCATGATGGACCTTGTCGAGCGTGCCCAGGCCGGTGAGGCCGACGCCTTCGGCCGCCTTTACGACCAGTACAGCGACACTGTGTACCGGTACATCTACTACCGGGTGGGCGGAAAGGCCACCGCAGAGGACCTGACGAGCGAGACGTTCCTGCGCGCCCTGCGCCGCATCGGAACCTTCACCTGGCAGGGCCGCGACTTCGGCGCCTGGCTGGTCACCATCGCCCGCAACCTCGTCGCCGACCACTTCAAGTCCAGCCGTTTCCGGCTCGAAGTGACCACGGGCGAGATGCTGGACGCCAACGAGGTCGCGCGTTCACCGGAGGACTCCGTCCTGGAGTCCCTCTCGAACGCGGCTCTCCTCGACGCCGTACGACGCCTCAACCCCCAGCAGCAGGAGTGCGTGACCCTGCGCTTCCTCCAGGGGCTGTCCGTCGCCGAGACCGCGCGCGTGATGGGCAAGAACGAGGGCGCCATCAAGACCCTCCAGTACCGCGCCGTCCGTACACTCGCCCGGCTCCTCCCGGAAGACGCGCGCTGAGCACCGTAAGAGGTACTCCGCGCACGTCACACCGTGCCCCGCACCGCACCGCGGACTCGTCCTGCCTTCGCCCGCCCGGGGACAGCACACTCAGCGACGACCAACTCACCTTCCGTGAAAGTCCGTTGAGTTCGCGGTCCGATCATCCGCCGTCCGTAACCCAAGTGCCGCGCCACTCGTTGTGCGGGATACAGGCTCCCTGTGGTCACTCCCTGGCCGTCTCCGATCACCCGATCGAGTGGACATGGTCAGGAAAGTGCAACCCTCAGGACCCCCTGGGGAGCCGACCGTCATGACGAGAGGAGGTGCCGCCAGTGATCGCGAACGTTTCGGCGCACCGGCGGGCGAACGCCTTCGCCCAGGCCCTGGAGGAGCTGTCCGACCGGGACTCGGCGGCCGAACAGCCCGAAGGACCGGCACCGGACACCGCACCGGAACCGGCCCCGGCTGCCGCGGAACGGGCGGACCACCAGGCGGACCACCGGGCGGAACGGACCGAACCGAACCCACTGGTGGCCCTCGCGACCGGTCTCGGCGAACTGCCCAAGCCGGTGCTCGACCCCGCTGTCAAGGTCGTCCACCGGGCCCAGTTGGTGGCCGCGATGGAGGCCATGCTGCGGGACGGCACGGTGCCGGGAGGCGAGGCGGCGAACCCTTTGGTGCCCGAGCAGCGCTCCCGGGCCAAGGGCGCTCACCGGGCGAGCGGGCTGGGGAAGTTGCGACCGCGTACACGGCTCACGAAGGGTCTCGCCGCCGGCGGACTCAGCGTGGGTGTGGCCGCGGGAGCCTTCGGCGGCGTCGCCGCTGCCAGTTCCGACGCCCTGCCCGGTGACTCGCTCTACGGCCTCAAGCGCGGCATCGAGGACGTCAAGCTCAACTACCTGGCCGACAGCGACAGCGAACGCGGCCAGGTCTACCTCGACCAGGCCTCGACCCGGCTCAACGAGGCACGCCGGCTGATGGAGCGCGACCGCGCCGGTCAGCTCGACCACGAGTCGCTCGGCGAGATCCGCCGCGCCCTCTCGGGTATGAGGCACGACGTCTCGGAGGGCCACCGCCTGCTGCACGAGGCGTATCAGCGCGACCCGGACTCCCTGGGCCCCATCCAGGCCCTGGACGCGTTCTCCCGCTCCCACCGCGAGGCCTGGGGCGCCCTGCGCGACCGTCTTCCCGTGCAGCTCGGGGACGTGAGCCAGGAGGTGTCGTCGGTCTTCGACGCCATAGACCAAGAGGTCGCCCCGCTCCAGTCCCTGCTGCCGAAGCCTCCCTCCCGGAGCGGCGGCGGCGCGGGTGGCGGCGGGGGCCAGCGGCAGGGCTCCGGGCCGGAGTCGAGCACGAGTTCGTCCGGTTCCGACCGGTCGGCCGCGCCCAGCGATACCGGCGGCGACCCCGCCGACGGGCGCGACCCCAGCAGCGGCAACCCCAAGCCGTCCGCCTCCGGCGCCAGTAGCGACGGCCTGCTCGGCGGCAACACCGGGGGCCTCCTCGACCCGCCCCAGAACAGCGGCACGGCGTCCCCGTCGACGAGCACCCCGTCCACCACCGAACCGGACGTCACGCTCCCACCGCTCCTCCCGGGCCTGCTGCCCGGCCTGGGCATCGACAGCGAGGACGCGAGCTAGCAGCAGTCGGCCGTACGGCGGTTGGGGCGCCCTTCTTGACGAAGGGCGCCCCAACCGCCGTACAGGCATCGGCCAAAGCGAAAGAGAAAGAACCGCGTCAGAAGAAGACCGACCGCCGCTGCACCAGCAGCTTGTAGAGGGTGTGCTGGATCTGTTCCCTGACCTGGTCCGTCAGGTTGAACATCAGCATCGGGTCCTCGGCCGCCTCCGGCGGATAGCCGTCCGTACGGATCGGCTCGCCGAACTGGATCGTCCACTTCGTGGGCAGCGGGATCGCGCCCAGCGGACCCAGCAACGGAAACGTCGGGGTGATCGGGAAGTACGGGAAGCCGAGCACCCGGGCCAGCGTCTTCGCGTTGCCGATCATCGGGTAGATCTCCTCGGCCCCGACGATCGAGCACGGGATGATCGGCGCGCGCTGCCGCAGTGCCGTCGACACGAAGCCGCCACGCCCGAAGCGCTGGAGCTTGTACCGCTCACTGAACGGCTTGCCGATGCCCTTGAAGCCCTCCGGCATCACGCCGACCAGTTCGCCGCGCCCCAGGAGCCGTTCCGCGTCCTCGGCGCAGGCCAGGGTGTGACCGGCCTTGCGGGCCAGTTCGTTGATCACCGGCAGCATGAAGACCAGGTCCGCCGCGAGGAGCCGCAGATGGCGGCCCGCCGGATGGTTGTCGTGCACGGCGACCTGCATCATCACGCCGTCCAGCGGCAGCGTCCCGGAGTGGTTGGCGACGATCAGCGCGCCGCCCTCGGTCGGGATGTTCTCGATGCCCTTGACCTCGACCCGGAAGTACTTCTCGTACAGCGGGCGCACCATCGACATCAGAACCTGGTCGGTGAGTTCGGCGTCGTAGCCGAAGTCGTCGACCTCGTAGTCCCCGGTGAGCCGGCGACGCAGGAAGGACAGGCCGCCCGCGATACGCCGCTCCAGGCCGCCGACGCCACCCGCATCCGGGGCGGGCGACGGAGACTGGTGCTCAGGGTGGTCCTGGGACTGCTGGGGCGGCTGTTGCTCTTGTGTCACCTGAACATCATCCTGTGGACGGGCCCGTCCTGGCAGGGGCTGGACCTCGCGAACCACCGCCGATTCGCCCTTGCGCCGCCCCGCGCTCCGGCGGCGCGACGGCCGCGGGGCGGCGCCCGTGCGGGACCTGTCGTCGTCGAACGGAATGACCTTGGCATCCGCCATCGTTGATGCGCTCCTCGGTTGGCGCTCTGCGTCGGTGGGCTGTCGCCGTCAGGTCGCTTCGGCAGCTGTCGTGACTGTGGTGGTGGTCGTGGCGCGGGCACCGCCCGCGAAGGGTGCGAAGGGCAACCCGGCGATCCGGTCGACGACCCGCGCGAGGGCCGCCGGCGGCAGCAGACCGGGACCGCGGACGCGCGCGAAGTCCTCGAACGTCTCGGCGGTCGTGAACTTCGGCCGGTACCCCAGAGTCTCGCGCATCTGATTCGTCGCCACGACCCGGCCATGCGTGAGGAGCCGGATCTGCTCGGGCGAGAAGTCCGACACGCCCAGCGTACGCACGAGCGAACCGGCCCAGGTGACCGCGGGCAGCAGCAGCGGCATGGTGGGGCGGCCGAGCCGCCGGGAGCACTGCGAGAGCAGCAGGACCCCGTCGCCGGCGATGTTGAACGTGCCGCTGTTGAGCGTTCCGCGCTCCGGTTCGTGCGAGGCGATGCGCAGGACCTCGATCACGTCGTCCTCGTGCACGAACTGGAGCCGGGGGTCGTAGCCGAACACGGTCGGCAGGACCGGCATCGCGAAGTACTGGGCGAGCGGCGAATCCGCGGTCGGCCCCAGGATGTTGGCGAAGCGCAGCACGGCCACGGCGACGTCGGGCCGGCGCCGCGCGAACCCGCGTACGTACCCCTCGACCTCGACCGCGTCCTTGGCGAAGCCGCCGCTGGGCAGCGACTTGGGCGACGTGGTCTCGGTGAACACCGCCGGATCCCGGGGCGCGGAGCCGTACACGTTCGTACTGGACTTCACGACGAGCCGCTTCACGGTGGGCGACTTCTGACAGGCACCCAGCAACTGCATGGTGCCGATGACGTTGGTCTCCTTGAGCGCGACCCGGCTGCCGCTGCCCAGCGCGATGCCCGTCACGTCCAGGTGCACGACCGTGTCGGCGTTCGTCTCGGCGAGCACCCGCGCGATGGTGGGCTGCCGGATGTCGGCCTGGATGAAGTCGGCGCCGCCCAGATGGTGCTCGGGGGCGACCGCGTCCACGCCGATAACCCGGTCCACCTGGGGGTCACGCTGGATCCGCCGTACGAACCGGCCCCCCAGCTGACGGGCCACTCCGGTCACGAGCACGACCTTGCCCAAGATCAGCGCCTTCCTTCCAGCCGTGTTTCCCGTGCGCAGCCCAACCTAGCGGGTTGTTGTTGCGCTGTGATGCCCGCCCGATGCATGAAGTCACGGGGACCCTGAATGTACGACTGTGGCCCCCCACCGGAAACCGGTGGGGGGCCACAGTCCTCAAACTCACGCTCACGCTTTCATTGCGTCGCGGAGAAGCAGCGGTTCCGATCTCGCGACCGGACCGACTACTACTTCTTGTTGCGACGCTGAACGCGCGTGCGCTTCAGCAGCTTGCGGTGCTTCTTCTTGGCCATCCGCTTGCGCCGCTTCTTGATAACAGAGCCCACGACTACCCTCGCTCACTTCTCATAACTCGGCGTTGGGCGCCATGGGCCCATACGACCTACAAGGGGCCAGCCTACCCGTCCGAGCGCTGAGGTCGTAATCGAGGGCGATCGAGGAGATCGGACGAGATCAAGTGGGACCCGGTAAAGCCCTGAGGGTCCCCATCCGCCCCCCCTCGACCGCCGTCAGGCTGTCTCCACCCCCACATAGCTCTCGCGGAGGTACTCATGAACCGCCTGCTCGGGGACGCGGAAGGACCGCCCCACCCGAATCGCGGGCAGATGACCGCTGTGCACCAACCGGTACACGGTCATCTTGGACACTCGCATCACCGAGGCGACTTCCGCCACGGTCAGGAACTGAACCTCGTTCAGAGGCCTCTCGCCAGCTGCAGCCATGACACACCCGAACCTTCCGCACTCGACTGGCCACCGGCTTCCCCTTCCGGTGACTCTTCGTCGCTGCGTGCTCACTCCCCAATGTAGGGGCGGGTGATGCGAGTGGGGAAGAGGTGCACCCATCGGCGGCCTACTGTGACAGACACGCTCGATTGAGTACGTAGCGGGTAATCGGCCGGTAGTAATCAGACCGCACAGCGTCATCAAGTGGAACGACGACGGACACGCGCCCCTCTGCCTCTCCGACGAAGAGCGCGGGATCGTCCGTATCGGCCAGCCCGATGGCCTCGAACCCCAGTTGACCTGCACCGCAGACCCACCCGTGGTCCCCGATCACCAGCTCCGGGAACGTCCCGCCGGCCTCGGCGGCGGCCGTCAGAGCGGTCCGAACGGGGAGGGGAGAGTGCGTGTGTGCGCCCGGCTCACGCCCGGCGGCCCCAGCACCCTGTTCCCGTACCAGCCCGACTCCTCGTACGTAGTCGAGGTTGTACGTGCGTAGACCGAACCGGGTCGTTATGTCGACAGAGCTACCCTGCGCTGGGGTGAGAACAGCACATCCCGCCGCCGACAGAGCGTCTGCCAGTGCGGCGTAGAAATCGAGCAGTCGATGCGGGTGACCGGTGCCCAGGAGTACGGGAGCCCGGCGCCGCGCGACTGCGGAGAGTCGTTCGGCGAAGGCGTCGAGGGCCACGAGCGTCCGTTCCGGGTCGATCACATCACATCCGGAGGTGCACTGCGGATCGGCAGAAACCCCGCACCTGTCGGCCATCAACCGGAGCAGATCCCTTTGCCGCCAAGTCCGTTCGGGATCGAGTCCGATCGTCACCCGGGGATCACGGGCGGCGAAAAGCCGATAACTCCGCAGACTCTCCTCCCGCGAGGTGGCCACGGGCCCGGCGAGACGGGCGGCCAGGAGATGGGCACGCAACGCCCCGGCACTCAGCACGAAAGCGATGGTGACGGACGGCGGCACCGGGCACGGCAGGAATGCCGAAAACACCGCACAGTTGGCGTAACAGCACGAACCTCCGCCCCTGGGCGGGCTGTTACACCGGTGACGGAACAGTGACGGAGTGTCTGCAACTGTCGTACGGGTTTCCGAGTCTCAGTTCATGTGTGCGGCGGCAGCCGGTCGACCACCGGCATCCGCGGACCCGCACCCACCGACCATCACCACGGGGGAAACACCATGAAGCTGTCCCGTCGTACGGCCACCGCCACCGCGGCGCTCGCCGCTCTCGCCGCACTCGGCGGCACGGTCGCCACCGCGGCGCCGGCGTCCGCCGCGTCAAACTCGACGGCCGAGGGCCTCTGCGGCCCCGGCTACAAGACCGTCGCCACCACGGCGGTCGGCAGCGTCGGCCGGATCTACGTCACATGGAGCGAGGCCGAGGGCAAGACCTGCGCGGTGACCCTCCGCAACTCGACCGGCCCTCGCACCCAGATCCGCATCGAGCTCAATGTCATCGCTGACCACGAGACCACCTCGGTCCAGGACGCCGACAGGTACCTCAGTTACGCGGGCCCGGTGTACTACCCCTCCCGTGGCTACTGCGTCCAGTGGTTCGGCGCGATCAACGGCGTCGAGGGGTCCGGCACGGGCGTCTGCAACTGACGTCGGCGCGCGTCCCGCACAGGAATCGACCCCGGCACCGAGCCCGCGACCAGGGCTGCCGGGGTCGGCTCCCCGCACCGCAACCCACAGCCGGCGTCACCTACGCCAGCAACCCCCGCAACGGGAAAACCGCCTTGCGCGCCGCGATGATCGCCTGGTCCAACCGGTCGGCCGGGTCGTACCCCGCCTCCCAGCCCGCGTACGACACCGGCCACCGCCCGTCCGTCATCCGCGCCGGCGCCAACTGCCGTGTACGCGCGAACACTTCCTGCCGCCACCCCTCCGGGATCACAGCCGTGGGCTCGACGGCCCGCCCCGCCGCGATCGCCACCAGGTGTGTCCAGGACCTCGGTACGACCTCCACCACCGCGTATCCGCCCCCGCCCAGGGCGATCCACTTCCCGTCGGCGTACTCGTGCGCCAGGTCGTGACAGGCGACCTGCACCGCCCGCTGCGCGTCCAACGACACGGCGAGATGCGCGAGCGGATCCTCGAAGTGGGTGTCGGCCCCGTGCTGGGTGACCAGCACCTGCGGCCGGAAGTCGGCGATCAGCTCGGGCACGACCGCGTGGAAGGCCCGCAGCCACCCGGCGTCCCCGGTCCCGGCGGGCAGCGCCACGTTGACGGCACTCCCCTCCGCGGGGCCCTCCGCCCCTGTTTCCTCGGGCCACCCGGTCTGCGGGAACAGGGTGCGCGGATGTTCGTGCAACGAGATGGTCAGAACCCGCGGATCCTCCCAGAACGCGGCCTGGACCCCGTCCCCGTGATGCACGTCCACATCCACGTAGGCAACCCGCTCCGCCCCCAGCTCCAGGAGCCGGGCGATGGCCAGCGAGGCGTCGTTGTAGATGCAGAAGCCAGACGCGCCCCCGGGCATCGCATGATGCAGGCCGCCCGCGAAGTTGACGGCGTGCAGCGCTTCCCCGCGCCACACGGCCTCGGCGGCCCCCACCGACTGCCCGGCGATCAGCGCGGACACCTCGTGCATCCCGGCGAAGGCGGGATCATCGACGGTCCCCAGCCCGTACGACTGGTCGGCCGCCCCCGGATCGGCGGAGGCCGCCTTGACCGCCTCGATGTAGTCCGCACGGTGCACAAGCCGCAGGGTCGACTCCCCGGCGGGCTTCGCCGAGACCACGTCCACTTCCCGGTCGAGCCCGAAGGCGTCGACGAGTCGCCGGGTCAGGGCGAGCCGGACCGGATCCATCGGGTGGTCCGGACCGAAGTCATACCCCGTTACTGCCTCGTCCCACATCAGCTGTGCGCGGCCGCTCATGCTTGTCACCGTATCGGGCAGGTCCAGGATCGAACGACCCCGCGTACCTCAACGTCACCAGGACAAGCACCATCGGAACGAGCATCGCCCCCCGGTAGCTCCACAGATCACCCAGAGCCCCCACCAGGGGCGAACCGACCAGGAAACCCACATAGTTGAAGATGTTGAGCCGCGCGACGGCGGCATCCGAAGCACCGGGGAACAGCCGTCCGGCGGCGGCGAAGGTCTGCGGCACGATCACACACAACCCGAGCCCCAGCAACGTGAATCCGAGCATCCCGACCCACGCCCCGGGCGCCACGGCCACCACACCGAATCCGAGCGCGGCCACCAGCGCCCCGGCTCGTACGACGGTCACGGCCCCGAATTTCCGTACGCCGACATCCCCGATGGTCCGCCCGATGAGCGTGGTGACCATGTACACGTTGTACGGAACGGTCGCGAGCTGCTCCGAACTCCCGAGCACGTCCTGCAGATACTTCGCACTCCAGTTGGAGACGGTCGAGTCCCCGATGTAGGCGAAGGTCATCACCAGGCACAGCGGCAGCAGCATCTTGAAGACGAGAGCACCGGAGTCGGCGCCCTCAGGGGCCGCGTCGGTCGGCGCCGAGCCGGACTTCGCCTCCGCACCTCCCTCGTCCCTCGTCGCGTCGACGTACCAACGACTTCCGAGCAGCGCGGCCGGCAACATCACGGCCACCACCGGCAGATAGGACACGAAGAGGGCGAGATGCCAGTGCGCGCCCACCCAGGCCAGCGAGGCCCCGATGATCCCGCCCAGACTGAACGCCGCATGGAACCCGAGCATGATGCTGCGCCCGTACGCCCGCTGCAGACTCACCCCGAGCATGTTCATCGAGGCGTCGAGCCCACCGACGGCCAGCCCGAACGCCCCCAGCGCCACAGCCACCTCGGCCACATGGTCCCCGGCACCGACACCGAGAAGCGCCAGGAGTACGACGGGCTGCGACCACCTCAGTACGAGGCTGGGGGGCACCCGCTTCACCAACTGCTCGGCGCACACACTGCCGACCCCGGCCAGCACCGGCACGGCGGCGAGGAAGAGGGGCAGCATCGCGTCGGAAATGCCGTACCGGTCCTGGATGGCCGGGATCCGCGTCACGAGCAGCGCGAAGGCAGCGCCCTGGGCAAAAAAGCTGAACGCCAGCGAGGCTCTACCGCGCCGCAGCACATCTGTCATGGCGGCGAGCGTAGGGCCCCGGCTTACTCGTGGGTAGATGATTCGGAACATGAATTCTGCTCACCTTTGATCTCACCCAGCAACAACGCCCTACTAAGCACGCTGAGCAACCGCACCAGCACAACCTGTATCGATTCCGGCGCCAATTCCAGCCACGATGACTTCGCTGCCGCGATCGCGATACCGGGCGACCTCATCGCGAAGCATCCCCTTCATGGGATCAACGGCAAGCGCACCGCCGACGAGAACGGCCACCATCATCGCCCCGACCATCACGAGGGTGCCGAGCCAGACCATGGTGCCGACGGGAAGGACCCAGACCCCCACGATCCGCGCGACGCACTCCCCCAGCAGAGCCACACCCCACACCACCGAGAAGGTCCGCTCGGCCCGCCGAAACCGCAAGGACCCAGCGCCCAACCGCTCCCAGGCGGCGGCGCGCTCGGCATCCCCTCTCACGAGGAACGGTTTCATCCCCTCTGTCATCATCGGCCGCCCCAGCCGGACCGACACCAGCACCCCGATCCCGACGACGCTGCTGACCCCGCTGTCCTTCAGGAGCATCAGCCGCGCATCCCCGGCGACGAAACTGAGCAGCACCCCCACGACATTGACCGCGAGGATGAGCGCGGCCATCGCGTTGACCGTCCGCCCCCGCACGACACTCCACCCGGTCCGCACCGCGGGAACGGCACTGCTCCACCCGAGCGCGGCGACGGCACTCATCCCGAGCCCGTTCTTGAACACGTAGTACGACCCGACGGGAACCGCCACATCGAGGACCAGGGGCAGCAGGCTCCGGCGAAGGGAGGCCGAGTTCGTCGTCACTGTTGTCATGCCTCAAGCCTCGCGGTCACCCCCACCCCACCAACAGAAACGATCGTCCAGACCCAGGGATGACAATTGTCAGCCGCGGCCTGTGCCCAATCTCAAACGACCAGCTCAGTCAACTCGCCCATACTGCCGAAGAGTTGAGTGGCCCCGACCAGCCGCTCGGCCGGAGTCATGGCAGTGAACCCGAGCACGTCCATCCCGGCGGCAACAGCGGCCCGCACCCCCAACGGACTGTCCTCCACCACCACACACCTCTCAGCCGCCACTCCCATACGCTCCGCCGCGTACAGGAAAAGATCGGGCGCCGGCTTCCCCCGCCCCACATCCTGCGCACTGAAAACCCGTTCACGGTCAAACCACCCCTCAAGCCCGGTAGTCCGATGCCCCACCCGAATCCGCTCATGACTCCCGGAGGAAGCCACGCAGTACGGCACTCCGCCAGCCCGCAGCTTCTCCAGTACGCCGACCACGCCGGCCACCGGCTCCAGCTCCCGCTCGAAGGCAGCGAACACCCGCCCGTGAAAGACGTCATCGAAGTCGTCCGGCAACCGCCGCCCACTCCGCTCCTCCACCAGATCGTGTACGCGGTGCATGGCGGACCCCATGTAGTCGCGGAGGGAGTCCTCGTACGAGGTCGGATGCCCGAGCTCGGTGAGATAGGCCGCCAGGAGCGTGTTGGAGATCGACTCACTGTCGACGAGAACACCGTCGTTGTCGAAGATGACGAGGTCATAGCGCATAACCGGACCCTAAATGACAAATGACCGGAAACGCAGAAAAGCCCTGCACCGGTGAACCCGGTACAGGGCTTTTCGCAATATTTGTTCGGCGGTGTCCTACTCTCCCACAGGGTCCCCCCTGCAGTACCATCGGCGCTGTGAGGCTTAGCTTCCGGGTTCGGAATGTAACCGGGC